>JBAQOL010000001.1:0-196563 GCA_049304775.1 Ferribacterium limneticum
GAACTGGCCAGTTCAGCGCTTCCCCAGCCCCGCCAGGCCGCTCCCCAAGCCAGTGAGACGCCGCAAGCCAGGCCGGCCGAACAGCGCGAGGCTGTGCGCAATGCCTTTGCCGCCAAGCAGCCCGCCGCGACGCCTTCACGGCTGCCGCTCTGGCTGGCCTTGGGCACGCTCGGCGTTGCCGGCATCGCCATCGGCGGCTATGTCTGGTATCAGATGAATGCGATGAACCACGGATCGTTGGCCGCCGGCACACCGGCGGCGATGACGCAGCTAGCCCAGCCGTCGCCGCCCCGGGCGGCGATGGCAGTGCAACCCGCCCCGTCTTCTGATTTTGCCCCTTTTTTCCGGTCGACCGTGGGAGTCACGCCCGAACCGGCCGCGCCACCGCTTTTCCCGCGTCGGGAGGCGCGCCCGGCCCCGATGCCGGCGCCCGATGACGAGGCCGCCCCCCAGATTCGCCTGACGCGGACCCAGCCGGAACCTGACGCCAACCTCGCTCGCGGTCACGCCAGCCTGCAACGCGGCGAGACGGAACTGTCGCGCCGGGAGTTCGAACAGGCGCTGCAACGCGATCCGAACAACACCGACGCCCTGCTCGCCCTGGCCGCCATCGCCCATCGCCAGGGGCGCGCTGCGGACGCCGACGGTTTGCGCCAGCGGGCGCTGGTCGCCAACCCGAGCGATCCGGCAACCCAGGCGGCCGTCCTTAACAACCTGTCGGCCAATGCCGATCCGCACACCGCAGAAAGCCGCCTGAAGTCGCTGCTCTCCAGCCAGCCCGAATCGGCGCCGCTCAATTTCGCCCTCGGTAATCTGTATTCTCGCCAGGCCCGCTGGGCCGAGGCCCAGCAGGTCTATTTCAACGCCGTGGCGGCCGATGGCGACAACCCTGACTACCTGTTCAACCTGGCGGTCAGCCTCGATCACCTGCGCCAAGCGCGCCTCGCCGCCCAGCATTACCGGCTGGCGCTGGAAGCGTCGGCCAAACGCCCGGCCGGCTTCGCGCGCGACAAGGTCGAGCAACGTCTGGGCGAGTTGCAACCCGGGCCGCAGCGCTGACCGCACCATGAGCACTTCTGCCCTCCAGCGCCGGCCACTCGGCCAGATCCTGATTTCCGAAGGCATCCTGTCGGAAGATCAGCTGCGCATCGCGCTGCTCGAGCAAATGAAGCAGAACCAGCCGATCGGCAAGCTGCTGGTTTCGCTCGGCTTCGTCACCGAGGCCACGCTGCGCCAGGCGCTGTCCGAGAATCTCGGCAAGCAGAGCATCGACCTGTCGCACGCCGTCGTCGACCCGCAGGCGCTCAAGCTGGTGCCGCGCGACATGGCCAAACGCCACCACCTGCTGCCGCTCGACTACGACCGCCCGAACCGCCGCCTGACGCTGGCCATTTCGGACATCAACGACATCGTTGGTCTCGACCGGGTGCGCGGTCAACTCGAAGAAGGCACCGAAATTGAAACCCTGCTCGGCGGCGAATCGGAAATCGACCACGCCATCGACCAGTATTACGGTCACGAGCTGTCGATCGACGGCATCCTGCACGAGATCGAAACCGGCGAAATCGACTGGCAGAGCCTGTCCGCCACCGACGACGAATACAGCCAGCCGGTCGTTCGCCTGATCGACTCGATCCTGACCGACGCGGTAAAGCGCGAGGCCTCGGACATCCATTTCGAACCGGAAGCCAATTTCCTGCGCATCCGCTATCGCATCGACGGCATGCTGCGCCAGATTCGCGCCCTGCATAAATCCTACTGGCCGGCCATGACGGTGCGCATCAAGGTGCTTTCGGGCATGAACATCGCCGAAATGCGGGCGCCGCAGGATGGCCGGATCAGCCTGACGGTTTCGGGCCGCCCCATTGACTTCCGGGTCGCCAGCCAGCCGACCATCCATGGCGAAAACATCGTCCTGCGCATTCTCGACCGGCAAAAAGGCATCGTCCCGCTGGAAAATCTCGGTCTAGCCGAGGAGCATCTGCACCAGCTCAAGCTCATGATTTCGCGGCCGGAAGGCATCATCCTCGTCACCGGGCCGACCGGCAGCGGCAAGACGACGACGCTCTACTCGGTGCTCAACCACATCAATTCCGAGGGCATTCACATCATGACCCTCGAAGACCCGGTCGAATACCCGATGGCCATGGTGCGCCAGACCTCGGTCTCGGAAACCGCCAAGCTCGATTTCGCCAACGGCATCCGCTCGATGATGCGCCAGGACCCGGACGTCATCCTGGTCGGCGAGGTGCGCGATGCGGAAACGGCCGAAATGGCCTTCCGCGCCGCCATGACCGGCCATCAGGTGTACACCACCCTGCACACCAATTCGGCCATCGGCGCCGTGCCGCGCCTGCTCGACATCGGCGTCCTGCCCGACGTGATGGCCGGCAACATCATCGGCATCATCGCCCAGCGCCTGATTCGCCGGCTGTGCGATCACTGCAAGTCGCCGTATCACGCCGAACCGCATGAGATTCGCCTCCTTGGCGACCTTGGCGAAGGGCCGCGGCCGGTGCTGTTTCGCGCCACCGGTTGCGAATTGTGCGATTTTCAGGGTTACCGCGGCCGCATCGCGATCATGGAACTGCTGCGCATCGACGCCGGCATCGACGAGCTGATCGCCCGCCGCGCGACCACCCACGAAATCCGTTCGCGGGCCCTGCTCCAGGGCTTCACCACACTGGCCGACGACGGCATGCACCGCGTGCTCAACGGCACGACCTCGCTTGAAGAACTGGCCCGCGTCGTCGACCTGACCGACCGGATGTAGACGCGCCATGTTGTTCGATTACAAGGCGGTCAGCGTGGAAGGTCGGATGACCTACGGACGACTCGATGCGATCAATCTGGTCGACCTCGAAATGCGCCTGAAGCGCATGAATCTCGATCTGATCACCGGTTCGCCGATCAAACATCGCGCCCTGTTTGGCGCGCAGCGCGTGCCGCGGCCGGAACTGATCAATTTCTGCTTCCATCTCGAACACCTGACCCGGGCCGGCGTCCCCATCCTTGAAGGGCTGACCGACCTGCGCGACTCGGTCGATCATCCCCGCTTCCGCGAAGTGATGGCCGGGCTGATCGAAAGCATCGAAGGCGGCCAGACCCTGTCGCAGGCGATGAACGCCCACCCGGAAATTTTCAGCCAGGTGTTCTGCAACCTGATCCGTGCCGGCGAGGCCAGTGGCCAGTTGCCGGATGTGCTGGCCAGCCTGTCCGAATCGCTGAAGTGGGAAGATGAACTGGCCTCGCACACGAAAAAGCTGCTGATGTACCCGGCCTTCGTGGCTACCATCGTGCTCTCCGCCACTTTCTTCCTGATGATCTACATGGTCCCGCAGCTCAAGCTGTTCGTGAAGAACATGGGGCAGGTTTTGCCGCCGCATACCAAATTGCTGTTTTTCGTCTCCGACCTGCTGGTCAACTACTGGTATGTTTTTCTCGCCTTGCCGATCATCGCCGTCGTTGCCTTGCAGGCAGTCCTGCGCAGCAACCCGCTGGCGCGCTTTCGCCTCGACGGCATCAAGCTGCGCCTGCCGGTGATCGGTCCGATCCTGAAAAAAATCATCCTCTCCCGTTTCGCCAACACCTTCGCCATGCTCTACGCCTCGGGCATTCCGGTTCTCGAGTCGATCCGCACGACGCAGCACGTCGTCGGCAACCGCGTCGTGCGCAAGGCGCTTGAGCGCGTCGAACAGTCGATCCGCGAAGGTCAGAATGTGGCCGGCGCCTTCCACGATGTCGGCATGTTTCCGCCGCTCGTCGTGCGCATGCTGCGTATCGGCGAAAGCACCGGCGGACTGGACAAGGCGCTGCTCAACGTCAGCTATTTTTACAACCGCGACGTCAAGGAGTCGGTCGGCAAGGCGCAGGCACTCATCGAGCCGATGCTGACGCTTTTCATGGGCGCCCTGCTCGGCTGGATTATGCTGTCGGTCATCGGCCCCATTTACGACGTCATCAGCAAGATCAAAACGTGAGCTGCCGCCTCCTCTATCTCAATACCCATCGTCTGTCGGCCCACGCCTGGCAGCAGGGCAGCCTGCGCGCCGAGGGGGTTTTCGACAACGACGAGGACGGCCTGCTGCAATTCGCCGAATATCTCAGGGAACACAGCAGCAGCCAGTTCTCGCTGCTGGCCAATGTCGCCGAGGAAGGCCATGCGCTGGAAACCATCCCCTTCCTGCAGGGCGGCGACCGGCAAACACTGATTACCCGCAAGATCGGCCAACATTTTCTCGGCACGCCACTCGCCGCGGCTATTTCGCTCGGCTACGAAAAAAGCCAGCGCAAGAACGAAAAGCTGCTGCTTTCCGCCCTGACCAACCCGGCCCATTTCGAGCCGTGGCTGCGTCGGATCAGCGATGCAGCAGTGCCGCTGGCCGGCATCTACACTGTGGCCCAACTGGGCGGCCAGTTGCTCAAAAAGCTCGGCCAGGACAGCGGCCGCTGCCTGCTGCTCACCCTGCAGGATCACTCGATCCGCGAAACCTACCTGGTTGACGGCCACGCCCATTTCTCGCGCATGGCGCCGCTCACCGACAGCAGCATCGCCGGCATCGCCAGCGCCTTTGCCGCCGAAGCGGGCAAACTGCACCAATACCTGATCGGTCAACGCCTGATCGGGCGCGACGAAAGCCTGCCCGCTTTCATCGTCGCCCATCCGCTGACCATTCCGTCCATCGAAAAGGCCTGCCCGGAACACAGCAAGCTGAACTTCACGCTGATCGACAGCCATGTCGCGGCGCACAAGCTCAAATTGCACACGCTGCCCGCCGACAACCGCAGCGACCTGCTCTTCCTGCACCTGCTGGCGACGGCGCCGCCTGCCCAGCAGTTTGCCGGCGAAACACATCGCCACCATTTCCGCCTGGCGCAAATCCGCCATGGCCTCTTCGCGGCCGGACTGATCGCCCTGCTCGGCGGCGTCCTGTTCGCCGCCAAGGAAACCTACGTGGCCAGTGACCTGCGCGCCGAAGCCCGGGCGCTGGCGGCCAACGAAGCCGATTTCACCCGGCGCTACCAGGAAATCTCGGCCACCTTCCCGCAGCTCGGCATGGACAACGACACGCTGCGCCGCGTGACCGGCCGCTACGGCGAGCTACTGGCCCAGCAACGCCAGCCGACACCAAGCTACCGCATGGTCAGCCGCGTTCTCGACCGCATGCCGGCCATCGTTCTCGAAGGCATCGATTGGAAATTTGGGCAAAATTTCCGGTTGACCGTGGGAGTGCCTGGCAGCGAGCCGGAAATCACCACCGTCCGCGGCTCCATCCATCTGGAGCGGGCAACGACCCGGCAAACCCTGGCCGTCTTTGATCAATTTGTCGACGCCCTGCGTGCCGATCCGGCCAACACCATCAACATCCTGCAACGCCCCTTCGACATCGAATCAGGACGCGCCCTGCGCGGCGGCGACGGACTGGATGAAGAAACCCAGCCCCGGCAGTTTGCCGTCGAAATCGTCCGGAACGTCGCGCCATGAAACTGACCAGCCGCGATCTCCCGAAACTCTGGCTCCCCCTGCTCGCCGCGCTGGCCATGATTGCCGTCGCCAGCCTGCTCGTCTGGGGCAGCCAGCTCGACGCCGGCAAAGCCGAGCACGAACGCAACGCAGCAATGACGGCCAAAAACCAGATCGAACAACGTCTGCGCCAGGTCCGCACCGAAGAACAGGAAATCCGCGAGCGAACACAACTCCTGCAGCAACTGCAAAATTCCGGCATCACCGGCGACGAAAAACGCCTCGACTGGATGGAAATGCTCCGCGAAACGCAGCGCGAACTGCGCATCCCGGGCATGAGCTACGAGTTCGGCGCCCAGACCAGCCTGGACAAGGCAGGCGACGCCAGCTACGCCTGGTTCAGCAGCCCGCTGCGCCTGCAGCTCCGCCTGCTGCACGAAGAAGACCTGATCAATTTCCTCGCCCGCATTCAGAAAAACGCCAAGGCCCTGGTCATCGTACGCGCCTGCAAGCTCTCGCCTTTGCCGCGCCAGGCCGATGGCCGCGCCGCCATGGCCCAATTCGGGGCCGAGTGCGAAATGCATTGGCTGACCATTCGTCCGGCGAGTGACAAAAAATGAGCCGGATTCGCCTCCTCGTCCTCCTGCTGATTTGCTCCGCCAACGTACCCGGCCAGGCCGAAGAAGCACCGCTCGGCCGCCTCTTCCTCGACCCGCAGCAAAGAGCCAGGCTCGACCTCCAGCGCCAGCACAACCCCGGCTTCCAGCCCAATGCCGATAGCGAAGCCAGCCAGACCATCAACGGCGAAGTCCGCAGCAGCGGTGGCCGCAGCATCCGCTGGATCAACGGCGAAGCCAACTGGGACGGGAGCACACCGCCGCCACGTGTGCCGGTCGGCGACACCTTCAACCCGGCCACCGGCGAGCGCGAAAGCGTGATCGGCAGCGGCCGCATCGACATAAAACGCGGCAGCACAAAATGAAACGCCGCGCCCCACCCTCCGCGCAGAGGGGCGTTGCCCTCCTCGCCCTGCTCGTCATGCTCCTGCTGGCCGGAGGCTATGCCTTCTATCGCAGCAGCAATCTCGGCGACACCCAGAACCAGGAACGCGACACCGTCATGCAGCGCCTGGCGCAAGCCAAGGAATCAGTCATTGCCTATGCCGTCAATGATGCGACACGCCCAGGCCGACTCCTTTGCCCTGACATCATTGGAGACGGGCGTTCCCCCACATTCACCCAAGACGACTGCGCTAGCTATGGTGGCTGGCTCCCGTGGTCAACGCTCAACCTGGCCGAGAACATCGATGCGCAAGGGGGAAAATTTCGCTATTACCTGTCCCCGGCCTTTGGCGGCAAGAGCGTCAATAAAAAGGTTAATAGCGATACGCCCACCTCACTCCACCTGGATGTTTCAGCAGGAAGCGCGAGCAATGACATAGCCGCGGTAATCATCGCAACGCGAGGAGCACTCGATACCGCAAATGCGGATGGCGACGACTATTTTTACAACGGAGCCTCAAACTCACCCGAAGACAACGATATCGTCATCGCCATTACCCGCCAGGAGCTAATGGCCACCGTCGAGCAGCGTATTGCCAACGAGCTGCGAACCTGCCTCGAACAACATGCAACCAACGCCAGCAACCTCCAGCATACCTACCCGTGGCCGGCACCGCTGTCGAACAACATTTTCAAAGGAGCGACTAAAAGCCTTTTCGGCATGGTGCCGGACACACAGGCAGGCAACCCTGAAATGTCTTTGAAGGATACGATCACAAAACTGACTGCCACCAAAATCAGCCTAAATTCCGCGTCGACCGCAGCTGATCAACTCGCTGCCGTATATCAGCTGCAAGAACAGGCCGCCTATGCTCGGGCACTCTTTGACCGCCAGTATCAGGCCGCGGTCGATCTCTCCGACAAGGCGACGAAATCCAAGGCTGATTTCACCACACTGGATGCCAGCATCGTCACCGCCACAAAAACAGCCGGGGCTTTCGCTGCCTTCGGCAATACCTTGCCTGGAGCCATTGCAAGCGCCCTGCCGAGCCTGACAGCACTCAACGAATCGTTGGCAAATAACGGTTTCGATCTATTTTTAATGGAGTTGCAGTTAAACAACCCGGATCTGAAAGCCAGCATCGATGTCGCTACTGGAGCCCCGACAAAAGCCAACTTCGGCAAACTGATCACCCCTGTCAATCTATTCAAAAACAGTTTGCTGGATTACAGCGGAACCATAAATACGGACATTGACGGCAAAATCAGTGCAGCTCACATATCGGCCACAAATGCTGCAGTCGCCGTCAACCTAGCCAAAAATTATCCCAGCGTACCGATTGCTGAACCGATTGCACAACAAGCGCTCACCGAAGCCAACAACCTTTATAACGCCAATCGACTGATCGAAACCACCGTTCTCGCCAATCGGGTCAATGTAGATGCCGATGAAGTCAGCTTCCGAGCGACAAGCATCGGCACCGTACTGGCCACGTCGAACAGCGAAGCTCTCGTCGGGACGCTTGAGTCGGCCAAAACGCTGGTCTCCTCCATAGTGACCGGCTCAACAGCCGTACTTGCAGCCCGACCTGCAACTTTGACTGCCCTGGAAAATGCCTTGGCGGCCATGAAAACAGGGGCCGATCAAGCCCAGATACAGGCAAATGCGGAAACAGCAGCGACTCAACTCAATGCGCTAGCTACCGCACTGGACGCGAATGGCGACAACGTCGCTCTCGAAACCTTGAAATCCGTGGCCATTGCTCTGAATGGCGCACAACAGACGCCACCGGCCAACGTTACGTCCGCGCGCACCCTGCGCACTCCGGCGAAAACAGTGATCTACTGGAGCGACACCGCAATCGCCCAAGCGGCCGACCTGGCGCGGCTGGCCAAAAAAGGAATTTCGTCCCAGGAAGACAGCGATACATCGGCATACACTGCCGCCAGAAAGCTGCTTGACAGCCTTGATGGCAGCAACGGAACCATCACCCTGCTCGACAGTTACAACAAGAACGCGACCAATGAAGGTGCCACGCTAGCCCGGGATGCCTTCAACAAGACCCTTGGCCTCTTGAACGACCTTCTCAGCGCCGCAGCCAGGCTCGACGCATCGCTGGAAACCAGCATGGCAGAAGCCGCCGCCCCTCCCACATGGTATGGAAACGCCTGCCTGTTCCTGACACCGGCCACCGGCGATGAAACGTGGTGGACCGCGAACGCCTGGAAGAACGTATTCTTTTACCAGATAGCCGATCGCGTTCGCCCGCCAACTGGCCTGCTAACCGTTAACGGTAGCGGTAACTACCGTGCGGTCGCCATTGCCGCAGGCAAAGCTCTGCCCAACACACAGAACCGCACGCTTCGTGAAGTAAAAAGCTACCTCGAAAAAGCCAATGCCGACCCCGTCAACCATTCGCGTGATGGCCAAGCCCAGGCACCGGCAACCAGCTTCATCGTCGAGGCTGTGTCCCCAACGTTCAATGATCGCCTTGCCTACTGAAACACCATGAGCCGCCTGCAAACACCAGTCAAGATGCCCAAAAACTCGGGATTCACGCTCGTCGAACTGACGATCGTGCTGGTGATTGTCGCCCTGCTCTCCGGCGGCTTGATGCTTGGCCTCTCCAGCCAGCGTGAGCAAATCCAGAACAAGGAAGCCCAGCAACAACTGGACGTAATTCGCGATGCACTGCTCGGCTTTGCCATGTCGAATGGCCGCTTGCCTTGCCCGGCAGACCCCACCCTCGCCGCAGGTGGTGGTGGCGAAGCTATTCAACAATGCACCATCGCACGAGGTCATGTGGTCCCCTACGCATGTATAGCCACCGATCAGCAGTGCACCCGCGAGTACGGCACACTCCCATGGCGCTTGCTGGGCATTCAGGAAAGCGACGTGTGGGGAAATCGGTTTACGTACTTTGTGGGATACGAATTCTCTGATCCACTCATCAAAGGCGAGACTGATGCGGGACGACGAACCCGTTTCACCCTGGACACCAATGGTCGAGCCAATATTCAGGACGGGGCAGGCAACAACATCGCATCGGACATCCCTGCCGTCATAGTCAGCCACGGCAACCGGGGTGTGGGAGCCTATCAGACTACCGGCAACCAATTACCTAGCGCAGCAGGTGACGAGGCAGAGAATTCAAATGCGACACTGACCTTCATCGCCCACACGCCCACCGACAATTTCGACGATCTCGTCACCTGGGTCATCCCCACTGTGCTCAAATCACGCATGGTCGCTGTCGGCAAACTCCCCTAGATATCGGTCAAGCAAGCTGTTCGGCATATTGACCGGGGGCAAGCCGACTGCCAAACTGAATGACTTGGACATTCCTGCCTCCATCAAAGCATCCCGTGAACCGCCAACCATTTCTTGTTGCCCTGCGTACCGGCGGCGTTCTTCCGGAAGACGATGCCGAGACACGTCTGAAGAAATCACTGCTGGTGTTCGCGACCGGCCTGGTTTGCACCGGCTCAATGCTCTGGCTGTTCCTGTATGGCCAGATGGGGCCGCAGTTTTCAGCCAATGCGCCCTTCGTTTTCCAGTTGCTGCTGGTTGGCAACCTGCTTTACTACTTTCGCAGCGGCAATTTCGATCTATTCCGTTATTCGCAACTGGCCCTCTTCCTGTTCGCGCCGTTTGCCGTGCAGTGGAGCATAGGCAACTTCATCACGGCCAGCGGCACCAGCCTGTGGGGATTGCTCGCCCCAATCGGCGCAGTTCTGTTCTTTGGGGTTCGCGAATCGCTGGCGTGGTTCATTGCCTATATTTTCCTGACGGCGCTTTCCGGATTTTTCGACTATTTCCTGGCCGATAGTCTGGCCAGCAGCGCCCCGAAAATCTCGATCCGGACCAGCGTCTTTTTCTTCGCGCTCAATTTCGCTGCCATTTCGAGCATCGTCTACCTGTTGCTACGCTACGCGGTTCAGGAAAAAGCCAAGACGCAAGCCAGCCTGGAAGAAACCCACCGCCTGTTACAGGACGAACAGGAGCGTTCCGAGCGCCTGCTGCTCAACATCCTGCCCGGCCCGATTGCCGAACGTCTGAAGCACGACAGCCAGGCCATCGCCGATGGCTTTGCCGACGTTACGATCATGTTCGTCGATATCGTCAATTTCACGCGGATTGCCGAAGGGCTGACGCCACAGCAGGTCTTTTCCATGCTCAACCGGATATTTTCGTCTTTTGACGAATTGGCCGAGCAATATGGCATGGAGAAAATCAAGACCATTGGCGACGCTTACATGGTCGCCGGCGGTCTGAACAACGAGCAGACAAACTACACGCGGTCGATCGCCGAACTGGCCATCGCCATGCGCGACCTGCTGCATCGCGACTTTACGGTCAACGACATGCACCTCGACGTTCGCATCGGCATTGGCACCGGCCCCGTCGTTGCCGGCGTTGTCGGCAAAAAGAAATTCATCTATGACTTGTGGGGCGACACCGTCAATCTCGCCAGCCGGATCACCAGTGAAGGCACCCCGGGCATGATCCAAGTCGACGCGACCACCCACCTGCGGCTGGCACAGCACTTTTCATTCGATGAACCACAGACGCTACACCTCAAAGGCAAAGGCAATACGCTCGTTTATCGATTGAATGACTTGCGGGAAACGCAGGCTACCGGCGAGCCGACAGCGTAAACGCGACACGTCCCGGCCGATTTTCAGCCAGAACCAGCGAATAACCGACCCCGTCAGCCTGCCGTGCAGCGTGATACAAACCGATTCCGAGACCGTCTTCGGAGTGGACCGGCTCCTTGAGCAAGGCGCCGGCCAGCGTGAGGCTGATGGCCTGACCATCATCAGAGACTGTCAGGCTGCCATCGGCAAAAAGTACGCCGATGCCCAAGCCCGGTTGGCGCAAGCGTTTGGCCAGCGCATTCTGTAACAGGTTCTCGGCCACGCTATCGAACAAGGGTCCAGGCAAGAAATGGCCGGCGCTGGCTTCGCCCTGCCAATCGACCAGCACGTGGGCATTACGCTCCTTGAACTGGTGCCACCAGACGCCAGCCTCTACCTGTTCCAGACTTTCGATTTGGGGCGATTGCAGTTTGTCCAGCGTCACTTTCAGGCGGTCTGCGATTTGCGGCAACTGTCTACCCAGCAAGGCTGCCACCTCGGCCGGATCACCCGGCTGATTCGCGGCATAGCAGAGCGTTTGCAAGGACTGAAGCAGATTCTTCACGTCGTGCGTTACCCGCGCCCCGGTTTCGTAAATGGCCTGAACATAGCCCATGCGCTGCAGCTGGTGAGTCTGGAGTTTGACCAGGTAAAACTCGACAGCCAGTCGCAGCAGCCACTCGACATGCCAGCGCATGGCCGGCGAGGGTGAGTGATGAAAATGAACCGAGAGCTCAAGTTCGTTCGCCTGGTAAGTATGTGCGTAGATAGTCTGTTCACCGGATTGCCCCGCTCGCTCTCCCGTACGCCACGAGATGCCGACAACCCAGGGAATGCCACGCAAACGCTGCATGACCGCATCGAGAAACAGTGCCGGATCGGCGTGCCGCTCGCTTTCCTCCGAAAGCTGCACCAGCCACTGCTCGAGAGGCATGCCCAGCGACAACATGTAACGTGAAATTGCCGAGCCGATGCCGGAAAATCCGCCGCGCGGATTCCACGCCCAGGCCACCACGAGCAAGGCGCCGGCAACCGCCAGCGAGGTCTTGAACAGGGCCTCGACATAGCCCCCCCCGCCGACCAGCATGTAGGCCAGTGTACCGAGCACGAAAACGGCAAGGACGAGGAAAACCATGACCCCATAGAACAGGTCGAAGGCTTCACCGGACTTTCGCTCAGGCGCCCGCGCCGGAAAAATCAGCAGGAATGGCAGAACCAGTGGCATAAAACGGGCAAGCAACCCGCGCAACAGCGGGTCGATGGCGACAGCGGGAGAGATTTCCGGGACCACGCCCAGAACAGTAATGCCCACCAGATAGCCAAAAGCCAGGAGATAACCCGAGCGCTCGCTATGCCTTTCGGTTCCCAGCACCCGCCCGCCGATAGCCGCGGCCAGCGCCCCACACCAGATCAATAGCAGCCATGGCCCGAGCAGTAGTGTCGACACCAGAACCGCGCCGAGCAACACAACCCCTTGCCGCAACTCGATCCGGCGCTCGCCAGCGACAAAGGGTTGCCAGATCAGGAATAGCCCAAGCGCAACCACCCATAGCAGCCGGACGGCAGGAATTTTCCAGCCACCAAATGCCAGCGTGTGCAGCATCAACAAATGGGAAGCCAACAGAAAATGCGGCCAGCCAGCCAGCCGGCTGGCAATTTTGCCAACTATTGCGGTGTTCATATTTCAGACAACCTGTCCATATTTCGACACTTACCACTCATTCTTCGCCAACAATTGCCAAATCTACGCCTAAATGCATAGGCACGGAATTTGCGGAGGAACACTCAAAACTCAACCGGAGCATGCCATGAAACACCATCAAAAGGGCTTCACCCTTGTCGAAATCGCCATTGTCCTGGTCATTATCGGCCTATTGCTGGGGGGCGTTCTGAAGGGGCAGGAGCTGATCAACAGCGCCAAAGTCAAAAACATGGTGAATGATTTCAGGACCACTTCGGCCCTGGTTTACGGCTACCAGGATCGCTTCAAGAGCTTTCCTGGAGACCAGACCCAGTTGCAGCTGACTGATGCCTTTGGTGCAGCAGCTAATGCAACGGCATGCGCCCCGGCCAATACTGCAGGCCAGTGTGTCAGCAATAATGGCCGCATCGACGGCAACTGGAACGCCGGCGCCATCACCGACGAGACTTTTGTCTTCTGGCAGCATGTCCGCCTGGCCAATCTAGCGACAGGAGCCATCAACACTGGCGACCAAAACTACCGCCCTCGCAACGCTGATGGCGGCTTTATCGGCATTGAAAGCGGCATCAGCGGCGCAGGCGTAGCAGCCCCCTTCATTGCCGGCATGCGCGGCGCGGTCTTTGTCTGCTCCGATGGCATTCTTGGTCGCTATGTTCGACAAATTGACACGACGATGGATGATGGCAATACGGCTGGTGGGTCGGTTCAGGCCGTCCCAATGGGTTCCGCGCGCGGCGCGGCAGCAACATTGACGGCGGCCATTGTCGAGGGCCAGCAATACACCGTCTGCGCCAGCCTGTAAAAATCTGCTCCGTTCAGAACCAAGCCCGCCTCGGCGGGCTTTTTCATTTCTGCAGCAGGCGTTCCTCTGCGGCAGTCACCGCCTCCGGCAGCCCTAGGACGACGACGACATCGCCCTCTTCCAGCCGCGTTTCTGGGGCAGGCTCCATGGCCCGGATACCGCGCCGGCGGACAGCGCTCACTTCGCAACCCAGATCGTCAAGATTCAGATTGTCCAAGGTCTGCCCGATGCCGGCAGCACCGGAAACCAGCAGCACGGAATGGAGTTGCGGGTGATGGTCATCATCATCATCGTAATCGCGGTCTGATATGCCGCGATAAAAGCCGCGCAACAGGCTGTAACGCCGGGAGCGTGTCTGACGAATGCGCTTGAGCACGCGATTGATCGGTATGCCGACCAGCACAAGGGCGTGCGAGGCAAGCATCAGGCTGGCCTCCAGCGCCTCCGGAACGACTTCGGTGGCGCCTGCCTTGGTCAGGCGATCCATATCGCGCTCATCGAAGGTACGGACAACCACCGGCAAGTCAGGACGAGACTCCTGTACGTGATGCAGGACTTTCTCGGCCAACGGGGTGTCGCTGACGGTGACGATCACCACGCTGGCCCGCATCAGGCCGGCAGCCAGCAAGGCTTCTTTTCTGCCGACGTCGCCATAAACGACGTTTTCACCGCCAGCCGCGGCTTCCCGGACGCGGTCCGGATCAAGGTCGAGGGCTACATAGGTGATGTTTTCCTGACTCAAAAAGCGGGCAAGGTACTGCCCGCTCCGACCAAAACCGCAGAGAATCACGTGTTTTTCGGCGCCCATCGACTGAGCGGCGATCTTGGTCAATTGCATCGAACGCACCATCCATTCGCTGGCGACGAAGCGCACCACAATCCGCTCGCTGTACTGGACGATGAACGGCGCTATGAGCATCGACAGGACGAGCACGGTCAATGCGACCTGCTGGATTTCCCTGGGCATGTTGATGATTTCGCCGAGCAGCACGAAACCGAATTCGCCACCGGCGCACAGCCACAAGCCGGAACGGATGGCATTGCCCGGCGACGAGCCCAGGCGCCACGAAAGCAGACCGACAACCAGCGACTTGACCAGCAGCAAAGCGAGCAACGCCAGCAAGACCTGCCACCACAAGCCAACCAGGATATGCAAATCGAGCTTGACGCCGATGGTCACGAAGAACAGCCCCATCAACACATCGCGGAAGGGTTTAATGTCTTCTTCCACCTGCATTTTGTATTCGGTTTCCGAAATCAGCATGCCCGCGACGAAAGCACCGAGCGCCAGCGACAGCCCGGCCAACTCGGTCAGGGTGGCCAGGCTCAGCGTGATCAGCAACACGTTGAGGACGAACACCTCGGAAGACTTGGCGCGCGCGACGAAATGGAACCATTTGCGCATCAGCTTCTGGCCGAAAACAAGAATGATGGCGAGTACAACGACAGCCTTGAGCAAAGCCACCGCCAACAGCATGGCCAGTTTTTCCGGCGGCTGAGTCAGCGAGGGAATGATGACCAGCAGGGGGACCACGGCCAGATCCTGAAAGAGCAGGACGCCCATGATCTCCCGCCCGTGCGCCGAATCCAGTTGCTGGCGTTCGACCAATAGCTTGGTCAGGACAGCCGTCGACGACATGGCGAAAACACCGCCGAGGGCGATGCCCAGCTGCCAGCTGACGCCAAAGAGCATGACCAGCCCGGCGATCAGGGTCATGCTGAGGAGAACCTGCAGCATACCCAGACCGAATACGATGCGCTTCATCGCATAGAGTTTGGGCAACGAGAATTCGAGGCCTATCGAGAACATCAGGAAAACGACGCCGAATTCGGCGAGGTGCTCGGCCCGATAAACGTCGTTCATCAGGTTCAGGGCATGCGGACCAATGACGCTGCCGACGAACAGGTAGCCGAGGACCGGCGGCAGATTGAACCGCCGAAAGATGACCACGGCCAGAACCGAGGCGCCGAGCAGAAGAAGGACGAGGGAGAGTGCGCTCAAGGTCGTTGCGTGAAGTCGGGTATACTTCGGCCATCATAACCTCAGCAAGCCCATGAACCCAAGCCAATCTACCGCCCGCTTCTCGCCGGAACGCGCACTGGAACTGGGTCGCCAGACCCTGAGCATCGAGGCTGCGGCGGTCGACGCTCTAAAAAGCCGAATAAACGGTGACTTTGCCCGAGCCGTTGAATTGATCCTGAACAGCCACGGCCGCCTGATCGTCAGCGGCATGGGCAAATCCGGCCACATTGCCCGCAAGATCGCCGCCACCATGGCCAGCACCGGCACCCCGGCCTATTTCGTCCATCCGGCTGAAGCCAGCCATGGCGATCTCGGCATGATCACCCGCGACGACGTCCTGCTCGCCCTTTCCAACTCCGGCGAGTCGGGCGAACTACTCAGCATCCTACCGGCGCTCAAACGGCAGGGCGCCAAGATCATTTCGATGACCGGCGTGCCGACTTCGACATTGGCCCGCGAGGCCGACATCCACCTCGATGCCGGCGTTGCCCAGGAAGCCTGCCCACACAATCTCGCGCCAACCGCCAGCACGACAGCGGCGCTGGCGCTGGGCGACGCGCTGGCCGTTGCCTTGCTCGACGCCCGCGGTTTCGGGCCGGACGACTTCGCTCGCTCGCACCCCGGCGGCTCGCTCGGCCGCCGTCTGCTCACTCATGTCCGCGACGTCATGCGTGCCGACGACCGGGTACCAGCCGTGCCGCCCAACACACCGATTACCGATGCCATCATCGCCATGTCGCGTGGCGGCCTGGGGCTGGTTGCGATTACTGATCCCGCCAACGTCGTTCTCGGCATCTTCACCGACGGCGATCTGCGCCGCTCTTTTGAAAAACGCATCGACCTGCTGCAAGGCGACATCGCCTCGGTCATGTTCGCCGCGCCGCGCACCATCGGCCCCGACCGCCTCGCCGTCGAAGCCGTCGAAATGATGGAGCGCCTGCGCATCAACGCACTGCTCGTCGTCGATGCCGATAATCACCTGATCGGCGCGCTCAACATGCACGATCTCTTCACCGCCAAGGTCATCTGATGGACATCAACACCCGCGCCGCCAACATCAAGCTCGTCGCCTTCGACATCGATGGCGTCATGACCGACGGCGGCCTGCATTACACCGACGACGGCCATGAACTCAAAACCTTCAACGTCCAGGACGGTCTCGGCGTTGTGCTGCTGCGCCGCGCCGGCATCAAGGTGGCCATCATCACCGGGCGGACATCGAACGTCGTCAATTGCCGCGCCAAGGATCTCGGCGTCGAACATGTCTTCCACGGCGTCGGCGACAAGGGCGCCGTCTCCGGCCAACTGCTCGAACAACTGGGGCTGCAGTGGTCGGAACTTGCCTTCATGGGCGATGACCTGATCGACCTGCCGGCGATGACCCGGTGCGGACTGGCCATCGCGCCGGCCAATGCCCGCCCCGTCGTCAAGGAACGCGCCCACATGGTGACCGAGGCCGGCGGTGGCAAAGGTGCCGTGCGCGAGGCCATTGAATTCATTCTCGCCGCGCAGGGCAAGCTCGATGCGGCCTTCGCGCCCTACCTCGGCACGAAATGAAACACTGGCCCAGCCAACTCTTTCCGGTCGTCGTTCTGCTGGTCCTGGCCGGGCTCAGTTTTTGGCTGCAAAGTACCGTTGACCGTGGCGAAACGCATAACGACGGCAAATTCCGGCACGATCCGGATTCGACGGCCGAGAACTTCACCGTGCGTCGTTTCGGCCAGGACGGCCAGATCAAATATCGGCTCACCGCGCCGTATCTGGTGCACTACCCCGACGACGACACATCCGAACTGAAGTCGCCGACGCTGATCAGCTATCGCCCGGAAGGTGCCGCTGTCACCGTCACCGGCGATCACGCCAAGGTGACCGCCAAGGGCGAAACCATCTTTCTCTGGGACAATGTCAGCGTCACGCGTGCCGCGACGCCGGACCGCCAGGAAATGGTGGCCCGCATGCCCGACCTGACCGCCCAGCCCGACGCCGGGATCGCCTTCACCGGCAGTCCGGTGGAAATCACCCAGGGGCAATCCTGGGTCAAGGGTACCGGCATTCATATCGACAACAACAATTCGACCCTCGTCCTGCAATCTCAGGTCCGGGGACAGCTCATTCGACCCAGGGCCGCGCCATGACCATTCGACTCGCCACGCTCACCCTCTGCCTGCTGATCAGCCTGCCCGCCCTCGCCGAACGGGCTGACCGTGACAAGCCGATGCTGCTCGAGGCCAACCGCGTCTCGATCGACGACGCAAAAAAGATCCAGATCCTCGAAGGCGATGTCCTGATCACCAAGGGCACGATGACGCTGAAAGCCGACCGCGTGGTGATCAAGGAAGACCAGTACGGCTTCCAGAAGGGCACGGCCTTCGGCGGCAAGAACGGGCTTGCCCGTTTCCGCCAGAAGCGCGACGGCAAGGAGGAATACGTTGATGGCGAGGGCGAGCGCATCGAGTACAACACCAATAGCGAAGTCGTCGAACTGTTCCATCGCGCCTGGGTCAAGAGCGGCGAGGACCAGGTTCGCGGCGACTACATCTGGTATGACGCGGTGAGCGAAAAATATCTGGTCACGGCCGGCGAATCGCGCGATCCGAAAGCGCCGCCGGGCCGCGTTCGCGTCGTCATCCAGCCCAAGGGCAAGGACAGCAGCGAAACGAAGCCGGCTGGCCGCGGTGAACGACTGGAGCTCAAGGGTTCCGGCAATCTGGGGTCGCAAAACGCACAATAGCAGTGCGCCGCGGCATTCACCCCACTGTAAACGCCGCTGCTTACCGCGCCGATAACAACCGCCAAGCCCATGATTTTCATGGGCTTATTTATTTTTGTGCACTGCACAAAAATAGTGTTGACAATACGACAATGATCCCTATAATAAAGGTCATGGTGCAGTGCAACATCGTTTCATGGGGTAGCGCTGCTACGGTTTAGGACTGTTCTGCATAACCTTTTAATTCTGGAGATAACCCATGGCTTTCAACTTCACCACCCCTGAGCAATTTGCTTCCGCCAACAAGGCAACCGTTGATTCCCTGCTGTCGCTGGCCAACACCGCTCTGGCCTCTGCCGAGCGCATCGCTGCCCTGAACCTGAACACCGCCCGTTCGCTGGTTGAAGATTCCGTTTCCGGCGCCAAGGCCCTGATGGGTGCCAAGGACGTCCAGGAAGCCCTGTCGATCCAGGCTTCGCTGGCCCAGCCGAATGTCGAGAAGGCTGTTGCCTACTCCCGTTCCGTGTATGAAATTTCGGCCCAGACCCAGGAAGAACTTTCCAAGATGGTCGAAGGCCAGTTCGGTGACTTCCAGAAGACCGTTGCCGGCCTGCTCGACAAGGCTGCCAAGTCTGCCCCGGCTGGTTCTGACGTTGCCGTTGCTGCCGTCAAGTCGGCCATCGCTGCCGCTACCTCCGCTTTCGACAACATGAACAAGGCTGCCAAGCAGGTTGCCGAGATCACCGAAGCCAACGTCGCTGCCGCCACCAACGCCACTGTCAAGGCTGTCGGCGCTGCCTCTTCCAAGGCCAAGAAGTAATCTGCCTGTCACCCCTGCTTCGGCGGGGGTTTTCGTTTCGTCCGCAGCACACAACCAAACTGGAGATGACAATGAGCAACCCGAATTTCGAACAACTGACCGCCGCCCAAAAAGCCAACGCCGAAGTCATGACGACCCTGCTGCGCACCGCCTTTGACGGTGTCGAGCGTCTGACCGCCCTGAACATGGCCGCTTCCCGCGAGTTCTTCAACAACACCATGGCCGGTACCCAGCAGCTGCTGAGCGCCAAGGATGCCAACGCTGTCGCCAAGCTGAACACCGAACTGGCCCAGCCGAACGCCGCCAAGTGGATGGACTACTCGCGTAGCGTCTACGAACTGGTCGCCGAAATGCAGAAGGAAGTCACTTCGGTCATGGAATCCCAGTACGGCAGCTTCACCAAGAACATCAACAGCGCCGTCGAAAAGGCCAAGACCTCCGCACCGGTCGGTGGTGACGTGTTCGCCGCCACCATGCAGTCGATGCTGAATGCCTCGACCAAGGCTTTCGACAATATGACCGGCATGGCCAAGCAACTGTCCGACATCGCCGAAGCCAACATGGCTGCCGCCGGCAAGGCTGCTGCTCCGGCCAAGACCAGCGCCACGGCTGCTGCTCGCAAGTCTGCTGCCAAGTAATTCCAGCGCCCAGCGCTGACAAAAAAAGCCCGCGAACTTCGCGGGCTTTTTTACGTCTGTCAGTTTTGAGATTTCAATTTTGGCCGTTTTTTCCAGTTGACCGTGGCAACCGGAAAAAACCGATCAGGGCCGCCAAACCCACGTAATTCCGCGGCTTTCGACTTCGACGCGAATCTCTTCCATAGCCTGGTCGACCAGTTCCGGCGAACCTTCGACACCCAGTTCCAGATGCTTGCGCTCCTTGCCGACCAGAGAAGGCAGCGAGAACAGGCGCAGGGTCGGGTAATCCTTGACGATGCCCTCCATGAGGTCGAGCAGCGCGCTTTCGTAGGCCGTCGGGCCGGTCAGCAGGAAAGCCTTTTCGACCATGCCATCGACCGCCTTGAACTGATCCCGATAGAAAGTATCGAGCGCCCATTCGATCATCGGGTGCGCCATTTGCGGGAAGCCGGGCACGAAATAATGGTCGTTGACCATGAAGCCGGGGATGCGGTTGAACGGGTTGGGGATGATCTGGACGCCGGCCGGGAAGGTGACGAGCAGCTTGCGCTTGTCGGTGATTTCTTCGCCGGCGAAGCGAATTTTCAACTCCTCGAAGGCCTCGGCATGCAGTTCCAACCCGACGCCGAGTGCCGCCGCCACGGCCTGCCGGGTGTGGTCATCGGGCGTGTTGCCGATGCCGCCGCAGGAAAAAACGACATCGCCCGCCGCCATCGTGCGCTTGAAGGTGGCGGCGAGACGTTCGCGGTCGTCCGCCAGGTATTCGACCCAGCTCAGGCGCAGGCCACGGGCGCCGAGCAGTTCGGCAATCTTGGCGAAATGCTTGTCCTGTCGTTTGCCCGACAGAATTTCGTCGCCAATGATGATGGCGCCAAAGGTGCGACTCATATTCTTTCTCCCTCGATGGTGACAATCGCCCCGCCGCGCGACCGGCGCAGCGCTTCCAGCCCGTAATGAACGAACGATAGCGCGGCCAGCGCTGGCACCAGCAGGCCGATAACGGGCAGGTGGGCGAGCAATGCCATGGTCAGGCCGAGCATGAAGAGCGGCGTTTTCTGGCCGGCACGGACCTCCTGCCACTCACCCGCCGTCGCATGCATGGACAGCGCATCGTAGGCGAAAGTCCGGCGGTTCAGCCAGCCCATGAGCAGCAATGGTACGAGCAGCGAGAAGCCGGGAATCAGCCAGAGCGGAATGGTGATCAGCCAGCCGACAATGAACAAAATCGAGGCCAGAACGCTGTTGACCGCAGCGGCGACAAAACTGTCCTTGCCCATCGCCGCGACATCGCGATACTCGGTTGCCGAGAGGTGCTTGAGCATCAGCGGCATGATGACGATGGCCGCCAGCAGCGACGCCGTCAGGTAGGCGACGGCGAAAATCGCCATCCAGCCGCCGAGGTAGGCCAGGATGTGGGCCAGCCAGACCAGGCCCCAGCCGACGAGCAGGGTCATTGGCGGGTAGTCCATCATCTGCGCGACCATCCAGCCCAGCCCCCAGACGGCCAGCGCGACGGTCAGCAACAACGAGAACAGCGCCGGGGTCAGGACATAGAGCCAGACCTTGCCATTTCTGAGGTTGGCGAAGGTTCGCGCCAACGCGAGCATGACGTCACCCATTCTTGATTCCTTCCCATTGTTTTTGCAGGCGCTTGGTCGATACCGGCACCGGCGTCCGCAACTCCTGCGCGTAGAGGCCGACGCGCAATTCCTCGAGCAGCCAGCGGAACTGTTCGACCTGCGGATCAATCGTGCCGAGCTTGGCGAGCTGGATGGCGCGGCGCTCGTAGTTGGTCCATAGCGGCGTGTATTCGACCATCAATTGCGCGTCGCGCCCCGGGTTGGCCTTGAGTTTGTCGAGGCGGACGACGACAGCCTTGAAATAGCGCGGGTAATGCTGCAGGCGCTCGAAGGGCGTGTCGATCAGGAAATTCTTGCCCATCAGCCGCTTCAGTTGCGCCTCGATGTCGGCCACCGCCGCGGCATGCGCCTTGAAGGCCGGCAGTTTCTTGATGACCGTCTGCCACTCGGTGAGCACCGTGCCGACCAGACGACAGACTTCCTGCATGATCAGCCCGAGCCGCGCCTTGCTGTCGCCGCAACGGCGCTTGAAGGCATCCGGCGTTGTCGGCAGCGGTTCGGTCAGGCAGGCGCGCTCGAAAGTCAGGGCGACGATCTGGTTCTTGAGGTCGTCGGCGCTGCCCAGCGCCATGTACTGCATGGCCATCTGGCTCAGGCCGGGAATATTTTTGTCGAAATACTTCACCTGATCGCGGAACTGCAGCATGAACAGGCGGAGCAGGCCGGCCCGATGGGCGGCGGCGGCTTCCTCGGCGGAGTCGAAGACCTTGAGGCTGACACTTTCGCCATCGTCGGTCAGGCCCGGATAGCCGAGCACGGTCTGGCCGGCGACCGGCACCTCCATGAGCTCCGGCAGCTCGCCGAAAGTCCAGTCGGTCAGCTTGGTAAATTCGGATGGCGTTTCGTGCAGTTCGGCGAACTCGTCCTTGGCCTGCCGGCCCCATTCGGCGCGCAGGGCGACCAGGCTGCGGTTCATGTCGAGCTGGCGGCCGTGTTCGTCGATGAGCTTGTAGTTCATCGAGAAGTGGGCGGGCAGCGCATCGGGCCGGAAGGAATCGGGCGTCACCGCCCAGCCGCGCGCATTGAGGCCGCGCGCTTCGAGGATGTAGTCGATGAGCGGCGTAATCAGGCCCTGGTTCATCTTCTTTTCATTGCCAGCCATGGCCGCGATGAACTCTTCGACAAATTCCGGCACCGGCACCACTTTCGCCCGGATCTTCTGCGGCAGCGTCTTGATGAGCTGGACGAGCTTTTCCTTGAGCAGCCCGGGCACCAGCCATTCCATGCGCAACACGGGAATCTGGTTCAGTTGCGCCAGCGGCAAGGTCAGCGTCACACCGTCGCGCGGCGAACCCGGCTCGAAGTGGTAGCTCAGCGTGTAATCGACGCCGCCGACCTTGAGGTGATGCGGGAAAGCCTCGGTCGTCACGCCGGCCGCCGAGTGACGCATGAGGTCGTCTTTCGACAAGTAGAGCAGCTTCGGCGTCTCGCGCTCGGCTTCCTTGCGCCAGTGATCGAAGGTGGCGCCGTTGTGGATGCCCTCGGGGATGATCGAGTCGTAAAACGCAAAAATCAGCTCGTCATCGACCAGCACATCCTGCCGGCGCTGCTTGTGTTCAAGGTGCTCGATCTCGCGGATCAGCCTCTGATTGTGCTGGAAGAAGGGCCAGCGTTTGGCAAAAGCCTCGTCAATTTCCTCGCTGACCAAGCCCTGGCGGATGAAGATTTCGCGCGCTTCGGCCGGCGCCATCGGGCCGTAATGGATGCGCCGTTTCGGGTTGATGACCACGCCGTAGAGCGTCGTCCGCTCCCAGCCCGAGACCTGCATCGACCTCTTTTCCCAGTGGGCGTCGAAGTACTGGCGCTTGATCAGGTGAGCGCCCACTTTCTCCAGCCAGTCCGGTTCGATGCGGGCGACGCAGCGGCCGAAGAGACGCGTCGTCTCGGTGATCTCGGCTGCCATGATCCACTTGCCGGCCTTCTTTTGTAGCGGCGATGAGGGATGGATCAGGTAGCGGATGCCACGGGCGCCGAGGTAGAAACCGGATTCGTCGGCCTTGCAGCCGAGATTGCCGAGCAGGCCGGCCAGCAGGGCTTGGTGGATGGCGTCGTAGGTGCCGGGCAGTTCGCTTTCCTTCCACCCCAACTCCGTCACCATCGCGTGCAACTGGCCATGCACTTCGCGCCATTCACGCATCCGCAGGTAAGAAAGGAAATGCGCATGGCAGTTGTCGATCAACTGCTTGTTCGATTTCTTGTGCTCGACGGCGTTCTGGAACCAGTTCCACAGCTTCCACCAGCCGAGGAATTCCGACTTCTCGTCGGCGAACAACTTGTGTTTTTCATCAGCGGCCTGCTGTCTATCCTGCGGCCGCTCGCGCGGGTCCTGCGCCGAGAGGCCGGCGGCGATGACCATGACTTCCTTGAGGCAGCCAAGGTCGCGCGCCGCGACGAGCATGCGGCCGATGCGCGGATCGAGTGGCAACTTGGACAGCGACGCACCAATCGGCGTCAGCACATTGTCGTCGTCGAGCGCGCCGAGTTCCTGCAACAGCGCGTAGCCGTCGGCGATGGCCTTGGCCGGCGGTGGCTCGATGAACGGGAAGCTCTCGACATCGGTCAGGCGCAGCGATTTCATGCGCAGGATGACGCCGGCCAGGCTGGAGCGGAGGATTTCCGGATCGGTGAACGGCGGACGGGCGTTGAAATCGAGTTCGTCGTACAAACGGATGCAGACGCCCGCCGCGACCCGGCCGCAACGCCCGGCCCGCTGCCGCGCCGCCGCCTGCGAGACCTTTTCGATCTGCAACTGCTCGACCTTGTTGCGGTAGGAATAGCGCTTGACGCGCGCCAGTCCGGTGTCAATGACGTAGCGGATGCCCGGCACAGTGAGCGACGTTTCGGCCACATTGGTGGCCAGCACGATGCGCCGCTGGCCACCGGATGGCTTGAAGATGCGATCCTGATCGCCAGCCGACAGGCGCGAGAACAGCGGCAGGATTTCCGGGGCGTGGGCGCTCGACAAACCGGGGCGAGCCAGCGCGTGCTTGCGCAGGGCTTCGGCCGCTTCGCGGATTTCCCGTTCGCCGGGCAGGAAAACGAGGATGTCGCCGCTGCCCAGCCGCGCCACTTCGTCGGCGGCATCGACGATGGCGTCGTACAGATCGCGCTCGTCGTCCTTCTTTTCCAGATCCTCGACCGGCCGGTAACGCACCTCGACCGGATAGAGCCGGCCAGAGACTTCGATCACCGGTGCCGGTTTGCCATGCAGGCTGAAATGCTGCGAGAAGCGCTCGGCATCGATAGTCGCCGAGGTGATGATGACCTTGAGATCCGGCCGCTTGGCCAGCAATTGCTTGAGGTAGCCGAGCAGGAAATCGATGTTGAGGCTGCGCTCGTGCGCCTCATCGATGATGATCGCCTCGTAAGCGTTCAAATAGGGGTCGGACTGCGACTCGGCGAGCAGGATGCCGTCGGTCATGAGCTTGACCCAGCTTTCCGGGGACGACCGATCCTGAAAACGGATCTTGACGCCGACACCAGCACCAACCTGGGTTTTCAGTTCCTGCGCCAGCCGTGTCGCCACCGAACGGGCGGCCAGCCTCCGCGGCTGGGTGTGGCCGATCAGGCCACGGGCGCCAATGCCAAGATCGAGGCAAATCTTCGGCAACTGCGTCGTCTTGCCCGAGCCGGTTTCACCACAGACGATGACGACCTGGTTCTTCTGGATCAAGTCGGCAATGTCGCCTCGCCGCTCATTGACCGGCAGATCGCTCTGGAACTCCGGTTTCGGCAGCCGGGCCCGGCGTTCGGCCACGGCGGCGCGCGAACGCTCAAGCAAGGCAGCCAGATCGGCTTGCAGTTTTTCGCGTTTATTTCCGGTTGACCGTAGCAATTCGCGCTGCATGCCGCGCAGGCGCTTCAGATCGCTGCTCAGACAAAGGTTTTCGGCGAGTTCGGCAGCGCGGGCGGGTTTCTCTTGTTTCATTCATCGGAACAGCAAAGCGGGGCACTGATTTTACCGCGCCAATTCGATGTGCCACTGCTGGTCGTCCGGATTGCCACGGTCAACCGGAAATTTTGCCCAAATTTGAAATAGCCCGAACCGCATGTTGCCACGCCCAAAAGCAAAACGCCGCCTCGCAGGGCGGCGTCTGGCGTAACGGTGTGGCGATTACTTCTTGACGCCCATCCATTGGGCGTTCTTGCCGTCGCTGGTCTTTTCGCAGGTAACCTTGACGCCGGAAATCGTGGTCATGGTACCAACTGCTTCAAACTTGCCGGAATCGCCGTTGTAGCACTGCGGGGCAGGCTTCGGGGCCGGTGCCGGAGCGGCTGCAGCCGGCTTGGCAGCCGGCGCGGGAGTAGCGGCAGGCGGGGTAGACTGGGTGGCGCAAGCGGTCAGGGTAAGGGCGACGGCAGCAGCAATAAGCAGGGAACGCATGAAAATCTCCTGAAGGTGGTTAGGCGGTAACGGGGCCATTGTCTTACGCCAATGTTTCAGTTTCGTTTCACTTCCAGCGACGCCGCCCTGCCGCCTCCCGGTTTATACTTTCCGCATATCCTCTTTCGACAACATCATGGCCATCATCCGCTGCAACAAATGCACCCTGCTCGCCGAGCAGCCGGACAATCTCGCCGGGCAGAGCATTGCCTGCCCCAAATGTGGCACCCCGGCAGCGGTCTATTCGACCCTGTTTTTCATCGAAAAACTGCTCGACAAATATTTCGATGCCCAGCGCGAGATCATTCGTCTGAAGGCGCCAGCTGAACCGGCCAAAGCCGTTGCCGCAGAGCCTGAACCGGCGAACCCGGCGGAGCCTGACATCAATCTGGCCAACACCGACTTCCTGGCGACCGAACTACAACACGGGCCAATCTACGACTGGTTCCAGAAGAAGCAGATCAAGGTTCAGGCCAATATGCGCGGCGTCGATACCAGCGGCTTTTTCGACGAGGTGGCCGAAGCCATCGGCAGCAATTTTGATGTCCTCAAGGACGTCCTCGAACGCATCCGCTGGTCGCAACAGAAGGAGCACGCGAGCACGACCATCCACCTCGAGAAGAAGTCGCCGGGGGAGGCCAAGGCCATCTCGACCTTCTGCCAGCAGCTTTACGATTTCTCCTTCGTCGCCAAATGCTTCCACAACAAGCCGGAAAACAATGTCCGGCTGATTCTGCAAACGGCGCCGACCATCCGCAATTTTTTCAATGGCGAATGGCTGGAATGGCATGCGCTGATGACTTCCCTTCGCTACGCCAAGGAACGCCAGCGCCGCTTTTCCTGCACACGCGGGCTGAATCTCTTGCTGAGCAATGGCGATCCATACGAGATCGACGTTTTCCTGCTCATCGATGGCAAGCTGCCGATCTGCATCGAATGCAAGAGCGGCGAATTTCGTCAGAATATCGACCGCTACCTAGCACTGCGCAAGCGCCTCGGTCTCGAAGCCAAGCAATTTGTGATGTGCATTACCGGCCTGAGCGACGAAAATGCCAAGGCCTTTTCCGCCATGTACGACCTGACTTTCGTCAACGAACGAGGTCTGGCCGTGCATCTCAGCCGACTTTTCTAAACCATCCGACAGCCAGTTCGCCGACGTTGGATGCACAAACCGGAACTGTTTGCCAAAGAAACAACCTAAGTCCAGTACCCGATTCGAAGATTCGGGCCAATGTCTGAACAATTTGGCCGCAGCTCCGGGCTGCAATGTTTTCCTGAAAGGAAACAAAGTCATGCCAACGAATGGTGAAGAAGCGGTCAACAGAATCCGCCGGGATCATGAGCACATGCTGCATCTGATCGATCGCATCCGGTCCGAATGCACCGAGCGCGGCAAAATCGACAATTGCAACGATTGTGGCGCCAGCCGCAAAGGGGTCTGCCACGGCAACATCGAACAAATGATCCGTTCCTTCGTCGAGACCACGCTCAAACACAACCTGATCGAACTGATGTTCATGGAAGACCAGGTACCATCGGCGCATCGCCTGGCCCACAATCAGGCGCACATGGACATTGCCCAGAAACTGAAGGCGATTCGTGTCATCTTTTCGGAAGATGGCAACTGCGTGCTGGCGATAGAGGGCATCGACCATATCCACCAGACCCTGCTCGAGCACTTCAAGGACTACGACCAGCAGTTAGAGGCCTATCTCGTGGAGCCCGCCCTGGCGCCCCTGCGCTAGGCCTGCGACAACACCGGCGATGTATCACGGAGAGCGCTTCAACGCCTGGACCCACCTGTTTGGTGCACTCCTAGCCCTGACCGGGGCGATCTGGCTTATCGTCGCCGCCGCGCTCAGCGGCGATACCCTGAAGACCGCCAGCGTCGTCGTTTATGGCGTCACGCTGGTCATGCTGTACAGCATCTCGACCATCTACCACAGCGTGCGCGGACCGTTCAAACGCATCCTGCGCAAGCTCGACCATCTGTCGATATACCTGCTCATCGCCGGCAGCTACACGCCGTTCTGCCTGATCAGCCTGCGCGGCCCGTGGGGTTGGTGGCTGTTCGGCATCGTGTGGACGCTGGCCGTCGTCGGCATGCTGCAGGAAATCAAGCCGCGCTCCGAAGCGCGCGTCATGTCGTTGGTCATTTACGCCGTCATGGGTTGGATCGTGCTGGTCGCCATCGAGCCGCTGCTGGCCAGCCTTGGGCTGGCCGGCTTCCTCTGGCTGGCGGCCGGCGGCGTGTTCTACACCGTCGGCATCATCTTCTTTGCCTTCGACGAGCGCTTCCGCCACTGGCACGGCATCTGGCACCTCTTCGTCATCGCCGGCAGCCTCATGCACTTCATCGCGATACTGTTTTACGTAGTCTGAGTCTGCCAAAATGCCATTGGCTTTTTGACCGATGGAACTCACCATGCCCCTGCTCGCTGCCTTGCTTCTTGCCATCTGCGCCACCGTTGCCCATGCGGCAGGCGCCCCGACGCTGAGCGATATCGCCTACGGCACTGACCCCGATCAACGCTACGACCTCTACCGGCCGACGACCAGCGACAACGCCCCCCTCATCCTGATGGTCCATGGCGGCGGCTGGCGGCGTGGCGACAAGGACATGAGTCGCGTCGTCAACAACAAAGTCGAGCGCTGGCTGCCGCGCGGCATCGCCTTCGTTTCGATCAATTACCGCATGCAGCCCAAGGCACCGCCGCTGGAACAGGCGCGCGACGTGGCACGGGCGCTGGCCGACGTGCAGCGAAATTGGCAAAAATTGGGTGTTGACCGCAGCAACATTGTTTTGATGGGCCATTCGGCCGGCGCCCACCTGATCGCCCTGCTCGCCGCCCGGCCGGAACTGCTGACCGATGCCGGAGCTCAGACACCGCGCGGTTTCGTTCTGCTCGACAGCGGCGCGCTCGATGTGCCGGCGATCATGAATGCCAAGCATTTCCGGCTCTACGACCGGGCTTTCGGCAACAACCCGGCCGATTGGAGGGCCGCCTCACCGATTCATCATCTGCAGCAAGCAACGCCGCCTATCCTCGCTGTCTGCTCCAGTCGCCGCGATGACGCCTGTCCGCAGGCTCGCGCTTTCGTCGCCCGGGCGCAGCAAGTGGGAACACAGGCCGAAATCCTGGCGCTCGACAAAACGCATGGTGAAATCAATAGCGAACTCGGCGAAGCGACGGATTACACCGTCGCCGTCGAAGGTTTTCTTGGCCGGCTATCGCCACAGCTGGCCGAACGGCTGCGCTAGCCTCGATTCAGGAGCGGCGTTCCTGAGGATTCCACGAAAACAGCGCCCGTACCACGTTATTCAGGCGGGCAAAAACGGTCTCAATGGATGGCGTGTGCGACACCGGTCTCGTCTGCGGATTCCAGGCAAACAAGGGGCGTAGCGTTTCACCAAGAGCACTAGCGCCGGCCAGGACACTGCCGGTCGCCAGTTCGAGCAGCAACGCCGAACGCTCGGCAAACAGTCCGTGCAGACGGCGAATTTCTGCAGCACGAAGCTCACGGGCTTGACGTTCAATGGTCGGGATATCGATGGGGGTCATGATTTACTCCTTATTTGTTGCAACGCAACATTGCACAAATCGAAGTCTAATTGCCGTCAATTCGAATAACAATTAGGCTTAATGGCAAAACATTTGTGAATTTTCATCCATAATCAAACCATGGATCGCGCCGCCGAGATGACCGCTTTTGTTCGCACCGTGGAAACTGGCGGATTCTCCGCGGCGGCCCGGGAAATGGGGCTAACCCCGTCGGCACTGTCCAAACTGGTCACCCGCCTGGAAGACCGCCTCGGCGCCCGCCTGCTCACCCGAACCACCCGCCGCCTCCAACTGACCGTCGAGGGCGAAGCCTTCTTCAACCGGGCCCGGCCGATCCTCACGGCAATGGACGAAGCCGAGGCCGAAGTGGCCGAAGCCGGCACCCATCCGCGCGGCCTGCTGCGCCTGCATTGCGGCTCTGCCTTCGGCATGCACCAATTGACCCCGGCGATCCCGCGCTTTCTCGAAAAGCACGGCGACATCGAGCTCGAAGTCACCATCAACGACGTTCCGCCCGCACCGGCCGATGACCATTTCGACCTGACCATCAGGATCGGTGCGCTCGACGACTCTTCCAGCGTGGCCCGCCGCATCTGCAACCTGGAGCGTGTTATCTGCGCCGCCCCGAGCTATCTCGAACGCTTCGGTACCCCGCGCACACCGGACGATCTGCAACAGCACAACTGCCTGTGGATCACCACCCTGCCCGCCTTGCGCCGCTGGCCCTTCGATACCAACGACGGCATCCGGGTCGTCCATATCGGCGGCAACGTCGTCGCCAACAATGCCGAAACGGTGCTGCAACTGGCCGTTGCCGGCGTCGGCATCACCCGCCTGACCGATGTCATCGTCGGCCAGGCCATCCGCCGCGGCGCCCTGGTCGCGATTCTCACCGACTGGCACCACGTCGAACCGGTCCCGCTCTTCGTCACCTACCCCAGCGGCCGCCACCTCGCCCCCAAGGTCCGGGCCGTGGTCGACTTTCTCGTTGACGAGTTCGGCCGCGCGCCTTGGCGGGTATAGGCGTCCCGGCTCGTATCCGGCCGCCAGGCGCCAACGGGTGGACTTTTTCGAGTTCCACGGTCAACCGAAAAAACACCCAAATTTCAAAAGGCAGCCAGCCCCCCATGTTCCAGGCCCCCCCTCCGATCCAAATGGACTATTGCGCAGAACAACCAAACGCGAAAAAATGCCAACATCAACGTTTATGCATTCTGGCTCAGGCCACCCAACTCTTCACGAGGATTCCAATGAACTCCATCAAAAAAGCAATCTGCATCGCAGCGATTGCCGCCAGCGCAGGCGCCCAAGCCAGCGCTCCGATCTTTGAGGCGGAAGCCAACGACACCATCGGCACTGCGCAGAGCCTTGGTTTTCTGGTTAGCGGAACTGAACTGAACATATATGGTTTGCGCTTCGACCCACTTCCTGGCGGTAGCTCGCTCGACTTCTACTCATTCTCGACAGCCAGCGCACTGAACATCACGCTGTCAGTCACCACCCAAACGGGCGCCAGTTTTGGCAGTGACCCCATGGTCGGCTTGTATAACAGCGCAGGCACCCGAATCGCAGAGAACGACGACTACAATGGCTGGGATTCTCTGCTGACTCACACCGTCTCCGCTGGCACCTACTATGTCGCCGTAACCGGCTACGCCGAAGCTGCTGATGGGACGTTGGACTTTTCGGACAACCCCAATAGCGACAGAAACTGGTCTTACGCACTCAATGTCTCAGCTGCCCCCATTCCGGAACCGGAAAGTTACGCCATGTTCCTGGCCGGTCTGGGCATCATCGGTGCAGTTGCGCGCCGCAGCAAAACCACCTGATCCGGCCAATCACCCAAACAAAAGCCCTTCGGCAAGCCGAAGGGCTTTTTTTCGTCCGCCGTATCGAGTCAAGCCACGCTGGCTGATAGAGATCAGGACCAGATGCGCGTTGCGCCGACGGTCAGCAAACCGAGATAGGTCGCCGTCAGCGAACCGGCCAGATGCACCGAGGCGAGGCCAATGGCCCAGGCTGGCTGGCCGGCCAGCAGGCGTTCAACGACTTCGGCCGAGAAGGTCGAAAACGTGGTCAGCCCACCGAGGAAGCCGGTAATCGCGAACAGCTTCCAGGCCAGCGGGAAATGCGTGTTGAGGTGAAACAGGCCAACGGCCACGCCAACGAGGTAGCCGCCGATCACATTCGCTGCCAGCGTACCAAGCGGCAAGGCGACGAGTAGCGGATTGAGCGCCAAGCCGAGAAACCAGCGCGACCACGCGCCCAGGGCTGCACCAAAGCCGATGGCCAGGAAGTTGAGCGCGGAAAGGTTATGCAATGCAGACATTCCGTGAATTTTAGCGGTTTATGGGCCTCAACCGTTAAAATGGCGTGATTGAAAACAGAGGTTTTACCGTGAGCAGCCCCAACCAGCCCGCCAGCACCCCCGCCCCCGCCGCCAATTTCATCAAGAACATCGTCGAAGCCGATCTCACCGCCGGCAAGCATGCCCTGCGCCACTGGGCCGGACAGCCAGGCACGGCCGCCGACCACGCCGCGGCACCGCTCGACTCGGCAAAACTGCGCACCCGTTTCCCGCCCGAGCCGAACGGCTACCTGCACTTCGGCCACGCCAAGTCCATCCTGCTCAACTTCGGCCTTGCCCAACAGTACGGCGGCCGCTGCCACCTGCGTTTCGACGACACCAACCCGGAGAAGGAAGACCAGGAGTACGTCGATTCGATCATCGATGCCGTCAAATGGCTGGGCTGCTCGTGGGAGAAGGATGGCGAAACCAATCTGTACTACGCCTCCGACTACTTCGACTGGATGCTGCAATGCGCCGAGGCGCTGATCACCGCCGGCCACGCCTACGTCGACAGCCAATCGGCTGACGAAATGCGCGCCAACCGCGGCACCTTGACCCAGCCCGGCAAGAACTCGCCTTTCCGCGACCGTTCCGTTGCCGAGAACATGGACCTGTTCAAACGCATGCAGGCCGGCGAATTTGCCGATGGCGCCCACATCCTGCGCGCCAAAATCGACATGGCCGCACCGAACATCAACCTGCGCGACCCGGCGATCTACCGCATTCGCCACGCGACGCACCACAACACCGGCGACAAGTACTGCGTTTACCCGATGTACACCTTCGCCCATCCGATCGAGGATGCGCTGGAAAACATCACCCATTCGATCTGCACGCTCGAATTCGAAGACCAGCGCCCGTTCTACGACTGGCTGCTCGAACGTCTGGCCGAAGCCGGCCTGCTGCAGCGCCCCTTGCCTCAGCAGATCGAGTTCTCGCGCCTCAACCTGACCTACGTCGTGTTGTCCAAGCGCAAGCTGATCCAGCTTGTCGAGGAAAAGCACGTCAGCGGCTGGGACGACCCGCGCATGCCGACCCTCGTCGGCGCTCGCCGCCGCGGCTACTCGGCCGATGGCTTCCGCCTGTTCATGGAGCGCGTTGGCGTTACCAAGAACGATTCCCTGATCGACTACGTGCTGTTCGAAGACGCCATGCGCGAAGTCATGAACGAGTCCGACCAGCGCCGCATCGCCGTGCTCGACCCGGTCAAGCTGATCATCGACAACTACCCGGAAGGTCTGGTCGAGGAGTGCCACGCGCCGAATCACCCACTGCATCCGGAACTCGGCCAACGCACCGTGCCTTTCAGCCGCGAATTGTGGATCGAGGGCGAGGATTTCATGGAAGTCCCGAGCAAGGGCTTCCGCCGCCTGTTCCCCGGCAACATGGCCCGCCTGCGCTACGGCTACGTGGTCGAATGCACGGGCTGCGACAAGGATGAAAACGGCAAGGTTGTTGCGGTGCACTGCAATTATTTGCCTGAAACCAAGTCCGGCACGCCGGGCGCCGACAGCGTCAAGGTCAAGGGTAATCTGCACTGGGTCTCTGCCGCGCAGTCCTACGCCGCCGAAATCCGCCTCTACGAGCGCCTGTTCAAGGTGCCCGCCCCCGGCGCCCGGCGTGAAGGCGATGCGCCCGATCTGGAGCGCGATTTCCTCGACGACATGAACACTGATTCCGCCCGGACCATTACCGCCCAGCTCGAAGCCAGCCTGCGCGATGCCAAGCCGGAAGAACGCTTCCAGTTCGAACGCCACGGCTATTTCGTCGCCGACCGCGTCGACTCGAAGCCCGGCGCGCCGGTTTTCAACCGGGCCGTCACGCTCAAGGACTCGTGGGGCAAGGCGAGCTAAGGCCATGGGAGGCGGATGGGGCTGCCCGCACGAGGTCAACGATCGTTGCCTCAAGATCAATAACCTGCCGTGCGATCCCGGCATGAAGGGCTGCGAGCTTTACGGGCGCTACCGCTTCGCCGACGAGAGCAAGAACACGCGTTACTGGGAGAAAAAGGGGCGAGCCGAGCAGCCCAACGCCGCCCCCGACCAGCCCGCCAAAGACGGCCAGCCGGACTGAGCCATGTCCCGCGACGTCGAACAACTCGGCCAGGTTTTCACGCCGCCCAATGTGGTGGCCTTCATGCTCGACCTGTGCTTTAACAAGGGGCGAACGCTTGAACCTTCGGCCGGTGACGGCGCCTTCTTCAACGAGCTGAAGGCCCGGCAAGCCGATTGCGTCGGCATCGAAGTCGACCCGCGTGTTGCCCCGGAAGGTGCGCAGGTCCGTGACTTTTTCGACTTTCCGCTCAGCGAGCAGTTCGACAGCATCATCGGCAACCCGCCCTATGTCCGTTTTCAGGATGTCACGGTCAACACGAAAAAACGCCTGAAATCGGAATTGTTCGATGCGCGCAGCAACCTCTTCCTGTTCTTCATCGAAAAGTGCATCCGCCACCTCAAGCCGGGCGGCGAACTGGTTTTCATCGTACCGCGCGAATTCATCAAACTGACCGCCGCCCGCAAGCTCAATCGCTGGCTGTTCGAGCAGGGCAGCATCACGCATTTCTACGAAACCGGCGATGTTCGCGTTTTCTCTGATGCCACACCAAATTGCGCCATCTTCCGCTTCGAAAAGGGCCGCAAGGATAGACGGATGGCCGATGGCCGGCGCTTTGTCGAGGCCGATGGCCAGCTCATGTTCCTGCGCGACGATCACAGCGTGCGCTTCGCCGACGTGTTTTCGGTCAAGGTCGGCGCCGTGTCCGGGGCCGATCACATCTACACGCACCCCAAGGGCAACATGGAATTCGTCTATTCGAAAACCGTGGAAACCGGCGAAACGCGCCGCATGTTGTACGGCATCAAGCACCCGCACCTCGACAAGCACAAGGACGAACTGCTCGCCCGCCGCGTCAAAACCTTCGACGAGCGCAACTGGTGGCAGTGGGGCCGCGCCTTCCCGGTCAGCGAGCTGCCGCGCATCTACGTCAATGGCCGCACGCGCAAGCCGGAACCTTTCTTCCTGCACGACTGCCACAGCTTCGACGGCGCCATCCTCGCCCTGTTCCCGAAGAACGCGCGCATCGCCCGCCGCGACCTGATCGAATGCGCGATGATGCTGAACCGCGAAGTCGACTGGCAACAACTCGGCTTCGTCTGTGACGGCCGCTTCCTGTTCACCCAGCGCAGCCTGCAGAATTGCCTGCTGCCGGAAAAATTCTCCCGTTATTTACCGTCTGAAAAGCACAAGGACGTCGCATGACCTTCATCAAGCAACTGGCCGCTGCCTGGCAAAAGAACAACTCGCTGCTCTGCGTCGGCCTCGACCCCGACCCGGCCAAGTTCCCGGCCCACCTCAAGGGCCGCAATGACGCCATCTTCGAATTCTGCGCCGCCATCGTCGACGCCACGGCCGACCTCGTCTGCTCCTTCAAGCCGCAGATCGCCTACTTCGCCGCCCGCCGCGCCGAAGACCAGCTCGAAGCGCTGATTGCCCACATCCACGAAAAGCATCCGGGCATCCCGGTCATTCTCGATTCCAAGCGCGGCGACATCGGCTCGACCGCCGAGCAATACGCCGTCGAAGCCTTCGAGCGCTACAAGGCCGACGCCGTCACGGTCAATCCCTACATGGGCCGCGATTCGGTCGATCCCTACCTGGCCTACCCGGACAAAGGCGTCATCCTGCTTTGCCGAACCTCCAACCCGGGCGGCTCCGACCTGCAATTTCTCGATGTCGGTGGTGAAAAACTGTACGAACGCGTTGCCCGTCTGGCCTCCCATGAGTGGAACACCAGCGGCCAGATCAGCCTCGTCGTCGGCGCCACCTTCCCGGCCGAGATCGCCCGCGTCCGCGCCATCGTCGGCGACGTGCCGCTACTCGTGCCCGGCATCGGCGCCCAGGGCGGCGACATCGAAGCCACTGTCAAGGCTGGCCGCACGGCCAATGCCACCGGCTTGATGATCAACTCGTCGCGTGCCATTCTCTACGCCGGCAAGGATGACGGGTTTGCCGCCGCCGCCCGCCAGGTCGCGCTCGAAACCCGCGACGCCATCAACCTGTACCGTTAAGGAAAAACCGCCATGCGCATGGATGACCAACGCGAAAGCGACAACCTCGAAGACCGCCGCGGCAGCGGTGGTGGCGGTGGCTTGCGTCTGGGTGGCGGCCGCATGGGCCTGGGCACCATCGCCATCGCGCTGGTCGCCAGCTATTTTCTCGGCGTCAATCCACTGACCGTGCTCAACATGCTGAGTGGCGGCGGCATGCCGGCCATAGAGCAAAGCTCACCTGAAGCACGGCGCCCGCCGGCCGATGACCAGATGGCCAAATTCGTCTCCAAGGTACTGGCCTCGACTGAAGACACCTGGAACGAAGTCTTCCGCGCCAACGGCCGTCAGTATCAGGAACCCAAGCTCGTGCTGTTCACCGGCGCCACGCCGACCGCCTGCGGCACCGGCCAGTCGGCCATGGGGCCGTTCTACTGCCCGGGCGACCAGAAGGTTTACATCGACCTCGCCTTCTACCGCGACCTCAAGGATCGCTTCAAGGCCCCCGGCGAATTCGCCCAAGCCTACGTCATCGCCCACGAAGTCGGCCACCACGTGCAGAACCTGCTCGGTATCGCCGACAAGGTGCATCAGACCAAGCAACGCGTCAGTGAGCGCGAAGCCAACGCCCTCTCCGTGCGCATGGAACTGCAGGCTGACTGCCTGGCCGGCGTCTGGGGCAAGCGCACCGACACCATGAAAAACGTCCTCGAACCGGGCGATCTCGAAGCCGCCCTGACCGCCGCCTCGGCCATCGGCGACGACCGCCTACAGCAGCAATCGCAGGGCCGCATCGTCCCGGAGAGCTTCACGCACGGCAGCTCGGAACAACGCGTCCGCTGGTTCCGGAAGGGCTTTGAAACCGGCGACATGAACCAGTGCAACACCTTCAAGACCGACCGCCTGTAAGCCAGGCGACCGCTTGACCGAGACGACTCCCGGCAAAAAAGCGGCGCCACGCTGGCGTCGTTGGGCGCTCGAAGTGGCCATCTTCGTCGTCCTGTTCGCCGCCTTCCAGGCCTGGCAGATGCGCAATACCCCGCATGGCCCGGCGCCGCAGTTTGTTGGACAACAGATCGATGGCCAAGCCTTCGACCTGACGATCTGGCGCCAGCAGCATCCCGGCCAGGCGCTATTGATCTACTTCTGGGCCGACTGGTGCGGCGTCTGCAAAGCCAACGCCGGCACCATCAGCAGCATCAACGCCGACTGGCCTCTCATCACCGTCGCCATGCAGTCCGGCGGCGCAGAAAAAGTCGCCGAAACCGTGCGCCAGCGCGAATACGCCTGGCCGACCATCGCCGATCCCGCCTCCGAAATTTTCCGGCAATACGGTTTTCAGGGCGTTCCCGCTTTCGTCATCGTCAGCCCCGACGGCAACATCAGCAGCACCTCAATTGGTTACACCAGCGAAATCGGGCTGCGCCTGCGTTTGTGGTGGGCCAGCCAGAACCACTCATGAAAATCACTCGCTTTGCCCTCGCCCTGCTGCTGGGCTACGCCGCCAACGCTTTCGCCCTGCCCAAACATGCGCCGGTCCCGGGCGGCATCGCCGTCATCGATCTCGGCCCGGCCAGCCAGACAACCCCGACCGCCCGCTGGGGCGACCAGCCAATCGCCGTCGTCCGCGACAACGGTCGCTGGTTCGCCCTGCTCGGCATCCCGCTCGACACCCTGCCCGGCGATTTCGAAATTAGCGTTTTTTTCGGGTTGACCGTAGCAACCCGGCAAATTACCGTCCAGATCAGGAATTACCCGGAACAACGCCTGACCATCAAGGACAAGCGCAAGGTCGAACCCAATCCGGACGATCTGGCGAGAATCGAGCGCGAACAAAAAATCACAGAGGCCATCAAGCGCCATTTTTCTGGCACGCCGCCAGCCACTGATTTCGCCCTGCCAGCCAAGGGCCCGCTCTCTTCCCGCTTCGGCCTGCGCCGCATTTTCAACGGCCTGCCGCGCAACCCACACGCCGGCCTCGATGTCGCCGTCGGCACCGGCGCACCGGTCACCGCCCCGGCCGATGGGATCGTCGCCAACGTCGGCGATTATTTCTTCAACGGCAACACCGTTTTCATCGACCATGGCCAAGGGCTGATCACCGCCTACATGCACCTTTCGCGCACCGATGTGCGTGCCGGCCAGACCGTCAAAAAGGGAGAACCGCTGGGCGCCGTCGGCGCTACCGGGCGTGTCACCGGCCCGCACCTGCACTGGGCGGTAATTCTCAACAACACCCCGGTCGATCCCGAACTGTTCCTCTCCCGGCCGTAAACGCAAACAGGCGACCGAAGCCGCCTGCGCGCTGGCAAGAACCACTAAACCTTGGGCTTGGCCGGCGTACTCATCTGTTTTTCATCTTTCGCCTTGTCACCACACGCCAGGGCAGAAACGCTGGTCAGTGCAAACACCGCAGCGAGCAATGCAGAAATCAGTTTGGTCATCATGGGCTCCTTTCAAAAAATTGCAGGAGTTTGATCAATTTGGCCAGACATGGTTCATTACGCAACGTGCAAGAACAGATAATTCATCTCCACCCTGCCGCCCCGGCCAAACCACCTGAAGGCCAGCCCTGCAATGGCTGCGGCGTGTGCTGCGCGCTGGAAACCTGCCCGGCCGCCCGCCTGCGCTTTCTAAAAATAAAGGGGCCGTGCCCGGCACTACAGTGGTCAGATGCAGAACAACGCTATCACTGCGACTTTCTAGTCAATCCGCGAACTTACCTCGGCCTGCTTCCGGCAAGCGTTGAACCCTTTGCCCAACGACTGCTCGCCCGCTGGATCGCGGCCGGCCAAGGCTGCGACTGTAGCGCCGACGTTCAGCCCTGAGCTACGGCTGCGGTCAACGCCATTTCCACGCGATATTTCGGATTGGCCAGTCTGGCCTGCACACAGGCGCGGGTCGGAGCGTGGCCGTCCGGCACCCAAGCATCCCAAACCGCGTTCATCGCATCGTAATCGGCCATGTCTGCCAGGTAGATCGTCACCATCAACAAGTGCGACTTGTCGCTGCCGGCCTGAGCAAGCAGCCGGTCGACGCTGGCCAGGAGGTTTTCGGTCTGAGCGGTAACGTCGGCATCAAGGTTGGCCGGCACCTCAACGAGATAAACAGTACCAGCATGAACAACGCTGTCGGAATAGCGGCGAGTCGTGCCGCGGCGTTGAATCGACATTTTCAATCCCTGAAAAAGTGAAGCCCGCGCTGTTCGGGCACGGGCTTCGTTTACTGCGGCCCCGGCTCTTTCGGCTGGGGCATTCGGCTATTCGCCGTTACGGAGTACTACACGGTAATCTCAAGAAAACATCTATTGAATACAGCCATAGAATCTCCAGCAGCGTAGCGGGCACCACCACTTCATGCCGGGCTTGCTACAAACCACAACACGAATTCAGCTTATCACTCCGGCAAAAAAAAGCTAGCGAGTTAACGCTTGAAAATCACATTTCCGCCGGGTGGTACTTTCGACAAAGGGACGTAACCGACGGCCCCCGGCGTAGCCAAAACATGGGCCACAACCGCATCGACATCCGGCAGAACAAGGGGGGGCGCGCCTTTGCCAACATAACGGCGAACCAGCCAATAGCCGGTGTACTGCTCCTCACTCTGCCCCATGATCGTTGCCAGAAATCTTTCGCGCAACGGATGTCCGGCCGGGTAATTGATCGGTGTTGCCGCCTGCTCGCCAATGGATACCACTCGCCCGGTATAAAGCCGTTGCAGGGTAGACTGCTCCGTCTTGGGAAGGCCACCATAAGCGATCAAGGCAAGCGCCTCCTCAGCCTGGGCGAGAGCCGGCAAGCACGCAAACAAGAGGAAAAGAAGAATACGGCGCATCAAGCCGCTCAGAAGGTGAAATTGTAGGAAAGAGAAAAGACGTTGATAGTCTGGTGCGAACTATCACCGCCCGAAGGCGCATCGACCAGACTGGATGCAACCCCGGTGTTAGCCTGCGACCACTCGGCCTTGAGCAGGGCACTCGGTGTCAGCCGATAGGTTGTCCCAAGTGCCACGGTCGATTGATCGTAGGGCACGATGACATCGGCTATGAATTTCTGCGTCACCCCATTAGGAGGAGGCAAAATATTGTTGTTGATAGCCTGGTATTTCTCGAGAGCTGAATCCCTGGATTTTGCTTTGGCGTAGTAGACATAGGGCGTCCACGCAGCAATCCGCTTCGATAGTGAAAGGTAGGCCCCCCAACGATCGAGCCCCTCGCTTGTTGAACTATCAACCTTGATCCAGGCATATTCACCTATCATCCTGATATTGGCCGGCAACTGGATACTTACCCCGGCGGTAAACAGCGGGATGATGAGCTTTTCATCACCCCCGTTACCAAACTGATAAGCCCCGCCGGAATAAATGATTGGCCGCCCGATTTTTGCGCCATCCCTCGTCACTTCAACACGATGTGCGCCGACCCGGAAAGTGTTGTCCAGACTTCGCGCCGTCAGGACCAGCCCGGTGCTCTTGATGTCATAGGCTAAAAACCAACTACCAGGATAGGCCTGAGATGGACTCCATTCACGAGCGTAATATCGCCAATTTGTCTCAACCTTACCGGCATAAACTTCAGCAATCCAGTCCATGCTCTCGCCAAACCAGGTTTTGCTCACGCCCAGCCCCACGAGGTCGGTCAGCGGCGAAATCGAGTACACCTCCTGTGGCAAGCGAGCGAAATCGAACGTGGCACCGACGTCGTTGTTTTCAGTGTTGAGCATCAGCGGCAAGCGAATCTTGCCGCCCCGGATCAGCCAGTCGTCACTGGGCCGCCATGAGATAAACGCCCAGGCCAGCGAAGCCTGCCAGTCGGTGTCGTTGTGATCCGAGGGGGCCGCTTTGGCCTGAATGGTGGCGCTCCACTGTGGCGACAAGCGGGCATCGAGCTGGCCACCGAGAATGGTGTCGCGTTTAAAGGTGCCGCGATTGTCGATAAAACGCTGGTAGTTGTAGGATTGATCGGACACGGCAAAACCAACGGTTCCAAAGCCGGACCAAGTCAAATCGACCGCCTGTGCCGGCAGTGCCAACACAGCCAGAACGGGCAGCAGCCCGATATTGGGAAGTTTTGGCGACATCATCAATAGCACTTGTTTGTCATGACAAATTCACTCGTCCGCCAGCTTGATGGCAATCTCGGCAAATGAAGCCTCCAGGGCAATGAAGGCATCGATCAGCAATGGGTCAAAATGTTTGGCGCGGCCTTCACGCAGAACATCGGCCGCTTCGGCATGGTCAAAAGCACGCTTGTAGGGACGGCGGGAACGCAGCGCATCGTACACATCGGCAACGGCCATCAGTCTGGCCGGCAAGGGGATGGCTTCGCCCGCCAGCTGATCTGGATATCCGCAGCCATCCCACCGCTCGTGATGGCTACGGGCGATCTGCGCGGCGTAAAGCAACATCAGATTTTCCTCTCCGAGTTCATGTTGCGAACGCAATAGCATCCCTTCACCCTTGATGGAATGCGTCTTCATGATCTCGAACTCTTCCGGCGTATGCCGGCCCGGTTTGAGGAGAATGTGGTCAGGAATGGCGATCTTGCCGATATCGTGCAGCGGCGCCGCCTTGGCGATCTGGTCGATATGCTCTGCGGTCAGGAATTCGCGATCGCGCTCCTGCTTGCTCAGGTATTCGGCGAGCAGCCGGACATAATCCTGGGTCCGCCGAATATGGTTGCCGGTGCACTCGTCGCGAAATTCGGCCAGCGAAACCATGACGCGAATCGAAGCCTCCTGGAGACGCAGGACTTCGTTGACCCGGCGCTCGACTTCGCTTTGCAGCCAGGCGCTCTTGTCTTCAAGAAAAGTTTGCCAGGTCCGTATTTGCAGATGGGTACGGACCCGCGCCAGGACAACGGATGGCGCAATCGGTTTGCGGATGAAGTCGACAGCCCCCATGGCCAGGCCATACTCCTCGTCGTCCGCTCCAGCCTTGGCGGTCAGGAAGATGACCGGCACCGCCGCTGTCACCGGGTCAGCCTTCAGGCGCTTGCAGACTTCGTAGCCGTCCATGTCCGGCATCATGATATCGAGAAGGATCAGGTCCGGCTGGGCACTCGCCGCCAGTTCCAGGCCTTTGGCGCCGCCGTTGGCCAGCTTGACCTTGTAGTGGGTACGCAGCAACTGATTGAGCAGGCTGAGATTGGCCGGGGTATCGTCGATCACCAGTATCGTTGCATTATTTCTCATTACTGTCCGCCCCCACCCTGATTTGTGTTATCCAGAATATGCAGCGCCTCATCAAAATCCCATTGTCCGATAGCGTGATCAATGGCCGCCACCTGCCGCGGTGAATACACCCCGACCAAACGCCCCTTGTTCATGCGCCATATTTCTTCGGCCTCGCCGTCGCCCCCACCCAACTGCTCACGCAACAAAGCAAGCACCGCCTCAATCGGCCGATCATCCACGGCGGCTACCGAGTCCGACAAGCTGGCCGGCATCCGTTCAAGGCCAACCAGCAAGGGCTGCAATTGAGCATCGACTTCAGCTATTTCACCGAAGGGCTCGACGACACCACCTTTAATGACATTTTCAAGATCATACAGCGCGGACTGCAAACGGCCCATGGCGAACGTGCCGGCCAACCCCTTGAGCGAATGGACCTGACGCTGCGCAGCCTCAAGATCACCGCTGACCAGCGTCGCATCCAGCCGGTCGGACCAACCATGACAATCTTCGGCGAAACGGCGCAAAGTTCGAGCCAGAAACGGCAGACGACCTTCGAAGCGCCGCAAGAGTACCGCCGATTCGATTTGCGGAATGGCTGCAATAGCAGCGATGAAAGCCCGATCTGCCTCTCCCGAATCCGCCGGAGGCAGGGTATGCCCCAGCAAGCCGCGCCAATAAGGTTGCACCATGGCCAGGAGTTCTTCCGGTTCGAAGGGCTTGGCGATATAGCCATTGACCCCTTTCGCCAGCCCGTCTTTCATGCCCTGCCCGGCGACGTGCGCCGTCATCGCAATAATCGGCAAATCCTGGAAACGCTCCTCTTCGCGCAAGCGACGGGTTGCTTCCCGGCCATCCATAACGGGCATCTCGAGATCCATCAAGACCACCGCGTAGTGGCCAGCCCCCTCGTTGGACAAGATATCGAGCGCAATTCGCCCGTTGGCCGCGACATCGACGCTTGCCCCCCAGCCCCTGAGGATTTCTCCGGCAACCTGCTGATTGAGTTCATTGTCTTCTACCAGCAGTATCGACATTCCCTGCAGACAACCAGGATGGGGGATGAGGTGTTCGAGCCTGGCCATCGGCTCCATCTCCATTCCCGAGCCGAAAACCCGGCGCAGGACATTCGGCAACAGGGGTTTCTGAACCACATCAGCCACCCCCGTGTGGTCGACCTCCTGGCGCAGCAGGGAAGCATCGGCCACCGAAACAACGAGTGTCCGGGCCGGCAAAGAAATTCCTCGCGAGTGCAGCGCCTCTATCAGCTCACCGCCAGACATGTCGGGCATCAGCCAATCAAGCAACAACAAGTCGTAAGCCCATCCGTCATTACTCGCTCTCGTCAGACGTGCCAAGGCATCCAGCCCCCCCGGCGACTGATCGACGGCGGCGCACCCCATCGCCAGCAGCATGGTCGCCATGCTCTCCCGGGCCGGCGGGTAGTCGTCAACAACGAGCGCCCGCTTGCACTCGATCAGTGCTGCAGCCTCACTGTTTTCCTCGCGGGACGGCTCCAGCGGCAACTGCATGGCGAAATGGAAAACAGTGCCGTGGTCAACCTCGCTTTCGACTCTGATTTCACTACCCATGGCCGCCAGCAGCCGCTTCGAAATGGCCAATCCCAGCCCCGACCCACCGTAGCGCCGGGTTGTCGAGCCATCGGCCTGGGAAAACTCCTGGAACAGACGACCGATCTGTTCTGCAGTCATCCCGATGCCCGTGTCTTCAACCCGACAGACAATGGTCGACGACAGCTTGTCGCTCGACCGTTCGCCGACGATCAGACGAACATGACCGGTTTCAGTAAATTTGACCGCATTGGATAGCAGGTTGATCAAGACCTGCCCGAGTCGCAACGGATCGCCTACCAGGTGCTGCATGTTCCGGGTTGGCTGAAAATCGAGGATCAGCTCGATATGCTTTCCCTCGGCCCGCTGCTGCACCATGAAGAGTGCGTTCTGGACAACCAGTTCGAGATCGAAGGGAACAGCTTCAAGCGCCACCTTGCCGGCTTCGATTTTCGAAAAGTCGAGGACGTCGTTCAAAATCCCGAGCAGCGAGCGGGCTGCCGTGTGAATCTTGGAAACATAGTCGTGCTGCCTTGGCGGCAAGCCGGACTTGAGGGCCAGGTAGGCCATGCCAAGAATCGCATTCATCGGCGTCCGGATTTCATGGCTCATGTTGGCCAGGAAAATGGATTTTGCTTCGGCCGCCACTTCAGCCCGCGCCCGGGCTTGGCGCAAGGAACGCTGGACCAGTTCGCGTTGAGCGATGTCAGCCTCGATGGCCGCCGCCATGCTGTCGATGGTCGCAGCCAGTGCCTGGACCTCCTCGACCCCCTTGAGGTCGCCGACGCGTTCACTAAATGACTTTTCCGCCAGCGCCGTCGCCGTCCGGTGCAAGGCGGTCAGGGGCGCCAACAGATGCCTTTTCAGATAGCCATAACTGAGCACCATGACGACGCCGGCAGCAAGCAGCAGGAGCAGAGCGGCAACGATCCAGCGCAGCAGATGCTCGCCGGCCCGCCCCAGATTTTTTGTCGTTCGCTGATCAACCTGGTTGGTCAGCTCATCGACCGCGATAGCCAATTCGGCCCGCAGCTTCAAATAGCGCGCCTCATGCAGCAAGGCGTTGGCAAAATCGTGCTGCGGCTCTGCCTCCGATACAAATTCGCGTTTTACCGGATCATACAAACCCTGCGTCGCGGCAAAGGCAATCTGCTCGACCTGTTTCATCTGGTCGGTGATCTGGAATACCCGGCGGAGAACAGTCACCTCTCCTGCGTCGAAACCAAGCAGACTGGTCCGCTCGGCCAGCGCGACACCGGCGCCAGTGGGGGGCGGCACATAGGCCATCGTTCCGCCGATGACCTGTTCCCAGAAAGTTTCCGGTACGGAATCCGGGGCTTTCTTCGTGCCCTCGCGGATGGCCAGAATGTCGTAGTAATAAATAAGGTAGCGCGGATTGGCCGTACTAACGTAGGAGCTGACCAGCCGGCTGAGCAAATCGACCTCGTGGCGCACCGAGCCCATGAGCGCCATCGAATCCTGGCGATGCTTTGTCGCATCACGGGCGTCGTCGTACGCCGAGAGCGCACCCAGCGTCGCGCCGGCGATCAGGGCAAGCACCCCGGCCAGTGCGATCAATACGCTGAAAAAGGCTTTCCGCAGGTTCATTTAAACAAAACGCAACGAGGCAGCACGGCCCCCTTCGCAAATCCGGAAGCGAAGGCAACAACGAAAGCCTCTGAATGCCCTCCCTGCGTATATTTTTCCAATTTGCATCATATTCCAGTTTGCATATATTTTGGCATTTCGATTCCCTGCTCTGCATGCTTCGATTGGCCAAAGGCGGGCTATCATTCAGAATAGCGACATTCCCCCTCCCCTTTAGCCCTAAGGTCCATGGACAATCTGATCAAGGACACTGCAACGCTGGAGCTCTTCTGCTGGCTCGAACCGGGCGCCGAGTTGCCAGGCTGGGACATTCTCAAGGGCAGCCCCTTCGGCGGCACACTGGCCTCTCCCGAAGGCGGTGCGCCGACGCCCGGTGACCAGTTGCTGTCGGTGCAGAACTACTTTGCCGAATATCATCTGGAGTATTACCGGCAGCGTCGCTACAACCATTTTCCGAGCCGCCTGCATGCCCTGCTCCAGTTCGCCACGCGGACCGATGCGACGACCTTTCGGATCAAGCACCCGCAGAAGGTCTTCGGCAAGAACCTGGCTTGCTCGCGCACTCAGGGGGCATACATCTGCTCTTTCCACGATGCCAGCTGGCTCGACTATCTGCGCCTGCCGCACAGCCTGTCGCTCAGCGCGCTCGACGAAGTGGCTGACCACTACTGGTCGGGCCGCACAGTCGAAGAGATCGGCCTGACGTTCATGAATGAGCCGTGGCCGGAGCCGCCGGTCATCGAGGCGCTCTACCAGGGCGCCCTTGAACCAGTCTGGGGCCACGAACAATCCGGCTGGCTGCCCGGGTTTCGATAGGAAATACCATGCGTCGCATCGCCATCATCCTTGCCGTCATCGTCATCATCGGCCTTGGCCTGTTCTTTTTCACCCGCCCGAAACCGATCCCGGTGGTGCTCAAGGAGGTGGCCGAAGGCAAGGTCGAGGCAACACTGGCCAACACCCGGGCCGGGACCGTCGAGGCCTGCCAGCGTACCAAGCTGTCCACCATCATCGGCGGCCGCATCGAATACCTTGGCGTCAAGGAAGGCGACAAGGTCAAAAAGGGCCAGTTGCTGCTCAAGCTGTGGAACGACGACCAGCAGGCGCAAAGTGCGCTGGCCCAGGCGCAGATCACCTTGAGCGCCAAACGCAGCGAGGAAGCCTGCATTGCTGCGGTCAACGCCGAAAAAGAGGCAAAACGACAATCCGAATTGCGGGCCAAAGGCTTCGTTTCGACCAGCCGCGAAGAAGCTGCGCGTACCGACGCCGAAGTCCGTCGCGCCAGTTGCAATACCGCCAAGGCCGATATCGCCCAGGCCGAAGCCAGGCTGAAGACGACCCGCGTCGAGCAGGGCCGCGTCGCCTTGTACGCGCCGTTCGACGGCATTGTCGCCAAGATTGTTGGCGAACTGGGCGAATACTCGACCCCCTCGCCCCCCGGCGTGCCGACACCGCCGGCCATCGACCTGATCGACGACTCCTGCCTCTACGTCAAGGCGCCGATGGATGAGGTCGATGCGCCGAAGATCCAGATCGGCCAGCCGGTGCGCATCACGCTCGATGCGCTGCCCGGCAAAATGCTGCCCGGCAAGGTGCGCCGGGTGGCGCCCTATGTTTCCGCCGTCGAAAAGCAGGCGCGCACGGTCGACATCGAGGTCGATTTCGCCCAGCCGGCCGAGGCCGGCAAGCTGCTCGTCGGTTACAGCGCCGACGTCGAGATCATCCTTTCCGGCCGCGACCAGGTGCTGCGCATCCCGACCGCCGCCATTCAGGAAGGTGGCAAGGTGCTGGTTTTCAACGCCGATAGCGGCAAGCTCGAAGAACGACTGATCAAGGCAGGCCTGGCCAACTGGGAATACACCGAGATTCTCGAAGGGCTGAGTGCCGGTGAGCGCATCGTCACTTCGCTCGACAAGGAAGGCGTCAAGGCCGGCGCCAAGGTGACGCCGGACGAAAAAACCAAGGCGAACTAGGCGCATGCCGCTGATCGAACTCTCCAGAATCGAACGTCGCTTCCTGCTCGGCGACACCACGGTCAACGCGCTGGCCGGGCTCAATTTGCAAATCGAGGCCGGCGAATACGTTGCCGTGATGGGGCCTTCCGGTTCCGGCAAATCGACGCTGCTCAATCTCCTCGGCCTGCTCGACCGGCCGAACGAAGGCACCTACCAGCTCGAAGGCCGCGACGTGACAACCCTGTCGCCCGACGAGCAGGCGACCGTGCGCAGCACACGTATCGGCTTCGTTTTCCAGAGTTTTCACCTCGTGCCACGCCTGACCGCTGCCGAGAACATCGCCCTGCCGATGACGCTAGCCGGCATCCCAGTAGCCGAGCGCAACAAGCGCGTCGCCCAGGCGCTCAAGGATTTCGGCCTGGAAAACCGTGCCGACCACAAACCCGACCAGCTTTCCGGCGGCCAGCGCCAGCGCGTCGCCATCGCCCGCGCCACGATCATGCAGCCGGCGCTGATCCTGGCCGACGAACCAACCGGCAACCTTGACCGCCATACCGGCGAAGAGGTGGTCAATCTGCTCGAAGCGCTCAATGCCAAGGGCGTCACGCTGATCGTCGTCACCCACGACCAGGGCATGGGGGCCCGCGCCCGGCGCCAGTTGGTCATGGAGGATGGACGGTTGAAAGCCGACTCACGCACCGCCAACATTTCAAATTTGGCCGAAATTTCCGGTTGACCGTGGGAATGTCCTTTTTCGCACCCACCCCATGCGTCTAGCCGACACCCTCCGCTTCGCCCGCGACGCCGCCACCGGCTATCCGATGCGCACGACACTCTCGGTACTGGCCATGTCGATCGGCGTCGCCGCCGTCGTCATCCTGACCGCCCTCGGCGACGGCGCACGGCGCTACGTCGTCGGCCAGTTTTCCTCGCTCGGCACCAACCTGATCATCGTCCTGCCTGGCCGTTCGGGCACCGGCGGCTTCAACCCAGCCAACGCTATCACCAGCACACCGCGCGACCTGACCATCGACGACGCCGGCAGCCTGCGTCGCCTGCCCGGCGCCCGCCGCGTCGCCCCGCTCGCCGTCGGCACCTCGGAAATCAACTACGGCGGCAAGCTGCGCGAAGTGATGGTCGCCGGCTCGACGGCCGAGTTCATCCCCATCCGCAATTTCGAGCTGGCCCAAGGACAAGGGCTACCGGAAGAGGACTGGAATCGCGGCTCGTCGGTCGCCGTCATCGGCGCCAAGATTCGTGAGGAAATGTTCGGCGCCAACCCGGCCATCGGCCAACTCGTCCGCGTCGGCGATCGCCGGCTGCGCGTCGTCGGCGTGCTCAAATCGACCGGTCAGGGGCTGGGCATGAATACCGACGAACTGGTCATCGTGCCCGTTTCGCTGGCACAGGCCATGTTCAACTCCAACACCCTGTTCCGTATCATGATCGAGGCCAACAGCCGCGATGCCATCCCCGGCACCAAGGATCAGGTCATGGAAACGCTCAAGCAGCGCCACCGCGGCGAAGAGGACGTCACGGTCATCACCCAGGATGCCGTGCTGGCCACCTTCGACAAACTGCTCGGTGCACTGACTCTGGCGGTGGCGGGCATCGCCGCGATCAGCCTGGCCGTGGCCGGCATTCTGGTCATGAACGTCATGCTCGTCGCCGTCACCCAGCGCACCGGCGAAATCGGCCTGCTCAAGGCGCTTGGCGCCACCGCCCGAACCATCCGCCTCGCCTTCCTGGCCGAAGCCGCGATGCTCTCCGCCGTCGGCGCCCTGGTCGGCTACCTGCTCGGCCAGCTTGGCGCCTTTGCGCTGCGCCAAGCCTTCCCGGTCTTTCCGGCCTATCCGCCCGACTGGGCGGTCATCGCTGGCCTGACCACAGCGCTCGCCACCGGCCTCATCTTCGGCGTCATGCCGGCCCGCCGCGCCGCCCGGCTCGATCCGGTACAAGCGCTCATGAAGCACTAGCCATGCTCGCCACCGACGCCCTCCAACTCGCTGTCCGCGCCATTACGGCCCAGCGCCTGCGCAGCTTCCTGACCCTGCTCGGCATCGCCGTCGGCATCGCCGCGGTGATCCTGCTCACCTCTATTGGCGAGGGCATCCACCGTTTCGTCCTCGGCGAGTTCACCCAGTTCGGCACCAACGTCATCACCGTCGCCCCAGGCAAGACGAAGACCGGCGGCTCGCCGTCCGGCCTGCCGTCGAGCGCCCGGCCGCTGTCGCTCGACGACGCCAAGTCGCTCGAACGCCTGCCGCACGTCGTCGCCGTGACGCCCAATGTGCGCGGCAATGCCGAAGTTGAAGGCAACGGCCGGACGCGGCGCACGCTGATCTACGGCGTCAATTCCAAATTGCCGCAAATTTTCCGGTCGACCGTGCAAAGCGGCCAGTTCCTGCCGGCCGACGATGAAGGCAGCGCCCGCGCCTTCGTCGTGCTGGGCTCCAAGCTCAAAACCGAGTTGTTCGGCAGCGAAAACCCGCTCGGCCAGCGCCTGCGCGTCGGCGGCCTGCATTTCCGGATCATCGGCGTGCTGGCGCCGAAGGGGCAATTTCTCGGCATCGACCTCGACGACACCGCTTTCGTGCCGACCGCCCGCGCCCAGGAGTTGTTCAACCGCGAAGGCGTCGATGAAATCAACATCGCCGCCGAGGAAGGCATTCCGTCGGCCCTCGTCGCCAGCCGCGTCAAGACGCACCTGATCGACCGTCACGGCCGCGAGGATTTCACCATCGTGACGCAAGAAGAGATGCTCAAGACGCTGTCCAACATCCTGAACGTCCTGACCATGGCCGTCGGCGCGCTCGGCGGCATTTCGCTGCTGGTCGGCGGCGTCGGCATCGTCACCATCATGACCATCGCCGTCACCGAGCGGACCGGCGAAATCGGCCTGCTCGTCGCCCTCGGCGCGCCGCGGCGAACCATCCTCGCGCTCTTCCTGGGCGAAGCCGTGGCGCTCTCGGCGCTCGGTGGGCTGTTCGGGCTGATCCTCGGCATCGGCCTCGCCCAGCTCATCCATCTCGCCCTGCCCGCCCTGCCTGTCCACACACCGATTACCTTCGTCCTGCTCGCCGAAGGCCTGGCCATCACCATCGGCCTCGTCGCCGGCGTATTGCCCGCCCGCAACGCCGCTCGGCTCGACCCGGTCGATGCCCTGCGTACCGAGTAAACGACACCATACGCTAACGTATGTTAGAGTCCCGTTTTCGCTATCAATAACCCCACAAGGAGCCCCGCCATGACGACGTATTACATCGACCAGCTCGAACCCGGCATGTCCGCCAGCACGTCCAAGACCGTTACCGAAGCCGACATCATCCTGTTCGCCGGCATCTCGACCGACGTCAATCCGGCCCACCTCGACGAGGAATACGCCAAGACCACCATGTTCGGCACGCGCATCGCCCACGGCATGCTGTCGGCCGGCTTCATCTCCGCCACCCTGGCCAACAAGCTGCCCGGCGCCGGCACCATCTACCTGTCGCAGACGCTCAAGTTCAAGGCCCCGGTCAAGCCGGGCGATACCGTCACCGCCACCGTCACCGTCCGCGAAGTCAACGTCGCCAAGAACCGCGTGATTCTCGACACCGTATGCACCGTCGCCGGCAAGACCGTCATCGAAGGCGAATGCCTGATGATGCCGCCGGTTCGCCCCGCCGCCTGATTTTCGGCAAGACATAAAAAACGCCGGCCCGGTTAAAAACCGGCCGGCGTTTTGCATTTCAGCGGCTGAGCAGTGTTTCCACGGTCAACCGGAAAAATCAGCCAAAAATCAAAAAGCCTCGTCCGGGCGCAAAAAGCGCCACTGCCCCATAGGCAGATCACCCAACCTGATCCGGCCAATCCGCACCCGCTTCAAGCCAATGACGTGCAAGCCGACCAGTTCGCACATGCGGCGAATCTGACGCTTCTTGCCTTCCTTCAGGATGAAATGCAGCTGGTCTTCATTCAACTGTTTGATCCAAGCCGGCTTCAAAGGCTTGCCATCGAGTTCCAGACCATGACGTAGCAGATCGAGTCCGCCCTTGATCATCTCGCCTGAAACGCGAACGAGATACTCCTTCTCCGCGTCGCTATCCTCGCCAATCAGGCGCTTGGCCACCCGGCCATCGCTGGTCAGCACCAGCAAGCCCGTCGAATCGATGTCCAGCCGACCAGCCGGAGCCAGACCGCGCAACATCCACGGCTTGAACTCCGGGCCAATCGAATTGGGTGCCTGATTTTCGGCCGTAATCAGCGTCACCGCCGGCACACAGTCCGGCTCCGGCTGGCCAGAAACATAGCCCACCGGCTTGTGCAACAGGATGGTCACGGCTTTAGCCTGATCCTTCTTGGCATCCTGCGTCACCGTGATCTCGGACGATTGCGGATCAACAATACGCGTACCGAGTTCGCTGACCTGTTCGCCATTGACGAAGACCCAGCCGCGCTCGATCCACAAATCGGCCTCGCGCCGCGAACACATGCCACGCTCCGACATCACCTTGGACAAACGCACACCTTCCGGCGTCGGGCCTTCTCGGACGACCGCCACCTTAGGCGCTGAGGCTGGTCTGGCCGCACGTTCCGGACGATCCGTCTTGCGCGCCCAAGCCGACTTCGGCTCCGATGAGGCAACGCGCTCAACCGGCGCAGCCTTCGGCACCGACGGCTTCCTCAACGACGAACCACCCCGCAACGGCAACTTGCCCCACTCGCGCGGCACGGAACGACGAACGCTCAGCGTCCCGGTCGGATCGACGGGCTTTTCCTCAGCCACCGGCGTCTCGACAACGGGTGCGGGCCGCCTGGCCTTCGCCGGCGCCGGCTCGGCCGATTTCATTTTTGGCCGATTTTCCCGGTTCACCGTGGGATCAGGCTTTGCATCCCGTGTTTTCGCAACCGGCTTCGCCTCAGCCTCGGGCGCTACCGCCTCCGGCTGGCGCCACTTGGCCCAGGGATCGTCGGAACCGCTCATCGCAGACCGAGGAGTTCAACCTCGAAAACCAGCGTTGCATTCGGCGGAATGACGCCGCCAGCGCCGCGTGCGCCGTAGCCGAGTTGCGGCGGAATGGTCAGCTTGCGCGTGCCGCCGATCTTCATGCCCTGAACACCCTCGTCCCAGCCACCGATAACCTGGCGCATGCCGAGCGAAAATTCGAACGGATCGTTGCGATCCTTGCTCGAATCGAACTTGCTGCCATTGGTCAGCCAGCCCGTGTAATGCACGGTGACCTGCTGGCCAGCCTTGGCCTCAGCGCCTTCGCCAACAACGGTATCTTCATAGACCAGCCCGGAGGCGGTGGTGATTTCAGCCATGGGAACTCCTTTTTTTCGAAGGCAATAAGTTTACCACAGCACCACGACAAGGCTTTGACTTGTCAGAGAATTTCCGTATAATGCGCGGTTCTTTGTAGCACCCTTTAGATTTATTTTCGGAGTCCAACCCATGTATGCGGTCATAAAAACCGGCGGTAAGCAGTATCGCGTTACCAATGGTCTAAAACTTAAAGTAGAACAGATACCGGCAGACGTTGGCGCAGAAGTTACTCTCGACCAGGTCCTCATGGCAGGCGAAGGCGAGTCGGTAAAGATCGGCGCTCCCTTCCTTGCTGGCGCCACCGTCAAGGCCACCGTGATTTCCCACGGCCGCCACGACAAGGTCAAGATCTTCAAGATGCGTCGTCGTAAGCACTACCAGAAGCATCAAGGCCATCGTCAGAACTACACCGAATTGCGCATCGACGCGATCGCGGCCTAAGTTCAAGGAGCTAATAAATGGCACACAAGAAAGCAGGCGGTAGTTCACGTAACGGCCGCGACTCACAAGCCCAACGACTGGGCGTCAAGCGCTACGGCGGTCAATTCATCCTGGCTGGCAACATCATCGTTCGCCAGCGCGGCACCGAATTCCACCCGGGCGACAACGTTGGCTGCGGCAAGGATCACACCCTGTTCGCACTCAAGGACGGCGTGGTTCAATTCTCCGTCAAGGGCTTGAAAAAGCGCCGCGTGGTGACCATCGTTCCGGCTGCCGAATAAATCGGACTAGCGGAAGCAAAAGCCCCGTCCGCTGGATGGGGCTTTTTAGTTTGTAGAGGCGGAAATAATGAAATTTATCGACGAAGCGAAAATCTACGTCAAGGCTGGCGACGGCGGTAACGGCGCGGCCACTTTCCGCCGCGAAAAATACATCCCGATGGGTGGCCCGAACGGCGGCGATGGCGGCCGTGGCGGCAGCATCTACGTCGTTGCCGACTGCAACATCAACACGCTGGTCGACTACCGCTACACCCGCAAATTCATCGGCAAGCGCGGCGAAAACGGCGGCGGCGCCGACTGCTACGGTGCTGGCGGCGACGACATCATCCTGCGCATGCCCGTCGGCACGGTCATCTCCGACCTCAACACCGGCGAAATCCTGGCCGACCTCGATGTGAACGAGAAAAAAGTCCTGATTGCCAAGGGCGGCAAGGGCGGCCTCGGCAACATCCACTTCAAGTCATCGACCAACCGCGCCCCGCGCCAGAAAACCAATGGCGACCAGGGCGAAGAACACGAACTGACGCTCGAACTGCGCGTCCTCGCCGACGTCGGCCTGCTCGGCCTGCCCAACGCCGGCAAGAGCACCCTGATCCGCGCCGTCTCCTCGGCCCGACCGAAAGTCGCCGACTACCCGTTCACGACGCTGCACCCGAATCTCGGCGTCGTCCGCGTCGACGCCGAAAAGAGCTTCGTCATGGCCGACGTTCCCGGCCTCATCGAAGGTGCAGCCGACGGCGCCGGCCTCGGCATCCGCTTCCTCAAACACCTGCAGCGTACGCGCATCCTCCTCCACCTCGTCGACCTCGCCCCCATCGATCCGGATTCCGATCCGGTCCGCGACGCCAAGGCCATCGTCGGCGAACTCGTCAAGCACGACCCGGCGCTGGCTGACAAGCCGCGCTGGCTGGTCCTCAACAAGCTCGACCTGATCCCCGAAGAAGACCGCGAAAAGACCGTCAAGGACTTCCTCAAAGCCTACAAGAAGGCCACCAAATACGACGGCCCGGTTTTCCCGATCACCGCCATCAGCGGCGAAGGCACCAAACCGCTGATCTATGCTATCCACGAAGCCCTGGAACAAATGGCTCGCCCGGAAATTCCCGACGACGAAGACGCCGAAGACGACGCCACGGAAGAATGATGAGCAAGCCCCGCCTCGCCAACGCCAAACGCCTCGTCGTCAAAGTCGGCTCGGCGCTCGTCACCAATAACGGCGCCGGCCTCGACCTCGCCGCCATCGAAGACTGGGCCCGACAAATAGCCACCCTGCGCCAGCAAGGCAAGGAAGTCGTGCTCGTCTCCTCGGGCGCCGTCGCCTGCGGCGTTCAGCGTCTGGGCTGGGGGCGCCGACCGAAAACCGTGCATGAAAAGCAGGCCGCAGCCGCCGTCGGCCAGGCCGGCCTGGTCGAAGCCTACGAGGCCGCCTTCAACAAACACGGCCTGCACACCGCGCAAATCCTGCTCACCCACGACGACCTCGCCGACCGCAAACGTTACCTCAACGCCCGCTCGACACTGAGCACACTGCTCGAACTCGGCGTCGTGCCGATCATCAACGAGAACGACACCGTCGTCACCGACGAAATCAAATTCGGCGACAACGACACGCTGGCCGCCCTGGTCGCCAACCTGATCGAAGCCGACGCTCTGATCATCCTGACCGACCAGATCGGCCTGTTCACCGCCGACCCGCGCAAAGATCCCAACGCCACCCTGATCAGCGAAGCCACGGCCGGCGACGAGTCGCTCGAAGCCATGGCCGGCGGCGCTGGAACGCGCATCGGCACCGGCGGCATGATCACCAAGGTCATCGCCGCCAAGCGCGCCGCCCGCAGCGGCGCCCACACCGCCATCGCCAGCGGCCGCGAGATCGACCCGATCATCCGACTGGCCGCCGGCGAGCCAGTCGGCACCTTGCTCGTCTCGCAAACCCAACCCTTGGCCGCCCGCAAGCAATGGCTGGCCGACCACCTGCAACTCGCCGGCCGCCTGCAGCTCGACGACGGCGCGGTCAACGCGCTGAAAGCCGGAAAAAGTCTGCTGCCCATCGGCGTCATCGCCGCCGAAGGCGAATTCGAACGTGGCTCAGCAGTCGCCTGCATCAGCCCGAATGGCAGCGAAATCGCGCGCGGCCTGTGCAACTACGGCAGCGGCGAAGCCCGCCTGATTACGCGAAAATCAACAGCAGAAATCGAAGCAATCCTCGGCTATGTCGATGAACCGGAATTCATCCACCGCGACAACCTGATACTACTTGGCTGACGGAGCATTCTCCAAAAATCAAAACGGGCGCCTTGGCGCCCGTTCTTCATTGTGCCTTGCTTGCTTAGAAGCGATAGGAAACGCCCACGCCAGCTGTGATCGGGCTCAGATTCAGCGTCCCGATCTTCGAACCGTTCAAGCTCACATCGGTCTCCATCTGGATGTATTTCACATCGAGGTTAAGGCCCCAGTTCTTGTTGAACATGTAGTCGAAACCAACCTGGCCGGCCAGGCCAACGCTGGAGCGGTCGACCGATGCTGCACCATTCAGGATGTTGTCGCGACTGAAGAACAGCGTGTAGTTCACGCCAAGGCCAACATAGGGCTTGAAGGCACCAAGATCGGTAAAGTGATATTGAACGAGCAGGGAAGGCGGCAGGGCCTTGATCTTGCCGATATTGGCACCCGCCATGGTGATATCGACGGTCTGCGGATAGGTCAGGACCAATTCGGCAGCAATGTTCTTGGTAAAGAAATAACTCAGATCAATCTCCGGAATCCAGCGGCTCTCAGCTTCAATCGGGCCGGGCAAGCCGTCTTTCTGGCCATTTTCGAACTGCACATCGACGGCACGGACGCGAACCATGAACGAACCATCCTGAGCCTGAGCAACAGAGGAAGAAAGCGCGCCAGCGGCAATCAGCGCAGCAACCAGAATCTTGTTAGCCATAGATCACTCCCTATCATCGTTATGAAAAAAGGGATGCTATTACCATTCGGACTAGGCATTTTGACCTAGGTCAATAACCTTATTACTTACATGGATTTTAAAGGGCATTCACTATTTTTCTGCACCATCGCCAATCAGCGATAACTTTTAAAAGCAACCCAACCATGAAAAATGGGAGTCGAAGCTCACCGCACGAAAGGACGGCGCATGGCCACTCGCACAGGTTCAGCGATTGCAGAAGCTGATCGAGAAAATCTGAAGCAAAAAAACGGGAGCCGAAGCTCCCGTTTCTGTTCCAACTGGAATTAACCAGATTAGAAGGAGTGACGCAGGCCTGTAGCGTAAATGTTGGTATCAGCACCTTGAGCACCAACATCGCTCTGAACACGCTTGGCAACCATACCGGCATAAGCAGTCGTACGCTTGGACAGGGCGTAGGTTGCAGCCAGAGTGCCAACCTTGACATTGTCGGCACCAGCGGTAGAACCAACGTTCAGAGCGGCGTATTCGGCGATAACACCGACCTTGGCACCAACCGGAACGGTGACAGAAACAGCCCACTTCTTGTCCTTGCCGCCAGCAACAGCAGCAGCTTCACTCTTCTGCTGCTGATAGAGAGCTTGCAGCTTGACGACCGAGAAGTCGTAACCGGCACGAAGACCCCATTCCTTAACATCGTCGTTAGCCAGGTTGGTTTGCGAAGCAACAACCTTGGTGTAGATCGCGCCAGCGGTGATCGGGCCATTGGCGTAGCTGACAGACAGCAGGTTCGCAGTATTGTCGGTGTTGCCGCCGATGCTGGTGGTGGCCGAAGCGGCTTGGCTGGTGGCAGCCTGTTCGGTCAGACGAGCGTGGTTGTAGGCAACGGTCACGCCACCGAAGGACGGCGAGATGTAAGCGACAGCGTTATTGGCGCGGGAAGCAGAGGTGATCAGCGTACCGCCACCAGCGTTGTAAGCGGCGCCGATACCGGTAGAGCCACCCAGTGCAGTAGCAGCAACCGAGAAGTCCAGACCAGTGGTCTGCAGACGACCAGCAACAGCCGTACCGAAGCCGCCGGTCAGGCCAACGAACTGCTGACGACCATTAGTGCTGGTGGTGGTAACCAGACCACCAATGCCAGCGTTATCGTCAACGTTCAGACCGTATTCCAGAACAAACAGAGCCTTTAGGCCGTTGCCCAGATCTTCAACACCCTTGAAACCGATACGGGAGGTGGAGAGAACACCGGAATTGACGTTGAACTGAGTTTGCTTACCAGCAGCACCCAGATGGGTTGTACCCAGAACGGCCATATCAGCAATACCGTAGATGGTGACGTTGGTTTGAGCGAAAGCAGCAGTAGAAGCCAGGCCAGCGATAGCCAGAGCGATCAGTTTCTTTTGCATCAGAAAATCTCCTTAGTGGTTAGTTTTTAATCCAGCAGTAAAACCGAATTAAGCTTTACCTCTCGGATCGAGAAGTTGGCATCGATTGTCGCAAAGAGCGAAACGCCCTAGCAACCGGTGATTGGCATGTTGGGAGGCTTCTCTAAAGTTATGTTGTTTTGACGCAACACAAATCAGGCGAACAGCCTTGCCAACTCAGAACCCGGGTCTGGCACACGCATGAAGGCTTCGCCGACGAGGAAGGCCTGAACCTTGTTTTGGCGCATCAGGGCGACGTCTTCCGGTGCAAGGATGCCGCTTTCGGTGACGACGATCTTGTCGGCGGGGATGCGCGACAGCAGACCGAGGGTGGTGGCTAGCGTGACATCGAAGGTGCGCAGGTTGCGGTTGTTGATGCCAAGCAGCGGGGTCTTGAGTTGCAGCGCGGCATCGAGTTCTTCGCCGTTGTGCACTTCGACTAGCACAGCCATCCCGTAGGCGTAGGCTTGCGCTTCGAGGGCCTGCATTTCGGGCAGCGTCAGCGCCGCAGCAATGAGCAGAATGGCGTCGGCGCCCATGGCCCGGGCTTCAGCGACCTGATAGGTGTCGACCATGAAGTCCTTGCGCAGCACTGGCAAGTCACACGCGGCGCGGGCGGCTTGCAGATATTCCGGGCAGCCCTGGAAGTATTGGCGGTCGGTGAGCACAGACAGACATGCGGCGCCGTGCTGTTCGTAGCTGCGGGCAATAGCGGCCGGGTGAAAATCGGGGCGAATGACACCTTTCGACGGGCTGGCCTTTTTGATTTCGGCGATTATTCCCGGCTGACCGTGGGAAATCTTGTTGCGGATGGCCCCAACGAAATCGCGCGGCACAGACTGGGCGGCGGCCTCTGCCTCAACGACGGCGAGCGGTTTGACGGCCAATGCAGCAGCGATTTCTTCGTGCTTGGTGGCGATGATTTTGTTGAGGATGTCGCTCATGCGAACGTCTTCGTGGCGGCAACGAACTGTTCGAGCTTGGCCCGGGCAGCGCCCGAGGCGAGCATCTCAAATGCCTGGTCGACACCATCGGCCAGGGTTGCGGCCTGACCGGACACGTAGATGCTGGCGCCGGCGTTGAGGGCGACGATGTCGCGGGCGGCGCCGGGCTTGTTGTCGAGGGTGGCGAGCAGGATGGCCTTCGATTCCTCGATGTTGGCAACCTGCAGCACTTTCGGGTCATGCACCGGCAGGTTGAACTGTTCGGGATGGATTTCGTATTCGCTGACGCGGCCGTCCTTCAGTTCGCCAACCTGCGTCTGGCCGGAAATGGAGATTTCATCGAGGCCTTCCCGACCGAAGACGGTCAGCGCCCTAGTGCTGCCCAGGCGCTGCAGAACGCGGACCTGGATGCCGACGAGATCGGGGTGAAAAACGCCCATGACTTGCTGCGGCGCGTTGGCTGGGTTGGTCAGCGGGCCGAGGATATTGAAGATGGTGCGCACGCCGAGTTCGCGACGGACCGGTGCGGCGTGTTTCATGGCACTGTGGTGATTCGGCGCAAACATGAAGCCGATGCCGGTTTCGGCGATGCACTGGGCGACTTGCTCTGATTTCAGGTTGAGATTGACGCCGAGTGCTTCGAGCACGTCGGCGCTGCCGGAGGAACTGGAAACCGAGCGACCGCCGTGCTTGGCGATTTGCGCACCAGCCGCGGCGGCGACGAACATGGCAGTGGTCGAGATATTGAAGGTGTGGGCGCCATCGCCACCGGTGCCGCAGGTATCGACCAGGCGGCTGGTGTCGGCGATTTCGACCTTGGTCGACAGCTCGCGCATGACCGTGGCGGCAGCGGCGATTTCGCCGATGGTTTCCTTTTTGACGCGCAGGCCGGTGATGATGGCGGCAATCATGACCGGCGTGACTTCGCCGCCCATGATTTGCTGCATCAAGGAAACCATTTCGTCGTGGAAAATTTCGCGGTGTTCGATGACACGCTGGAGGGCGGCTTGCGGGGTCATTGCTTGAATTCGTCCAAAAAGTTCTTGAGCAGGTCGTGACCGCGTTCGGTCAGGATGGATTCAGGGTGGAATTGCACGCCTTCGACGGCCAGCGTCTTGTGGCGAACTCCCATGATTTCGCCGTCGTCGGTCCAGGCAGTGATGTCGAGGCAATCGGGCAGCGATTCCCGCTCGATGGCCAGCGAGTGGTAGCGGGTGCAGGTCAGGGGGTTGGGGAGGTCTTTGAAAACACCCTCATTTTTGTGGTGGACCGCAGAAACCTTGCCGTGCATCAACTGCTTGGCATGCACGATCTTGCCACCGAAGGCTTCGCCGATGGACTGGTGGCCGAGGCAGACGCCGAGTAGCGGAATCTTGCCGGCGAATTCGCGGATCGCTGCCAGCGAAATGCCAGCCTGGGCCGGGGCGCAGGGGCCGGGGGAAATCACCAGGTATTCGGGCTTGAGACGGGCGATTTCGTCGACCGTGATGGCGTCGTTGCGGTAAACCTTGACGTCCTGACCCAGCTCGCCGAAGTACTGGACGATGTTGTAGGTGAAGCTGTCGTAATTGTCGATCATCAGCAGCATGCTGTTGATTCCTTGCCTGTTTCGTAAGCCTTGGATTCTACCGCCCCGACCCGGCCCCGGCTAGCAAACGAGGGGAGATTCGGCGCCCCCGAGCGACTTTCAAGTTAAAATGCGCGCTTATTTAGCCACTTGCCGCCGGATTCATTCATGAGCGAAGTCATCGCCGCAGTTGCAACCGCAGTTGCCAGCATTCCCCCACACAGCCTTTCCATCGTCGTCCCGTTCTACAACGAGGAAGACAACATCGCGCCGCTGGTCAAGCGCGTGCATGAGGCGTTGGTCGGTTACGACTATCCGTGGGAGCTGGTGCTGGTTGATGACGGCAGCAGCGATGCCACGGTGGATCGCGCCGTGCAGTGTTCGCGTGAATATGGCCCGCACGTTCGCGTGGTCGAACTGACGCGCAATTTCAAGCAGACGGCGGCCATGCAGGCTGGCATCGACGCGGCGCGCGGCGATGTGATCGTGACCATGGACGGCGATTTGCAGAATGATCCGATCGACATTCCGCGCATGGTCGCCCGGCTGATCAACGAGGATCTCGACCTCGTCGCTGGCTGGCGGCAGAACCGCCAGGACGGCCTGTTCCTGCGCAAGATTCCGTCGAAGATCGCCAACAAGCTGATCGCCCGCATGACCGGCGTGCATCTGCGCGATTACGGTTGCAGCCTCAAGGCGTTCCGCGGCAGCGTGATCAAGAGCGTGCGCCTTTACGGTGAAATGCACCGTTTCATTCCGGCCTGGTTGGCCACGGTAACGACGCCGCGCCGCATCGCGCAGGAGCCGACGACGCACCATGCGCGCACGGCCGGCGTCTCGAAGTACGGCATTTCGCGCACGTTCCGGGTCATTCTCGATCTGATCGCGGTGTATTTCTTCATGCGCTTCCGTGCCCGGCCCGGCCACTTCTTCGGCGGCATCGGCCTTGGCCTGACCGCGTTGTCCGGCCTGATCATGACCTGGCTGGCCTGGGTCAAGTTTGGCCTCGGCGAGAACATCGGCGGCCGTCCGCTGCTCATCGTCGGCATCGGCATGCTGATCGCCGGCATTCACTTCATTACCACCGGCGTGCTGTCCGAACTGATGGCCCGCATCTACTTCGAGTCGGGCACCATCCGCTCCTACTCGGCGCGCCCGGAACGCAATCTGGCGGCTGACGAAGGCTGGCACAAGTCGGCGTGATTCCTACGGTCAACGGCAAAAACAGCGTGAAATGGCTGTTTGGCCTGACGGCCGCCCTGCTCGCCTGGCGCTTCTGGCTGCTGCCCAATCTGGGCATCACGCTCTACGTCGATGAGGCGCAATACTGGACCTGGGCGCAGCACCTCGATTGGGGCTATTTCTCCAAGCCGCCCGGCGTCGCCGCGCTGATCTGGCTGTCCACCGCGTTGTTCGGCGACGGGCTGGTCGGCGTCAAGGCGCTGTCCATGCTCTGTTATCCGCTGGCCGCCGCGGCCTGCTGGGCGATTGCCCGCCGGCTCTACGACGAGCGCGTTGCCTTCTGGTCGGCCGCTTGCGTGCTGACCCTGCCGATTTTTTCCTGGCTCGGCCTGTTTGTTTCGACCGATGCGCTGCTCACGCTGTTCTGGGCGCTGGCGCTGTGGGCTTTCCTTCGGGCGCTGGACTCTGACAGTTGGGCCGATTGGCTGCTGCTCGGCTTAGTCTGCGGCCTCGGCCTGCTCTCCAAATACACGATGGCTGCCTGGCTTGGTGCGGCCTTCGTGTTCCTGCTGGCTTTTCATCGGCCTCGACTGGCGTCGGCCAAGCCCTGGCTGGCGGTCGGGCTGGCGCTGTTGATCCTGGCGCCGAATATCGTCTGGAATTTCACCCACGATTTCCCGACACTCAAGCACACCGCCGACATCACGCTGAACCGCAAGTCGGGCGGCGGGCTGGCCTCGCTCGGCGAATTCTGGGCGGCTCAGTGGATCGCCTTCGGCCCGGTGCTCGGCAGCGTTTTCGTGCTGCTCCTCGTCCGTGTTCGCGAAAGCTGGCGCGACGACCGCACCCGCCTGCTGCTCTGGTTTGCTCTGCCGCTGTGGATCGTCGTCTCGGCGCAGGCCATGAAGAGCAGCGCCAACGCCAACTGGGCGGCACCCGCCTTCGCGCCGGCCGTCATCGCCGCCGTGGCCTGGCTGCTGCAACGCGAGAAGAAAAAGCTGCTGATTGCTGGCTTGGCCGTCAACTTGTTGATCGTCGGCCTGGTTTATCACTGGCCGCAGGTGATTGCCACGGTCAACCCGGAAAAACAGGCAAAACTGAACCCGTTCAAACGCGCCATGGGCTGGGATGAACTGGGCCGGCAACTCAAGCCGATCATGCAAGCCCACCCGGACGCCGTTGTGGTCGCCGACAACCGCACCCTGCTCGCCCACATGCTCTACGAACTGCGCGACCTCAAACCGGCCGCTGCCAGCTGGAATCCCGCCGGCATCGCCAGCGACCATTACAAGCTGACGACCGACCTGCGCCCCTACATCGGCAAGGACTCGATCCTGATCACCGACACTGCGCCGGGCGCCGATTTCGCCCCGCGCTTCGCCCGCATCGAAAAACTGGCCACGCTGAAAGTCCCGCTCGACGCCACGACCAGCCGCAACATGAATGTTTACCTGCTGCATGAATTCAAGGGTTATTGAGCTTCGCGTCGCCGGCGTCGTTTTTGCGCTGCTGGCGGTGCTCTTCGTCGCGTTTCCGGAGATCGACCTGGCCGCCAGCCGCGTTTTCTACCACGAAGGCAAGTGGGCCTTTTCCGGCGGCAACTGGCCGTTTTTCGAACTACTCTACCGCGGCACGCCGCGTGTCGGACAGGCCTTGCTCGCCATTCTCCTCGGAGGCCTGCTGCTCGGCAGCATCAAGCGCCTGCGCTGGCTGCACGCCCGGCGGACGACCTTCGGCTTCCTGCTCGTCGCGGCGCTGCTAGGGCCGGTGCTGCTCGTCGATGCCACGCTCAAGGACGGCTGGCACCGGGCCCGGCCGGCGACGGTGGCTGAATTCGGCGGGCCGCTGAAATTCACCCCAGCCTTCGTGGTCAGCGACCAGTGCATCAAGAATTGCTCCTTCGTCAGCGGCCACGTGGCGACCGCGGCCTTCGTCATGGCCTTCGGCTGGCTGGCCGCCCCGGCCGTGCGGCGCCGCTGGCTGCTGGCCAGCCTGGCCACAGCAACCCTGCTCGCCGCGGTGCGCATGACAGCCGGCGGACACTTCCTGTCCGACACCATTTTTGCGTGGTTTGCGACGTATTTCAGCCTGTGGCTGACGGAATGGGCGTTTCGGCGGCTTAAGTGGCTACCGCCGAGCGAAAAATGAGCACTCCCACGGTCAACCGGAAATAATGCCCAAAATCAAAAACCGCCGAATCCGGCGGTTTTTTGCTTTCAAGCAGGTGGGCGATCAATCGACCCGCGTATCGAGCCCCTGTTCGGCCAGTTCGGCGGCGCGCAGTACGGCGCGGGCCTTGTTGCGGGTTTCTTCCCATTCCGAATGCGGGTCGGAATCGGCAACGATGCCAGCGCCGGCCTGGACGTAGAGTTGCTTGTTCTTGACGACTGCGGTGCGGATGGCGATGGCGATGTCCATGTCGCCATGGAAGCCGAGGTAGCCGACGGCACCAGCGTAGATGCCGCGCTTGACCGGCTCGAGTTCGTCGATGATTTCCATGGCCCGCACTTTCGGCGCGCCTGACACAGTGCCGGCCGGGAAGGTGGCGCGCAGCACGTCGAGGGCGTCGAGCCCCGGCTGCAGGCGGCCTTCGACGTTGGAGACGATGTGCATGACGTGCGAGTAACGCTCGACGATCATGTTTTCGGTGAGCTTGACCGTGCCAACCTTGGCGACACGGCCGCAGTCGTTGCGACCGAGGTCGAGCAGTTGCGTGTGCTCGGCGCGTTCCTTTTCGTCGGCTAGCAGTTCGGCGGCCAGGGCGGCATCCTCTTCCGGCGAGGCGCCACGCTTGCGGGTGCCAGCGATGGGACGCACGGTGACGCGGTCGCCTTCGAGGCGGACGAGAATTTCCGGCGAGGCGCCGACGACATGAAAATCCTCGAAATCGAAGTAGAACATGTAGGGTGACGGATTGAGGCTGCGCAACGTGCGGTAGAGCGCCAGCGGGCTGGCGCCGAACGGTTTGGTCATGCGCTGCGAGAGGACGACCTGCATGACGTCGCCTTCGGTGATGTAGTCCTTGGCCTTGAGCACGGCTTTCTTGAAGGCCGCTTCGCCGAACACCGATACAGCCGGTTCGGAGTGAACCGGCTTTTCGCTGGGAATGACGACCGGTGTGCGCAGCTTGGCGAGCAGTTCCATGAGCCGCGCCCGCGCCTTCTGGTAGGCGCCAGGGAAGCCCGGTTCGGCGAAGACGACCAGTGTCAGCTTGCCGGACAGGTTGTCCACGACGGCAATTTCTTCGGAGAGCAGCAGGCCGATGTCCGGCGTACCTATGTCGTCCGGCTTGTTGGTGCGCGTCAGCTTGGTTTCGACGTAGCGGATGGTGTCGTAGCCAAAGCAACCGACGAGGCCACCGCAGAAGCGTGGCAACCCGGCCTGCGGCGCAGCGCGGAAGCGCTCCATGAACTTGCCGATGAATTCGAGCGGGTTGGTATCGTCCTCGCGCTCGGCCACCCGGTTGCCCGTCAGCACCATGACCTGATGGCCGGTGACGACGATGCGCGTCTGGGCGGCGAGGCCGATGATCGAGTAGCGGCCGAAACGCTCGCCACCCTGCACCGATTCGAGCAGGTAGGTGTAGGGCGCGTTGGCCAGCTTGAGGTAGATCGACAGGGGCGTGTCGAGGTCGGCAAACGTTTCCAGCGTAACGGGAATACGGTTGTAGCCTTGCGCGGCGAGCGCGTTGAATTCGGTTTCAGTCATGGGGAAGCCTCGAAAATGACAGGGTGTTGCGGTCTGGAGCGTTGCGCCGCGAGGGCGCGCGAAAGGAGATCAGGGGCGCCAGCGACGCCAACCTTGCCATTCGTTCCAGAGTTGCAGAGTTGTCATTTGTGTTTGAGGTCTTGAAAAGTGAGTGCTTGCCGGTAGGCGACAAGCAAATCGGATACTAGCGCATCGCAATCGGCACTGTCCACCGGCTTGCCTTCGTTGTAACCGTAGGGCACGCAGAAGGTCGGCGAACCGGCGGCGCGGGCCGACAGGATGTCGTTTTCCGAGTCGCCGACGTGCAGATTGCGATCGGGCCGGACGTTGAACAGGCGGCAGGCGTGCAGGATGGGTTCCGGATGCGGCTTCTTGTGGGCGGTCGTATCGCCCGAGACAACCACGTCGAAATAGTCGGCCAGCCCCATGCGGTCGAGCAGTTGCTCGGTGAACATGCCCGGCTTGTTGGTGACGACGCCCATCTTGAGGCCACTGGCTTTCCATGCATCCAGGCCGTCGAGAACGCCTTCGTAAATTTGGCAAAATTTCCCGTTGACCGTGGAATAGTGCCGTTTGAAGGATTCGATGGCAGCGTGGAGTTGCTCGTCCGTCGGTGGCTGCTCGTGAGTCAGGCAACGCTCAACCAGCACTGCCATGCCCTTGCCGACGAAGCTGTGCACCTCGGCCTGCGACCGCGGCGGAGCGCCGATTTCATCGAGCATCAGGCGACAGGCTTCAGCCAGGTCGGCGATGGTGTCGAGCAGCGTGCCGTCAAGGTCGAAGGTAACGGATTCGAAATGCATCAGACTTTCCCCAATTCGCTGCGCAAGGCGCCAATGATCGAATCGTAGCGATGCGGGTCGCTGTCCTTTCCTGCCCCATAGACGGCGGAACCGGCGACGAATGCATCAACGCCGGCGCGGGCGATTTCGGCGATATTGGCAGTGTTCACGCCACCATCGATTTCCAGACGAATACGCCGGCCGCTTTCCTTTTCATAGGCATCGAGCTTGGCCCGCGCCTGCCTGGCCTTGGCCAATGTGCCGGGGATGAATTTCTGACCGCCGAAACCGGGATTGACGCTCATGAGCAGAATGACATCGATCTTGTCGAGGACATAATCCATGTAATCGAGCGAGGTCGCCGGGTTGAAGACCAGCCCGCCCTGACAGCCGGCATCACGGATCAGCGACAGACTGCGGTCAACGTGATCGGACGCTTCTGGGTGAAAAGTGATGATATTGGCCCCGGCTTTGGCAAAATCGGGGATGATGCGATCTACCGGCTTGACCATCAGATGCACGTCGATCGGCGCCGTGGTGCACGGGCGAATCGCCTCGCACACCAGCGGCCCGATGGTCAGGTTGGGAACATAATGGTTGTCCATCACGTCGAAGTGAATCCAGTCGGCGCCCGAGGCAATGACGTTGGCCACCTCTTCGCCCAATTTGGCGAAATTGGCTGACAGAATGCTCGGCGCGATGACGTAATCTTTGGCTGACATGATGTTTCCCTGAACAAGAACAGATAGACGAAATTATCCCATGCCCGACACCGACAAGTACCAAATCGAAATTTACCCCATGCCGCAGTACATCCCGGAGCAGTCCGACCCGGAAAATGACCGCTACATTTTCGCCTACACGATCACCATCAAGAACGTCGGCAGCATACCGGCCCAGCTCGTTTCGCGGCACTGGATCATCACCGACGGCAACAACGAGGTGCAGGAAGTACGCGGCCTCGGCGTCGTCGGCAAACAGCCGCTGCTGCAGCCGGGCGAGAGTTTTCAATACACCAGTGGCTCGTCGCTGACGACGGCCATCGGCACGATGAAAGGCACCTACCAGATGGTCGCCGAGGACGGCACGCATTTCGAAGCCGAGATTCCCGAGTTCGTCCTGGCCAGCCCGCGCGCCCTGCATTGAGCCTCAAGCACAGCTACACGCTGATCGCGCCGTTTTACGATGCGGCGATTGCGCGGGCCACGCATGCCGCCCGGGCGCGCAGCCTGTCGGCGCTGCCGAAGGAGGCGGGAAAGGTTCTGCTGGCCGGCGTCGGCACCGGACTGGATTTGCCGCACCTGCCGCCACAACACCACTACGTCGGTCTCGACCTCAATCAGGCCATGCTGCGCCGCGCCCTGCCCCGGGCCGGCCACGTCGATTTCGTGCCGATTCAGGGCGATGCCCAGCGCCTGCCGTTTGCCGATGCATCGTTCGACAGCGCCGTGCTGCACCTGATTCTGGCTGTCGTACCGCAACCGGCCCATTGCTTTGCGGAGATCGAGCGTGTGCTGAAACCCGGCGGACAGGTACTCGTTTTCGACAAGTTTTTGCGCCGGGGACAACCGGCCATTCTGCGCCGGCTGATCAACCCGCTGGTAAGTCGGGTAGCAACCCGGCTCGATGTGGTTTTTGAAGATTTACTCAGCGAAACCTCCAGCCTGGTGCTGGAGCACGACCAGTCAGCCCTGGTCGGCGGCTGGTTCCGGATGATCCGGCTCAGGAAGCTCTGAGGGCGGCAGCGCGGGCGGCAACTCCGGTTCGTCCTTGCCCAGCGCATCCTCGATCCAGGCCAAGGTCAGGGTGTAGGTGACGGCCAGCACGACCGGGCCTACGAAAATGCCGATCAGCCCGAAACTCAGCATGCCGCCGATAACGCCGGCGAAAATCAGCAGCAGCGGCAGATCGGCGCCGCGCCGGATGAGCATCGGGCGCAGGAAGTTGTCGAGATTGCCGACGATCAGGCTCCAGATCAGCAAACCCGTCGCCCAGCCCGTATCGCCAGTCCAGTACATCCAGCCGGCGGCTGGCAGCAGAACCAACAAGGGCCCAACCTGGGCGATGCACAGCATGAGCATGACGGCCGAGAGCAGCGAGGCGAACGGCACGCCAGCGACGGCCAGCCCGATACCGCCGAGCACGGTCTGCACGATAGCCGTGACGCCAACCCCGAGCGCCACGCCACGAATCGCCTGGCCGGCCAGAATGATCGAATTTTCGCCACGCTCACCGGCCAGCCGGCGGCCAAAACGCCGCGCCATGCGCGCCCCGGTTTCACCGCTGGAATAGAGAATGGCGGCAATCGTCACGACCAGCAGAAACTGGATCAGCATGCCACCGACACCACCGACCTGAGCGAGTACCCACTTTCCCGTATCGGCCGCATAGGGCGTCACCTTGGCGACGATGCCAGTCGCACCTGCCGCATCAAGCTGCGCCCATCCTGCAGCAATGCGCTCACCAACCAGCGGTACCGCTTTGACCCAGGTCGGCGGCGGCGGAAGGCCGTTGGCAGCAAACGATTTGCCTGCTGCGGTCAACTGCTCGGAATGGTCAAAAATGGTGTCGATAGCCAGCCATAGCGGCAAGACAAGCAGAAGCAACATGGCCAGCGACATGATCGCCACCGCCGGCCCACGCCGATTGCCCAGCCGCGCTTCCAGCGACCTGAACAGCGGCCAGGTGGCGACCACGATCATCCCCGCCCAGACCGTCGCCGCCAGGAATGGCAGCAAGACCCAGATCGACAGGCCGATCAGCCCGAGGATGCAAAGGATGGCCAGCGTATTGCGGGCCAGGTCGCGGCGAATTTCAGTCATCAGGACCGGTAGTCGGCGTTGATCTTCACATAGTCGTAGGAGAAATCGCAGGTGTAGACGCTGGCTTTGGCTGCGCCGCGGCCAAGATCAACACGCACCGTGATTTCGGCCTGCGCCATGACTCGGGCACCGTCTTCTTCCTTGTAGGCGGCGGCCCGGCCGCCCTGTTCGGCAACCAGAACATCGTCCAGCCAGACCTTGACGCCATCGACATCGAGGTCGTCGATGCCGGCGTAGCCGACGGCAGCCAGAATGCGCCCAAGGTTGGGATCGGAAGCGAAAAAGGCCGTCTTGACCAGCGGCGAATGGCCGATGGCATAGCCGACCTTGCGGCACTCTTCAACGTCCTTGCCACCCTGAACGGCCACGGTGATGAACTTGGTGGCACCTTCGCCGTCACGGACGATGGCCTGGGCCAGTTCGACCGAAACGGCAATGATGGCGGCCTTGACGTCAGCCCAGCCGGCATCACTTTCAGATGCAAAGCTGGCCCCGGACTGGCCGGTGGCGATCATCACGTAAGAGTCATTGGTCGAGGTGTCACCATCGACCGTGATGCAGTTGAACGAGGCATCCGCCGCTTCCTTGACCAGCTTGTCGAGCAGCGGCTGGGCAATGCCGGCATCGGTGGCGAGGAAGCCAAGCATGGTCGCCATGTTCGGCCTGATCATGCCGGCGCCCTTGGAGACTCCCGAAATTGTCACTTTTTTCCCGTTGACCGTGACAATCCGCGAAGCGGCCTTGGCAACGGTGTCGGTGGTCATGATGCCGTGGGCGGCGGCATGCCAGTTGTCGGCCTTGAGATCGGCGAACACCGCCGGCAAGCCGGCCTTGATCCGTTCCACCGGCAAAAGCTCAAGAATGACGCCGGTCGAGAACGGCAGGACCTGCCCGGCGGAAATGCCGAGCAACTCGCCGACCGCCGCGCAGGTTTCCTGCGCCGCCTGACGGCCCGGCTCGCCGGTCCCGGCGTTGGCGATGCCAGTATTGACGACCAGCGCACGGATTTCGTTGCCGGCCGCCAGATGCTTGCGGCAAATCTGCACCGGTGCGGCGCAGAAACCGTTTTGCGTAAATACACCGGCGACCGTGCAACCAGCGTCGAGCGCCACGAGCGTCAGGTCGCGACGGTTTTTCTTGCGGATTTCGGCCTCGGCAACACCGAGACGAACCCCGGCAACCGGGAAGAGTTGATCGGCGGCGGGGGTGGCGTAATTGACAGGCATTCTCATGGCTCCAAAAGCATCAAGGCACCTCGCGGGTGCCTTGGGGGGAATCAGCAAAAATCAGGACAGTTTTCCGTGGCAGTGCTTGTATTTCTTGCCCGAACCGCAGGGACAGGGATCGTTGCGCCCAACCTTCGGCCCGCTATCGGCCGGCTGTTGCGGCGGCGCCTCACCAGCGTCACCAAGCGCCTCATCGAAACCGGCGTGTTGATACTGGACGTTCTGCACATCGGCGTGCGGCGCGGTTTCCTCGACATCTTCCGGGGTGCGGATCTGCACGGTGAAGACGATGCGGGTGACTTCCTTGCGCACGAGATCGAGCAGACCTTCGAACAGCTCGAAGGCTTCGCGCTTGTACTCCTGCTTTGGGTTCTTCTGGGCGTAACCGCGCAGATGGATACCCTGACGCAGATGGTCGAGGGCGGCCAGATGTTCGCGCCAGTGGCTGTCGAGGCTCTGCAACATCACGTTGCGTTCGAACTGCTGGAAGTTGGTCGCGCCGACCAGTTCAACCTTGGCCCGATAGGCTTCGTCGGCTTCCTTGGTGATACGCGCGAGGATTTCCTCGTCGGACAGCGTCGGCTCGTCCTTGAACCACTGGGCAACCGCGGCGTTGATCTGCAATTCAGTAGCCAACGCGCTTTCTAGTCCTTCCATGTCCCACTGCTCTTCAACCGATTCGGCCGGCACGTAGGTGCGGAAGACATCGGCGATGACGCTCTGGCGCATGGCGGTGATGGTTTCGGAAATATCGTCCGTTTCCAGCAGCTCATTGCGCTGCTGGTAGATCACCTTGCGCTGGTCGTTGGAGACATCGTCGTACTCCAGCAACTGCTTGCGGATATCGAAGTTGCGAGCCTCAACCTTGCGCTGCGCGGATTCCAGCGAGCGGGTGACGAGCGGATGCTCGATCGCTTCGCCTTCCGGCATTTTCAGCTTGTCCATGATGGAGCGCAGACGCTCGCCGGCAAAGATGCGCAAAAGAGGATCGTCGAGCGACAGGTAGAAGCGCGAAGAACCAGCATCGCCCTGACGACCAGCCCGGCCGCGCAACTGGTTGTCGATACGGCGCGACTCGTGACGCTCGGAGCCGATGATGTGCAGACCACCAGAGGCCAGCACGGCATTGTGCACTTCCTGCCATTCGGCCTTCATCGCGGCAGCCTTCTGCTCCCGTTCAGCAACCGGCAGCGACTCGTCGTCGCGAATGGCGGCCAGCGGCTTCTCGATATTGCCGCCAAGCACGATGTCGGTACCGCGACCAGCCATGTTGGTGGCGATGGTGACCATCCCCGGTCGACCGGCCTGGACGACGATTTCCGCTTCGCGGGCATGCTGTTTGGCGTTCAGGACCTGATGCGGCAGCTTTTCCTTATCGAGCAGGCTGGAGAGCAATTCCGAGGCCTCGATCGAGGTCGTGCCGACCAGCACCGGCTGGCCGCGCTTCGAGCAATCCTTGATGTCGGCAATGATCGCCGTGTGCTTCTCGTCGGCCGTCTTGTAGACCAGGTCATTCATGTCCTTGCGGACCATCGGCCGATGGGTCGGGATGACGACCGTTTCGAGACCGTAGATCTGGTGGAATTCGTAAGCTTCGGTATCGGCCGTGCCGGTCATGCCGGCCAGCTTGTTGTACATGCGGAAGTAGTTCTGGAAGGTGATCGAGGCCAGCGTCTGGTTCTCGGCCTGGATTTTCACGCCTTCCTTGGCTTCGACGGCCTGATGCAAGCCATCGGACCAGCGGCGCCCCGTCATCAAGCGACCGGTAAATTCGTCGACGATGACCACTTCGTCGTTCTGCACGACGTAATGCTGATCCTTGTGGAACAACGTCATGCCGCGCAGGGCGGCATTCAGGTGGTGCATCAGCGTAATGTTGGCGGCGTCGTAAAGGCTGGTGCCTTCCTTGAGCAGGCCATATTCGGCCAGCAGTTGCTCGGCGTGTTCGTAACCGGTTTCCGAGAGGTGAACCTGATGACCCTTCTCGTCGACCCAGTAGTCGCCTGCATCAGCTTCTTCCATCGCCCGCGTCAGATTCGGAACGACGTCCTTCATGCGCAGATAAAGATCGGTGTGATCTTCGGCCTGGCCGGAAATAATCAGCGGCGTGCGCGCTTCGTCGATCAGGATCGAATCCACTTCGTCGACGATGGCGAAGTTCAGGCTGCGCTGTACGCGCTCGCCGGCCGTATAGACCATGTTGTCGCGCAGGTAGTCGAAACCGAATTCGTTGTTGGTGCCATAGGTGATGTCCGCGGCGTAGGCGGCCTGTTTGGCCTCGTGATCCATCTGCGACAGATTGACGCCAACGGTCAGGCCGAGGAAACGGTGCAGCCGCCCCATCCAGTCCGAGTCGCGGGTGGCCAGGTAGTCATTGACCGTAATGACGTGGACGCCCTTGCCGGAAATGGCATTCAGGTAAGCCGGCAGCGTGCCGACCAGCGTCTTGCCTTCACCGGTACGCATTTCGGCGATCTTGCCGTCATGCAGCACCATGCCGCCGATCATCTGGACATCGAAATGACGCATGCCGAGAGCGCGGACACCTGCTTCACGCACTACCGCAAAAGCCTCCGGCAGGAGCGCGTCAAGCGATTCGCCGTTGGCGTGACGCTGGCGGAATTCATCGGTCTTGGCACGCAAGGCGTCATCGCTGAGTGCCTGCATGGCCGGCTCAAGCGCGTTGATACGCTTGACTGCCTGGGAATATTGTTTGATCAGCCGGTCATTGCGGCTGCCGAAAATCTTTTTGAGTAGGCCGGATATCATCGCGATGGAATAGTGTTTGCGCAGTGCGGCAAAACGACGATTCTAACACGCCCCCATGACCCGATGATGACGACCTAAATCAAGGAGACTCGTGACAACTTAACGACGCTTGACCAGGGCGTATTCGTCACCCTGCTTGAGAAAATGGGCCGGATTCTGGGCAACGCCCAGCATGCGAACCTCAAAATGCAGATGTGGGCCGGTCGACCGCCCGGTCGTGCCAACGGCACCAATCTGGCTGCCGCGCTTGATCAGGCTGCCAGCCAGAACATCCATGCGCGAAAGATGAGCATAGCGGGAAGTCAGCCCCTCGCCATGATCGACTTCGATCAGATTGCCGTATTCGGGATGATAAGCCGCCGACAGGACGACTCCGTCAGCCGCGACAACAACCGGCGTGCCGGTCTCCGCAGAAAAATCCATGCCTTCGTGCATCGAGCGCAGGCCGGCAATCGGATCGTTGCGATGACCGAACGGTGACCCTAGGGCAGCATTCTTGACAGGCAAGATCGTTGGCAACAGACGGTCCTTGACCCGCTTTTCAAGCAGCTTGAATTCCAGGAAAGCAAGGTCATCGCTACGCTGCTCGACCTGACCGGCCAGTCGATCGATCTCACGCTGGAGCTCTATGGCCGACATCGGTGCAGCAACATACGGCCCGCCCTGACCAAGCTTGACCACTTCGGCCACCGGCGGCCGTTTGATCCCGACCAATCCGGACATGCGCTCACCCAAAGAGTCGAGCTGCATGACCTTGCCCTGCAATTCACCCAGCTTGGTTGCCATCAACTGCAGATTGTTGTTGAGATGCTCCCGCGTCTTCGTTGTCTCCTGCTGCTGCAAGGACAGCATCAGATCCTCGACCAGTGGCAGACGCAGGTGCACCGACAGCCACGAGAACAGCGCCGATGTCGAAAACACCAGCACCACGAAGACGAACAGCGCCATTACCAGATGCCGGGGCATAATGGTGATTGTTCTCGCCGCCTTCAGGTGGCGCGAAACCAGAATAATCTGCATGGAACCTCCAATGTACAAAGGGCCTGAGCACTATCTCGACAAGGACGCCGCCGCCGGCAGGGTCATGGCCCACGCCCGGCTGTTGCTCAAGCTCTCGCGTCGCTTCGAAGCGGTAGCCCCGGCAGGGCTGCGCCACTCGGCTCACGTTGCCAATTACAAGTTGGGGACAATCATTATCCACGCCGATAACGGCGCGGTCGCTGCCAAGATTCGCCAGTTGAGTCAGCGCCTGAGCAACGAGTTATCGAAAGGAGGGGCGGAGTGTAGCGGCATCGAGGTAAAAGTACAACCCCGCCAAATTCCTTCCCAATCAACAAGTTCGACTCAAAAGCCGCTCTCCGACAAGGCAATCGGCATACTGCAATCAACCACCGACAAGCTACCGGAAGGCCCGCTAAGGAAGGCTCTGGATAATCTGCTGAAGCGCGCCGCTAGAGTGGAATGATGATCGCCAAGCGCTCGATGAACATGAGCGCAAAAACGACCAGGGCGAAAATGATGCCGTATTTGATCAGACGAGCACTCAAGCTTAGGTAATAGCGATTACCGGTGAAGGTGTAGATCAGCAGGCTGGCGCCAATGCCGATCACAAGAATGGCTGCCAGCAGACGTAGCAGCCACATGAGACGTTAGGCCGCCGCCTGGGCGAGCCAGCGGGTCACGCCACTCGGAGCGTGCTCGGCTTCTTCGAAGGTAGCGATTTCCCAGCAGTCCTGTTGTTCGAGCAGGGCACGTGCCAACTGGTTGTTCATCGCGTGGCCACCCTTGTGCGACGAATAGGCTGCGAGCAGCGGATGACCAAGCAGGTAGAGATCGCCAATGGCGTCGAGAATCTTGTGTTTGACGAACTCGTCACCGTAGCGCAGACCGTCCTGATTGAGGACACGGAATTCGTCGAGAACGATGGCGTTTTCCAGGCCGCCGCCGAGGGCGAGGCCGTTTTCGCGCAGGTATTCGACCTCCTGCATGAAGCCGAATGTGCGGGCGCGCGAGACTTCGCGGGTATAGGACTGCTCGGCAAAATCGATTTCGGCCCTTTGGGCTGATTTGTCGATGGCCGGATGGTTGAAAACGATCGAAAACGTCAGTTTATAACCGTCGTAAGGCTCGAAACGCGCCCACTTGTCGCCATCACGAACTTCGATGGGCTTGGTGACGCGAATAAATTTCTTGGCAGCATTCTGCTCCTCGATACCAGCGGACTGGATCAGGAAAACGAACGGTGCAGCCGAACCGTCGAGGATGGGCACTTCCGGCGCATCCAGATCGATCCAGGCATTGTCGATGCCGAGGCCGGCGAGAGCCGACATCAGGTGTTCGATGGTACCAACCTTGACCCCGTCTTTTTCGAGACAGGAGCACATGCGCGTATCGCCGACCATGAAAGCCTTGGCGGGGATATCGAGCGGCTCGGGCAGGTCGACGCGGCGGAAGACGATGCCGGTGTCCGGGGCAGCCGGGCGCAGGGTCATATTGACCTTGACACCGCCGTGCAGGCCGACGCCGGAGGCGCGAATGACAGTCTTCAACGTGCGTTGCTTGAGCATGCTAAGTGCTTGAATGATTGGGGAAGGTGACGGATTGTAACACAAGCCGTCACCACCCTTTTTCAGAGAGAGTTTTTGTTACATCAATCCGCCTGTTTGCGCAGGAAAGCCGGAATGTCGTAACGGTCGACACCGCTGTTGGCAAGAGCCTCGACGGTCACATTGCGTTTTCGGACGACAGCCGGCACATCAGCCATCTGGTTGTAGTCGATGGCCGGGCCATTGGAGAAGGCGACCGCATCGCTGGTGCCGGTAGCTTGAACCAGAACCGGCTGGGTGAACACTTCCGGCTGGCGGGCACGGGCCGCGGCAACCTGGCCAAGGCCGGTGGCCACGACGGTGACGCGCAGGGCATCGCCCATCAGTTCGTCATAGACGGCGCCGAAAATGATGTGCGCGTCTTCGGCGGCAAAAGCCTTGACGGTGTTCATCACTTCATTAACTTCCTTCATCTTGAGGCCGCCCTTGGCCGCCGTGATGTTGACCAGCACGCCACGGGCGCCGGACAGGTTGATACCTTCAAGCAGCGGCGAGGCGACGGCCTGCTCGGCGGCGATGCGGGCGCGATCGACGCCGGCAGCAGCGGAGGAGCCCATCATGGCGCGCCCCATTTCACCCATGACGGTGCGGACGTCTTCGAAGTCGACGTTGACCAGACCCGGGTAGGTAATGATTTCGGCGATACCGCCAACGGCATTTTTCAGCACGTCGTCAGCCGCACGGAAGCAATCGTCGACATCGGCGTCGTCGCCCATGACTTCCATGAGCTTGTCGTTGAGGATGACGATCAGCGAATCGACATGCTTGGAGAATTCGGCGATGCCGGCTTCGGCCGACTTCATGCGCTTGTTGCCTTCGAAGCTGAACGGCTTGGTGACCACACCAACGGTCAGGATGCCCATTTCGCGGGCGATTTCGGCGACTACCGGAGCAGCGCCGGTACCCGTGCCACCACCCATGCCGGCGGTGATGAAGGCCATATGAGCGCCTTCCAGCGAAGCGCGGATTTCTTCGCGGTGCGCATCGGCGGCAGCCTGGCCGGCTTCCGGCTTGGCACCGGCACCGAGGCCGGTCTTGCCGAGCGACAGCTTGCTCGACGCAGCATTGCGACTGAGCGCCTGGGCGTCGGTGTTGGCAGCGATGAATTCAACGCCGCTGACGCCTTCGCGAATCATGTGCTCGATGGCATTGCCGCCAGCACCACCCACGCCGAATACCTTGATGATGGTACCGGCATCTTCGTCTTTCTCGATGATCTCAAACATGATGACTACCTCCTCTGAAAAAACTGTTCAACAACAAATCAAAAATTCTTGGCAAACCACGACTTCATGCCGTCGAAGACGTCCTTGAAGCCTTGTTTTTCCTGGATCTTCTGGCCGCGCTTGCGCTGAGCCTGCGCTTCGAGCAGCAGGCCGTAAGCGGTCGAGAAGCGCGGGCTTTGCACGACGTCGGCCAGACTGCCGGTGTATTTCGGGTTGCCGAGGCGAACCGGCATGTGGAAGAGCTCCTCGCCCAGTTCGACCATGCCGGGCATGACGCTGGCGCCACCGGTCAGGACGATGCCGGAGGACAAAACCTCCTCGAAACCAGCACGACGCAGCTCGTTCTGGATCAGTTCGTAGAGCTCTTCGACGCGCGGCTGGATGACGTCGGCCAGGGCGCGACGACTCAGCTTGCGACTCGGGCGATCGTCAACGCCGGCAACGTCAAGGTTCTCGCTGACGTCAGCCAGTTGCGACAGGGCGCAACCGTACTTGCACTTGATGTCTTCGGCTTCGCGGGTCGGTGTGCGCAGGGCCATGGCAATGTCGTTGGTGACCTGGTCACCGGCGATGGGGATGACCGAGGTGTGACGGATGGCGCCTTGCGTCCACACGGCGATGTCGGTCGTGCCGCCGCCGATGTCGATCAGGCAGACGCCGAGATCTTTTTCATCCTCGGAGAGCACGGCATAGCTGGAAGCGAGGGGCTGTAGCACAAGGTCATTCACTTCCAGACCGCAGCGCCGCACGCACTTGACGATGTTCTGGGCAGCCGAGACGGCGCCGGTCACGATGTGCGTCTTCACTTCGAGGCGCATGCCGCTCATTCCGATCGGCTCACGGATGCCGTCCTGGCCGTCGATGACGAATTCCTGGGTGAGGATGTGGAGGATTTCCTGATCGGCCGGAATCGGCATCGCCTTGGCGGTTTCGATGACGCGCTCGACGTCGGTCTGGGTGACTTCCTTGTCCTTGATCGCCACCATGCCGTTCGAGTTGAAGCTCTTGATGTGGCTGCCGGCGATGCCGGTATAGACGTTGGTCACCTTGCAGTCGGCCATCAGCTCGACTTCCTGAACGACGCGGCTGATGGTGTGCACGGTGTCCTCGATGTTCACCACGACGCCTTTCTTGAGGCCGCGCGAATCCTGCGAGCCCATGCCGATAACGTTCAGATGGCCTTCCTGGTTGATCTCGGCGACCAGCGCGACGATCTTCGACGTCCCGATGTCGAGACCGACGACCAGATCCTTGTTGTCCCTGCTCATATGCTTACTTTCCCTTCCCCTCGCCCGCCACTCGCATGGCGAAACCATTCGGATACCGCAAATCCACGACTGCCGGCCGGACCGCCTGCCTGGCGACCGTTTCCGGATAAATTTCCAAAAAGCGCTGCAGACGCACACCGACCGGCGCCTTCGGCTGTTCCCGTCCGATATCCACCAACATGCCGTTCTGCAACTTGAGCTGCCAGGCCAGACGTGGCGACAGCGTGACCTGCACGGGCTTCTCGCCGACCGTTCCGAACGAGCCGACAAACTCGCTGTAATGTTTCAAAACTTCCTGCGCCGTTCCGTTCGGCCCGAAGAGCAGCGGCAACCCGCTCGCTTCCGCTTCCGGCAGACCGGCAGCAAAAACCTCGCCGTAGCTGTTGACCAGCTCGCCGCGCCCCTCGCCCCAGCGCGCCACCGGCTTGTGCTCTTCGATCCTGATTTCCAGACGATCGGGCCACTGGCGACGCACATCGACATTGCGCACCCAGGGCAGCTTCTCGAGCGAACCGCGCACCTGTTCCAGATTCAGGCTGAAGAAATTGCCTTTCAGCGATCCCGGCAAAACCTGCTCCACCTCGCCGCGCTTGGTGTGCGGCAGCGGCTCGGCAAAGACCACATGCTTGACCGGCAGCGACGGCACGCGCACCAGCCAGACCGCGCCGGCGGCCAGCAACGCCGCCGCGGCGACCAGCATGAGCAGGTCGGCAATGGCGTTGAGCAGGTGCGGTTTGTTCCACATTCATTGGCTCAGTCGTTGGTAGCGAGTTCGAGGACACGGCGGACCAGCGTCGGGTAATCCATGCCGTTGACGCGGGCGGCCATCGGCACCAGCGAGTGGTCGGTCATGCCCGGTGCGGTATTCACTTCGAGGAAGTAATGCTTGCCGTCCTCGTCCATGAGGAAATCGACGCGGCCCCAGCCACGACCACCGAGGACGCGGAAGGCTTCGAGCGCGCCCTTGCGGATTTCCATTTCCTTGGCTTCCGGCAGGCCACAGGGGCACAGGTATTGGGTGTCGTCGCGGTTGTACTTGGCTTCGTAGTCGTACCATTCGGTGGCCGGCTCGATCTTGATGATCGGCATGGCTTCGTCGCCAATGATGCCGACCGTGTATTCGCCGCCGAGCACGCCCTTTTCGGCGATGACCAGCGGATCAAACTTGGCCGCTGCTTCGTAGGCGGCCTTGAGCGCGCCGCGCTCCTTGACCTTGGTGATGCCAATCGACGAACCTTCGTGCGCCGGCTTGACGAAGAGCGGCAGGCCGAGTTCCTCCTCGATGTCGGCGAAGTCGGAATCGGCCGTGAGCAGCGCGTATTCGGGGATGGCCAGGCCAGCCGCCTGCCACATCAGTTTGGTGCGGAACTTGTCCATGGCCAGCGCCGAGGCGAGCACGCCGGAGCCGGTGTAGGGAATGTGCATGACTTCCAGCGCGCCCTGAATGGTGCCGTCTTCGCCGTGGCGGCCGTGCAGTGCGATGAAGGCGCGGTCGTAGCCTTTCAGTGCATCGAGCGGCTGCGAGGCCGGGTCGAAGGCATGGGCATCGATGCCCTGCCCTTGCAGCGCGGCCAGCACGCGCGAACCGCTGTTCAAGGAAACTTCACGCTCGGCGGAGGTTCCACCAAAGAGGACGGCGACTTTGCCGAAATCAGACATGCTTTGCTCCAGACTGCATTTCAATTTTGGGCATTTTTCCCGGTTGACCGTGGAAGTTCATACCTGACCTGCCACTTTCCCGGGAACGGCGCCAATCGAGCCGGCGCCCATGCACAACACCACGTCGCCATCGCGGGCGACATCCATGATCGTTTGCGGCATGGCCGCGATGTCTTCGACGAAAACCGGCTCGACCTTGCCACCGACGCGCAGGGCGCGGGCTAGCGAACGGCCGTCGGCAGCGACGATGGGCGCTTCGCCGGCGGCGTAGATTTCTGCCAGTAACAGCGCGTCGACGGTGCTCAGCACCTTGACGAAGTCCTCGAAGCAATCGCGGGTGCGCGTGTAGCGGTGCGGCTGGAAGGCCAGGACCAGGCGGCGGCCAGGGAATGCGCCGCGGGCGGCGGCCAGCGTCGCAGCCATTTCGACCGGGTGATGGCCGTAGTCGTCGACCAGCGTGAAGGAGCCACCGGCCGGCAGGGCCACTTCGCCGTAGCGCTGGAAGCGGCGGCCAACGCCCTTGAACTCGGCCAGCGCCTTGACAATGGCGGCGTCGGAAACCTGCACCTCGGTGGCCACGGCAATCGCCGCCAGGGCGTTAAGCACGTTGTGCAAGCCCGGCGTGTTGAGCGTGATGTCGAGGCGCGTCGTCGTACCATTAACGCGAACGCAGGTAAAACGCATCTGGCCATCGGCGGCGACGACATTCTCGGCGTAGAAATTGTTCTCCGGCGACAGGCCGTAGGTGATGATCTGCTTCGGCACGCGCGGCATGATGTCGCGCACGTTGGCGTCGTCGCCGCAGAGGACGGCCACACCATAGAACGGCAGGCGATTGAGAAACTCGACAAAGGCCGACTTCAGACGCTCGAAGTCATGGCCATAGGTTTCCATGTGGTCGGCGTCGATATTGGTGACGACCGAAATGACCGGCGACAAAAACAGGAAGGAGGCATCCGACTCGTCGGCCTCGGCGACGAGGAAATCACCGCTACCAAGGCGGGCGTTGGCCCCAGCCGCATTGAGGCGGCCGCCGATAACGAAGGTCGGATCGATGCCGCCTTCGGCCAGGATGCTGGCGACCAGACTGGTGGTGGTGGTCTTGCCGTGCGTCCCGGCGATGGCGATGCCATGCTTGAGGCGCATCAATTCGGCCAGCATCTGGGCGCGTGGCACGACCGGAATCTTCTTCTCGCGGGCGGCGACGACTTCCGGGTTATCGGCCTTGACGGCGGTCGAGGTAACGACGGCATCGGCCCCGGCAATATTCTCGGCGGCGTGGCCGATCATGACCTTGATGCCCTCGCCTTCGAGGCGACGCGTCGTGGCGCTGGCCGCCAGATCGGACCCGCTCACCGTGTAGTCGAGGTGGACCAGCACTTCGGCAATGCCGCTCATGCCCGAACCGCCGACGCCGACGAAGTGGATGTGTTTGACTTTATGTTTCATTTATTTCGCGCTCTCTGCACAAATAGTCGCCACTTCTTCGGTGGCATCGGGCTTGGCCAGACTGCGGGCCTTTTCAGCCATTTCCAGCAGTTGACCGCGGGAATAGTTGCGGATCAGCGCAATCGACTCCGGCGTCAGTTCGGTCTGCGGCAACATGAAGGCGCCGCCGACATTGACCAGGAACTTGGCGTTGCCGGTCTGGTGGTCATCGACCGCATGCGGGAAGGGCACCAGAATGCTCGCCACGCCGGTCGCTGCCAGTTCGGCCACGGTCAGCGCGCCGGCCCGGCAGATGACCAGATCGGCCCATTCGTAAGCACCGGCCATGTCTTCGATGAAGGAGACGCAATGGGCCTGGACGCCAACTGCGGCGTAATTGGCCTTGAGCGCCTCGATATGTTTTTCGCCGGCCTGATGGACGATCTGCGGTTGCTCGGATTCAGCCAGCAGGGCCATGCCCTTGGGCACCATTTCGTTAAGCGCCTGGGCGCCGAGGCTGCCGCCAATGACCAGCACGCGCAAGGCGCCGGTGTGCTCGGCAAAACGCTCGGCCGGCGGGGCAATCTTGGCGATTTCCGGACGCACCGGGTTGCCGGCCCAGATGCCCTTGTTCAGGACATCCGGGAAACCGGTCACGATGCGATCGGCCACCCCGGCCAGCACGCGATTGGCCAGCCCGGCCACCGAATTCTGTTCATGGACAACGAGCGGCTTGCCCAGCAGCACAGCCATCATGCCGCCCGGGAAGGTGATGTAGCCGCCCATGCCGAGCACGACATCGGGCTGCACCTGGCGGATGGCCTTCTGCGCCTGCCAGAAGCCCTTGAGCAGATTGAGCGGCAGCAACAGCTTGCGCAGGATGCCCTTGCCACGCAGGGCGGCGAATTTCAGATTGACCATCTCGAAGCCGTGCTGTGGCACCAGACGGGCTTCCATGCCCTCCGGATTGCCCAGCCAGACGACACGCCAGCCGGCATCGCGCATCGAGTGAGCGACGGCGAGGGCCGGAAAGATGTGGCCGCCGGTACCGCCGGCCATGATCATGATGGTCTTGCTCATAGCTTGCCTCCTCTCATGAGCTGCCGGTTCTCCCAGTCAACCCGCAAGAGAATCGCCAAAGCCACGCAGTTGGCGAAGACACCCGAACCGCCGAAGCTCATGAGCGGCAAGGTCAGGCCCTTGGTCGGCAACAGGCCCATGTTGACACCCATGTTGATGAAGGATTGGACGCCAAACCAGATGCCCATGCCCATGGCGACGAGCGCCGGGTAGAGGCGGTCGAGCTGGACGCACTGGCGGCCGATGGCGAAGGCGCGCTGAACGAGCAGCGCAAACAGCGCGATGATCGCGACGACGCCGAAGAAGCCCAGTTCCTCGGCGATCACGGCGAGCAGGAAATCGGTATGCGCTTCCGGCAGGTAGAACAGTTTTTCGACGCTGGCGCCGAGGCCGACGCCGAACAGTTCACCGCGGCCGAAAGCGATCAGCGAATGCGACAGCTGGTAACCGCGGCCGTAGGCATCGGCCCACGGGTCCATGAAGCCGAACACCCGGTCGCGCCGGTAGGGCGAGACGATGATCATGATCGCAAAGGCAATGAGCAGGCCGACGATGAGCAGCGCGAACAACCGCGCCTTGAGGCCGCCGAGGAAGAGAATGCCCATGGCGATCGAGATGATGACGACCAGGGCGCCGAAGTCAGGCTCCTTGAGCAGCAGCATGCCGACGATGGCCATGGCACCGAACATCGGCAGGAAGGCCTGCTTGAGGTCATGCATGACGTTGATCTTGCGCACCGTATAGTCGGCGGCGTAGAGCACGGCGAACAGCTTCATGAGTTCGGACGGCTGCAAGTTGGCGAAACCGAGTGACAGCCAGCGCCGGGCGCCATTGACGTCGCGGCCGATACCGGGGATCAGCACGAGGGCCAGCAAGGCGACGCCGATCATGAACAGGTAGGGCGCGTTCTTCTGCCACAGCGACAGCGGTACCTGGAAAGTGACCGCCGCGGCAACCAGGCCGATGCACAGGAAGACGCCGTGGCGCACCAGGTAGTAGGCCGGCTGGTGGCCGGTGAAACGACCGCCTTCGGCAATGGCAATCGAAGCCGAATAGACCATGACCAGGCCGGAGAAGAGCAGGATCAGCACGCTCCACAACAGGGCGTAGTCGATCTCGGCGACTTGCCGACGCGGCGAGTCGAGGGCGCCGATCATCATGATTTCAGCCCCTTCACCGCGTCGATGAAAGCCTGGGCGCGGTGGGCGTAATTTTTGTACATGTCGAGGCTGGCACAGGCCGGCGAGAGCAGGACGCAATCGCCAGCTTGGGCGTGGCCGGCCAGCCAGCGCACCGCCGTTTCCATGTCACCGAGAATGCGGGTCGGCACGCCGCTGCCTTCGAGGGCCATGCCGATAGCGGCGGCATCGCGGCCGATCAACGCAACGGCGCGGCCGTGTAGTTCGAGGGCGGGCTTCAAGGGCGAGAAGTCCTGCCCTTTACCGTCACCACCGAGGACGATGGCGACCTTGCGGCCCATGCCTTCGATTGCGGCCAGCGTGGCGCCGACGTTGGTGCCCTTGGAATCGTCGACGTAGAGCACGCCGCCGATTTCAGCCACCGTTTCGACACGATGCGGCAGACCGGCGAACGACTTGAGCGGCTCGATCAGGCCGGCCGGCGCGACGCCGATGGCTTCGCACAGGGCCAACGCCGCCATGGCGTTGGCGGCGTTGTGCAGGCCGGACAGCTTGAGATCAGCCAGCGCGACGAGCTTTTCCTTGCCGCGCCAGATGGCGCCGTCGACAAACCCGTAATCGACGCCGCGCGGTGCGGCATTCAGGCCGAAGGTCACCATCGTCCGGCCACAACGGCCATTGGCCATCGACCAGTCGTCTTCACGGTTCAGTACCATGACGCCCTTGCCCTGGAAGACGCGCGACTTGGCGGCGGCGTAATTGGCCAGGCTGCCTTCGTAGCGGTCGAGGTGATCTTCGGAAACGTTGAGGACTGTGGCGGCTGCGGCATTCAGGTGATGCGTCGTTTCGAGCTGGAAGCTGGACAGTTCGACGACCCAGACTTGCGGCAAAGTACCGGCATCCTGCGCATCCATCAGCGCATCGAGGGCCGACGGCGAGATGTTGCCGCAGGCGATGGCCGGCACGCCGGCACCGTTCAAGAGGTGGGCGGTCAGCGCCGTGGTGGTCGTCTTGCCGTTGCTGCCGGTGATGGCGATGATCTTCGAACCCGGCACCTGCTCGCGTACGCCGGCGGCGAACAATTCTATTTCTGACACTATTTTCCGGTTGACCGTAGCAATCACCGGTGTGGCCTTCGGAACTCCCGGCGACAGCGCGACGAGATCAGCGCTGGCAAATGGTGCCTCGACAAACGGCCCGGCGATCAGTTCGGCCCCCGGCGCGACGCGTTGCAGGGCGTCGACGTTAGGCGGGTTGTCGCGCGAATCAGCGACGCGGACCAACGCGCCCTGGCGATGCAGCCACTTGGCCATCGCCAGTCCGGACTCACCGAGCCCGACGACCAGAACGCGTTTGCCGCGAAGTTCCATGTTTAGCGCAACTTCAACGAAGACAGCCCGACCAGCACGAGCATGATGGTGATGATCCAGAAGCGGACGACGACCTGCGTCTCCTTCCAGCCCGATTGTTCAAAGTGGTGGTGCAGCGGCGCCATGCGCAGGATGCGGCGGCCTTCGCCGAATTTTTTCTTGGTGTATTTGAAGTAGCTGACCTGCAGCATGACCGACAGGGTTTCGACGACGAAAACGCCGCCCATGATGAGCAGGACGATTTCCTGGCGCAGGATGACGGCGACGGTGCCGAGCGCCGCGCCGAGCGACAGCGCGCCGACGTCGCCCATGAAGACTTCGGCCGGATAGGCGTTGAACCACAGGAAACCGAGGCCGGCCCCGGCGATGGCGCCGAGCAGGATGCACAGCTCGCCCGCCCCCGGCACGTAAGGAATGAGCAAGTACTTGGCAAGCCCGGCGTGGCCGGTGACGTAGGCGAAGATGGCGAAGGCGCCGGCGATCATGACGGTCGGCATGATGGCGAGGCCGTCGAGGCCGTCGGTCAGATTGACCGCGTTGCTGGTGCCGACGATGACGAAGTAAGTCAGCGTGATGAAACCGACGATGCCGAGCGGGTAGGCGATGGTCTTGAAGAAGGGCACGATCAATTCGGTCTGTGCCCCCGACTTGGCCGAGTAGGCAAGGAACAGCGCGGCACCGAGGCCGAGCACCGATTGCCAGAGGAATTTCCACCGACTGGCCAGGCCATTCGGGTCACGATAGACAACCTTCTTCCAGTCGTCGTACCAGCCAACAATGCCAAAACCGAGCGTGACGACGAGCACAGTCCACACGTACTTGTTGCTCAGGTCACCCCACAACAGCGTCGTGATGCCGATCGAGATCAGGATCAGCACACCGCCCATGGTCGGCGTGCCCGATTTGACGAGATGGGTTTGCGGTCCGTCGGTGCGCACCGCTTGACCTATCTTCTTGGCGGCCAGCCAGCGGATGACGCCGGGACCGGCGGCAAACGAGATGAGCAGTGCCGTCAGCGTCGCCAGCACGGTACGCAGCGTGATGTAGTTGAAGACGTTGAAGAAGCGAACGTCCTGGGCGAGCCATTGGGCAAGTGCCAGCAGCATCAGTTTTTCTCCTCGGCGGCGACGGGCGCGGCCAGCGCATCGACCACACGTTCCATTTTCATAAAGCGCGAACCCTTGACCAGCACCGTAGTTTCCGGGCCCAGTTCCTTGTCGACCGCAGCAATCAGTTTTTCGATGTTGCAGAAATGCCGGGCGCCTTCGCCGAAGTTGCGGACGGCCAGTTGCGAGGCATCGCCGAGGGCAAACAAACGGTCGATGCCTTGGCTCTTGGCATAGCCGCCGATTTCGTCGTGATACTGGCCGCTGGCTTCGCCGATTTCGCCCATGTCACCGAGCACGAACAGCTTGCGACCGATGGTGGCAGCCAGCACGTCGATGCCAGCCCTGACCGAATCCGGATTGGCGTTGTAGGTGTCGTCGAGAATTTCGGCGCCCTTGTTGCCGGCCCGGCGCTGCAGACGGCCCTTGACGCCGGAGAAGGCTTCCAGCCCGGCGGCCACTGCCGCCATCGGCACACCGGCGGCCAGGCAGGCAGCTGCGGCGGCGACGGCGTTGCGGGCGTTGTGGCGACCGGGAATGTGCAGCGTGATCGCCGCTTCGCCTTCCGGCGCGGTCAGTTCGATGGCGATTTCCAGACCGTGCTGGCGCACGGTGCCGCGCACATCGGCGGCGTGGTCGATGGCGAAAGTCCGCACGGCATGCGGCGCTGCCTGGCCGCGCCAGAAACCGGCGTAGGCATCGTCGGCATTGATCACGGCGATGCCGTTCGGCTGCAGGCCAGCGAAAATACTGCCCTTTTCGCGCGCCACTTCATCGAGGTCGCCCATGCCTTCGAGGTGAGCGCGCTGGGCGTTGGTGACCAGCGCCACGGTCGGCGCGCCAATCGGCGCCAGATAGGCGATTTCGCCGGGATGATTCATGCCCATCTCGATGACGGCGGCACGATGCGAGAGGCGCAGGCCGAGCAGGGTCAGCGGCAGGCCGATATCGTTGTTGAGGTTGCCGCGCGTGGACAACACGGCGGCGCCGAAGGCGGCCTTGAGAATCGCAGCGACCATTTCCTTGGTCGTCGTCTTGCCATTTGAGCCGGTCACGGCAATGACCGGCAGCGTGAACTGGGCGCGCCAGGCGGCGGCGAAACGACCGAGGGCGAGACGGGTGTCATCGACGACGACAGCCGAAACGCCAGCCGGCACCTTGCTTTCATCGGCGACGAGCAGGGCGACGGCCCCAGCCGCCACGGCCTGATCGAGAAAATCATGGGCGTCAAAACGTTCGCCGCTCAGGGCGATGAACAACTGGCCTTCGGCGACGGTACGGGTGTCGGTCGACACGCCGGTGATATCGACGTCACCGCCGATCAGACGGCCATGGGTCGCCTGGGCGACCTGTGAGAGCAGCCACTTCATGCTGCCTCCTCCTTGTGATTGGTTCGACGCAGGGCCAGGGCGGCGGCAGCCTGCTCGATGTCGGAAAAATGGTGACGAACACCGGAAATTTCCTGATAGGTTTCGTGGCCCTTGCCGGCAAGCAGGACGACGTCACTGACGTCAGCCTCGCCGATGACGCGCTCGATGGCGACGGCGCGGTCGGCTTCTACCTCGGCCAGCTTCATGCCGGCGACGATGGCGTCGATGATGGCCTGCGGCTGCTCACTGCGCGGATTGTCGCTGGTGACCAGGACGCGGTCGGCCAGGCGTTCGGCTAATGCGCCCATCAACGGGCGCTTGCCGGGATCGCGGTCGCCACCGCAGCCGAAGACGACGACCAGCTTGCCACCACGCGACTCGGCGACGGGGCGCAGGGCGACGAGGGCGTTTTCCAGGGCATCGGGGGTATGCGAGTAATCGACGACGACGAGCGGTTCGCTCTGGCCGCCGAGGCGTTCCATGCGGCCCGGCGGCGCCGTCAGTTCGGACAGGCGGCGCGCCACTTCGGAGGCCTGCACGCCGGCGTCGTGCAGCACGGCGGCGATGGCGAGCAGATTGGAGATGTTGTAGCGGCCGACCAGAGCGGTATCGACCGGCGCCCTTCCGTTTGGCAGGACCAGATTGAAACGCTGGCCGAATGGCGTATCGACGAGGTTTTCGGCACGCACCAGCGCCGGGTAATCGCGGCGCTGTTCGCCAATGGCGTAGCCGAGGATGCGCATGGCGGTCGTCTCGCGCGACAGAACCCGGCCGAATTCGTCATCGAGATTGATGATGGCGGTGCGTAAGCGCGGCCAGAGGAAGAGCTTTTTCTTGGCCTCGGCATAGGCATCCATCGTGCCGTGGTAGTCGAGGTGATCGCGCGTCATGTTGGTGAACACGGCGACATCGACGCGGGCGCCGTTAATCCGGCCCTCTTCGATGCCGATCGAGCTGGCCTCAAGGGCGCAGGCGGCCGCACCAGCGGCACGGAAGCCGGCCAGATAGCGCATCAGAGTCGTCGCTTCCGGCGTCGTGAAACCGGTTTCGGTCAGCGCTTCGGGGAAGCCGGCGCCGAGCGTGCCGATGATGGCGCAGGGTTTCGGGTAGGCTTGGGCCAGACACTGGCTGATCGTAGTTTTGCCGTTGGTACCGGTGATGGCGATCAGCGACAGCCCTTCGCTCGGGTGACCATAAACGGCGTGCGCCAAGGGGCCGGCCAGCGGGCGCAGGGCGTCGACCGGCATTCCCACGGTCAACCGGAAATTTTGCTCAAAATTGAAATCGCCACCGGGCTGCCAGAAGACAGCGACAGCGCCGCGCGCCAGCGCATCGGCAATGTAGCGGCGGCCATCGGCCAGATCGCCAGGATAGGCCAGGAAGAGATCGCCAGGCTGGACCTGACGGCTGTCGTCGGCAACACCGGTCGGCACGACACCCATCGCTTCGAGACGGTCGAGAAGTTGGCGCGGGCTGCTCACAGCTTGCCCTTTCCAACGCTGGCATCGGCCACCTGAATTGGCGCATCCGGCGGCACACCGAGGGTGCGCAAGGCACCGCCGACGATCTGAGAGAAAGCCGGGCCGGCCACGTCGCCACCGTAGTGAGCGCCACCAGTAGGCTCGTCGATCATGACCGCAACGACCAGACGTGGATCGCTGATCGGTGCGATGCCGACGAAGGAAGCGACGTATTTGCGGGCATAAACACCGCCTTCGATCTTGTAGGCCGTCCCCGTCTTGCCGCCGACGCGATAGCCGGCGACGCGCGCCTTGGGTGCTGTACCTTCGGGCTGAACGGCCATTTCGAGCATGATGCGCAATTCACGCATGGTCTGCGGCGAAAAGACGCGGACGCCATGCGGCGGCGCGTCGTCAATCTTGGTCAGCGACAGCGGCATCAGTTCGCCATCGTGGGCAAAAACCGTGTAGGCCCGGGCCAGCTGCACCAGGCTGACGGCAATGCCGTGGCCGTAGGACATCGTCGCCTGCTCGATCGGCCGCCAGTTCTTCCACGGCCGCAGGCGGCCATTGACCTCGCCCGGGAAGCCGAGGTTCGGCATCTGGCCGAAACCGATGCTGTCGAACATTTCCCACATTTCTTTCGGTGGGAAACCCAGCGCAATCTTGGCCGTGCCGACGTTGGAGGATTTCTGGATGACCTCGGCGACGCTCAGGGCACCATGCGGATGGGCATCGGAAATGGTCGCGCTACCGATCGTCATCCGACCCGGTGCGCAATTGACGATGGTGTCGAAACGAACCTTGCCTTTTTCGAGCGCCAGCGCCGCCGTAAACGGCTTCATCACCGACCCCGGCTCGAAAGTATCGGTGATGGCGCGGTTGCGCAATTGCGCCCCGGACAGGCGCTCGCGGTTGTTCGGGTTGTAAGTCGGCCAGTTGGCCAGCGCCAGGATTTCGCCGGTGCGCGCATCGATGACGATGGCGCCGCCGGCCTTGGCATTGTTGGCCTCGACCGCCGCCTTGAGCTGGCTGAAGGCGAGGTACTGAATCTTCGAATCGAGCGCCAGACGGACATCCTTGCCATCCTGCGGCGGCTTGGTCGCGCCGACGTCCTCGACGATATTGCCGCGCCGGTCACGAATCACCGTGCGGCTGCCCGGACGGCCGAGCAGGCTGTTCTGGAAAGCCAGTTCGACGCCTTCCAGGCCCTTGTCGTCCACGCCGGTGAAGCCGACGATGTGGGCGGTCATGTCGCCGGTCGGGTAAAAGCGGCGATATTCCTTTTCCTGATGCACGCCCGGGAATTTCTGGGCGCCGATGCGATCAGCCGTCTCTGGCGAAACCTGACGCTTGACGAAGGTAAAAGTCTTTTCGGAGGCGATCTTGCCGTCCAGCTCACGCACATTCATGTCGAGCATGCCGGCCAGCTGGCGCTTTTGCTCGCCATTCATCGTCCGCGCATCGGCGGGAATCGCCCAGATCGTCTTCATCGGCGTCGACACGGCCAGCATGTCGCCATTGCGATCGACGATCTTGCCGCGCGAGGCGGAAATCTCGATGTCGCGCAGATAGCGCGAATCACCCTTCTGCTGCAGGAAGTCGTTATTGATGACCTGCAGATAGAAGCCGCGCGCCACCAGCGCCAGAAAGGCCGCCATGAGCAGCAGGCCAACGGTACGCGAACGCCAGCCCTGCAAGGCCAGTTGCAACACCGGGCTTTCGGTAAAGCGGTGACCACGTTGCGGGCGACGACGCACGACCATCAGCGCGCCCCCTTGGGCACTGCCGAATTCGGCGTCACCATGTGCAGACGCTCGCGAGCGATCTTTTCGATCCGTGGATGGTTGGCCCAGGTCGACATTTCGAGCTGCAGCTGACCGTATTCAACATCAAGCTGGCGCGCCCGTTCCTGCTCCGTCTCGAGCGCCTGGAACAGCTTGCGCGCCCGGTGCTGGGAGGTCACCACACCAAGGGCGCAAAAGACGACGATCATGAGAAGGATCACATTGAAACGCAGCATTACAGTTTTTCAGCCACGCGCATCACGGCACTGCGCGCCCGCGGATTGGCACCAATTTCCGCAGCAGACGGCTTCACCGGCTTGCCAAGCAGACGCAGCTTCGGCTTCGGCAACTGGTCAGCGCGCAAGGGCAAACCCTTGGGCAGATCATCGGCAACCGATTCGTTGCGCATAAAGTTCTTGACGATGCGGTCTTCGAGCGAGTGGAAACAGATCACGACCAGTCGGCCACCCGGCTTCAGCAAGCCGAGCGCCTGTGGCAGGGCTATCTCCAGCTGGCGGAGTTCTTGATTGATATGAATCCGTAGAGCTTGAAAGCTGCGCGTCGCCGGGTCCTGCCCTGGCTCACGGGTGCGCACGGTCTCGCGTACGAGGGCCGCGAACTGACCTGTTGTGACAATAGGTTGTTCGACCCGAGCAGCCACAACCTTCTTTGCAATCTGGAAAGCAAACCGTTCTTCGCCATAATTTCTAATGACCTCCGTGATGTCTCTTATCTCGGCCCGCGCCAGCCACTCGGCCGCCGTCTCGCCCTGCGTCGTATCCATACGCATGTCGAGCGGCGCGTCGTAGCGAAAGCTGAAGCCGCGCTCCCCGTCGTCGATTTGCGGCGACGACACCCCTACATCAAACAAAACCCCATCAACATCACTTACACCAGCCTCGTCCGCCGCCTCGGCCAGTTCGCCGAAAGCGCGGTGCACGAGTAAAAACCGGGAATCATCGATAGCCGCACCCGCGGCAATTGCCTGCGGGTCACGGTCGACCGCCACCAGGCGGCCTTTTTCATTCAGCGCGGAAAGAATCCGGCGGCTATGGCCACCGCGCCCGAAGGTGGCGTCAACGTAGATGCCGTCGGCTTTGATCGCCAGCGCATCCACCGCCTCCTCGAGCAGTACCGTCACATGGGCGGCACCGCGGGTCACAGGACAAGATCCCCGAAGCCCGGCGGCAAGTCGCCGGACAGCGCCTCCGCTGCCAGGTCATTCTGTTGTTTCCAGCCCGCCTCACTCCAGATTTCGAAGTGTGTCCCCATACCAACCAGATAGACGGTCTTTTCGAACTTGGCGTATTCACGCAGCTCCGGCGCAACCAGGATGCGCCCAGCGGAATCGAGCTCCTCGGTACGGGCATTACCGACCAGCACGCGCTTGATCGAGGCCGAACGCGGATCAAGGCTCGATGCCTTGAGGATCTGCTCGCGGATCGGCTGCCAGGCCGGCGATGGGTAAAGCAGCAGACAGCGATGCGGATGCGCCGTCAGGACCAGGGCGCCCTCACTGGCGGCGAGCAGGGACTCACGGTGCCTTGCCGGTATGGCAAGCCGTCCCTTCGCATCCAGATTTAGTGCCGCCGCGCCTTCGAACATCTCTCGTCTCGCCCCCGTTTACCCACTTTTCAACACGTTTTCCCACTTTAGAACAACAACACTGCTCAGTCAAGCGAGAAATTGGGATTTTTTCTTACGCAACAAGGACTTACGGTTATTTTTCGCGACAGATTTTGAGAAAAATTATCCTTAAAAATCAATGCGAGAACATTGACACTTAAAGTGACTTATCAGGAGTTGAGGCAAATCAAAAACATTCCCGGGCAACGCATGCCGACGTGGTAAAAAGTGGAATGTGCGCGGCGAAGAAGCCACCGATCCGGCATTTAGCCGGCCACCGCAGAATCAGGCGGAGAAGACAGAAACCTGGTTACGGCCTTCGTGCTTGGCCCGATAAAGCGCCTGATCGGCGCAGCGGGTCAGGTCGTCCGGTGTCTTGCCGTGCTCGGGATAGGCCGCCACCCCGAGGGAAATGGTAAATGTGATATGGAAGTTGCCAAGGGCAACTGACAACTCCTCGATCGCCTGTCGCCAGGCTTCGGCCCGCTGGATAGCCGTCTCCAGCGGCATATTGGGCAGCAGGATAAGGAATTCCTCACCACCATAACGACAGGCCACGTCTTCCGTCCGGACATCGGCCAGCAAAGTCGTCGCCAGCATGCGCAAGGCCTCGTCACCCACCTGATGGCCGTAGGTATCGTTAACCCGTTTGAAATAGTCGATATCGAGCATGACCAGTGCCAGCGGATTCCCCTCCCGACGCGCCCGGGAAACCTCGCGCTCGAGCGTTTCATCGAGATAGCGCCGGTTGTACAGTCCAGTCAGGCTGTCGCGCACGGCCAGTTCCTGCAGCGCCACCTGCAAGCGACCGATTTCCTCGATCCGTGCATGCAGTTGCCGGTTGGTTTCGCGCAAAGCCAGTTCGGCCGCCTTGCGTTCGCTGACATTGCGAGTGATACCGAGAATGGTATGGGCGACGCCATCGGCATCCTGTAGATAACTCGAAACCACCTCGGTCGAAATGACCTCGCCATCCTTGCAAACCTGTTCCAGTTCGCTGACCACGACACTTGCCGCCTTGTCGCCAGCCGCCATGCGCCGCAAGCGCTGGTCAATATCCCGGGCCAGCCGGGAAGCCGACTCCGGGGTCAGGCGAGCGTCGATCGACTGGCCGACCACATCCTCGGGCAAATAGCCGCACATGTCGGTAATCGAGGGACTGACGTAGGTATAGCGTCGTGACGGGATATCGAGCGTCCAGATGACGTCATGGCTGTTTTCCGCCAGCATGCGATAGCGCGCCTCGCTCTGCGACAACTTTCGGGCAATCACCTCCTCCTCGTTTTCCGCCCGTAACAAACGGATCAGGACCAGGGAGAGAGACAGAAAAAGCAGGAGCGCCGACACAGCAACAACCCACAGAGTCTGGCGCCACTCGGCCAGGTAATCGTCGACCGCCAGGCCTCCGGCAACATACAGCGGGTAATCGGCGATGCGCTGAAATGCATAAACCCGCTCAAGCCCGTCGAGCGCGGCCGGCAAGCGCATCGTGCCGATTTTCTCTCCGGACTCGATCCGTCGCTGCAGGGGATTGTTCGGCAGCACCTGATTTACCTGATCGGGAACGGCTGGCCGCCGCAGGATCAACCGACCATCATCGGCCCGCCAGATCGCGACAACCCCCTTCGAACCAACGTTGATCGTCTCGAAGTTCTTCGCCAGAACATCCAGATCAAGCGGCGCCGCCACCAGTCCGAGCAAGCCACCGTGGGCATCGCGTACTGGCTGAATAACGAACATGAATGAACGTCCGGACAGCTTGTCGGCAATTACTTCTGAAAAATAAAGGCCATTGCTGGATTGCGCTGGCACATCGAAATAACTGCGATCAGCAAACCCCGAGGACTGAAGCGCGACGCCGGATGCGTAAAGAAGGTCGCCCGCCGCATCCATGACGCGAAAGCCGCTCACCTCCGGAAACTGCCCGGAAAAGAGCCCCAGTTCATTGACCACGGTTTCCCGATAACGCCCGACCGCCGCCGGCTTGAAAGCATCCCGGGGCAACGAGGCGGCAAGATGCTCAAGATTGCCCTGCAGCCGCCGCATCGTCGCCGCCAGGCGAGACTCCAACAGTGAGGTAACGCCGAGAGCATCAGAGGGGACTTTCCGTTCCGCCTCGCGCCGCCCTTCGTTGAGCAAAAATGCCAGCAACAGGGCGACACCCAACCAGGTAAAGACGAAAAACAGCACAAGCCGAACACGCGCTCCGAACGCACGGCCGATCATTTGTCCGGAGGAGGATATGCCCATTCAGGGATCATGCCTTCGGAATGGACGAATCACAATAGGCGCTGAGCACGCGCCCGAGTCTCAGCGTCCGCGAACTACTTGACCTGACCGAGTTTCTGCTCGATGCGGGCCAACGGTATTGCGCCAGGAACCCGCTCGCCATCGACAAAGAACATGGTCGGCGTACCAGTGATATTGAGCTTGCGGCCAAATTCCTGATTTTTGGTCACGGCGGAGGTATCACAATCTTCGCGACCGGTCGGAGCCTTGCCGTCGACCATCCAGTCATTCCATGCCTTGGCTCGATCGCTGGAACACCAGATCTGCTTGGACTTGCGCACCGAGTCTTCGGAAAGGATGGGCAACAGGAAGGTATAGACCGTCACATTTTCCAGCTTCAACAACTCCTTGGCCAAACGCTTGCAATAGCCGCAATTGGGATCTTCGAAGGTGGCCAGCACGCGCTTGCCGTCGCCGCGCACTTGCTTGATGGCGCGATCCAGCGGCAAATCGCCAAACCTGATCGCCGTAAGCTTTTTCATGCGCTCATCGGTGACGTTTTTCATCGTTTTAGCGTCAATCAACTGACCGCTGACCACGATGGCTGACATTTTTTCGTCGGTATAGAAAATATTGCCGTCGGCGTAGACTTCGTAAAGTCCAAGGTAACCGGATTTCGTGACGCTTTCGACCTTGGTGCCGAGCTTAGCCTCCATTTGCTTGCGTATATCGGCTTCGTCAGCCGCGACATTCAGACAAAATGCCATCGCCAAAGCCATCGGCAACAATTTTTTCAACATGCGATTCTCCTAAAGGGCGCCGAGAGCATACCGCACCAAGGCATTTTTAATTAAGGGCAGGCCGTTGGTCAGATTCATCCCAAGATTTCGTAACGGACGCAATCCTGGCGGCGAATTTTTGAACAAGCGCCGCAAACTGTCTGTGGTTGTCTGCATCAACACGGTTTCCTCGCGTCGTGCGCGCTGATAACGCTGCAGGAAACGCTCCTGACCGATATCGTGCCATGGTTGTGTTGCGGCCAGTTGACCGGCCAGCGTCATGGCATCCTGAAAGCCAAGATTGATACCATGACCGGACAAGGGATGAATTCCATGCGCAGCATCACCGACCAGCGCCAGGCGTGGCGCGACTGTTTGCGGAACGCGCATCAAGCGCAAGGGGAAAGCCGCCGGAGCCGTAAGCAACTCGAGCTTGCCCAGGACCAGACTCCCGGCCTCGGCGACTCTCTCGCAAAGCAGTTCAGAAGACAAAGAACAGAGTTCATCAGCATGGCCATCGGGCGTAGACCACACGATGGAAATGCGATTTCCCGGCAAGGGAAGATAGGCGAGCACACCATCATCACGAAACCACTGGAACGCCGTGTTGTTGTGCGGTTTTTCCGTGGCGAAATTGGCGACCAGGCCTTTTTCGCCATAGGGCGTATTTACTGCAACAAGGCCTGCAGTCTGCCGCACCCAGGAATCGCGACCATCCGCCCCAACCAGGAGCCGGGCCGACAACACCGTGCCATCGCTCAGATGGAGGACAGCAGCGTCGTGACGCAACTCAAGGCCATCCGGCCGAGCCGGACAAAACAGCGTCAGATTGCCCTGCCGCTTGGCGCTTTCCCAAAACTCGCAAGCCATCTGCGAAGATTCGAGAATCCAGCCCAATTCGGAAACACCGGTCTCGAAAGCGGAAAAATCCAGCCGGCCGGCACCATCACCATGGATTTGCATGGCACGAATCGGCGCCATTCTTGCTGCATCCAGATGGCGCCATGCCCCGATCGATTCAAGAAACGCGACATTGGCCGGGCTGATCGCGTAGATACGCGAATCCCAGCCATCGGAAAGATGCGGAGGATTGTTCTCGACGAGCGCGATACGCAAGCGGGTGTCGCGCAAGGCCAAGGCCAGGCTGGCCCCGGCCAGCCCTCCGCCAACGATGATCAGATCAAACTGCCGCATGACGGCGATTATGCCGTTTCAGGAGAATGAAACAAGCAGATCAGGCGGGAGTGCCACCACCACCGCCGGTTTGCGGCTTGTTCTGGCGCGGCCGGCGATTGTTGTTGGTGCGTGGACGATGCTTCTTTTGCTGCTGGCCAAGGCCGCCGCCGGTACCGGCATTTCCACCCGGCTTGCCATGCTGCATGTTGCTGCGGCCAGGATTGCCACCAAGCGGCTCGTTGCTGGAAACACGGTTACCGGGAGCGAGCTGGATTTCCAGCTCGATGATTTCGTCCCACTGCTCGTCGGTTCGATCACGCTCGGGGATCGAAAGTAGGTCACGCAAGCGGCGACGCGTATCAGGCGGCGGGGCTACCGTAACGGGAGCTTCGGGGGGATTTTCTGGATTCTGATTGGTCATTGCAACTTAAAAAAGCGGAGCCCGTCGAAGACGAACCCCGCATTCGTTAACACCGGATTACTTCTTTTTGGCGGCGGTCTTCTTGGCGGCGACCGATGCCTTGAAAGCCGTACCAGCAGTAAATTTCGGAACCGTAGTAGCGGGAATTTTCAGCGTAGCGCCGGTTTTTGGATTCTTGCCGGTGCGCGCTGCGCGCTTTGCGGACTTGAACGTGCCGAAACCAACGAGTGTAACAGACTCCCCTGCGGTCACGGTCTTGACCACCGCGCCGATGATGGCCGACAGCGCCTTGTCGGCAGCAGCCTTGGTTATACCAGCTTCTTTTGCAGCAACTTCGACCAGCTCGGATTTATTCATCTAAGTGCCTCCTAGTTACCTATCAATGTTTAAGAAAACTGGCCGTCGGAACGGCAGCACGACAAAAGTAGCATACCTTTTTGAATAAGTGTTGCCCCGAGAGCGCCTATTTGCAGGCGATTGCGTGAATATTTGTAATTTCCACACGCTAGGCAACCCTTTTCGCCACAAAACAACAAACCCGGCACGCGGCCGGGTTTGTCTTGATGCCATCGGCAAAGGGATTATTTGGCCGCTGGCTTCTCTTCTTCCTTGGCTGGCTCTGCCGGTTTTTCGCCGTGCGAGATAGCCACTGCGCCGTCGTTCTGCTTGCCAATGTGCTGGTCGATTGCCGGCAACTGGTGGGCAATGCCCTTGTGGCAGTCGATACAGGTCTTACCCTCGGTGAAGGCTTGCGGATGCTGCTTGGCAGCACGGTTGCCCTGCTCGGTGTAATCCATGTAGTCGTAGCGATGGCAGTTGCGGCATTCCTGCGAATCGTTCGCCTTCATGCGTTTCCACTCGTTCTGGGCGAGCTGGGCACGTTTGGCATTGAACTTCTCGGGCGTATCGATGGTGCCCAAAACCTTGTGCAGCACTTCATTGGAGGCTTGGATCTTGCGGATCATCTTCGGGCCCCACTCCTTGGGCACGTGGCAATCCGGACAGGTGGCGCGCACCCCGGTGCGGTTCGTATAGTGCACCGTATTCTGGTACTCGCGGAAGACGTTTTCCTCCATCTCGTGGCAGGAGATACAGAACGATTCCTTGTTGGTCGCCTCGAGCGCCCAGTTGAAGCCACCCCAGAAAACGATACCGGCAGCAAACAGGCCAAATACGGTGACCAGCCCGATGCGCTTGACCCATGCGGGCGTGAATTTATCGAGACTCATCATTCCCCCTTCTTGGCAGCCGGCTTATAGGTATTGGCGACGAGCGGCTTGGCGTCGAACTGCGGCACGTGGCACTGCATGCAGAAATAACGGCGTGGCGAAATATTCGACTGCTTCTTGTCTTCGCGGTCGAGATAGTGCGACTTGGCGACCTTCGTCGCGCCGGTTTCCTCGGCCCGTTCCTTCGAGTGGCAGTCCATGCACTTGTTGAAATTCTGCGTGATGTTGTAGCCCTTGATGCTGTGCGGTATCAGCGGCGGCTGCTTCTGGAAGTTGCGCGGAATGATGTCCTGATCCTTCTCCGGCCGGAACATATCGACCTTGGCATTCCCCTCGATCGACTCGATGCCGATCTCATTCACTCGCAATTCCTGCGCGCTGACGCCGCCAACTCCCCCCAGGAGCATGCCGGCGGCCAGGGCCAGTGCAGTGATCAATCTCATATTCATTACCTCCGATGAGCGTCTGGAGCCGGGACTCCATTCGCTTTTTGGCTCATTTTTCCGGTTGACCGTGGAATCCGGCCTTATCAGGCCCGAGTAACCTTGACGGCGCATTTCTTGTAATCCGTTTCCTTCGAAATCGGACAGGTCGCATCCAGCGTCAACTTATTGACCAGACGACCGGCATCGAAGAACGGGATGAAGACCAGACCACGCGGTGGCTTGTTGCGGCCACGCGTCTCGACGCGCAGCTGGATTTCACCACGCCGCGAAGCCACCTTGACCTCCATGCCGCGCTGCAAGCCACGCGCCTTGGCGTCATCCGGGTGCATGAAGAGAACAGCATCCGGGAAGGCTTTGTACAGCTCGGGAACCCGGCGGGTCATGGTGCCGGTGTGCCAGTGCTCGAGGACGCGCCCGGTGGATAACCAGAGGTCGAATTCCTTGTCCGGCGACTCGGCGGGCGGCTGGTAGGGCAGGGCGAAAATAATTGCCTTGCCGTCCTTGTGGCCGTAGAACTTAACCCCCTCGCCCTTCTTGACGTAGGAGTCGTAGCCCTCGCGGAAACGCCACAGCGTTTCCTTGCCGCCAACCACCGGCCAGCGCAGACCGCGAGCCTGGTGATAGGTATCGAAGGGGGCCAGATCGTGGCCATGGCCACGACCGAAAGAGGCATATTCCTCGAACAGGCCCTTCTGGACGTAATAGCCGAAGTGCTTGGACTCGTCGTTATCGAAGCCGGCAGCGGTTTCGTTGGTCTTGTACTTGTTGACCACGCCATTGGCAAAGAGCGCGTCATACATCGTCTTGCCCTTCAGCTTGGGCGCCTTGGCCAGCAACTCGGCCGGCCAGACCTCTTCCATCTTGAAACGCTTGGCAAATTCCATGACCTGCCAAAGATCGGAGCGGGCCTCGCCCGGCGCCTTGACCTGCTGACGCCAGAACTGGGTACGCCGTTCGGCGTTGCCGTAGGCGCCTTCCTTTTCGACCCACATGGCGGTCGGCAGGATAAGGTCGGCGGCCATCGCCGACACCGTCGGGTACGGGTCGGAGACGACGATGAAGTTCTCCGGCTTGCGCCAGCCCGGATAGAGCTCTTCGTTGATGTTCGGACCGGCCTGCATGTTGTTGTTGCACTGCTGCCAGTAGAAATTGACCTTGCCATCCTTGAGAGCGCGGGCCATGGCCACGGCATGCAGGCCGACCTTGTCGGGGATCGTGCCTTCCGGCAGTTGCCACAGCTCTTCGGTGTGCTTGCGATGCTCGGGATTGGTGACGACCATGTCGGCCGGCAGGCGATGCGAGAAGGTACCGACTTCACGCGCCGTACCGCAGGCGGATGGCTGGCCGGTCAGCGAGAACGGGCTGTTGCCCGGCTCGGAAATCTTGCCGGTCAGCAGGTGGATGTTGTAGCAGAGGTTGTTGGCCCAGGTACCACGGGTGTGCTGGTTGAAGCCCATGGTCCAGAAGGAAACGATCTTTACCTTGGGATCAGCATACAGCTCGGCCAAGGCCTTGAGATCCTTCTCGGCAACGCCGGACAGCTTGGAGACTTTCTCGGCGGTGTATTCGGAAACGAATTTCTTGAACTCGTCGAAGGTAATCGCCTCGGACTTGCCGGTATCGCCCTTCGGCTTGCCGTCAGCGCCGGGGTAACCATTGCTCGTCGCATCCTTTTCGAGCGCATGGGTCGGACGCAGGCCGTAGCCGATGTCGGTGGCGCTCTTCTTGAAATTGATGTTCTTGTCGACAAACGCCTGATTCACCCTGCCGGTCTGAATGATGTAGTTGGCGATGTAGTTGAGGATCGCCAAGTCGGTCTGCGGCTTGAAGATCATCGGGATGTCGGCCAGCTCGTAGGAGCGGTGCTCGAAGGTTGACAGCACGGCAACCTTGACGCCCTTGTTCGACAACTTGCGGTCGGTGATGCGCGTCCACAGGATCGGGTGCATCTCGGCCATGTTCGAGCCCCACAGCACGAAGGCATCGGCATGCTCGATGTCGTCGTAGCAGCCCATCGGCTCGTCGATGCCGAAAGTGCGCATGAAGCCGGCAACGGCAGAGGCCATGCAGTGGCGGGCGTTGGGATCGAGGTTGTTGGTGCGGAAGCCAGCCTTCATGAGCTTGGCGGCGGCGTAGCCTTCCCACACCGTCCACTGGCCCGAGCCGAACATGGCCAGGCCGTTCGGCCCCTTGGCCTTGAGCGTTGCCTTGGCCTTCTCTTCCATGATGTCGAAAGCCTGTTTCCAGGAAATCGGCGCGAACTCGCCATTCTTGTCGTACTTGCCGTCCTTCATGCGCAACAGCGGCGTCTTCAGACGGTCGGCGCCGTACATGATCTTGGACAGGAAATAGCCCTTGATGCAGTTCAGACCCCGATTGACCGGTGCATCCGGATCGCCCTGGGTGGCCACCACGCGGCCTTCCTGCGTCCCGACCAGAACACCACAACCGGTGCCGCAGAAACGGCAGGCAGCCTTGTCCCAGCGGATCTCGTCCTTGCCCTGGGCCACGGCCGTACCGGGCGCGGACAAGCCTGCCGCTGACATGGCCGCCGCCGCTGCGTTGGCCTTGATAAAATCGCGTCGATTGAGCTTCACGCCTCTACCTCCTCGGTATCTACTGATTCGTCGTCGCTATATTGATAAACCATGGCCACCGATGCGACGCCGGGTACACCATGCAGGGCTACATATTTATCAGCAGCCGAGTTCGTGTCGTCATCCTCCAGAGTAACGACCACCTTACCCTCCGGACTCCGGGCATGAATATCCACCCCGGGCATCAGGAGAAGTGCTTCGCACGCTTCATACAGGCGTTCCGGAGCGATGTACAAAATGGCGCTGGAAATATTCATCCGGCCGACCTCCTCAAGCTTTGGCAGCCCAATGCCGCCATGGCAGGCAATGATCCCGATCCGCACCGGGACTTCAATTGATGTGCATCAATTCCATACTGCCGGAAGGGCCGGAATAGTGCCAATGGAAAGAATGACTAGTACCTTTTGACTAGCAACCGAACGGACATATCACAATAGCCACGACCTATCGCTGATATTTGACCAATCAATTAGCCTGATCAAACAACAGCCACTAATATGGCGTTGTGTTCAATTTCCAACACCCACTCAGGAGAAAACAATGTCCCTCATCAACACCCAGGTTCAACCGTTCAAGGCCCAGGCTTTCCACAACGGCAAGTTCATCGAAGTCACCGAAGCCAGCCTCAAGGGCAAGTGGTCCGTCGTGATCTTCATGCCGGCTGCCTTCACCTTCAACTGCCCGACTGAAATCGAAGATGCCGCCAACAACTACGCCGAGTTCCAGAAGGCTGGCACCGAGGTGTACATCGTCACCACCGACACCCACTTCTCGCACAAGGTCTGGCACGAAACCTCACCGGCCGTTGGCAAGGCCCAGTTCCCGCTGGTCGGCGATCCGACGCACGCCCTGACCCGCGCCTTCGACGTGCATATCGACTCCGAAGGCCTGGCCCTGCGCGGCACCTTCGTCATCAACCCGGACGGCGTCATCAAGACCGTTGAAATCCACTCCAACGAAATCGCCCGCGACATTTCCGAGACCCTGCGCAAGCTGAAGGCTGCTCAGTACACCGCCTCGCACCCGAACGAAGTCTGCCCGGCCAAGTGGAAGGAAGGCGAAAAGACCCTGGCTCCGTCGCTGGACCTCGTTGGCAAGATCTAATTAGCTAGCCGCAAACCGGATTGGGCGGCAAATGCCGCCCAATCATTTGGATTTCAGCGCTTTTTTCCGGTTGACCGTGGCAATCGAAAAAACCAGTGAAATTCAGCACAGGGAGAACAACATGCTCGACAGCAACATCAAGGCTCAACTGGCGGCCTACCTCGAAAAACTGCAACGCCCGATCGAACTCGTCGCCTCGCTCGACGACAGCGCCAAGGCCCAGGAAATGCGAGGCCTGCTGACCGACATCGCCGAACTCTCGGCCAAAGTCAGCCTGCGCGAAAACGGCACCGCCGCCTTGCGCCCATCCTTCGCCATCGGCCTGCCCGGAGAAACGCCGCGCATCACCTTCGCCGGCATCCCGATGGGCCACGAATTCACCTCGCTCGTCCTCGCCCTGCTGCAGACCGGCGGCCATCCGCCCAAGGTCGAACAAGCGGTTATTGACCAGATCAAGGCCCTGCCCGGCACCTTCAATTTCGAGACCTACATCTCGCTGTCCTGCCACAACTGTCCGGATGTCGTGCAGGCGCTCAACCTCATGGCCGTCCTCAACCCCGGCGTGACGAGCACGATGATCGACGGCGCCATGTTCCAGGACGTGGTCAACGAACGCCAGATCATGGCCGTGCCAACCACCTACCTGAACGGAGCCGAATTCGGTGCCGGCCGGATGCTCATTGAGGAAATCCTCGCCAAGGTCGACACCGGCGCCGCTGCCCGTGCCGCCGAGGCACTGGGCCAGAAGGAAGCCTTCGACGTTCTCGTCGTCGGCGGCGGGCCAGCCGGCGCTGCGGCAGCGGTTTACGCCGCCCGCAAAGGCATCCGCACCGGCATCCTGGCCGAGCGCTTCGGCGGTCAGGTCATGGACACGCTAGGCATCGAGAACTTCATCTCGGTCAGCCATACCGAAGGACCGAAGCTGGTCGCTGCGCTGGAACAGCACGTCAAGGATTACGAAGTCGACATCATGACCCTGCAACGCGCCGCCAAACTCGTGCCAGCCAGCGAAGCCGGTGGCCTGGTCGAAATCCAGCTCGAAAACGGCGCCTCGCTCAAATCCAAATCCGTCATCCTCGCCACCGGCGCCCGCTGGCGCGAAATGAACGTGCCTGGCGAGCAGGAATACAAGGCCAAGGGCGTCTGCTTCTGCCCGCACTGCGACGGCCCGCTGTTCAAAGGCAAGCGCGTTGCCGTCATCGGCGGCGGCAACTCCGGCGTCGAAGCCGCCATCGACCTGGCCGGCATCGTCGCTCACGTCACCCTGCTCGAATTCGCCGACACCCTGCGCGCCGACGCCGTCCTGCAGAAAAAGCTGTACAGCCTACCCAACGTCACCGTCATCAAATCGGCACAAACCACCGAAGTGACCGGCGACGGCCAGAAGGTCAACGGCATCACCTACAAGGACCGCGTGACGGAAGAGATCAGGCACGTCGAACTCGAAGGCATCTTCGTCCAGATCGGCCTGCTGCCCAACACCGACTGGCTCAAGGGCTCGCTCAACCTGTCACGCTTCGGTGAAATCGAAATCGACGCCAAGGGCCAGACCAACCTGCCCGGCGTCTTCGCTGCCGGCGACTGCACCACAGTGCCCTACAAGCAGATCATCATCGCCATGGGCGCTGGCGCCACCGCCTCGCTCAGCGCCTTCGACCACCTGATCCGTAGTTCGGCGCCGGCCTGACCTAATTGATCCGCCGCCCTTTTCAGGAGCCGACGCACCACCGAGGTGCATCGGCTCCTGCTGTTTTGTCGAGAAACAGACAAGCAGCGGCACAGCCCCAGCCACGTCAAACCAGAATGCGCGGATTCGCCGCCCCGCCGGAAAGACTGGCAAAGCGCGACGGCAAATCGCCTGGCAGGCAATAGCCGAACAAAAGCTCCTCGGCATCGAGCAAAGAAGCACCCGTCGACAGCACATACTCTGAAACGCCAGCGAAAGCGGCCAAACGCATCCAGAACATGGCCTCTTCAGTCAAGCTCGGGCTGGCATTAAATGAGTTCGGAAAATCATGCATGACGCACCTCGCTTTCCAACAAGACGAAACCACGAGGTAGTACTAGCAATATTCGGCCCAGAATCAGAGGCAAAAAAAAACCCGCCGACGAATCGGCGGGTTTTTCGTATGACTGGTGGTGATGGGCAGAATTGAACTGCCGACCTGTGGGTTATGAATCCACCGCTCTAACCAACTGAGCTACATCACCACGCTTGAGGGCGCGGATTATAGTTTGCCGGGGGTTGGCGGGTCAACCAAATTTCCGGTCGGTTATAATGGCGAACTTTTGTGCTGCGCGACGACCTAAGCGGCACCCACCGATTTGCGAAGTGTTACCCATGCCCAAGAAATTATTCATCCGTACCTTCGGGTGCCAGATGAATGAGTACGATTCGGACAAGATGGCCGACGTGCTCAATGCCTCCGAGCCGATTGTCAGGACCGACAACGTTGAAGAAGCCGACATCATCCTGTTCAACACCTGCTCGGTGCGCGAGAAGGCGCAGGAGAAGGTTTTCCACGACCTCGGCCGGGTCCGTCACCTGAAGAAGCTCAATCCGAATCTGGTGATCGGGGTTGGCGGCTGCGTGGCGAGTCAGGAGGGCGATGCGATTGTCGCCCGGGCGCCGTACGTCGATATCGTCTTCGGGCCGCAGACCCTGCATCGATTGCCACAGCTCATGGCCGAGCGCAAGGCGAAGGGCAAGGCGGCGGTCGATATTTCCTTCCCGGAAATCGAGAAGTTCGATTCGATGCCGCCGGCCGAAGTGAAGGGCGCCTCGGCCTTCGTTTCGATCATGGAAGGCTGCTCGAAGTTCTGTACCTTCTGCATCGTGCCTTACACGCGGGGCGGCGAGGTTTCCCGGCCGTTTGAAGATGTGCTGACCGAAGTGGCCGGCCTGGCTACCAATGGCGTCGGCGAAGTGACGCTGCTTGGCCAGAATGTGAATGCCTATCGCGGCGACATGGCCGAGACGGACGAGAAGGCCGATCTGGCGATGTTGATCGAGTACATCGCCGAAGTGCCGGGCATCGAGCGCATTCGCTACACGACCTCGCATCCGCGCGAAATGACGCAGCGCCTGTTCGACACCTACGCCAACGTGCCGAAACTCGTATCGCACCTGCACCTGCCCGTGCAGGCCGGCTCCGACCGCGTACTGGCGGCCATGAAGCGCGGTTACACGACGCTCGAATACAAGTCGATCATCCGCAAGCTGCGCGCGGCGCGGCCGGACATTTCGCTGTCGTCGGACTTCATCGTCGGCTTCCCCGGCGAAACGGATGAGGATTTCGAGAAGACGATGAAGCTGATCGACGAGGTCGGTTTCGACAGCTCGTTCTCCTTCGTTTACAGCCCGCGCCCCGGTACGCCGGCGCTGGAACTCGACGATTCGACACCGGCCGAGGTCAAGTCGGCCCGCCTGCTCCGTTTGCAGAAGCGCATCGACGAACAGGCGCAGGCGATCAGCCAGACGATGGTCGGCAGCGTCCAGCGCGTGCTGGTCGAAGGCACTTCGAAGAAGGACGTGCATGAACTGGCCGGGCGTACCGACAACAACCGCATCGTCAATTTCGCCGGCAATCCAAGACTGATCAACACCTTCGTCGATGTCCGCATCACCTCGTCGCTGTCGCACACGCTGAGAGGCGAAATTGTCATCCGAGAAGACTAAGCCGGCGGCGCGGGCCAAGCCCGCCCCCAAGACCAAGCCAGTGGAACTCGCCCTGGCGCCGGTCGATAACGTACTGCTCGCCAATCTGTGCGGCCCGCTCGACGAGAACATCCGGCAGATCGAAACCGCCTTCGACGTCATCATTCGTCGGCGCAACGAACGCTTTTCCGTTTTTGGCGAAAAATCCCGGTTGACCGTGGAAGCGCTCCAGCATTTCTACGGCATGGCGCGTCAGGCGCTGACCGTCGACGAAATCCAGCTCGGCCTGATCGAACTGCTCAATGCGCCGGTGCGCCGCGTGTCGCGCCGCGCCGAAGGCCCGGTTGACGGCCCGCAACTGATCACCCGCAAGACCGAGTTGCACGGCCGCACGCCGCGCCAGGTCGAGTACCTCAAGCATATTCAGGAACACGACATCACCTTCGGCATCGGCCCGGCCGGCACCGGCAAGACCTACCTCGCCGTCGCCAGTGCCGTCGATGCCTTCGAGCGCGACCTGGTCGAACGCATCATCCTGACCCGCCCGGCCGTCGAGGCCGGTGAACGCCTCGGCTTCCTGCCCGGCGACCTGACGCAGAAGATCGACCCGTATCTGCGCCCGCTCTACGACGCGCTCTACGACCTGATGGGTGCCGACAAGGTCAGCAAGCTCTACGAAAAACGCGCCATCGAGATCGCGCCGCTCGCCTTCATGCGCGGCCGCACGCTCAACCACGCTTTCATCATTCTCGACGAGGCGCAGAACACGACGCCGGAGCAGATGAAGATGTTCCTGACCCGCATCGGCATCGGCGCCAAGGCCGTGGTCACCGGCGACATCACCCAGATCGACCTGCCCAAGGGCCACAAGAGCGGCCTCAACGAAGCCATCAGCATCCTCAAGGGCGTGCGCGGCCTGGCCTTTACCCATTTCAAGAAGGAAGACGTCGTGCGCCATCCGCTGGTCGCCCGCATCGTCGAAGCCTATGAATCCAACACCAAGCAAACGCCTTAACCTGTCGGTGCAATATGCCTGTAACCGTGAGGGCTTACCCTTGCGGGCGGATTTCGTCAAATGGGCGCGTGCCGCGCTGGTTGGCGGCGGCGAAGTGACGATCCGTCTGGTCGACGCCGACGAAGGCCGGACGCTGAACAACGAGTACCGCGGCAAGGATTACGCGACCAACGTGCTGTCCTTTCCGTATGACACGGAACCGCTGGTGACGGGCGATCTGGTCATCTGCCCGAGTGTCGTGGCACGTGAGGCGGCCGAGCAGAACAAGCCGCTGACCGCGCATTACGCCCACCTGACGGTGCATGGTATGCTGCATTTACAGGGCTGGGATCACGAAAACGACGATGATGCCCAGGCCATGGAAGACGAAGAAAGGGAGATTCTCGCCGCGCTGGGTTATCCAGACCCGTATGCGGTTTAAACATCATGGACAGTGACAGTAAACCGAGTTTCATTGAACGACTGACTTCCCTGCTGCTGCGCGAACCTGAAGACCGCGAGCAGCTACTGGAAATCCTGCACAGCGCCCACGAGCGCAAACTGATGGACGCCGACGCGCTGACCATCATCGAAGGCGCGCTGGCCGCCGCCGACACCCGCGTTACCGACGTCATGGTGCCACGCGCCCAGATGGACGTCATCGACATCGACGACCCGCTCAACGAGATCATCCCCATCGTCATCGAAACCGCCCACTCGCGCTTTCCGGTAGTCGATGGCGACCGCGACAAGGTGCTTGGCGTGCTGCTTGCCAAGGATTTGTTGCGCCTGCAGATCGAACCGGAATTCAATTTGCGCGACTGGCTGCGCCCGGCCGCCTTCATCCCGGAATCGAAGCGCCTCAATGTGCTGCTCCGCGAATTCCGCGTCTCGCGCAACCACATGGCCATCGTCGTTAACGAATACGGCGGCGTCGCCGGCTTGGTCACCATTGAAGACGTTCTCGAACAGATCGTTGGCGACATCGAGGACGAATACGACTTCGACGAAGCGCACGACAATATCCGCCTCGACGCCTCCGGCCGCTACCGCGTCAAGGCGCACACCGAAGTCGAGGACTTCAACGAAGCCTTCAAGACTGCCTTCTCCAACGAGGAATTCGACACCGTCGGCGGCCTCGTCCTGCACCATCTGGGTTGCGTACCGAAGCGCAACGAGGTGATGGACATCGACGGCATCCGCTTCCAGGTTCTGCGCGCCGACAGCCGCCGGCTATACACCCTGCTCGTCACCCCGCCCGCAAACCCCCAAGCCGGTGCTGAAAACGCTGCTGGCTAAAAACAGGGCAATGCGCTACCTGATCGCCACGACCATCGGCGTCGTCGGTGTCGGCTGCTTCGCGCCCTTCGGGCTGTTCTGGCTGGCGCCGCTCGTCTGGCTTGGCCTGTTCGCGCTGCTACGCGAGGCCGACAGCCCGCGCCAGGGCCTGCTCACCGGCCTGGCTTTCGGCATGGGCTTTTTCCTGACCGGCGTTTCCTGGGTCTTCGTCAGCCTCTCGGTCTTTGGCGGCATGCCGTGGTGGCTGGCCGGCCCGGCCGCCTTCCTGTTCTGCACGGTGATGGCGCTGTTTCCGATGGTCGCCGGCTACGTCTTCAAACGCTGGCAACCGGCGGCGCTCTGGCGGCAAGCCCTGCTCTTCGCCGCCCTGATTGCTGCGGCCGACTGGCTAAAAGGCTGGATTTTCACGGGCTTCCCGTGGCTCACCGTCGGTTACTCGCAAACCGCGCCCAGCCCGCTGGCCGGTTTCGCGCCGCTGCTCGGCGTGCATGGTCTGTCGCTGCTCGTCGCCCTGAGCGGCGCCCTGCTCGTCCGCTGGCGGGTCGGCGCCCCGTTTGCGGCGCTGCTCGCGATGATCGGCTTCGGCCTGCAGCAGGTGGCGTGGACGACGCCCGTCGGCGAGCCGATCAGCGTCGCGCTGGTCCAGGGCAACGTGCCGCAGGAAATGAAATTCCGGCCGGAAGCCTTCTTCCGCACGCTCGACCTGTACCGCGAACTGATCACGCAGAACCCGGCGCAACTGACCGTACTGCCGGAAACGGCCATTCCGGTATTCATCGACCAGATTCCGAGTGAATACCTCGACGAACTCAAAACACTGGCCAGACGCCAGAACGGCGACATCATCTTCGGCACCCTGACCGGCGACGACCGCGGTTACTACAACAGTGCCGTCAGCGTCGGCACTTCGCCGCTGCAGGTCTACAGCAAGAACCATCTGGTGCCCTTCGGCGAATTCATCCCGGCCGGCTTCGCGTGGTTCATGGCCTACGCCAACATCCCGATGTCGTCCTTCACGCGCGGGCCGGAAGTGCAGACACCGCTCGCCGTCGCCGGCCAGCACGTGGCGGCCAACATCTGCTACGAAGACGTCTTCGGCGAAGAGATCATCCGCGCCCTGCCCGCGGCCGGCATCCTGGCCAACCTGTCGAACACTGCCTGGTTTGGCCATTCGCTCGCTCAGCCGCAGCATTTGCAGATATCCCAGATGCGCGCCGCCGAAACCGGCCGGCCGATGCTGCGCGCCACCAATACCGGGATGACAGCCATCATCGACGCCCAGGGACGCCTCGCCGCCTCCCTGCCCGCCTTCACGACCGGCGTGCTGCACGGCAACGTCCGCGCCCACGAGGGCATGACGCCCTTTGCCCGCTTCGGAAACGGGCTGGCGCTGGGGCTGATGGCGGCCTTGGCCCTCTTCGGCCTGACCGGAAAGCGCCAGCGCACTGCCTGATCGCACCTGGCAGCGCGGCAAAAATTTCAAAATTGGCCGTTTTTTCCGGTTGACCGTGGAATCGGTGCAATTCGTCGGCCAATGCGCAAACATTGAGCGAAAAGAATCACTCTATAATTGGGCGCAGAACTCCCGCTCGCTGGCGATTTACTGCTTTCTTCCCACCCCTTCACCCAGGCTGAATGAGCATGCAATTCCTTGAAAATCTGCCGTTGGGCAAATTTCTGCGCTTCATATCCTTGATGGTCTTCGTGGTGCTGCTGATCATCGGTGGCGTCGGCATTGCCGCCTTGCAAAAGGTTTCCTCGGCCGCCTCCTTGATGGGACAGGGCAAGGACGTCGTCGCCGATATCCTGCCGCCGCCGCTTTATGTCATCGAAGCCCAGCTGGTCGCCTACGACATCGCCAGCGCGACGGTTGAGCAGCGTCCGAAACTGATCGAAAAAATCGCCCAGTTGAAGAAAGATTACGACCTTCGCAACAAATTCTGGACCGAGAGCGATCTCGACGCCGGCGTAAGAGAGAAGTTGCTCGGCGAACAGCGCCGCCAGGCCGACCTGTTCTGGGCCGAACTCGACAAGAACTTCATGCCGGCGGTGGCCGCGCAGGAGCAGGCGGCAATGGACGCGTCGCTCAAGCAGATGCGCCAATACTACGAAGCCCACCGGGCTGGCGTTGAGGAAACCGTCAGCGTGGCCGGCCAGTTTGCCGAAACGTCGATGCAGCAACTGCTGGAGACCAGCCGGAACAGCAGCATTCTGGCGATCATCGCCGGCATTCTGGGCTGTGCGCTGGTCGTGCTCGGCATGAAATCGCTGGCCGCGTCGCTGAATCGGCGGATCGGCGGCGAGCCGTCCGAAGCCGTCGACGTGGCCAACCGCATCGCCCGCGGCGACCTGGGTGGCACCGTCGTCGTTCAGCCGGGCGATTCGGCCAGCATGTTGGCCGCCATGAAGTCGATGCAGGACAGCCTGGGCGGCCTGGTCGATGAAATCCGGCAAATGGTCCATGCGGCGGAAAAGGGCAATCTCGGCAAACGGATTCCCCTGGCCGGGAAACAGGGTTTCGGCCAGGAGATCGCGAGCGCCCTCAACCAGTTGATGGTCGTTACCGACACCAGCCTGCAGGACGTTTCGCGCGTCGCCTCGGCGCTGGCCGCCGGCGATCTTTCGCAAAAAGTTGACGCGGTTTACCCCGGGGCTTTCGGGCAGACGGCGAGCGCCGTCAATGCCACGGTAAGCGCCTTGGTGCAGGTGGTCGATGAAGTGCGCTCCATCGTCGATGCCGCCGCCCAGGGGGATTTTGCCCAGCAGATCGACACCACGCGCAAGCAGGGCTATGCGAAGACGCTGATCGACCTGCTCAACAGCCTGAGCGCCACGGCCGAACAGGCGCTTTCCGACATTTCATCGGTGTCGCAAGCGCTGGCCGAAGGCGACCTGACGCGGCGGATCGAAAAGCACTATCCCGGCCTGTTTGGCGAAACGGCCGAAGGCCTCAACGCCACGGTGGACAACCTGCAGAGGCTGATCGGCAACGTCGTCGGCGCTGTCGATACAATATCAACCGCCGCCCACGAGATTTCCGCCGGCAACAGCGACCTCTCGGTGCGCACCGAAGAACAAGCCTCCAGTCTTGAAGAAACGGCGGCGAGCATCGAAGAATTTACCGCCACGGCCCAGCAGAACACCGACAGCGCCAAACAGGCCAACCGCCTCGGCCAGTCGGCCGCCGAAATCGCCCAGCGCGGCGGCGAGATCGTCAGCGCCTCGGCCGCCACCATGCTCGAAATCCGCGACAGTTCGCGCAAAATCGGCGACATCATCAGCGTCATCGAAGGCATCGCCTTCCAGACCAATATTCTCGCCCTCAATGCCGCGGTCGAAGCCGCTCGCGCCGGCGAGCAAGGCAAGGGCTTTGCCGTCGTCGCCACCGAAGTCCGCGCCCTGTCGCATCGTACTGCGCAAGCCGCCAAGGAAATTTCCGGGCTGATCCGGGATTCAGCCGGCAAGGTCGAACACGGCACCAAGCAGGCCGAAAAAGCCGGCCAGAGCATGACCGAAATCATGGCCGCCATCTCGCGCCTGTCCACCCTCGTCGCCGGCATCAGCGCCGCCTCGGTCGAGCAGACTATCGGCATCGAACAGGTCAACCAGGCGGTCGCCCAGATGGACGAAGTCACCCAGCAAAATGCCGCCTTGGTCGAAGAAGCTGCCGCCGCCGCCGAGTCGCTCGAAGAACAGGCGCAACAACTGAAGCAGCAGGTTTCGACCTTCAAGCTCAGCCACGGTGCGCCGAGCAGCGGATCGGGCATCAAAGCCCTGCCCTCGCGCGGATCGCCCGGCACCGCCAGGGCGAGGGCCGAACTGCACGCCCCGTCGAGCGAAGACGCCGAGTGGTCGGTGGTCTGAGACCACCTCGAGCGGGATCGCCTCCGGGTTGGCCGTGAGGCGAGAATTTCAAATTTGGGCGATTTTTCCGGTTGACCGTGGCATTGCCCAGCCAGCCGGCGCCGAGCCTCGGTTAAGGCTCGGCAAGCCGCAAATCAGCCGCGGTGATCCAGCCACCAGGTCAGGCCCTGGACGTTGAGTTCGATGTCGGTCGCCAGGATGTCGAGGATGGTCGCTTCCGGCAGCGTGCAGCCGTGGGCGCGTAACTCGGCCAGCAAGTAGGCGGTGAGCTCCTGCTTGGTCGCGGCGTGGCGGGTTTCGCCGTCCTTGGCGTGGGCTTCGGCAATGGCGACGTGCTGGTCGAGGCGGCGGTGAAGGTTCGCTGCCTGAGCCGGCAGGTCGGTGACTTGCGCGTAGTGGGTCAGGTACATCGCTGACGGCTGGTAGCTCATCAGGCGGTCGATCGAGGCGCGCATTTCGGCGTGGTCGAACTGGGTCGGACTGGTCGTCGGCTGGATGAACTGGCGGCCGTCGACGTCGAATTCGCGGTACGAGAGGCCGAACATGTCACCGGTAAAGATGGCCTTGGCCTTCTCGTCGACGATGCAGATGTGGTGCTTGGCGTGGCCCGGGGTGTCGATCATCAGCAGTTGGCGGCTGCCGAGTTGAATGGTCAGGCCTTCGTGGGCGTCGATGATGCGCTCGGCCGAAATGGGCAGGATGTCGCCGTAAACGTTCTCGACGTATTCCTTGCCGTAGACAGCAGTGACACCGGCGACGAGCTTGGACGGCTCGGCCATGTGGCGCGAGCCGCGCGGGTGGACCACGAGTTTGGCGTTCGGGAATTCACGCATGAGCGAACCGGCGCCGCCGGCGTGGTCGAGGTGGATGTGGGTCAGGATGACGTAATCGACGGCGTCGCGGCCCAGGCCAACCTTGCTCAGCGCTTCCAGCACGTTGGGCAGCGAGTCGTTGCTGCCGGTGTCGATGAAGGCGACGCGGCCGTCGTCGACGATCATGTGGATGGCAGCCAGGATCGGGCGCACGTAGCCGGCGTCGAAGGCGATGATGCCGTTGCCGTAGTCTCTCCAGTCGAACATTTCCATACTCCTCCGTATTGATGGCGGCGATTATACTGGCGGCCAGACGATTTCAAAGAGTGAGCCGATGACGCATTTCGTGGCCGACGATGGCGAGAAGATTCACCTCAAAATTTCCGGCGAGGGCTCGCCGCTGATCCTGCTCCATGGCTGGACTTCCAGCGCGCAGGAATGGTTCCCGTTCATGGCCGAGCTGAACGCCCAGCACCGCGTCTTTCGTTGGGATGCGCGCGGCCATGGCGGCCATGCGCTGAGCCAGCCCGGCTCGGCGACGGTCGACCGCATGGCGCGCGATCTGCGGAACCTGATCGACCACTACGGCGTGCACGACGCCACCGCCGTCGGTCATTCGATGGGCGCACTGACACTCTGGCAATACCTGCGCGACCACGGCACGCACGGCCTGGGCAAGCTGTGCCTGATCGACCAGTCGCCCAAGCTGCTGACGGCCGACGACTGGGAACATGGAATTTACGGCGATTTTCCGGTTCACCGTAACGATGAACTGGTCGACTGGCTACGCGACGACTTCGCCGAGGGCGTGCTCAAATTGACGGCGCACGGCCTCAACAAGCGGGCCGAGGAGAAGTACCTGCAGAACGCCTCAGGCTGGCAACGCTCACGCGCTGCGCTGCAAGCCCAGAACCCGGAGCCGCTGATCAACTGCTGGCTGAGCCTGACCGCCGCGGATTATCGCGACGTGCTGGCCAACATCCCGCTGCCGACCTTGCTGGTCTATGGCGGCGAAAGCAACTTCTACCACGCGTCGACAGCGCACTACGTCGCCGACAACATCCCGAACGCGGTATTGCGCATCTACGAAGGCACCGACCATTCGCCGCACCAGTGGCAGCGCGAGCGCTTCGTCCGCGAGTTGATGGAGTTCATCAACCCGCCGGACTGACGCGGAATCAGGTCGTCCTGAACTTCTGGACGGCCTGTTCGAGGCGCAGCTTTTCGGCCAGCACCTTGGTGGCGTAGCGCCGCTCCGGATCGCCGATTGCACCGGCAAATTGCTGCAGGCCGTTTTCCAGACCGCCGTTGCGACGGATCGACTCCTTGAGCACCTTGGCGCCGACCTGGACATTGATCACCGGGTTGAGGAAGGCGGCCTGATCGGCGTCTTCCGGCAATTTGTCCTGATGGAAACGCGGCATGACCTGCATCAGCCCCTTGGCGCCGACGACGCTTTCCGAAAACGGGTTGAAGCGCGACTCGATGCCGATGACGGCAATGATGAGCAGCGGATCGAGGTGCAGTTGCCGGCCGGCCGACTGGGCCGTGGCGAAAATGGGCTCCAGCGCATCCGGTGCGACGCGATAGCGCCGGGAGACGTAGTCCATGGCACCGCGCATTTGGGCACTGAGGGTCTCGGTAGCGGGGTCGATATCCTCGACCGCCAGCTCGTCGTCCAGCGCCACTTCTTCACCGGCCGGCAGCAGGAACTTCAAGCCGCCGAGCATGGTGGGGTTGCCACTTTGGACGCCGACCAGGACAAGTACGAACAACACGCCGGCCAGCATCAGGAACTTCTGAAACATTGAAGACGCGAGCGCCGACAGGCGAAGCATCGATGAGGGAAAAACTGTTGAGGTAAACATGCGACCTCCTTCACTGTTGCCACTGCCAAGAAGCTTCCTCGACAGCGAACGGTTACAGGGGGTACGACATCGGCCAGAGCCCAAGAGAGGGGTCGCTGGATACCGCAGCCAGACAGGCGAATTGCCACGGAAACCGATGCTGCACCGCAGCATTGATTCCAGTGTATTGATTTATATGGTTATTGTCAATCCATCACTCGCCACACAGGGGATTCAGTGTTGCATCGCCGCAACAAAAGCGCTTGAAACGCTGCCTCGGCGTCCAGTCAAAAACAGGCCGAAATACGACATTTCAATTTTGGCCAATTTTTCCGGTTGACCGTGGAATCGCCTAGCCGGCCTTGATCCGCTCGGCGAAAACCTGGCGCAACTTGAGCGCCTTGGGCGCCACCACGGCCATGCAATAACCCTGGTAAGGATTGCGGCGAAAATACTGGTGGTGATATTCCTCGGCAACGAAGAAAGTCGAGGCCGGCGTCACCTCGGTGACGATAGGCGCGCCCCAAATGCCCTCGCCATTGAGGCGGGCGATCATCGCCTCGGCCACGGCCTGCTGGCCGACATCGTGGAAGAAGATGGCCGAGCGGTATTGCGTGCCGACGTCGTGCCCCTGACGATTCAGCGCGGTCGGATCGTGGATCGTGAAGAAGGCCGTCAGCAGCGTCTCGAAGTCGATCTTCGCCGGGTCGAACTCGATCTGCACGACTTCGGCGTGGCCGCTGTCGCCCCGGCACACCGCCTCGTAGCTCGGCCGCGGATCCTGCCCGCCCATGTAGCCGGGCAGAACAGAGACAACGCCGTCAAGTTGTTCGAAAGCCGCTTCGAGGCACCAAAAGCAGCCACCGGCCAGAGTCGTTTTTTGCGTGGTCATCGTTTCCGCCATCATCGTTCCTGTTATTCATCCAGAGATGTGGCAGACAGTATGGCACCGGCTTCGTTCCGCGCCATCCATGGCAAAAGCAAGTAAAATCGTGCGTCTCAGAACATCACCGATTGCATCCGATGAGCACCACCAAAAAACCGACGTTTCAGGAAATCATCCTGCGCCTGCAGCAATATTGGAGCGACAAGGGCTGCGCCCTGCTCCAGCCCTACGACATGGAAGTCGGCGCCGGCACCAGCCACACCGCCACCTTCCTGCGCGCCATCGGCCCCGAGCCATGGAAAGCCGCCTACGTGCAGCCGTCGCGCCGTCCCAAAGATGGTCGTTACGGCGAGAACCCGAACCGGATGCAGCATTACTACCAGTTCCAGGTCGTCCTCAAGCCGGCCCCGGACAACATCCTTGAACTCTACCTCGGCTCGCTCGAAGCCCTCGGTTTCGACCTCAAGAAGAACGACGTGCGTTTCGTCGAGGATGACTGGGAAAACCCGACACTCGGCGCCTGGGGTCTCGGTTGGGAAGTCTGGATGAACGGCATGGAAGTGACCCAATTCACCTACTTCCAGCAGGTCGGCGGCATCGACTGCAAGCCGATCACCGGCGAAATCACCTACGGCATCGAACGCCTCGCCATGTACCTGCAAGGCGTCGAAAACGTCTTCGACCTGACCTGGACGGAAGGCCTGACCTACGGCGACGTCTATCACCAGAACGAAGTCGAGCAGTCGGCCTACAACTTCGAGCACAGCAACGTCGAATTCCTCTTCCACGCCTTCGGCAAGCATGAAGAAACCGCGGTGCACCTGATGGGCAACCAGCTCGCCCTGCCCGCCTACGAGCAGGTGCTCAAGGCCGCCCACACCTTCAACCTGCTTGACGCCCGCGGCGCCATCTCGGTCACCGAGCGCGCCGCCTACATCGGCCGCATCCGCAACCTCGCCCGCGCCGTGGCCCAGGCCTACCTCGATTCCCGCGCCCGCCTTGGCTTCCCGATGGCGCCGAAGGAATGGGCCGCCGAAGTGCTGGCCAAGCTGGAAGAACAGAACGCAAAGAAAGCTGCCTGATATGTCGTCGAAAAACCTGCTCGTTGAACTGTTTGTTGAAGAACTGCCGCCCAAGGCACTCAAGAAGCTGGGCGAAGTGTTTGCTGCCACGCTGGCAACCTCGTTGAAAACTACTGGTTTGGCCGCGTCGACCGCAGCCGTCACCGCCTACGCCTCGCCGCGCCGCCTGGCTGCCCACGTCACCGAGGTCGCTGCCGTTGCCGCCGACAAGCCAGTGGTCCAGAAACTCATGCCGGTTGCCGTTGGCCTCGACGCCGCCGGCAACGCCACCCCGGCCCTGCTCAAGAAACTCGCCGCCCTCGGCGCCGACGCTTCCTGCGTGCCCAACCTGCGCCGCGAGAATGACGGCAAGGCTGACGTCCTGTTCTATGAAAGCCTGGCCAAGGGCGCGACGCTGTCCGAAGGTCTGCAAAAGGCCCTCGAAGCCGCCCTCGCCGCGCTGCCCATCCCCAAGGTCATGACCTATCAGTTGCAGGACGGCTGGAGCAGCGTCAATTTCGTCCGCCCGGCGCATGGCCTCGTGGCATTGCACGGCAGCGATATCGTGCCGCTGGCCATTCTCGGCCTCAACTCGGGTCGTGAAACTCATGGTCACCGTTTTGAAGCCGTCGTCGATCCGGTCGTCTTCGCCCATGCCGACGAATACGCCACGAAACTGGCGACCGACGGTGCCGTCATCGCCTCCTTCGCCGAACGTCGCGCCGAAATCGCCCGCCAGCTTGAAGCTGCAGCGGCCAAGGCCGGTGGCAAGCCGATTGACGACGATGCCCTGCTCGATGAAGTCACCGCACTGGTCGAACGCCCGAACGTGCTGATCGGCCAGTTCGAAGAAGAATTCCTCGCCGTGCCGCAGGAATGCCTGATTCTGACCATGAAGGCCAACCAGAAATACTTCCCGCTGCTCGACGCGGCCGGCAAGCTGACCAACAAGTTCCTCGTCGTCAGCAACATCAGCCCGGAAGACGCTTCGGCCGTGATCGGCGGCAACGAGCGCGTCGTGCGTCCACGGTTAGCGGATGCCAAGTTCTTCTTCGATCAGGATCGCAAGAAGTCGCTGGAAAGCCGCGTCATCGGGCTGTCCAAGGTCGTCTATCACAACAAGCTGGGCACACAGGGCGACCGCGTCAACCGGGTCACAACAATTGTCGATGCCATCACCTCGTTGCTAGCACGTGCAGAGAAACATTACGATTTGTTGCCTCAAGGCCCGCAAATCGAAGAGAACCATCCGGAACTCAGCAAGACGTGGAAAGCCTCCCGAACCGCCTCGTTGCTAGCAAAGGCCGACCTCCTGACCGACATGGTCGGCGAATTCCCGGAGCTGCAGGGCATCATGGGCCGCTACTACGCGCTGCATGACGGCCTCAGCGCCGAGATCGCCGATGCTATCGAAGACCACTACAAGCCCCGTTTTGCCGGCGACAGCTTGCCGCGCGGTGTGGTTGGTACCATCGCTGCACTAGCGGATAAGCTGGAAACGCTGGTCGGCATGTTCGGCATCGGGCAGATCCCGACCGGCGACCGCGACCCGTTCGCGCTACGCCGCCATGCGTTGGGGGTAATTCGGATGTTGTCCGAGAACAATCTTCCTATTGGATTGGACCATCTGCTGTACCAGGCCGAGTTTGCGTTCATGAATATCGATGGATTCAAGAGCAACCCAGCCCAACTAGCAGACTTCATCTATGACCGCCTTGCCGGTAGCCTGCGCGAGCAGGGTTACTCGGCGCAGGAAGTCGATGCTGTGGTGTCGCAGCGGCCACAACGGCTGGGCGATATTCCCAAGCGTCTGGCTGCCGTGCGTGCCTTCTCTGCGCTACCGGAAGCGGCTGCACTCGCGGCTGCCAACAAGCGCGTCGGCAATATCCTCAAGAAAGCAGAAGGTACTGTCGAACCGACGGTCGACAACGCCCTGCTCAAGGAAGCGCCGGAAATCGCCCTGCACGATGCCCTCGTCGATGTCGTGCCGCAGGCCGATGCCGCCTTCGTCACCGGCGACTACGCCGAATCGCTGCAGGCGCTGGCCGCGCTGCGCGCCCCGGTCGATGCCTTCTTCGACGGCGTCATGGTCAACGCCGACGATCCGGCCCTGCGCGCCAACCGTCTCGGCCTGCTCGCCAAGCTGCACGTGGCGATGAACAAGGTCGCCGACATTTCCAAGCTGTCTGCCTAGAGAGCCTGTGAAATTCATGTTCACACCCGCTCCCCGCGCCCAAACGAGCCCGCTCGGCGTTGCAAATGCTCGCCATAGCCCAAGCTATGGCTGTGCTTTGCGCCTTGATCGTGCACGCTTGTGCACGTTGCTCGGGCGCACCCATAAAATTCACAGGCTCTGACCGGAAAGAACGCCATGCCGACCAAACTCGTCATCCTCGACCGCGACGGGGTTATCAACTTCGATTCCGCCCAGTTCATCAAGACGCCGGCCGAATGGAAGCCGATCCCGGGCAGTCTGGAAGCGATTGCCCGCCTCACCCAGTGCGGCTACAAGGTGGTCGTGGCGACCAACCAGTCGGGCGTCGGGCGCGGCTTGTTCGACATGGAAACGCTCAACCAGATCCACACCAAGATGCACAAGGCCGTCGTCGCGCTAGGCGGGCGGATTGACGCCATTTTCTATTGCCCGCATGCGGCCGATTCAAAATGCGACTGCCGCAAGCCAAAGCCCGGCATGTTCAAGCGTATTTCCGAAACGCTCAATATCGATCTCAATGGCGTCCCGGCCATCGGCGATTCGCTGCGCGATTTGCAGGCTTGCGCTGCCGCCGGCTGCCAGCCGATGCTGGTGATGACCGGCAAGGGCGAGAAAACCAAGGCCGACAACGAATTGCCGGAAGGCACGCTGGAATACAAGGACCTGTCGGCTGCGGTCGACGCCATCCTCAAGGAAACCACGCCATGAGGGCGGTGCGCTCAACGCTGTTCATGGCCTACGCCCTCGTCTGGTCGATCCTCACGGCGCCGCTCGTTATCATCGCCGCCCTCGCCTTGCGCGGGCTGTGGGGCTATCGCTTCGGCAAGCTGTGGCGCCTCGGCATCCAGTTCGGCGTCGAGAACATCCTCGGCATTCGGCCCAAGGTCATCGGCCTGGAAAACATGCCGAAGGAGCCTTGCGTCATTCTTTCCAAACACCAGTCGGCCTGGGAAACGATGACCATCCAGGATCTCGTCCCGACCGGCGCCTACTGCGTCTTCGTTCTCAAGAAGGAATTGCTCCGGGTGCCGCTGGTTGGCTGGGGGCTGGGCGCCATGAAGATGATTTCAATCGACCGCGCTGCCGGCAAGGATGCGCTCGACCAGGTCGTCGTTCAGGGCCGCGAACGCCTCAAGCAGGGCTTTTACGTCATCCTCTTCCCGGAAGGCACGCGTGTCGCGCCGGGCCAGAAAAAACGCTACAAGCCGGGCGGCGCCTATCTCGCCACCCGCGTCGGCTGCAAGGTCGTGCCGGTCGCCCACGACGCCGGCGAACTGTGGCCGCGTCAGGCTTTCCTGAAAACGCCGGGCACCGTCACGATGAGCATCGGCCCGGCTTTCGACGCCACCGGGATGACCGAGGCCGAAGTCAATCAGCGGGCCGAAGCCTGGATCGAAGACGAGATGCACCGCATTTCGCCGCATCGCTACGCGGATGCCTCGCACAACGCCACCTGAACCGGCGCGCAGCATCGTCATTGCCGGCCAGGCCGTCGCCTACCAGCTACGGCGCAGCCAGCGCCGGACCATCGGTCTGGCCATCGACCACCGTGGCCTGCGCGTCGGCGCCCCGACCCGGGCGCGCATCGGCGACATCGAAAGCCTGATCCACGAGCACGGCCAGTGGGTGCTCGACAAGCTGGCTGCCTGGCGTGATCGCGCCGCCCCCGGCAAGCTGGAGATCACCGACGGCACGGTCATTTTTGCCCTCGGCGAGCCGTTGACCGTAGCATTCACCGATGTCGGCCGCAGCCGCTGGCAGTTCGGCCCCGGCACGCTTTACCTGCGCCCCGATGCCACGCGCACGGCCAGCGACCTGCTCGAAAAAGCCCTGCGCGAGAAAGCCCGCACCGTCTTCACCGAACGCCTCGCCATCCACGCCCCACGCCTCGGCGTCGGCCAGCCGCCGCTACGCCTGTCATCGGCCCGCACGCGCTGGGGCAGTTGCAGCCACCACGGCGGCATCGCGCTGAACTGGCGGCTCGTGCTCATGCCGCTGGCCATCGTCGATTACGTCGTCTGCCACGAACTGGCGCACCTCAAGGAAATGAACCACAGCCCGCGCTTCTGGTCTGTGGTTGAGCAACTTTGCCCGGGCTGGAAGGCGCGCCGCCTCGAACTGCGCCACCTGGCCCGGCAAATCCCCCACTTTTAAGGAAAACGCATGCGCATTCTGCACACCATGATTCGCGTCGGCGATCTCGACAAATCGATCGCCTTCTACACCGAAATCCTCGGCATGCAATTGCTCCGCCGCACCGACTACCCGGAAGGCCGCTTCACGCTGGCCTTCGTCGGCTACGGCGACGAGGCCAGCGAAGCCGTCCTCGAGCTGACCCACAACTGGGACACGCCGAGCTACGAGCTCGGCACCGGCTACGGCCACGTCGCATTGGCCGTGCCCGATGCAGCGGCGGCCTGCGCCGCAATCAAGGCACGCGGCGGCAAGGTGGTGCGTGAAGCCGGGCCGATGAAGCATGGCTCGACGATCATCGCCTTCGTCGAAGACCCGGATGGCTACAAGATCGAGCTGATCCAGCGCGCCTGACCTGGCGCCCCCGGTGGGCAGCCATTGCCGCAGTCACCCCTTGAAAAACAGCCAATTCGTTTTTTCAGGCGTAGGTGCTAAAGCCGCTCACATTGCCGCTTTCGGTCATGCCGTACGTCCGGGCCAATGCCTCCGAACGGCTGCCTGATGTTTCCTGGCGCGCCGCGTTTGCAGCCTGCGCCTGCTCCAGCCGGGCACCCTGCTCCATTTGCGCTGCCTGGGCCGCTACCGCCCGGTCCTGCCCCGACGGATCGGCGGGCGCCAACGCTGCCGCCTTGATCTGGCGGGCCCGCTGAATGGTTTCTTCCGGCGTTCGCCCGGGCGAAGTCGATATGCCAACCTCGCCACCGATCGCATAGTTCACACCATCCGGGCCTTTTTGGTAGCTATAACTCGCACCGGAGATAACCAGGCCGCCCCCCGCTGCCATATGCGCCTGCTCATGCTGCCGGACTTCACGATCACGCGACTTGAGTTCTGCGACCTGCTTGAGTTCCTCCGGCGTCAAACCCTGCTGACCGCCTTCGCTCCCGGCCTTCGCCACACCCGACGCATCGGTAGCACGCTGGCCGCGGCTCAGCGCCGAAGCATAGAGGCTTGCGATGGACGACAGGCCCGACACATTCATCCCGGAACACTCCAATCAATCAAAAATAGGCGATAGTTTGTTCATCCTAGCAGCCCGGCACAGCACCGCAAGCGGCAGCGTGGCCCGGCCAAAAATAATCGACATCAAGGCTAGGCTCCCCTTGGCTGCGCATACTGCCGGCTCAAGGAGATCACCATGGCCTTTCCCGAATTCTTTTCCCGCGTTCCCACCATCACGCTGCGCGACCCGCTGGCCGAACTGCTCGGCGCGGCAGAGGGCGGGCTGATTGAATACGGCTTTGCCGATGCGGTCAGACTGGCCGGACATTCGTGCCCGACCGTCGCCGGCGCCTGGCTGACCAGCGTTCGTGCCTTGCGGGCGCTTTATGGCGAGGAGATTCCGGTTCGCGGCAATATCGCTGTCGCCTTGCATGAGAGCGTTGATACCGGCGTTGCCGGCGTCATCGCCAGTGTCGCTACGCTGCTCACCGGCGCGGCCGGCGATGGCGGTTTCAAGGGCTTGGGTGGGTTGCATGTCCGGCGCGGCTTGCTCAAATTCGGCGTCGCCGGCAACGTCGGCATGAGGTTTACCCGGCTCGATACGAATGCCACGGTCAACGGGAATTTTCGGCCAAATTTGATATCGGCTGACCCGCGTCTCGGCGAGCTGTTACCCGCCGTCGTCCATGGCTCGGCCACTCCGGCCGAAAAACGGCTGTTCGGCGAGCTCTGGCAGGATCGCGTCAAACGTATCCTGATCGACCACGGCGACGATCCGGCCGTGGTCGAACTGCACATGCTTCAGGGCTGAGTCGCCATCGCCTCGCGGGCGACGCTTTCGAAGGTTTCGACGACGCCGGCCCAACTGCGCGGCAGCATCGTCTGCCGGGCCGCTTCGGCCATTTCGCCGAGACGCTCGTTTTCCTCGAGCATCCACAGCGCACCATCGACGTAGCCACGCTCGTCGCCGGGCGAGGCGACCATGCCGTTTTGCTGCTGGGCGATCAATTCGGCGGCAGCAGCGCTGCGGTAGGCGATGACCGGCAGGCCGCTGGCCATCGCCTCAGCGACGACGTTGCCGTAGGTTTCGGTCAGGCTGGGAAAGAGAAAGAGATCGGCGCTGGCGTAATGGGCGGCCAGGTCTTCGCCGATGCGCATGCCGGCGAAATGGTGATCGGGGTGATCGGCAGCCAGTTGCTTGGCCGACGGGCCGTCGCCGACCCAGACCATCTTGGCCTTGGGATGCCAGACCTGGATGGCGGCGAAGGTCTTTTTGACCAGGGCCAGATTCTTCTCGGCGGCCACCCGGCCGACGTAAAGGCAGGCCGGCCCGTCGCCTTCGACGCCCCAGCTCTGGCGCAAGGCGTGGCTACGCCGGGCCGGATCGTAAAGCTGCGTATCGACGCCGCGGCCGACGACGCGCACGCCGGTCAGCCCTTCGCCGGCCAGATCGGCAGCCAGCGCCGCCGTCGGCACCATGGTCGCCAGCGTCCGCCGGTGCAGGGTGCGCAGGTAGGCGGCGACGGCCGGGCGCATCCAGCCCATGCCGTAATGCACGCTGTAGCGGTCGAAATTGGTGTGAAAGCCGGAGGTGACCGGGATGCCCATCTTGCGCGCGACGCTGACGGCCGACCAGCCGAGCGGCCCTTCGGTCACGACATGGACCAGATCGGGGCGGTGCTGGCGCCATTGGCGGGCCAGCCGACGGCCGGCCGGCAGGCCGAAGCGCAGGCCGGGGTAGCCGGGCAGTGGAAAGCCGGGCAAGGCCATTTCATGCTCGCTGCCGGCATCGCCCTTGCCTTGGCGTGGCCGGATGACGCTGACCCGGTGACCACGCTCGCGCAGGCCGCCGACCAGCCGGCCGACGGTCATCGCCACGCCATTGACCTCGGGCGGAAAGGTTTCAGTGACGAAGGCAATGACCAGTGACATCAGGCGATCTCCATGAGCACGCAGGCCCAGACGAACATGACGAGGATCAGTGAAACGAGCACCGCGGCGCTGCCGATGTCCTTGGCGCGCTTGGCGAGGCGATGGTTTTCCAGGCTGACGCGGTCGACCACGGCTTCGATGGCCGAATTGAGCAACTCGACGACCAGGACGAGCAGCACGCTGGCGATCATCAGGCCGCGGCCCATCCACGGCACCGGTAGCAGAAAAGCTGCCGGAATGAGCAGGGCGGCAAGGATGACTTCCTGACGGAAGGCGTCTTCGCACAGGTAGGCGGCCTTGAGGCCGGCCAGCGAATAGGTCAGGGCATTCCACACCCGGCGCAGTCCGGTCTTGCCCTTGAAGGGCGATTCGTTGGCCGGATCGAGGCCGAGTTCGTTCGACGAGGGTTCCTGCATGAAATCTCCGCGAAAGCGCTCACGTTAATCAGGTAGCGCTAAGCTTTGATGACAGGTGGCGTCATCGCCCTGTCACAATTCAAACCTACGCTCGTCCGGATATGCCCATGCGCCTGCTTTTCGCCCTGCCCTGCCTGTTCGCCGCCACCACGGCCGCCCACGCCGCCCGCCCGATGATCACCGACGACGCCCGGCTGACCGATGCCGGCGCCTGCCAGGTCGAATCCTGGGTGCACCTGCACGGCAGCCAGCACGAGTTCTGGGCCTTGCCGGCCTGCAACCCGGGCGGCAACTTCGAACTGACCTTCGGCGGTGCGCTGGCCTATGCCGACGGCCACCAGGAAAGCGGCGCCCTGGTCATTCAGGGCAAGACCCTGCTCAAGCCGCTGGAGACCAATGGTTACGGCGTCGGTTTCGCCGCCGGTTATGCCTCGCAGCCGGGCAGCGCCCACACCGGCAACCCGTATTTCTACGTGCCGGTCAGCTTTTCGCTGGCCGATGATCGGGTCGTCATCCACACCAACCTCGGCTACACGCGCGAACGCGAGCATCATGAAAACCGCCTGACCTGGGGTATCGGCAGCGAAGTTCAGCTCACCGCCCGCAGCTACCTGATTGGCGAAAGCTACGGCCAGGACAAGGGCAACCCGTTTTTCCAGATGGGCGTCCGTTACTGGATCGTCCCCGGCCATATCCAGATCGACACCACCTACGGCAGCCAGTTTGGCGCCATCAGCGACCAGCACTGGTTCTCGGTCGGTTTGCGCCTGATCTCGCCAAGCTTGTTTTAGGTCAAGCGCAGCGAATCTGTAATATTTCCGCAATGAAGCGGAAGCCAGCCTATGCTAAAAGGCCTAGTCTCGTTCATCCGGAAATATAACCATGGTTTTTTTCGAGCTATTTACCCACAACCCCACGATCATCAAGGTCGCGCCGGGCGCCGCCCTGTTTTCAGAAAACGAGGACGGCCACATGATGTACGTCCTGACCGCGGGGACGGCCGAAGTCATCGTCAACAACCGGGTCGTCGAAAGCCTCGAGCATGGCAGCATCGTTGGCGAGATGGGCATCGTTTCACCCGGGCCGCGCTCGGCCAGCGTGGTCGCCGTAACGGCTTGCGAGTTTGTCGAAGTCGATGAAAAGCGCTTCCAGTTTCTCGTTCAGCAAACGCCGTTTTTCGCCACTCAGGTCATGCGCGTTATGGCCGAACGCCTGCGTAAGGTCAATCAGCTGGTGGCGCCGCTCGAGGACATCTGAGCGCCGGGCGCCAGTCGGTGTTCGCCGCACCAGCCGTGCGGCCCGACGACCGGATGGCGCCAGTGATGCGCTTCGCGCGGCGAACTGTCGCCGGCGAAGACTGGCGGGTAGCGGTGGCACAGGCCGGTGAGCGCGTCGCTCGGCCGGAAGTAGGCGCAGCGGACGCAGCAGGCGTCGGAATGGTCGCTCATAGTGCCGGCGATCAGATTGCTACGGTCAACCGGAATTTCTGGCCAATTTCGCAATTGCTCAGCTCGCCGTAAAGGCGTGCCAGCCGCTCGGCCATCGCGACATCGGTCCATTCCCGCGCGTAAATCGGCGCCTCATCGTTGAGATGGCGCCAGGCCTCGGGATGTTTGAGGAACTGGCCGAGCACTTCGCCGAAAGCCCGCGGATCGTTCGGCGGTGAGAAGGCGCCGCGGGCCGGCGCGAGAATATCGGTCGTCCCCATTTCGGACAGCGCGATGACCGGCACGCCGGCTGCCATCGCTTCGAGCAGGACCAGCCCCTGCGTTTCGGTGCGCGAGGCAAAGACGAAAACGTTGGCCGCCGCGTAGCAATCGGGCAGCGCCTGCTGGCGGTCGAGGTAACCGATGAACAGGACAGCATCCTGCAGGCCCAAGGCCGCGGTCTGCGCCTTGAGGTCGGCCATGGCCGGGCCTTCGCCGGCGATGACGAGCAGCGCATCGGGGCGGATCTGGCGGGCCTGGACGAGGGCTTCGAGGAGGAAGCCGATGTTCTTTTCATGGGCGACGCGGCCGACGAAGAGCGCCATCGGCCGCGATTCGCCGATGCCGAATTTCCGGCGAAAGCGCATGCCGCTGCCGCCGGCGAACTGCGCCATCGGGATGCCGGTGGGCAGGACGTGCATCGGCGACGTCACGCCATAGCTTTCAAGGCGCTGGCGCATGGCCGTCGATGGCACGATCACCGCATCGAGCTGGTTGCATTGCCGCCGTGACAAGGCCCGCGCCTGACCGCGCAGCCAGCTCGGCGGAATCGGCTTGGCGTAGTGCTGTAGGTATTCTTCGAACAACGTGTGATAAGTCGCCACCACCGGCAGGCCCAGCCGGCGCCCGGCTTTCAGGCCGGCGTAGTGGGCGATGAACGGGGTCTGGACGTGGATCAGGTCGCAGTCCTGCGCCGCTTCGAGCACGGCACGGTGCATCGCTCGCCAGCCGACCAGCCGGTCTTCGCGGTCGCCCGGCACCGGCCGGCCGGCAACGCGGACGATGCCCGGCTCATCAACCTCGTTGCCGTAGCGCGGGACGACCAGCTTGACCTCGACACCATGCGCCGACAGGGTGCGGCGGAAGGTCTCGATGGAAGTCGAAACGCCATTGACGCGCGGGAAATACACGTCGGAAACCATCAAAACACGCATCTCAGGCCTCTACAGTTTCGGCAACGGGGGCGGCCAGCATGGCTACCGGCTTTTGTTCGCCCCAGGAGACCAGTTCGAGCCGGCCGTCGAAGTGTTCGACGATGGCCGTGCAGGAATCGACCCAGTCGCCGCAATTCACGTAAGTCAGGCCGTCGATCTCACGGATCGTCGCCCAGTGGATGTGGCCGCAGATGACGCCATCCAGGCCGCGCTCCTTGGCGTGGTGGATGGCCGATGTCTCGAAATCGAAAATGAAGGTCAGCGCCGTCTTGACCTTGCGCTTGGCGTAGCCGGCCAGCGACCAGTAGCCGGAAATGCCGAGCTTGCGCCGCCCCCACGAGAGCAGCGTGTTGATGCGGACGAGCAGTTCGTAGGCCTTGTCGCCGAGCACGGCGACCCAGCGATGGTGACGCGTCACCTGGTCGAACTGATCGCCGTGGATGAGCAGGAAACGGCGGCCATCAGCGGTTTCGTGCACCAGTTCGTCGACCACCTCGACCTCGCCGAAAACGATGCCGCAGTAATCGCGCAGCACTTCGTCGTGATTGCCAGGAATGAAGACGACGCGGTCGCCGTGCCGCGCCCGACGCAACAGCTTCTGGACGACGGTGTTCTGCGCCTGCGTCCAGTTGATGCTGCGGCTCATCGCCCAGAAATCGACAATGTCGCCAATCAGGAAAGTCTGGTCGGCCGGATGTTCGCGCAGGAAATCGAGGAGTCTGTCCGCCTGGCACGCCCGCGTGCCAAGGTGGATGTCGGAGAGAAAAACGCTTCTGACCTTGAGCATGGCCGCACGATACGGCCGGCCCGTGACCCCAAAGTTACTGCTGCGTTAAGCTTTTATTGCAGCGCCGACGACTTCCGGAGAGATGGCGCGCAACCGACGGAAAATCGCCGGCCCTGCCCGGCCATTTCATTTTTGGGCATTTTTTCCGGTTGACCGTGGCAATCGCCGGCCGCGCCCATTCACCACTCTTCGCTTGGCTAGCGGCCGCGATACTTCGCGAGAATTGGCTATTTCGGGCGGATGAGGGCGGCCACCGGCTGGGTCGGCAAGGACAATTCTTTTGCCGCCCTCAGCGGCTCTTCGCCCATCGTCCGCACCAGCGCCTCGCGCTCGAGCACGGCATCCGTATTCTTTGCGGCAGCAGCCTGACTGAGCCAGACGTAGGCGCGAGCCGAATCCCGGGTCACCCCTACGCCATCGCGATAAAACCGCCCCAGCTCGAGCATCGCGTCCGGGTTGCCCGTTGCCGCGGCCAACTGCACCCATTTGGCCGCCTGCCCGAGATCCTTCTGGCCATTGTTGCCGGTCGCCAGGTCGCGGCCGATCTGCAGCATCGCACCGGGATCGCCGTTGTCGGCAGCTTCCTGCTGTTTTCTGGCGCGGATTGCCGGGTCGTCGCTGGCATCGGCAGCCACGCCAGCGGTCAGCAGCCGATTCGGCGCGCCGGCCGCGCTTTCGGCCGGGAGTGCCGCTGCGGCCAGCCCGACAGGCGCACGCTTCGACTCGTCGACGCTTTCCAGCCAAAAATCGACGACGATGAAAATTCCGAAGCACAGCATGACGACGGCCGTAGCGTTGATCAGTATCCGCTCCAGGGCAGCATTGTTGCGGGCCAGAAAGCGATGCGAGCAGTCATTGCAGCGATAGGGACGAAAATCCGCCGCGCCCAGCTTTTCCGCCTTCGAATGCCATCTTGAATCCCGGCAGTCCGTGCCATTGCACGACGGACACTTTAATCCGGCTCCGACCAGGCGCGCGATATCGACGTATTTGAAAATGGACAGGGGCATGATTTTTGGTTCGGAAGATAAAACGGACAGTACAAATTATTGACCGTTTTTGCAATCAGCATAGTGCCCCTACCCCACTGGGATACCCGGGATCGCACTCCGAACCCGTGAATCAGCCCGCTTGATCTTCCGCGACAAGCCCTTCCAATGGCCGGCTCGCCACCTGCCAGCCTCCGCGCAGCAGGGGCAGCAAATAGAACAGCACGAAACCGCCGAGCCCCCACAGGCAGGCGACGATGCGCCACGGACGCGTATCCGGATAACCCTGGCCATCAAAAGGCAGCGTCGCCACGCCGATGACGGCGATACCAACCAGTATCCAGTGGGCGCGCACACCCAGGCCCCAGCGGAAGCTGCGGGTCAGGCGCAGGCCGAGCCAGCCGCCGGCCAGGCCGATCATCCCGCCGGCCAGCACATCGACCGGCCAGTGGGCGCCGACGGCAATGCGCGAAAACGCGGCCAGCGCGGCGATGACGACGATGGGTAGGGCGCGCCACCAGCCGAGCAGGGCCAGCCAGGCGACGACAAAGGAAAATGCCGAAACAGCATGGCCGGACGGGAAGCTGTGCGCCGTCAGGCGGGCGCCGATGATGGTGATCTGGCTGGCATCAAGCACAGCGGCCGGGCGCGGCAAGTCGAACCAGATTTTGAGGCCGCGACTCATCGCACCGGCGAGCAGCGCCCCGATGACCAGCGCCCAGAAGACGCGCGGGTAGCGCAGGCAAAAGGGCAGCATCAGGGCGAGCTGGACGCGGCCGTCGCCGAGCGTCGTCAGGCTTTCCCACAGCCACGGCGGCAAGAAGGCCTGACTGGCCGCCTGGGCGGGAATGAAGCCGACGTACCAGTCGCCGGTCTGGCTGACGGCGACCAGCCCGAGCCCGAAGAGCAGGCACAGGCCGAAAATGGAGGCGTCGAAAAGCGGGTTGCGGGCGTGCAGGGTTTGATCTTTCATTACTTGCCCTCACGCTCGACACGGGCCAGCGTGACGAAGCTGCGCTGATAGACGTCGCGCAGGGTCAGCCCCGGGGCGAGCAGCGCCTGCACTTCATGCTTGCGGTCGGTGCGCGTGAACACGAGCTGGCCGAGTTCTGGCACCCGCGTCGGCGTTGCTGCCTGGCGATAGACGCTGAAGCTCGGCATGATGATCCGCCACGCAACGACATTGGTTTCGCCGCTCTGTTTGACGAACATGGCCGCTTCGCGCACCGGACCTTGCGTCACCTCGATGGCGCGCGGGGCGATGACGAGGGCGACCGTCGCCGCCTGCAGCAGACCGGCGAGAACCAGCCCCTGCCAGACCGGCAGGCGACGCCAGAAGGCGAGGCCGACGACGGCGACAAGCAGCAGCGGCAACAGCCAGCGCGCCTCGTCGGCGAAGGCGATAGTCAGGCCGTCGAGCAGGAATTTCTCGAACGGCCGGCTGGCCTTGCCGGCGGCGAAGGCGAGCACTTCCGGCAATACGGCGAGGAGCAGCGCGAAGAGGATCATCGGCACGAAGGCCAGCCAGCGTCGTTCGAAATCGAGCCGATGGCGGGCGAGCAGGATGAAGACCGGCGTGCAGCCGTAGAGCAGGTAATGCGGCAACTGCGTGCCGGAGGACGAGAAGAAGGCGAAGACGACGGCGAACCAGATGATCAGGAAGCGTTCGAACAGGGCGTCGCTGTCGTTCTGGCGCAGCGCCCCGGCCAGCTTGCCGACGATGGCGAACAGCCAGCCGGTGAATGGCAGCAGAATGAAGGGCAGCACCGCGAAGTAGTACCACCAGCGTCCGCCGTGGCCTTCGAAGGTGTCGGCGTAGCGGTTGATGTTGTGCTTGAGGTAGAAGCCGCGGAAAAAGGCGTCGCCCTGATCGAGATAGACCGCGACGTGCCACGGCACGACGATGGCCAGGAACAGCAGCCAGCCGGGCCAGAAGAAAACAGCCTTGAGCCAGTCGCGCCAGGCGCCGGCCGAGACGAAAAACAGGCCGCTGATGAGCAGTGGGAAGAAGACGGCGACCGGTCCCTTGGCGAGAAAACCGAGGCCGAGCGCGACATAGACGCCGAACAGCAGGCGGCGCGTTTGGGCGGCCGGCTTGCCGTCCCGGCAGGCGACGAAATAATCGTAGATGCCGAACATGGCCAGCGCGATGAGCAAATTGAGCAGCGCATCGGCAATCGCCGCCTTGGCGATGAAGCCGACGACCAGCGTCAAGGCCATGACCAGCGAGGCGATCTGCGCCGTCATCTGGTTGCCGTGGCGGACGCAGAAGCGGAACAGCGCGAAGACCCAGAGCAGCGCGAAGACGATGGAGGGCAGGCGGAAGCCGATTTCACTGACACCGAGCACGGCGACCGAGGCGGCCTGGGCCCAGTAGATCAAAATGGGTTTGTCGTGGCGCGGCGCGTCGTTGAGCGTCGGCGAAACCAGGTTGCCGCGCGCCATCATTTCGCGCGTTGCTTCCGAGAAGGCGCCCTCATCGACATCGGTCAGCGGCAGGCTGTACGAATTGAGGAAGAAGGCCAGGAAGAGCGCCAGCAGCAGACTGAACGGCGAGAGCAGGAAGCGCTCGATGGAGAGCGGCAGGGATCGAAATTGCATCGCGGCATTATAAAGCGCGGCGCCCCATCCCGGTGCGGCTGAAACTTGGCTTGACGATGCCACGGTCGACGCCTAAATTCGGCCAAAATCGAAATCCGCTCAACAGAGGAAACCCCATGCAAATCGGCACCCCGCTCTCCCCTTCCGCCACCCGCGTCATGCTGCTCGGTGCCGGCGAACTCGGCAAGGAAGTCATCATCGCGTTGCAGCGCCTGGGCGTTGAAGTGATCGCTGTCGACCGCTACGAAAACGCCCCGGGCCATCAGGTCGCCCACCGCGCCCACGTCATTTCGATGACCGATGGCGCGGCGCTGCGCCGGCTCGTCGAACTGGAAAAACCGCATTTGATCGTGCCGGAAATTGAGGCCATCGCCACCGACATGCTGGTCGAGATTGAAGCGGCCGGGCTGGCTGAAGTGATCCCGACGGCGCGCGCCGCCAGGCTCACGATGAACCGCGAAGGCATCCGCCGGCTGGCCGCCGAGGAACTTGGCCTGCCGACATCACCGTACAAATTTGCCGATTCGCTGGCCGAACTGCAGGCCGCCATCGACAACGGCATCGGCTACCCGTGCATCGTCAAACCGACCATGTCGTCGTCCGGCAAGGGCCAGTCGCTGCTGCGCGGCCCGGATGACGTGCAGAAAGCCTGGGACTACGCGGCGAGCGGCGGCCGGGTCAATCAGGGTCGCGTCATCGTCGAGGGCTTCATCGACTTCGATTACGAAATTACCCTGCTCACCGTACGTGCCCGCAACGCGGCCGGCGAAGTGGCAACCCACTTCTGCGAACCGATTGGTCACATCCAGGTCGCTGGCGACTACGTCGAATCCTGGCAGCCGCAGGCGATGACACCGGCGGCGCTGGCCCGGGCGCAGGAGATCGCCGCGGCGGTCACCGGCAACCTGGGTGGCCGCGGCCTGTTCGGCGTCGAGCTGTTCGTCAAGGGCGACATGGTTTGGTTCTCCGAAGTCAGCCCACGGCCGCACGATACCGGGCTGGTCACGCTGTGCTCGCAACGTTTTTCCGAATTCGAACTGCACGCCCGCGCCATCCTTGGCCTGCCGGTCGATACCGCGCTGCGCGAACCAGGCGCCTCGGCGGTCATTTACGGCGGCATGGACGAATCGGGCATTGCCTTCGCCGGGCTGGAAGAAGCGCTGGCCGTGCCACGCACCGACCTGCGCCTGTTCGGCAAGCCGGAAGCCTTCACGAAACGGCGCATGGGCGTCGCCGTGGCCAATGCCGGGACGACCGATGAAGCCCGGGGGAACGCCAAGCTGGCGGCCAGCAAGGTACGGCCGATCAATGGCTAAAAAAGGGGGCCACGACACACTTCCACGGTCAACCGGAAATTTCGGCCAAAATCAAAAGGAAACCGTGAAGTAAGTCACGCCCCCACTGTCGCACTGTTGACGCACGTCAACTGAAACACCCCAAAACTGCTATTTACTCCTGACATTGCAAAAATGTCAGGAGAACAGTCATGCCGATTATCTGGGATAAAAAGCTCGAAACCGGGATTGAAGTCATCGATGCCCAGCACCAGCGCATCGTCGAGTACATCAACGATCTCGAAATCGCCAAGATGAAGCTCGACAAGAAGATGGTGAACGAGATCATCGAGCAGCTCATCGACTACACGCAGTCGCATTTCGGCTTCGAGGAAGAAATGCTCGAAGAGGCCGGCTACAAGTTTCTCAAGCCGCACAAGAAAGTGCATGAGCTGTTCATTCGTCGCGTCACCGATATCACCATGCGCGCCGCCAAGGGCGAGGATATCGTCGATGAACTGCACATGATGCTGTCGAAATGGCTGATCAACCATATCTCCAACGAAGACCGCGATTACGCCGATGCCGTCAAGCAGATGACCGGTGTCGACCACGGACCGGCGGCCGTGGCGACGATCGAAAAACAACCTAGCCCAGGTTTCCTGAGCGGCTTGCTCGGACGCTTTTTCCGCTAGAACCCAGGTTCTGAAATACCTTGAGGGCTGATCGGTGATCAGCCCTCGTCACTAGCCCTGAACGCGTGCGATGCGGCTGGCCGGGAACTTCGCCGCAAAGCGGCTGCCAACCCCCGGCAAACTCCTGATATCAAGCAGGGCCTGGTGCCGGTTGAGCGAGTGCTTGACGATGGCCAGCCCCAGACCGGTGCCACCGGCATCGCGCGAGCGGCCGCGGTCGACGCGGTAGAAACGCTCGGTCAGGCGCGGAATGTGTTTGGCCTCGATGCCGATCCCCGTGTCCTCGACGGCGAATTCCGCCCCCTGCGCCGTGGCTTTCCATTCGATGCGCACCGTGCCGCCGGCCGGCGTGTAGCGTACGGCATTGGCGACAAGATTACCGAAGGCGCTGACCAGTTCCGGCTCGGAACCACGCAGGTCACACAGCCCGTCGGTTTCGGCCACGATCGTGTGCCGACCGCCTGACAGCGCCTCGCCATCGCGGCGCAGCTTGTCGATAAGGCTGCCCATGTCGACCACATCATTGCTCGGCGGCGGCGCCGACTCGATGGACGACAGGGTCAGCAAGTCCTGGACGATGGACTCCATGCGCTTCGACTGCTCGGCCATCATGTCGAGATAGCGATGCTGCTCGTCACGATCGAGATCGATTTCCTGCAGCGTTTCGAGGAAGCCGGCGAGGACGGTGAGCGGCGTGCGCAGCTCGTGCGAGACGTTGGCGACGAAGTCGCGGCGCATCCGGTCGAGGCGGTCGCTCTGCGTGACATCCTTGATCTGCATGAGACGTCGGTCGCCGGCATAGGGAACGACGTGGATGGACAGGACGCGATCCGTTCCGCGATCGGAACGCAGGGTCAGCGGCCGTTCGAAGTCGCCGGCGTCAAGGTAGGCGACGAACTCCGGCTGGCGCACCAGATTGACGATGGGTTGGCCACGATCGGACTCCGAGACCAGCCCGAGTTGATCTTCGGCCGTGGTGTTGCAATAAACGATCTGCTGATTGAGGTCGAGGGCCACGACGCCGTCGGTCAGCGCCTGCAGCGCGGCGAAAAGACGCTCGATCTGGTCGTCACGATCGGAAATCTGGGTGCGCAGATCTTTTTCGTGCCGGTAAAGGCGGCCAAAAATACCATCCCAAGCACCTTCACCTTCGAGACCGGCGTCGACAACCGGGCGGTGCGACCAGCGATCGAGCCGGGCGAAGTTGCGAAAATGGAAGATCATCTGCAGACCGAGGCCGGCGCAGAACACCGACCAACCGGCCCAATGCGCGACGAAATAACCAACCGGCAAGGCGATGAAGATCGACAGCAGGGCCAGCAGTACGGCCCGAATTACCTGGGCTGACACGCCTTTCAGGCTCCCCGGAAGCGGTAGCCGGTGCCGCGCACGGTTTCGACGCGTTCGTGGTTGCCGGAGCCTTCCAGTGCCGCGCGCAGGCGACGGATATGCACGTCGACCGTGCGCTCTTCGATAAAGACGTGGTCGCCCCACACTTCGTCGAGCAGTTGGGCGCGGGTGTAGACGCGCTCGGCGTGGGTCATGAAGAAAAAGAGCAGGCGGAACTCAGTCGGCCCGAGTTCAATCGGCTGGCCGCCGGCCAGCACGCGATGGGTCGCCGGGTTGAGCGCCAGGCTGCCGATCTCGACCGCCTCGCCGGCCAGATGCGGGGCCCGACGACGCAGCACGGCGCGCACGCGGGCGACCATTTCCTTCGGCGAGAAGGGCTTGGTGATGTAGTCGTCAGCGCCGGCTTCGAGGCCTTGCACCTTGTCTTCTTCATGGACGCGGGCGGTCAGCATGATGATCGGCAATTCGCGGGTCCGCTCATCGGCCCGGATCTTCTTGGCCAGCGCAACGCCGGACTGGCCGGGCAGCATCCAGTCGAGAATCACCAGATCGGGCAGCGCGGCGCGGATGGCCGATTCGGCCTCCTCGGCGCTACCGGCGCGGACGACGAGAAAGCCGGCGTGCTTGAGGTTGATGGTGACAAGTTCCTGGATCGCCGGCTCGTCTTCAACGACCAGGATCGTCGGAGTCACAGGACCTTCTCCTTGGTGTGACGGATGTCGCGCCCTTCGACGACATAGACCACTTGTTCCGAGATGTTCTTGGCGTGGTCGCCGATGCGCTCGATGGCGCGGGCGATCGAGATGATCTCGATCGAGGTGGTGATGGTGCGCGGGTCTTCCATCATGTGCGTGATCAGCTGACGGATGATCGATTTGAATTCGGCATCGACATCGGTATCGGCGCGAATGACATCGGCGGCCTGCGGCGTGTCGAGGCGGGCGAAGGCGTCGAGTGCCTTGCGAATCATGACCAGCGCCGCTTCGGCCAGATGGCGGATGCCGACGCCGTACTGGCCGGGCAGATGGCCGCCCTCATAGATTCGACGAACGCCCTTGGCAATTTTCTTGGCCTCGTCGCCAGCCCGTTCCAGGTCGGTGACGATCTTGCTGATACCGAGCACCAGACGCAGGTCGGAGGCGGTCGGCTGGCGCTTGGCGATAATGTGGGCGCAGTCGTCGTCGATGGCCTTTTCGAGTTCGTTGACCCGGCGGTCGGTCTCGACGATGGTCTTGACGCTGGCGATTTCGCCGGTCGAATAGGCCTCGATGGCGGCGGAAACCTGGGTTTCGACCAGACCACCCATCTGCAGCACATGGGTGCGCAGGCGGCTGAGGTCGTCGTCGAACTGGCTGGAAAGGTGTTGGCTTTCGTTCATGTCATATTCCCCTGTTAACCCATCCGACCGGTAATGTAATCCTCGGTGCGCTTGTCCTGCGGCTTGATGAAGATTTCGTCGGTCTTGCCGAACTCGATCATCTCGCCGAGGTACATGTAGGCGGTGTAGTCGGAAACGCGGGCTGCCTGCTGCATGTTGTGGGTGACGATGAGGATGGTGACGCGCTTCTTGAGCTCGTGCACCAGTTCCTCGATGGCGCCGGTGGCGATCGGGTCGAGCGCCGAGGTCGGCTCATCGAAGAGCAGCAGTTCGGGATCGGTGGCCAGGGCGCGGGCGATGCACAGGCGCTGTTGCTGGCCGCCGGAGAGGTTGGGCGCCAGGTCCTGCAGGCGATCCTTGACTTCTTCCCAGATCGCCGCGCCCTTCAGGGCATGTTCGACCTTGTCGTCAAGAGCGCGCTTGTTGTTTTCACCGCGCACGCGCAGGCCGTAGGCGACGTTCTCGTAAATCGTCTTGGGGAAGGGATTCGGCTTCTGGAAGACCATGCCGATGCGCATGCGGACTTCGATCGGATCGACTTCCGGCGACAGCAGGTTGGTGTTGTCCGGGAAGAAGCGGATCTCGCCCTCGTAGCGGTTGCCCGGGTAGAGGTCGTGCATGCGGTTGAAGCTGCGCAGGTAGGTCGATTTGCCACAACCGGACGGGCCGATCAGGGCGGTGACCTTCTTGTCGTAGATCGGCATGTTGATGCCCTTGAGCGCCTGCTTTTCGCTGTAGAAAAAATTCAGGTTGCGGGCCTCGGCCTTGAGGACCGGATTGTCGTGAATCTGCATCGGAGACTCCATTTCGGATTTCATTTTTGGCTGTTTTTCCCGGTTGACCGTGGGAATTACCACTTGATGTTCTTGCGCATCTTGTAGCGCAGGTAGATGGCGATGGCGTTCATCGACAGCACCATGCCCATCAGTACGAAGCCGGCGGCGGCGGCGTTGACTTCAAAGGCCGGATCGGGGCGCGAGGTCCAGTTGAAAATCTGGATCGGCATCACCGTGAAGGGCGACATCACCCAGTCGAACAGGCCGGCCGAGACGCCATCCGCACCGGTCGCCGTGAAGGGTACGGGCGGCAGGAAGGCGATGAAGGTCAGCGCGCCGATGGTGATGATCGGCGCCGTTTCGCCGATGGCGCGGGCCAGGCCGATGATCACGCCGGTCAGGATGCCGGGCATCGCATACGGGATGATGTGGTAGCGGCAGGTCTGCCAGCGGGTGGCGCCGACGGCCATCGAGCCTTCGCGAATCATCGCCGGAATGGCGCGGATGGCTTCGCGGGTGGACACGATGACGATGGGCAGAATGAGCAGCGCCAGCGTCAGACCGGCCGACAGGATGCTCTGGCCGAGACCGAAGGCATAGACAAAGATACCGAGCGACAACAGGCCATAAACGATGGACGGCACGGCAGCCAGATTGGTGATGTTGATCTCGATGATGTCGGTCACCCAGTTGCGCTTGGCGTATTCCTCGAGATAGATGCCGGCAGCAACGCCGAGCGGCACGGCAGCCAGCGCCGTGACGAACATGACCAGGATGGTGCCGACCCAGGCCGACAGGATGCCGGATTGGGAAGCACGACGCGAGGCGAACTCGGTAAAGAAGTCGAGATTCAGGCGATCCAGACCACGCAGCAGCATGTCGCCGACGAGCAGGAAGATGACCAGCAGGCCGATCGCCAGGCAGATGATGCCAAGGGCCTGGAAGACGGTGTCCTTGAGTTTGCCGCGGGCAATCAGCACGCGGATTTGTTCGGTAGTCATCGGTTGCATGTCAGTAAGCCTCACGGAAGCGACGGCGCAGCCACTGGCCGGCAATGTTGAAGGCCAGCGTGATGAGCAGCAGGGTCAGGCCGGCGGCGAAGATGGTCTGGTAGCCGATCGAGCCATGCGGCAGATCGCCCAGGGCCACCTGCACGATGTAGGAAGTGATGGTCGCCGCTGGCTCCATCGGGTTCCAGGTCAGGTTCGGCTGCATGCCGGCAGCCACGGCCAGAATCATCGTTTCGCCAACCGCCCGGGAGATACCGAGGATGTAGGAAGCGGCCAGACCGGAAACGGCGGCCGGAACGACCACGTGGATGGCGGTGTAGAGCTTGGTCGCGCCCATCGCATATGAGCCTTCGCGCATGCTCATCGGCACGGCGCGCATGGCATCCTCGGACAGCGAGGCAATGTAGGGAACGATCATGATGCCCATCACCAGGCCGGCCGAGAGCAGCGAGAAGCCCGGCAGGTCCGGGAGAACCTTTTGCAGCAGCGGGGTGACGATGAGCAGGGCAAAGTAGCCGAAAACAATGGTCGGGATGCCGCCGAGCAATTCAAGCACCGGCTTGGCAATCTCGCGGACCTTGCTGTTGGCGAATTCGGACAGGTAGATGGCGATGATGGTACCCATCGGAATGGCGACGAGCAGGGCAACGCCTGAGGAAACGAGGGTGCCGGAGATAAGCACCATGATGCCGTAATGGGCGTCGTCGAACAGCGGCGTCCATTGGGTATCGGTCAGAAAGTCGACAATGCTGACGTTCTGGAAAAAATGGAATGACTCGGAAACGAGCACATAGACGATACCGACCGTGGTCAGTACCGAAACAGCGGCAGCAGCGAAGAGCAGCCCTTCGATGAGGCGCTCGCTGACGTTGCGCATGGCGTTATGGGCCAGGCGGTCGCTGACCTGATGCAGGTCGGAAGCATTATTTGCAGACATGGCGTGATTCACTGGAAGCATCCTGTTGGATAAAAGACCGGCCCTTTCGGGCCGGTCTTTCGGCGACGGGCGCCGTGGCGCCCGTCCGCAGTTTACATCTTGGCTTCGCGTTTCAGGATTTCTTCGACGGTGATACCGATTTCGTTCTTGCCGCCGAACACGGTGCCGATCTTCTTGTTCTTGGCGTGCTTGATATTGCCTTCGTAAGCAGCCTTCGGCAGCGGCACGTACTTGACTTCACGCACCAGCTTGTCGGCGTTCTTCATGTAGAACTCGACGAATTCGCGCACTTCCGGCTTGTCCAGCGACTTGACCTTGACATAGACGAAGATCGGGCGGGACAGCGGGGCGTACGTGCCGTTCTCGACGTTGGCACCGGACGGCTCGACCGCCTTGCCCGTCTTCGGATTGACGATCGGCAGGGCCTTCAGGCGAGCGGTGTTTTCAGCGTAGTAGGCGTAGCCGAAGTAACCGATGGCATTGACGTCACGCGAGACGCCCTGCACCAGCACGTTGTCGTCTTCGGAAGCGGTGTAGTCGCCGCGCGAGGACTTGGCCTTGCCGACCATAGCTTCGGTGAAGTACTCGAAGGTGCCGGAGTCGGCACCGGCGCCGAACAGCTTGACCGGCGCATCGGGCCAGGCCGGGTTGACCTGGTTCCACTTCATGATCTTGCCCTGGGCTGCCGGCTCCCATAGCATCTTCATTTCTTCGACCGTAGCCTGCTTGAGGAAGGCGTTCTTCGGGTTGATGACGACGGTCAGCGCATCGTAGGCGACCGGCATTTCGATGTATTCAACACCGGCGGCCTTGCAGTCGGCCATTTCCTTGGCAGTGATCGGACGCGAGGCATTGGAGAGATCGGTTTCGTCGCGGCAGAACTTCTTGAAGCCGCCGCCCGTACCGGAAATACCAACGGTCACCTTGATGGCGTTCTTCTTGGCCTTCTGGAAATCTTCGGCAACGGCTTCGGTGATGGGATAAACAGTCGAAGAACCGTCGATCTTGACGATTTGTGCCTGGGCAGCCTGGGCGCCAAAGAGGGCGACGCCGGCCACAGCCATGGCGGAAACGAGCTTGGAATATTTGAACATTAGGTAACTCCTGAACGGTGTTGGTGGGCAACAGCGCTCAGGTTACCGGCCGAGTGTTACAGCCAGATGACAAGCTGTAACATTCGAAAAATCTATTACGTTTGACCTACTTGGCCGGACGCCCGGTCTTGATGCGCTCGACGCGCCCCATCACCGCTTTGAGCTCGGCGTCGTTTAATGCAGCCAGCACAGCGATGCCGCCGCGCAATAGTTCGCTTTTCTTGACCTCGTTGCCGAGCCCGCTCAAGCGCTTCTTGAGCACGCCGATCTGGGCGTACTCGGTGTCCGGCATGGCGTAGCTGTCACGGATCAGCTTCACTTTTTTGGCCTTGGCCGGCTTGGCAGGCTTCGCCACTTCCTGCTTCATGACCTTGGGCTGATCGTATTTGATCGCCTGCGCCTTGACCAGGGCATCGGCCAGCACCTTCTGATGCTTGGCGACGGTTTCCTCGACCTCGGTCGGCTTGCGCACTGCCTTGGCCTTGCTGGCGGCCGGCGCTGGTTTGGCCGCAACTGGTGCCGGCTTGGCAACCGGGGCTGGCTTCTCGGCGACGACAGGGGCCGCCTTTGGCGCAGCAGTTTTGGCGGCCGGTGCCACAACGGCCGCGGCAACGACCGCAACCGGCTTCACCTCGGCCTTGGGGGCCGTGCGCGGGACCAGCTTCTTCGGCGGTTTTGGCGTGGCAACAGGCTTGGCGGCCGGAGCCTTCTTGGTTTTTTCGCTCATCTTGCTCTCCCTAAAAAACAGTATGGCTAGTTTAGCCATTATGAAAGCACGCCAAGGTTAAGCTTTCATGACAGTTTCGGACCAAATCGACGGGTTAAAATGCGGCCAAGCCAATTCAGGAGCACAGCATGACCCAGGACGAACTCAAACAGGCCGTCGCCCAAGCCGCCGCCGACTACGTGGCGCAAACGGCACCGGCCGGCAGCATCATCGGCGTCGGCACCGGCTCAACCGCCAACTTTTTCATCGACGCCCTGGCCCCGCTCAAGGACAAATACAAAGGTGCCGTGGCCAGCTCCGAAGCCACGCGCCAGCGCCTCGAAGGCCATGGCATCACGGTGTTCGACCTCAATGACGTCGACGACATTCCCGTTTACGTCGATGGCGCCGACGAAATCGACGCCGGCCTCAACATGATCAAAGGCGGCGGCGGCGCCCTGACGCGCGAGAAGATCGTTGCCGCCGTGGCCCGTGAATTCGTCTGCATCTGCGACGGCTCGAAGCTGGTCGAGGTCATGGGCAAATTCCCGCTGCCGATCGAGGTCATCCCGATGTCGCGCGCCCATGTCGCCCGCGAACTGGCCAAGCTCGGCGCCACCCCGGTGCTGCGCGAAGGCTTCGTGACCGACAACGGCAACCTGATCCTCGACGTCAAAGGCCTGGCCATCACCGACCCGAAGGGCCTCGAAGCGCAGATCAACCAGATCACCGGCGTCGTCACCAACGGCCTGTTCGCCGTGCGCCCGGCCAACCTGCTGCTGCTCGGTACGGCCGAAGGCGTCAAAACCATTCGCTGATCGCTCGCTGATTCATTTTTTTGTCACATCGGGGCGCTATTCTCCGACGGTCAAACACCGTCGGGAGCGCCCATGTATTTGTCCTCTCATGAAATCGCCCGGAGCCGCGAGCACGCGCTGAACAATCTGCTCGATCTGTCGGCGGCCTGCATCGATGCCGGCCAGCGGTTTTCCGAGCTGATTTCCAGCAACAGCCGCGAAGCCGTCCATCATGGCAGCCGGCAATTCGCGCAAGTCAGCCACGGCCAGCTCGATACGATGACCCAGTTCCCGACCACCGTCTGGCTGGACAGTGCCGCCCGCACCAGCCGCTTGCTGGATGGCGCGCTGGCCATCATCGGCGAGACGCACAAGGCGATGATCCGCAACGCCGAATCGCAGGTGCGCATGCTGGATGAAATGGTTATCGCGACGATCAATCGCGCTACCAAAACCAGCCCGTGGGAAGCCGAATTTGCCCTGCAGGCGATGAAGAGCACCTTGCAAAGCGCCGAGCAGACCTTGCACGGGATCAGTGAGGCAGCCATTGACACGGTGACGCTGGCGGAAAACGAAATCCATCAAACGGCTGAAATCATGGCGCCCAGCGCACCGGCTCCGCGCCGCCGTGCCGCATCGAGCAAAAAGACTGCCGCCTGACGTCATAAGAAAAAAAACATTCTCTCCATTCAGCCCGGCCCTGCCGGGCTTTTTTTCTCCGGTTTCTGGCGCAACGATTGACGCCGGGCGCTGCCATCGCCCAGACTCTCCCGCTGTTACAGAAAACGGACGCTCCGCGCATGCCCACCAGCAACTGGCACATTTACGACCATTACGGTTACGCCTTCCTGGCCGTCGTTGGCACCTTTGCCGCCGTCGCCGCCGTGCAGTGGGCGCTGCACCGGCCGCGCTGGGCCGGCTGGATCGCTTCGTTGCAGGGCGTCGCACCGCCCTTCATCAACATCATCGGCGTGCTTTTCGGACTGACCCTGGCCTTTCTTGCCAACGACACGTGGAGCGCCCACGACCGGGCGATGAATGCGGTGTTCAAGGAGGCCGACTCGCTGCGCAGCATTGCCGTACTCTCCGAACAACTGGCTGAGCCGCTGCGCGGCGAGGTGCGCGGCGCCGTGTCGCTCTACGGCCGGGGCAGCGCCGGCGAATGGCCGATGCTGGCGGCGCGCCAGTCGAGCGCCGAAGTCACCGCCTTGGCCGACGCCCTGCTCACCCTGCTGGCCAGCCCGAAAGTCGCCACCGCGGCCGGCGAAAACGTCCAGGCGCTGATGCTGCGCAAGGCCATCGAAATCCGCGACGAGCGCGACCTGCGCATCGGCCTCAGCCAGACCCACGTCAATCCGCTCAAGTGGCTGGGCATGGCCTTTCTTGGTTTCCTGACCCTGCTCTCGGTATCCGTCGTGCATGTCGACAAGCCACGGGCGGCGATGGTCGCAGTGATACTGTTTGCCCTGGCCGCGGCGCCGACTGCCGCCATCGTGCTGGTTCAGGGCAATCCTTTCCAGCAGCCGACCTCGGTGACGCCGGCGCCCATTGTCGAGGCCGTCGCCGAGCGGCCATAGGCTCGGCAGGCGTTTTCATTTTTGGGCTTTTTTTCGGGTTGACCGTAGCATGCACGCAAAAACCAGCCAGACCGCCCCGCTCAACCTCGCCCTGCAGGGCGGCGGCGCCCACGGGGCATTTACCTGGGGCGTGCTCGACGCGCTGCTCGAAGATTCGGCCTTCACCTTCGAGGGCGTCAGCGGCACCAGCGCCGGGGCGATGAATGCGCTGTGCCTGGCGCACGGCCTGATGACCGGCGGACGCGACGGCGCCCGCGAAACGCTGGCCCGCTTCTGGACCAGCGTGGCCGCCAGTTCGCCCTTCGCCAAGTCCGGCGATGCCGGCGGCGAGGTGAGCCCGGCCCTGAAACTGATGCTGCAATGGACCAACCACCTGAGTCCCGAGCAACTCAACCCGTTCGACCTCAACCCCTTGCGCGATATCCTCGGCGAACAGTTCGACTTCGCCCGCCTGCGCCAAGACGCCCCGGTCAAACTGTTCATCGCCGCGACCCACGCCAATTCGGGCAAGCTGCGATTGTTCCGCAACCATGAGCTGTCGGTCGATACCCTGCTCGCCTCGGCCTGTCTGCCGACCATTCACCGGTCCATCATCATCGATGGCGAACCGTACTGGGATGGCGGTTACAGCGCCAACCCGGCGGTTTTCCCGCTGGCTTACCAGTGCACCTCGCCGGACATCCTGCTCGTCCTGCTCACGCCGCTGCGTTACAGCGAAACGCCCGCTTCGGCCGCGGACATCCGGCAGCGCCTGCTCGAGCTGTCGTTCAACGCGACCTTCCTGCGCGAAATGCGGATGTTCGCCCACCTGCGCGAGGAAGTCAGCGCCTCGTGGCTATCAAAATGGTTGCCGGTCGGCCGGCTCGAACGCCGTATCGAACAGCTGAGATTCCATGCCATCACAGCCGACGCCCTGCTCGGCGAACTACCGCCCGGCAGCAAGCTGGCGGTCAACCTGCCCTTTTTCGAGAGCCTGCGCGACAGCGGCCGCGAACATGCTCAATTTTGGCTGGACACGCATCGCGGCAGCATCGGCCAACGGGCGACGCTCGACCTCGGGCAGGTTTTTTACTAGAGCTATTACTTTTGTAATATAAAAGCACAAATCTGATTTATCATTGCGGAATTGTTTCACCCGGTTTCAATTGCCGATACACCATGACCTCCCCGATTCGGTCAGCCAGAAATCATCCGAACCCGCGAAGTCCAATGCAGATCAGACTCCTTCTTCCGTTCCTCGCCTACGTCGCCACCGGCTGGCTGGGGCTGCAAATTCCCTTTACCGGCAGCCATATCACGCTGCTCTGGCTACCGACGGGGATCGCCGTCGCTGCCCTGTTTCGCGGGGGAACCCCGGTCTGGCCGGGAATTTACCTCGGCGCCCTGTTCGTCAATCTGAGCATCGGTTCCGCCTGGCCTCTGGCGGCCGGCATCGCCGTCGGCAACACCCTGGGCCCGCTGCTCGCCGCCAGCTGGCTGAAGCGCGCCGGTTTCCATGCGTCCTTCGACCGGCAGAGAGATATCGGCACCTTCATCGCCGCGGCCGGCCTGGGCATGCTGGTGTCAGCCACGGGTGGCGTCGCCAATCTTTATCTGGCCGGCATGTTGCCGCTCGAAGCCGCCGGTTTCGCCTGGCTGACGTGGTGGATGGGTGATAGCGTCGGGGTGCTCCTGGCCGCCCCCTTGCTGCTGACGATCAACCGCAAAAACATCGAGCAGCTCTGTCAATTCCGCCAGGAACTGCTGCTCTGGATTCTGGTTTCCGGCCCGGTCGCCTGGCTGGCCTTCATCCACGACTTTGCCGCACTCGGCCGTACCCTGCCGCTGGCTTTCCTGACCTTGCCGCTGTTCGCCTGGGCCGCCCTGCGCTTCGGCAACACCTTCGCCGCGACGGCCGGACTGGGATTTTCAGTGGTCGCCGCCTGGGCTACCGCAACCGGCCATGGCACCTTCTATTTGCCCGACGAACACATCAGCCTGTTTCTGTTGTGGGGTTACATGGCGACGACCGTCCTGACCGGTTTGGGGGTCGCCGCCTTGCAGGCCGAGCGCCTGCAGGCCGAAAGCTCGCTGCGCGAAAGCGAAGCCAAACTGCGCGGTCTTTTCGAGTTGTCGCCGCTGGGTATCGCCTTGACCGACCTGAAGGGTAACTTCGTCGAATTCAACAACGCGTTCCAGCAGATTTGCGGTTATCCGGCCGAGGAATTGAAGTCGCTCGACGCCCGGAGCCTGACCCCGAAGAGGTATGAGACCGACGCGGCACGACAGCGGGCCTCGCTGCAGGATACTGGCCGTTACGACCCGTTTGAAAAGGAATACCGCCGCAAGGACGGCAGCCTGGTTCCCTTGCGCCTCAACGGCATGGTGATTACCGGCAACGACGGTCAGCAATACGTCTGGTCAATCATCGAAGACATCACCGATCGCAAGCGGGCCGAAGAACAGCTGCTCAAGCTCTCGCAGGCCCTGGAACAAAGCACGCTGAGCATCGTCATTACCGATCTCGACGCACGGATCGAATACGTCAACGAAGCCTTCGAGCGCTCCAGTGGCTATCGTCGCGACGAACTGATCGGCCAGAACCAACGCCTCATGCAATCCGGCCACACCTCCGAAGAAACCTATATCGCGCTGTGGAAAGCCTTGTCGGAAGGCAAGCCATGGCAGTGCGAAATGAACAACAAGTGCAAGAGCGGCGAGCTCATCACGGAGGACGTCATCTTTTCGCCGATCCGGCGCGCCGACGGGCAAATTACGCACTATGTCGGGATCAAGGAGAACATTACCGAGAAGAAAAAAATTGCCCGGGAACTCGATCAGCATCGGCACCACCTGGAGCAACTGGTCAAAAACCGGACCGAGGTTATCGAAACCCTCAATGCCGAACTGAAAAAGCGCGCCGTCGAGGCCGAAGCGGCAACCGTTGCCAAGAGCGCCTTCCTGGCCAACATGAGCCACGAGATCCGGACGCCGATGAATGCCATTCTCGGCATGACTTTCCTGATCCGGCGGAATGGCGCGACGCCCCAGCAATGCAGCCAGCTCGACAAGATCCATGCGGCCGGCGAACACCTCCTCAATGTCATCAACGACATTCTCGATCTTTCCAAGATTGAAGCCGGCCGGCTGATCCTCGAACAAACCGATGTCGTCGTCGACAACATCCTCGGCAACGTTGCCTCCATCCTGTCTCCCCGACTGAGCGCCAAGGGTCTGCAACTGGTCATGGACAGCGGCCCTCTCCCGCGCAATCTGCGTGGCGACCCGACCCGGCTGACCCAGGCCCTGCTCAACTACGCCAACAATGCCGTCAAATTCACCGAGCGAGGTACGGTCATCATCCGTACCCGCCTCCAGGATGAAACCGCCGACAGCGTCATGCTGCGTTTCGACGTGACGGATAGCGGCATCGGTATTGCGCCGGATCACCTTGATCGCCTGTTTACCGCCTTCGAGCAGGTCGACAGTTCAACCACGCGGGAATATGGCGGCACCGGGCTGGGGCTTTCCATCACCAGGCACCTGACCGAGCTGATGGGCGGCGAGGTCGGCGTGAGCAGCATCCCCGGTCAGGGCAGCACCTTCTGGTTCACCGCCCGGCTGGCCAAGGCAGTATCCCGGTCGACCGTTGGCCGCCCGTCAGTGCTGCAGGAAGCGCCGGAAACGACGCTGGCCCGTGAGTTTCAGGGCAGGCGGATCCTGCTCGTCGAGGACGATGCCATCAACCAGGAAGTGGCTCTGGAGATTCTGGCCGAGACGGGACTGGCCGTTGATATCGCCGACAACGGGGTGCTGGCGCTGGAAATGCTCGGACATGGCACCTACGACCTGATCCTGATGGACATGCAAATGCCGAGGATGGGTGGCCTGGAGGCAACGCAACGAATCCGCCGCAACCCGGCGCTCAAGGACATGCCGATCCTGGCCATGACGGCGAATGCCTTTGCCGAGGACAGAGAACAGTGTCTGCAGGCCGGCATGGACGATTTCGTCGCCAAGCCGGTATTGCCTGACATCCTCTATGCCATGCTGCTGAAATGGCTGAAGAAATCCCGACAAAACCATCGAGCCTGAGCTGAATTGAGGATTTTGGCCTTTTTTCCGGTCGACCGTAGCAATCAGTTCAGAAAGCGCCCGACCGGTTGTAGCGCATCGGCACTACCAATGCGCCGGCGTTCGACAAACAGGCTGCCACCCAAGGGCTCATTGGCCGGATTCTTGGCTCTTTTCTTGGCCTGCTTCTTGGCAGCCGAGGCGGCAGCCGCCACTTCGCGGTGCGACTCGCAATCGCCCGGCCCCACTTTCACGGCACCGATAGAGAGCGTCGGCAGTGCCTGGAAACTCAGTTCGCCGCGCCGGTTTTCCGCCATGTAGCCACCACGCAGACGCTCCTCGACACCGAGCATGTTGCCCATGGCCTGGGCGAAGGTGCTGATGATCTGCCAGCAGCGCAGTTCCCAGTCCTCACTGCGGAAAATGACGAAGAAATCGTCGCCGCCGATATGGCCGACGAAATCGATCTGCGGATCGGTCGCCTCGCAGATCAGACGGGCCAGGGTGTGGATCACGTCATCGCCGCGCCGGTAGCCGAAGGCATCGTTGTAGGGTTTGAAATTGTCGATGTCGATATAGGCCGCGATGAACGGATGGCCGGACTCGAGCATGCGGTCGACGTGCTCGTTGATTGGCACGTTGCCCGGCAACTGGGTCAGCGGGTTGGCGTAGCGGGCGGCGCTGATCTGCATTTCGGTGATCGTCGCCATGAGGTCGTGGCTGCTGCCGACGCCAATGTACTTGCCCTGGGCGGTGACGATGAAACCGTCGAACAGGTAGTGCTTGGGCGCTACCGAGAGCATCATCGCCAACTCCTGGATCGTCGCGTATTGATCGACGACGAGCGGGGCGTGATCCATGAACAGCTCGCAACTCTTGCGGCCGAACAGTTCCTTGCGGAAAGGTCGGGCAAAGCGGTCGATCATGCTGTGCCGGTTGATCATGCCGACCGGCTGGGTGCCCTGGACGACAGGCAGGACGTCGAGATCGGGATCGGCCTCGAAGCGCGCAATAACGGTCACGTTGCTGGCGTTCATCGGCACCGGCTCGATCGGCCGGGCCAGGGTGCGCGCCGTCGGCAGTTTGCCCGGGCCACCCGTCAGCGGCGACAGCAAGAGCGATTGCTGGTCGAGCGCGGTCACCGTCTGTCCGGCCAGCTGGCGGATCGGATGCGTCTCCGGCCGGGCGATGAAATAGCCCTGACCGCAGGCGATCCCCATGTCGCGGACGCAGATGAAGTCTTCGGTGCGCTCGACCCCTTCGGCGACGAGCAGGGCGTTGCAGATCTCGGCCAGATCCTGCATGGCGCGGGCAAAATGAAACTTGATCCGGTCATCGGCGATGCCGTTGATGAAATGCTTGTCGATCTTGACGAACTCGGGGCGCAGCTCGGACCACATGCGCAGGTTGGCGAAACCTTCGCCGAGATCGTCGATGGCGAACTGGAAGCCGCGCCCGCGATAGTGCTGCAGGGCTTCCAGGATGCCCGGCATGTCGGTGATCTTCTGGTTCTCGGTCAGTTCGATGACGATGCGATTCGGCGCGATGGCCAGTTCGTTGAGCAGTTCGCGGGTATGGCCGTTCATCAGGCGCTCGTCGAGCAGGCAGCCCGGCGTCACGTTGAGAAACAGGCGACCGGGCAAACGCTGGGCGGCGAAGGCGCGCAGACTGGCTTCGCGGCAGGCATGTTCAAGGTCCAGCGTCAGGTCGTTGCGCGCCGCAACGCCAAATAGCTGATCCGGGCGATGCAGGGGACTGTCCTCCGGCCCGCGAATCAGCGCCTCGTAGCCGAGAATGGCCCGCACGCGAAAATCGAGAATCGGCTGAAAGACCGGATACAGGAGTCCCTCGGCCATGATCCGCCGAAGTTCGGCGGCTTCATCATCGATCAGAACAATCATTTTTGTCTTTCATGGCAAACTTGGCATTCAGTGTAGGTATGCCGTGTTGCAGCGCTGTGACAGGCCAGGCAATCGATTTCGGTCATCTTCCCGAAACATGAGGGAGACATGCTGGTCTCATCTTCGACCACCGGAGCTTGTGATGACTGAAACCCTGTTCTGCTACTGCTGCCGCGTCCATCACGACAAGAGCCAGATGCGCCTGTTCCCGACCGGCCAGGGCTATCGCTGGCGCTGCCTGCGCAGCATTGAGGCAGCAGCGAGCAGCCGCCGCGAGCGCGATGCCTTCGGCCAGAAACAATCCGAAATCAATCGCGAAACCGCCCGCCGGGCCGCCGAGTTCGGCCTGCACCTGCGCCAGGTCCAGCCTTTCGCCCCCTGAAGCGAACGATGGGAAAAATTCGCATCGACACGCTGGACACCAGCAGTCCAGCCCTCCTCGAAGCGAGCGTGACGCTGATCTTCAACGCCTTCGCCGACCCCGAGCGCTACAGCGCCGAGCGCGTGGCGAAGGAACTGCGCGGCGATGACTCGGCGTTTTACCGACGCTTTTTCGTTGCCATGGATGCCGGCGAAATCATCGCCGTCGGCGGCGTCAAGGCCGCCGACTGGGCCTCCAGCACGCATATCCTCTACCTCTCGGCGGTCACGCCGGAACGCCGCGGCAAGGGCATCGGCCGCGCCCTGATCAAGGCGCGCCTTGACTGGCTGGAAGAAAACTTCAAATCCGGGCGCATCCTCGTTTCAGCCGCAAAGACCAGGCGCTTCCGGGATCTGGGCTTCAGCGAAGTGCGCAACAGCGCCATCGACGGCAGGCATTTGCTGGTTCGTAAGTTCTAGCCGGATTTCATTTTTGGCCGTTTTTTCCGGTTGACCGTGGCATTCATCTGCCCGCAACCGAGATACAAAAAATCCGTCATGCCCCTGCAATATTGGCTGGCGATAGTTGCGGGGTCAGCCAAGCCGAAAACCGGCCGCTCAAGGAGAACCCATGGACAAGCAGAACCATAGCGACATCGCCGCCTTTCCCGAACTGTTCGACGGGCTGGAGCAATTTATCGAAGAACAGGCCAGCGGCCTCAAACGGACCAGCGCCATTCTCGCCGTCTCGGCCATGGGCGGCGGCATGCTGATTTTCTACGCACTGAGCAAGATCGCCTGAAAAACAAAAATCCCGCCGTAGCGGGATTTTTCATGAACTGACCGTGGCTCAGGACTTCGGCGGCACGTAGCCCTGAATCTGGTCGGCGCCTTCGCCGAAGAAATGCTTTTCCAGCTGCTCGGCCAGGTATTTGCGATGCTTGGCATCGACCAGGTTGAGACGATTCTCGTTGATCAGCATGGTCTGCATCTTGATCCACTGCTGCCAGGCTTCCTTCGAAACATTTTCAAAAACTCGCTGGCCGAGCGCACCCGGGTAGGGCGGCTGATCGAGGCCTTCGGCCTCACGGCCAAGCTTGATGCAATTAACGGTACGTGCCATGTGAAACTCCGTGGGGGTTGATGCGGGGATTATAAGGTCTTGAACAGCACCTTGGAACGCCGCTGATAGTTGTACATGTCGCGCTTGTTGGCTGGCAGGTCATCGACCGTGCCCAGCTTGAAGCCGCGCTCGACGAACCAGTGCTCGGTGCGCGTGGTCAGGACGAACAGGCGCTTGATCCCGGCCTTGCGGGCACGCTGTTCGATGCGCAGCATCAACTGCTCGCCATAGCCCCATTCGCGGTGTTCGTGGCTGACCGCCAGGCAGGCCAGTTCCGCCTCATGATCGGAATGGGTATAGAGCGCAGCGCAACCAACGATGATGCCGTCGTGCAGCATGATCGAGAAATGATCAATTTCGCGCTCGAGCAGTTCGCGCGGCCGATGGACAAGGATGCCCTCCTGCTCCATCGGTTCGATCAGCGCGATCAGCGCAGCGATGTCGTCCGGCTTGGCTTCGCGAATATTTTCCAGCGATTCGCGGGTGACCACGGTACCGACGCCATCGTGCGTAAACAACTCGCGCAACAGCGCGCCATCCTGCTCGAAACTGATCAGATGCACCCGGCCGACGCCAGTCCGACTGGCCCGCACCGCGCACGGCAGGTAGCGCTTGATGTCCGCTGATAGCCAGTCGGCGTCGCGCAGCATTTGCGACGCCTCGTCGGCGGTCATCGCATCGAGCAATTCGCCCCCCTTGTCGGTGACGCCGCGGCTGTCAGTCAGATAAACCAGCTTGTCGGCCCGGATGGCGATGGCCACCGCCTCGGCCGCTTCTTCCATCTGCAGGTTGAAAATTTCGCCGGTCGGCGACGGTCCCTCGCAGTTGAGCAGCACGATGTTGCCCAGACCCAGCTGCGCGTTGATGCCTTCGCTATCGACCTTGCGCACCTTGCCGGCGTACTGCATGTCGATGCCGTCGAGCACGCCGATCGGCTGTCCAGTAATGAAATTACCGCCGATTACCCGGATGCGGCTATTGGCCATCGGCGTATTGGGCAAGCCCTGCGACAGCATCGCCTCGATTTCGAGATAGACGCTACCCACTGCATCGAGCACGCAATCGAGCGCCTCGGCGTCGGTCACCCGATAGCCGCGGTGATAAACCGACTCCAGGTTCTTCTCGCGCAGCTCTTCCTCGATCTGCGGTCGCGCCCCATGCACCAGGACCAGCCGGATGCCCAGACTGACCAGCAGATTGACGTCATAAGCCAGCGTCTTGGCGAACTCGCTGGCCACCGCCTTGCCGCCGAAGGCAATGACGAAAGTCTTGCCGCGAAAGGCGTTGATGTAGGGCGTGACCGCCCGGAACCAGGAGACGAAGTGCTCGTCGTAAGGGGTATCGCTCATTTGTCCGAATATTTTCCGTCGTCGTCTTTCAGTGCCGTTTCAAGGCGCTCGCACAAGGTTTTCAACACTTTAACCCGGGCGAAGTTTTTGTCGTTGGCCTCAACCAACGTCCAGGGCGCCAGCCCGGTTGACGTGCGGTCGACCATGTCGCAAACGGCGGACACGTAGTCATCCCACTTTTCGCGGTTGCGCCAGTCTTCATCGGTGATCTTGAAACGCTTGAACTCGGTGTCCTGGCGCTCCTTGAAACGACGCAACTGCTCGTCGGCACTGATCTGCAGCCAGAACTTGACGACAACAACACCGGAATCAACCATCTGGTGTTCGAAATCGTTGATCTCGGCGTAGGCGCGCAGCCAGTCGGCTTCGGTGCAAAAGCCCTCGACCCGCTCGACCAGCACGCGGCCGTACCACGAACGGTCAAATATCGCCGCCCGGCCAGTGCGTGGCAGGTGTCGCCAGAACCGCCAGAGATACGGCTGCGCGCGCTCTTCCTCGGTCGGCGCGGCAATCGGCACGATCTGATACTGCCGCGCATCCATCGCAGCGCCGATGCGACGGATGGTGCCGCCCTTGCCAGCCGCATCCGAACCTTCGAAAACCAGGACCAGCGAACGCTTGTCGACAAAACGCGGGTCGCGCACCAGTTCGGAAAGACGCGACTGGTACTTGGCCAACTGGCTTTCGTAATCCTTCTTGGTCAGCTTCTGGGTCAGGTTCAGCTCGCTGAGCACATTTTTCTGATCAATGGAATGAATAATCGGCGGCGCCACCGGCACCTGCTGACGGCCCGTTTGCTGCAGGCGGCGCTTCATGGCGTCAAGCACGATGCGGCCGACGGTCAGGGAACGATATTCGTCATCGGTGCCTTCCACGATGATCCACGGGGCATGGGCCGTATTGGTAACGCGCAGCACATGGCCAGCCACCTCCTGGAGCTTGTTGTACGTCTTCAGGCGATCGTAGCTTTCCTTGGTGACGCGCCACGCCGTGTTCGGATTCTTCTCCAGCGCCTTGAGGCGCGTCTTCTGGCCATCCTTGGACAAGTGAAACCAGAATTTGAGGACCAGCGCCCCTTCATTGACCAGCATGGCCTCAAAGCGATTGATGTCGTCGAGCCGTTCATCCATCTCGGAACGGCGCATCTGGCCGGTGATCCGGTCGGTAATCGGCTGCGAATACCACGAGCCGGCAAAAATGCCGACCTTGCCCCTGGGCGGCAGGGCGCGCCAGTAGCGCCACATGTAGGGCCGAGCCTGTTCTTCGTCGGAAGGCGCCGAGAAGGCCAGGGTCGAAATGTGGCGTGGGTCCATCCATGAATAAAGCAGGTTGATCGTTTCCCCCTTGCCACTGCCGTCCACGCCGCTGATCAGGATGACGACCGGAAACTCCTTTTTCTCCAGCATGTCGTACTGCGCATCAAGCAAGGCGGCGCGCAGCAACGGCACTTCCTTTTTGAAGGTTTCCTTGTCTATCTTGTGGCCCAGTTCTGCAGACTCGAACATTTTTTATTCCCCCCTGAAGTCACCCCAAAGTACCTGCATCGCTGCCAAGGCAGCCAGGCCGGCCGTTTCCGTCCGCAGAATGCGCGGCCCCATGCGCACCGCCTGAAAGCCCGCCGTTTCAGCCGCGATCATTTCCTGCGGATCAAGCCCCCCTTCGGCCCCGATCAGCAGTTGCACCTCACCGACCGGCCGGATCGAGGCCAGCGTCTGTTCGGCATCCGGCGCCAGCATAAGGCGCATGACGCCATTGGCCGGCCTGGCCAGCCAGTTTTCGAGCTTTTCCAGCGGAGCCACCACGGGCACCTGGTTACGACCGCATTGTTCGCAGGCCGAGGCAACCACCCCTTGCCAGTGCGCCACGCGCTTGCCGGCACGCTCACCGGCCAGCCGCAAAACGCTGCGCCGACTTTCGACCGGGACGATGCTGCGAACGCCCAACTCCACCGCTTTCTGAATGGTGAAATCCATCTTGTCGCCGGCCTGCAGCGCCTGGACCAGCGTAATCGCCAGCGGCGACTCGCACTCGACATCCTCCCAGGCACCGAGCACAGCCATGACCCGGTCGCGTTCGATGCGCTCGATCTGGGCCGGATACTGGCCACCACGCCCGTCGAAAAGAATCATCGGCGCCCCGGGCGGCAGGCGCAACACTCTCACCGCGTGGCGCGCCACGGGCTCCGGCAATTCAACGTGAGCCCCCGGCGAAAGGGCTTCTCGGCAGTAAAAACGGGGTAAATTCATCGGTGCTATTATGGGCGAAATGCGTTTTGGAGTGGAAAAACATGGTCGCTTTGAACCCACCCGTCTGCGATTTTGGCCGACCGGCCATCGATTTCGATCTGCCCGGCGTCGATGGCAAACGCCACACGCTTTCAAGCTGTCGTGGCCCGAACGGCCTTCTGGTCATGTTCATCTGCAACCACTGCCCCTACGTCAAGGCGATCATCGACCGCCTGATCCGCGATTGCCGCGACCTTGCCAAACACGGCATCGGCTGCGTCGCGATCATGAGCAACGATGTCACGGTCTACCCGGAAGATTCACCGGAATCGATGGCGCGCTGGGCGACCGAACTGGCCTTTCCATTTCCCTATCTGTACGACGAAACGCAGCTTGTCGCCAAGGCCTATGGTGCCATCTGCACACCAGACTTCTTCGGCTACAACGCCAGCCTCGAACTGCAATACCGCGGCCGCCTCGATGCCTCCGGCAGAAACCCCGCTCCCGCCGATGCCCGGCGCGAACTCTACGAAGCGATGTGCGAAATCGCCCGTAGCGGCGACGGGCCGCGCGAGCAGGCCGCGTCAATTGGCTGCTCGATAAAATGGCAAATATAATAATCGGCCATAAAAATGAAAAATTTGCCTGCATCAATGTTCATACCATGAAGGCTAAGCTATGATTCGCCATCATTTTTCAGCCCGCCACCCTCGTTGAATTTACCGGACGCTTCCTCGCCAACAACCGTCGACATGCGACGTCAATTGGCCTATCTGCAGTCTGTCGTATCGAGCATGCCGCAGGGCATCAGCGTATTCGACGAGCAGTTGCGCCTGCGCGTCTGGAATCAGGGATTTATCGATGCGCTCGAACTGCCACCCGACGCCGTTCATGAGGGCATTCATTTCTCCGACGTGATCCGCATCCCGGTCGCGCGCGGCGATTACGGGCAAGGCGATAGCGAACAACTGGTCGAACGCATCACGGCACGCATCGGCAAATTCGAAGCTCAGCGTCTCGAAGAAACCCGCCCCAACGGGCGCTCCTATCTGATCCAGAACGAGCCGCTGTTCATCGGCGCCGAGTCTGCCGGATTCATCACCACTTACACCGACATTTCCGAACAGCGGGCCAGCGCCGAACGCGAACAACTGGCGCAAAAAGTGTATACCCACACGCCGGCCGGCATCATTTTCACCGACGAGGCGCACCGTATCCTGTCGATCAATCCGGCCACCACCCTGATGACCGGCTACGAAGCCTTCGAACTGCTCGGACAGACCGTCTATGGGCTGATTACGCTGGATGAGGAGCACACGCAGGATGCCTTTGAGCGGGATCTGGTCTTGCGCGCATCCTGGCAAGGCGAGCTTGAAGTCACCCGAAAAAGTGGCGACAGCTTCCCGGCCGGAACCCGGGTCAACCGTGTCGACGACCCGCAAAGCGGTTTGCCGGCGCACTACGTCTGGATTCTGGCCGACATCACGGAGCGCAAGCAGTCCGAAGAACGCATGCGGCATATCGCCCAGCACGATGCGCTGACCGGTCTGCCCAACCGCATGGCCCTGCTCATGCGCCTCGCCCAGCTGCTGCCCGAGGCCCGTCGCCATGGCTGGAAGATCGCCATGATGTTTCTCGATCTCGATCGTTTCAAGATCATCAACGACACCCTCGGTCACCAGGTTGGTGACGAATTGTTGCGTGAAGTGGCCTGCCGCCTGTCCGCTGTCGTCCGCGAAACCGATTTCGTCGCCCGCCTCGGCGGTGACGAATTCGTCATCATCCTGCCCGGCATCTCGTCGGCGGCCGACGCCGCCGTTGTCGCCGGCAAGGCCATCGGCGCACTGTCCTCAGCCATCGAAGCCAACGGGCACGAACTGCATACCAGCCCGTCGATCGGCATCAGCCTCTTCCCTGATGACGGGCCGGATGGCGACACCATCCTCAAAAATGCCGACACGGCGATGTACCACGCCAAGGCGGCGGGCCGAAACAACTTCCAATTCTTCGCCACCGAGATGAACCAGATCACCTCGGAACGCCTGAACATCGAACACAAGTTGCGCCACGCCATCGCCCGCAGCGAACTGGCCCTGTGCTTCCAGCCACAGTTCCTCGCCGGTGATCGGGAACCGATCGGCGTCGAAGCCCTGCTCCGCTGGCACCATCCCACCGACGGCATGATTTCGCCGGCCCGCTTCATCCCGGTCGCCGAAGAAACCGGCATCATCGTCGAGATTGGCGAGTGGGTACTGGCTACCGCCTGCCGCGAAATGAAACGCTGGATCGACGCCGGACTGAAACCCCTGCGCATGGCGGTCAACGTTTCGGCACGCCAGCTACGCCGTCGCGATTTCTGCGAAACTGTCGCCAATGCGCTGACCCTGTCCGGTCTGCCGGCCGAATTGCTTGAACTCGAGATCACCGAGAGCTCGGTCATGGAAAACCCGCAGGAAGCCATCCTGATTCTCGAACGTCTCGGCCGCATGGGCGTCACGCTGGCCATCGACGACTTCGGCACCGGCTACTCTTCGCTGGCCTACCTCAAGCTTTTCCCGATCGACCATCTGAAAATCGACCGCTCCTTCGTCGCCGACATCGAAACCGACCTCAATGACCGTGCCATCGCCTTCGGCACCATCGCCCTGGCCCATTCACTGGGCCTCAAAGTCATTGCCGAAGGCGTCGAAACCGAAGACCAGCTCGAACTGCTGCGCACCAACGGCTGCGACGAGGTCCAGGGCTTTCTGCTGAGCAAGCCCTTGTATAGCGCCGCGGCCTTTACCTTCCTGCACGCAAGGTGTCCGGCAGAGTAAAATTGCGCCTTTGTCATTAAAGCAGGGGTTCTCATGGCACAGCGCACGCTGGCACGTTATCTCACCGAAGAGCAACGCAACAAGGGCGTCATCACCGGCGACCTCAAGTTCCTGATTGAAATCGTTTCGCGCGCCTGCCACGTCATTTCCGTTGCCATTGGCAAGGGCGGCCTCGGCGGCGTACTCGGCGAAGCGGGCAGTGACAACGTGCAGGGCGAAGCCCAGAAAAAGCTCGATGTCCTGTCCAACGACATCCTGCTCGACGCCAACGAATGGGGTGGCCACCTCGCCGCCATGGCCTCCGAAGAAATGGACCTGCCGCACCTGGTCCCCAACCGCTATCCGCAAGGCGAATACCTGCTGACCTTCGACCCGCTCGACGGCTCGTCGAATATCGACGTCAATGTCTCGATCGGCACTATTTTCTCCGTCCTCAAATGCCCGGAAGGTGCCGACCTGTCGACCCCCGAAGCGGCCGAAGCCGCCTTCCTGCAACCGGGAACGGCACAGGTTGCCGCCGGCTACGCGGTTTACGGGCCGACCACGCTGCTCGTCCTGACCGTCGGCGACGGCGTCGTCGTGTTCACTCTCGACCGTGAGCTGGGTCAGTTCATCCTGACCCAGGAAAACGTGCAGATTCCCGCCGACACAAAGGAATTCGCCATCAACATGGCCAACCAGCGTTTCTGGGAAGCCCCGGTCATGCGCTATGTGACAGAGATGCAGGCCGGCAAGGAAGGCCCGCTCGGCAAGGATTACAACATGCGCTGGGTCGCTTCGATGGTCGCTGACGTGCATCGCATCATGACCCGCGGCGGCATCTTCATGTACCCGGTGGACAGCAAGCTCAAGGGCCAGGGTGGCAAGCTGCGCCTGATGTACGAAGCCAACCCGATGGCCATGCTCATCGAGCAGGCCGGCGGTGCCGCAACCACCGGCCGCCAGCGCATTCTCGACATCCAGCCGGAGAAACTGCATCAACGCGTGCCGGTCATCCTCGGGTCGAAAAACGAAGTCGACCGCGTCACTGGCTATCACTGCGGCTGACCTGCTACATTCACCCACTCGACACTGTCACAGGACAAAGCGATGAATAAACTGAGCGTTGCACTACTCTTGGTGGTCGGCACCATTCTGGCCGGCTGCAAGAGCAACGAGTCCAAACCGGAAGAGGCGGCGCCCCCGCCTCAGGCCGCAGCGGCACCAGCGCCCGCCCCGGTCGCCGCCAAGCCGGAATGTGCGCCGGAGCCGGCGACCAAGAAAAAGAGCACCAAGAAGACGGCCAAGAAGAACACCAAGCAAGCCGAAGCACCACCGGTCGATTGCGAGCCGGCCAAACCAAAGACCACGGCAAGCCCCAAGGCAGCCGAGCCGACAAAGCCGGAGCCGGCCGCCACGCCGGTCACCAGCAGCACCACTGGCAAGGCCTGCAACCCTTGTGTCGTGAAATCAAAGGACGGCACTTTCGACGGTGAGATTTACGGCAGCATTCCCCCAGGCAGCAAGTGGGCAAAGTTGCAGATTGGCATGCATCAGTCCGAAGTCGAGCGCATCCTGGGTGTGACCTCGAACATTCGCGCCTACGTCACGGCCAAGGCCTGGATTCCCTTCTACTTTGGCGGAGACAGCCATCGCTACGAAGCGGTATATGCCGGTCAGGGTAGCGTTGCCTATACCGGCGGCAGCTTTGGTGGCGGCCAGGGCATCCTGATGATGATTAATTTTGACCCCAAGATTCAGTAAAACTGATCAAAGGCAGGCCTAAAAGCCTGCCTTATTGGCCATCTGCCCTACCCAAAAAGAGGGTTTTCCCGGATAATTTCAGCTTTTAAGCAGGCTGGATTTTCGGATCATGAGCGTCAGCAATCTCCCCAAGTTTTCTCCACTGACCGGAGCCATCCGCGCCCTGGCCATGGACGCAGTCCAGCAGGCCAATTCCGGCCATCCGGGCGCCCCGATGGGCATGGCGGAAATCGCCGAAGTGCTCTGGCGCCGTCATCTGCGGCACAACCCTGCCAACCCGCACTGGCCTGACCGCGACCGCTTCGTGCTGTCGAACGGCCACGGCTCGATGCTGATCTATTCGCTGCTGCACCTGACCGGCTACGATCTTTCCATCGACGACCTCAAGAATTTCCGCCAGTTGCACGCCAGGACGCCGGGCCATCCGGAATACGGTTACACCGCCGGCATCGAAACGACCACCGGCCCGCTCGGCCAAGGCATTTCCAACGCCGTCGGCTTCGCGCTGGCGGAGAAGGTCCTGGCCGCCGAGTTCAACAAGCCCGGCCACGAAATCGTCAATCACCATACCTATACCTTCCTCGGCGACGGTTGCCTGATGGAAGGCGTTTCGCACGAAGCCTGCTCGCTGGCCGGCACGCTCGGCCTCGGCAAGCTGATCGCCTTCTGGGACGACAACGGCATTTCCATCGATGGCCACGTTGAAGGCTGGTTCACCGACGACACCCCGAAGCGTTTCGCAGCCTATGGCTGGCATGTCATTGCCGATGTTAATGGCCATGACTCCGATGCCATCGAGCGCGCCCTGGTCGCCGCCCAGGCGGTGACCGACAAGCCGAGCCTGATCTGCTGCAAGACCACCATCGGTGCCGGTTCGCCGAACAAACAGGGCTCGCACGACTGCCACGGCGCGCCGCTCGGCAAGGACGAAATCGCTGCCGCCCGCGAATACATCGGCTGGACGCACGGCCCCTTCGAAATCCCGGCCGACATCTACGCCGCTTGGGATCGCAAGGCTGCTGGCGCCGCGACCGAAGGCGACTGGAACAGCCGCTTCGCCGCTTACCGCGCCGCCTTCCCGGCCGAAGCGGCCGAGTTCGAGCGCCGCGTCATCAAGGGCGAACTGCCAGCCAATTGGGAAGCGACCAAAGCGGCCTACCTCGCCACCTGCCGCGAAAAGGCCGAGAACATCGCCACCCGCAAGGCTTCGCAGAACGCCATCGCGGCGCTGGTCCCGGCCGTGCCGGAAATCTTCGGCGGCTCGGCCGACCTGGCTGGTTCCAACCTGACCTTCGTCAAGGGCAGCAAGGGTGTCACCCGGACCGAAGGCGGCAACTACTGCTACTACGGCGTCCGTGAATTCGGCATGACGGCCATCGCCAACGGTCTTGCGCTGCATGGCGGCCTGGTGCCCTACACCGCGACCTTCCTGGTTTTCTCCGATTACGCCCGCAACGGCATCCGCATGGCGGCGCTCATGAAGCAGCGCCAGATCATGGTTTATACCCATGACTCCATCGGCCTCGGCGAAGACGGCCCGACCCACCAGCCGGTCGAGCACATTCCCAGCCTGCGCATCATTCCGAATCTCGACGTCTGGCGCCCGGCCGATGCGACCGAAACGGCCATCGCCTGGACTTCTGCGGTCGACCGGAAAAATGGCCCGAGTTTGCTCGCCCTGTCGCGCCAGAACCTGCCAACCGTTACCCAGAAGGTTTCTGACGCCGACATCGCCAAGGGCGGCTACGTGCTGTCCGAAGCCGATGGCGAGGCGCAGATCACCTTCATCGCCACCGGTTCCGAAATCAAGCTGGCGCTCGACGCCCAGGCTGCTCTGGCCGGCGAAGGCATCCAGACGCGCGTCGTCTCGATGCCCTGCACCAACGTTTTCGACCGTCAGAGCGCCGAATACAAGGCCTCCGTCCTCGGCGGCTGCAAGAAACGCATCGCCATCGAAGCCGCTCACCCGGACTTCTGGCGCAAGTACGTCGGCCTGCATGGCGCCGTGATCGGCATCGACCGCTTCGGCGAGTCGGCACCGGCCGGCCAGTTGTTCGACATGTTCGGTTTCACGGTGGCCAACGTCGTCAAGACGGCCAAGGCGCTGTTGTCCTGATTTTTAAAAAGGGGAGTTAGTTTCATGGCTATCAAGGTTGCAATCAACGGTTTTGGTCGTATCGGTCGCTGCACACTGCGCGCCATTTACGAGCAGGGTCTGCAGAATGAATTCGACGTCGTCGCCATCAATGCTGCTGGCGATCTGGCGACCAACTCGCACCTGCTCAAGTACGACACCACGCACGGCCGTTTCCGCACCAACGTCGAGACCGAAGGTGAAAACTGCATCATCATCGACGGCAAGAAGATCGCCTTCTACTCGACCAAGAATCCGAAGGACATCAACTGGGCCGACCACGGCGTTGATATCGTTCTCGAGTGCACCGGCGCCTACACCTCCAAGGCCAAGGCCCAGCCGCTGCTCGAACAGGGCGCCAAGCGCGTGCTGATCTCCGCCCCGGGCGGTGACGACGTCGATGCGACCATCGTCTATGGCGTCAACGAAGGCCTGTTCAAGTCCGACATGACCGTTGTTTCCAACGCTTCGTGCACGACCAACTGTCTGGCTCCGGTCGCCAAGATCCTGTCTGACAGCATCGGCATCAAGCAGGGCCTGATGACCACCATCCACGCCTACACCAACGACCAGGTTACCGTCGACGTCCGTCACAAGGACCTGCGCCGCGCCCGCGCCGCTGCCGCCAACATCATCCCGACCAAGACCGGCGCCGCCAAGGCCGTCGGCCTGGTGCTGCCAGAACTCAAGGGCAAGGTCGACGGCTTCGCCCTGCGCGTGCCGACCATCAATGTTTCGCTTGTCGACCTGACCTTCACCGCCGGCCGCAACACCACCAAGGAAGAAATCAACGCCTTGATGACCGCTGCCGCCAACGGCCCGCTCAAGGGTGTGATGGACGTCAACAACGAGCCGCTGGTCTCGTCCGACTTCAACCACACCACCGTTTCCTCGACCTTCGATGCGACGCAGACCCGCGTCATTCAGGGTGAAGACGGCAGCACGCTGGTCAAGGTTCTGGCCTGGTACGACAACGAGTGGGGTTACTCCTGCCGCATGCTCGACGCCGCCCGCGCCTGGATGGCCGCCAAGTAAGCTGTTTGTTTCACGAAAAGGGGCCGCAAGGCCCCTTTTGTTTCACCCCCGACCGCAACCTCTGGAGGAATCAAGATGCACCAAACGCACCGTATTACCTTCCTGGCCGCCATCGCCGCGTTGTTCTTGACCACGACCGCCTTCGCGGCCGATGAGGAGCCGGCCAAGAAAGAAGAGGCCGCTGAAGCGGTGATCGTCGGCAATCCGCCGGCCGATTCACCGTTCGGCAAACTGAAGATCGGCATGAAATACGAAGAAGTCATTGCCATCCTCGGCAAGCCGACCAGCGAATCAAGCTGGTGCACGGGCAAGCAGAACATCCCTTTCTATTTCGGCGATGATCGCGGTCGGGCCGAAGCCCACTTCAAGGGCTTGGGCAAGCTCGACTTCAATGCCACCGTCTCGATGTACCCCTTCCGCATCTGCAAGGGCAACGCCCCGCTCGATCTGGTTTATATCGAGTACAACCCTGAGAATACCGGCGAGCTGCCGAAATAACCTTCACGGAACGCGACCGACACTTCATGCCACTGCGTCTTGCCATCAACGGTTATGGCCGTATCGGTCGCTGCTTTCTGCGGGCGTTACAGGAATCCAGCGTCGCCCACGATCTTCAGGTGGTCGCCATCAATGAGCCGGCCAATCTGGAGAGCATGGCCTACCTGACGCGTTTCGATTCGACGCACGGCCGCTTTCCCGGCAGCGTCGACGTTGCCGACGGGCAGCTGCTGATCGACGGCCGGCCCATCCGCATCAGCCACGCCCGCACGCCGGAGGCCGTTGATTGGCGCGGTATCGACCTCGTCGTCGAATGTTCCGGTTCCTACGGTCAACGGGAAAATTTGGCCAAATTCATAAATGCCGGCTGTCCGCGCCTGCTCCTCTCGCACCCGGGGGCCAGCGGCGACGATGTCGATGCGACCATCGTCGCCGGCATCAACCAGCACACGCTGACCGGGGCAGAACGCCTCGTCTCGGCCGCCTCGTGCACGACCAACGCCATCGTCCCGATCCTCGACCTGCTCGACCGCGAAGTCGGCGTCGACCAGGCCTTGCTCACCACGCTGCACTCGGTCATGAACGACCAGCCGCTGATCGACGGCTATCACCATGACGACCTGCGCCGGACGCGTTCGGCCATGCAGTCAATCATCCCGGTGTCGACCGGGCTGGCCCGCGGCATCGAGCGCCTGTTGCCGCAACTGACCGGCAAGGTACAGGCCAAGGCGATCCGCGTGCCGACCCTCAACGTCTCGGCCATCGACCTGACGATCAGCACCCAGCGCCCGGTTTCAGCGCACAGCATCAACGCCCTGCTCGCCGACGCCGCGCGTGGCCCGCTCAAGAAGCTGGTCGCCTATTCCGAGGCCGCACATGCCTCGATCGATTTCAATCACGACCCGCATTCGGCCATTGTCGACGGCAGCCAGACACGGACCGCCGGCACCCATCTGGTGAACCTCTTCGTCTGGTTCGACAACGAATGGGGCTTCGCCAACCGCATGCTCGAAGTGGCCGACTACTGGTCACAACACTGGACGCAAGAATCCATTACTTAAGCCAAATCAGGAGATCTCCATGAACGTCATCAAACTCACCGACCTCGATGTAGCCGGCAAGCGCGTTTTCATCCGCGCCGACCTCAACGTGCCGCAGGACGAAGCTGGCAACATCACCGAGGACACCCGCATCCGCGCCTCGCTGCCGTCGATCAAGTACTGCCTGGACAAGGGCGCCGCCGTCATGGTCACCTCCCACCTCGGCCGTCCGACCGAAGGCGAGCTGACCCACGAAGACAGCCTGATGCCGGTCGCCGTGCGCCTCGGCCAGATGCTGCACACCTCCGTGCGCCTGATCCAGGACTGGGTCGATGGCGGGTTTGAAGTCAAGCCGGGCGAAGTCGTCCTGCTCGAAAACTGTCGCGTCAACAAGGGCGAAAAGAAGAACAACGACGAACTGGCCCAGAAGATGGCCAAGCTCTGCGACGTCTACGTCAATGACGCCTTCGGCACCGCCCACCGCGCCGAAGCGACCACCCACGGCATCGCCAAGTACGCCCCGGTGGCCTGCGCCGGCATGCTGATGGGCGCCGAAATCGACGCCCTGACCAAGGCCCTGACCAACCCGAAACGTCCGCTGGTCGCCATCGTCGGCGGTTCCAAGGTGTCGTCCAAGCTGACCATCCTCAAGTCGCTGGCCAGCAAGGTCGACCAGCTGATCGTCGGTGGCGGCATCGCCAACACCTTCCTGCTCGCTTCCGGCAAGCGCATCGGCGACTCGCTGGCCGAAGCCGATCTGGTCAAGGAAGCCCACGCCATCATGGACATCATGAAGGAACGCGGCGCCGAAGTACCGTTGCCGACCGACGTCGTCGTCGCCGACGAAGTCTCGGCCCTGGCCCGCGCCAACAAGATTTCGGTCGATGACGTTGCTGCGCACGACCGCATCCTCGACGTCGGCCCGAAGACTGCCGCCAAGCTCTCGCAGATCATCGCCAACGCCGGCACCATCGTCTGGAACGGCCCGGTCGGCGTCTTCGAACTGCCGCAGTTCGCCGGCGGCACCAAGATGATGGCCTCGGCCATCGCCCACTCTGAAGCCTTCTCGATTGCCGGCGGCGGCGATACGCTGGCTGCCATCGCCAAGTTCCATATCCATGACGACGTCGGCTACATCTCGACCGGCGGCGGCGCCTTCCTCGAATTCCTCGAAGGCAAGACCCTGCCGGCGATTCAGGTTCTGGAAGAACGCGCTGCGAAATAATGCTGCAAGGTGTTGACCGTAGCATTGCTACGGTCAACCGGAAAAAAGCACCAAAATTCAAATAACAAAAGGGATGGAGAAGACATGTCACGCCACACCAAGATTGTTGCCACACTGGGCCCCGCCTCCTCCTCACCGGAAGTGCTGGAAAGCATGGTCAAGGCCGGTATCGACGTCGTCCGGATGAATTTCTCGCACGGCACGGCCGACGACCACAAGGCGCGCGCCGATGGCATCCGCGCCGCGGCCGCCAAATACGGCCGGACCATTGGCATCCTCGGCGACCTGCAGGGGCCGAAGATTCGCGTCGGCAAGTTCGAGAACAACAAGATCATGCTCGTCGTCGGCGAGGCCTTCATCCTCGACGCGCAATGCAAGCTCGGCAATCAGGAACGCGTCGGCCTTGACTACAAGGATCTGCCCAAGGACGTCGTCAATGGCGACATCCTGCTGCTCGACGACGGCCGCCTCAAACTGATCGTCGAAGGCGTCCGTGGTCATGAAATCCACACCCGCGTTCTGGTCGGCGGCGAACTGTCGAACAACAAGGGCATCAACCGCCAGGGCGGCGGCCTGACCGCGCCGGCGCTGACCGCCAAGGACATGGACGACATCAAGACGGCGGCGCAAATCGGCGTCGATTTCGTTGCCGTCTCCTTCCCGAAAAGCGCCGCCGACATGTACATGGCGCGCCAGTTGTTGCGGGCTGCCGGCAGCAGCGCGGTGCTCATCGCCAAGATCGAGCGCGTCGAAGCCATCACCAATCTGGCCGAAATCCTCGATGCCTCGGACGGCATCATGGTCGCCCGCGGCGACCTCGCCGTTGAAGTCGGCGATGCGACGGTCCCCGCCCTGCAGAAAAAAATGATCCGCATGGCACGCGACAAGAACAAGCTGACCATCACCGCGACGCAGATGATGGAATCGATGATCACCTCGCCGGTGCCGACCCGCGCCGAAGTTTCCGACGTCGCCAACGCCGTGCTCGACGGCACCGATGCGGTCATGCTCTCGGCCGAAACGGCAGCCGGCAAATACCCGGTCGAAGTCGTCGAATCGATGGCGCGCATCTGCGTCGAAGCCGAGCGTTCAGCCGAAGTCACCCTCGACCGTGAATTCCTCGACCGCGTGTTCACACGCATCGATCAGTCCATCGCCATGGCCGCCATCTGGACGGCGCATCACCTCAAGGTCAAAGCCATCGCCGCCCTTACCCAGTCCGGCTCGACCGCCCTGTGGATGAGTCGCCTGAACTGCGGCGTGCCGATCTACGCGCTGACACCGGATGCCGAATCGGTCGGCCGCATGGTCCTCTACCGCGGCGTCAGCCCGCTGCCGATGAAACAGCAACACACCGACCGCGATCTGTTGCTGGCCGAAGCCGAGCAACTCCTGATCGATCGCGGTGTCGTAGAAAAAGGCGACCTCATCGCCCTGACCATCGGCGAACCCATCGGCACCACCGGCGGCACCAACACACTCAAGATCGTCCGCGTCGGCGAACATCAAATCCTTTAAAATACCCAGATCAACTAAACACGAAATCGAACAGGAGTTCCCATGCCGCTCGTCTCCATGCGCCAATTGCTCGACCACGCCGCCGAAAACGGCTACGGTCTGCCCGCCTTCAACGTCAACAACATGGAACAGGTCTGGGCCATCTGCGAAGCAGCCAGCCAGATCGACGCCCCGGTCATCATGCAGGCCTCGGCCGGCGCCCGCAAATACGCCGGCGAGCCTTTCCTGCGCCACCAGATCCTCGCCGCCCTTGAAGCCTATCCGCACCTGCCCATCGTCATGCATCAGGACCACGGCCAAAGCCCGGCCGTCTGCATGGGCGCCATCCGCTCCGGCTTCACCTCGGTGATGATGGACGGCTCGCTCGAAGCTGACGGCAAAACCGTCGCCTCCTACGACTACAACGTCGCTGTCTCCAAGGAAGTGGTCAAGTTGTCGCACGCCATCGGCGTCTCGGTTGAAGCCGAACTCGGCGTCCTCGGCTCGCTCGAAACCATGAAGGGCGACAAGGAAGACGGCCACGGCGCCGATGGCCACATGACCCGTGAGCAACTGCTCACCGACGTCGACCAGGCCGCCGACTTCGTCAAGCAGACCAACTGCGACGCCTTGGCCATCGCGATCGGCACCAGCCACGGCGCCTACAAATTCACCAAGAAGCCGACCGGCGACATCCTCGCCATCGACCGCATCAAGGAAATCCACGCCCGCATCCCGAACACCCACCTGGTCATGCACGGCTCGTCATCAGTGCCGCAGGAACTGCTCGCCGAGATCCGCGAATTCGGCGGCGACATGAAGGAAACCTACGGCGTGCCGGTCGAGGAAATCGTCAAGGGCATCGCCCACGGCGTGCGCAAGGTCAATATCGACACCGACATCCGTCTCGCCATGACCGGCGCCATCCGCCGCTACCTGTTCGAAAACCCGTCCAAGTTCGACCCGCGCGACTACCTCAAGCCGGCCCGCGAAGCCGCCAAGAAAATCTGCCTGGCCCGCTTCGAAGCCTTCGGCTGCGCCGGCCGCGCCAGCCAGATCAAGGCCATGCCGCTGGAAAAGATGGCCGAACGCTACGCCAAGGGCGAGCTCAACCAGATTGTGAAATAAGCCGAAATTCCCGGTTGACCGTGGAAGCCGCCTGCGGGCGGCTTTTTTGCGCCCGGAAAGTGTCTTCGCTCGGCCAGACAAAGGACTCAGGAACCAAGCGGCGTGTCCTCAACTCAATAGACAAGCGATCGACAAAAACCGGCTTTGATGACAGGCGTCTAAACCATTGGGAATAAGGCTCTTGGCACCGCCTTATCCGGCAAATCCGGGTTGGCGTATTTTTTCATTTGCTTGCTAACATGCGCGAATCAGGGGTTTTTCCACAGGCTGACCAATGGACAATACGGCTCGAGACAGATTCATCCTGTTCACCACCGCGGCTTACGCAGTTCTCGCCAGTGCCTGGATTTTTCTCTCTGACCAGCTGCTCTCATTATTTGCCGACATCGAGTCTATCGTTTGGCTCTCCACGGCCAAGGGCATTCTGTTTGTCGTCGTCACCGCGACCTTTTTTTTCTTCGCCCTGCGCGCCGTACCGGCAGCGCGCGCAGCCGGTAGCGACTCGCTGCTCGAGACTTTCGCCACCGGGGTAACCCCTGGCCAGCGGCCGCGCTGGCTGACCTACGGGTTTGCAATTGTGGTCACACTGGCCATGTTGGTGCTGCGTCACAACATGGTGGCCACCCTCGGCGACAGGCCGATGATGATCCTGTTCATGCTTCCGATTATCCTCAGTGCTCTGCTTGGCGGCACCGGGCCTGGCCTGCTGGCGACCGTGCTGGCCGCGCTATGCGTCAACTACCAGGCGATCCCGCCGATCGGCAGTCTGGCCATCGAAAGCGAGCAGTATCTGTTTCAATGGAGCTTCCTGATCGTCAACGGCGTTGCCGTCAGCCTGCTCGGCGAAGCCTTGCGCCGCTCACTGGCGACCGGCGAAGTTGATCGTCGCCTGTTGGGAGCGGTGGTTTCCGGAACCTCGGATGCGGTTTTCGTCAAGGATCTGCACGGGCGATATCAACTGGTCAATGGCGCGGCCGCAGCATTCGTCGGCAAGTCGATCAAGGAAATCATCGGCCGCGACGACCACTTCCTTTTCCCGGAAAGCTCGGCCCGGACAATTGTCGAAACCGATCAGGCGATCCTCGCAGCGGGCCGCACGCAAACCCATGAGGAATGCCTGACGACGCATGAAGGCAGGAGCCTCGTCTTCGAGGTGACCAAAGGACCGGTCTTTGACAGCTCGGGGAAAATCGTCGGCCTGTTCGGGATTTCAAGGGATGTCACAGCGCGTGCGCAGGCCGAAGCCACGCTGCAGGAAAGCGAGTCAGCGCTCAGGGAAGCACAGAACCTGGCCAGGATAGGCAACTGGAAATGGGATCTGCAAACGGATGCCCACTGGTGGTCGGACGAAATTTATCTGATCTACGGCCGTGACCGCAGCTTGCCGCCGGCAAGCTACCCCGAGGTCCAGATGTACTTTACCCCGGAGAGCTGGAACCATCTCTCAAGCAGCGTCGAGAAAGGCCTGGCCGAGGGAGATACCTACGAATGCGACGCTGAAGTCGTGCGTCCCGACGGCAGTCACCGCTGGATCACCGCCCGCGGCAAAGCCCTGCGCGATGCCGACGGCAAAGTCATCAACCTGCACGGCACGGTCCAGGACATCACCGGGCGCAAGCAGGCCGAGAAATTACTCGAACTCAGCGAGCAGCGTTTCCGCACCTTGTTTCAACACGCCCCGGTACCCATGGCCCTGGTCGATGCCGAGGGTACCGTACTCGATCTCAACGAGCACTTCAGCCAATTGTTCGGCTACACCATTAGCGACATTCCGACGCTGGATGCCTGGTGGCAACAGGCTTATCCGGACCCCGCCTATGCGGCCTGGGTTCGCTCGAAATGGGGTGCGGCGGTCAACAATGCCCACAATGAAGGCACCGACATTCCGGCTGCCGAATATGAAATCAGAACCAAGAGTGGAGACGTTCGCTCAGCGGTCATTTCCGGCATCGTCTCCAACGGCGGATTTCTCGCCTCCTTCTTTGACATTACCGAACGCAAGGCTGCCGAGTACCAGCGCTATCTCTTTAGCGAGGCCGTGCGTCAGTCCGCACAACCGCTATTGATCGCCGATGCCGATACCCGCGTCACCTATATCAACCCGGCCTTCACCCAGGTGTTCGGTTATGAGTTGGACGATCTTATCGGCAAACCGGTTAGCACCCTGGTGCCGCCAACGGAAACCGAGAAACAGGTTCATGCCGAGGCCATTGAGAGGATTCTGCAAACGGGAACCTGGAGCGCCGAAGTCGAACGGCTGACCCGGGATGGTCGACGCATTCCCTTCGTTGCCAATGTGGGAGCGATCAAGGAAGGCGAGGGCAAGCTGGCGGGCTTTATCGTCAGCTATCTCGACCTGCGGCCGCTCCGGGAAAAGGACTTGATGCTGCGCAAGCTCTCGCTCGCCGTCGAGCAGAGCCCGGAGAGCATCATCATCACCAATCTCGATGCTGAAATCGAGTATGTGAACGACGCCTTCGTCCAAAGAACCGGCTACAGCCGTGACGAGGCGCTTGGCCAAAAACCCAGCTTGCTGCGCTCCGGCCAAACGCCTCCCGAGGTTTATGCCGATTTATGGCAGACGCTCAGGCGTGGCGCCAGTTGGCGGGGAGAACTCTGCAACCGGCGCAAGGACGGTAGCGAATACATCGAACTTTCGATCATCGCACCAATTCGCCAGAGCGATGGCTCGATCACCCATTACGTCGCGGTGCAGCAGGACGTTACCGAGTTCAAACGCAATGCCGAGGAGCTGCAACACCACCGCCAGCACCTCGAGGAACTGGTCGAGGCCAGGACCCGGGAAGTACGCTACCAGACCCAATCCTTGCAGGCGATGATCGACACCATTCCGCACATGGCCTGGCTCAAGGATGTGGCGGGAAATTTCATGGCAGTGAACAAGGCCTATGCCCAGGTGGCCGGCCTGAGCAGGGAGGCGTTGCTGGGCAAATCCGATTTCGATGTCTGGCCCCGGGCGGCGGCGGAGCGCTATCGCGCCGAAGATATGGAAGTGATCGCCACCCGCACCCGGAAGACGATCGAAGACGCCCTGCCAGATCACCCGGACACCTGCTACGAGACTTTCCGCGCCCCGATTCTCGATGCCGACATGACCGTCATCGGGACCGTCGGATTCTCGCGGGATATCAAGCCCCAGCGCCAGATGGAAGCCGAACTGGCCCATCGGGCCGATGAGGCGGAGGCGGCCACTCAGGCCAAGAGCTCCTTCCTGGCCAACATGAGCCACGAGATTCGCACGCCGATGAACGCCATTATCGGCATGGCCGACCTCTGTCTCGAAACCGCCTTGAATGACCGCCAGCGGAACTACCTGGCCAAGATCAAGGCGGCTTCGGACGCCCTGCTTCACATCATCGACGACATTCTCGACTTCTCGAAGATCGAGGCCGGCATGCTGCAGATGGAAAACCTGCCATTCGTCCTGGAAACCGTTTTCGACCAGCTTTCTGCCGTCACCGCGCTGCGTGCCGAGAATCAGGGCATTGAACTGAGTTACGACATCGACAATGACTCGCATCTGCTGGGGGGCGATGCGTTGCGGCTCGGGCAGGTCCTCACCAATCTGGTCACCAATGCCTTGAAGTTTTCGGTGGGCGGCAATGTCGTCGTCACGGTTGAAACAACACTCCTCGATACCGACTGGGCCGAACTGCACTTTGCGGTTCGCGATGAAGGCATTGGCATGTCACCGGAGCAGGTTGAAAAACTCTTCCAGCCGTTTACCCAGGCCGATGTCTCGACAACGCGCCGCTACGGCGGCACGGGGCTGGGCCTGGCCATTTCGCGCCACCTCGTGGAAAGGATGGGCGGGCGGATATGGGTCGTCAGCGCCCCCGGCGAAGGCAGCACTTTCCATTTCACGGCCAGATTTTCCAACCTGGGGCTCGATCGCCGCTCCGGGGTCGCCGCCTTGGCAACAAGGCTGGCCGAATACGCTGACCGCCCGGTGATGGTGGTCGACGACAGTCCGATTGCCCGGCAACTCCTCGAGCAGATCATTGGAAGACTTGGCCTGAAAGTGCGGGCGGTCGATTGCGCCGAAGCCGCGCTGGCCCTGGCGGCGGACGACAGCGCCCGCTATCTGGCCTGCCTGGTCGACTGGCGGATGCCCGGAGTAGACGGGATCGAGACCATTCGCCGCTTGCGTACAGCGCTCTCATCGCTGCATCCAGCACCGCCGATGATCCTCGTGACCGCCTACAGTCATCAGGAAGAACTGCAGGAGATCAGCCACGAAATCGACAGCCTGCTCGCCAAACCGGTCAGTGCTCGCCATGTCTATGTTGAACTGGCGCGCTGTTTGGGAGTAGCCGCCCAGGAGGCGCCCACACCTGACCGGCGGAAGGCCGCAGGCCGCAGGCCGGCAATGGTCGAGATTCCGCCATCTGGACATCCTGCTGGTCGAGGACATCGAGGTGAATCAGGAAGTCATCTGCGCCTTGCTGGCCGATGTCGGCATCACCCTACGCCTGGCCTCGAATGGCGCTGAAGCACTCGACGCGGTGTCGCGCAAAGTGCCGGACCTGATCCTGATGGATTGCCAGATGCCGGTGATGGATGGCTTTACGGCGACCCGCAAACTTCGTGAAAACCCGGCCTGGCAGAAAATCAAGATCATTGCCCTGACCGCCAATGCGATGGTTGAGGACAAGGAGGCTTGCCGGGCAGCCGGCATGAATTCGCACGTCCCCAAACCGGTCCGCATGGATGTTCTCTACGAACAAATGGCGCAATGTTTCCCGGACATGCCTGCCGCCGCGACGAATGAAATAAAACCCCAAAGCCTTCCTGCGGCAGAAAATTCCCTGCCGGTATTTCCTGGTATCAACGTCGCGATCGGACTAGCCCATGTCGGTGGCCGGCTACCGCTGCTGCTCCGGGTGCTCAAGCAGTTCCGCGATACCCAAGGACAAAGTTTTGCGGCTCAGTTCAGGGCGGCGCAGGCGGCCGGTGACTGTCTGACGGCCTCGCGATTGGCCCATTCGCTCAAAGGTGTCGCCCACACCGTCGGCGCCACCGACCTTGGCGAATCCGCAGCAGCCCTGGAAGTTGCGGTGGCCGCCCACGACACAGCCAAATGCGATACGCATTTGCCGCAACTTCTTGAGCTACTGCACCAGGTAACCAGCGGACTGGCCGAGATTGATCGGCTGATTGACGCTGGCAATGGTTTATCGGAAGCTTCAGCGGTCGATAGCGAAAGGACGACAGCCTTGCTGGCCAGACTGGCTGAACTGCTCAAGCTGCACGATACGGCAGCTGACGACCTGGCGGAAAAGATTTCGCCCTACTTTGCCAATTCGGCCAGTCGAACTGCCTGGGATGGTGTCCGCCAGGCCATCGACCGCTATGACTACCCGTTGGCGGCGAGCAAACTGGCGAAGCTGCAGGAAATATTGTCGACGCCCGGCCAAGGCAACTGAGATGAGTGAGGCGATGGAACGAAACCGGATGGGCACCATACTCGTCGTCGATGACATTCCCGAAAACATCTCGACGCTGGCTGGCATGCTGCGCGACAACTATCGTGTGCTGTTTGCCACAAGCGGGGCCGACGCACTCGAAATTGTCCGGCAGCAGCAGTTCGACCTGATCCTGCTCGATGTCATGATGCCGGGAATGGATGGCTACGAGGTCTGCCGGCGGCTCAAGGCCGACATCGTCACGCGGGAGATTCCGGTCATTTTCGTGACCGCGCTGACCGAAGTCCAGGATGAAACCAGGGGGCTCGAACTGGGCGCCGTCGATTTTCTCCACAAGCCTTGCCATGCCGCCATCGTCAGGCTGCGCGTCCAACTCCATATTGAGCGCCATAACCGCAGCCATAGCCTGGAGCGCCTGGTCCAGGAGCGCACCCGCGAACTTGACGAGACGCGTATCGAGATCGTCCGCCGACTAGGCCGGGCGGCCGAATACCGCGACAACGAGACCGGCATGCACGTCATTCGCATGAGCAAATCATCGCGCCTGCTGGCCCGTGCCGCCGGCGTTGCCGAGCGCCAGGCCAACCTGCTACTCAATGCGGCACCGATGCACGATATCGGAAAAATCGGCATTCCCGACCGCGTCCTCATCAAGCCCGGCCCGCTTGACCCGGAGGAGTGGGCCTTGATGAAAACGCACCCGCTCATCGGCGCCGAGATCATCGGCGACCATCCGTCGGAACTCCTGCAAATGGCCCGGATCGTCGCCCTGACCCACCACGAAAAATGGGATGGCAGCGGCTATCCGCACGGGCTGGCCGGCGATGGAATTCCGCTCGAAGGACGCATCGTGACGATCGCCGATGTATTCGACGCACTGACCAGCGAGCGGCCCTATAAACACGCCTGGAGTACGGCCGAAGCAGTCGACTTCATGCGCGCCCAATCCGGCAGCATTTTTGATCCGGATTTGCTCAACCTGTTCCTCGACTTGATTCCGCAAGTCGAGGACATCCGCCGGCGCTACGCCGATACACCCTAGAGGATTCCGCGAGCGTCAGGCCACATGGGGCCGATGCGTCCCTTCCCGGTTCACCTCCGCTCCCGGTTTCAGCATCAATGCCACCAGCGCTGCGGTTAGGCCGGTCAGTGCCCAGAACATGAAGAAGCCAAGCGAGTAGACGACCATCGGGCTCCAGTACACCGGCTCGCCAAACAGATACAACAGCTTCGGGTCGATGAAGGTGAAGAAAAATGCTTCGCCGGCAACGGCGGTAAAGAAGGATAGAAACAGCAGGTTGATCCATTTCGGCATGGTGGGTCTCCGTGAATATTCGAAGGAGTGCAGCGCTGACAGGACCGGGGGGAGAAATGCTCTCGGCGTTCTTTAGACTGCAAATCGGCGCAAAGTTCGGGAGAAAACCGGGGCGCGGCGATATTGGCGACACCTGAGCCAATTTCATTTTTGGCCGTTTTTTCCGGTTGACCGTGGAAGCCACCTTCGGGCGGCTTTTCCTGCCGACAAGCACGCCAGCGAGAGATCGCCCTGTCCGCCAATTTCCCTGAGAATCAAGGTAGGATATCGACCGACAACTCGCGACAAAGCATTCAAATACAGCGCGATGGCATAGCCCACCCCCCAAGGCACCTTTCCAGAAATCAAGCCAGAGCAAATCCGGCCGGCATAATGAGCGAGTTAGCCAATCAAGAATCGATGATGAAAGCCAGCCAGCCCGACGACACTCCCCTATCGGCCCCCAGCAAGAAATTTGTGGTCTGGCTGGTGGTCGGGGTGTTTCTGACCAATCTGGTCATTGTGCTGATTGGCCTCCAGAGCCTGATCTACAGCCAGGAACGAACGGTCGAGCAGGTACGCGAAACGACGTCCAATCTGGCGGCGCTGCTCGCCCATAACCTTGGCGACTCAGGGCGGCGGATCGATCTGGCCTTGCTCAGCATTGTCGACGCGCTGGAACACCAGATGACACATGGCGGCCTGGATGATGCGGAGGTCAATCGCATTCTGAAAGACCAGAAAGACCGCCTGCCGGAAGTCGAGGGATTCAGGGCCACGGACCGAGAGGGACGGGTGCTGTGGGGCAAAGGGGTGAACAAATCGCGCCCCGAAAGCTATGCCGACCGTCCCGTTTTTGCCGAACAACAGGCCGCCCCCGGCCAACGGATGGTCGTCACCAAGCCGGTGATCGGCAAGGTCTCAAAGGTCTGGGTCGTCGGTTTCAGTCGCTCCTATCGCAGCCCCGACGGCAGGTTTGCCGGCGTTGTCAATGCTGCGGTGCCGGTCAGCCACTTCTTTGAGCAACTGGGCAAAACCCGGCTCGGACCGCACGGCTCGGCCGTGCTGCGCCACGTCGATCATGCCCTGGTCACGCGCTTCCCGGCGGTTGATGGTGCCGGCGGGGAGATTGGTGACAAGACGGTTTCCAAAGAATTCCTTACCCTGTTCGAATCCGGGGTCGATCAAGGGAACTTTCATACCCGCAAGGCCCCGGATGGCTTTGAACGAACCTATGCCCTCCATCGGGTCAGCGGCCTGCCATTCGTCCTGAACGTCGGCATGGCGCCCCAGGATTACTTTGACATCTGGAATGAAGAGAAGCGCAACGTCATGCTGTTCCTGGCGGTGTTTTTTGTCCTGAGCCTGGTCGCCGCCTGGTTGCTGCTCCGTTTCTGGCGGCAAAAAATGGCCGACACGGCAGCCTTGCTGGCCGCCGAGTCGCGCTTCCGGAACTACGTTGAAGCGGCGCCCGAGGGCATTTTCGTGGCCAACGCCGAGGGGCACTATCTCGACGTCAATCCGGCCGCCTGCCAACTGGTCGGCTACAGCCGGGACGAGTTGCTGACCATGTCGATTCGCGACATTGCGCCACCGGAAGAGCAGCCACAACACCTGGAGCAGTACGAAGTCATCAAACAGGCGAGACTGTACGACACGGACATCACCTTGCGGCGCAAGGATGGCAGCCTGTTCGACGCCACCTTGCGGACCATCACCCTGCCCGAAAACCGGGTCATGGGATTTTGTACCGACGTGACCGAACGCCGGCAGACCCAGCTTGCGCTCCAGGAAAGCGAAAACCGCTTCCGTCACATTTCATCGCTGACCAGCGACCTGATCTATTCGTGCCAGCGCAGCGACGACGGGCTGTTCAGAATCGAATGGGTGGGCGGCCAGGCCGAGCAGGTTTTCGGCTACTCAACGGATGAACTGCGGCGCATGGGATGCTGGCGCCCCTTCGTCCTGCCCGAAGATTTCCCGATATTTGACCGCTCCGTCACCGGGCTGCAACCGGGGCAATCGAGCGACACCGTTCTGCGCATCCTTCACCGCGATGGCTCGATCCGCTATCTGCGCAACTTCGCCCGGGTCGAAGATGCGGCGCCCGGCAGGCATCACCTCTACGGTGCCGTCAAGGATGTCACCGAACTCGAGAACTACCGCCAGCATCTGGAAAAACTGGTGACCGAACGGACCGAGCAACTGAGTACGGCCAAGGAAGCGGCCGAGAGCGCCAATGTGGCGAAGAGCGCCTTCCTGGCCAACATGAGCCACGAAATTCGCACACCGCTCAATGCCATCACCGGCATGACCCACATCCTGCGCAAATCCGGCTTGCTGCCGCAGCAGGAAACCTCCCTCGACAAGATCGAGAATGCCGGGAAACACCTGCTGGAGATCATCAACGCCATTCTCGACCTGTCCAAAATCGAAGCCGGCAAGCTGACCCTGGAAGAAACCGACATCCATCTCGGCGCCCTGCTCGGCAACGTCGCCTCGATGCTCAACGACCGGGCAGACGCCAAGCATCTCAGGATCATCCAGGAGGTCCGGGCCCCCTCCTCCCACCTGCGCGGCGACCCGACCCGGCTGCAGCAGGCCCTGCTCAATTACGCCACCAATGCCGTCAAATTCACCGAAGCCGGCCACATCGCCCTGCGCGTTCGGGTTGAAGAGGAAACCGGCAGCACGGTCCTGCTCCGCTTCGAAGTCGAAGATACCGGCCCGGGCATTGCCGCCGATGTCATTCCCCGGCTGTTCAGCGATTTCGAACAGGCCGACAACTCGACCACGCGGCAGTACGGCGGCACCGGACTAGGCCTGGCCATTACCAAAAAGCTGGCTGAATTGATGGGCGGCAGCGCCGGCGTGGTCAGCGCCCCGGGCGTTGGAAGCACCTTCTGGTTTACCGCTCGCCTCAACAAAACAGCCGGCGCCGACCACTCGCCGGAAAAGATCGATGCCAGCACGGCCGAAACCGTGCTGCGCGAGCAATACAGCGGCCGCCGCATCCTGCTCGTCGAGGACGAACCGATCAACCGCGAAGTCATGCTCGCCCTGCTCGAAGAGAGCGGCCTGCACATCATCGTCGCCGTTGACGGCGAAGAAGCCGTCCAGCGCGCCGGCGAAACTCCATGCGACCTGATCCTCATGGACATGCAGATGCCACGCATGGACGGCCTCGAGGCAACCCGCCGGATCAGGCAATTGGCGCACGGCGCCGACACCCCGATCGCCGCCATGACCGCCAATGCCTTTTATGAAGACAAACAGCGCTGCATGGAAGCCGGCATGAACGACTTCATCGCCAAACCGGTCGATCCCGATGCGCTATTTGCCATGATTCTCAAATGGCTGTCGCGGGGGAAGTAAGGCGCTCGTCGGACGATGGCTAGTACGCTGCGCTAGGCGCCAACGATTGAATCGTAGTGACGCGGGTCGATTTCGGCGACACGTCGCATTTGACACAATCCGGTTAACGCTGGTGCCCCCTCCGAAATACGGCGCTTCAGCCTCTGCCGGAATGTCGGAAAATCTTACACTTCTCGTCAGATGATTTCTGCCCACCACCTCTCGTGGCCTGCGATTGATGCACCGCAGCATGCCAATGGCAACCAAAGCGCTTGATTCGTAATATCTATTTTAAATACCCAAAAGAGCAATAGCTCGACACCGGGCAGAAGGCGCGAATCATGCTTTATGCATCAACGATTCAATCTCGCCATCCCCCGCCGGACGGACCATTCCCGTCCTGCTTGCCAGCTCAAAGGAAATCCTCTCCATGTTTTACCCCACCGAAAAACCGAATCGAATCACCCGACTGGTACGCCTTGCCGTCAGCAGCGGCCTCATCGCCGGCAGCCTGGCCTTCGCCTCGGCCGCCCAGGCCGGCATCACCTTCCAGTTCGACTACGGCGTCGACAACGGTACCGGCTTCTGGGATGCGACGGAAGGCGCCACTCGGCGCGCCGCTATGGAGACGGCCTCCAGCGCCTTCTCCAGCATGTTCGGCAGCCACTTCAGCAACACGGCGACCATCCTGCTCTCGGCCACCGCCACCAACGATGCCAATAGCAGCAACCTGGCTTCGGCCGGCAGCTCCCTGTACACGACCGGCGTAGCCGGCTTCACTCTCAATGACCTCGTTCGCAGCAAGGCGCTCGGCGGCGCCGACCTGAACGGCGCGGCGGCCGACGGTACGGTCGATGTGAACTTCGGCCAGCCTTGGCACTATGACTTGAACAGCCAGGCGCCGGAAACCAAGTACGACTTTTACAGCACGGTCTACCACGAATTCACACACGCCCTCGGCTTCTCGTCGACCATCGCCCAGGACGGCACGCCACTCGACACCAAGCAGTGGGGAGCCTATGACCAATTCCTGGTGGACAAGAACGGCAACCGGGTCGTGGATGCCAACAGCTTCGAACTGAACCAGGGCGTCTGGGACGCCGCCAGCGTCGGCAGCACCGGCTCCGCACTGGCAGCCGATCACGTCGCCGGCATGTATTTCGATGGCACCTTTGCCAAGGCGGCCAACGGAGGCAACGCCGTCGCCCTGTACAGCCCGGCCATCTGGAACGGCGGCAGCAGCGTTTCCCACACTGATGACGACAGCGCCGGCCTTTACGGCACGATGATGACCGCCATGGGCCCGACCGGCCCCTGGCCGCGCGACTACAGTGCCATCGAAGTCGGCATGATGCGCGACCTTGGTTACACCGTGGTCGCGGTGCCCGAGCCGGAAACCTATGCCATGCTACTGGCCGGCCTCGGCTTGATTAGTTTGATCGCACGGCGCCGCCGCGCGGCCTGATACGCTACGCTCCACTCTGCGGGGATCGCGGCAACGCGATCCCCTTTTTTCATTCCTCCAGGAGCAAAAGCATGCCAACTCGACTGAAACCTCTAGTCACCAGCCTGCTGCTAGGAATGTCCTGCCTGACCGGGAGCACTTCGATGGCAATGGAAAGCACCACCACCGCTGGCCTGCCGCAGACCTACCGGCTCGAAGATGTCAGCGTTCGCCTGACGCGCCAGCCGGGCAGGCCGAACTTTCCGTTACAGCGCATCAGCCTGACCGGCAAGGGAAGCGCGACGCTGGAACGGGATGGCCAGAGCCAGCCCTTCCATTACACCGCGCAAGATCTGCTGGGCGTCCTCAACGAACTCTACCGAATCCGCTTCTTCGACCTGCCCAAGAACTACAGCACGCGCCATTCGGTGTCGCTCAGGGATGACGGGATGGTCATCACCAGCCACTTGCGCCTGCAGGACGCCTCGAGCACCACAGTCTGTTTCGCCGTCGCAGCCTATGAGAAGTGCGTCACCTACACGATGGACGGGCCTTACGAGCTGGAAAAGCTGACGCAGCGCGTCTTCGCTCAAGCCGAGCAGTTGGCAGGCAAAACGCTGCCGCAAAAATAACGGCGAAATTGTCAGCCTGGTTGATTCGCCGCGCCGAGGATTGGCCAAGAAAGCGCTGAATAAATCGGTTTGAAGGACAAGGCGAAAATCGGGTGCCCCTGAGAACCTCCGCCATTTCCCATGACAAACACTTTGACGGAAATGCCATATAGGTAATAATTGCGCGCCTATTGGCTCATCTTTAGTGTTTTGTCATTAATGCAAGGGGGATTCGTGTTCAATAAAATGCTGTTAGTTGGTGTCTTCACCGTTTTTGTCACAGGCTGCGCTTCTGTTCCCATGGAAAGCAAAGAAGCATCTGACCAAGCCAAACGTTTCGCGCCTCCGTCACAAGGACAAGCGGGGCTCTACATATATCGCACATCAGGCGTTGGAGGAGCCCTCAAGAAGGACATCATGGTTGATGGCAAGTGCATCGGTGAATCAGCGCCAAATGTCTTTTTCTATGAAGAAGCAAAAGGAAATCAAGAGCACGTTATCGCAACGGAGTCGGAGTTTTCTCCCAACGAAATCAAGCTCACTCTCGCCAGCGGCATTAATTACTTTATTCGGCAATATATAAAGATGGGCGCTTTTGTTGGCGGCGCAAATCTCGAAGTTGTTAGTGAAGCCGAAGGTAAAGAAGCAATCCAAAATCTGGAAATGGCTAAAAAAGGAACCTGCGGCAACTAATCAACAGAATCGGGTTTAGGGACCGGGTTTATTCTGGTTCCTTCTAACCCGCTTTCATTTTTGGCCATTTTTTACGTTTCACGTAGTAAACCCGGTTGACCGTAGCGATCACGCCGAGCGCGCCCCCAACAACGCCATCCGCAGGTCGCTGATGATCGACTCGTAGCGATGCGGGTCGCCGTCCTTTCCCGCCCCATAGACAGCTGAACCGGCGACGAAGGCGTCGACGCCGGCGCGGGCGATTTCGGCGATGTTGGCGGTGTTTACGCCGCCGTCGATTTCGAGGCGGATGCGCCGGCCGGTTTCCTGTTCATAAGCATCGAGTTTGGCGCGCGCCAGTCTGGCCTTCGCCAGCGTGCCGGGGATGAATTTCTGGCCGCCGAAGCCCGGGTTGACGCTCATGAGCAGGATGACGTCGATCTTGTCGAGGACGTAATCCATGTAATCAAGCGGCGTGCCCGGGTTGAACACCAGGCCGCTCTGGCAGCCGCTATCGCGGATCAGCGACAGGCTGCGATCAACGTGATCAGAGGCTTCGGGGTGGAAGGTGATGATGTTGGCGCCGGCCTTGGCGAAGTCGGGGATGATGCGGTCGACGGGTTTGACCATGAGGTGCACGTCGATCGGTGCTGCGGTGCACGGCCGGATGGCGGCACAAACCAGCGGGCCGATGGTCAGGTTGGGGACGTAGTGGTTGTCCATCACGTCGAAGTGAATCCAGTCGGCGCCGGAGGCGATGACGTTGCTGACTTCTTCGCCGAGTTTGGCGAAGTTGGCGGAGAGGATGCTTGGGGCGATGACGAAATCAGGTTGGCTCATGGTGCCTCCGAAAAAAGACGGCCCCAGACTTCGGGGCCGCAAACGCAAGGTACAGCAGAGTGATGCTCGGTTTGGTCAGCGGTAGGCGGCAGCCATTTTTTCCAGTGACACGGGTTTGATGCGGCTGGCCTGACCGGCGCAACCAAAGGCGTCGAAACGCAATTTGCAGATGTCGCGCGCCGCCGCCACGGCGGCTTTGAGGAAGGCACGCGGGTCGAATTCCTCCGGTTTTTCGGCCATCGCCTTGCGCATGGCGCCGGTCATGGCGAGGCGGATATCGGTGTCGATATTGACCTTGCGCACGCCATGCTTGATGCCCTCGACGATCTCCTCGACCGGCACACCGTAGGTTTCCTTCATGGCGCCGCCGTACTGGCGGATCACGGCCAGCCATTCCTGCGGCACGCTGGACGAGCCATGCATGACCAGATGGGTATTCGGGATGCGGGCGTGGATGGCCTTGATGCGGTCGATAGCGAGGATTTCACCGGTCGGCGGCCGGGTGAATTTGTAGGCGCCGTGACTGGTGCCGATGGCGATGGCCAGCGCGTCGACGCCGGTTTTGGCGACGAAATCGGCGGCCTCTTCCGGGTCGGTCAGCATTTGCGAATGATCGAGCTTGCCGGCCGCGCCGATGCCGTCTTCCTCACCCGCTTCGCCGGTTTCCAGCGAGCCGAGGCAGCCGAGTTCGCCTTCGACCGAAACGCCGATGGCGTGGGCCATCTCGACCACCTTGCTGGTCACCAGCACGTTGTAGGCGTAGGGGGCCGGCGTCTTGCCGTCCGGGCCCAGCGAACCGTCCATCATGACGCTGGAAAAACCGCTACGCATCGATTGCTGGCAGACGGCCGGCGAGGTGCCGTGGTCCTGGTGCAGGCAGACCGGGATGTCCGGGTATTGCTCGATGGCGGCTTCGACCAGCTTGCGCAGGAAAGGCTCGCCGGCGTATTTGCGGGCGCCGGCTGAAGCCTGCAGGATGACCGGGCTGTCGCAGGCTTCTGCCGCCTGCATGATGGCCTGGATCTGCTCCATGTTATTGACGTTGAAAGCGGGGAGACCGTAGCTGTGCTCGGCCGCGTGGTCGAGCAGTTGGCGCAGGGAAATGAGGGCCATGGCGTGTCCTTTCAGTGCGAGATGTGGCGCACGAGGCGCAGCAGGTTGCAGGTATAGCCGTACTCGTTGTCGTACCAGGCGACGACCTTGACGAAGGTCGGGTCGAGGGCGATGCCGGCGCCGGCATCGAAGATCGATGGCAGACGGCAGCCGCGAAAATCGGTCGAAACAACGCTGTCGCCGGTATAGCCGAGGACGCCCTTGAGCGGGCCGGATTCCGAGGCGGCCTTCATGGCGGCGCAGATTTCCTCATAGCTGGCGGGACATTCCAGCTCGACGGTCAGGTCGACGACCGAGACATCGGAGGTCGGCACGCGGAAGGCCATGCCGGTCAGCTTCTTGTTGAGCGCCGGGATGACCTTGCCGACGGCCTTGGCGGCGCCGGTCGAGGACGGGATGATGTTCTCAAGAATGCCGCGCCCGCCGCGCCAGTCCTTGCCGGATGGGCCATCCACCGTTTTCTGCGTGGCAGTGGCGGCATGCACGGTACTCATCAGGCCGCGCTTGATGCCGAAGTTGTCGTTGAGCACCTTGGCCACCGGGGCCAGGCCGTTGGTCGTGCAGGAAGCGGCAGAAACGATGTCCTCGCCAGCGTAGGTATGGTGATTGACGCCATAGACGAACATCGGCGTCGAATCCTTGGCCGGCGCCGACTGGACGACCTTGCGGGCGCCGGCCTGAAGATGCCGGGCGCAGCCTTCGTGGTTGAGGAAATGGCCGGTCGCCTCGATGACGACATCGGCTTTGACCTCGCCCCAGTTCAGTTGCTCGGGATGGCGCTCGGCGCTCAGGCGGATGCGGCGGCCGTTGACCAGCAGGTCGTTGCCGTCGACCAAAACCTCGCCATCAAAATTGCCGTGCACCGAGTCGTACTTGAGCATGTAGGCGAGGTAGTCCGGTTCAAGCAGGTCGTTGATGGCGACCACCTCGATGTCGGCGAACTCCGCCTCCTTGGCGATGGCCCGGAAGGCCATGCGCCCGATCCGGCCGAAGCCGTTGATTGCCACCCGTATTGGCATGGTGTTGCCTCCTGATGATTAAGAATTCTTGAGCGAGCCGCCCCCTTACGCCCGCAACTACGGGCGTTCAGGACTGCTGGAATTGGGGTTAAGGCCGGCTAGGCGGGCGTCGGGTCAGGCATCAGAAATCGCCATCGCTGCCCCCGGCGCTGACAATGGTGCGCAGCACTGTCTGCGCCAGGTTGTCCGCCGTCAGGCCGTAGTGGTCGTAAAGCACCGGGGCCGGGGCCGAGGCGCCGAATTCGTCGATGCCGACCACATCGCCGTCGAGGCCGACGTATTTGTGCCAGAAATCGGTCTGCCCGGCTTCAATGGCGACGCGGCAGACATCCGGCGGCAGCACGAGTTTTTTCCAGGTCGACGACTGCTGGTCGAAGCGCCGCGTGCAGGGCATCGAGACGACGCGCACGGCGACCCCGCCGGCTTTCAGGATGGCCTGCGCCTGCATGGCGATGGCAACTTCGGAGCCGGTGGCGATGATCACCGCCTGCAACTGGCCATCGGCTTCGGAGAGCACGTAGCCGCCACGGCTGGCACCTTCCGCCCGGCTCGCCGCGCCGCCGTATTGCGGCAGGTTTTGACGCGACAAAAAGAGGGCGGAAGGTCCGTTTTGGCGCTCGAGCGCTGCCGCCCAGGCGATGGCTGTTTCCAGCTCGTCGCAGGGGCGCCACAGGTCGAGGCCGGGAATGATGCGCAGGCTGCTGGCGTGCTCGACCGGCTGGTGGGTCGGGCCATCCTCGCCAAGGCCGATGGAATCGTGGGTCAGGACATGGACGACGCGCTGCTTCATGAGCGCGCTCATCCGGATGGCGTTGCGGGCGTAGTCGGAGAACACGGCGAAGGTGCCGCCGTAGGGAATCAGCCCGCCGTGCAAGGCAACGCCGTTCATGATCGCCGTCATGCCGAATTCGCGGACGCCGTAGGAGATGTAGTTGGCCTGGCGCTCGCCGGCCTCGTGCAGGGCGACGCTGCCCTTGCCGGCGGTCAGGTTGGAGCCGGTCAAGTCGGCCGAGCCGCCGAGCAGTTCGGGCACGCGGTCGACCAGCAGATCGAGGCAGTTCTGCGACGACTTGCGGGTGGCAACGGCGCCTTCCTTGCGGCCGGCCATGGCCAGCAGTTCGCTTTTAATTTCGGGCCATTTTTCCGGTAGACCGTGGGATTGGGTGCGCTCGAACTCGGCGGCGAGTTCCGGGTACTGGGCGCGGTAGGCGGCGAATCGGGTCTGCCAACTGGTTTCGGCGGCGGCACCAGTGGCCCGCGCATTCCACGCGGCGCGCAGGCTGTCCGGCACTTCGAATGGCCCATGCGGCCAGCCGAGGGCGGCGCGGGTGGCGGCCGTTTCGTCGGCGCCGAGCGGCGCGCCATGGACGTCGTGCGAACCGACCTTGTTCGGCGAGCCCCAACCGATCTGCGTGCGGCAGACGATCAGTGTCGGCTGGCCGGTGACCGTTTTGGCTTCGGCAATGGCCGCGCTGAGCGCCGCCGAGTCATGACCGTCGATCGGCCCGACAACATGCCAGCCATAGGCGCGGAAGCGGGCCGGGGTGTCGTCGCGGAACCAGCCCTTGACGTGGCCGTCGATGGAAATCCCGTTGTCGTCATAAAAGCAGGTCAGCTTGTCGAGGCCCCAGACGCCCGCCAGCGAGCAGGCTTCGTGGCTGATGCCTTCCATCAGGCAGCCGTCGCCGACGAAGACCCAGGTGCGATGATCGACGATATCCAGCCCCGGCCGGTTGTAGCGCTGGGCCAGCAGCTTTTCGGCCAATGCCATGCCGACGGCGTTGGTCAGGCCCTGGCCGAGCGGCCCGGTGGTCGTTTCGACGCCCGGCGTGTGGCCGACTTCCGGGTGGCCGGCGGTGCGGCTGCCGAACTGGCGGAAGTTCCTGAGGTCGTCGATATTGAGGTCGTAACCGCTCAGGTGGAGCAGTGCGTAGAGCAGCATCGAGCCGTGGCCGTTCGACAGCACGAAACGGTCGCGGTCCGGCCATTGCGGGTTGGCCGGATTGTGTTTGAGGTGGTCGCGCCACAGCACTTCGGCGATGTCGGCCATGCCCATCGGCGCGCCGGGGTGGCCGGATTTGGCCTGATTGACGGCGTCGATGGCGAGAAAGCGGACGGCGTTGGCCAGTTCGCGGCGGAAGGTGGTTTCGGTCTGGTTGCGATCCATGGTTGTCTCCAAATTCTTCTATCTGTCATTCCCGCACCGGCGGGAGCTATGCCACCAAACCCCTCCCCAGCCCTCCCCTTGTCAGGGGAGGGGGCCACAGCGCCCGGTTTCGGGGTGCTCCTCCCCTGACAAGGGGAGGCCGGGAGGGGTTTGATATACACGTAAACAGCTCTCAGGCGCGCCGCTTGTGGTCCATCAAACGCAAAACCATCGGCGTGAAAATCATCTGCATGGCCAGGCCCATCTTGCCGCCGGGCACGACCAGCGTGTTCGGGCGGGTCATCATGGCGCCGTGCAGGATGTTGATGAGGTACTGGAAGTCGATGCCCTTCGGGTTGGCGAAGCGGATCACCACCATGCTTTCGTCAGCCGTCGGAATGTCGCGAGCGATGAAGGGATTGGAGGTGTCGACGATGGGCACGCGCTGGAAATTGACGTGGGTGCGCGAAAACTGCGGGCAGAGGTGGCTGACGTAATCCGGCATGCGGCGCAGGATGGTGTCGGTGACCGCCTCCTGCGAATAGCCGCGCATTTTCTGGTCGCGATGCAGCTTCTGGATCCATTCGAGGTTGATGGTGGGAACCACACCAACGCAGAGATCGACCTGTTTGGCGATGTCGATCTGTTCATCGGCGTAGGCGCCGTGCAGGCCTTCGTAGAACATCAGGTCGGTGGCTGCGGTGATCTCCTGCCACGGCGTGAAGGTGCCCGGCTGCTGCCCGAAAGGCTCGGCCTCGCCGGCATCGTGCAGGTATTTGCGGACCTTGCCGGTGCCGTTCTGGCCGTAGGCGATGAACAGATCCTGCAACTCTTCAAGCAGGTTGGCGCCGGGGCCGAAGTGGCTGAAGTTGCGATTGCCAGCCTCTTCCTGCGCCTTCATTTCGGCGCGCATCGCCATACGGTCGTAGCGATGGAAGGAATCGCCCTCGACGATCTGGGCATTGAGACACTCGCGGCGGAAGATGTGCTGGAAGCTCTGCATCACCGTGCTGGTGCCGGCGCCGGACGAGCCGGTAATGGCGATGATGGGGTGTTTGACGGACATTTGTTTCTCCCTGCAGATGTGAATTCTTTTGCCTTAGGCCTGATCGCGGAACAGCGAGCGTTCCGAAAACAATGGTGAAACAAACGGCCGGTCAGCCCCGGTGTCGTATTCCTGGTGGTAGCGCTCGAGCCGCTCGACCTCGTTCTTCGAGCCGAGGATGACCGGCACGCGCTGGTGCAGGCTGTCCGGCGCCACGTCGAGGATGCGCTGGCGGCCAGTGCTCGCGGCGCCGCCAGCCTGCTCGATGAGCATGGCCATCGGGTTGGCTTCGTAAAGCAGGCGCAGACGGCCCGGCTTGCTCGGGTCCTTGCTGTCCTTCGGGTACATGAAAATGCCGCCGCGGATCAGGATGCGATGCACTTCGGCGACCATCGAGGCGATCCAGCGGGTATTGAAATCCTCGCCCCGGACGCCTGTCTTGCCGGCCTTGCACTCGCTGACGTAGCGGTGCACCGGCGGCTCCCAGAAGCGTTCGTTGGAGGTGTTGATGGCGAATTCGCGGGTATCTTCCGGGACGCGGATGTTGGCGTGGGTCAGCAGGAAGTTGCCGCTCTCTCGATCCAGCGTGAAGCCGTGCGTGCCGTTGCCCAGCGTCAGCACCATCATCGTCGACGGGCCGTAGATGGCGTAGCCGGCGGCAACCTGTTCGCTACCTTGGCGCAGGTAGTCGCCAAGCTGGGCATCGCCGGCGGTCGACCGGGCAAAAATGGAGAAAATGGTGCCGACCGAGACATTGACGTCGCTGTTCGACGAGCCGTCGAGCGGGTCGAAAACCAGCAGGTAACGGCCACGCGGGTATTCGGCCGGGATCGGGTACGGGTCGTCCATTTCCTCGGAAGCCATGCCGGCCAGCTGGCCGCCCCACTCGCAGTGACGCAGGATGGCTTCGTTGGTCAGCACATCGAGCTTCTTCTGCACTTCGCCCTGGATATTGGTACTCTCCAGTGCGCCGTGGTGCCCGGCCAGCGCACCTTTGGCGACCATCGCCGAGATGGTCTTGACGGCGGCGGCGACGTCGATGAGCAACGCGCCGAGTTCGCCATGGCTGGCGCGGGTGTTTTCAATAACGAACTTCGAGAGGGTCGTACGGCCGAATTGCATGGTGTCTCCAATCATTCTTGTGTTACCGCATTGGCAACAAAGATAAGTGACTTCTTAATTAAGTAACAGTCAGAGTTTCTTATCTTCTGAGTAAGGCATAGCTTATTCAGACAACACTTACCGGCTAGTTCAGAAATTCTGACTGGATGCCCGAATCGACCCCGGCTATCGTTGCCGGCATGCACACCCTTAACGCCCTGATCTTCGATGTTGACGGCACGCTCGCCGACACCGAGCGCGACGGCCATCGCCCGGCCTTCAACCACGCCTTCGCCGATCTCGGGCTGGACTGGCATTGGGATGAAAGGCTGTACGGCGAGCTGCTCGCCATCACCGGCGGCAAGGAACGCATGCGCCACTACGCCGCCCGCCACGCGCCCGACCTCGCCGCCCGGCCCGAATTTGAAGTGCTCGTCCGCGATCTCCACGCCGCCAAGACGCGCCACTACCTGCGTCTCGTCGACTCGGCCAGCCTGCCGCTCCGCCCCGGCGTCACGGCCCTCATCCAGCACGCCCGCCAGCGCGGCCTGCGCCTCGCCATCGCCACCACAACCACCCCGGAAAACGTCACCGCTCTGCTCCACGCCACGCTCGGGCCGGACGCGGCTGGCTGGTTCGAGGTCATCGGCGCCGGCGACGTCGTGCCCAACAAGAAGCCAGCCCCCGACATCTACCGCTGGGTGCTCGACCGCCTCGCCCTGCCGGCCGAAAACTGCCTGGCCATCGAAGACTCTGCCAACGGCCTGCACGCCGCCCGCGCCGCCGGCCTGCGCTGCCTCGTCACGCCCAACGACTACACCGCCGGCGACGACTTCAGCGGCGCCTGGCAGGTGCTGGCCGACCTGCGGGAGGTCGACCTCGACGCCATCACCGCCCCGACAATTTCAAATTTGACCCGTATTTCCGGTTGACCGTAGCAAGCGCAAAAACCCGCCCCGCCACGCAAAACTCAAGTTCGCCCCCACATCAGCCGTAGTAGCTGATACACCAAGCAACCCGGGAACGAGACCATGAGCGAAAAAGAAACCAAAGACAGCCAGGAACAACCCGTCAAGGCGCGATCATTCGACAAGCTGACGGTGATCCTAGTCGGCGTAGCCCTCGTGCTGACCCTGGCCAACACCGTGCTGATCGCCATGAACCCCACCGCCAAAAAGGTCGAGCAATTCAACGAAGACCTCAAGACCGAACTGGCCGACAGCGTCGCCACGCTACACAAGAAGATCGACGGCCTGCGCCTGGCCGAGCTCGAATGGCAGTCCGTGCTCAAAAAAGCCCAAGCCAAGCCCGACGCCATCTACAAGGTCGTCAACACCCAGGATGGTTATTTGACGCTGACGGAAATCGAGAAGTCTGAAGCTGCACCGGCACAGTAAGTCGGAGCGGCCGGAACCTCGGCGCCGGCTACCGGGGAACGGATTTCAATTTTGGCTGTTTTTCCCGGTTGACCGTAGCAAGCCTGGTTAGCCAGAAAATCAAATAGAGCCTAGCCCCGTTAATTCATATATACAGTGTTAGCCATGCGACCGCAGTTTGGCGTTGATGACAGCATAGAGAGTGCCCTTGCTTTCAATTATTTTTCGGCATGTACGCTCGATATCCTCCACAACCTGTTGGACTTTGGGAGAAATCGGATCGTCTTCTGCACCTGAGTAGTAGATGTTCATTACCTCCAAATAGTCGCGGTGTCGCTTTTTCTCAGCCTCTTCGGTTTCATTGAATCTCTCACGTTGCGTATTTAGTCTCGCCATTCGATGCGAAGAAAGGATCAGTTCATTGACGATTCTATTTAGGGCCTCAAATGGCTGAGCCGCCTCTACCCCGAGTTGCGCCATAACTCGATAGCGCAAAGAGTGGATGCGAGAGAAAAGCTCTGAATGTCTGTTGTAACGTTCGATCAACACGTACGCTTGATCAAGAGCAGCTTTGTGCTCTGGTTTTTCATTTAGTCCGGGCACTCTTGTGGTTCCTTCGCCCTCGAAACCAAACGAGTTACGAATAGACTCGATTGCATCCTTTGCTTGATAGAACAATGCAAGGGTCTCTTCTGCCAACTCAATTCTACGTTTGCCAATATGCTCTCGACGCCATGCGTCGAAACCGTAGATTGCGAAGAGCGAGGCCAAGATGACTGACACGCTTTGTGCGATCTGAGCAAGTTCGGTAAGCGTCATTTGCTATAAGTGGCGAACAGGTTGTTGACAAGCCCTATGCTGCTTTCTCGCCCAGCGCCCAGAGACCAAAGGGAGCAAGGTCGACCGCAGCAAACAATAGAGGACAGACCACTGTTTCTATTTGAGCGACAAACCGGACAGTATGAATATTCGGCCAAAATTGCAAATGGCATTTAACGCGCAGCTTTTTGGATTATTTGAGCCGGTTGGCTAAATTTCAGTTTTGGCCATTTTCCCCGGTTGACCGTGGAACTGCTCAGCCGCCGCTTCCAGCATCACCCAACCGGCTTTCAAGCTGCTCGTATTCGGAAATCACCTGAGCACCAAGCAGCAGCAGGGTCGCGGCCAGTTCGATGCTGAACAGGACAACGACGGCGGTGGTCAGCGAGCCGTAGACGACGCTGGCGCTCGACAGGGTGGCGAAGTACCAGACGAGCACGTGGCGGACGATTTCCCAGATCACGGAGATGACTGCCGCGCCGAGCACGGCGTGGCGGATGCGCGTGCGGCCGCCGGGCAGGACGATGTAGAACAGGGTCAGGATGAGGATTTCACCGGCCAGCCCCATGCCGTAGAAGGCCGGGCCGGAGAGGCGGCGCAGTGACCATTCGGCGCCAAAAAGGGTGATGCTTTCCTGCGACAGGCTCTGGATGGTGACCGACAGCACGGTGATGCCGAAGAGGGCGACGCCGGCGAGCAGGAGCAGGCTGTAGGGGAGCAGCGCGGCGACGAGGGCGTGGCGTTTCACGGTAGCGTGACGGTGGGCGAAGATTTGGGCCATGGCTTTCTGCAGGATGGAAAAGGTCAGCGAGCTGAAGAACACCAGGGTGCCGAGCAGGACGACGCCGATCGACACGCCGTGGCCGATGAAGCCCGAGACATCGGCGAGCACGGCGGCGGCCTGGCTGGGCACCAGCCATTCGAGGTAACGCTGCAGGGTGGCGAGCAGTTCGGCCTGATCGACCCAGTGCGACAGCCCGAGGACGAGCAGGATGATCATCGGCAGCAGCGAGAGCAGCGCGTAGTAGGCCACCGCGCCGGCCAGCAACAAGCCCTGGTTTTTGCTGAAGTTGCGCAGCACGGCGAGGGTGAAGTCGAGCGGATGGAAGATCAGTTGCTGATCGGTTTTGGAGATGAGGGACATGGGCGCTAGTGGTGAATGCGGAGAGTGCCGCCGGCGGATGACAGACAGTTATAACCCGAGCGGCTGGTACTGACTGTAACAATTTTCGCCCCCGGCGGCCCATGCCCGGCCCGGCGCAAACCGCTACACTTCGCGCTTCCGGCTCATTTGAATCAATCATGGAAAACCTGCTTTACTGGATCGGCCTTGCCGCCGTCGCTGTCAATGCGCTGACCGGCGTGCTCGATGCCGGGCGCAAGAACATGGACCTGGTCGGCGCCGTCATGGTCGGCAGCGCGACGGCGCTGGGTGGCGGCACGGTGCGCGACGTGCTGCTCGACCGCCCGGTGTTCTGGATCAGCGACCAGACTTACCTGCTGGTAGCCTTCGCGACGACGCTGATCATTTTCTTTGCCGTGCGCGGCCTCAAGCTGGCGCCACGCCTGTTCCTGATTCCCGATGCCGTCGGGCTGGCGCTGTTTACCATCGCCGGCACGCAGGTGGCGCTGGAGTGGCACGCGCCCTGGCTGGTCGCCAGCCTGCTCGGCGTCATTACCGGGGTGGTCGGCGGCGTGCTGCGCGATGTGCTGTGCAACGAAGTGCCGCTCGTTTTCGTGCGCGGCGAGCTCTACGCTTCGGCCGCCTGGGCTGGCGCGCTGGCGCTCGTCGGGCTGCAATATGTTGGCGTGTCGTCGGTGATTGCCGCTTGGGTCGGCATGGCCGTCGTCCTGTCCGCCCGCCTGCTCGGCATGACTTTCCGGATTACGTTGCCGACTTATTCGGAGCGGGAATAGGCGGACTACTAGGTGTCGAGCGACTTGATCAGCTCGAATAGCCGCTGATAGAAGTCGTGGGCGATCACGGTTTCTTCGCCGACTTTGACCAGGGTGTCCTTGTCGATGGCCCAGGGCAGCGAGACCGAGCCTAGCGCAGAAACGCTGACGCCGGCGCTGCTGCCCTTCGATTTCATCTCGTACTGGGTTTCCAGGGCGCTGGCGTAGATGACGGCGCCGAGGCTGCTCGGCAGGCAGACCAGCGTGATGCTCAGCCGGTTTGCCTCGTCGGGCCGCGGCCGGAAAAACTTCTCGCCGCGTACGCTTTGCGGTTTCTCTTCATTGATCTGGTAGCCCTGACTGAGCAGGGCGCGCTTGCCGATTTCGCAGGCGGCTTCAGCATCCCGGTTGCTGTAGTACTGGAACGGCGTCTCGCTGGAGAAGGCCTCGGACTGGTAGGAACGCGGCGCTTTCGTCGCCATGCAGGCGCTCAGGCTCAGGCTGGCAAGGATGGCCAGCGCGAGGGAACGGCACAGCGAGAGCAACGGTGATTTCATGGCTGCGTATTTTAAGGAGTTTGTGGGTCAGCCGTGTGGCAAGCGCGACGAGGTGCTTTTGGGCTGTTGCCAACCAATTTCATTTTTGGCCGTTTTTCCCGGTTGACCGTAGCAATCACCCTAGTTGCTGCCACCCTTCCAGTTCGCCACGCAGTTTTGCCGGAAGTACTTCAAGGCGCGATCCATGTGGCTGTCCGGCATTTGCGGGTCGTTGTCGGCGAGATGGATTTCGGCGTCGGGCTGCAAATCCTGCGACCACATCAGCTTGAGGTCTTCGCGCTGCTCGAACGGGGCGTGTTCTTCGATAAAGGCGAGCACCGCCTTGCTGTCGAAACCCTGGGAGCGGAAGGTGGCGATGATGCTCTTCGCTTCCTTGAGCAGGGCGGCGGCCTTCGGCGGGTGGCCGGTGGCGACGTTGAGGAAAATGGTCGCCAGCACGGCCGGGTCGTCGGCGTCGCCTTTGGTGATGCGCACCCATTCCTTGGCGACGAGGCGGTCGTAGGCGACGACGTCTTCTTCCGGCAGGTCGCGGACAAAAAAGGCGCCCTGGGCTTCGGCGTGGAGGATTTCATCCGGCGACTTTTCCGGCGATTTGAGGCGCGGCAGGGCGTCATCGATGAAGTCCTGCATGGCCTGTCGGGTCATTTCCTGGAAGGCTGTCGGCGCTTCGCGCAGGAAGGCATCAACGCCGGCCGGCTTGTGCTTGAAGGTCTTCTTGCGCAGCGCCTCGATCAGTTTGACGAACTCGCGCTTCGACGGCATTTCCAGCGTTTTGGCGCCGACATAGAGGAGCAGCATGGCCGAGCGGATGACTTCCTCGGCGCTGTAGTCTTCGCATTCTTCCGGCTTCGTATTCAATTGCCGGACCAACCAGCGGGCGAAATCAATGCGCATCTGGTTGGCCTGGCACTGCTCGACCTGCGCCCGATAGCTGGCGACGCTGAGCGGGAAGGCAAAGCTGCGCTCGTTGACGAAGATTTTCTGCCCCTGCGCGTCGACTTTGCGCGCGTGCAGGCTGGTTTCACCCGGCATCGCGTGCAGGCGCTTGAGCATCTCGGAGCCGCCGCGCGAATGGAAGAGCAAGGTGTTGTCGCGCAGGGACATGGCGGCGGCGCGCAGGTCGCCATTCGAGAAGTCTTCGAGATAGAGGCTGATCAGATTCGCCATGCGCGTCACGGCGCTTTCGAGATCGGTACGCAGATAAGCGGTGCCGAAATGGTCGGCAATCTGGACGATGCCCTTGGGCGCATCGGCTTCGATGCGGGCCATCGTTTCGCGCGTCAGGATGCCGTGCTCCAGGCCGAAACGAATGGCTTTCTCGAAAAACGGGCGGTCATCGACGCGAGCGACTGATTTGTTCATTGAAGCCATCCTTCACAGCTTTTTCCGATCATTTGTTTGCCATTCAAACCCCTCCCCAGCCCTCCCCTTGTCAGGGGAGGGAGCCCTGCCCGATCTTGGGATGCTCCTCCCCTGACAAGGGGAGGTCGGGAGGGGTTTGCGTGAACATGTCCTTAGAGCGCCGATTCCTCGTCATCCACCGCCGCGACCGGGGCGGATTTCGGCTTGATGTCTTCGGCTTCGCCTTCTTCAAGCGCTTCGACGCGGTGCTGCAGGCGGTCGCGCAGGGTGATGACGATCTGCTCGAAAATGTCCGACAGTTCGTAGCGCAGCACCCAGGCCGTTTCCTGCCAGTCGTGGTCGGCGATTTGCGAACGCGGCACCTTGGGGCGCGAGCCGGCGATGGAGTTGCCTTCGTGCAGGGCTTCGTCAAGCTCTTCGATCTTTTCGTTGAGCCACGAGATCGACTTCGATTCATGACCGTGCTCGGCGTCGAAGTCTTCGGAGAAGACGCCGGAGATGGCAAAGGCGAGGAACTCGTCGTCGCGCTCGGCGAAATAATTGGCCAGCACTTCGTAGCCGCCTTCGATCTCGCCGATCGCCTCAAGGTACTCGGCGGCCATCTCTTCATCGCGGTAAAGCACGGCGTTCATCATGCCGTGCAGGGCGGCGTGGGTCTGGTCGCGGTAGCGCGTTTCAAGGATGACGGCGCGGGCGAACTGTTCGGGCGTGACGAGCATGTTGACGACCGACTGCTTGGAGCCGTCGAAGCCGCGCATGACGGCCAGCAAATCCTTCGGCGCGATATCGTTCATGACCTCGACCAGGGCGTCGTCGCCCTCGCTGTCGGCGATGTTGGCCAGCGCCGTTTCGGCGCCCTTGAGGTCGCCGGCCAGAATGAGCTGGGATGTCTTGAGTACAACGGGATGCGTCATGTCTTGCCTTATCAAATAATCGTGTTTTTTGCGGGCCGGGGATCAGGACTTGAGCGAATCGAAGCCCTGCTCGCCCAGCCAGTCGTCGCCGGCTTCGGCCAGGTCGCGCTCACCATCATCATCTTCGCGGCCGTCATCGTCGTCGCTGCGCTCACGATCCGCATCCTCGTCATCATCGGCCGCGGCCGGCGGTGCGCTGTGGTCGAATTTGCGGATGAATTCCAGGCTGGCGGCCGTCACCATGAACTCCTCGCCGGCCCGCTCGGCCAGCACGGCAGCGAGATACGGAGCGGCCCAATCGGCCACCGTGACGAGCGGGGAAACATGATCCCAGCCAGGGAAATCGCCATCATCCGGCTCGCAATCGACCACCGCCGCCATCGCCTTCGGATTGGTGAAGGAAAACGCGTCGTAGAAGACCGGCACGACCATCTCCGGGGCGAATTCGATCATCGGCAGGATGGACGCCAGTTCCTGACGTTTTTCCTTGAGCCGGTGTTTCAGCGCCGACTTGCCTTCCGAATCGTTGAGCAGGTCCTGGATTTCGGCGTCGTAGGACGATGACAGTTCGGCAAAGTAATAAGATTTTTTCACTGCTGCATTTTTCCTAAATGGCTGGACCAGATTTCGCGCGCTACGGCCAGGGGATCATCGATCAGGCTGGAGCGTCGCGTCTCGTCATAAACCTTGCGGCGATCGACGTCCGCCAGCACCTCGTAAGCCTCCTGCACCTCGCGAAACTTGGCCGCCGCGTCGGGCGCCGGGTTGCGGTCAGGGTGAAACTGCGCCGCCTTCTTGCGGTAGGCCGTCTTGATCAGCTCGGTGGTCGCATCGGGCGAGACGCCAAGCAATCCGTAATAGTCTTTCATAGTCTCTTTGTCAGTGGTCAGGCAGGCGCATTCGTGCCTTGGCTAACCCGCCATTTTACGCCACTCCGCAGGTCCTCCCGCTTTCCTTGCACCTGCCACGGTCAACGGGGGTTTTTGCCCAAAATCAGAATCTCCAGACGCATGCCAACGATTCAGCAATTGCTTATGTGTTCAATAAAAACACGTGACTATTATTTATCAATGGCCGCGCCTAGCATTCAGTCCATAGCTTTTCCCCGACGAATAAACCAGGAGACAAGACGATGGACCAGTCAAACCGCTATGCCGACCTCAGCCTGACCGAAGCCGAACTGATCGCCGGGGGCAAGCACATCCTCTGCGCCTACAAGATGAAACCCAAGGCCGGCCACGGCTATCTCGAAGCAGCTGCCCACTTCGCCGCCGAGTCGTCGACCGGCACCAACGTCGAGGTGAGCACCACCGACGAATTCACCAAGGGCGTCGATGCGCTGGTCTATCACATCGACGAGGCGACCGAGGACATGCGCATCGCCTACCCGCTCGACCTCTTCGACCGCAACATGACCGACGGCCGCATGATGATGGCCTCCTTCCTGACCCTGACCATCGGCAACAACCAGGGCATGGGCGACATCGAGCACGCCAAGATGGTCGATTTCTACGTGCCGCGTCGCGGCATCGAACTGTTCGACGGCCCGGCCAAGGACATTTCCGACCTCTGGCGCATGCTCGGCCGGCCGGTCAAGGATGGCGGCTACATCGCCGGCACCATCATCAAGCCCAAGCTCGGCCTGCGCCCGGAACCCTTCGCCCGCGCCGCCTACGAATTCTGGCTCGGCGGCGATTTCATCAAGAACGACGAGCCGCAAGGCAACCAGGTCTTCGCGCCGCTAAAAAAAGTCATCCCCCTGGTCTATGATTCAATGAAGCGGGCCATGGACGAAACTGGTGAAGCAAAGCTGTTCTCAATGAACATCACCGCCGACGACCATTTCGAGATGTGTGCCCGCGCCGATTTCGCTCTCGAAGCCTTCGGCCCGGATGCCGACAAGCTGGCCTTCCTGGTCGATGGCTACGTTGGCGGCCCGGGCATGATCACCACCGCCCGCCGGCAATACCCGAACCAATATCTGCACTACCACCGCGCCGGCCACGGCGCCATCACCTCGCCGTCGTCGAAGCGCGGCTACACCGCCTACGTGCTGGCCAAAATGAGCCGACTGCAAGGCGCTTCCGGCATTCACGTCGGGACCATGGGCTACGGCAAGATGGAAGGCGACAAGGACGACCGCGCCTGCGCCTACATTATCGAGCGCGACAGCTATCAGGGGCCGGTTTATCACCAGGAGTGGTACGGCATGAAGCCGACGACGCCGATCATCTCTGGCGGGATGAATGCCCTGCGTTTGCCTGGCTTCTTCGAGAATCTGGGTCACGGGAATGTGATCAACACGGCGGGTGGTGGGGCTTATGGCCATATTGACTCGCCGGCGGCTGGGGCGCGCTCGTTGCGGCAGGCTTACGATTGCTGGAAGGCCGGGGCCGATCCGGTGGAATGGGCGCGGGATCATTACGAGTTTGCTCGAGCGTTTGAATCGTTTCCGCAGGATGCGGATCAGTTGTTCCCGGGGTGGCGGCATAAGTTGCGGCCGGCGGCGTAAGGCCTTGTGCCGGGGCGATGCCGTTCAGCATTGATTCGCACCGCCTCGGCTTGAAATGGCTTGGGGTTCTGTGGAATGAGCTTGGGGTTCCGCCTTGTTGGCGGGCGTACTTTCTTTTGCTTCGCCAAAAGAAAGTAGCCAAAGAAAAGGCGACCCCAGGGTCGGCGCCCTACGGGTTCCTTGCGCTACTCGGCAGGCCGGGCGGCTTGCTAAACTCGCCTGCGGCTCAGACAACGCAAGCCGAAGGCCCCCGGCCCGCCTGCGTTGCTCAGCGCCTCTCATGGGGACCCGAAAAGCGTCTCGCAATCAAGCGACAGCCCAATGAATTGACTTCCACGGTCAACCGGAAAAAATGCCCAAAAATCAAATCCACAGCTTGATCGTGGACGCCTTACCGGGCCCCTTGGGAGGTGCCGAGCAACGCAGGAAGGCCGGGGGCCTTCGGCGAGGACTGTCTGAGGGCGTAGCCCGAGTTCCGCAGCCGCCCGGCCTTTCGAGTAGCGCAGGGAACCGGCGCAGCCGGCACCGACCCAGGGTCGCCTTCTTTTTGCTTACTTTTTCTTGGCGAAGCAAGAAGAAAGTAAGCCCGCCAGCAAGGCGGAAACCCAAGCCGATTGAACT
>JBAQOL010000002.1:0-62489 GCA_049304775.1 Ferribacterium limneticum
AAAGCCTCCGGAAACTGACATGGAAGACAACGGCCTGCCTTTGCCCGCAGCTCGGTGTCTGTCCAAGGAACAGGCGGCGGCGTATCTCGGTATCGGGATCACGCTGCTCACCGAACTGAATGTCCCGTTCATCAAGCTGGGACGACGCTGTGTTTATGACAAAGTTGACTTAGACGGTTGGCTTGACGACTATAAGCAGCGCGAGCATTGGCGGGCCGGAAAGGATCAAACCTTATGGCCCGTGAAACAGGAATCTACCGGCGCCCAGATTCAAGGTTCTGGTGGATTGCAACAACGCTCCCAAACGGCAAACGCCTACGCCAAAGCGCTGGGACTGAAAACCGGGAAGATGCAGAAGCCCTCCTAGCCAAGCTCACGCTTGATGCTTACCGGGAACAGCATTTTGGGTTCAAACCAGAGCGCTCTTGGCAGGAGGCGATTGTTAGGTATCTTGAAGTCAAAGCAACGCTGAAAAGTTATCGAGATGTTCAGCGAATTTGTAGGAATCTTCACCCCTATCTTGGGGACTTGATGCTCAACCACATCAATGGTGATGTGGTTTGGTCAATCATCCAGGGAGAGATGAAGAAGGGCAATAAGCCCGCGACGATCAACCGCTATCTATCTTTGCTCCGAAATCTACTGAGAACGGCGCGGGACGAGTGGCAGTGGATCGATAGCATTCCGAAGGTTCGCCTACTGCTCGGTGAAGTTGAGCGGGATCGCTGGCTAACGAGAGAAGAGGCCGACCGGCTATTAGCGGTTTGCCCTCCTCACTTGTCTGCCATCGTCCGTTTTGCCTTGGCAACCGGATGCCGTGCGCGAGAGATTTTGGGCTTGGAATGGAACCGGGTTGATCTCAATCGAGGAACAGCTTGGTTAAACCTGACCAAGAATGGCACGCCGAGAGGCGTCCCGTTAAATCGTGATGCACTTGCCGTGCTTGAAGATCAGGTCGGGAAGCATCAGCAGTTCTGCTTTACCTATCGAGGAGAACCGATCAAGGCCAATGTGAGTAACAAAGGCTGGTTTTCAGCGTTAGAAAAGGCGGGGTTGCATGACTTCCGCTTTCACGATCTGCGCCACACCTGGGCTTCCTGGCATCGCCAGTCTGGAACCAGTTGTGATGAACTCAAAGAGCTCGGCGGATGGAAAACGCGGTCTATGGTGGATCGTTATGCCAAGTTTGCAACGGATCATTTAGCAATAGCGGCTTCCAGGATCGAAACCGGGTCGGCAGGTAACGTGATCACGTTGTCACGTTTCTGTCACGGCGACCAAAAACAAAGGGCCTAGCCTTGCGGCTAAGCCCTTGAAAATTCTGGTGGCCAATCGCGGAATCGAACCACGGACACGCGGATTTTCAATCCGCTGCTCTACCAACTGAGCTAATTGGCCAAACGAGGGCGCATTATAGCGATGTCACCGCTCCTCCGCAACCAGCACAGGCGTTTTTGAGGACTCAGGTACCGATCGGCGGGGATTGGCGGTAGAGCTCGGAAAAATCGTCTGGCGGCGGCATTGGTGGAACCGGCGGATGCCAGGCGGCGAAAGCCACCCGCGCCACTGCACCACGGCGGTTGGGATTGGGTCGCAGACTGGCCCGCGAGTCGTGCTGCATGGCGATTTCCTGAACGATGGCGAGGCCAAGGCCACTGCCTTCAGTAGTGGCGTCATCAACTCGATAGAAGCGCTCGAAGACTAGTTCGGCCTGCTCTTCACTGATGCCGACCCCGTTGTCCTCGACCTCGAGCAGGACGGTCGCCTGATTGACTAGAATGCGGCAGGTGACATGTCCGCCACTGGGGGTGTAGCGCAGGGCGTTGTCGAGCAGGTTCTTGGCGAGTTCCTGCAACAGGAATGAATTGCCGACAATCATCGCGGGTTTGTCGGATTCAAAGCCGAGATCGATGTTTTTCTCGATGGCGACCGGCACCCAGTCGGTCACGACATCGCGGATCAACTCTGCCAGGTCGAGCGGCTCATGCTTTTGCTGGGTTACTTCGCCGCCTTCGGTGCGGGCCAGCGTCAGCAACTGATTGATCAAGCGGCCAGCCCGGTCCACGCCGGTGGCGATCTGGCGCAGGGCATGGCGCAGCGCCTCCGGATCGGTTTCCCGGATGGCAAACTGGGCTTGCGTCTTGAGGCCAGTGAGCGGCGTGCGCATCTGGTGGGCGGCATCGGCAACGAAGCGTTGCTGGGCCGAAACGCTGCGCTTCATGCGCTCAAGCATTTCGTTGAAGGCTTCGACCAGCGGTTCCAGCTCTTCGGGCACACGCCGGGTGGCAATCGGCGAGAGGTCATCCGGCTCGCGCGCCTCGATCGTCTGGCGCAGGCGGGTCAGCGGTCGCAGGCCACGCGACAGGCCGAACCAGACGAGCATTACGGCGAGCGGAATGATGATGAATTGCGGCAGGATGACGCTGGCGACGATCTTGTTGGCGAGCTGGCTGCGTTTTTCGGTCGTCTCGCCAACCTCGATGAGCACCCACTGCGCCTTGGCCATTTGCGGCTCGGCCAGGTAGGTGTAGGCCATGCGCAACTCCTGCCCTTTGAAATCGGCGTCGCGCATATAGACTTCGCCGGGCACGATCGAGTCATCCGGCGCCGACGTCGACTCCGGCAAATCCTTGTCGCCGGCCAGCAGTTTTCCACCACCGGCCAGCACATGAAAATAGACGCTGTCGGTCTCGTCGGCCCGCAACATGGCCCGGGCCGAGGCCGGCAAGGATAGCAAGGGTTTGCCGTTGACCAGTTTTACCTGTCGCGCAATGGCCGTGACATGCTCGCGTAGCGCCTGATCGTAGGGGTAATTGGCGACGTTGTTGGCGAAGTAATGGGTGAAGGCAATGCTGAGCGGCCAGACGAAGAGCAGGGGTGCCAGCATCCAGTCCAGTATCTCGCCAAACAGCGAGCGTTCAGTTTCGGATCCCGGCGAGGGCATGCTACTCGCTCTGGGGTCGCTCAAGGCAGTAACCCAGGCCGCGCACGGTAGCGATCTTCACGCCCCCGGTTTCAATTTTCTTGCGCAGCCGATGGACGTAGACCTCGATGGCGTTGTGACTGACTTCCTCGCCCCAGCCGCAAAGGTGATCGACCAACTGATCCTTGCTGACCAGGCGGCCCATGCGACTGAGCAGGACTTCGAGCAGCCCGACTTCGCGGGCCGAAAGATCAAGCGCCTCACCATTGATCTGGGCCACCCGGCCGACCTGATCGTAGGTCAGCGCGCCGCACTGGATGGTTGGCGAGGTTCCGGCCGAGCGACGGGTCAAGGCGCGGACCCGTGCCTCGAGTTCAGGCAGCTCGAAGGGTTTGACCATGTAGTCGTCGGCGCCGAGATCGAGGCCCTTGACGCGGTCGCCCGTACCGTCGAGGGCGGTAAGGATCAGCACCGGCAGTTGCGAATTGCGCGAGCGAATTCGCTTGAGCAGGTCGAGCCCGGAAAGCTTGGGCAAGCCGAGATCGAGAATGAGCAAGTCATAGGAGACCGTGAGCAGAGCTGCATCTGCCTCCAGCCCATTGGGAGCCCAGTCTACGGCATAACCGCCCTGACGTAGCGAGCGGGAAAGACCATCAGCGATGATGGTGTCGTCTTCAGCAATAAGGATGCGCATGGTTCTGTTGGGCCTATGCCGACGTAAGATTTCTGTAAGCCTGTCGCATTATTCTGTTCGGGCTGTTCTCCTTTTATGGTCTTTGGAGTACGCGGTGCATACCGCTACTCAGGGGGTTGCCCGACCTGCACTGGGCGGCCCCCTACCGTTTTTTTCCTCGCCCCAAGCTTCACAGTCTATCAAATAAACTGCCCTGCGAATTCCGCAGTGCACAAGCACGTCCGCGTTTTCACGATGACGGCTTCGACTGGTCGCGAATTATCGTTCGCTACGGTCAACCGGAAAAATCACCCAAAATTGAAGACGAAAAAAAGCCCGGGCAAGCCCGGGCTTTTTGCTGACGATTGCTCGTCTGATTAGTGACCGCTGGCGCCGGAAGCACCCAGACCGGTTTCCGAACGCAGTTGCTGCGACGGATACAGGGCACGTTCCTTTTGGGCCTGAGCGGAGTTGTCCAGAATGGACACCAGCCAGATCGTGAAGAATGCGGCAGACATCGAGAAGATGGCAGCAGAGTTGTACGGGAACCAGGCAGAGCCCTTCGGGTTGTGCATGACGGCTTCCCAGACGCTGGCCGAGCCGATGGTCAGGACCACAGCAGAAGCCAGACCGACGAAGCCACCGACCACAGCACCACGGGTGGTGCAGTTCTTCCACAACACGGACATGAAGAGGACCGGGAAGTTGGAGGAGCAGGCGATAACGAAGGCCAGCATCACCATGTAGGCAACGTTTTCCTTTTCGAAGGCGATACCCAGAACCACAGCCAGAACGCCGAGGCAAACGGTGGTGATCTTGGAAACGCGCAGTTCGGCTTCGGAAGAGCAGCCCTTGGCGAAGACGGAAGCGTACAGGTCATGCGACACGGCAGAGGCGCCGGACAGGGTCAGACCAGCCACAACAGCCAGGATGGTTGCGAAGGCCACGGCAGAGATGAAGCCGAGGAACAGGTCACCACCAACAGCCTTGGCCAGATGCACAGCAGCCATGTTGCCGCCGCCCTTCAGACCCTTGGCCAGTTCGCCGCCGACGTAGAAGTCGCCCGGATTCTGGATCAGGTTGGTGATAGCGCCGAAACCGATGATGAAGGTCAGGATGTAGAAGTAACCGATCCAGGTGGTTGCCCAGGCAACCGACTTGCGGGCTTCCTTAGCGTTCGGCACGGTGAAGAAGCGCATCAGGATGTGCGGCAGACCAGCGGTACCGAACATCAGGGCCATACCGACGGAGATCGCGGAGACCGGATCCTTGATCAGGGCGCCCGGCGACATCAGTGCGTCATGCTTGGAGTGCACTTCGACAGCCTTGGTGAACAGTGCTTCCGGCGAGAAGCCGAATTGCAGCAGAACCGAGACAGCCATGAAGGTGGCACCGCCGAGGAGCATACAGGCCTTGATGATCTGCACCCAGGTGGTTGCAGTCATGCCGCCGAACAGCACGTACATCATCATCACGGAACCGACCAGGATTTCAGCGTAGAGGTATTCCATGCCGAAGAGCACCTTGATCAGCTGACCGGCACCGACCATCTGCGCAATCATGTAGAAGGCGACGATAACCAGCGAAGCGGAAGCAGCAAAGATGCGGACCGGGGTCTGGGCGAAACGGTAGGAAGCCACGTCAGCGAACGTGAACTTGCCAAGGTTGCGCAGACGCTCAGCCATCAGGAAGGTGATGACCGGCCAGCCGACCAGCCAGCCGATCGAGAAGATCAGGCCGTCGAAGCCGTTGGCGAAGACGAGACCGGAAATACCCAGGAAGGACGCGGCAGACATGTAGTCGCCGGCGATCGCCAGGCCGTTCTGGAAGCCGGTGATACCGCCACCGCCAGTGTAGAAGTCAGCAGCCGACTTGGTCTTGGAAGCAGCCCACTTGGTGATGTAGAGCGTGCCGCCGACGAAGATGGCGAACATGACGATGGCCGTCCAGTTGGTGGCCTGCTTTTGGGTTTCGCCGAGGTCGGCACCGGCGGCGATGGCGCCACCGGCAACTGCCAGGGCCAGAAGGCCGGCGAGAATTTGAGTGAATTTATTCATCTTACTTCTGTGCCTCCTTGATGAGGGCTTCGTTGATCGCGTCGAACTCGGTGTTGGCGCGGCGAACGTAGATCCAGGTCAGGACGATGGTGAAGGCGATAACGGCAACGCCGATCGGCACGCCGATACTCATCGTGTAACCCTCACCGATCTTCTGGGCGAGGAATTCCTTGTTGAAAGCGACCAGCAGGATGAAGCCGTAGTAAGCGGCGGCACTGACAATAGCCATGATGATGGAGTAAGTGCTGCGCATGGCAACAAACTCCAGAAATTTCGGGTTGGCTGTCACCCGATCAAGTACGTCTTGCATTGATTTGCTCCTCAGATTTTGTTTGTAGAGGCATTGCTGCGGAGCGTAATTTAGGCTTAGCGTCTTACAGCTAACTTACAGACAGTTACAAAACATATAACAAAGATCAAAGCAATTTCCGACTGCCTGCCAAACCCGGAAAGCAAAAAGCCCCGCACAAGGCGGGGCTCTTCACAGCGGTGAAGCTGGCTTGGCGGAGGATTACATCCCCATGCCGCCCATGCCACCCATACCGCCCATGCCGCTCATGTCGGGCATGCCGCCGGCCGGCTTGTCTTCAGCCAGTTCAGCAACCATGCACTCGGTGGTCAGCATCAGGCCGGCCACGGAAGCCGCGTTCTGCAGTGCGGTGCGGGTCACCTTGGTCGGATCGAGAACGCCCATTTCGACCATGTCGCCGTACTCGCCGGTGGAAGCGTTGTAACCGTAGTTACCTTTGCCACGCTGCACCTTGTCGACAACAACTGACGGCTCGTCACCGGCATTGGCGACGATTTCGCGCAGCGGCTGTTCCATGGCACGGAGGACGATCTTGATGCCGGCATCTTGATCGTGGTTGTCACCCTTGAGCTTGCCAACGGCAGCGCGGGCGCGGATCAGGGCAACGCCGCCGCCGGCGACGATACCTTCTTCCACGGCAGCGCGGGTAGCGTGCAGGGCATCTTCAACACGGGCCTTCTTTTCCTTCATTTCGACTTCGGTCGCAGCGCCAACCTTGATGACGGCAACGCCACCAGCCAGCTTGGCAACACGTTCCTGGAGCTTTTCCTTGTCGTAATCGGAAGTCGCTTCGTCGATCTGGATACGGATCTGCTTGACGCGGGCTTCGATGGAAGCGGCTTCGCCGGCACCGTCGATGATGATGGTGTTTTCCTTGGAAACTTCGATGCGCTTGGCCTGGCCGAGGTCCTTGAGGACAGCCTTTTCCAGCGACAGACCGGTTTCTTCGGCGATGACGGTACCGCCGGTCAGGATGGCGATATCTTCGAGCATGGCCTTGCGACGGTCGCCGAAGCCAGGAGCCTTGACGGCAACGGTCTTCAGGATGCCACGGATGTTGTTGACGACCAGGGTAGCCAGCGCTTCGCCATCGACATCTTCAGCGATGATGAGCAGCGGACGGCCGGCCTTGGCAACTTGTTCCAGGATCGGCAGCAGGTCGCGGATGTTGGAAATCTTCTTGTCGTAGAGCAGGACAAACGGGTTTTCCATCAGCGCTTGCTGCTTGTCGCCGTTGTTGATGAAGTACGGCGACAGGTAGCCGCGGTCGAACTGCATGCCTTCGACGACATCGAGTTCGTTGGCCAGGGACTTGCCATCTTCAACGGTGATGACGCCTTCCTTGCCGACCTTTTCCATGGCATTGGCGATGATTTCGCCGATGTCAGCATCGGAGTTGGCGGAAATGGAACCAACCTGGGCGATTTCCTTGGTCGTCGTACAGGGCTTGGAGAAAGCCTTCAGTTCGGCCAGGGTGGCGACAACAGCCTTGTCGATACCGCGCTTCAGATCCATCGGGTTCATGCCGGCGGCAACGTACTTCATGCCTTCGCGGACGATGGCCTGGGCCAGAACGGTCGCGGTCGTCGTGCCGTCACCGGCGATGTCGGAGGTCTTGGAAGCAACTTCCTTGACCATCTGGGCGCCCATGTTGGCGAACTTGTCTTTCAGTTCGATTTCCTTGGCGACGGAAACGCCGTCCTTGGTGACCGTCGGGCCGCCGTAGGAACGCTCGAGCACGACATTGCGGCCCTTGGGACCGAGGGTGACCTTGACTGCGTCAGCCAGGACATTGATGCCTTCGACCATGCGGGCGCGGGCGGAATCACCGAATTTGACTTCTTTAGCTGCCATTTAATAGCTCCTGAATTTTTTAGGTTAAGTGACGTGGCGCTTAAGCGACCAGAACGCCCATGATGTCTTCTTCGCGCATGACCAGGACTTCCTGACCATCGACCTTGACGCCTTGGCCGGCATACTTGCCGAACAGAACGCGGTCACCAACCTTGACGTCGAGTGCGATCTGCTTGCCGTTGTCGTCGCGCTTGCCCGGGCCGACGGCCAGAACTTCGCCCTGATCCGGCTTTTCGCCAGCGGAATCGGGAATGACGATGCCGGATGCAGTGGTGCGCTCGGCTTCAACGCGCTTGACGATCACTCGGTCGTGCAAAGGACGGATATTCATAAATCTGACTCCTGAAATTGAATTGCAACACACGGAAAATTGGCCGACCGCACCGAAGCGCGGATTCGGGACCGGAGCGGGCGGGTTATTAGCACTCGTCTCCGGTGAGTGCTAATAATAGGGGCGAGGAACGGGTATTTCAAGGGCTTCCACAGACTCAATCAATCACTCCACGCCGGTAAGGCATATAAGTCATTGAATACAATAAACAACCAAAGCGGATCAGCCCCAACATCGGGGGCCCGCTAAAATGGCGCATCGCCGCTTTACTTGCCCAAACTCAATGATTGCCAAAATTCTCACTGCATTCGCCGGCATCGCTTTTTGCCTGCCAGCCCTGGCTGACGGCCTGCCCTCCACCGTCCTCCAAGCCTTGAAAGCGGCGCAGATTCCGGCCGCCAGCGTCGCTGTCGTCGTCCACCCGGTCGATGCTGGCGCACCGCTCGTCGCCCACAACGCCAGCCGCGCGATGAACCCGGCTTCGGTCATGAAGCTGGTCACCACCTACGCCGCCCTCGACCTGCTCGGCCCGGCCTACACCTGGAAAACCACGGCGTGGACCGAGACTTCCACGGTCGACGGGAATTTAAGCGGAAATTTGTACATCCGCGGCAGCGGCGACCCGCGCTTCGCCATCGAGCACCTGACCGCCCTGCTCCGCCAGATCCAGGTCCGCAGCATCCGCCGGATCGACGGCGACATCGTCCTCGACCGCAGCGTCTTCAACATCCCGGCCATCGACCCCGGCGCCTTCGACGACAAGCCGATGCGCCCCTACAACGTCGGCCCGGATGGTTTTCTGGTCAACTTCCGCGCCCTGCGCTTTACGCTGCAGCCGGACAACGGCAAGCCGCGCATCCTTATGGAAACGCCGAGCGAGGGCCTGCGCGTCGACAATCAATTGCGCGCCAGCAACAGCGAGTGCGGCAGCAACTGGAAGGATCTGATCAGCGTCCGGCTGATTCCCGAAAACAACGGCAACCGGCTCGAATTCACCGGCAGCTACGCGGCGCTGTGTGGCGAAAAACCCCTGAGCCTGTCGCCCTTGCCGGCCGAAGCGCAGACCAGCGGCCTGATCCGTGCGCTGTGGAAGGAGCTCGGCGGCAGCTTGAACGGCCAGGTGCGGGCCGGCAATGTGCCGGTCGGCGCCAAGCTGCTCACCCAACACGAATCGGCACCGCTGGCCGACGCTGTGCGCGACATCAACAAATTCAGCAACAACGTCATGGCCCGCCAGGTCTTCCTGACCATCGGCAACGATTCTGCGCCAGCCACCGCCGAACGCGCCCGGCAGCGGATCACCGACTGGCTGGCTGGCCGCAATCTGCGTTTTGGTGAACTGGTCGTCGACAATGGTTCCGGCCTGTCACGCATCGAGCGGATCAGCGCCGACAGCCTCAACCGCCTGCTGCTCGACGCCTGGAAAAGCCCGGTGATGCCGGAATTTGTGGCTAGCATGCCGATCGTCGGCATCGACGGCACGATGAAGAAACGCCTCAACGGCTCCGACGCCACGGGCCGCGCCCACATCAAGACGGGCACGCTCGACGGCGTCAAGACGGCGGCCGGCTATGCCCTCGATGGCCAGGGCCGGCGCCATGCCGTCACTTTCCTGATCAACCATCCGCGTGCCCAGGCTGGCAGCGTGGCCATCGACGCCCTGCTAGTCTGGGTCGCCCAGCGCCGGGTTGGCGAGAAAATGCCAGTCCTTGAAAATGAGTGAGCGCCCACCTTTTCCCGGCGAGGCGCTGGCCGAGGCCGGCCTCAACCGGCAATTCGTCTTCGATCTGAGCGATTTACCCGAGACAACGCGCAAAACGCTGGGCGACACCACCGGCTACCGCCAGCTCATCCTGCTCGGCCACGGCGGCCGGCGGCTTTGGGAACGCATGCAGGCAGCCGGCATGGCCAGCGAACACCCGATTGACGACTACACCGTGCGCACCGTTGAACCCTGGCTGGTCGAACACCTGCCCGGCCGGGCCTACCGCATCCTGTATCCGGGCCAGCAACCGGTCGGTTTGCAGGCGCTCGGCAAACTGGCCGGCTGGCACCACGCCTCGCCCTTCATGGTCGGCATCGACGCCGAGTGGGGCAGCTGGTACGCCTACCGGGCGGCGGTGCTCATCGACTTTCAATTTCAGCCGTTTTTTCCGGTTGACCGTGGCAATCCGTGTATCGACTGCCAGACGACGCCCTGCATCAGCGCCTGCCCGGCCGACGCGCTGGCTGGCGGCCAGTTCAATCTGCAAACCTGCAGCGGCTACCGCCTGCAGGCCGAATCCCGCTGTGCCGAAGGCTGCCTGGCCCGCCAGGCCTGCCCGGTCGGTGCCGAACATCGCTACGAGGCGACACAGATCGCCCACAGCTACCGCCGGTCGCTAGCCATGCTCCGGCAATACCTCAATCAACCCTGACCACCCCACTGGAAAACACCATGCGCTCGACACTTCTCTTTCTGCACCTGGCCGGCGTCATCGTCTGGATCGGCGGCATGTTCTTCGCCCATTTCTGCCTGCGCCCGGTGGCCGCCGAACAACTCCCGCCGCCCCAGCGCCTGCCGCTGCTGGCCGGCGTGCTCGGCCGCTTCTTCCGGATCGTCGCCGTCGCCATCGCCCTGATCCTGCTCTCCGGCATCGCGCGCATGCTCAACGTCGGTTTTGCCAACGCCCCGCTGCACTGGCACGTCATGCTGAGCAGTGGCCTGATCATGACCATCATCTTCGTCGACATCGCGCTGCGCCATTTCGCCAGGCTGCAGGCTGGCGTAGCGGCACAGGACTGGCCGGCGGCCGGGGCGGCAATGAACACCATCCGCCAGCGCGTCGCCCTCAATCTGGGGCTAGGCGTACTGACCGTGGCCATCGCCAGTTTCGGCGTCAGTTTTTAGGAAATCTCAGCTGGGCCGGGCGCCGGCCAGCCAATGCAGCAACTTGATGTACAGCACATCCGGGTCCAGTGGCTTGGTCATGAAATCGTCCATCCCGGCGTCGAGACAAGCTTGCCTGTCCTCGGCGAAGGCATCGGCCGTCATGGCCAGGATAGGTACGGACATGCCGTTGGACAGGCCACGAATCTGGCGGGTTGCCGCCCGGCCGTCGAGCCTCGGTAACTGGACATCCATCAGGATCGCGTCGTAACGGGTCTGCCTGACGCGTTCGACCGCCTGGATGCCGTCTTCGGCCACATCGACCGAGAGCAGGACGCCTTCGAGCAACTCTTCAACGACTTCGCGATTGATCTCGTTGTCTTCGACGAGCAGGATCAGTTTTCCGGCCTGGCTCTTGCGCAGGGCTGACTCACAGCTCAAGCCCGAATCGGGTGTTTCGGCAGCGGCCAGCGTGGAGGGCGAGGCGCCGACCGCAAGACGGACGGTGAACCAGAAAGTGCTGCCAACGCCCTCGACACTCTCGCAACCGGCATCGCCGCCCATCAACTGGGCCAGCCGCCGGGTGATGACCAAGCCGAGGCCGGTGCCACCATGCACTCGTGTGGTCGAATTATCGGCCTGCTCAAATGCCGCAAACAGCCGGCCCCGCGCCTCATGGGACAAGCCGATCCCGGTATCGGACACCTCGAATCTGAGCAGCGGGCCAGCCGGCCCGTTGTCCAGCATGCGGCAGCGCAGGCGTACCTCGCCGGCTTTGGTGAACTTGATCGCATTCGTAGCGTAGTTGAGCACAGCCTGGCGAATCCGGGTCGGGTCACCTTTCAGGGGCGGAAAGGCGCCACAAGGCTCGATGACCAGCGCGAGTGGCTTGGCAACGGCGTCATCGGCAAGGACAGCGGCCACCTCACTCAGGATGGCGGTGGGCGAAACGGTGATCGACTCCAGCGACAGGTGCTCCGATTCAATTTTGGACAAGCTCAGAATGTCGTTGATGATGCTCATCAGATGCTTGCCGGCGCTGTCGATCTTGTTGAGCCGATCCGCCTGTTCGGACGTCACGCCATGGCGCTTGAGCAGGTAAACCATGCCCGAAACGGCGTTGAGGGGCGTGCGTATTTCGTGGCTCATGTTGGCCAGGAAGGCGCTCTTGGCCCGATTGGCCGATTCAGCCGCCTCCTTGGCTTGCGACAACTCGACGGTTCTGGCCTCGACCAATTTTTCGAGGTTCTGGCGATAACTCAGCAACTCGGCCTCTGCCCGCTTGCGTTCCTGCACCTCGCCAACCAGTCGGGCATTGGCTTCGATGGACGAACGCACCCAGCGCGAATTGAGCAGCGCCTTCTTGGGAATCATCACCCCCCAGAGCAGGGTTACCGCAAACATCAAGGCCGAGAGTGAGTCCGCCCACAGAAGCGCGCGTGAGAGGAAATAAATGGACAACGGCACCAGCGTCACCGCAATCATCGTCAGATAAAACGACGGAACGGCGGCGTAACCCATGGAGGCCACCGTCACCATCGAACTCATGAGCACGAACAGAAAAACCAGCGAAACGTCACTGGGATTCTCCGGCATCAGGAAAATCGTGGCCCCGTAAGTGATCGAGATCAGAATCCCCATGCGGAAGCGCGTGCGGAGAAATCCGTTCGCGTTTTCCGGAGTCAGGCCGACCTTTCTGACGTATCTTTCATAGATCGCCACGCCACCTGTCATGAGCACCAGCAGGGCGAACCAGGCCGCGCAAGTTTCGGCCGCAGTACCGGCCTTGTGCAAAACCACGGAAAAAATGGCGCCGCCAAGCAGGATGCCCACCATGTTGCCGACGGCATGACCGAAAAACGTCTCGGTACGGACCAGCCGTATGCGCTCATCGACGCTTAGCAGCCGAGTATCGTCAGCCAGGTTCTCATCGCTTGGCAGAAAGGGCTGCATCGTCGTTTCAGCCGACGGGCCGCACGCCGAACAACGCAATCCAGCCACGGATGACGCGATAGGCCACCCACAGGCCAAGGATGGCGATCAACATCCAGGCGAGCGGAATGCCGATGATGGTGATAACCAGCAGGCCATAAAAAATGAGCCCGAGGAAGGTGAACCAGAAGGTGCGGATTTGCCAGCGGAAGTGGCTTTTCAGCCAGGTGCCGTTGACGTCGCTGCGCTTGAGGTAATTGAGAAACACCGCGCACAGCGACGGCAGGCCGAAGACAAAGCCGCCGGCTACCGTCGCTGCCGAGGTAATGCCGACGAGTACGGCGATGGCGTGCAGGCCATAGATGAAATGCGTGAGCTGAACGAGCGAGGGGCGGACGCCCTGCAGATCGGGCTGGGGAATCGGATCATTCATGGGGCTTCCTCCGGAAGGATTTTCTGCATGAGCAGCGCGTTGCCGGCCGCCGGGTCGAGGACATACGGCGCGTAGCCGGCCTGTTGGTAGGAGGCCATCGCCCGAGTGTTGTTGGACAGCACTTCGAGCGTCAGCTTGCAACAACCGAGCTGGCGGGCACGTTCTTCGGCCCAGGCGAGCAGGGCCTGACCGATGCCCTGACCGCGCAGGCCTTTGAGCACGACGATGTCGTGAACGTTGAGCAAGGGCAACGCGGCAAAGGTGGAAAACCCGGCGAAACAGTTGATCGCCCCGACCGCCTTGCCATCGAGCCAGGCCAGCGCGCCGTGGTAACCGGGCACCTCGCGGATGCTCGCCACCAGATTGAGCTTGGCGTAATCGGACAGGCCATCGCCGCCACCCATTGGATCTTGTGCATAGTGGTCGAGCAGGCCGAGCCAGATTTCAGCCTGGGCAAGGTCGGACAAGTCGAGCGGAACAACTTTGACGGTCATAGCCCGAGATCGCTCCACATGGCGTCGACCTTCTTCTTCACGCCGTCATCCATGACAATCGGCCGCCCCCATTCGCGCGTCGTTTCGCCCGGCCACTTGTTGGTGGCGTCCAGCCCCATCTTCGAGCCGAGGCCGGCCACCGGTGAGGCGAAGTCGAGATAATCGATGGGCGTGTTGTCGACCAGCGTCGTATCGCGCGTTGCGTCCATGCGCGTCGTCATCGCCCAGACCACTTCCTTCCAGTCGCGGATGTCGATGTCGTCGTCCACGACGATGATCGTCTTGGTGTACATGAACTGGCGCAGGAAGCTCCAGATGCCGAACATGATCCGCTTGGCGTGGCCTGGGTAAGCCTTCTTGATGCTGACGATGGCCATGCGGTACGAGCAGCCTTCCGGCGGCAGGTAGAAATCGACGATTTCGGGATACTGCTTCTGGAGCAACGGCACGAAGACTTCATTGAGCGCGACGCCGAGCACGGCCGGCTCGTCGGGCGGTTTGCCGGTGTAGGTGCTGTGGTAGATCGGGTTCTTGCGCATGGTCATACGCTCGATGGTGAATACCGGGAACTCGGCCTGCTCGTTGTAATAGCCGGTGTGGTCGCCGTACGGCCCTTCGAGCGCCATTTCGCCCGGATGAATGACGCCTTCGAGGACGATTTCGGCCGAAGCCGGCACTTGCAAAGCAGAGCCGAGGCACTTGATCAGCTCGGTCTTGCCGCCGCGCAACAGGCCGGCAAACTGGTATTCGGACAGCGAATCGGGCACCGGCGTCACGGCGCCGAGGATGGTCGCCGGATCGCAACCCAAAACGACGGCGACCGGGAACGGTTGCCCCGGATTGGCCAGTTGAAACTCGCGGAAATCCAGCGCCCCGCCGCGATGCGCCAGCCAGCGCATGATCACCTTGTTCGGGCCGAGCACCTGCTGGCGATAGATGCCGAGGTTCTGCCGATTCTTGTGCGGGCCTTTGGTTACCACCAGGCCCCAAGTGATCAGCAGCGCGACGTCGCCCGGCCAGCAATGCTGGATCGGCAACTTCGCCAAATCGACGTCCTTGCCCTCCCAGACGATTTCCTGGCACGGCGCGCTCGACACCGTTTTCGGCGCCATGTTCATGACTTGCTTCAGGATCGGCAGCTTGTCCCAGGCGTCCTTGAGGCCCTTGGGAGGCTCCGGTTCCTTCAAATACGCCAGCAGCTTGCCGACTTCGCGCAGGGCCTGCACCGACTCCTCGCCCATGCCGAGCGCCACGCGTTTTGGCGTGCCGAACAGATTGGCCAGCACGGGAATCGAGTGCCCTTTCGGTTTTTCAAAAAGAATGGCCGGACCTTCCGCACGCAGCACGCGGTCGCAGATTTCGGTCATTTCAAGGCGGGTATCGACCTCGACGCCGACGCGCTTGAGTTCGCCGGTCTTTTCCAGTTGCGACATGAAGTCGCGCAGATCGTGATATTTCATCGGATTCGGTAAGCCTGGTGACATTGGGCACAACTGCCGGTCAATTGCGGCAGCATGGCGGTGGCGGTTTGTTGGTCGCCGGTCAGCGCGACGGTGGCGAAATCGCTGGCTGCCATGTAGCCAGCGAGCGCCAGATCCTGCATTTTTTGCGGCATGTACTGCTCCGGTTGCGCATTCGTCGGCAGCTTGGTGTGATTCCACCATACAGTAACGCCGAGGCGAAACTGGGCGATCTGCCCGGCCTCCACAACCCGGCCTTCGTTCAAGCGTTGCAGAACGGTGTCGAGAGCAGCCATCCGGTCACGCATTTCGGCGCGCAAGGCCAACCGGGCTGGCGACGGCATCCTGATCAGCTCGCGTTGGTCGTTGAAATTGTCGGGCGCGGCCGGCAGGGCAACCGGCGCGGGCTGAACAATCTTGGCTGACGCCGCCTTTTTTGCGACAACTGTTTTTTTGACCGCCTGCTTCTTTTTTACCGCAACCGACTTTTTGACCATCACCACCTTCCCGGCCGCCTGCGTCGTACCGAGCGCCCCCGGCGCCAGCACGACGCAGGCCAGCCCAAGGAAGACGGCGGCAGGTTTCATCGCGTGCGATACGAAAAGTGGCAGCCGACGCAGGCTGCCGTCAGGTTGGGCAGCAGAGCCAGCGCCTTGTCGCGGTCACCGGTCTTGGCGACGGCGGCGAATTCGCTGACCGCCTTGTGGCCATCCATGCCGATGCCGTGCATGGCCGGCGGCATGTGCGGACCGGGCCGGGCGTCAAAAGGCTTGCTGCGATGCTTGCCCATGGCCGACATGCCGAGTTTGGCCTCGGCCGCCTCACCGGCTTCCCTGACCTTGCCGGCCGCCATCAAGGACAGCACTTCATTGACCGCCACGAGATTGTCGAGCATCTCCTGACGCAGCGACTCCTGCGCCGGCTCGGGCAATTTGGCCAGTTGGCGGGTGTCTTCGGCCAATGCCACGGTCGACAGGAAAAACAGGGCAAAAATGAAAGCCTTCATCCGAAGCTCCTTCCGGAAACCACGAAATCAACAACGATGCCAACGAAAATCACCAGGCCGACCCAGTTGTTGTGCAGGAAGGCCTTGAAGCAGGGCATCCGTTCGCGGCCGCGAATCCAGGTGTAATGGACGCCCATGATGTTGGCGGCGACAACCAGTCCGACATAGAAGGCCCAGCCGAGATTCAGGCTGTAACCGATCCCGCCGATGATCGCCAGCGTCGCCGCGTAACAAGCCATGACCGCCGCCACGTCGAAGCGGCCGAAGGTAATGGCCGAAGTCTTGATGCCGATTTTGAGGTCGTCCTCGCGGTCAACCATGGCGTATTCGGTATCGTAGGCGACCGCCCAGAACACGTTGGCGAGCAGCAGCCACCAGGCTTCAGCCGGCACGCCGCCGACCTGCGCCGCGTAGGCCATCGGGATGCCGAAGCCGAAGGCGATGCCGAGGTAAGCCTGCGGGATGGCCAGAAAGCGTTTGGTAAACGGATAGCTGGCGGCCAGAAAAAGCGCCGGCACCGACAGCCAGATGACCAGCGTGTTGCCGAGCAGCAGGACCAGCGCGAAAGAGAGCAGCGACAGCCCGGCGAAGAGCGCCAATGCTTCCTTCGTCGTCACTTTGCTGGCAGTCAACGGGCGCTCTTTGGTCCGTTCGACATGCTTGTCAAAATCGCGGTCGGCGTAGTCGTTGATGACGCAACCGGCCGAGCGCATCAGTACGGTGCCCAGAACAAAAACCCAGACCACCCACCAGTTCGGCCGCCCCAGCGCCGACAGCCATAGCGCCCACAGCGTCGGCCAGAGCAGCAGCAGGATGCCGATGGGCTTATCCAGCCGCATGAGCTTTTCGTAGAGATCGAGTTTTTCCTTGAGGGCTGGCCAGTTCATGGGCGCCATTTTACCTTGCCGACTCGGTCCTGACGTCGTTCGCCGGGGTGGGTTACCGCAATGAATCAGCGAAAAACCGGCAATAAAACGGGAACCGCAGTTCCCGTTTTATTGCCGATGAAAATAGCCGATTCAGCGCGGGTAGCGTGAGCGGCGCCGGGCAACCAGGGCGATGAGACCGAGGCCGGCGCTCAGCATGGCGTATGACTCAGGCTCGGGAACGGCGGCCGCCATGCCGAGATACTGATAGCCGCTGGCCGAGGCATAGGTGCCGCCATCGACCTTGAGAGCGAGGTAGTCGGAATGCAGGGCATTGCTTTCCAGGGCACAGCTGGCGAGGTGAAAACAGGCGCTGTAATTGAAGCCGAAGTAGGTCATCGTGATATCGGTTTCGGTCGGCACCGTGGCGGTCAACGTGACGACGCCCGAATAATGGCCGTTGTCGGCATCGCCATTGGTATAAATGCCATTCGGGCCGCCCAGCGCCACTTCCTTGAACAACGTCTTGCCGGCATATTCGCTCACCGTGTAGAACGGCTGGGTCTCCGGCGGGCAGCCCATCTCGCCGCCCGGGCAAGTAGCAGTCGGATCGTAGGTCGGGTTGGCCACTTGATACGTCAGGTTCACGCTGCGGTCGGACCAAGCCTGCATGAAGTGGCTGAGCTGGCCGACTCGTTGAAACGGCGCCATGCCCAGCCCGGAAAAAGTGGTGTCGTAGTTCATCGTGAATGTGACATCAACCGTGCTGCCCGGTCCGGAAAAGCGGAGGGTATCGGTCACGTCGAGGCGCACGGAGGCCGTGGCAATATTTGTCGCCTGCGCACCGCTCATGTTGATGCTGGTATAGGACTTGAACAGGCCGTTCACCGGATCGGCCCAGGCATTCAGAGAGGAGGAAACAGCGCCGGCGGTGGCCGTCTGCAGGCCGCCGGTAGTGAATGGGCCACTGGTCATCAGGCCAGGATCGAGATAATTGGAAAGCCCGGTCGAGTGCTCCTCGGCGGTGGCCAAGTAGTGGAAAGTCGTTTCGGCCTGCGCGGCACCGGCCGCAACGGCTACCAAGGCGGCAGCCAGAAGTTTTTTGCCCAACATGGAAACCCTCTGGGAAGTTAGCTGATTGACGTCGCGCCCCGCAGCGCATGCGGCCGGCATTATGCCACAGGGTTACGCATTGAGCATCAGCCGCCTGCCCGTACAGGCAATGGAGTTGGGAGTAGCCTGAAACCGGGACGGTTGTCAGCCGCCCCCAAACTTCGCGCTCAGTGACGCGGTTCAGTCCCATTGACGCGCACGGCCTGCTGCCACGCCACCACCGCCTGCCCGGCGTGGGCGAGGATGGCCTGGTAGCGTTCGGCGGGCAAGGCGTGGCGCAGCGAGGCGAATAGCTGCTGCGTGCCGTCCTGGGCGAGCGGCGATTTCGGCGCCAGATCGGAGAGCAGCGAAATCTGGATATTGGCCAGCGCATCGGCCAGCAGGCGCCAGCCGAGTTCCGGCATCTGTTCGTTGAGGGCGACCATCATGCCGCCCAGCGGCAGGACGATACCCTGCACCTGCTCGGCCGTTTCGCAAGCGGCCATGGCATGCCACAGGGCGAGGTGAATGCCGCGGCGCAGATCGACCTTGAAGTCGATGGCATCGGACTCAACATCGTTGATCTGCTCGAAATACTGCTGAAAAAGCGTGTCGTCGCGGGCATTCAAACGCGTGCGCAAGCCGCCAATGAGCGCCGTCAGCGAATGGATGGCCTCAAGATTGAACGCCTGCGTGTAAGCCAGCCCCCATTGATCGAGACCGCTGATCAACATGGCCAGACGCAGCGCCCGCGCCTCGTCGCTGGCTGCGGCCTGGCACCAGTCGAAACAGTGCGCCGCCACCTCGCCAAGCACCGCCACATTCGGCGCCGCATCGACCGTCGCCGCCTGACGGAAGGCCCCGGCGAAAACGTCCTGCGCCATGCGTGCCGCCAGCCGCTGGATATCGGCGCTGGCCAGCTTGGCGAGTTGATCGGCGGGAATCTGGGCGGCTGTCGTCATGGCGAATCGAATCGAGGGGAAAACGCTATTTTAACGGGAGGCCAATGCCCTGAAGCCGAATGCCACGGTCAACCGGAAAAATTGGCCAAAATTGAAAGGGTAATCAAAGGCTCGGCCAAATCGCCACCGGCGCCGCCGAGTCGAATGGAACACCATGGCATCGTTGCAGGCGGCATGATTCTGACCACATAATCAGTGCATGACTATCAACTCACCTGCTGACCTTGGCGTCTGCGAAAACTCGGCCGCGACCGAGAACGCGCTCGCCAAGTCAGCTACCAACCCAGCTTGGCGCGCTCCGCTCCGGCGGACAGCCCGCCGCTCGCCCCGCGCCCGAACCACGATGGCGGGGTGCACTTGAGTTCGATAACGCCCGACGCCGCGCCGGAACCGCCCTCCTCCCCGCGTCAGGCGCCGGACAGCTATCCTGCCCACTCAGGCCCGCAGCGTGCCCGGCGCCAGATTCAGAATGATCGGCAACTCTATCTGCCGATGCTGCTTTCGCTGCTATTCCACGCGATGCTGCTGAGCCTGACCTTTGGCGGTGACGAATTCGGGCTGCCCGGCTTCGCCTTTCCCTGGCAAGCTCGACGGATCGAAGTACCTGATCTGCGCGTCGTACTCGCACCTACGCCGGTTGCTGTAGCGAAGCCAGCCATTACGCCGCCCCCTGCTCCTGCTCCTGCTCCGTCACCCTCCGGAGTAATCGACCCCACCATCGCAGCCGAGCCGGTGGCACTCAAAGCTCCCGAGCCGCCCGTGGCACAAGCCGCCACTGCAATCCTGCCGCCGAGCCCGCCGACGGCGAATGTCAGCCCGCCAACAAACAGCGCAGCCCCGGCCAACATACCGGCCGCTTCACCGCCCCCGGCCAAGCCATTTCCAAACGTAATCGCCATGGAGGACGCCAAGGAACCCGAGTTCATCGTGCCTCCCGCGCCAGTCGAGCCAACCCCCGCCACCGAAAATCCAGCGCGCGAAGAAGCTAGCCGGCAGGAGGCTGCGCAGCGGGAAGCCGCACAACTGGAAAGCGAGCGACTTGAGGCCGAACGCCTCGAGAATGCGCGACAGGCAGCCGCCCGGCAGGAATTGGCCCGCCAGGAAACGGCCCGACTGGAAGCCGCGCAGCAGGAAACAACACGAGCAAACGCTGAACGCCTCGCCGCCGAGCGCCTAGAGAACGAACGACAAGCCGCCGCCCGCCAGGAAGCGGCACGACGTGAGGCTGCACACCAGGAAGCCGCTCGGGCCGAAGCCGAACGACTAGCCGCCGAACGTCTAGATAACGAACAGCAAGCTGCCACCCGTCAGGAAGCAGCGCGACGTGAAGCGGCACGTCAGGAAGCCACACGGGCTGAAACCGAAAGACTGGCCGCCGAACGCCAGGAGAACGAACGACAAGCTGCCGCCCGCCAGGAAGAAGCGCGCCGAGAGGCCGCACGTCAAGAAGCCGCCCGGGCAGAAACCGAGCGACTGGCCGCCGAACGCCAGGAGAACGAACGACAAGCTGCAGCCCGCCAGGAAGAAGCGCGCCGAGAGGCCGCACGTCAGGAAGCCGCCCGGGCAGAAACCGAGCGCCTGGCCGCCGAACGCCAGGAGAACGAACGGCAAGCTGCCGCCCGCCAGGAAGCTGCACGCCGAGAGGCCGCTCGTCAGGAAGCCGCCCGTGCAGAGTCTGAGCGCGTGGCGGCCGAGCGTCAGGAGAACGAACGACAAGCAGCCGCACGACAGGAAGCAGCACAGCGTGAGGCGCGCGAGCAGGCGGCCAGACGGGACGCCAAGCTGCGGGCGATTGGACGACAACTCGACGAGGAAGCCGATCGCCGCAAGGCGGCGGAGGCAACAAACCGCCTTTCACCGTCGGCCAGCTCCCTGCGCCGGGGTCGGCTCTTCGGGCGGGCCGACCCCAACGCCGAACTCATCATGTATGCCGAAGCCTGGAGCCGGAAGATCCATTTCAGCCCGGCCTTCGAATCGATACGCGAGCTGGTCAGGCAGCCGCACACCAAGCCGCTGGTCACGGTAGCCATTCGCAGCGACGGCTCGGTCGAATCCGTGACGTTTGTGCTATCCAGCGGCGTACCCGCCATCGATAACGCGATACGGGAGATCGTGCACAGCCTGGCGCCCTATCAGCCCTTCTCGGCAGCGCTCGGCCGCGATTACGACGTTGTCGAGATTCGCCGGACCTGGTATTTCGACTCGGCCATTCGGCTGTATTGACGGCAGGGCAGGCCTTAGAGGCTGTCCAAGATCTTTTGAAAACCGAGAAGCCATTTCAATTGAAAAGACCGAAACCCCTCCCGGCCTCCCCTTGTCAGGGGAGGAGTACCCCAAATCGCCCGAGATCAGGCTCCCTCCCCTGACAAGGGGAGGGCTGGGGAGGGGTTTGCATGACAAGCAATAGATCGCGAACAGCTTCTTACAGCCGCCCTCCCCGCAACGCCTCCACCACCTTTTGCAAGTGCGCCGGACTGGCTTCTTCCGGCAATATCGGCGCCCCGACATGCAGGCTGATCGACGAAAACACACCGCGCCGGAACGGCGTTTTCATCGCCTCGCCATCGATCCGCGAGAAGAAACTGCCCCAGAGACCGCCGAGCGCCATCGGCACGACCGGCACCGGATTGGCGGCGAGGATGCGGCTGATACCGGGGCGGAAGGTCTGCAACTGGCCGTCGCGGCTGATGTGGCCTTCGGGGAAGATGCCGACCAGATCACCGGCGGCCAGCGCCTTGCCGACCTCGGCGAAAGCCGCTTCCATCATCGCCGGGTCGTCCTTGGCCGAGGCGATGGGAATGGCCCCGCAATGGCGGAAGATGAAGCCGAGCAGCGGCGTTTTGAAAATGCGATGGTCCATGACGAAGCGAACCGGCCGGGGCGATGCGCCCATGATCACCACCGCATCGACGAAGCTGACATGGTTGGCGACGAGCACGGCGGCGCCTTCCTGCGGGATGTGCTCAATGCCATCCGTGCGCAACCGGTACACGGCCTTGACCAGCAGCCAGGCGACGAAACGGAGCAGGAACTCCGGCACCAGCCCGTAGATATAAACCGCCACCAGCGCGTTGAGCAGCGCCGCCAGACCGAACAAGGCCGGCATCGACAGCCCGGCGCCAAGCAGGCTGGCCGCCCCGAGCGCGCCGACGACCATGAACAGCGCATTGAGAATATTGTTGCCGGCGATGATGCGCGCCCGGTGTTCCGGCGAACTACGCAGCTGGACCAGCGCGTAGAGCGGCACGATGAAGAAGCCGCCGAAGGCGCCGAGCATCATGAGGTCGAACAGCACGCGCCAGACAGCCGGGACGCTGAGCAGACCGAGCAGTTCGTGCGGCGTCGTGCCGGGCAGGCCGACCGGCGAGGCGAAATACAGATCGAGGCCAAACAGCGTCAGGCCGATCGAACCGAAAGGCACCAGGCCGATTTCGACATGCTTGCCCGACATCCGCTCGCAAAGCATCGAGCCGATGCCGATGCCGACCGTGAAGATCGCCAGCAGCAGGGTCACCGCCGACTCGCCGCCACCGAGCACGAACTTGGCGTAGGCCGGGAACTGGGCGAGAAAGAGCGCGCCATAGAGCCAGAACCACGAGATGCCGAGGATGGACAGAAAAACCGTGCGGTTCTGTCGGGCAAACGCGATGTTGCGCCAGGTTTCGGACAGCGGGTTGAGGTTGATCGTCAGCTCGGGCGCCGGCGGCGGCGCGGTCGGAATGCCACGGCTGGTCAGGTAGCCGGCCAGGGCCACGACGAAGCCGCCGACCGCAATCCAGGCCGGATGCTCGACCGAGCCCGCCAACAGGCCGCCCGCCAGCGTGCCGATCAGGATGGCGACGAAGGTGCCGGCCTCGATCAGCGCATTGCCGCCGACCAGCTCATCGGTGTGCAGATGCTGCGGCATGATCGCGTACTTGACCGGCCCGAACAGCGTCGAATGGCAACCGAGCAGGAACAGCGCGCCCATCAGCACGGGCAGGCTGTGCATGAAGAAGCCGGCGGCGGCGACGCCCATGATGACCATTTCGAGCACCTTGACGAGGCGGGCGAGCATCGCCTTGTCGAACTTGTCGGCCAGCTGCCCGGCCGTCGCCGAGAACAGGAAAAAGGGCAGGATGAACACGCCCGCCGCCATGTTGGCCAGCAGTTCCGGCTTGAGCGTCGTCCATTGCGCCGCCTGAAAAGTCAGCAGGACGACCAGCGCATTCTTGAACAGGTTGTCGTTGAAGGCGCCAAGGAACTGCGTGACGAAGAAAGGCGCAAAACGCCGGGTTTTCAGGAGTCCGAATTGACCGCTCATCAGGATTTTCCCATAGGATTTTTGGGTGCCCTCAAAGACGGCGCCGCTGGCAATAAACGTAAGCAGGCCACTGCCACCAGCAGCCCCAAGGCCCAAAGAGGCCACAACCAAAGCAGGATGGCGAAGCCACTGTCCAACACTGCAACCAAGCCAAACCGCTGCGTCAAAGCGTGATGACGCAGGACCAAAAAGTCGAACAGCAAGACGAACGGCAAGGCCACCGGCAGGAGAAACATCTGCATCACCCAATAAGTGGCGCCGACATCGTGAATGTAGGTGGCGTAAACCCAGAATCCGACTACAGCAAAGACCAGCCAGCACAATGAGACAACGACCATCCTGAGAAAGCGGTGGTTAAGCGGGTGTTCACTCGTCATGGCCGCTCCTTGCTCCAAAAACTTTCCGGGTTTGGAAAACGCTGGGCGAGAAAGCCTGCCCCTGCCAGTTGAGCAGGCGCTTGAGGGCAAAATCGAAGAACAGCGGATTGTGCTGGCGCAGGATGTCGAGATCGTTGATCGCCGCTTTCGGCAGGAGGCCGGCTCGCGCCAGGGCTGAGGTCGAGGTCAGCGGCACGATGCCGGGTAGCGGGTAATCGGAGCCGTGCAACAGGCGGTTATGCAGGTCGCCGCGTTCGAGCAGGGTGCGGATCAGGGCCGGCTGGCGGTTGCGCTGGGTGATGGCCGAGATGTCGCCGTAGAGCAGCCCCTTGGCGCGCGGTTCGGCCATGAGTTTGAGGAAGAGGTCGAAACTGGAACGCACCTTCCCGTCATCATCGAGATCGTCGCCGAGCGAGGCGCAATGGGCGACGACGACTTTGACGCCGGCGTCGAGTGCCCGGCGCAGGCGCAACGGGTTGCCGAAGGCTTGGGTGTCGCTGCCTTTGACGGCTTTTTCCTCGCCGCAATGGACGATGAGCGGCGTGCCGGTTTCGGCCAGCACGCGATAGAACGGCTCACATTTGGCATCGGCCGGGTCCATGCCCATGGCGGCGGGCAGCCATTTTACGGCACGCGCCCCGTTGGCGACGGCCAGCTTGAGGTCATCGGCCGCGCCGGCATGATAGGGATGCAGTGAGGCGACCCACTCGAAACGCGTCGGGAAATCCCTGGCCATTTTGGCCGCCCAGGCGTTCGGCACATAAAAGGCGGAATGCTCGGGGTGAGCGTCGCCCTTGGTGTCGTGGAATTGCTCGAAGGCGAAGAGCATGACCTTGAAGCCTTCCGGCATCGCGTCGCACAGGTTGAGCAGGCGCGCGACGTAGGCTTGATCGACCTTGCCCGGCGCGTCGTGGGCACAGCCGGCGTTCATGTAGAACAGGCGCTGGGCGTAGTGCAACGGATGCAGAGGCGAGGACAGTTGCGGCCCGACGACGATGCCGCTGCCGCCATCGCCGATACCGGCCAGATGGACGTGGCAGTCCCACAGTTGTGCCGGGTCGATGCCGGCCCAGGCCTGTTGCAGCCACGGACTGTCGATCAGCCCGGCCGGGATGGCGACGCGGCATTTGTTGACCAGCAGCGGTTTGGCCAACGCCGTGCCGCCGGCTGCCAGCGCAGCACCGCCGGCCAGCCAACCAAGGAAGCGGCGACGCCCCCGGTTGGACATTTCAATTTTGGGCATTTTTTCCGGTTGACCGTGGGAATCAGTCGGCGCGCTCATACCGCCTCGGCCAGGCGTTTCAGCGTCACGTAATCGACCTTGCCGGTGCCGAGCAGCGGCAGCGAATCGACCTTGTGGATCTTGCGCGGCACAGCCAGTTCAGGGATGCCGGTTTCGCGGGCCTTGGCGGCGAGCAGTTCGCGGGTCAGTTCGCCGTCGGTGGTGAACAGCACCAGCGCCTCGCCCTTGGCCGCGTCGGGCTGGCTGGATGCCGCGTGGGGCAGTGCCGGGGAGGTCGCCGTGGCGAGTTTTTCGACGACTTCGAGACTGACCATTTCGCCGGCAATCTTGGCGAAGCGTTTGACCCGGCCGACGATTTTGACGAAGCCGTCTTCGTCCACTTCCACCACGTCGCCTGTTTCATACCAGCCGTCACCGACATCCGACACCGGCGGTTGCAGCACGCCGGGCTGGTCGCCCTTGAGGTAGCCGGCCATGACGTTCGGGCCACGGACGTGCAGGATGCCGCCGCCGGTAATGCCGGGCACCGGCACGAGCTTGTGTTCTACACCCGGCAGCAGGTTGCCGACAGTGCCCGTGCGGTAGGCCATCGGCGTATTGACGGCCAACACCGGCGCCGTTTCGGTCGCGCCGTAGCCTTCGAAAATGCGCAGGCCGAATTTCTCGAACCACTGGCTGCGCACCGATTCCGACAGCTTTTCGGCACCGGCCACGACGTAGCGCAGGCGGTAGAAGTCGTAGGGATTGGCGAACTTGGCGTAGTTGGCGAGGAAGGTCGAGGTGCCGAAGAGCACCGTGCAGCCGCGGTCGTAAGCCAGCTCGGGAATCACCCGGTAATGCAGCGGCGACGGGTAGAGGAAGAGGCTGGCGCCGCTCAGCACCGGCAGCAGCGCACCGGCCGTCAGGCCGAAGGAATGGAAGATGGGCAGCGCATTGAGCACCTTGTCGTGCACCGAGAAATCGATGACCGAGCAGATCTGCGCGACGTTGGCGAGGATGGCGCGATGCGGCAGGACGACGCCTTTCGGCTTCCCTTCCGAGCCCGAGGTGAAGAGCACGACGGCGGCGTCTTCCGGCAAGGCCGGCAGTTCGAAGGCACGGGGGAAATGCAGCGCGTAGGCCATCAGCCACAACTTGTCGCCGAGGCCGATCTTTTCACGGACGTCTTCAAGATAGACGAGTTGCACGCCCTTCAGCCCGGCCAGTTTGTCGCCCAGCTTGGCCTGCTCGACAAAGGCGCGCGAGGTGATGACGGCGCGGATTTGCGCCGCATCGACGGCCGCCTGCATGGCGTCGGTGCCGGCCGAATAGTTGAGCATGGCCGGGATGCGCTTTCTGGCGGTCAACCCGAAAATCAGGCCAATTGTCGGCACCAGATTGGGCAGCAGCAGGCCGACCTTCTCGCCGGGCTGCGAAATGCGCTCAATCTGGCGGCCGAGCATGAGCGCCATCTTGAACAGGTCGTTGTACGAATACTCGATCTGCTTGACGTCCTCGAGCAGGCGACGGCCGCGGCCGTAGATGTCGGCGGCGTCGCATAGCGCGGAGAACAGCGTTTGCTGCGGGCGCGAGGCGAAGATCATTTCCTGCATCAAGCGGCGCATCGCCTCGCCCGACTTGCGGCGGCGCAGCTTGGCGGTGGCGCCTTCCGGCATCGGGAAATGGCGCGCGGCCAGAATGCTCAGGCGGATTTTCGGGAACAGCGTCTTCGGATGCTTGCCGGACAGGCGCGAGAAATAGCTGCGCGAAGCGCCATCGACGCGCACCGGCACCACCGTCGCCCCGGTCTTGGCGGCGACGAAGGCCGGGCCGTCATAGACCTTCATGAGCGAACCAGTCAGCGTGATCCGCCCTTCCGGGAAGATGACCACCGGCCGCCCCGATTCGATCAGGCGGATGACCTTCTTCATGGCCATCGGGCTGGTCGGATCGACCGCCAGATACTCGACCTGCGAGAGCAGGATGCGGAAGAAGAAACTCTCGGCGATGGTCGTATGAACGACGAAAACCGGGTCGATGGGAAGGAAGAGCCCGATCAGCAGACCATCGAGAAAAGACTGGTGATTGGCGACGATGAGCAGTCGCTCATGATTGAAATTGGCCTGCTGCGCCGAAATTTCGACGCGAAAAAACAGCCGGGCCAGGCCGCGCAACAGCGGCCGTAACAATTTGCGCATCAGGAATTTTCCTTGAGGTAATTCAGGACGTTGGTGAACGTCGTTTCCAGCGAGTCGCGGTTGATCCAGAACCAGACTTCCTTGCCGATCTTCTCGGAAGCCAGCACGCCGGACTCGTGGAGGATTTTCAGATGGTGCGAGACCGTCGACCGGGCCAGCGTCGACACCTCGGCAATCTGCCCGACATTGAGCCGCTCGCCCGGCTCAAAAAGCAGCAGGATGCGCTGCCGATGCTCATCGCCCAGCGCCACGAAAATCCGGGACATCGCCTGCCATTCGGCCGGGATGGTTTGGGTGTAGTCGTTTTTCATATCGACGATCTTAGTTACGTCGATATGTATTGTCAATACTGCCTCGGTTGAGTTACATGTTCAATGAATTGCAACCTTGTGAATGGATATCTGCCCAATGGCATTGAACGACTGTAGCAAGGAATGTTTATGCCGATTTCACCTGGCCGCCAGCCCACCGAGCCCGACACCCCAAATCCCAAGGATCCTATCCATCACCCCCATAAACCGGATCACCCTTTTCATGATGAAACTGAAGAAGAAGGGATCGAAACGGATGACGATGAAGATACCGGGGCAGACCCTTGGTGGATGTAGGGCCACCACAGCCCCCGGCCAGGAGCCGTGCGTACTTCCTCGCCAACTGGCTCAGTGCGCCTGAACCAGAATGTAGCCCCGATTCTCGGACACATCTCTGGTTCGCATGCCGCGGATCAATGTCGAAACGGGCATCCAGACCCAGGGGTAATGGCTGGGATTGACGTCGAGGATTAGCACCGAGTCGGTAGCGGCGTCGTAGGCGGCGAGGGGCGAGATGTGGCCGCCGCCGGCTTGGCCGACGGCGGCGCGTTGGTAATTGACGATGACTACGTCGCCGGGGCGGTTGAGGTTGTCGATCAGATCGCGGCGGATATCGGCTTCGGCGGTTTGCGCCTCGACGATGACGAGGCGGGTGACGAGGCTGTGGGCCTTGAGTAGCTCGTCGAGCTGGCGTAGCTGGTAGCCGCCGTCGCGCATGAGCTTGCCGTTGACGGTGGCGGGTTCGCCGAAGACCTGGGCGCGCGTTTTTTTGCCGGTGGCGATGACGCTTTCCTGGGTATGCCGGGGCACGGTGAGTTCGAGGCTTTTGGGCAGGTAGCGTTCATCCTCCGGACGCAAACGGCTACGGTCGCGGGGCGTCTCGATGGCTGATGGGCGCAGGGTGTTGAGGACGATGGCGGAGGTCGTCGGGCCGCAGAAGGCGATGGTGGCTTGGGCTTCGAACTGGTTGGCGAGCGGGGCGAAATCGTGTTTTGCCGTGCTCCGCGCCAGGCGTTCCAGGCCTTCCACCGAAGCGAAGGGCATCAGGGGCTGGACTTGCAGCGTGGCGTCGGCGCGGGCGAGCGCGGTAGCGCTGAGCAGACTGGCCATGAGTAGCACGCTGGCGATGCGGCCGGGCTTTGACATTGATCTCTCCAGCGAACGGGGGAAGCCATTTTAACGTCCAAAGCAACGCGAACGGGATGGTGTCAAAGCGTGTCAAAATGGTCCATCCCCAACCGCCAGTGCGGGCTTGCGCTGCGTCATGCCGCAAGCCGTGCCGAACCATGATGAAACCTTCACGTTCCGAATTTCTCGATCTGCCCGACGTCCGCCTGCACATCCGGCGCTGGGGCAATCCCGATGCGCCGATGCTCTTCCTGCTGCATGGCTGGATGGACGTTTCGGCCTCGTTCCAGTTCGTTGTCGATGAGCTGGCCAGGGACTGGAATATCGTGGCGCCGGACTGGCGTGGCTTTGGGCAATCGGAATGGTTGAACCGGCCGTATTTCTTCGCCGAGCACTTGGGCGACATGGAGGCCATCGTTGATCGCTATGCGCCGGATGGCAAGCTCAAGCTGGTCGGCCACAGCATGGGCGGTATTTTGTCCTGCCTCTATGCCGGGATTCGGCCGGAGCGCGTTGAAAGCGTGGTGTCGCTGGAGGGTTTCGGCATTGCGCCGACGACGCCGGAGATGGCGCCGGAGCGTTATGGTCAGTGGTTGGGCGCCCTCAAGAAGCCGCCGCGCATGCACGCCTACGCCGACCGCGCGGCCTTTGCTCGCCGACTGTTACACAGCGACCGCTTTTTGACAGCCGAGCGCGCCGAGTTCCTGGCCAAGCATCTGGCTCGCGTCGGCGATGGCGAAAACCGGGCCGGACTGCGTCATCACGGCATCATCTGGAATGGCGATCCGTGGCACAAGGCGCCGGCGCCGTATTTGTTCCGGCTCGAAGAATCGATGGCGATCTGGAAGCAGATCGCTTGTCCGGTGCTCTGGGTCGCCGGGCGGCAATCGTGGGTCATCCGCGATTTCGGGCAGCGTCCGGGCGACTGGGAGGCGCGTCAGGCGTGCTTTGCCAATGTCCGCGAGGAATGGGTCGATCAGGCTGACCACATGTTGCACCACGATCAACCGGCCGAGGTGGCACGCATTGTCGAGGCGTTTATTGGTTGATTTGGGTGAATCCCACGGTCAACCGGAAATTTTGGCCAAAAATGAAAAAAGCCGGGAAACCCCGGCTTTCAGCCAAACCTTACCGTCTTAGTGGTAGGCGGTCTTCGAGGCCAGTTTGGCGGCCATGAAGCAGGCCAGACCAAGAATAACCACGGTGAAAGTGATGCCGACGTAAGAGAGTTCGTCCATTTTTATATGCCTCTGTTTAGGTTGGGTTAGTTTGCAAAACAGGCTGTAAGACAAGGCTCGTGGCAAAAGTTCCCGACTGATTGAAAATTTTTTGTGCAACGCAACAAGGCCCGATGGACGACACTGGGCCTTGTCTTTTTGACGCTGGAAAAATCAGCGGCCGACTGACCCGCTCGGCGCTGCGCGCAGGTATTGGTTGGGCCAGACGCCGACCTGCCGCAGTTCTTGTGCCGCCTGCAAGGGCCAGTACGGATTGCGCAGGATTTCGCGGCCGATCAGCACCATGTCGGCCTGCCCGGAACGCACGATGTGGTCAGCCTGCACGGCCGATGTGATCAAACCGACGGCAGCAGCCGGCAAGCCGGCTTCGTTGCGGACGCGGGCGGCGAATTCGGTCTGGAAGCCGGGGCCTGCCGGAATCTTGGCAGTCGGGACGAGGCCGGCAGTGGAAATGTCAGCCAGATCGACGCCGAGCGCCTTGAGGCCGCGGCATAGTGCTACCGTTTCGTCGGCCGTCCAGCCGCCTTCGACCCAGTCGGTGGCCGACAGGCGGATGAGCAGCGGCAGGTTGTCCGGCCACACGGCGCGCACGGCAGTGACGACCTCGCGCAGCAGGCGGGTGCGGTTGTCGAAACTACCGCCATAGGCGTCGGTACGCTGGTTCGATAGCGGCGACAGGAACTGGTGCAGCAGATAGCCGTGGGCGGCGTGCAATTCGATGGCCTGGAAGCCAGCCACGACGGCCCGCTTGGCGGCGGCGACGAAGGCTGTGACGACTTCGGCAATCTCGGTGACGCTCAGTTCATGCGGCTGGGCGTAGCCTTCGCCGAACGACACGGCCGACGGCGCCACCGCCTGCCAACCGCCTTCATCGGCGCGCAAGGTCCGCTGTTCGCCCCAGCCCAGCCCGACACTGGCCTTGCGCCCGGCGTGGGCAAGCTGGACGGCCGGGACGCAGCCATGCTCGCGGGCCAGACGGGCGATTTTGGCCAGCGGCGCGATCTGTTCGTCGCTCCACAGGCCAAGGTCGCCCGGGCTGATCCGGCCGGCTGCCGTGACGGCTGTCGCTTCGAGGATCATCAGGCCGGCGCCGCCGATGGCGCGGCTGCCGTAGTGGATGAAATGCCATTCGCCGGCCATGCCGTCGGTGGCCGAGTACTGGCACATCGGCGGGATGCCGATGCGGTTCTTGAGGGTGATGTCGCGCAGTTTGAGGGGTTCGAACAGGTGGCTCATGATTTCAATTTTGGGCAAATTTTCCGGTTGACCGTGGGATTGTGCTCGCCTACTCGCCGCGCGCCCGGCGAACGGTGATCGACTCGCCCGCCACGCCCCAGTTGTCGGTATCGACTTCATCGATGACGACGACCGTCGTTTTTGGGTTCTTGCCCAGCACATCGACGAGCAGTTGCGTTGCGCCGGCGATCAGGCGCGCCTTCTGCTCGGGCGTCGCCCCTTCGCGAGTGATCTTGATATTGACGTAGGGCATCAGCGATTCACATCCACGACGACACGGCCGCGCACCTTGCCGTCCATGAGCTGCGCCGCCGTCGGGATGGCTTCGGCCAGCGAGACTTCGTGCGTGATCAGGCCGAGCTTGCCGACGTCGAGATCGGTAGCCAGACGTTGCCAGGCAACCAGCCGATCCGGCCGCGGGCACATCACGCTGTCGATGCCGACCAGCGTCACGCCGCGCAGGATGAAGGGTGCCACCGACGACGGGAAATCCATGCCGCCAGCCAGCCCGCAGGCGGTCACCACGCCGCGATACTTGGTCGTCGCGCAGATGTTGGCCAGCGTGTGCGAGCCAACGACATCGACCGCCCCCGCCCAGCGTTCCTTGCCGAGCGGCTTGCCGGGCGCCGAGAAAAGGCTGCGGTCGAGCACTTCGGCCGCGCCGAGCTGCTTGAGGTAATCCGTTTCTTCTGGCCGGCCACTGACTGCAACGACCGTGTAGCCGAGTTTCGCCAGCACGGCAATCGCCACGCTGCCGACGCCGCCTGCCGCGCCGGTGACGACGATCTCGCCATCCGTCGGTTTGACGCCCTGCTGCTCCAGCGCCAGCACGCAGAGCATGGCGGTGTAGCCGGCGGTGCCGATGGCCACGGCCTGTTTCTCGCTGAAAGCGGCCGGCAGCGGCACCAGCCAGTCGCCCTTGAGCCGCGCCTTCTGGGCCAGCCCGCCCCAGTGCGTTTCGCCGACACCCCAGCCGTTGAGCACGACGCGGTCGCCGGCCTTGTATTCGGCGTGGCTGCTGCTTTCGACTGTGCCGGCGATGTCGATGCCCGGCACCATCGGGAACTTGCGGACGACCGGCCCTTTGCCGGTAATCGCCAAGCCGTCCTTGTAATTGAGCGACGAGTAATCGACGCGCACGGTCACGTCGCCTTCCGGCAGGCGGCTTTCATCAATGTCCTGCACCGACGCCCGGTAACCGGCGTCGTCCTTCTCGATCAGAATTCCCTTGAACATCGTCATCTCCGTTTAATTTTGCAGGCAGAGCGCCGGTGCGGCATCCCGCTTTTCAACCAGTTTCAGTATAGCCAAGAGCACGACGCCGACGACCATGACCCCGCCGGCCAGATAGAGGCCAATCGAGTAATTGCCCAGCCGCGTCGCCAGCCAGCCGACCACGGCCGGCCCGATGATCTGCGCCACGCCGTAGGAGAGCGTCATCCGGCCCATCATTTTGGCCGGCCGCGTCGGGTAGTAACGCCCGGCCATGGTCAGGACCAGACTCACCATGCCAATGAAGGTTCCGCCGAAGAGCAGGGCGCCGAACAGCGTGGCGTACAGGCCGCCCACGGCGACAGGCAGGATGATGCCGACGATCTGCAGCACGGCGGCAAGAATCAGCGCGTTGATGTCGCCGGTGTAGCGGGCGATCAAATCCCAGTTGAAGGCGGCCGGCGTCGCCGCCAGCCCGATCGCCAGAAAGGCCAGCCCACCCTGCCCGGCCAGCCCCGGCAGGCCATTGACGATGGCGACGATGAAGGTGGCGCTGATCACGTAGCCGAAGCCGGCGCAGAAGTAGGCGGCCATGAAGATGCGCAGGAAGAGCGGGCTCGGCGGGTTGTCGTGCATAGGTGCGCCGGTCTTGGTCACCGGGCTGGTATCGGGCGCCGGCAGCCAGGCCATGGCCGGCACGATGAGCAGGCAGGCGAGGGCCGAAAAGGCGAACCACTGCTCGCGCCAGTCGAACGAGCCGCTCATGAGCCACACAGCCACGGCGCAACCGGAAATCCCCAGCCCGATGCCGCCGAAATGGATGCCCAGTTCCGGCCGATGGTTGTGGCGAATCAGCCAGTTGAGGATGAGCCCGGTGCCGAGCAGCATGCCGGCCGCGCTGGACAGCCCGGCGATGAAGCGCGAGGCCATCCAGAGCAGCGGATCGGTGGTCAGGCCCATCATCACCGTGCTCAGAATGGCGACGACCAGCCCGATGCGATACAGCTTGTCCTTGAGCACGAGGTCGCTGATCAGCGAGGCGACCAGCGCGCCGGTCAAATAGCCGGCGTAGTTGAGCGCCGCCACCCAGCCGGCTTCGGCCAGCCCGAGCCCGGCCTGCTGCTGCATGATTGGCAGCAGCGGCGTGTAGGCGAAACGGGCGACGCCGAAGGTCAGCAGCAGGCTGAAAATCCCGGCACCCAGCACCTTGAGGCGTTCTCTCTGTGAGTTCATGGGATGTTCCCTTGGTTATTGATAAGCGAACAATAAACAGGGTAAAGTATCAATTCAAATGATTTGTTTAGAACTAACCATTCGTTTTTTGAGATAAACCATGGAACTCGTCGCGCTCCGCACCTTTCAAGCCGTCGTCGAAGAAGGCGGCATCCTCGCCGCTTCGCGCAAGCTCAACACCGTTCAATCCAACGTCACCGGGCGCATCCGCCGGCTGGAAGAAGAACTCGGCGCCGAACTGTTCATCCGCAAGGGCCGTGGGCTGGAACTCGCGCCGTCGGGCAAGGTGCTGCTCGACTATGCGCGCCGGATGCTGATGCTCGAGTGCCAGACAGCCAGCGCCGTCCGCCAGGTCGGCGAAAGCGCCGGCGAACTGCGCATCGGCGCCATGGAAACCTTCGCCGCCCTGCACCTGCCAAGCGCCCTCAAAGCCGTTCGGGCCGAACATCCGGGGCTTGAACTACGCGTCACCACCGACACCACCAGCACACTGACCGGCAAGGTGCTCGACCACAAGCTCGACTGCGCCTTCGTCGCCGGCCCGGTCATCCATCCCGACCTGCGGTTCGACCAACTGGTCGTCGAGGAACTGGTGCAGGTGCACGCCGCCGGCACCGACCCCGTACTGCTGCCGCTCATCCTCTTCCGCGAAGGCTGCGCCTACCGGACCCGCGCCGTCGCCTGGCAACGCGCCCAGGGCCACGCCGTTTCGGATGCCATGGAATTCGGCACGCTCGAAGGCATCCTCGGCTGCATCGCCGTCGGCCTCGGCTGGACCTTGATGCCGCGCCGCGTCGTCGAACAGTCGAGCCATGCGGCCGATCTGGTCATTGAGACGGTACCCGACGAATTCAGTCTGGTGCCGACCGGCATGATCTACCTGCGCGAAGCGCGGGCGATGGCGGCGCTCAAAACGTTGAGCGACGGAATTACCGCCTCGGCCAATCGCGTCAGGATTTAAGCAACTCTTCGCGCGAGCCTAGCCAGCGTTTGAGGTGGCGCTCGGCCAGCTCTAGGTGCTCGGTCAGCATTTCCTCGGCCACGTCGCGGGCCATTTCGACCAGATCGGCGTCCATTTCCAGATCGGCGTAGCGCAGTAGCGGCACCCCGCTCTGCCGGGCGCCGACGAACTCGCCCGGTCCGCGAATCTGCAGATCCTGCCGGGCGATCTCGAAGCCATCGGTGTTCTCGAAAATGATCTTCAGGCGCTGGCGGGCGATCTCGCCGAGCGGCCCGGCGTAGATCAGCACACAGCTAGATTCATACTTGCCGCGTCCAACCCGCCCGCGTAACTGGTGCAGTTGCGACAGACCGAAACGTTCAGCGTGTTCAATGACCATCAGGCTGGCATTGGGCACATCGACACCGACTTCGATGACGGTCGTCGCCACCAGCACATCGATGTCGCCAGCCGCGAAAGCGGCCATCACTGCCTGCTTTTCATCGGCTTTCAGGCGCCCATGCACCAATCCCACGGTCAACCCGGAAAATTGCTCAAAAAGGAAATCGTAGGTTTCCTGCGCTGTCTGCAATTGCAGCGCCTCGGACTCTTCGATCAACGGGCAAACCCAGTAAGCCTGCCGGCCTTCCTCGACAGCCTTTTTCACGAAACCAACCACATCGTCGCGCCGGTTGTCGGCGACCAGCCGCGTCTTGATCGGCGTCCGCCCGGGCGGCAGTTCATCGAGTACCGTCACGTCGAGGTCGGCGTAATAGCTCATCGCCAGCGTGCGCGGGATGGGCGTCGCCGACATCATGAGCTGATGCGGGTTGTCGCCCTTCTTGCGTAGCGCGAGGCGCTGGGCGACGCCGAAGCGGTGCTGCTCGTCGACAATGGCCAGCCCGAGTTTGGCGAAATCGACGCCATCCTGAATCAGCGCATGCGTGCCGACGACCAGCTGCGCCTCGGCCGCCGTCGCCGCGAGTTGCTCACGCTTGGCCTTCGTTTTCAGGCTACCGGACAGCCACGCCACCTTGACGCCGAGCGGTTCCAGCCAGTCCTTGAGTTTCAGATAGTGCTGCTCGGCGAGAATTTCCGTCGGCGCCATGAAGGCCGCCTGCCAGCCTGCCGAAATGGCCTGACACGCGGCCAGCGCTGCAACGATCGTCTTGCCGGCACCGACGTCGCCCTGCAGCAAACGCTGCATCGGGTAAGGCTGGGCCAGATCGCGACCGATCTCGGCCATGGCCCGCACCTGCGCCCCGGTCAGACCGAAGGGCAGGCTGTCAAGCAGGCGCGCCCCGAGATCGTCGCGCGCAACGAGCACCGGCGCCCCCTGCTCGCGTCGCGCCAGATAGGCGCGGCGCAGCGACAGTTGCTGAGCCAGAACTTCGTCGAATTTCACGCGCCGCCAGGCCGGGTGGTTGCGCGCGTGCAGCGTATCGAGATCGGTACCGGGTGGCGGCGTGTGCAAAAACCGCAGGCTGCGCGCCAGCCCGGGCAATTTCAGACGCTGGCGCAGTTCTTCGGGCAGCGTTTCAGACAGATCGCCAACCGCCAGCGCCTTGCCGATCAGCTTTTGCAGCGCCGAATTGGCCAGCCCGGCGGTCGTCGGGTAAATCGGCGTCAATTCCGAAGGCAGCGGCTCGTCGTCGCCAACCTTGCGGAAACGCGGGTGCACCATCTCGGCGCCGAAGAAGCCGCCGCGTACTTCGCCGAAGGCCCGGATGCGCGAACCTTCGCTGAGCGCCGCCTGTTGATTCGGATAGAAGCTGAAAAAGCGCAGCGTGATCTCGCCGCTCTCGTCCGCCGCCCGGACGATCATCTGCCGGCGTGGCCGGAACTGGATTTCGTTGCTCTGAACGACGACCTCGATCTGCACCGGTTCATTGCCAAAACTCCGATTGACCGGCGTGATGCGCGTTTCGTCCTCGTAGCGCAGCGGCAGGTGCACCAGCAAATCGGCCTCGCTATGGAGGCCGATCTTGGCAAGCTTCTTCTGCAACGCCTCGGAGGCACGAATGGGCGGAGAAGCCGGGGCGGGCGCCCCGCTCGTCGTCATCAGGGGTAAATCAGTTGCCCAGGCACATCACCGCATCGGCCTCAACCAGCGCGCCGCGCGGCAGTTCCTTGACGCCAACCGCTGCACGAGCCGGGAAGGGCTCGCTGAAATACTTGGCCATCGTTTCGTTAACCTTGGCGAAGTTGGCCAGATCGGTCAGGAAGACGTTGAGCTTGACCACATCGGCCAGCGAGCCGCCGGCAGCTTCAGCCACGGCCTTGAGATTGTCGAAAACGCGAACGATTTGCGCGTCGATCCCGTCTACCATTTGCATAGTGGCCGGATCGAGCCCGATCTGCCCTGACATGTAAACGGTGTCGCCGACGCGCACGGCTTGCGAATAGGTGCCAATGGCGGCCGGGGCGTTCGGGGTGGCGATGATGGTCTTGGCCATGAGTAAGCTTCCTGTATCCGGATTGCAAAACCCTATTTTAGCCTTGGTAGCCCATGAACCCACGTATCGAATCCCTGGAAAAAATGCTCGACGGCCCGCGCGACGGCGCCCTGCTCCGCTTCTCGCTCGGCAACGAATACCTCAAGGCCGGCGACCCGGCCAAAGCCGCTGACTGCTTCCAGAACGCCGTCGACCGCGACGCAAACTATTCAGCCGCCTGGAAAGCCCTCGGCAAGGCCCTGGCCGAAGCTGGCGACCACGCCGCCGCGCTGACCGCCTACGAACGCGGCATCGTCGTCGCCGAAACGAAGGGCGACATTCAGGCAGCAAGGGAAATGACCGTTTTTGCCAAGCGGATTCGCAAGGCCCTGGCCGAATAAACCACGATCACTGCACGGGCAAAATCCGCGAAGACCTGCGCTAGATCAACAACCAGCATTTCCGCACGGCATAATATCGCCCTCTTTCATCGATAACAGGGGGACTGATTATGAAAAAAGCCATGAAGTTGCTGGCCTTGCTTGGACTTGTCGTGACACTCAGCACAGGCTGCGCGGTCAACCGTGCAACCGCCAATGTCGATCCATCGGCCAACCTGTCGTCTCTCAAGACCATGTACGTCAAGCGCGTCGCCGAGGACGACAACACCTACAAACTGGTCGCTGACAAATTGCGCACCAAGGGAGTCACCGTTTCCACGGGTACCGAAGCTGCTCCGAGCGGGGTCGATGCCGTCGTGACCTACATCGACAAATGGATGTGGGATATCACCATGTACATGCTGGAACTGACCATCACCATCCGCGATCCGAAAACCGATTTCCCGCTGGCCACCGGCAACTCCTTCCACACCTCGCTGACCCGCCTGTCACCCACGGAAATGGTCAATGAGGTGGTCGACAACATCTACAAGGGAGCCAAGTAAATGCGCCGTATCGTCACCTCCCCGAAGCTGCTGCTGTCGATCACGGCAATTGCCCTGGCCCTCGGCGGCTGCGCCTCGCCCGCTGACCGAGCAGCAATGACGCCGCAGAACCTGATGGTCAGCAAGCATCATCCGTACAGCCTGCGCGTCCAGACCAGCGGCGGCGCCGCAACCGGCGCCATGGACAGCAGCAACGTGTCGGACGCCGACCTCAAGGCGGCCATCGAAGAGGCCATCGCCCAGAGCAAGCTGTTCACAACCATCGTCCAGGGCAGCAACGGCGACTACGAACTGAGCGTCCGCCTGACCAGCCTGTCAAAACCGATTTTTGGCGCCACGTTCACGGTCGACATGGAAACTGCCTGGTCGCTGACCAAGGCCAGCGACCGCTCGGTCGTCCTGCGCAAGGCTGTCAAATCGAGCGGCACGGCCACCATGGGCGAGGCCTTCGCCGGCGTGACGCGACTCCGCATGGCCGTCGAAGCGGCAACCCGAAACAACATCGAACAGGGCATCAAGGCTGTTGCCGAATTGAACCTCTAACGATTTGTTACAAACTAACCCGGCATCGACGTATGCCGGGCGGGGAGTCACCGCGTTATTTGCTTACATAACCACCGGACACATTCCCCAATGAACCTCAAACAAACGCTTCTTCGCCTTGGCCTCGCTACCGCTCTGATCGGCAGCCTGGGTGCCTGCGCAGTGGCGCCCTACCCGGCGGGTTATCACCGGGCACCGCCAGCGTATGGTGGAAGCTATCCTGGCTACGGCCAACCGAGCGGGACTATTTATTACAATTCCGGCTATCGTCATTACGACGATCGTGGCGGCAGGTACTACGATAATCGAGGCGACAGCTATTACGACAATCGTCGTTATGAGGAGCCGCGTCGCCAGTCAGCCCCCTTGCCGCCGCCCCTGCAGTTGCATCGCGATGTCCGGCGCAGTCTCGGCTTGCCGCGTCTTCCGGGCATGCCTTGAGCAGGCTAGTTTTTACCCTTGGGCGGCACGAGGATGGTCTCGACACCCAGTTCCTTGAGCTTGGCCTGCGCCATTTCTGCCTCGTGTTTGGTCTTGAAGGGCCCGACCTGAACACGGGTTTCCAGCGTCGATGGAACGCCGCTCAGGGTTAGCCGGGCGTGCAGTTCTTCGGCGCGCTGGACACTCGAAAAAACACCGGCCTGCAGCACGAAACCTGAAAACAGGCGAGACACGACCGGTGGCGTGACAGCCGGCGCCGGTCGCGCTTCGACGATCCGCGCCATTGGCTTGGCGGGCATTGTCTGAGCCGGAGCCGCCGCGCGGGGCGGCAGGATATTGGAGGGGGCCGTGGTCGCCTCGGGCACCGGGGCGGGCACTGGTGCGACTGTCGGCGCAGGTGTCACCAGTTTTTTGGTGGATTCTACGGTCGACGGCAATTTGGGGCGATTTTCAACAAGCGCTTCCGGCTTCGGCTCAAGCGCCGGGGCGTGTGCTTCGACCTTCGGCGGCGGCGGTAGATCGACCGGTGCTTCGACCTTTTCCTGCTCCGGTGGCGTCGGCAGGTTTTCTGTCGGGGTCAGCGGCTGCGAAACTTCTTTCTTGGGGGCGACGGGAACCGGCTTGGTGAATACCTGCTCTTCCGATTCGTCCGGCACCGTGGCCAGATAATCGAAGAAGGCCAGCACGCCGAGGAGAGCGGCAACCAGCACCCCGGCCACGGCCAGACGCGCCAGCAATTTGCTGCGAATCTCGCCAGATACTGCTTCGGTTTCGGAAACTTCCGGTTGTTCTGCCATCGCCACCCTCAACGTTCCTGACTCTTGGCCAGCGCCACGACCAACTCCGCCTCGGCGCGGGCAATGCCGCAACGTTCGGCGATCGCCGCCGGATCGTAACCCGAAACGGCCATCTGCATTGCATCGCCATAAATCGGTGAAACCGTCTGGCTGGCCCGCAGGTGGGCCAGCTCCTGCTGCATGTCCTCGCGCAGGGCAGCCAGTTCGCCGCGAATGGCATCGACTTCGTCACGCATCTGGGCCAGTTCCTGCTCCAGGCCGCTGCGCAAGGTATCCCCGGCCAAATCTGCGGAGGCCTGCGCCCAGTTTTCATCGGCCTCGGCCGGCTCCGCAGGCGGCGCCTCAACCGACTCGGCGACTGGCACAACAGGAACGGACTTCTCCGAAACCGCCGGGCGATTGCGCAACAAGATCATGCGCAACAACACGAAGAGCATGTAGGCGGCGACCAGCGCGATCAAGCCGATCACGCCTTCGCGCAGCCCCAGCGTCATACCGCCCAGTTCAAGCGCCGGCAATTTGGCCTCGGCCGCGGCAGCTTAGAAACCCACCGAATATTGCACGCCGATGATGTGGGCGCTGGCGTCGTACTTGCCCTGCAAGGCGCCCTGGGAAATGGTCGGATCGATGACATAAAGATACGAGTAACCGAGATCAAATTTGCCAACCGCCCCCGCATTCCACTGGCCGCCGAGCGACAACCACAGGCGGTTGTTGTCCGGCACGCGAGCCGAGCGGTATTCGTCACGGACCGGGGTACGATCGAAGGCGATACCGAATTTCAGCTTGGCCTTGTCAGTCGCCTTGTAGCCGGCACCCCAGGCAAAACGCCAGGAGTTTTCGTAATTGAAAGTTTCGCTGCCCACCTGTGTGCCACTGCTGTTCAGAATATTCAGCGCCCGCATCGAACTCCAGCGGGTATACGACAGATCGCCCATGGCCTCCCAGCGATCCGAGACTTGCTGCCAGACCGACAGGATAAAGGTATCGGGCAGCTTAACGTCGGCATTAACCGGCAAGGCACCGTTGAGCGTGCCATCCAGCTTGTGCTTGATGACCGAGCGGTAGGAGATGCCAACCCGCATGGCCGGCGAAAGAGTGAATAAGGCACCGGCATTCCAGCCCCAGGAGGCATCGTCAGCCTTGAGTGAGACGCCTGTCCTGGTTAGCTCGCCGTCGATGGACTGGTAGTTCAAACCAAAACCCAGCGAAACCTTGTCGTTGACGCGATAGGCGATCGACGGATTGATATTGATTGTCTTGATTTCCGACTTGACGGCTGTTGCTGAGCCGGCCCCCGGATTAGAAGAAGGACCCCATACCGGATCGTATTCCGTCGCCAGCCCGAACGGTGCCGAGATGCCAAGGCCGAGGAACAGGTCTTTCGTCAATTGCCCCGACAGGTAAGCATTCGGTACGGCAGCCCAGCCACCGGCGTTACCGCCCGACTTGACGCCGGCCTGGTCGCGGTATTCGTAGCTGGGGCCGACGCCCGTAACCCCGGCCGAAAGCTGGATGCCGTTGCCGAGTTGGGTCATGCCGGCCGGATTGAAAAAGATCGTGCTGGCATTGTCGGCCACCGCCGCCGAGCCGGCGTAGGCGTTGCCGAGGCCGCTGGCATTTTGCTCCATAAGCTGGAAGGCAGCGGCAGAAGCGGCACCGGAAAATGCGACCAGCAACACGGCTGGAATGGTACGCAGGGTCATTTTGTTCATTGGATTGCTCCCTTGCTGGCGGGGTAATTTGATAACTGCCGGATTTTAATCCATTTTCGGCATATTTTCGGCTGGAACCGCGCGCTTCATTCCGTCGCCATCGATGGCCACGTAAGTCAGTTCGGCTTCGGTTACCTTGACGATGATCGGTGCCGCGTAATTGCGCTCGGCAAAAACCTCAACCCTGACCGTGATCGATGTGGTGCCGACGCGCACGATGTCGGCATAGAGACTGACGATATCGCCAACCGACACCGGTTGCTTGAACAGGAAGGAATTGACCGATACCGTGGCCACCCGGCCACGCGCCCGACGCATGGCGGGAATGGCGCCAGCGACGTCGACCTGGGCCATGACCCAGCCGCCAAAAACGTCACCATTCTGGTTGAGATCCGCCGGCATGGGTACGACGCGCAATGTGGAGTGCTTGCTGGGGAGGGTGATACGGTCGTCGGCCATTATTTGTCCAAAACGCTAAATATTTCGGGATTTTCCCGGAAAGCGGGCAGTTTTCATATACTCACACAATTCATCGCCACATCAAATCCCGTCAGGTTCCTGCATGCGCCGCGCCACCGCTCTTCCCAAACCGCCCGCCGGACAACCCCTGCCGGAAACCCATGTGTGGCTGACCTTGCGCACGCTGTTCCCTTATCTCTGGCAATACCGTTTACGCGTACTCGCCGCGCTGGCTTGCCTGATCGGGGCCAAGGTGGCCAACGTTGGCGTGCCGCTGGTTTTCAAGGAAATGATCGACGGGCTATCCCCCAGCCAGCAGGTGCTTGCTCTGCCCATCCTGCTCCTCGTCCTGTACGGCGCCCTGCGCTTTTCGACCTCGCTGTTTCAGGAACTGCGCGAAATCCTCTTCGCCCGGGTCACGCAGCGCGCCGTCCGGCAGGTGTCGCTCGAGGTATTCCGCCACCTGCATGCCCTGTCGCTGCGTTTCCATCTGGAGCGGCAAACCGGCGGCGTGTCGCGCGACATTGAACGCGGCAGCCGCTCGATCTCCAGCCTGATCTCCTACACGCTCTATTCGATCCTGCCGACGTTGGTCGAAATCGGGCTGGTGCTTGGCATCCTGTTCGTCAAGTACGACATGGGTTATGTCGTCATCACGCTGATCTCGCTGCTCGCCTATATCGTGTTCACCATCAAGGTCAGCAACTGGCGCATCGACATCCGCCGCGCCGTCAATGAGAACGACTCGGCGGCCAACACCCGCGCCGTCGATAGCCTGCTCAACTACGAGACGGTCAAGTATTTCAACAACGAAGCCTGGGAAGCCCGCCGTTACGACGAGCAGCTGATCAAATGGGAAGAGGCGGCGACGCGCAGCCAGACGACGCTGGCCTTCCTCAACCTCGGCCAGCAGGCGATCATCGCGCTGGGTGTCACGGCCATGATGTGGCGGGCGGCGGATGGCGTGGTCGATGGCCGGATGACCATCGGCGATCTCGTGCTGGTCAATGCCTTCCTGATCCAACTCTACATGCCGCTCAATTTCCTCGGCATCGTTTACCGCGAAATCCGCCAGGCGCTGACTGATATCGAACGGATGTTCAAGCTGCTCAGCGAGAACCGCGAAATCGCCGATGCGCCGGATGCACGCGACCTGCCAACCGGCCCGCTGCAGGTCAACTTCGACACCGTCGAGTTCGCCTACGAGCCGAATCGGCAGATTCTGAAAAACCTCAGCTTCGCCATCCCGCCGGGCAGGACGGTGGCCGTCGTCGGCCATTCCGGGGCCGGCAAATCGACATTGTCACGGCTGCTTTACCGTTTTTACGACGTCACCGGCGGCGCCGTTCAGATCAACGGCCACGATCTGCGCGCGTTGAAACAGACCAGCCTGCGCGCCGCCATCGGCATCGTGCCGCAGGATACCGTGCTGTTCAACGACACCATTTTCTACAACATCAATTACGGCCGGCCGGAAGCGAGCCGCGAAGAAGTCTTCGCAGCGGCACGGGCCGCCCAGTTGCACGACTTCATCGAATCGCTGCCGCTCAAGTACGAAACGCGCGTCGGCGAACGCGGCCTCAAGCTGTCCGGCGGCGAGAAACAGCGCGTCGCCATTGCCCGGGCCCTGCTCAAGAATCCGCCCATCCTGATTTTCGACGAGGCCACTTCGGCGCTTGATTCGGCGACGGAACGCGCCATCCAGACCCAGCTCGAACAGGTGGCGATCGGCCACACGACGCTGGTCATCGCCCACCGCCTGTCGACGGTCATGAATGCCGACGAAATCCTGGTCATGAGCGAAGGCCGCATCGTCGAACGGGGCAGCCACGGCGCGCTGCTCGCCGCCGACGGCAATTACGCCCGGATGTGGACACTGCAGCAACAGGAAAAACAGGAAATGGAGCCGGATCCGCAGTGAAGGCCATGCGCGGCACGACATCGAGGTACAACCGGGGTAACTGGTTGTTGCCGCTCGTCACTTTTTTGTTGCTGGCTTCAGCCACGCTCACCGCCTGGCACTGGCAGTCCCGCATTCAGATACAGTCCGAGGAGTTGGCCGGCAACCAGGAAAGCGCAGCGATTACGGCCGAGATTCGCGACCGGCTGAATCTCCATGGCCAGTTCCTGCGCTCCCTGCAGGCTTTCGCCACCGCCGCGCCAAGCCAGGATCTGACGATCTGGCGCCGTTTTGCCAAGGCCATGGAAATCGAGGGCAGCCTGGCCGGCATGTTCGCCTTTGCCTACGCCCCCGCAGTGCACCGCGACGACCTCGAATCATTTCAAAAATCGACCAAATTTCCGGTTGACCGTAGAAGTTTCCGGATTTTCCCGAAAACCGATGCCCGCCTTGCCGTTCCCCTCTTCTTCATTGCGCCGGAGTCGCCGGTCCTTGCCAAGGCAATCGGATTTGACCTGCTATCCGAAACGGCCCGTCGCGAAGCCATCAACCGCGCCATCCTGACCGGCAAGATTGCCATGACGGCGCCCATCGAACTGCAACCCGACAAGGGCACCCGGCGTCCGGGCTTCCAGTTGGTCCACGCGCTCCTCGACCAGAACACGCGCGCTTTCGCCGGCGTCGTCCTGACGGCTTATCGTTTTGATGAGTTCATGTCGTCGTTCAAACTGCCGCTCAGCAGCCGCTTTGTGCTGCAGATTTTTGACGAATCGCTGGCCACGGACTCGGCCGAGGCGGTCGCCCCGACGCTGATCTACAACTCGGACCCCAGCCACAATACGAACGAGCCGCCATTGCTTCATCACGAAATCGACTTTGGCGGGCGGAACTGGATTCTTCACTTTTACCCGAGCGGCCACACCACTCGGGGGCTCGACACCCCGGCCCTGGTTCTTTATGGCGGCTTGCTCACCAGCCTCTTGCTGGCCCTCCTCGTTCATCACCTGGCCACCCATCGCGAACGGGCCGAACGCTATGCGCTCTCCCTGACGCGAGAGTTGAGCGAGCACCGCGACCATTTGCAGGAACTCGTTCTCGAGCGAACAGCCAGCCTCGATACTGCCTTGCAGCAGGCTCGCGCCGCCAATCAGGCGAAATCCGAATTTCTGGCCAACATGTCGCACGAACTGCGCACACCGATGCATGCCATCCTCGGCTTCGTCGATCTGGGCAACCGCCGCGCCGTCAATGCCAGCGACCCGAAAATCAGCCAATATTTCCAGCGCATCGATCAGAGCGGCCAACGGCTGCTCTCGCTGATCGACGAATTGCTCGACCTCTCGAAGCTCGACGCCGGGCAAATGGCCTTGCATCCAACGACATTCGACGCATTGGCACTGGCAAAACAGGTCGGCGCCCAACTCGAACCGTTGCAGCTCAAACGCAAGCTGCAACTCGAATTCAAGAACCGGGCAGCCAGCACGCAGATCAGCGCAGACATGAACCGGATCACCCAGGTCATCTGCAACCTGCTGTCCAACGCCATCAAGTTTTCGCCCGAAGGCGGAACCATTCGCGTCGAACTGGCCAACGACGAACTGCCGGCCGGGCGGCGTGCCGAGGATAGTGGTTCACGGCCTGGGCTCTCGATCAGTTTCATCGATCAGGGAATCGGCATCCCGACAGCCGAGCTGGAGAGCATTTTTGACAAGTTTGTTCAAAGCAGCGCCACCAAGAGCGGTGCCGGGGGAACAGGGCTGGGACTGGCGATTTGCCGGGCTATTGTGGCGCAACACCGTGGTACGATTGTTGCCCACAATAATTCAGGGCAAGGCGCCTGTTTCATCGTCACCCTGCCATTGAACTGCTGGATGGAAAAATCGGGACAAAATGACTAAGACACTCGTCTTGCTGGTGGACGACGAAGAACTCAACCTGGAAATTCTGGTCGAGTATTTCGATGGAGAAGAGCCTTTTGTTCTGCAAACGGCGGACAGCGGCGAAGCCGCCTGGCAATTGCTGCAAAACGCCGAAAATGACTTCAAACTCATTTTGCTCGACCGGATGATGCCCGGCCTCGACGGCATCGGCCTGCTCAGAAGAATGAAGGGCGACCCGCGTCTCTCCAGCATTCCCGTCATCATGCAGACGGCCGCCAACTCCCCCGAGCAGATTCGCGAAGGCCTCGAAGCCGGCGCCTACTACTATCTGACCAAGCCCTATCGACGTGACAGCCTGCTAGCCATTGTCCACGCAGCGCTCAGCGATGCCGAGGCGCGGAGTTCGCTCAGCCGACAACTGCACCAGCACATCAATTCGCTGCAGTTTCTCGACAAAGCCGAGTTCTCCATCCGTACCATCGACGAGGCGGCCCAGCTTGCCACCTTCATCGCCCAAGCCTGCCCGAATCCCGACGCTGCGGTCATGGGCATTTCCGAACTGCTCATCAACGGTGTCGAGCATGGCAATCTTGGCCTGGCCTATGCGGAGAAAAGCCGTTTGAAACAGGAGGATCGCTGGCACGAAGAGATCGCCCGGCGCGCTGCCCTGCCAGAAAATGCAACCAAGGAAGTTCGCCTGAGCTATCACCGTGAGGCAAATGCAATAACGCTTCGCGTCAGCGATCAGGGCAACGGATTTCCATGGCAAAACTATCTTGAAATTGACCCCGAGCGTGCCTTTGACCCGAATGGTCGAGGGATCGCTCTGGCCCGCATGCTCAGTTTCAGTAGCATCGCTTATGAAGGCTGCGGCAACATTGCCGTTGCTACCATTTGCTGCGGCCAGGGGAATAACGGCGAGCATCAGACATGACTTCGATTTCAACCAAGATGAAAGTGCTGGCAGTTGATGACAACCGCACCAACCTGCACATCCTTCAGGTATTTCTGAAAAAGCTCGGCCATGAAGTCATTCTGGCCGAGAACGGCGAGGAGGCGGTGCGCCGTTTCACCGCAGAATCTCCCGATCTGGTCTTGCTCGACATCATGATGCCGGTCATGGATGGATTCGAGGCCGCCCGTCGAATCAAGGCCATGCCTCGTGACCGGTGGACGCCAGTCATTTTCCTGTCCGCCCTGAACCGCGATGAAAACCTGGTTGAAGGACTGGATGCCGGTGCCGACGACTATCTGACCAAACCGATCAACTTCGTCGTTCTCGAAGCCAAGTTGCGTTCCATGCAGCGCTCGCTGGCCTTGCAGCAGGAGTCGATCGACTCGCTGCGCCGAGTTCAGGCCATATCCGATAACGTTCTCGATGCCATCGTCACCAGTGATGAGAACGGAATTATCGTCTCGGTAAACCAATCAACCGAGCGAATTTTTGGCTGGACTCCAGCCGAGTTGATTGGCCATAACGTTTCAATGCTGATGCCAGAAGACGAGCGGTCAGCCCACGAAATCCGTATCGGAAACTACACCGAGGCCACCCCGCCAAAAACGATTGGTCTCGAACGCGAGCTGGAAGCGCAGCATAAAGAAGGTCACCGCTTCGCTGCAACCCTGACCATCACACAGATCCTGCTCGACAACCGCCGCATGATGGTTGGCGTCATACGGGATATTTCTGAGCGCAAGAGGACCGAGCAACAGCTCCGCGAGAATGCCCGCCAACTGCAGGACTATTACGACCAGACTCAAGCGGAACAGCACCTGGCATTAGGTCTGATGGAAAAGCAGTTGCATCGCAAGGGCCTTCAGGACAGTCGCCTCCGCTATAAGGTCATTCCGGCCGAAAATTTCAGCGGCGACATCGTTGCGGCGAATCGCTCTGCGGAAGGGCTTTTCTATGCCTTGCTCGCCGACGCCACCGGGCATGGCCTGACCGCGGCGATCAGCGTCTTGCCAGTGCTTGCCTTGTTCTATCGAATGACAAAGCTCAACAGGCCAATTCGGGAGATTGTTCTTGAACTGAATCACCAGCTCAAGGAATCCATGCCTGTCGGACGCTTCGTTGCCATTACGCTGGTTTGCCTCGATGAAGCCCGGAAGCGTGGCGACATCTGGGTCGGTGGCACCCCTGAAGCCTTCCTGTTCGATAGATGGGGGCGAGTAGCCAGCACCTTTCCTTCCGCCAACCTGCCCCTGGGTATTGTCAGCAACGAAGAGCTAGGCGGGGAGCCCCAAAATTTCGATTGGGCCGATGAAAGCCAGCTTATTCTCTGCTCGGATGGCTTGCTTGAGGCAACCAACCCCGAGGGCCTGCAATTCGGAGTAGACGGGCTGATAGCAGCAACCGCCAATACCTCCCCGACTGATCGCTTTGCAAAAATTGAAGCAGCCTTGGCCGTGCATCAGAATAACGGTGTTGCCAGCGACGATATATCGCTAATGCTTATCGACTGCCCATAGACCGTGGATGCGGGCAGGTAAACGAAAAAAAGGCCGGAACCTCCGGCCTTTTTAATCACTAATGCTTATTACGCAGCAGCTTCTTCGATTTCCACAGCCTCGGTGGGCTCCGGACGGTCGACCAGCTCAACAAACGCCATCGGTGCGTTATCGCCGACACGGAAGCCACACTTCAGAATACGAAGGTAGCCACCCGGACGGGTTGCATAACGCGGGCCGATTTCGGCGAACAGCTTGACCACGATGTCGCGGTCGCGCAGACGGTCAAAGGCCAGACGCTTGTTTGCCAGCGTCGGGGTCTTGCCGAGAGTAATCATCGGTTCAACAACACGGCGCAGTTCCTTTGCCTTCGGCACGGTGGTCTTGATAGCCTCGTGCTTGAGCAGGGAAACGGTCATGTTGCGCAGCATCGCCAGGCGATGGCTGCTGGTACGGTTCAGTTTGCGAAGTCCATTGCGGTGACGCATGGTTAATCCTTTCTATATTCTGCAGGCGTCCCTTGACTGCCCGGGAGAAAAGGCTTACGCCTTTTCCAGACCGGCGGGCGGCCAGTTCTCCAGTTTCATGCCGAGCGTCAAACCGCGAGCGGCCAACACTTCCTTGATCTCATTCAGCGACTTGCGACCCAGGTTAGGCGTCTTGAGAAGCTCGTTCTCGGTACGCTGAATCAGATCACCGATGTAGTAAATGTTCTCGGCCTTCAGACAGTTCGCCGAACGAACCGTCAATTCGAGATCATCCACCGGACGGAGCAGGACCGGATCAACCTGAGCCGGCTTGGAAGCCTCGGCGACAGGTGCGGTACCCTCCAGATCGGCGAAGACGGAAAGCTGCTCCATCAGCACGCGGGCAGCGTAGCGAATGGCTTCTTCCGGCTCGACAACACCGTTGGTTTCGATATCGACAATCAACTTGTCAAGGTCGGTACGCTGTTCAACGCGAGCGCTTTCGACTGCGTAGGCAACACGACGAATCGGGCTGAAAGACGCATCGAGTACCAGCTTGCCGATGGACTTGGCATCGCCGAGATTACGCATGTTGCCAGGAACATAGCCGCGACCCTTTTCGACCTTGATCTCCATGGACAGCTTGCCGCCCGTGGAGAGGTGAGCGATTACGTGTTCAGGATTGATGATTTCCACGTCGTGCGGCAATTCGATATCGCCAGCACGAACGGGGCCTTCACCTTCCTTGGCCAATTTCAGGTTAACAACATCGCGATTGTGCAGCTTGAACACAATACCCTTGAGGTTGAGGAGGATGTCTACGACATCTTCCTGTACACCGTCAATGGTCGAGTATTCATGGAGAACACCATCGATACCAACCTCGGTCGGTGCGTAACCAACCATCGAGGAGAGCAGGATGCGACGCAGCGCGTTGCCAAGGGTATGGCCATAACCGCGTTCAAACGGTTCCATGACCACTTTGGCTTGCACGGGCGAAACGCTCTGCACGTCGATGATACGGGGTTTTAGAAGTCCACTGCTTTGCATGGGCTAGATCCTCTGCTCAGTGCTTACTTCGAGTAAAGTTCGATGACGAGACCTTCATTCAGGGTCGCCGGCAGTTCAGAGCGCTGCGGCATGGCCTTGAATGTGCCCTTGCCTTCTTTGACATCCACCGAAATCCACTCGGGGAAACCACGAGACTCAGCAGCTTCCAGCGCAGCCTTGCAACGCAGGGAAGCACGAGCACGATCGGTCAGCTGGACAACATCACCCGGCTTGACGATAAAGGAAGGGATGTTGACGCGCTTGCCATTGACCAGAACGCCATTGTGACGAACGATCTGACGGGACTCGGTGCGCGAAGCGCCAAAACCCATACGGTAGGCAACGGAGTCCAGGCGTGCTTCGAGCAATTGCAGAAGGTTTTCACCGGTCTGGCCCTTGCGGCGATCAGCTTCGGCAAACGTCTTGCGGAACTGGCCTTCAAGGACGCCGTAAACGCGGCGAATCTTCTGCTTGGCGCGCAGGTGAACACCATAGTCAGACAAACGTGCGCCAGATTTCTGGCCGTGTTGACCAGGAGCGTAAGAACGACGCTCGATGGCACACTTATCGGTAAAACACTTTTCGCCCTTCAGGAACAACTTTTCGCCTTCGCGGCGGCACTGACGGCATTTCGGATCGAGATTACGAGCCACTTGTCTTTCTCCTTAGATGCGGCGCTTTTTGGGCGGACGGCAACCGTTATGCGGCACCGGTGTCACGTCGGAAATCGCGGTGATCTTCATGCCCAGCGCGTTCAATGCGCGGACTGAAGACTCACGACCAGGACCCGGGCCCTTGATGCGAACTTCCAGATTCTTGACACCACATTCCTGAGCAGCCTTGCCAGCGGCTTCAGCAGCGACCTGGGCAGCGAACGGAGTAGACTTACGCGAACCGCGGAAGCCGGCACCGCCGGAAGTTGCCCAAGACAGTGCATTGCCTTGACGATCGGTAATGGTGATGATGGTGTTATTAAACGAAGCGTGAATGTGGGCAATGCCCTCAGCGATGTTCTTTTTAACCTTTTTGCGAACTTTGGTAGCAGTCTTTGCCATGTTCTGTCCCTATTACTTCTTGCCAGCAATGGCCTTGCGCGGACCCTTGCGAGTACGAGCATTGGTACGGGTGCGCTGACCACGGCAAGGCAAACCTTTGCGATGGCGAAGGCCACGGTAGCAACCGAGGTCCATCAGACGCTTGATGTTCATTGTGACTTCGCGACGCAGATCACCTTCTACGGTGAATTTGCCGACTTCGTCACGCAGACGATCCATGTCCGCATCGGACAGGTCTTTCATTTTGGTAGAACGAACGATGCCGGCCGCGTCGCAAATCTTTTGCGCGCGGGTACGGCCGATGCCGAAAATCGCGGTCAAAGCGATCTCTGCATGCTGATGGTTCGGAATGTTTACCCCTGCGATACGGGCCATCGAATCACTCCACTATTTCAAAATTAACAAATGCCGACACCGGAGCCATTAGCCCTGGCGCTGCTTGTGACGCGGGTCCTTGCAAATGACGCGCACGACACCCTTGCGACGGATGACTTTGCAATTGCGACACACGCGCTTAACTGAAGGATGCACTTTCATGTTTAACTCCTCGTCTGCGAGAGCTTGGAAGCAGCCGTGATTCCTTGCCCTGCGGTTTATTGCGTAGAGAACTCTTTTACTTGACCCGGAAAACGATCCGGGCCTTGCTTAAATCATATGGCGTCAATTGCACGGTCACTTTGTCACCTGGAAGTATGCGTATGTAATGCATTCGCATCTTTCCGGAAATGAACCCAAGCACAATATGGCCATTTTCCAACTTGACCTTGAAGGTCGCATTTGGGAGGTTTTCGACAACCTCCCCTTGCATTTCGATGTAATCCTCTTTTGCCATAAGCGATTACTTGATCATCGGCGCGCCTTTGAAATTTGCCTTCTTCAGCAAGCTTTCATACTGATGTGACATCACGTATGCCTGAACCTGGGACATGAAATCCATGGTTACAACGACGATAATCAACAGCGAGGTACCCCCGAAATAGAATGGAACATTCCATTTCAGGATCAAAAATTCTGGCAACAAGCAAACCGTGGTGATGTAGGCAGCGCCGATCAAGGTCAAGCGCATCAGTATCTTGTCTATATAGCGCGCGGTCTGTTCACCAGGACGAATACCTGGGACGAATGCCCCGCTCTTCTTGAGATTGTCCGCAGTCTCCTTGGAGTTGAACACAAGGGCTGTATAGAAAAAGCAGAAGAACACGATCGCCGAAGCGTAAAGCATCACGTATATCGGCTGCCCCGGAGACAATGTCCCAGCCACATCCTTCAACCAGTGCATGGACTCGCTAGCGCCGAACCAATTAGCAACGGTAGCGGGGAACAGTATGATCGAAGAAGCGAAGATCGGCGGGATAACTCCCGACATGTTCAGCTTGAGTGGCAGATGCGAGCTCTGACCACCGTATATCTTGTTGCCAACCTGGCGTTTGGCGTAGTTGACCAGTATCTTGCGTTGTCCGCGCTCGACAAACACCACAAAACCAGTCACGACAACAACCAAGATACAGATAATCAGCGCGGTCAGCGGGTGCATTGCCCCGGTTCGTACCAGTTCCAGCAAACCACCGATTGCGCTTGGCAAGCCGGCGGCGATACCAGCAAAAATGATAATGGAGATGCCGTTACCCAAGCCACGTTCAGTGATCTGCTCACCGAGCCACATCAGGAACATCGTGCCGGTCAGCAAGGTCGAAACGGTCGTCAGCCGGAACATGAAACCCGGATCGTTAACCAGCCCGGCCTGCGCCTCAAGCGCTACAGCAATGCCAAGCCCCTGGAAGAGGGCAAGAATCACCGTTCCGTAGCGGGTATATTGAGTAATCTTCCGGCGTCCGGCCTCACCCTCTTTTTTAAGGGCTTCGAGTTGCGGACTGGCAACACTCATCAGTTGCATGATGATCGAGGCCGAAATATACGGCATGATCCCCAAAGCAAAAATCGTAAATCGCGACAAGGCACCACCCGAGAACATGTTGAACATGCCCAGAATGCCACCCTGCTGCGAATTAAAGAGATCGGCCAGCGCGTTAGGGTCGATCCCAGGAACCGGAATATGGGCGCCAATGCGGTAAACAACTAGCGCGCCAAGCAGGAACCATAGCCGGCGTTTGAGATCGCCGAACTTGCCACCCTTGCCAACGGTATTGGGATTTGCTGCCAACGTTCTAACCTTTCCCTGTCTTACTCAGCGACGACGACCGAGCCACCAGCGGCTTCGATAGCGGCCTTGGCACCCTTGGTAGCGCCCACACCCTTGAGGATAACCTTGCGGGCAATAGCGCCCGACAGGATGACCTTGGCGGAGAGAGCGTCACCCGGAACAATACCGGCGACCTGCAGAGCGAGGAGATCAATCTCTTCAACTGGCAGACGCTCGAGATCGGTCAGGCGGACTTCGTAATTGCGGGCACGGGTCAAAGAATTGAAACCGCGCTTCGGCAGGCGACGCTGCAAAGGCATTTGACCGCCCTCGAAACCCACCTTGTGGAAACCTCCGGAGCGGGACTTCTGACCCTTATGGCCGCGACCGCAGGTCTTGCCGAGGCCCGAACCGATGCCACGACCGACGCGCTTGGCGGCCTTCTTGGAGCCTTCACCCGGCTTGATGGTATTCAGACGCATGGCTTAACCCTCAACCTTGACGAGATACTGAACTTTCTGGATCATGCCTCGCACAGACGGCGTATCCACTAGTTCAGAAGTACTGTTCAGCTTGCGCAACCCCAGACCACGCACGGTGGCGCGGTGGTCCTGCTTGGTGCCGATGATGCTCTTGACGAGCTTCACGATGATTTTCTTGTCAGCCATGGCTTACCCCAGAACCCGTTCAATCGAGAGGCCACGCTTGGCTGCAATCTCGGACGGCGTGTTCACCTTCGACAAACCGTCGATGGTGGCCCGCACGATGTTGTAAGGATTGGTCGAGCCATGAGCCTTAGCCACCACGTTGGTCACGCCAACAACTTCGAAGACCGCGCGCATGGCGCCACCTGCGATGATGCCCGTACCTTCCGGAGCTGGCTGGATCATCACGGTAGTTGCGCCGTGACGGCCCATAACGGTGTGATGCACGGTGCCGTTCTTCAGATTGACCTTGGCCATCTTGCGACGTGCCTCTTCCATAGCTTTTTGAGCGGCAACTGGCACTTCGCGGGACTTGCCCTTACCCATGCCGATGCTGCCATCGCCATCACCAACAACAGTTAAGGCCGCGAAACCGAGGATTCGACCGCCCTTAACCACCTTGGTGACGCGATTGACCGCGACCATCTTTTCGCGCATGCCGTCATCACGCTCTTCAGCTTGCTGCGGCTTCTTGTTTCTTTCAGGTTTAGCCATTTTCTAACCTTATCCTTTCGCAGCGATCAGAACTTCAGACCGGCTTCACGCGCGGCTTCCGCCAGCGCCTGAACCCGACCGTGGTACTGAAGACCGGAACGATCGAAAGCCACTTGCTCAATGCCGGCGGCCTTGGCGCGCTCGGCAATCAGCTTGCCCACCGAAGTGGCAGCAGCCTTGTTACCGCCGTTCGGGACGTCATTGCGAACATCCTTGTCCAGCGTGGAAGCCGAAGCCAGGACCTTACCGCCACAGGGCGAGATGATCTGGGCATAGATGTGTTGGTTCGTGCGATTGACGCACAGACGCACAGCCTTGAGCTCGGCGATTTTGGCCCGGGTTTGGCGGGAACGGCGCAGACGCGCTTGTTTCTTATTAAACATATGCCACCCTTACTTCTTCTTGGTTTCCTTGATAACCACCACTTCGTCCGAGTATCGAACGCCCTTGCCCTTGTAGGGCTCCGGCTTGCGATATGCACGAACTTCGGCAGCGACCTGGCCAACCTGTTGCTTGTCGGCCCCCTTGATCAGGATTTCGGTCTGGGTCGGACATTCCACCTTCACACCAGCCGGCATCTTGTGCGCAACGGGGTGGGAAAAGCCCAACGACAGATTCAGCACATCACCCTGAGCCTGGGCGCGGTAACCCACGCCGACCAGCTGGAGCTTGCGCTCAAAACCCTTGGAAACACCAGTCACCATGTTGTTGATGTTGGCACGCATGGTGCCCCACATGGCAGCTGCGTTAGCGGCGCCTTCAACCTTGGAAACCTGGACGTTCTGACCTTCAACGGAAATCGTCACAGACGGATGCGTAATTGCCTTCAAGGTACCCAAAGGCCCCTTGACGGTAATGTCCGCCCCAACCGAAACTTCAACGCCAGCCGGCAAAACGATGGGATTCTTACCAATACGAGACATCGATATCCCCTTATGCCACGATGCAGAGAACTTCGCCGCCGACCTTGCTGGCGCGAGCCTTGCGATCAGTCATGACGCCCTTGGGGGTCGACACGATGGCGACACCCAGACCGTTCATGACGCGAGGAATGTCTTCGCAACCCTTGTAGATACGCAGACCGGGCTTGGAGACACGCTCGATGCGCTCAATAACCGGACGACCGGCGTAATACTTGAGTGCGATATCGAGGGTCGGCTTGCCATCAGCCTGACGAACTGCGAAATCATCAACGTAACCTTCATCCTTGAGCACGGCGGCGATAGCCACCTTGACTTTGGACGAGGGCATGGAGACAGACGCCTTCTCGGCGAGCTGGGCGTTGCGGATGCGAGTCAGCATGTCCGCGATCGGATCGCTCATAGCCATTTCTGAATCTCCTTTTTACCAGCTGGCTTTAACAACACCCGGAACTTCGCCATTGAAGGCCAGTTCGCGGATCTTGTGACGGCACAGACCGAACTTACGGAAAACACCACGCGGACGACCGGTCAGCTGGCAGCGGTTGCGCAGACGAGACGGGCTCGAATTGCGCGGCAGGGCCTGGAACTTCAGACGGGCAGCGTAACGCTCATCGTCCGACAGGCTCGCGTTATTGAAAATCGCCTCGAGGGCAGCACGCTTCTTGGCGTACTGAGCCACAAGCTTGCGGCGCTTTTCTTCACGGTTGATCAGAGCAAGTTTTGCCATGATTGCCTCAATTCTTGAACGGGAACTTGAACGCCGCCAACAGAGCCTTGGCTTCTGCGTCGGATTTCGCGGTCGTGGTGATGCTGATGTTCATACCCCGCAGAGCATCGATCTTGTCGTACTCGATTTCCGGGAAAATGATCTGCTCTTTGACGCCCATGTTGTAGTTGCCCTGGCCATCAAAACCCTTGCCAGAAACACCACGGAAGTCGCGAACTCGCGGCAGCGCAACGGTGACCAGACGATCGAGGAACTCGAACATGCGCGGACCACGCAGCGTGACCATGCAACCGATCGGGTAACCGTCACGAATCTTGAAGCCGGCAATAGACTTGCGGGCCTTGGTCGTCACCGGTTTTTGACCTGCGATCTTCTGCATGTCGCCAACGGCGTTCTCGAGAACTTTCTTGTCAGCCACTGCCTCACCGACACCCATATTCAGGGTGATCTTGGTGATGCGCGGAACTTCCATCACGGACTTGTAACCAAATTGCTTGCTCAGATCAGCAACAACGGTTTCTTTGTAAAACTCTTGCAAACGCGCCATGACCACTCCTTATGCGTTGACCAGTTCGCCGTTCGACTTGAACACGCGAACCTTGCGGCCATCCTCAAGCGCCTTGATGCCAACACGGTCGGCCTTCTTGGTCGCCGGATTGAACAGCGCAACATTGGAGATATGAATCGGCATGTCTTTATCAACGATGCCACCCGCCACACCCTTTACGGGGTTTGGCTTGACGTGCTTCTTGGCACGATTGACACCCTCGACGAGCACATGCTCATCATCGACACGACGCAGCACGGTACCGTGCTTGCCTTTGTCCTTACCGGTAATTACGACGATTTCGTCGCCTTTACGAATCTTTTCCATGGCCAGTCCTTACAGCACTTCAGGAGCCAGGGACACGATCTTCATGAAGCGCTCGGTACGCAGTTCGCGGGTTACCGGGCCAAAGATGCGCGTGCCGATCGGCTCGAGCTTGTTGTTGAGAAGAACGGCGGCATTGCCATCAAAGCGAACCAGCGAACCATCGGGACGACGAACGCCCTTGGCGGTACGAACCACCACGGCATTGTAGACATCGCCCTTCTTGACGCGGCCACGCGGCGCAGCATCCTTGATGCTGACCTTGATGATGTCACCAATACCAGCATAGCGGCGCCTGGATCCACCGAGCACTTTGATACACATTACTGAACGTGCGCCGGTGTTATCGGCGACATCCAGAGTTGTCTGCATCTGAATCATTTAAATTAACTCCAACTTAATCCGCTTGCGCGGTCAGTCTTGGAACCCGTACGGGTTGAACAACTTCGCAAACCCTCAGGACGAGGGCCGCAAAAAAGAAGCCGGATTATACCGGCTTCTTTCAAGACTGCGCAAGCATTTTAAGAAACTTTCGTTATACAACGATCGCCTTCTCAAGAACACTCGTCACTGCCCAGGTCTTGGTACGCGAAACCGGACGGGTTTCGACGATCTCGACGAGATCACCAGCCTTGGCCGAGTTGCCCTCGTTATGGGCATGATACTTCTTGGAACGAACCATCACCTTGCCGTACATGGGGTGCTTGACCTTGCGTTCGACGAGGACGGTAACCGTCTTTTCCATCTTGTCGCTGACAACGCGACCGACGAGAGTACGTTTGATACTGGTGGTTTCGCTCATTGCTGCACCGCCTTTTCACGGATAAGCGTGCGAACGCGAGCGATGTCGCGACGCACCTTGGACATTTGGCTGGTATTGGATAGCTGCTGGGTAGCAAGCTGCATACGCATACCGAACTGGGCCCTCAACAGGTCCAGCAATTCCTTGTTGAGCTCGTCCACGCTCTTGGTTCTCAATTCACTAGCTTTCATGATTACCCCAGATGACGAGTCACGAAGGTGGTGGCAATCGGCAACTTGGCGGCAGCGAGTGCAAAAGCTTCGCGCGCCAGGGCTTCATTGACACCATCCATCTCATACAGCACTTTGCCCGGCTGGATTTCCGCGACCCAGTACTCCGGATTACCCTTACCGTTACCCATACGAACCTCGGCCGGCTTCTTGGAAATCGGCTTGTCCGGGAAGATACGGATCCAGATGCGACCGCCACGCTTGATGTGACGAGTCATGGCACGACGGGCAGCTTCGATCTGACGCGCCGTCAGGCGGCCACGACCGGTTGCCTTGAGGCCCCACTCACCGAACGACACTTTCGTGCCGCGGGTGGCCAGACCTTCGTTGCGCCCCTTGTGTTCCTTACGGAACTTGCGGCGATTTGGTTGCAGCATGTTAAGCACCTGCCTTTCTTGCGCCCGGAGCGCCAGCACCATCAGCCTTCTTGACGGTACGCGTACGCGGCTTGTCTCCTTCCGGCTTGCCCGGCGCACGACGCGGCCGACGATCGTCGGCCACCGGCTCGACAACTTCCGGCTGCTCGTTGCGATCCAGCATGTCGCCCTTGTAAACCCAGACCTTGATCCCGATGATGCCGTAGGTGGTCAGGGCTTCCGAGGTGGCGTAATCGATATCGGCGCGCAGGGTATGGAGCGGCACGCGGCCTTCGCGATACCATTCGCTACGAGCGATTTCAGCACCATTCAGACGACCAGCGCTCATCACCTTGATGCCCTGGGCACCGAGACGCATGGCGTTTTGCATGGCGCGCTTCATCGCACGACGGAACATTATGCGCTTTTCGAGTTGCTGGGCAATCGAATCAGCAATCAGCTGGGCATCGATTTCCGGCTTGCGGATTTCTTCGATCGACACATGGACGGGAACGCCCATGATGCGCTGAAGATCCGTACGCAGTTGTTCGATGTCTTCGCCCTTCTTGCCGATGACCACACCCGGACGAGCCGAGTAGATGGTGACACGGGCGTTCTTGGCCGGACGCTCGATCAGCACACGACCCACAGAGGCGTGCGCCAGCTTGCGCTTGAGATACTCACGAACCTTGATGTCTTCGTTGAGCATGCCCGGGAAATCCTTGCTATTGGCGTACCAGCGCGAACCCCAGTTCTTGGTGACTGCCAGGCGGAAGCCAGTCGGATGTATTTTCTGTCCCATGGCTCTTCCTTAGTTACCAACGGTCAGATAGATATGGCAGGTCGGCTTGACGATCCGATTGCCACGACCCTTGGCGCGCGCCGTAAAGCGCTTGAGCACCATGCCTTTTTCAACGTAGATGGTTTTCACCGTCAGTTCGTCGATATCAGCACCATCGTTATGCTCGGCGTTGGCGATTGCCGACTCCAGCACTTTCTTGACGATACCGGCGCCCTTTTTGGGGCAGAAAGCCAGGATGTTCAGAGCCTGGCCAACCGGCTTGCCGCGCACGAGGTCCGCAACCAAGCGGCCCTTTTGCGCAGAGAGGCGTACGCCTCGCAAATTTGCACGAGTTTCCATGTCAGCTCCTTACTTCTTGGCCTTCTTGCCGGCGGTGTGACCCTTGAACGTACGGGTCAGCGAGAACTCGCCGAGCTTGTGACCGACCATATTTTCGGTAACGAACACCGGAATATGCTGCTTGCCGTTGTGCACCGCAATCGTCAGGCCGATGAACTCGGGGAGGATCGTCGAACGACGCGACCATGTCTTGATCGGGCGCTTGTCGCTGGTGGCGCGGACTGCTTCGACTTTGTCGATCAGATGCGCATCAACAAACGGGCCCTTTTTGAGAGAACGTCCCATTTCCTACCCCTTAACGCTTGTGACGGCGCTGAACGATCATGCTGTTCGTGCGCTTGTTGCTGCGGGTGCGGTAACCCTTGGTGGGCTGACCCCACGGATTGACTGGCACGCGACCTTCGCCGGTCTTGCCTTCACCACCGCCGTGGGGGTGATCAACCGGGTTCATGGCCGTACCGCGAACTGTCGGGCGAATACCACGCCAACGCATAGCACCGGCTTTGCCGAACTTTCGCAGGTTATGTTCTTCGTTGCCAACCTCACCGATGGTGGCGCGACATTCGATATGCACACGACGCACTTCGCCCGAGCGGAGGCGGATCTGGGCATACGAGCCTTCACGAGCCAGCAACTGGACGGAGGTACCGGCCGAGCGCGCGATTTGCGCACCCTTGCCAGGCAGCATCTCGACACAGCAGATGGTCGTACCAACCGGAATGTTGCGGATCGGCAAGGCGTTGCCCGACTTGATCGGCGCTTCCGAGCCGCTCATAATCGCTTGGCCTACGACCATGCCCTTGTTGGCGATGATGTAGCGACGCTCACCGTCAGCATAGCACAGCAGTGCAATGTTGGCCGTACGGTTCGGATCGTATTCCAGACGCTCAACCTTGGCGGGAATGCCGTCCTTGTTGCGCTTGAAATCGATAACGCGGTAAGCCTGCTTGTGACCGCCGCCTTGATGGCGAACGGTTATACGGCCATTGTTATTGCGACCGGCGTTGCCAGACTTGGCTTCGACCAGCGGGGCGAACGGCTTGCCCTTGTGCAGGTTGGGATTAACCACCTGGACAACGGCGCGACGCCCCGGGGAAGTCGGCTTGACTTTAACGAGTGCCATTACGCATTCCCCCCTTCAACAAAATTCAGTTCCTGGCCCGGCTTGAGGCTCACGTAGGCCTTCTTCCAGCCCTTGCGACGACCGACCGCGCCCTTGAAACGCTTGACCTTGCCCTTGACGTTGGCGACTTGGACGGCGCCGACTTCAACCTTGAACAGCAGTTCAACGGCAGCCTTGATTTCCGGCTTGGTGGCATCGGAAGCGACGCGGAAGATCACCTGGTTATGCTTATCAGCAACATAGGTAGCCTTCTCGGAGATTTGCGGTGCCAGCAGCACCTGCATCAGACGCTCTTGATTCATCCCCACATCTCCTCGAACTTGGCCACGGCGTTCTTGGTCACGAGGACCATGGGGAAGCGGACCAGGGAAACCGGATCGGCTTCTTGGGCTTCCAGCACCAGAACGTTAGGCAGGTTGCGCGACGAGAGATAGAGGTTCTCGCTCAGCGCGTCGGTGATGACCAGAAGCTTCCCTTCGAGACCCAGATCCTTGAGCTTCTGCATGAAAAGCTTGGTCTTGGGCGCATCGACGGACAGATCGTCGATGACGACGAGACGGTCCTGGCGGGCCAACTCGGAGAGGATCGCAGCCATGCCGGCGCGGAACATCTTCTTGTTAACCTTCTGGCTGAAATTCTCTTCTGGAGAATTCGGGAAAATACGACCACCTCCACGCCACAGCGGACTGCCATTGCTACCAGCACGGGCACGACCCGTACCCTTTTGGCGCCACGGCTTGGTGGTGGTATGACGGACTTCGGAGCGATCCTTCTGCTGACGGTCGCCGGAACGTGCGTTAGCCTGGTAGGCAACGACGATCTGGTGAACCAGCGCTTCATTGAAATCGCGACCGAACAGCACATCGGAAGCCTGCAGCTTGGCGGATTCCTGGCCTTGTTCGTTAATTACCTTGAGTTCCATGTCGCCCCCTTAGCCCTTGACTGCCGGACGCACAACGACGTCAGAACCCTTGGCGCCGGGAACGGCACCCTTGACCAGCAACAGCTGGCGGTCGGCATCAACGCGAACAATCGTCAACCCCTGCATGGTCGACTGAACATCGCCCATATGGCCGGCCATGCGCTTACCCGGAAAAACACGACCCGGATCCTGCGCCATACCGATGGAACCCGGCGCGTTATGCGACAGCGAGTTACCATGGGTTGCACGGTTTGAACTGAAATTGTGGCGCTTGATACCACCCTGGAAACCCTTACCGATGGAGCTACCGGTCACATCAACCTTTTGCCCTTCGGCAAAAATGGTGACGGCAACCTGGTCGCCCGCCTTGAAAGAGGCGAGCTGATCAGCACCGATCAGGAACTCCTTGAGCACATGCCCGGCTTCGACACCCGCCTTGGCCAGATGGCCAGCAAGGGGCTTCGAAACACGAGAGGCACGGCGCTTGCCGAATGCGACCTGAATGGCTGAGTAGCCATCGATCTCCGGCGTTTTTACTTGGGTCACTCGGTTGTTAGACACGTCAAGCACAGTTACCGGAATGGACGCACCATCCTCGGCAAAAATGCGAGTCATGCCAACCTTGCGACCAACAAGGCCTAGACTCATGGTTATTCTCCTCATCGCCGGCTGCGATTGGCCGGTCGATGTAAAACAACAAACGGGCAGCCGTCACCGGCCACCCCCGAAAGGCGCGGATTATATCCGCTAACCCTTATTACTGCAACTTGATTTCGACGTCCACGCCAGCTGGCAGATCCAGCTTCATTAGCGCATCAACGGTCTTGTCAGTCGGATCAACGATATCCATCAGACGCAGATGGGTACGAATTTCCAACTGATCACGGGAAGCCTTGTTGACGTGCGGCGAACGCAGGATGTCAAAGCGCTGTTTGCGAGTTGGCAACGGCACGGGACCGCGAACAACCGCACCGGTACGCTTGGCGGTTTCGACGATTTCCTGAGCGGATTGATCGATCAGGCGATAGTCGAAGGCCTTGAGACGGATACGGATTTTCTGGTTTTGCATGTTTGGCTTCCAAAGAGCGACGGGGTGAAGCGAGCCTCACCCGGATTATTAAAAGAACGAATTACTCGATGATCTTGGCGACGACGCCGGCGCCGACGGTACGACCGCCTTCACGGATGGCGAAGCGCAGACCTTCTTCCATGGCGATCGGAGCGATCAGCTTGATGGTCATGGCGATGTTGTCGCC
>JBAQOL010000003.1:0-154824 GCA_049304775.1 Ferribacterium limneticum
TCGCCGAGTTCCGTCAGGTCTATCAGTCCAAGGGCTACAACGACACGACGCAGAAGACGCTGGAGATGATCAAGGTGAACGGCAAGTGGCTGATCAACCGGGAGACGTCCATCCCGTGTCATGGCAACACGGTTGGAGGATGCAAGGGGCTGGTCAAGTAAAGCCTCCGCCGGGTCGGCCTGAAAGCCGGCCAGAAAAGACAAAGGCCATGCAGATGCATGGCCTTTGGCGTTTTTTGGGGAGGTGCTTAGCTCAGCGCTTCGACCTCGGCGATGAAGACGTAGCCCTGCGAGCGCAGCGTCTTGATGAACGCGCTGCCATCGGGTTGCTTGCCGAGAATGCGGCGGATTTGGCTGACGTGGACGTCGATGATCCGGTCGTAGGGCACGTATTCGCGCTTGAGGACGCGCGAAAGCTGTTCGCGCGAGAGCGGCTCGAAGGGGTGTTCAAGGAAGGCGGCGAGCAGTGCAAAACCGGATACGCCAAGCGGGGTCGGTTGGCCGCCGGCCAGGGTGAGTTCGCGCGAGGCGGTATCCAGAATCCAGTCACCGAAATGCAGGCGGCGCATTTCGCCGCGGCCGGGGACTGCACGCTGGGTCCGGCGCAGCAGGCCGCGGGTACGGGCCAGCAATTCGCGCATGTTGCAGGGTTTGGGCAGAAAGTCGTCGGCGCCAATCTCGATGCCGATAATGCGTTCGATTTCGTCGGAGCGGGTGGAGTGGATGAGAACGGGAATTTCGGAGTGTTGGCGCAGCTGGCGGAGCAGTTCGAGGCCGTCGGCGTCGGGCAGGCTCAGATCAAGAATGATGACGTCGGGTTTTTCGTCGAGTTGTCGCCACATGGCGGCGCCGGTTTCGGCAAAAATACAGTCGATGCCGGCGGTGGCCAGGGTTGAGCTCAGCACGTGGCGAGTGCCCGGGTCGTCCTCAACAATAAGCGCAGTCTGACGCATGTTTATTCGTTTCGAGTACACGATAAAGAAAGGATTGTAATCCAAGGTAAAACAAAGGCTTTGTTTTACTATTCTTTAACATTGCCTCGGCATCTCGGGCGACAATTCGCTTCTATTCGTGACTTCTCCCGACTGATTCATAGAGCCCCGCACTGGATGTCTGTTCCCCGCACCCTGGATGGTTTTGACGTCGCTGCCGCCATCGGGCGCATGCTCGATCAGCCCGTGCTCTGGTGGCAGGCCGTCGGTTTGTTCGTCGAGCATTTTGCCGACTGGGAACAGGCCTGGCTGGAAAGCGCCGGCGACCACGCGCGGGAGCAAAAGCGCGTGCATGCGCTGCGCAGTGCGGCGGCAAATGTCGGCGCGACGGTGCTGGCGGAGAGGGCTGCCGCCCTTGAGAATCAGTTGTTGAAGTGCCTGGCTGGCCAGGAGATTGCTGTTCCGGCCCGCTTGCGTCAGGACTTGCAGCAATCATTTCGGCAAACCTGGCTGGCGGCGGCGGAGGCCTGGAAGTCTGCCGCGCCAAGTTCGGAAGGGCGGGGACGATGAACCAGATGCCGACGGTCTCCATTCGCGCCCGGCTGGCCAGCATCAATTTTTATGTGCTGCTACTGGCGATTGCCTTTGTCAGCATATTCATCCTGTGCACCGCCGGCTGGATGGCGATGCGCGGCCATGTCGCCGAGGGCTACGCCCGCCTCGAATTGCTCAACGAAAGTTTGACTCCGGTGCTGGCCGGGAGTGAGCGCGCGGCATTCAACGAAAAGTTCGCGCTTCTGCGCAGCATGCCCTACCTGCATTCGGCCGCCTTGTTCCGGCAGGATCATTCGGTGTTCGTTGCCTACGATAGCCGCGGCGCCGAAGATTCCCGGCCGATGCCCTTGATCGATCCGGTGGCCGGGCATCGTATCTCCTGGAGCCGGATTGATTTTCTGGCGCCAGCCGGCCCGCCCGATCAGCCTTTCGGCTGGTTGCGCCTGAGTATCGATTTGAGCAGTGTCTATCAGCAGTTGCTCATCTATCTTGGCTTGATCTTGTTTGAAACGGCAGTGGCTTTGGCTGTTGCACTACGCTTGCAGGCGCGGCATGTCGAAAGGCTGATCGAACCCTTGCAGGGCTTGACCCAGCGCATGGCGGAGGTCTCGGTCGGCCGGCTCGATATTCGTGCGGCCGACAGCGGGGTGACTGAAATTGCCCAGCTGGCCGACGGTTTCAACCAGATGGTTGAACAGATTCGCGAACGCGATCACTGGTTGTCGACCCACCTGGGGAATCTCGAGCAGATTGTCGAGCAGCGCACGCGCGAACTGCGTCTCGCCAAGGAGGCAGCTGAGGCCGGCAGCCTGGCCAAGAGCGAATTTCTGGCGACGATGAGCCACGAGATCCGGACGCCGATGAATGGCGTGCTCGGCATGACCGAACTGCTGCTCAACACCGAACTGGCGCCGACCCAGCGCCAGTTCGTCGAGGCGGTCGAGCGCTCGGGCAAGCACCTGCTCGGCATCATCAACGACATTCTCGACTTTTCGAAAATCGAGTCGGGCAAACTGGAGCTTGATGCCGTCGATTTCGATCTGCGCCAGTTGCTTGAGGAGTCACTCGAGCTGTTTTCGCAACAGGCCGGCAAGAAAGGCCTGGAACTACTGGCCGATCTGCCGCCGGACGAGAGCCTGGTGGTTCGTGGCGACGCGCTGCGCTTGCGGCAGATTGTGGTTAACCTGCTCGGCAACGCCATCAAATTCACGGCCAGCGGCGAGATTTTCCTGCGTTTGCGCGTCCTCGAACATTCCGAATTTGGCCTGAATTTCCGGTTGACCGTGACAGACACCGGTATCGGCATTCCGCTGGACGTCCAGCAGCGGATTTTCGAACATTTTGCCCAGGCCGATGGCTCGACGACGCGCCAGTACGGCGGGACCGGCCTCGGGCTGGCCATTTGTCAGCGCCTGGTCGACATGATGGGCGGCAGTATCAGCGTCGACAGCCAGCCGGGGCAGGGGGCGAGTTTTTCGGTCGAGCTGGCCATGCCGCACGGCCAGTTGCCAGAGGAAAAACCGGTGCAAAAACCGGCCGTTGTCGCTGGCCGGCGCTTGCTGATCGTCGATGACACCCCGGCCCATTGCGAGATTTTGCTGGCCCAGCTCAAGGGGCGCGGCTGGACGGCGGATACGGCGAGTTCCGGACTGCGCGCCCTGGCCATGGCCGGCGCGGCGATGGCCGAAGGCGAGCCGTACGCGCTGTTGCTGGTCGACATGGAAATGGCCGAGATGTCAGGGCTCGACCTGATGCGCGCCTTGCACGCCAATCCCCGGCTGTCGGCGATGCGGGTCATCGTCTTTTCGTCGGCCCCTGACATGCCAGAGCAATTGGCGCAGGCCGGACTGGAGGTCGCGGCTTGTCTGGCCAAACCCTTGCGTCAGGCGGATTTGCTGCGTGCCGTCGAAGCCGCTCTCGGCCGCCGGGAGCGCAGCGAAAGTCCGAAAACGCTACCGGCCGGCCGGAGGTTGCGGGGCAAGGTCTTGCTCGCCGAGGACAACGAAAGCAACCTCATCGTGGCGCGTGCCCAGCTGGAACGATTGGGGCTGGAGGTCGTCAGCGCTGGCGACGGTCAGCAGGCGCTCGATGTGCTGGCGGGCGAGACGGTCGATCTCGTTTTGATGGATTGCCAGATGCCGATCCTCGACGGTTTCGCCGCGACGGCGGCGTTGCGTGAACGCGAAGCGGGCAGCGACCGGCATTTGCCGGTCATCGCGCTGACGGCCAATGCCATGAAGGGCGACCGCGAACGTTGCGTCGCCGCCGGGATGGATGATTACCTGGCCAAGCCTTACACCGGCGACGAGTTGCTGGCGGTGCTGGCGCGCTGGCTGCCGGCCGAGCGGCGCAAACCGGCGCCTGCTGCGAGTACGCAGGGTGAGGTGGGCGACGATATGGCGCCGCTCGATCCGGCCGCCCTCGAGAAAATCCGGGCCTTGTCGCCGGATGGGGCTGACGCGCTGGTCGGCCAGGTGCTGGCAGCCTATCTGAAAGCCGCTGAGCGGGAATGGACGCACTTCGATCAAGGCCTGGCCGATGGTGATACCGCCGTACTGGCCCGCGCTGCCCACGCCCTCAAGTCGAGCAGTTTCAATGTTGGCGCCAACGGCCTGGCCGAGCGGTGCAGCGAGATCGAACAGCTTGGCCGGGAGGGACAGATGCGGCAGCTACTGACCCGGGTAGACGGGCTGCGGGCCGAGTGGTCGCGTGTCGAAGCCGCCCTGAAAGCATTGCTGGCCGGGCAAAAAGCATGAGCGCCATGCCCTGGCGAGTGCTCGCCGCCGATGACGACCCCACCGCCGGTCTGCTCATGCAGGCGGCGCTGGGTGGCGGCGAATTTGTCCTGACCCAGGTCGATAACGGCAACGATGCGCTGGCCGAATTCCAGCGCGCCAGCTTCGACATCGCCTTGCTCGACGTCGAAATGCCCGGCCGCGACGGCTTCGAAGTCTGTTCGGCCATTCGCCAGACGCATGGGGCCGGATTTCCTGTCGTTCTGGTCACCGGGCGCAGCGATCCCGAATTTCTCGAGCGGGCCGGCCGACTTGCCGCCGCACACATCGCCAAGCCGATTGACTGGACCTCGCTGGCCGGCCAACTGCGCTCCCTGCTCGCCGCCGACAAGCGATAAGCCCCGATTTTTCCCGCTGCCCCGCCGGGCAGGGCTTGTGGCAGAATCGGGACAAATGGCATCAATGCCAGAGGCGACAGAACAAGGGGGACGAGATGCGATATCGGAAAATCTGGCGAGGCCTGTTTTGCGCTTTTGTTTTTGGCAATTTTTTGCCGTCGACCGTGGCAGTCGCCCAGGAAGCCAGGCCGCTGGCCAAGGGGCAGACGCTTTACCTGCCGATCTACTCGCACATGCTCTACGGCAATCTGGGCAAAAGCGGCAAGGCGTCCAATGTCTTGCTGTCGACCCTGGTCAGCATTCGCAATACCGACATCAAGCGTTCGATCCGGGTGCTGTCGGCCAAATATTTCGATACCGGCGGCAAATTGCTCGGCGAGCGCGTGCCGGCGCCGAGTGTCGTGCCGCCGCTCGGCACGCTCGAGCTGTTTGTTGAGCTCAACGACGCTTCCGGTGGCTCTGGGGCCAATTTCATCATCAAGTGGGATGCCGAACAGCCGGTCAATCCGCCGCTGGTCGAGTCCTTGCACGTCAATATGGATGGTGGCAAGGCCGTCATCTTCATGACCCAGTCGGTACCGCTGACGGAATGAGCGGCAACTCCGGCGCCTCCCCGATCAAGACCCTGCAGACCGGCTATATCGTCCGGCTGCTCTACGTCGCGCTCGGCATGCTGTTTGCCGTGCATCTGTTCGGCACCATCGGCTACATGGTGCTGACCGAGGGCAAGTATTCGTGGTTCGACTGCTTCTACATGACCTTCATCACCGTCGCCACCATCGGCTTCGGCGAAATCATCGACATGTCGAGCAACCAGCCGGCGCGGGTTTTGACGGTGGTCATCGGCATACTCGGTGCCGGCAATTTGTCGCTGCTGTTTTCGGTCGTCACCGTGGCGCTGCTCGAAACCGACCTCAATGGAACCCTGCGGAGAAAACGCATGGAAAAAACAATCAAGAAACTCAAGGGCCACTATATTTTGTGTGGCTTCGGCCGGGTCGGGCGCAACATCGCGCACGAACTGGCAGCAACCAACCGGCACTTCGTCGGCATCGACGAAGACTTGCACAAGCTCGAGGAGTACAAGGAAAAGAACATTGGTTTTCTCTTCCTGAACGGCGATGCCAGCGACGACGACGTGCTGATCGCCGCCGACCTGGAGGACGCCAAGGGACTGTTCGCGGTGACCGGCGACGATTCGCGCAACCTGATGATCGTCATCACGGCCAAGCAGTTGAAGCCCGAACTGCGCGTCGTGGCCCGCTGTACCGAAACGCGCAATATCGAAAAGATGCGCAAGGCCGGGGCCGACGCCATCGTCTCGCCCGACTTTACCGGCGGCATGCGCATCGCGTCGGCGATGATCCGGCCGCATGTGGTTTCCTTCCTCGACGAAATGCTCAAGTCGGAGAAGAACCTGCGCGTCGAAGAGGTGCCGGTGCCGGCCGGATTCATTCCCAAGCCGCTCGGCGTGCTGCAGTTGCGTAGCGCCAATTACGTTTTTCTCGCCGTGCGCGAGCGTAACGGCAGTTGGCAATTCAATCCGGACAAGGACTTTCTGCTCAAGCCAGGCTTCACGTTGATCGCCATGGCCAGCCCGGTCGGGCGTACTGAAATCGAGACCTTGTTGATCGAAATGGCGTCTTGAAGCAATTTTTTTGGGGTTAGGCGGTTTCTCGACAGGTTTCTCTGTCGGCCGCAATTTTTCGGAGGAAATGAACATGCAAAAAACAATCATGATGGCCGGCGCTTTCCTGCTGCTGGCTGGTACCGCACAGGCTTCGCCGGAACTGGCCAAGGCCAAGAACTGCATGACCTGCCACGCCATCGACAAGAAAATCGTTGGCCCGGCCTACAAGGACATCGCCACCAAGCGGGCTGCCGAAAAAGGTGCGGAAGCCGCGCTGGCCGGGAAGATCAAGGGCGGCAGCAAGGGCGAATGGGGGCAGGTGCCGATGCCGGCGAATAATGTGACCGATGCCGAAGCGGCGACCTTGGCCAAGTGGGTTCTTACCCAGAAGTAAGCGCTGGCGGCGGATGACGAGAAGCGAGACTGAATGAAAGCACTGACCCACGAACAAATGCGCCGTCGCTGGCTAGCCCTCGGCGTCGTCGCGGTGGCCTACATTCTGTCTTTCTTCCAGCGTTTTGCCCCGGCCGGCATTGCGCCCGACCTGGCCGCCGCCTTCGAGACCTCGGCAGCATCGCTGGGTGTATTGGCGGCGACCTATTTTTACGTTTATACGCTGATGCAGGTGCCGACCGGCATCCTCGCCGATACGCTGGGTCCGCGCCGGATTCTGGCCTTGGGCGGTCTGGTTGGCGGGGCTGGCAGCTTCCTGTTCGGCTTGGCGCCGACGCTCGAACTGGCGCTGGTCGGACGGACGCTGATCGGGTTGGGCGTGTCGGTGACCTTCATCGCCATGCTCAAACTGATCGCCGTCTGGTTCGAGGAAGACCGTTTCGCCACCATGGTCGGCATCGGCATGCTGATCGGCAACCTCGGCTCGGTGCTGGCCGGCGCGCCGCTTTCGGCGGTGGCGCAGGCGACCGGTTGGCGCGGCGTGTTCATCGGCGTTGGCTTCGTCTCGGTGGCGCTCGGTGTGTTGTGCTGGCTGATCGTGCGCGATGCCCCGGACCGGGACAGTGCTGCGCCGAAGCCCCACTTCGACCGGACGGCGGTGATTTCCGGCCTGCTCTCGGTGATCAGGAACCGTGACACCTGGCCGCCGCTGCTGGTCAATACCGGCATGTGCGGCGCCTTTTTTACCTTCGCCGGTTTGTGGGCGACGCCTTACCTCATGCAGGTACACGGCCTGGCACGATCGGTTGCCGCTGCGCATCTGTCGCTGTGGTTTGGCGGCTTTGCCGTCGGCTGTCTGTTCATCGGTAGCCTGTCCGACCGCCTGGGCCGGCGCAAGCCGGTGCTCATCGTGACGTCGCATCTCTACGCCCTGATCTGGCTGCTCCTGCTCTCCTGCGTGGCCATGCCGGTTGCCGTGTCCTACCTGCTTTTTGCCCTGCTCGGCTTGACCACGGCCGGCTTCAGCCTGACCTGGGCTTGTGCCAAGGAGGTCAATCCGCCGCTGCTCTCCGGCATGTCGACGAGCGTTGCCAACATGGGCGGCTTCATGACGGCGGCGCTGCTGCAGCCCTTTGTCGGCTGGATCATGGACCTCGGCTGGACGGGCGAAATGGTCAGCGGTGCCCGTGTTTACGATGTCGAAACCTGGCGCCACGGCGTGCTGGTGGTGAGCATCGTCGCCATCCTCGGCGCGGCATCGTGCTGGTGGATCAAGGAAACCCGCTGCCGGAATATCTGGAAGGCGTCGTGACGGGCCCTGTGTGTTTGAATAAAACACAATAAAATCAATGAACCAGCAGCATGTGGCTTGTGCCATTCTTATAAATTAGCGTATGCTTATATTTATGAACGCAAACATTCTCCGTCCTTTCGTTTTCAGCCTTTTTTTCGGGTTGACCGTCGCAATTGCGGCTGAACCCTTGCCGGTCATTACCGTCAAGCCGCACGCCGTCGACCTGGCCTTCCCGGCTGAATCGCTGGTCGAGGCCGTGCAGCAGGCAACGGTCGGTGCCCAGATCGCCGGCCGCGTCCTTGAGGTCAGGGCTGACGCCGGCCAGTCGGTCAAAAAGGGCGACGTGCTTATGCGCATCGACGCTCGCGAGGCGGCCGAAGCGGCGCGCGCTGCCGAGGCGCAGTACGCCAACGCCAAGGTCAGTTACGACCGGACGAAAAGCCTCGTCACCCAGAAATTCATGAGCTCCGCCGCGCTCGACAAGGCCCGCGCCGATCTAGATGCCGCCGCCGCCAATCGCGCTGCCGCCGGCGCCGGCCAGAGCCACGCCACCATCGTCGCGCCGATGACCGGCATCATCGCCCGCCGTCACGCCGAAATGGGCGACATGGCGACGCCCGGCAAGCCGCTGTTCACCATCTACCAACCGGGCACACTGCGCGTCACGGCGAGCATTCCGCAATACCGTCTGAAGGCGATGCGCGATGTCAAAACCGCCCGTGTCGAATTCCCCGAACTGGACAAATGGGTCGATGCCGTCAAGGTTCAGGTCTTGCCGACGGCTGACGCCGCGACCCACGTTTCGCAGGTCCGTGTGACCTTGCCCGATGTGCCGGAAGCGACGCCGGGCATGTTTGCTCGTGTCCATTTCGTCACCGGCCAGGCCGAAAAACTGACCGTGCCGGTGGCTGCCGTGCTGCGTCGCGGCGAAGTGGCGGCTGTTTACGTGCAGACCGCCGACAATCGTTTGTCGTTGCGTCAGTTGCGTCTCGGCGATGCCGTCGGGGTGGGCGAAATCGAAGTGCTGGCTGGCTTGTCGGCCGGCGACAAGGTCGTTACCGACCCGGTCAAGGCCGGTATTCAGCTCAAGTCGGCTAATTAAGCCATGAGCAGCGAGAAGACGACGCTCGGCATCTCCGGGCGCATTGCCGCCGCCTTCCAGAATTCGCGGATGACGCCGCTGCTGGCGCTGGTTGCCTTCCTGATGGGCCTCTTCGCCACGCTCGTCACGCCGCGCGAGGAAGAGCCGCAGATCGACGTGACCATGGCCGACGTGATGATCGCTTTCCCCGGTGCCTCGGCCAAGGATGTCGAAAATCTCGTCGCCCGTCCCGGCGAACAAGTGCTGTCGCGCCTGCATGGCGTTGAGCACGTGTACTCGGCCTCGCGTCCGGGCATGGCCATCATCACCGTGCAGTTCGACGTCGGCGTCAAATACAACGATGCGGTGCTCCGCCTTTACGACACCGTGCACTCGAACAGCGACTGGCTGCCGGCCAACCTCGGCGTCATGGCGCCAGTCATCAAGCCGCGCGGCATCGACGATGTGCCGATTGTTGGACTGACTTTCTGGACCAAGGATCCGGCGCGTTCCGCCTTCGACCTGCAACAGGTCGCCCGTGCCGTCGAGATCGAGCTCAAGCGGATCAAGGGCACGCGCGATATTTCGACCATCGGCGGCCCCGATCACGCCATCCGCGTACTCATGGACGCCGAACGGATGAACGCTTTCGGCGTCACGCCGCAGGACATCGCCGGTGCGCTCAAAGTTTCGAACGCCCTGCAATCCTCCGGCAATTTGACTGCCGGCAACCGCGAAGTGCTGGTCCAGACCGGCACCTACCTCGAATCGGCCGCCGATGTGAAACAACTGGTCGTCGCCGTCCGCGGTGAAGCCGGTGCGCGCAAGCCGGTGTATATGAGCGATGTGGCGACCGTTGAGGACGGGCCGGATCAGCCGAAACGCTACGCCTGGTACGGCGACCAGAGCGGCGAATTTCCCGCTGTCACGATGCAGCTTTCCAAACAGCCCGGCGTCAATGCGGCCGATGTGGCGACTGCCACGGTCAACCGGATAAATGACCTGAAAAACAAAGTCATTCCCGAGGGCATCGAAGTTACCGTAACGCGCAACTACGGCGAAACGGCGACCGAAAAGGCGCAAAAGCTGATCGGCAAGCTCATTTTCGCCACGGCCTTCGTCGTCCTGCTCGTCTTCTTCGCCCTCGGCAAACGCGAGGCGGTCATCGTCGGCGTCGCCGTGACATTGACCCTTGCCGCGACGCTGTTCGCCTCCTGGGCTTGGGGCTTCACGCTCAACCGTGTTTCGCTGTTTGCGCTGATTTTCTCCATCGGCATCCTGGTCGATGACGCCATCGTGGTGGTCGAGAACATCCACCGCTGGCAGGGTCTGTACCCGGAAAAAAGCCTGTTCGAAATCATCCCGCCGGCCGTCGATGAAGTCGGCGGCCCGACCATCCTGGCTACCCTGACCGTCATCGCCGCGCTGCTTCCGATGGCCTTCGTCAGCGGGCTGATGGGGCCGTACATGAGCCCGATCCCGATCAACTCATCGATGGGCATGGCCATTTCGCTGGCCGTCGCCTTTGTCGTCACGCCCTGGCTGGCGGCGCGGATGATGAAGTCGCACGGCAACGCCCAGGCCGAACATCAGCCATCGAAACTCGACGCCAAGCTCGACAGCACCTTCCGCAAGCTCCTGACCCCGTTCCTCGACCCGATCAAGGGCGGCGCCGCGCGGATCAAGCTGGCCATCGCCATCGTCCTGCTCATCCTCGGCTCGGTGTCGCTGGCCTACTTCCAGCTCGTCGTGCTCAAAATGCTGCCGCTCGACAACAAGAGCGAATTCCAGGTCATTCTCGACATGCCGGTCGGCACGCCACTTGAGGAAACAGCGCGCGTGCTGCACGAAATCGGCGCCGAACTGGCGCTCGAGAAGGACGTCACCAATTATCAGGCCTACGCCGGCACGGCCAGCCCGATCAATTTCAACGGCCTGGTCCGCCAGTACTACCTGCGTGCTTTGCCGGAAAAGGGCGACATTCAGGTCAACCTGGCCGACAAGCATCACCGTTCGCGCTCCAGCCACCAGATCGCCACCGCGCTGCGCGACCGTGTCGAGGCCATCGGCAAAGCCAATGGCGGCGTCGCCAAGGTCGTTGAAGTGCCGCCCGGGCCGCCGGTCATGTCGCCCATCGTCGCCGAAATCTACGGTCCGGACATGAAGGGGCAGATGAGCGTCGGCAAGCAAGTGCGCCAGGTTTTCGCGGAAACCAAGGACATTGTCGCGGTCGACGACTACATCGAGGCCGATTCCCGCAAGGTCATCCTGCACGTGCTGCAGAGCAAGGCGGCACAACTCGGTGTGGCGCAGAGCGATATCGTCGAGGTCGTCAGCATGGGACTGGCCGGGCAGGACGTCACGCCGGCCCACAATACCGAGTCGAAGTTCGAAATCCCGGTCCGCGTCACTCTGCCAGCCGAAAAACAATCCAGCCTCGACGCCCTCCTGAAGCTCCGTGTTCGCTCGCGTGACGGTCAGCTGGTGCCCGTTTCCGAGCTGGTTGAAGTGCGCGACGCAGCCCGTGAGAAAGCCATCTACCACAAGGATCTGCTGCCGGTCGTGTATGTCGTCGGCGACATGGGCGGCAAGCTCGATTCGCCGCTCTACGGCATGTTCGACATCCGCAGCAAGATCAACGGCATGGAACTCAAGGAAGGTGGCACGCTTGGCGAATGGTTCATCCGCCAGCCGAACGATCCGTACGCCGGCTACAGCGTCAAATGGGACGGCGAATGGAAGGTGACCTACGAAACCTTCCGCGACATGGGCATCGCCTACGGCGTCGGCCTGATCCTCATCTACCTGCTGGTCGTCGCCCACTTCGGCAGCTATCTCGTGCCGCTCATCATCATGGCGCCGATCCCGCTGACCATCATCGGCGTCATGCCCGGCCACGCGCTGTTCGGCTCGCAATTCACGGCGACCTCGATGATCGGCATGATCGCCTTGGCCGGCATCATCGTCCGCAATTCGATTCTGCTCGTCGATTTCATCAAGCTGCAGGTGGCGACCGGCATGCCTTTCCGCGAGGCTGTTGTCCAGTCGGCGGCGGTGCGGGCCAAACCCATCGCCCTGACCGCGCTGGCTGCCATGCTTGGCGCCATGTTCATTCTCGACGACCCGATCTTCAACGGCCTGGCCATCAGCCTGATCTTCGGCATCATGGTGTCCACACTGCTGACGCTGGTCGTCATCCCCGTCCTCTATTTTTCGGCCTTCCGCAAGGAGCATCAACAATGACCATCGAACGTATCATCCGCATCATGGCGGGCTTTTTCGTCCTGCTCTCCCTCGCCCTCGGTTATCAAGGTAGCCCGATCTTTGTTTCGGAGTGGTTCCTCGCTTTTACGGCCTTCGTTGGCCTCAATTTGCTGCAAAGCGGCTTCACGGGCTTCTGTCCGCCGGAAAAACTGCTGGCCAAAATGGGCGTCAAACGCAGCAACGGAAGCTGCGGCAGTTGAGTTAACTGATGCAAATCCATTTTTAGATCAGGGACTAAGCTCGTACGGAGTGTTCTCTGATATGAAGACTGATTTTTCGTCGAATCGGCTTTAGAAAAACTTTGTGAAACATTGTTTTTATTAGAGTAAACTGCCTTTGGTATAACTAAAGGCTTAGTTCGATTCGTGCAGCAGATTCCGGCCCTTGCCGGCCGAAAACTCGTTTTTTTCGCCCTGGCGGCGATCCTTCTGATCTGGGCCATCCTTGGCCTTGATTGGTGGTCGATCAATCGACAGTTTTCGGCGGATCTGACGGATTCTTCGGGCGAGTTCCTGGGGGTGGCTACCCCGTCATGGGGCTTCCTGCTGTTTGCCATTGGCCTCGTTGTCACCCTGTTGATCGTCGAAGGATGTCGTCTGTTGTTCGGCGTCCGTGCCCAGGCAAACAGCCAGCTGGCGCTGCAGCGGCGGATCATCGACCACGCCTCCGAGGCGATGATCCTGACCGACGGCGCACAGCGGATACTGACCGTGAACGCGGCTTTCGAGCAGACCACCGGATACGCCGCCAGCGAGGTTCTGGGCCAGACGCCGACCATGCTCAGTGCCGGCCATCAAGGTCTGAACTTGCATCGCAACATCTGGGACTTTGTCGCCGAGAACGGCCATTGGGAGGGCGAGGTCTGGGACCGGCGCAAGGATGGCACGATTTATCCCAAGCAGATGCGGATCACGGCGATTCGCGACGAGGCGGGGCAGGCGTCGCATTTTGTCGCCACCTTTGCCGATATCAGCGAAGCCAAGGCCGAGGCCGAGCGCTTCGACTACCTGGCGCATCACGACCAGCTGACCAACCTGCCCAACCGCCTGGCGCTCGACGGCCACCTCGAAACGCTGCTCGACGGCGCGGTGCCCGGCATCAACCGCCTGGCCCTGCTCATCATCGATCTGGACAATTTCAAGACGGTCAACGACTCGCTCGGCCACCATGCCGGCGACCGCCTCCTGGCCGAACTGGCCCGCCGCATGGGCAGCGAAATGGACCGGGCGACGCGCCTGTTCCGCCTGGGCGGCGACGAGTTCGTCGTCGTCTTCGATCAACTCGATCGCGACGCTGCCGTTACGGCGCTGGTTGATCGCCTGGCCCGGGCAATTGGCCTGCCCTGCGACATCGACGGTCATACGCTGCACTGCACGCCGTCGATCGGCATCAGCCTCTATCCGGAGGATGGCCGCGACGGCCTGACGCTGATCCGCAATGCCGACGCCGCGATGTATGCGGCCAAGGCGGCCGGGCGCAACAACCATCAGTTTTTTGCCGAATCGATGAACGCCGCCGCCAACAAGCGCCTGCATCTCGAAAGCGAATTGTGGCGCGCCCTGGCCGAGAACCAGCTGGTGCTGCATTACCAGCCGCAGATCGATCTGCTCAACGGCAAGGTCGTTGGTGTCGAGGCGCTCGTGCGCTGGGCCCACCCGCTGCGCGGCATGATCGCGCCGGCTGATTTCATCCCCGTCGCCGAGGAGTGCGGCCTGATTCTGCCGCTCGGCCACTGGGTCTTGCTGACCGCCTGCCGGCAGGTTCGGAGCTGGCTCGACGCCGGTATCGACATGGGGGAAATGGCCGTCAATATCTCGGCGCATCAATTCCGCCAGCCCGATTTCGTCCAGACGGTACAGGGCGTGCTGGCCGAAACCGGCCTGCCGGCCAACCGCCTGGAGCTCGAAATTACCGAAAGCACGGTCATGCACGGCGTCGATTCCGCCATCCAGACGCTGGCCCAGCTCAAGGCCATGGGCGTCCGGCTGGCCATCGACGATTTCGGCACGGGCTACTCGTCGCTCTCCTATCTGCGCCGCTTCCCGCTTGATCGCCTGAAAATCGACCGTTCCTTCCTGGCTGACGTCGACACCGATCCCGATGCCGCCTCGCTAGTGACTTCCATCGTCATGCTTGGCCGCTCGCTCGGTCTGCAACTGGTGGCCGAGGGGGTCGAGAATTTTGCCCAGGCCGAATTCCTGCGTACGCTCGAATGCGAGCGCGTCCAGGGCTTCCATTTTTACCAGCCGGTGTCGGCCGAAGAGGTGGTTGGCTTCGGTCGCTGTGAGGAATACGTCGCGCTGCCTGCCTGATCTGCCTGCACAGCGGGTACGGGGGTGATTGCCCGCTCGCCAATTGCCGGACAGCCCACTAGAATTGGGGCTTCACGACATGGAGTTCAGTATGAAGATCGGATTTATCGGCCTTGGCATCATGGGGCGCCCGATGGCGCTCAACCTGATCAAGGGTGGCCATGCCGTCACCGTCTGGGCGCGCCGCGCCGAATCCATGCAGCCGCTGCTCGAGGCAGGGGCCAAAGGCGCCGCCAGCCCAGCCGATGCCGCCCGCGGCAACGAACTGGTCATTTCGATGGTGGCTGATGCGCCGGATGTCGCCGAAGTCATGCGCGGCGTGGCCAGTGCCGGCCAGAGCGGGCTGGTCGCCGTCGATATGAGCACCATCGCCCCGGCCGCGGCGCGCAAGATTGGCGAAGAGCTGGCGGCAGCCGGTGTCGATTTTGTCGATGCGCCGGTTTCGGGCGGCGAGGTTGGTGCCATCGCCGGCACCCTGTCGATCATGGCTGGCGGTTCCGAAGGCGCCTTTGCCAGGGCCAAACCGGCTTTCGAATGCATGGGCAAGAACATCGTGCACGTCGGCACCAGCGGCGCCGGGCAGGTGACCAAGGCGGCCAACCAGATTGTGACCGGCATGGGCGTGCTGGCCGTCGCCGAAGCATTTGCATTTGCGGCAAAAAATGGCGTTGACCGTGGCAAGGTGCGCGAAGCGTTGCTCGGCGGCTTCGCCTACTCGAAAATTCTCGAAAACCACGGCCAACGCATGCTCGACCGCAATTTCAAGCCCGGATTCAAGAGCTGGATGCACGAAAAGGATCTCAACATCGTCATGCAGACGGCGCACGAACTGGGCCTCTGCCTGCCCGGCTCGGCGGCGACGGCGCAGATGTTCAACGCCATGGTCGGTTCCGGCATGGGCGAGGAGGATTCGATCGCCGTGCTCAAATTGCTCGAACGCTTGTCGGGGCAGGAATGAAAATAGGTTTCATCGGTCTCGGCGCCATGGGGCGTCCGATGGCCATGCACTTGCAGCGTGCCGGCCACGAGCTGGCCGTTTGGGCGCGCCGGCCAGAAAGCATCGGTGATCTGCCGGCCCGCGTTTGCGCCACGCCGGCCGAGTTGGGGCGTTGCTGCGAAGTGGTGTTTACGGTCGTCACCTCGAGTGCTGACGTCGAGGGTGTCGCGCTCGGTTCGGATGGCCTGATTGAGGGCATGGCCTCGGGGTCGGTGCTGGTCGATTGCTCGACCATCGCGCCCGACGCAGCGCGGCACATCGCCGCCCGGCTGGCGGAAAAAGGCATTCACTTTCTCGATGCCCCGGTTTCCGGCGGCGAGCAGGGGGCCATAGCCGCGACGCTGGCCATCATGGCCGGTGGCGAGGCGGCGGTGCTCGACCGCGTGCGGCCGCTGCTCGACTGTCTCGGTCAGCGCATCGTTCATATTGGCCCGAATGGCGCCGGACAGGTGGCCAAGGCGTGCAACCAGATGATCATGGTCGCCGCCATCGAAGCGGCGGCTGAGGCGATGCGTCTGGCCGCCGGTGCCGGGGTCGATTGCGCCAAGGTCAGGCAGGCGCTGGCCGGTGGTTCCGCTGCCTCGCGCGTGCTCGACGTGATGGGCGAGCGCATGGTCAGCCGTGACTTTTCGGCCGGCATCGAAGCCCGTCTGCATCACAAGGATTTCGGGCTGGTCCTTGAAGCGGCGCGCCAGAGCGGTGTGCCGGTGCCGCTGACTGCCGTTGTCGCCCAGCAACTCAATGCGCTGATGGCCCAGGGCTGGGGGCGGGACGATACGTCTTCGCTGCTGCGCGTGCTGGAGCTGGCATGAGTCAGATCGCCCAACTCTCCGAAGCCGAAATCGAAGAACGTTTTCATATTACCGGCACGCTGCCCATCGCCTTTCTGCTCGTCGGTTATGCCCGGACCAAGGACCAGTTCACTGTCTCGTTCGGTGGCGGTGAGGAAATGATGCTGACGACGCTGCTCGATGCCCAGCCAGCCGGTGACCGGCTCATTTTTGACTGCAGCGGCAGCGCCGAGATCAACCGCCACCTTCTCGCCAGCGGGCGCAATGTGTTCGCCGGCCGGCCCGCCGGCATTCACGTGCAATTCACCACTGGTCGGGCGACCGAGGTGGTTTTCGAGGGCGGAAAGGCCTTTGCGGTTCCTTTGCCGAAACACGTCGTTCGCCTGCAGCGCCGCGATACTTTCCGCATCGAGACGCCGCGCGGGAAACCGCTGCAGTTCTTCGGCCGGTTGACCGGCGGGAAGTTGCTCAACTTTCCGGCGCACGATATTTCCGTCGCCGGCATCGGCATGACTGCCTTGACCCTGCCTGATGGCCTGGCCCCCGGTGATCGCCTGGAAAACTGCCATTTCGCCCTGCCCGAAGACGAGCACGAGCTTTTCTTCAGCGCCATCATTCGCCACATCACGCCGCAGGTTGGTCGGGCTGGCGTGCAGCAATGGCGCATCGGCCTGCATTTCGAGAACATGCCGGCGGTCGAGGAAAACCGTATCCAGCGCTACATCGCCAAGGTCGAGCGCGAGCGGCACGAGTTGCTGGCCAAATAGCCTCTAACAGATGTCGCAGCGGTGGATTTCGACCGTCGCATGGACGATTTCTTCGTGCACGGCCAGCGCATCGCGGATGTTCAGCGGCGTCAGCATTTCGTCGTGGGTGAGCAGGCTCAGCGCGCAGGCGTAGGCGCCGGTGCCGACGCGCCAGACGTGCAGGTCGGTCAGTTCGGTCTGGCCATCGGCCGGTAGTTGGGCGATGACGTCGCGGATTTCGGCGACGACCGGGTGGTCCATTTCGCGGTCGAGCAGGACGCGGCCGCTCTGCACGATGAGGTTCTTCGCCCACAGCGCAACGAGAACGGCGCCGACGATGCCGGTCGCCGGGTCGAGCCAGGCCCAGCCGTAGAACCAGCCACCAGCCAGCGCAGCGATGGCGAGCACCGAGGTGGCGGCATCGGTGACGACGTGGATGTAGGCGGCCTTGAGGTTGAGGTCGTCGTGGTCGTGACTGTGTTCATGGTGGTGGGCGTGGCCATGATCGTGTCCGTGGTCATGGGCCTTTCCGAGAATTAGCGCGCAGATCAGGTTGACCGCCAGGCCGAGGACGGTGACGGCCATGGCTTCCGGGTAGTGAATCGTCTGCGGGGTGAGCAGTCGTTCAACTGAGCCGAAGATCATCGCGGCAGCGACGCCGACCAGGAAGATGGCGCTGGTGTAGCTGGCTAGCACTTCGATCTTCCAGGTGCCGAAGGCGAAGCTCGGATCGGCAGCGTATTTGCGGGCGGCACCGTAGGCGAAGGCAGACAGCCCGATGGCCAGCGCGTGCGAGCTCATGTGCCAGCCGTCGGCGAGCAGGGCCATCGAGTTGAACCACCAGCCGGCGACGATCTCGACGAACATGGTGGCGATGGTGATCCACATGACTAGGCGCGTGCCGCGTTCGGCCGCGGTGTTGCCGGTAGTGTACGCGTGCTGGTGCGCCCAGCGCGTCAGGTCATGCTTGCTCATTGCTGGCCGTACCCCGCGAATTTTTCCAGCACGGCGGCAATTTCTTCGGCCGAGAGCAGCACTGGCTGGCCGAGCTGGCAGGCACGCCAGTAGTGCTCGCAGAGTTCTTCGAGCTCGATGGCGAGCGCCAATGCGTCGTCGAGGTCGCGCCCGGCGACGAGCATGCCGTGGTTGGCCAGCAGGCAACCCTTGCGCCCGGCCATGGCGGCCATTGCTGCGGTCGACAGGGAATTTGAGCCAAAAATGGAATACTCGGCGCAGCGGATGGTGTCGCCACCGAAGCGGGCGATCATGTAGTGAAAGGGCGGAATGTCGAGGCGCAGGCAGGCCAGGCTCACGGCGAAGGGCGAGTGGGCGTGCAGCACGGCGCCAACTTCGGGGCGGCTGGCGTAGAGGTCGCGGTGGAAGCGCCATTCGGACGATGGCTTGCGGCTGCCGATATGCGAGCCGTCGAGGGCCATGAGCGGGATGTCGTCATCGCGCAGGCTGTCATAGGCCATCCCGGTCGGCGTGATGTAGAAGCCGTCGCCGCTGCGCACGCTGACGTTGCCGGCAGTGCTGCGGTTGAGGCCGGCCGGCTGCATGGCGCGGGCCGTGGCGATCAGTTCGGCGCGCAAATCAGCCATGGCTTTCCTCCGGGTAGAGCGCCAGCAAGCCCTCGCGGCTGGCCGGACAGACGCCGCGTTCGGTGATGATGGCCTTGACCAGCCAGTTCGGTGTCACATCGAAGGCCGGGTTGGCGACGTCCTCGCCGGCCGGTAGCTGGCGCAGGGCGGAGGGCTGGGCGTGATGGTCGAGACCATGGACGAAACGGAATTCGTCGCCATCGCGTTCCTCGATGGGGATGTCGGCGCCGTCGGCGCAAGCAAAATCGAGCGTCGAGCGCGGCGCCGCGACGTAGAAAGGAATGCCGTTGTCGGCGCAGGCCAGGGCCTTGAGATAAGTGCCGATCTTGTTGGCGACATCGCCGTTGGCGGCGATGCGGTCGGCGCCGACGATCACCGCATCGACCTTGCCGGTGCGCATGAGCAGGCCGGCGGCATTGTCGGCGATCAGCGTATGCGGCACGCCGTGCTGTTCCAGTTCCCAGGCGGTGAGCAGGCCCTGGTTGCGCGGCCGGGTTTCGGAGACCCAGACATGCACCGGCACGCCGGCATCGTGCGCGGCGTAGACCGGCGACAGGGCCGTGCCGTGGTCGACGGTGGCTAGCCAGCCGGCGTTGCAGTGGGTCATGATGTTGAGCATCTGGCCGTCGGCGACGATCAGCTCGTTCCAGAGCTTGAGGCCGTGCTGACCGATGGCCGCGTTCTGCGCGACGTCTTCCTCGGCGATGGCGGCGGCCTCGGTCCAGGCGGCGGCGCAACGCTCCTCGGCCGGCAGCGGCCGAAGCACGCTTTCCATGCGGGCCAGCGCCCAATGCAGATTGACGGCCGTCGGCCGCGTCGACCGCAGCAGCGTGGCAGCCTCGGCCAGCCGGGTATCGGAGGCCTCGAAATCAAGCGCGATGGCCAGCCCGTAGGCCGCCATCGCGCCGATCAGCGGCGCGCCGCGCACTTGCATGGCGCGGATGGCATGGGCGGCTTCATCCAGAGAGGCGACACGAACCCAGTGCAGCGCGTGTGGCAGACGGGTCTGGTCGATGATGTCGATAGCGCGCTGTTCCGGATGGGCGCGCAGGGTGCGGGTGGGGATGCCGTCAATGTTCATGGTTCAGAGTGGTTTGGTGTGGGTGCGTAGCCAGGCAGCGTAATCGCTTTCGCCGATTTCCCCGGCGGCCAGCGCAAGCATGGTCAGAGTGGCGTCCTGTGGGGTGGCGGTCAGGCGGTAGCCGTTCAGGCGCAAGAACATACCGGCGCCGAGAAAGCCGGCGCGTTTGTTGCCGTCGATGAACGGATGATTTTTGGCCAGTCCGAAGGCATAGGCAGCAGCGCAGTCAAAGAGGTCGGGGTTGCCGTAGTGGAGCAGGTTTTCCGGTCGGGCCAGTGCCGAATCCTGCAAGCCTTCGTCGCGGATACCCTGGGCGCCGCCGTGCAGGACCAGGCTCTCCCCGTGCAGGAGCAGCAAGGCCCGCCGGTTGATCCAGGTGAACATGCTACTTGGCGAGTTCGTGGAAGGTGTCGCGGAATTCGCGCATAAAGTCGCGGCCGGCTTCGACCTGGCGGGCAACTTCCGGATCGTAGGGCGTCATCGAAAAGCCTTCGGGAGACTCGACGAGATAAACCGTGTCGCCCTTGTCCACATGCAGCATGGCCAAGGCTTCCTTGGGCAGCACAACGCCTACCGAGTTGCCGATCTGGGTCAGTTTGAGGGCGAACATGGTCGTCTCCGAATCTCGTTATAACGGATGTAATACTAGTCCTTTTTGGCGGCCGGTGCTTGCTGCAAAACATACCTTGCAGCATGATTTCAGCCACTTTTTGCCATTGATCGTTGGAATCATGCAAACCAGCATTCAGATCGAATCCCGCTTCCCGAAAATGGGGACGACCATCTTCACCGTGATGTCGCGCCTCGCCGCCGAATGCGGGGCGGTCAACCTGTCGCAGGGCTTCCCCGATTTTCAGGCCGAGCCGGCGCTGTTCGATGCCGTGCATCGCCACATGCTGGCCGGGCGCAACCAGTACGCGCCGATGGCCGGCATGCCGGAGTTGCGCCAGGCCATCGTTGACAAGGTGGCGGCGCTCTACGGTGTGCGCTACGACGTTGAGTCCGAGGTGACGGTGACGGCCGGGGCGACGCAGGCCATCTTTACCGCCATCGCCGCCTTTGTCCGGCCGGGCGACGAGGTCATCGTCTTCGAGCCGGTTTATGACTCCTACGTGCCGGCCATCGAAACGGTCGGTGGCTCGGCGGTCTACGCCCAGCTGACTTTCCCCGATTACGTGCCGGATTGGGCGCAGGTGGCGCGCCTCATCACGCCGAAAACGCGGATGATCATCGTCAATTCGCCGCACAACCCGACCGGCAGCCTGTTTTCCACCGTCGACCGGGAAAAACTCGCAAAATTGATATCCGGAACCAACATCGTCGTGCTCTCCGACGAGGTTTACGAGCACATCCTGTTCGACGGCGAGCAGCACGCCAGCCTGTGCGCCCATCCCGAGCTGGCGGCGCGCAGCATCGTCGTCTCGAGTTTTGGCAAGACGTATCACATCACGGGCTGGAAGATCGGCTACGTCGTCGGCCCGGCGGCGCTCATGGCCGAGTTCCGCAAAGTCCATCAGTTCAACGTCTTCACCGTGCACACGCCGTCGCAACTGGGGCTCGCCGAGTACATGCAGGACGCCGACCGCCATTTGCGGCTGGCTGCCTTCTATCAGGAAAAACGCGACTTTTTCCGCCTGTTGCTGGCCGCCACGCCGTTCGAGTTGCTGCCCTGTCGCGGCACCTATTTCCAGCTGGCGCGCTACGACCGCATCTCGGATTTGCCCGACCGGGAATTTGCCGAATGGATGACGCGCGAAGTTGGCGTTGCCGTCATTCCGGTCTCGGTTTTTTATGCCGACGGGCGCGATGATCGCGTTGTCCGCTTCTGCTTCGCCAAGCAGGAAAGTACGCTGAAGGCCGCTGCGGAAAGGCTGGGCAAAGCTTTCTCGTGAGGGGGGTGTGAGCAGTTGATTGGCGACGCACCGGTTCCCACGGTCAACCGGGAAAAATGGCCAAAATTGAAAACTGGCCGGTGATGCGCCGGCCTAGGCTTCCCCGCCGCTAGCGAAGTCGATGCAGACTTTTGTCCCCTCACCGGGGTGGCTTTGAATGTCGATTTTCCAGCCGAGCTGTTGGCTGATGCGCGCCACAATGGATAGGCCAAGGCCGTGTCCGGTGCTGTCTTCTCCTTTGGCGTGTCGCTGGAAGAGCGAAGGAAATCGCTCCTCGGCGATGCCGATGCCGCTATCCGCTATTTCCAGTCGATGGGTGTCGAGATACACCGCGATGGTCCCCTCGCGGGTGTAAGCACAGGCATTGCGTAGCAGATTGCTGACCAGGACATAGGCCAGCGAACGTTCGACTGGCAGGATCGGACGCTCCGCCGCGTCGAAGGTGATTTCGACTTGCCGTCCGGCCAGCGCCGGGCTGGCATCGGCAATCGCATCGGCGACGACCTCGGCCATGGCGCAGGCAGGGTCGCCGGCTTCACCGCCTTCGGTGGCGAGCAGCAACATCGCTTCGAGCATTTGCCCCATGCGCACGGTTTGGCGATGGATCGTGCCCAGGCGCTGGCGGAGCGGCTCGGGGAGGTCGGGGCTTTCGATCAGCACTTCGGCTGCGCCGCGTATCACGGCGACTGGCGTGCGCAGTTCGTGGCTGACATCGCCGGCAAAATAGCTTTCCCGTTGAAGAAAACCGTGGAGACGCAGGGAAAAACGGTCCAGTGCCTGGACCAGTCGGCCTATTTCATCGGCCGGGTAGTCCGCCACCGCGAAGCTGAGCGGCGCATTGGCCAGCGGGTTGGCGCTTGCCGTCTTTTCGGAAATTTCGTTCAGCAACTTGCCGATCGGCCGTACGACCTTTGCTGCCAGATGGTCGCCAAGCAGCCAGGAGAGCAGACTCATCAGCGTGGTGCCGACCAGCAGGAAGAGGGCAAGACGCCCGAGGTTGGTGGCGACATAGCTTCGATCGAAGAACAGCGCGTAAGGTCTTTCGTCAATATGGGTGATGAGGACAGAGTATTCCTGGCTGTCCTTGAGGAAGCGCTCGATTCGATCATTTCCCGGTTTGACAGGGGTGACCAGGGGAAACGCTTCGACGGGCAGGAAATATCCGCTCAGAACCGACGTCGATGGCGGTAGCGCGAGCGGATTTTGTGCTTTCCGATTGCGGAAGTTTTCCATCTCGACTTCCAGAATGCGCACGATGGCGTGTTCTTCGAGCTCGGCGACCAGTCCGAAAGTGACCAGGCTAAGCAGTGCGCTGACCGAAAAACCTAGCAGGACGAAGGGAAGGACCAGCTTTCTGCGCAGGCTGTCATAGGGCTGATTGTTCATGGGCGATACGATAGCCGAAACCCCGCACGGTATGGATGAGTTGCCGCTCGAAGGGTTTGTCGACGGCGTTGCGCAAGGTATGCATATGGACGATGAGGGCGTGATTGTCGCCTGGCTCTTCGCCCCATATTTCACGATGGATGGCCAGGCGATGAACGACATTGGGCGAGCGTCGCATCAACAGCATCAGTATCTTGGTCGGCACCGGCGGGAGCGTGATCGCCTGGCCGGCACGTTCGATCTTCATGGTGCCCACATCCATGCGCAGATCGCCAATGACCAGCAGATCGCTATCGCTTTCGCGCCCGGAGCGACGGATAAGGGCGCGAATCCGCGCCTCGATTTCACGCAGCGAGGCAGGCTTGACGACGTAGTCATCGGCACCGATATCGAAGGCGGCAATCTTGGTGTCGACTTCATCCTTGGCGGTCAGCATGACGACCGGCACCTTGCTCCGCAGTTGCTGCCGAATCCGGCTGCAGATGGTCAGGCCGTCGATGCCGGGCAGCATCATGTCGAGTACCACCAGATCGTACTCGTTGCCCGTCAGCAGGTTCAGCGCAGCATGGCCGTCGGCGGCATAGTCGGTGACGTAGCCCTGAATTTCGAGAAAGTCGATCAGATTTCCGGCCAGATCCCGGTCATCCTCAACGATCAGCAGGCGGCTTGCCATCTATCCCTGTGCTCCTGAAATGATTCTTGTCGATTCGGATGGCTCACTTGCCCGGCACCGAATCGCCCTTTTTGCGCCCGAGAACGATCGGGTGAGCCTGGCGGCTCAAAATAAAATCGAAAATGAACTTCATCCACAGCGTCGAACCGGCAATGGCGCTCCAGGTCTCATATTCCAGGCTGCCGCTAACGATGCCAATGATGACGAAAACGATGATGATGCCGGCGATGAAATTGATCGCCGCGGCATAGGGTGCATATTTTTCCGGATTGGCCGGAGACTCGCCGCGCTTGAGGGCCACTTCCGAAAAGTCCCGTTTGACCAGGATGCGCCAGGCCCGACGGAACCAGTAAAAGGCAATGGGGAACAGGGCGAGAAAGAGAATCCAGGTCAAAGCAACGCTGACATCAAATACCATCAACTACTCCTGTTGCCTTGTACGAAGGCAGGAAATACGACTCGACAAATAAAAACCCCACCAGCGCAGCCGGCGGGGTTTGCAGACTGCCGCGACCTTTGACCGGTCAGCGGCAGGAATAATACGCCAGAGAACGTTTAGTGCGCACCATCCACCAGCTTCGAGCCGCGCGGAATACGTACGGCCTCGACCATGTGCTGGATATGCTCGGGCGGTTCCTTGGTGACCTTGTCGACAGCGAAGGCAACAATGAAGTTGACCAGCGCGCCGATGGCTCCGAAGGCTTCCGGCGTGATGCCGAAGAAGCTGTTGGCGCCACCGATCATGTCGACGAAGTCAGTACCCTTGATGAAGAAGATACCCTTGTGAGCGAACACGTAGAACAGGGTGATGAAGAGACCTGCCAGCATGCCGGCCATGGCGCCTTCCTTGTTCATCTTCTTCGAGAAGATACCCATCATGATGGCCGGGAACAGCGACGAAGCGGCAATACCGAAGGCCAGAGCCACCGTACCAGCCGCGAAGCCGGGGGGGTTCAGGCCGAGGTAACCGGCGACGACAACGGCCACGGCCATCGAGATCTTGCCAGCCAGCAGTTCGTTCTTTTCGCTGATGTTCGGGTTGAAAACACCCTTCACCAGGTCATGGGAAACCGCAGCAGAGATCGCCATCAGCAGACCGGCGGCGGTCGACAGAGCAGCAGCCAGACCACCAGCCGCGACGAGGGCGATAACCCAGTTCGGCAGCAGGGCGATTTCCGGATTGGCCAGCACGATGATGTCGGCGTTAACCGTCAGTTCGTTGCCCTTCCAGCCGGCAGCTTCGGCCTTGGCCTTGACGTCGGCATTCTTGGTCTTGTCGTTGTAATACTGGATACGACCGTCGCCATTCTTGTCTTCGAACTTCAGCAGACCGGTCTTTTCCCAACGCTTCATCCAGTCCGGACGCTCGTCGGCCTTGATGCTGGCTTCCGTGGCATACAAGTCGCCACCACTGGTAACCGCGGTGTTAACCGTGGCATGCAGGTTCAGCTTGGCCATCGCGGCAACAGCCGGGGCGGTCGTATACAGCAGGGCGATAAAGACCAGAGCCCAACCAGCCGAGCTACGGGCAGCAGCAACCGTCGGCACCGTGAAGAATCGCATGATGACGTGCGGCAGACCGGCAGTACCGATCATCAGCGACATCGTATACACGAACATGTTCAGCGTGCTGCCGGCTGTCGTCGTCGTGTATTTGCCAAAGCCGAGGTCTACAACGACCTGATCCAGCTTGGTGAGCAGGGAAATATCGCTACCGCTCATCGTCGAGCCCAGACCCAGTTGCGGCAACGGATTGCCGGTCAGGTTCAGGGAGATGAAGACGGCCGGGATGATGTAGGCAGCGATCAGCACGCAGTACTGGGCAACCTGGGTGTAGGTGATGCCCTTCATGCCACCAAACACGGCGTAGGCGAAGACGATGGCCATACCGATGTAGATGCCGGTGTCGCTGGACACGCCCAGGAAGCGCGAGAAGGCGACGCCGACGCCGGTCATCTGACCAATGATGTAGGTCAGCGAGGCGGTCAGCAGGCAGACCACGGCAATCGTCGATGCCGACTTCGAGTAGAAGCGGTCGCCGATGAACTGTGGCACGGTGAATTTGCCGAACTTGCGCAGATACGGAGCCAGCAGCATCGCCAGCAGAACGTAACCACCGGTCCAGCCCATCAGGAACAGGCCGCCGCCATAACCCATGTTGGCGATCAGGCCGGCCATCGAGATGAACGAGGCTGCCGACATCCAGTCAGCGGCCGTCGCCATCCCGTTCATCACGGGGGGGACGGAACCACCTGCGGCGTAGAACTCGCTGGTGCTGCCAGCGCGCGCCCAGATGGCGATGCCGATGTAGAGCGCGAAGCTCGCACCGACAAACAGGTAAATCGTTGTTTGCAGATCCATGTGATCGCCCCTTAGTCTTCGTGAACGTCGAATCGACGGTCAATGTCGCCCATTGCCTTGGCGTAGTAAAAAATCAGGGCAATGAAGATGTACATCGAACCCTGATGGGCGAACCAGAAGCCCAGCGGGTAACCACCCAGCTTGATGCCGTTCAGTACGTCGACAAACAAAATGCCGGCGCCAAACGAGACCAAGAACCAGATTGCCAGAATTTTCCCCAGCAACCCCAGCGTGGCTGACCAATAGCCTTTGCTGACCTCATCCATAGTTAACTCCTCCTAAGAATTTTTTGTTGACTCGGTTAAACACTTGTTTGAGTCACGCACGCAGTTTTTGCGGCGAAGCTTACAGATTGCTGACAAAAGGCATCAGAAAAACGGCATATTTTCGACATTGATCATTTGTTGATCTTTTGTTTACCTGAAGCATACAGATCTTTGATTCATTGGAACTGTTTTTCATCGCTTGCATGAATTTTCCGGCGATGACCATGGTATTTTTGCCTCCCTGATTGATCAGGAAGTGGCACTTTTCCATATCTTTCGATCGAATGCGGCAATTGAACATCAATACCGTTCTTGGGTAGTATGAGGGGCGGTTTTCATGATCAGGAGGTGCTCGGATTCAATCCGATTTGTGCCAGTAAATGCCTGGTTTTCTTCTGGTCGGGCCAATCAAGCGCAGGTGATACTTGAATTCGAACATTGATTCTATTCTGGCGAGCGAACTCGATACCCTGGTCTCGGTCTCGCCGTTCTCTGGCATGGAACGCAGCCGGCTTGCCGCGCTGTTGTCAGCCTGCAGCGTCGTGTTCCAGCGCCAGGGGAGCCGGGTTTTCGATCCGGGTATCGCCTTGCGCGAACGCTCTTTCTGGATCATTCGTCAGGGCCGGGTAGGCCGCAGTGGTGGTTCGGTCGGTGCGGCATCTCCGCTGCTCGGCGTCGGCGGCATCTTCCCGGTCGAGTCGATTCTCGATGGCTGCGACGGTGTTTACGCCTACGTTGCCGAAGAGGATTGCTATCTCTGGAGGGTAGAAGGGGGCGCCATCGACGAGTGGCTCAACGAACCGCCGTTTCTGCGCTGGCTGGCCAAGGCGCTGCAAGCGCAGCAACAGGCGATGCAGCGCTCGGTGGTCGAGTTGGTCCACAGCCGCCAGCTGGCCGATCAGGCCCTGGCCTTGCCGGCGCGTTCAATCGGGGCGACGCAGGTGACTTGCGTTCCGCCGACGCTGACCCTGCAGGAAGTGGCCAGCCTGATGAGCGAGCAGGGTATCGGTTCGGTGCTTGTCGGTACGCATGAGGCGGTCGCCGGTATCGTCACCGCCACCGATCTGGTACGGCGCGGCATCGCCCGGCGCCTGCCCGATTCGACCCCGGTTTCGGAGGTCATGACGAGCAACCCGGTCGAGGTCGACGATTCCATTTCGGTTTTCGGCGCCGCCATCGAAATGGCCCAGGGAAAGTACCGCCACCTGCTGCTCAAGAATTCGGAAGGCACGGTGGTCGGCGTTGTTTCCGAGCGCGATCTCTTCCACGCCCAGCAGCAGGGCGTATCCCATGTTTTCAGGCCGATCGACGAGGCGGCGAGCGTTGATGATCTGGTCGAGCTGGCCGCCACGGCCCGCGAGTTCGGCCAGCGGGTGTTCAGCCAGGGCATGGACGTCAGCCAGTTCCTGCGCCTGACCTCGTCGATCAATGATCGCATTGCCAAGCGCCTGCTCGAACTGCTCACTGTACGCCGCCCGCCGCCGGCGCCTTTCTGCTGGCTGGCCTTCGGTTCGGAAGGGCGCGAGGAGCAGGGTTTCGTCACCGATCAGGATAACGGGCTGGTCTTCGTCCCGCCGGCCGGCGCCGATGTGGCGGTCATGCGCGAAGAGTTCCTCGAGCTGGCCCGGGAAATGAATGACGCCCTACATCGTTGCGGCTTCGAGCGCTGCAAGGGCAACATCATGGCCAGCAATCCGGATTTGTGCCTGACCCTCGGCGAATGGAAGGCGCGCTTCTCGTCGTGGGTCCGTGCCACGACGCCGACGGCGATTCTCAACTCGACGATCTTTTTCGACTTTCGGCCGATCTACGGTGAAATGCAGTTTGCCGAGGAGATGCGCGATCACCTGCTTGACGAGGTCAAGGGCAACAGCATTTTCATCCATCTGCTGGCCATCAACGCCCTTGAGGTGGCACCGCCGCTCGGCCGCCTGAGCCGCTTTGCCACGGTCAACGGGAAAATTGACGTAAAAACGCAAGGCACGCGGCTGTTCGTCGATATCGCCCGCATCTACGCCCTGCATTGCGGCATCAAGGCGGTCAATACCGAGCAGCGGCTGGCCCTCGTCGGGCAGCGCATCAAGCGCTCGGTCAGTGCCATCCAGGGCGACATCGCCGCCTTCCACCACGTCCAGACCCTGCGCCTGCAGCGTCAACTGGCTTCGCTCGCCGATGGCGAGAGCGCCAACAGCCTCGATCCGTACGCGCTCGACGAGTTGCAGCAACGCATCCTCCGCGAGTCATTCCGTCAGGCCGCCTCCTTGCAGGAACGGCTCAAACTGGACTACAAGCGATGAGCCTTGCTGCATGGATCTGGCGAAAACTGGGGCAGCCAGCAGCCAGCGAATCTCCGGATACGCAATTGTTGGCCGGGCTGGATTTCTTGTTGCTCGATGTCGAATTGACCGGTACCGACGCCACCCAGGACACGGTCATCGGCATGGCGTGGCTGGCCCTGGTCGATGGTGCCTTCCATCCCGGCGATCTGCGCTATGTCAGCTTCACCGACGCCGAGGCGGGCGACATCGAGGCGGGCTATCAGGCCTGCCTCGATCTCATGGCGAAAAGCACCGTGGTGACCATCAATCCGAATTTTATCCGGCACATGTTGGCTCTTGTCGCCGACCAGCACCATCTGCCGCCGCCCCCGGTCGGGAGCTGGCTCGATTTGTCGGCGGTAGCCGGGGTCATCGGCGGGGAAGGCAACGCCGCCACGTCCTTGCCGCATTGGCAAGCGAAGATGCGAACCTGCGGACGGCATGAGCACGATGCGACCTACGACGTCTTCGCCATGGCCCAATTGCTGCAGGCGCTGCTCGCCTATGCCGAGGATTCGGGGATCGAGACACTGGCCGAATTGCGGCGCAACCAAAGTGCGGAATCCTGGCTGCGCCCTTATTGATCGAGCGGGAAACGCAGGCGGAGTGGAAAAAAATGCTTGTTTACCTCGCGTTGATCTTTCTGTGATCCGCCATTAATTCGTGCGCTGTTAGTCTGCACCCGCTTCTCGAACGGAGGGTGACTCCCGCAGGGATTGCTGCATGGTCCAGACAGACCACTTTTAAACCCACTTCGGTGGGTTTTTTTTCACCGGCATGATCACGAGCGCGGTGCTGCGCGCTCTTCGGCGCATCGAACTGCGCCTTGCCGCAAGGCCAAGTGGATCGGTAACACTACGCTTCATGACCGGTCGGCAAGGCTATGCGCTGGGCCGACTCGATAACGGCCAGCACGCTGGGATGGGTCAGTCGCCGCTCGACCGAAATGGCGAAGTAGCTGACCTGAACATCGGTGATCCGCCCGATAACCGCCAGTTCGCCCGAGGCGACAAACTCTTCCTCGGCAATGGTGGGAACAGGAAAGGCGCCGACACCGGCTTTGCCAAACGCCGCCATCAGGGCGGTGTCATCGAACTCGCCGACCACCTGCGCGCGAATGCGCTGTCGCTCCAGCCAGGGGCGAAGAATGGTCTGGAACGCTGAGTCATTACCCGGCAGGAGCAAGGGCAGTGCGCTCAGAGCGGCGGGAAACGGCGCACTCGTCTGGCATGCCAGCTGAGGGGTGGCCAAAAATGAAATGCCCGAATCGAGCAGGCGATGGTTATAGGCGCGAACGCTGAACCCCGGAGGAAGCGGAGCGTCTGAAATCACCATGTCGAGTTCGTGCACTGCCAGCTGGGCCAGCAGCCGGTCGAGCTGCCACTCGCGGCAGGCGATGCGGGTCGCCTGCTCGCCATGAATGGCCGGCAGGAGCAGGCTGCAGGCCAGCGACTTGGGAACGGCATCCGACACCCCGACCCGGAACTCGGCGGGGCGTCCTTTCGGGTGGTGCTTGATCATTCCTTCGAGTTCGGCGCTCAGCGCAAACAGCTCGTCGGCGTACTCAAGTGCCATTTTGCCGGCCTCGGTCAGGACGATGGAACGCCCCTGGCGGGCAAAAAGCTTGGTATCCAGGCTGCTTTCGAGCAGGCCGATCTGGCCGCTCAGGGTTTGCGGCGTGACATTGATCGCCTCCGCGGCCCGGGCAATGCTCCCGGCCTTGGCGGCTTTCCAGAAATAAAACAGATGCTTGTGGTTCACGGGGTTAGCCAACTCATCGAGAAAGTCGATCTATTTAAACAAATAAATCGAATTTATTTTAGTCGTCGGCTGGTTTAACTTACTAGCCCTGTTTGACCGGGGAGGGTCAGTCAAGGCGCAGTGCCGCCTTTTTGACGTGATGCTTGCCTTGTCAGAAGAGCAAAAAGCCTGACCCAACAAGACGAGCCAAGTGCAGCCATTGCCGCTGCCAATGCCGCGCGAGCACCGAGTAGATAGTCTTTTATCCAATCCCGCTGAGGTATTGAATGCTTTCCACACTAGTCATTATTTTTGTCATTGCCTACGCGGCAATCGCACTCGAGCACCCGCTCAAGGTCAACAAGTCGGCATCGGCGCTGATCGGCGCCGGCCTGCTGTGGACCATTTATGCCCTGTCGCTGGGCGACACCCATTTGCTCACCGAGCAACTCGGCGAGTCGCTGACCGGCACAGCGCAAATCGTCTTCTTCCTGATGGGGGCCATGACCATCGTCGAGGTGGTCGACGCCCACAACGGCTTCGAGGTCATTACCAAGCGGATCAGGACGACCCAGTTGTCGTCCCTGATGTGGCTGGTCGGTTTCGTCACTTTCTTCCTGAGCGCCATTCTCGACAACCTGACGACGACCATCGTGATGATCTCCCTCATGCGCAAGCTGCTGGCCAAGCACGATGACCGCCTTTTCTTTGCCGGGATCATCGTCATCGCGGCCAACTCCGGCGGCGCCTGGTCGCCGATTGGCGACGTGACGACGACGATGCTGTGGATTGGCGGCCAGATTACCTCGGTGGCCATTATCAAGGCGGTGCTCTTGCCAGCCCTGATCAGCATGATGGTTCCCCTTGCCATTACCGCCTACGTCCTGCGCGGGCGCGAAGTGGTGAGTCCGGAGATCGTCGATAACGACCACGGCGTGCGGACGACCGAGTTCGAGCGCAATCTCATGTTCTTCATGGGCCTAGGCATTCTCGTTGCCGTTCCTGCCTTCAAGACGATCACCCACCTGCCGCCCTTCATGGGCATCCTGTTCGGTCTGGGCATCCTCTGGCTGGTCGGTGATCTGATCCATCGCCACAAGGAAGACGAGTTCAAGGTCCATTTCACCCTGGCTCATGCGCTGAGCAAGATCGACATGAGCTCGCTGGTGTTCTTCATCGGCATCCTGCTGTCGGTCGCCACGCTGGAGCATACGCACATCCTGACCTCGCTCGCCGAGTGGCTCAATCAGACGGTGGGACGCCTCGACGTCATTGTGCTGATCATCGGTATCGTCAGCGCGATCGTCGATAACGTGCCGCTGGTTGCTGCCTCGATGGGCATGTACAGCCTGACCAACTTCCCGCCTGACCACTTCCTGTGGCAATTCATGGCCTATTGCGCCGGTACGGGCGGCTCGATCCTGATCATCGGCTCCGCCGCCGGCGTTGCCGCCATGGGCCTCGAAAAAATCCACTTCTTCTGGTACGTCAAGAAAATTAGCGGGCTGGCTCTGGTCGGCTATTTTGCCGGTGCGGGCATGTATCTCCTGCAACTGACCATGCTTTCCTGAGTAAGCCTGTCAGCGAAAAGTCCGGAGGCGCGCTGTATCGTTGCCTCCGGCTTTGGCCTGAGATACCCAAACGCCGGACTCGCTGTCCCGGGCTGGCCGGTGCGATGATCGCGTCGCCCGCTTCTCTTTTGCCATGCCCGAAAGCGCTCTGCCGAGCGGCTCTGTAAAGCTTTGTAAGGAAAGCTGAAGTTATGAAAATTGCTTGACCGGTGCACGTCACAAAGCGAATAATCGGCCGATCAAAACATAGCCAAGGAGAGAAAAATGGGAATGGTCCAGGAATTCAAGGAATTCGCCGTCAAGGGCAACGCGATGGATCTGGCGGTCGGCGTCATCATCGGCGGCGCTTTCGGCAAGATCGTCGATTCCATCGTCGGCGACCTGATCATGCCGTTGGTCAGCCGCGTCGTCGGCAAACTCGATTTCTCCAACCTGTTCTTCGTCCTCGGCGACAACCCGAACAACCTCGTTGCCCTGGCCGAAATCAAGAAGGCCGGCATTCCGGTCTTTGCCTACGGTTCTTTCCTGACCATCCTGGTCAACTTCGTCATTCTGGCCTTCATCATCTTCATGATGGTCAAGCAGCTGAACCGTCTGCGTAACGAAGAGCCGGCTGCCGCGCCCGAAGCCCCGCCGACGCCGGAAGACGTCATCCTGCTGCGCGAGATTCGTGATTCGCTGAAGAAATAAGCGTCTTTCGCCCCGATCAAGGCCGCCGTGTGCGGCCTTTTTCATGGTCCGACGGCGGCAGCGCAGTGCTACGGTCAACCGGAAAAAATGGCCAAAATTGAAATGGCCATGGCGCTCTCAGCTACCGAAAACCGCCACCCATAGCCGGCGGACGGCGGCGATATGTTTTTCCACCTCTTCACGCGGAATCGGCGACTTGGGAAAGGCTGATAGGCGCTTGGCGTGTTGCAGGCGACGGTACTCACGGTAGGCGTTGCCGGCCGCTTCGGCCTGCTCCGGATCGATCAGGCCGAGTTCGCCGGCCATGCGGAGCAGGGCGATGTTGCCGAGATTGCCGGTCAGGCTGGCGTGCTCGTGCGAATAGCCGAGGATCAGGTACTGGACGATGAATTCGACGTCGATGATGCCGCCTTCATCGTGCTTGAGGCCGAACTCGGTTTCGCTTTTCGTGCCGTGCGCGTCGACCATCTTTTGCCGCATGGCGACGACTTCCTCCCGGAGCTTGGCCAGGTCGCGCGGCAGGCGCAGGATTTCGCAGCGGATTTCCTCGAAACGCTTGCCGACGGCCGGATCGCCGGCGCAGAAACGGGCGCGGGTCAGGGCCTGGTGTTCCCAGGTCCAGGCGTTCTTGAGCTCGTATTCGCGGAAGGAATCGACCGAAACGGCAAGCAGGCCGGATTCGCCATTCGGGCGCAGGCGCAGGTCGGTTTCGAACAGGATGCCGGCTGGCGTCTGGCTCGATAGCCAGGAATTGAGGCGCTGGCCGAGGCGGGCGTAGTTTTCCGGGGCGTCCTGATCGTCGTCGTCAAACAGGTAAACGAGGTCAAGGTCGGAGGCGTAGCCGAGTTCCTTGCCGCCCATCTTGCCGTAGCCGATGACGGCAAATTTCGGTGTTTCGCAATGGCGATTCCTGATCTTGGCCCAGACCAGCGGCAGGGTTTCCTGAACGATGGTGTCGGCCAGCTCGGTCAGGTGGTCGGAGAGGTGCTCGATGGTCTGCAGGCCGGCCAGATCCTGGGCCAGCAGCCGGAAAACCTGGCCGTGGTGCATTTCACGCAGGATGTCCATTTCGCGTTCGGTGTCGTCGGCGTGCTGGGCCAGGTTGTCGCGCAGGATTTCGCGGAAACCGGCCCAATTGGTGGCGATTTCGTAGAGGCGCGGGTCGAGCAGTTCGTCGAGGAGCAGCGGATGGCGGTTCAGGTAGTCGGCCGCCCAGTTCGAGGCGCAGATCATGTCGGCGACGCGGCGCAACGCCATCGGATATTGCTGGAGCAGGGCGAGGTAGGAGCCGCGGCGGGCAATGCCCTCGAGGAAACTCAGGCCGCGGGCCAGCGTCGTATCGGGGGCGGGGGTCGCGCCGGCCGCCTCGATCAGGCGCGGGCCGACGGCGTCCAGGCGGGCCCGGTTGGTCGCCGGCAGTTGCAGGTAACGGCTGGCGGCGCGCAGCTCGGCCAGGCGGGCGATGGCCTCCTTGGGGTGGCGGTAGCCGAGATTGCCGAAGGCTTCGATCGCCGTGTCTTCGTCGAGCTGGCCTTGCCACAGGCCGGTCAGCGGGTGCTCGCCGGCCTCCGGATCGGAGAAAATGGCGCCAAAATGCTGGCTGACCTTTTCGCGGTGCTTGTCGAGCCCGGCCAGCATGGCCGGCCAATCCGGAAAGTCCATGCTGACGGCGATGATTTGCCGATTTTCGGTGTCGACCGGCAGCATGTGCGTCTGCTTGTCCTCGACGTATTGCAGGCGGTGTTCGAGGCGACGCAGGAAAACGTAAGCTTCGCGCAATTCCTGCTCGGTTTCGGCCGGGATCAGCTTGCGATCGACGAGTAGCTTGAGGACGGAAAGCGTTGGCCGGATCTGCAGCGCCTGGTCGCGGCCGCCGCGGATGAGCTGGAAAACCTGGGCCATGAACTCGATTTCGCGGATGCCGCCGGGGCCGAGCTTGACGTGATCGGCCATGTCCTTGCGCGCCACTTCGCGGCTGATCTGGGCGTGCAGGTCGCGCATGGCGTTGATGGCGCCGAAGTCGAGATATTTGCGGAAGACGAAAGGCCGGGCGATTTTCTGCATGGCCGTCACCCAGCCCGGTTGCAGGTTCTCGCCGGCATTCATGGTGCGGCCCTTGATCCAGGCGTAGCGCTCCCATTCACGGCCCTGGGTGATGAAATAGTTTTCCAGGGCGTCGAGCGAGCAGACCAGCGGGCCGGAGTCGCCATTCGGGCGCAGGCGCATGTCGACGCGGAAAACCTGGCCATCGGCCGTCAAATCGCCCAGCGCGCCGATGATGCGTTTGCCGAGGCGGGTGAAAAAATCGAAGTTCTCGATGCTCTTCGGGCCGGCCGTGTCGCCGTCTTCTGGGTAAACGAAAATGTAATCGACATCGGACGACACGTTCAGCTCGCGCCCGCCCAGCTTGCCCATGCCGATGATCAGCAGGCGCTGCGGCTGACCGGCCTTGTCGAGCGGTTCGCCGTAAGTGGCGACAAGCTGGCGGTGATAGTACTCGAGCGCGAAGTTGGTCGTTACGTCGGCAAGCAGGGTCATGCACTCGACGATTTCAGCCAGCGGCGCCAGGCCGCCCAGATCACGCAAAACCAGATGGGCCATGGCGCGTTGGCGCAGGCGGCGCAGGGCGGAGCGAACCGCATCGTCATCGGCAAACTCGCGGTGCAGCGGCGCCTGCAACATGGCCTCGGAGAGCGGCTGCTGCCAGGTGGCGTGCAGTTCGGGAATCAGTTCCGGGTGCGCCTGCAGCAGATTGGCGAGATAACGGCTGTGGTGTACAGCCGCTTGCCAGCGGGGGTCGAGGGTGGTGTCCATGATGGTCCGTCGGCAGCTTGGCCGAAAAGGTAGAATGTCGTTTTTATCCAGTATCCGATTGTAGTGATCAATTCCCCCCTCTGGCAAAGCGGTTTGACGTGTGAGTGAGCCGCTGCACCCAAATTCCCGTGTGATTCCGCCAGATGTGCGCGTTGCGCTGTATCACCGCCTGCATTGGCTGTGGCCGGTGCTCGCCAGCCGTACCGTCCGCGTCCTGGGCTGGGGGCTGTTTGCCGCCTGGCTGGCTTTTGTCATCCTCGTGCTGGCCCTGCGCTACGTGGTGTTGCCCCAGATCGGCGAATACCAGCTTCAGATCGAGCAGGCGGCGACGCGCGCCGTCGGGCAAGCGGTCAAGATCGGCCGCATCGAGGCGCGCTGGCAGGGATTGAATCCGGATCTGGTACTCAATGACGTGGTGATTGCCGACCGTCAGGGCGCCCCGGCTTTCTCGCTGACCCGTGTCGAAGGTGTGCTGTCGTGGCAGACCTTGTGGCGCCTGCGGCCAACCCTGGCCCTGCTGGCTTTCGATGGCCCGGTGTTGCATGTCCGGCGCGACACTAACGGCAAGATCACGGTGGCCGGCGTCGACACCGAAGGCGAGAGCGACCCGGCCTTTGCCGAGTGGGTGCTCGAACAAAAGCGCATCCGCATCCGCGACGCGACGATCGTCTGGGACGACCGGCTGCGCAAGGCGCCGCCACTGGTCCTCGAAGACCTGCAGTTCGCCCTCGATAACAGCGGGCGCCGCCATCGTTTCGGTATCTCTGCAGCCCCGCCCGATGAACTGGCCTCCCGCGTCGATATCCGTGGCGAGGTGAAGGGCGACCTCGGCGAGGCGCTTGAGCATTTGTCCGGACAGATTTTTGTCGAACTCGATTACGCCGATCTGGCCGGCTGGCGGGCCTGGGTCGATTATCCGGTCAATCTGCCGCAGGGCCGCGGTGCCCTGCGCATCTGGGGCGATCTTGACGATGGCGCCGGTAAATTGACGGCTGACGTGGCGCTCGAGGAGTTGCGCATACGCCTCGGCCGCAAGCTGCCCGAGCTTGAACTGGCCAGCATGCGCGGCCGTCTCGAAGGGCGCTACAAAGCCGATGAATGGGCTGTGGTCGGCCACAAGGTCGAACTGCAGACGCAGGATGGACTGCGCATCGCGCCGACCGACTTCAAGGTTGAGTGGCGGCAGGACACGGCCAGCGCTGCGGTCAATGGCAATGCCAGCGCCAGTTTTCTCGATCTGGCCGTGCTCGGCCGCCTGGCTTCCTATTTGCCGCTCGATGCGCAGAGCCGGGACTTGCTGATCCGCCATCGGCCGCAGGGCCAGATTGCCGAATTGAAGGCGAGCTGGTCGTTGGCCGGCGAAACGCTCAATCGCTACAGCCTGAAGGCTGGCTTCCGCGACATGGGGATCGAGGCCGCCGGCATTTTTCCCGGCGCCGGGGGCGTTTCGGGTACGATCGACCTGAACGAAAAGGGCGGTGATCTGCGGTTGGATTCCGGCGTTTCCAGCCTGTCCCTGCCGGCCATTTTTCCCGAACCGAACATCGCGCTCGATACGCTGAAGGCCAAGGCGAGTTGGAAAAACTCGGCGCAAGGGACCGACATCAAGCTCGACAAACTCGAATTCGCCGGCCCGGATGCGGCAGGCTCGGCCCAGGGAACCTATCGCTACACCGGCGAAGGGCCGGGCGAAATCGACCTGACAGCCAACGTCGAACGCGGCGAAGGGACGGCGGTCTGGCGCTACATGCCGCACGCCGTCAATGCGGGTGCGCGCAACTGGATCCGGCGCGGTATCGTCGGCGGGCGTGGCTATGACGGCAAGCTCATCCTCAAGGGCAATCTCAAGGATTTCCCGTTCCGCGACGGCAAGGGCGGCAAGTTCATCGTCACCGCCAAGGCGACCGGTGCCAAGGTCGATTACGCCGACGGCTGGCCGGTCATCGACGATATCGATGCCGACATGAGCTTCGATACCGGCATGCGGATCAAGGCCAGCAAGGGCCGCATCCTGGGTGCCTCGCTGGCCGACGTCAAAGTGGACATCCCGGATTTCGAGTCGCACGAGGAAATGTTGCTGGTTCGCGGCACGGCGCTGGGGCCGACCAGCGAGTTCTTCCGCTTCATCGAACAAAGCCCGGTGGCGGAGCAGATCGATCGCTTCACCGACGGCATGAAGGCGGTTGGCAACGGCAGCCTGAATCTCGAGCTCGATATTCCGCTGCGCCATGCGCTCGATACCAAGGTGCGCGGCGACTATCGTTTCCAGAACAATCAGCTGCAGCCGCTGGCCGGCCTGCCGATGCTGACACAGGTCAATGGGCGCCTGCTGATCAGCGAAAATACCGTCTCGGCGAAGGATATCGCCGGCCAGGTTTTCGGTGGGCCGCTCAAGGTTCAGGTCAAGAGCGCCGGCGACAAGGTCGGCGTGGTGGCAACGGGCACGGCCAGTATCGGCGAGGTGAGCAAATATTTCGGCTGGCCGCTGATCAACCATCTGAGCGGCAATGCGGCGTGGAAGGCGGATATCGGCATTCGCAAGCGCAATGCCGACGTTGTTGTCGAATCCGACTTGCTCGGCATCAGTTCGCCGCTGCCCGACCCCTTGAACAAGAACGCGACGATGCCGCTCGCCCTGCGCATCGAGCGGACGGCGCCGGATGCCCAGCGCGAGCAATACCGGATCACGCTCGGCAAGGTCGCTCAGGGCTTGATTGTCCGCAAGGGTGAGAGCTGGGAGCGGGGTGTTTTCGCCGTTGGCGATGTTGAAGCGCGCCTGCCGGAAAAGGGCCTGGCCGTGCGCGTCGCGACCTCGCGCATCGATGCCGATGCCTGGAAGAATTTCCTGCCCGAGGGGGCGGCTGGCGGTGCCGACAATGGCGGTCTGGCGCTCAATGTGGTGACGCTCAAAACGCCCCTGTTGCGCCTGCTCGATCGCGATTTCAATCAGGTCGATGTTGCCCTGCGACCGCGCGATGGTGGCTGGCTGATCGGCCTGAATACCCGCGAGGCGGTCGGTGAGGTGCTCTGGAAGAGCGCCGGTGAAGGCTGGGTGGAGGGCAATTTCAAGCGCCTCGTGGTGCGGCAGTCTACGGAGGTGGCCGATGACGCGTCGTCACTGATCAATACCTTGCCCGGGATGAGTCTGACGGTCGATGATTTCTACCTCGGCGACAAGGCGCTGGGTCGGCTCGAACTCAAGGCGCGCAACGACAAGGGGGCCTGGCACCTCGATACGCTGAGCCTCGAGAACCCGGATGGCGCTCTCAAGGGCAAGGGGGTGTGGACGCAGGGCCTGCGCCCGCAGACACGGCTCGATTTCGAACTGACAGCCAAGGATGTCGGCAAGCTGGTCGGCCGTCTTGGCTACGGCGACACGGTGCGCCGCGGCAAGGCGAAAATGACCGGCGACCTGCAATGGAACGGGCCGCTGACCGGCATTCACTACCCGTCGCTGACCGGGCAACTCAATGTCGAGGCCGAAAAAGGCCAGTTCAACAAGCTTGAGCCGGGCGTCGGCAAACTGCTCGGGCTGATTTCGCTGCAGTCCCTGCCGCGTCGTCTGACCCTGGATTTTCGCGATATTTTCAGCGATGGCCTGGCTTTCGACAGCATCGACGGCAAACTGTCCATTCGCAAGGGCGTCATGCGGACCGTCGAGCCGCTGCGCATCTTCGGGCCGGCTGCCCAGGTTGAAATGCGGGGCGAAACGGATCTCAAGGCCGAAACGCAGGACATGCAGGTCGTCGTTCGGCCGGAACTCGGCGGGCTGGCGGCCGTCGGCGCCGCGGCGCTGGTCAATCCGGTGATCGGGGCAGCGGCGCTGGTCGCCAACACGGTGCTGCAAAAACCGCTCAATCGCCTGTTCAGCTACCGCTATCATGTGACCGGCACCTGGGCCGACCCGCTCGTCGACAAGGCGGGCGAGTCGGTGCAGGACGTAAAACCCGAGCCGGAAGACGCCAGCGAACCCGTGGAGAGCAAGCCTTGACCAAGCAGAATTGCCGTATCGCTGCCGTGCAGATGATTTCCGGGCCGCGCGTTGCCGACAATCTGGCGACGGCCGGCCGGCTCATCGACGAGGCTGTTACGCAGGGCGCCCAACTGGTCGTGCTGCCCGAATATTTTCCCATCATCGGCGCCGCCGATGCCGACCGGGTGCGGGCGCGCGAGGATTTCGGCGCCGGGCCGATTCAGTCGTGGCTGGCCGAAACGGCGCAGCGCCACGGCATCTGGATTTTTGCCGGTTCCCTGCCGTTGACCGCCAGCAGCCCGGACAAGATGCGCAATGCCAGCCTGGTCTTCAACCCGGCCGGCGAATGCGTCGCGCGTTACGACAAGATCCACCTGTTCGGCTTCAAGAAAGGCGATGAAGCCTACGACGAAGCCAGCTTCATCGAGCCCGGCGATCAACCCGTCGCGGTCGACACGCCGTTTGGCAAGATCGCCCTGTCGATCTGCTACGACCTGCGTTTCCCCGAGTTGTACCGGGCGCTGGCGCCGGTTGACCTGATCCTCGTGCCGGCCGCCTTCACCGAAACGACAGGCAAGGCGCACTGGGAAATTTTGCTCCGCGCCCGAGCCATCGAGAACCAGTGTTATCTTCTTGCTGTCGGACAGGGCGGGCGCCATGAAAATGGTCGCATGACGCACGGCAACAGCATGATCATCGACCCGTGGGGCGAGATTCTCGACCGCAAATTGAAGGGGCCGGGCGTCGTCATCGCCGACCTCGATCACCAGCGACTTGCCGAAATTCGCGAGAGCCTGCCGGCGCTTGCACACCGCAAACTTTAAGGAAGTATTCATGACTCAAAACAGCGCGTTGGCCCAAGCCGAATCCCTGCTGCTGGCCCCCTTCTCGCTCAGCGAAGGCGACCTGTCGCGAACCTTCGGCCAGATACTGACGCATCAGGTCGATTACGCCGACCTCTATTTCCAGTACTCGCGCTCCGAGGCATGGAGCCTCGACGAGGGCATCGTCAAGTCGGGCAGTTTCAACATCGACCAGGGCGTTGGCGTGCGCGCCATCTCGGGCGAAAAGACGGCCTTTGCCTACTCCGACGACATCAGTTCGCAAGCGCTCGGCGATGCCGCCAACGCCGTGCGGGCGATTGCCGCGGCCGGGCAGAATTCCAAATTTGGCCAATTTTTCCCGTCGACCGTAGCAAGGTCGCTGTACGTGCCGAACGACCCGATTGCCTCGCTGCCGGCCGAAGCCAAGGTCAAGTTGCTCGAACGCCTCGAAGGTTTTGCCCGGGCGCTTGATCCGCGCGTCCTGCAGGTCATGGCCTCGCTCGCCGGCGAATACGAAGTGATCCTCGTCGCTGGTTCCGACGGTCGTCTGGCTGCCGACATCCGGCCGCTCGTGCGTTGCTCGATCTCGGTCATCATCGAAGAAAACGGCAAGCGCGAGCAGGGCTCGTCGGGCGGCGGCGGCCGTTTTGATTTCGGCTATTTCGACGACGAAATTCTCCAGCGCTACGCCAAGGAAGCGGTCCATCAAGCCGCCACCAATCTCCATGCCGACCCCGCACCGGCCGGCCAGATGACCGTCGTGCTCGGCGCCGGCTGGCCCGGCATCCTGTTGCACGAAGCCGTCGGCCACGGCCTCGAAGGCGATTTCAACCGCAAGGGCAGTTCGACCTTCAGCGGCCGTGTCGGCCAGCGCGTCGCCGCCGAGGGCGTCACCGTCATCGACGACGGCACGATCGCCGACCGGCGCGGTTCGCTTAATATCGACGACGAAGGCAATACGACGCAACGCACCGTGCTGATCGAGGACGGCATCCTCAAGGGCTATCTCCAGGACAGCCTGAATGCCCGCCTCATGGGCGTCGCCCCGACCGGCAACGGCCGCCGCGAATCCTTTGCCCACCTGCCCATCCCGCGCATGACCAACACCATGATGCTGGCCGGCAAGCACGATCCGGCGGAAATCATCAAATCGGTCAAGAAGGGCATCTACGCCGCCAACTTCGGCGGTGGCCAGGTCGATATCACGAGCGGCAAGTTCGTCTTTTCGATGAGCGAGGCCTACCTCATCGAAGACGGCAAGGTGACGCGCCCGATCAAGGGGGCGACGCTGATCGGCAACGGGCCGGATGCGATGACTCGCGTTTCGATGATCGGCAACGACCTCAAACTCGACCCCGGTGTCGGCACCTGCGGCAAGGATGGACAGAGCGTCCCGGTCGGTGTCGGACAACCCACTTTGCGTATTGATGGACTGACGGTGGGTGGTACTGCATAATATCTAGTCACATTGTTGAGGTGATTTGATGCGCGGACTATTCATTTGGGCTTGTCTCTTTGCAACGACTTCGGGATTTGCCCAGTCTGACCCTGCGTTGCAGGAACGCCTGAAGAGCATCGGTTCTGACCAGGTGGCGCTGCGTTCGGCGGTCGATGCGGGCAAGAAGGTCACTTTTTTCTGCGCGAACTGTCATGGCGAAGATGGCATCAGCAAGACGGCCGACGTGCCCAACCTGGCCGGGCAGAACCCGGCCTACCTGCTTGAGCAGATCCGCAAGTTCGGCGCCGGCGAGCGCAAGGATCCGTTCATGCAAGGCTTGATCAAGGTGCTCAAGGATGAGGAGCGCATCCAGGTCGCCCACTACTACGCCAGCATCAAGGTGGCGCCTTCGGCCGCCGACGTCAGCCAGGTGCCGCGCGGCAAGGAACTGTTTGGCAAGCTCTGCGTTCGCTGCCATGGCGAGCAGGCCCGTGGCAACGACCTGTATCCCCGTCTGGCTGGCCAGAAGGTGCCGTACCTCAAAAGCTCGATCACCCGCTACCGCGACATGACCGGCGTGCGCAACAACCAGTTGATGTCGATCGCCACGGCGACGCTCAAGAACGAAGACATCACGGCCATTGCCAACTACCTGACGCAAATGCCCTGAGCGACGGATTTACCGTCGTGTGACATTGTTGATTCGTATCATGGTCTGGCGGCAAATGCCGCGGCTATCCTCTTGGCTCGAAAAAAGCCATTCCGGGAGGCCTCGTGAAGACCCTGTTATCAGCGTTGCTCGCATTTTTTCTCAGCCTGGCCGGCAATGAAGCGCTGGCCCAGATCAGCGACATCAATTCGGCGATCAACAAGGCCGGCCGGCAGCGCATGCTGTCGCAGCGCATGGCCAAGGCCTATTTCCAGATTGGCCAACAAATCGACGTCGACCGCAGCCGGAAGATTCTCGATGGCTCGATTGCCGTCTTCGACCGGCAACTCGTCGAGTTGAAGAATTACGCGCCGACACCGGAAATCAAGGAAACCTACCTCAAGCTCGAAAAGTCATGGCTGGCCTACAAGGACGTGCTGGTCGGGGCGACGCCATCGCCGGAAAACGGGCGCAAGGTGCTGGCCATTTCGGAAGAGGTGCTGGAGCTGGCGCATCAGGCCACCGTCCAGCTGGAAAAGAAATCAGGCTCCAACGCCGGTCGTCTGGTCAACGTGTCGGGGCGCCAGCGCATGTTGTCGCAGCGTATGGCCAAGTATTACCAGGCCGCTTCGTGGGGCATTGCCGACAGCAGCGCCGGCGCCAATCTGGGCAAGGCGCGCAAGGATTTCACCGAGGCGCTGCAGGAGCTGGGCGGGGCTCCCGCCAACTCTGTGGTGATCAACGACAGCCTCGGCCTCGTCAAGCAGCAGTGGATTTTCTTCGCGGGCGCCCTCGATCAGAAAACCGGCGGCGACAAGCGTGCGCAACTGGCCGTGGCGACGACCAGCGAGCGCATCCTCGAAGAGATGGAAGGCGTCGTCGGCCTTTACGAAAAGCTGCCGAAGTAGCCGGAACAGGCGGTTTGCCGCGCGGTTGAAGGCGGCCGGCGCGAAATCTTCCATGGCCATCCGGTAGAATGCCGGGTTTTCAGCATTTTTGAATGAGGCTGGCCATGACGCCGCATAGCACGCAAACGAGCAAACCGAATACCGACGACCTGCGCATCAAGGAAATCAAGGAACTGGTGCCGCCGGCCCACGTTTTCCGCGAATACCCAGTGTCCACCCGCGCCGCCCAGACAACCTACGCCGCCCGCCAGGCGATTCACCGCGTCCTGCATGGCGCCGACGACCGTCTGCTGGTGGTCATCGGACCCTGCTCGATCCACGACCACGACCTGGCCATGGATTACGCCAAAAAGCTGGCCAAGGAGGCCGAGAAATACGCCGAAGACCTCATCGTCGTCATGCGCGTCTATTTCGAAAAGCCGCGCACGACGGTCGGCTGGAAAGGGCTGATCAACGATCCGCGCCTCGACAACACCTTCCGCATCAACGAAGGCCTGCGTCTGGCCCGGCGCATCCTGCTCGAAATCAACGAGCTCGACCTGCCCTGCGCCACCGAATTCCTCGACACCATCACGCCGCAATACACCGCGGACCTCATCGCCTGGGGCGCCATCGGCGCCCGCACCACCGAGTCGCAGGTGCACCGCGAGCTGGCCTCCGGCCTGTCCTGCCCGGTCGGTTTCAAGAACGGCACCGACGGCAACATGCGCATCGCCGTCGACGCCATCCGCTCGGCCAATTCGCCGCACCATTTCCTCTCGGTCACCAAGTCCGGCCACACGGCCATCGTGTCGACGACCGGTAACGAGGATTGCCACGTCATCCTGCGTGGCGGCAAGGAACCGAACTACGACGCGGCCAGCGTCGATGCGGCATGCACCGAAATCGCCAAGTCCGGCCTTGCTGCCCGGCTCATGGTCGATTTCTCGCATGGCAACAGCCGCAAGCAGTTCAAGCTGCAAATGGAAGTCTGCGACAGCGTCGCTGCCCAACTGACTGCCGGCGAAGACCGCATCGTCGGCGTCATGGTCGAATCCCACCTCGTCGAAGGCCGCCAGGACATCGTGCCGGACAAGCCACTGACCTACGGCCAGAGCGTCACCGACGCCTGCATCAATTGGGAAGACAGCGTCAAGGTGCTCGATCAGCTGGCCGCCGCGGTGCGCGCCCGGCGGGTGGCGGAAGCCGCTGAGTAGTCATCCCCGAGCCTTGAATTCAGGCCCGATTGGCGCAAGCCGGTCGGGCCTTCCTGTTTCTGGCTCGCCTGTTTCCCGCTCAGTCGGCGAAATTCGGCCGACGCTTCTCGCGCTGGGCGGCGATGCACTCGCCGAGGTCGGCCGAGACCAGCATCGCCGCGTTCCAGCCGGCGACGTAATTGAGGCCGTCGGCCACCGAGTGGTCACGGCTGAAATTCAGCACGTCCTTTGTGCCGCGAACGGCCAGCGGCGACTTGGCGGCGATGGTTTGGGCGATTTCCCTGACTCCCACGGTCAACCGGAAAAAATCGCCAAATTTGAAATTGATCAGGCCTAGTTTTTCCGCTTCCTCGGCGTCGACATTGCGGCCGGTGTACGCCAGTTCGCGTGTCATGCCTTCGCCGATCAGGCGCGGCAGGCGTTGCAAGGTGCCAACGTCGGCGACCATGCCGAGGTCGATTTCCTTGATCGAAAAAAATGCATCAGGCGCCGCGTAGCGCATGTCGCAACAGGTCACGAGATCGAGCGCGCCGCCGACGCAGGCGCCCTGGATGGCGGCGAGCACCGGCTTGCGGCAGCGCTCGATGCTGCTCAGGCAATCCTGCAAATCGAGGATCAGCCGGCGCAATGTTTCGCGGCTGCGGGCGCCGTCGGCGTGGGCGATCTGTTGCTGGATGCTGCCGAGCATGGCGAGATCGATCCCGGCGCAAAAGTTTTTTCCTTCGCCGCTCAGGATGGCGACGCGGGCTTCCGGCGTGGCATCGACCCATTCGAAAGCCTGACGGATTTCCTGCCACATCGCCGCGTTCATGGCGTTCGACTTGTCCGGCCGGTTGAGGCGGACCTCGGCGACGTGATCGTCGAGCGTGACGGCGAGGGTGCTGAATTCAGGGGGATTCATCGGCTTGTCTCCATGGCGAGTTTGAGTTTTTTGCCGATGTTACGCCGAAGGCCGTGGCAATTCCCCTGTCCCACGGTCAACCGGGTTTACTACGTGAAACGTAAAAAAGCGGCAAAAACGAAATGTTTCCGCCGTCTTGCTCCGCCCGCTCAGGCCATCCCGGCAAGCGCAGCGGCGAGGTCGGCATTGTCGTCGTTGCCGCCACCACCGGTATGGATGTTCTGGCTTTCAATGCTGACGGCGTAGCCGGCGATGCGCAGTTGTTCGGCCCAGTGCTCGGCGACCTTGCGCGAGTCGTGCCAGGGCCCGCGCTCGATGATCGGGCGGTCGGTGCCGGAGCGGTAGATGGTCTTGACCCGGTACATGGTTCAAGCGCCGGCGGGACGGGTGTCAGGCCGCATTCTTGCCCTTTTGCCAGAGCACATCGCCGCGGCCACCGGCCCGGTTGAGGGCGCGGCCGAGGATGAAGAGGAGGTCGGATAGCCGGTTGATGTAGCGACGGGCGGCTTCGGACAGCGGCTCGGCGCCGTGCAGGCGGACCATGGCCCGCTCGGCGCGGCGGCAGACGGTGCGGCTCAGGTGGGCGAGCGCGGCGGCGCGCGTGCCGCCGGGCAGGATGAATTCCTTGAGCATGGGCAGGTCGGCGTTGAAGGCTTCGGCCTGCGCTTCGAGGCGGGCGACCTGGGCATCCTTCATGACGGCCATGCCGGGCAGGCAAAGTTCGCCGCCGAGGTCGAAAAGGTCGTTCTGGACATCGAGCAGGGCGGCGCGCATGGCTTCCGGCATGTCTTCGCAGAGCAGCACGCCGAGGCCGGAGTTGAGCTCGTCGACCTCGCCGATGGCGTCGATGCGCAGGCTGTCCTTGGTCGTCCGGCTGCCGTCGCCGAGGCCGGTCGTGCCGGCGTCGCCGGTGCGGGTGACGATCTTCGACAGGCGGTTGCCCTTGCGTTCATGTTCGGTGTCGTTCACGGTGCTTTCTCCAGAGTCAGTGCAGATTATACTTTTGCTCCGCACTAGAGACAGACATCGTTATGCCCCAGTTCGCAGCCAATCTCAGTTTTTTATTTGCCGACGTGCCGTTTCCGGCGCGTTTCCAGCGGGCAGCGGCGGCCAGCTTTCAGGGCGTTGAATACCTTTTCCCCTACGACTGGCCGGCGCATGACGTCGCCGAATGGCTCAAGGCGGCGGCTGTCGAGCAGGTGCTGTTCAATCTGCCGCCCGGCGACTGGGCTGCCGGCGAGCGCGGCCTGGCCTGTTTGCCGCACCGCCAGGGCGAATTTGCCGAAAGTGTCGAGCAGGCGCTCAATTACGCGATGGTCCTCGACTGCGAACGGGTTCATTGCATGGCCGGGCTTCGTCCCTCTGGCGTTGGCGAGGTGGAACTGGAAGCGACTTACGTCGCCAACCTGCAATTTGCAGCCGACCGTTTTGCCACCGTCGGCGCGACCGTGATGATCGAGCCGATCAACAGCCGTATCGACATGCCGGGCTACTGGCTCGACGACGTGAACAAGGCGCTGCGCCTGCTCGACGCCATAGCCCGCCCCAACGTCAAGCTGCAGCTTGATCTCTATCACGCGCAGATCATCCAGGGCGACCTGGCGCGGACCATCGAGGCCAATCTCGGGCGCATCGGCCACGTCCAGATCGCCGACAACCCGGGACGCCATGAACCGGGGACCGGCGAAATCAACTATCCGTTCCTGTTCGATCAACTCGACCGGCTCGGTTACACCGGCTGGGTCGGCTGCGAATACAAGCCGCTGACGACGACCGACGCTGGCCTGGGCTGGTTGAAGGCAACAGGTGGATTCCCGCTTGCGCGGGAATGACTACGATGGAATCTCCGCGCACCGTCCTTCGCCGCCTGTTCGACGCCGCCATCGCTGCAGCCGATCCGGCCCTGTGCATCCCGCCACATTTGCCGCCGGACGACGGTGGCCGGCTCATCGTTATCGGCGCCGGCAAAGCCTCGGCAGCGATGGCGCGGGCTGTCGAACAGCATTGGTCCGGGCCGCTCGAAGGGACGGTCGTCACACGCTACGGCCACGGCGTGCCGTGCGAGCGAATCAAAATCATCGAGGCCTCGCACCCGGTGCCAGACGCCGCCGGTGAGGCGGCAGCACTTTCCATTTTTGATCAAATTTCCCGGTTGACCGCGGAAGACCGTGTTCTGGCGCTCATTTCCGGTGGCGGCTCGGCCTTGCTTGCTGCCCCGGCGCCCGGTGTCACGCTGGCCGAAAAGCGGGCGCTCACCGCGGCCTTGCTGCACTCGGGGGCGAGCATTGGCGAGATCAACTGCGTGCGCAAACACCTCTCCGCCCTCAAGGGCGGGCGTCTCGCCGTCGCTGCCTGGCCGGCCTCGGTGCTGACGCTGGCCATTTCCGACGTGCCTGGCGACGACCCGGCGGTCATCGCCTCCGGCCCGACGGTCGGCGATCTGACGACCTGTGGCGATGCGCTGAAAGTCCTCGATTTCCACCACATTGCCATCCCGTCCGATCTGCGCCGCCGCCTCGAGTCCGGCGAACTGGAAACGCCCAAGCCGGGCGATCCGCGTCTGGCCAACAGCGCTTTCCGCCTGGTCGCCAGCCCGCGCCAGATGCTCGAAGCGGCCGCCGCCGAGGCGCAGCGGCTCGGCATCACGCCGCTCATCCTCGGCGATGCCATCGAAGGCGAAGCGCGCGAAGTCGGCAAGGTCATGGCCGGCATCGCACGTTCCTGCGGTCAACATGGATTTCCGGCCAAAAACCCCTGTGTCCTGCTCTCCGGCGGCGAAACGACGGTGACCATGCAAGGCGACGGCAGCGGCGGGCGCAACACCGAATTCCTGCTCAGCCTGGCGCTGGCGCTCGACGGCGCCCAAGGCATCCACGCCCTGGCCGCCGACACCGATGGCATCGACGGCAGCGAAGACAACGCCGGCGCCTTCATCGACCCGACGACGCCGGCCCGGGCACGGGCGGCGGGGCTCGACCTGCGCGCCCGACTGGCCAACAACGACGCGTGGAGCTGCTTTTCTGAACTCGGCGATCTGCTGGTCACCGGCCCGACCCGAACCAACGTCAATGATTTCCGCGCCATCCTCGTAGAATGACCGCCATGAGCTCGCCCGAACCCGCCTTCTCGACTGACATCGCCGCCCTCGCGGCGCGGCTGCGGCTGTTCCTGCCGGCCCACTGCCTGCTGCTCGGCGAAGAAGATCTGCGCCCCTACGAATGCGACGGCCTCACCGCCTACCGCGAACTGCCGCTCGCCGTCTGCCTGCCGGAAACCGAGGCGCAGGTCATCGACATCCTGCGCACTTGCCACAGCCTCGGCGTGCCGGTCGTCGCCCGTGGTGCCGGAACGGGATTGTCTGGCGGCGCCATGCCGCACGCGCAAGGCGTTGTCTTGTCGCTGGCCCGTTTCAACAAGATTTTGCGCGTAGACCGGGCGGCCCGGCTGGCCGTCGTCCAGCCCGGCGTCCGCAACCTCGCCGTCTCCGAGGCCGCCGCCCCTTTCGGCCTCTACTACGCGCCCGATCCGTCGTCGCAAATCGCCTGCACGCTGGGTGGCAACGTCGCCGAAAACTCGGGCGGCGTGCATTGCCTGAAATACGGGCTGACCGTCCATAACGTCCTGCGCATCCGCGTCGTCAGCATCGAAGGCGAGGTCTTCGAGATCGGCTCCGAGGCGCCGGATGCCGCCGGCTACGACTTGCTGGCGCTGATGATCGGCTCCGAAGGCATGCTCGGCGTCGTCACTGAAGTTACTGTCAAACTGGTGCCCAAGCCGGAACTGGCGCAGGTCGTCATGGCCTCCTTCGCCGATGTTGCCCAAGCCGGCGATGCCGTCGCCGCGATCATCGCCGCCGGCATCATCCCGGCCGGGCTGGAAATGATGGACAAGGCCGCTACCGCCGCCGTCGAACCGTTTGTGAAAGCTGGCTACGACATGAACGCCGAGGCGATCCTGCTCTGCGAGTCGGACGGCACGCCGGAAGAAGTCGCCGAGGAAATCGCCCGCGTCACCGAAGTGCTCAACGCCGCCGGTGCCAGCGATATCCGCGTCTCGCAATCCGAAGCCGAGCGCCTGCGTTTCTGGGCCGGACGCAAGGCGGCGTTCCCCGCCGTCGGCCGCATCACGCCGGACTACTACTGCATGGACGGCACCATCCCGCGCAAGCGGCTGGCCGAAATGCTGTCATCTATCGCCGCCATGGAAACCAAATACGGCCTGCGCTGCGCCAACGTCTTCCACGCCGGCGATGGCAACCTGCATCCGCTCATCATGTACGACGCGGCGCAGCCCGGTAATTGGGAACGGGCGGAAGCCTTCGGCGCCGAAATCCTCGAGCTGTCGGTGGCGCTCGGTGGATCGATCACTGGCGAACACGGCGTCGGCATCGAGAAAATCAACCAGATGTGCGTCCAGTACGCGACGCCGGAAATCGAAGCCTTCCACCGCGTCAAGGCCGCCTTCGACGAAACGGGCCTGCTCAACCCCGGCAAGGCCGTGCCCAGCCTGCACCGCTGCGCCGAATACGGCCGCATGCACGTGCATCACGGCGACGTGAAATTCCCTGAGCTGGAGCGTTTCTGATGCAGCTCGACGACATCGTCTCCGCCGTCAAATCCGCTTACGACAGCCGCACCCCGCTGCGCATCCGCGGCGCCGGCAGCAAGGATTTCTACGGCGGCCTGCTGGCCGGCGAGGTGCTTGACGTCGCCAGCCATCGCGGCATCGTCGCCTACGAACCAACCGAGCTCTACATCACGGCCAAAGGCGGCACGCCGCTCGCCGAAATCGAGGCTGTGCTGGCCGAAAACGGCCAGATGCTCGCCTTCGAACCACCGCTTTTTGGCGGCGCCACGATTGGCGGCTGCATTGCTGCCGGCCTCTCCGGTCCGCGTCGGCAACAGGCTGGTGCCGTGCGTGACTTCGTGCTCGGCGTGAAACTGGTCGACGGCACCGGTCAGATGCTCAACTTTGGTGGCCAGGTCATGAAAAACGTCGCCGGCTACGACGTGTCGCGCCTCATCGCCGGCAGCCTCGGCACGCTCGGTGTCATCGCCGAAGTCACGCTTAAAGTCCTGCCCCAGCCGGTCGCCGAAACGACGCTGGTATTCGAATGCGATGCGACTGAAGCAATTCGCCGGCTCAACGAATGGGGCGGTCAGCCGCTGCCGATTTCGGCGTCCTTCTGGCACGACGGCCAGCTCTGGCTCCGCCTGTCCGGCGCGCGGGCGGCGGTCGAGGCGGCCACCGCCAAGCTCGGCGGGTCTTCCACGGTCAACCCGGAAAAACACTGGAATTCGATACGCGAGCAGACTCATCCCGCCTTCGCCGCCAGCCCGCTGTGGCGACTGGCTTTGCGATCGACCGCGCCGTGTCCGGATCTCGACGGCCTGCGCGCCATCGAATGGGGCGGGTCTTTGCGCTGGTATGCCGGCGCAGTCGAAGGCGATCACGCGGCCGTTCGTGCTGTCGCCACCCGTCTCGGCGGCCATGCCGTGCTCTACCGGGCGCCGGAATCGCTGCGCTGTCTGGAAGGCGCTTTCTCTCCGCTGCCCCCAGCCTTGCTTGCCCTGCATCGCCGCCTCAAAAAAGCCTTCGACCCGCAGGGCATCCTCAACCCCGGCCGGCTGTACGCGGAGTTTTAGGCTGATGGATACCAAACTCACCGCCGAACTGCGCGCCACCCACGCCGGCCAGATCGCCGAGGAAATCCTGCGCAAGTGCGTGCATTGCGGCTTCTGTACGGCAACCTGTCCGACCTACCAGCTGCTCGGCGACGAACTCGACGGTCCGCGCGGCCGCATCTACCTGATCAAGCAGGTGCTCGAAGGCAAGGAAGTCACCGAGAAGACGCGCACCCACCTCGACCGCTGCCTGACCTGCCGTTCCTGCGAAACGACTTGCCCATCGGGCGTCAAGTACAGCCATCTGCTCGATGTCGGGCGCGCCGTGGTCGAGGCAAAACTGCCCCGCCGTTTCGCCGACCGCGTGACACGCGCGCTGTTGAGAACCGTATTGCCCAACCCCGCGCTGTTTGGCCCGGCGATTGCCGTTGGCCGGGCGGTCCGGCCGCTCTTGCCGACCGCTCTGGCCGACAAGGTGCCGCCCGCCCAGCCGGCCGCTGCGCCGTGGCCGAAACCGGTCGCCCACGCGCGCCGTATGCTGGTGCTGGCCGGTTGCGTCCAGCCGTCGCTGGCCCCGAATATCAACGCCGCCACGGCGCGCGTTTTCGACAAGCTGGGGATCGAACTGTTTGAAGAAGCCAAGGCCGGTTGCTGTGGGGCAGTACGTTTCCACCTCAATGACCAGGAAGCGGCTAAAAAAGACATGCGCCGCAACATCGACGCCTGGTGGCCGCACATCGAAGCTGGTGTCGAAGCCATCGTCGTCACCGCCTCCGGCTGTGGCGTGCAGCTCAAGGATTACGGCCACATCCTGGCCAATGACACGGTTTACGCCGAAAAAGCGGCAAAAATCACATCCCTGTGCCGCGACCCATCGGAAATCCTGGCGGCGGAAAAAGCGGCTTTGCTGCCCTTGCTGGCCAGCCATCGGGAAAAACGCGGCAAGCTGGCCTTTCATTCGCCGTGCACACTGCAGCACGGTTTGCAGATTCGCGGCAGCATCGAGGTCTTGCTGCAGGCCGCCGGCTACGAATTGACACCGGTCGCCGACAGCCATCTGTGCTGCGGTTCTGCCGGCACCTATTCCGTCCTGCAGCCCGAACTGGCGAACAAACTGCGCACCAACAAGCTGGCTGCCCTCAATGCCGGTGGCCCGGCGCTGGCGGCGACGGCCAATATCGGCTGCCTGACCCACTTGCAGGCGGGCAGTACGCTGCCCGTGCGGCACTGGATTGAATTGATTGATGAGGCAATGGCATGAGCCACGACGTAGCATCCGTATTTGAAATCACCCGGTCGCTTGGTGCCGACGATGCGGCCCGCATCAAGCGTCTGCTCGAGAACGGCGTCAAGATTCCCGCCCAGCCGCGTGTCCTCGAAGAACTCCGCCAGCTCATCAACCGCAGCGAGCTCGATGTCCGGCTGCTGGCCCGCATCATCAACAAGGATCCGGGACTGACGGCGATGCTGTTCAAGGTCGTCGGCAATTCGGCCTACCGCCAGCACCAGCCCTTCGATTCCGTCGAAACAATCCTCCATGCCGTCGGCGTTCATCAGACGTTCAATCTGGTCCAGGCCATTGCCTTGTCCGGGGCGGGCGAGATCAAGAAAAATCGGCGCGTCTACGAGGCCTTCTGGGCGCGTTCGCATGCCGTTGGGCAACTGGCCATGCTGATCGCCGACGAACGGATCGCCGTCTGCAACATCTTTCCCGATCAGGCTTACCTGGCCGGCATCTTTCACGACTGTGGCGTGCCCTTGCTCATGCAGCGCTTCCCGACCTATTGCGCCGAGATGAAACTCGGGACGCCCGGCATCTGGATCGATCTGGCCGAAGAGGACCGGAAATTCAGTGCCGATCACTGCGTTGTCGGCTACCTGGTCGCCCGGCACTGGCATCTGCCCGAGTTCATCTGCGACGCCATCCGCTATCACCACGCCATCGGCGAACTGGGCCAGCACGAGGCGCGCAGCATGGTCGCCATCGTCCAGCTCGCCGTCGATATCTACTACCGCGATCAGCGCATCGCCAGCCCCGAGTGGGAGCGGGTAAAGCATGAGGTGCTGCCCGAGCTTGGCCTCAACGACGACGCGTTGCCCGAATTTGTCGATATCGTTCTTGAACGATTCGGCGCCGTGGTCGAGGCTTGAATGCCCGGAATCAAAGCAAGGCTGGACACAGTGTTAATGGCTGCTCAATCCTTCCGTGATAAGCTTCCCCAAAAAAAGGGGAATGGATGTCCATAGCAGTCGACGCCTGCGCAGCGCAGCATCAAGGGGATCGCAAGGAACAACAGGATCGCGTCGCGATCCTCCCGCACGCCCGCAAACGTGGCGTGGCACTGGCCGTCGTTGCCGATGGCATGGGTGGTCACACCGGTGGTGCGCTGGCGGCCGAGCAGGTCGTGCATACCGCCAAAACCAATCTCGACCAGTTTTCGTCCACCGACGAAAATCCCCAGCGCATGCTCGAAAACGCCATGCGTGAAGCGCACACAATGATCAAGGCGTCGCGCTTCATGAACGAAATGGACCCCCACAGCACGGCCGTCATGCTGCTCCTGCAACCGGGAAAAATTACCTGGGGGCACTGCGGGGATAGTCGTCTCTACCATTTTCGCGGCCACAAGCTGGTCGAGCGCTCAGTCGATCATTCCTACGTTGAGCACCTTGTTGCCCTCGGGAAAATCACCCCAGAGCAGGCGCTGACTCACCCCAATCGCAATGTGCTGCTGGCGTCGCTGGGCGGGCAGGACGACCCGAAAATTACGCTCTCCGAAACAGTAGATCTCGTTTCCGGCGATGCCTTCGTGCTCTGTTCGGATGGCCTCTGGGCTTACTTTGATGATGAAGAACTCGGCATGCTGGTCGCCCAGAATTCGGCCCGGCAGGCCTGCGAGATATTGATCGACAAGGCGCGGCGGCGCGCCAATGGCGGCGGTGACAATCTTTCGCTGGCTATCGTCAAACTGGTCCAGGCTCTGCCGGCGAAGGGGACTGTGCGGGGCTGAGGCTTTGTGAAAAGCGGTGCTTTTCTGGGGGTGGTTTTTTTTCGGTTAATTGGCTTGGGTTTCCGCCTTGTTGGCGGGCGTACTTTCTTTTGCTTCGCCAAAAGAAAGTAGCCAAAGAAAAGGCGACCCCGGGGGCGGCGCCGGCTACGCCGGTCCCTTGCGCTACTCGGAAAGCCGGGCGGCTGCGGAACTCGGGCTACGCCCTCAGACAGTCCTCGCCGAAGGCCCCCGGCCTTCCTGCGTTGCTCAGCGCCTTCCACGGGGGCCCCAAAGGCGTCCATGCTCAACCGTTTTGCCCCAAGAATTGCATTCCTACGGTCAACCGGAAAAAACGGCCAAAAATGAAATCTGTTATTCAGGCACCCAAGCTCAAGCACTGCTCGTTTCACCGGGCCCCTTGAGAGGTGCCGAGCAACGCAGGGGCTGGCGGATAAAGGGCGAGGACTGTCTGAGGGCGCAGCCCGAGTTCCGCAGCCCCCGCCAGTCCCGAGTAGCGCAGGGAACCGGCGCAGCCGGCACCGACCCAGGGTCGCCTTCTTTTTGTTTACTTTTTCTTGGCGAAGCAAGAAAAAGTGAGACGCCCCGCAAGGGCGGAACCCCCTGCCAATTAACCAGAACAAACCCAGCGCCAGAAAGGCGCCGATTAGTCCTTCCTACTTCCGGCCAAGCCCGCCGAGCAACGCCGCAACAACCCGCTTCGGCTTGTGCGGATCGACCTTGGCTGCAGCCGTGGCGGAATCCGGCACATCGCCGCGGGGCGAGTTGTCTTCGTAGGGCTTGCTGAAGTCGAAACCGTCAGCCGCGATCATCGGGTTGCGGCGCGGCGGACGGCGGTCCGAACGCTCGTTGCGTTCCGGACGGCTGGTGCGTTCGCTACGTTCGTTGCGCTCGGGACGTTCGCCACGTTCCGGTCGTTGGGCGACTGGGGCGACGACGGGGGCGCTGCGTTTTTTCTTGTTGCCCGGAGGGTATTCGTACTCCGGCTCCGGCTCGAAACCGGCGACTTCGACCTGTTCGATCGGCCGCTTGATGAGTTTTTCGATATCGACCAGATAGACGACTTCGCGGGCGCTGACCAGCGAAATGGCGTTGCCGGTCTTGCCGGCGCGGCCGGTGCGGCCGATGCGGTGCACGTAGTCTTCCGGCGTGTGCGGCAGTTCGTAGTTGATGACGTAGGGCAGGTCGTCAACGTCGAGGCCGCGCGCCGCGACGTCGGTAGCGATCAAGGCGTCGGTTTCGCCGCCCTTGAAGGCTTCAAGCGCCTTGATGCGCTCCAGTTGGCTTTTGTCGCCGTGGATGGCGTCGGCCTTGATGCCGGCGCGCTGCAGTTCGCGGGTCAGTCGCGAGCAGCCTTGCTTGGTGCGACAGAAGACGATGCACTGGCGAATTTCGCCGGACTTCAGGAGCTTGGTCAGCAGGCCACGCTTGCCGTATTCGGACACCGGATGGACGCGGTGGGTGATGGTGTCGGAAACCTGGTTGCGGCGGGCGACTTCGATCAGGATCGGCGACTTGAGCATGGTGTCGGCCAGCTTCTTGATTTCGTCCGAGAAGGTGGCGGAGAACAGCAGGCTTTGGCGCTGGGCCGGCAGCATGTTGAGGATGCGCGTGACGTCGGGGACGAAGCCCATGTCGAGCATGCGGTCGGCTTCGTCGAGGACCAGGGCCTGGACGGAATTGAAGCTGACGCTCTTGTTTTCGACGTGATCGAGCAGGCGGCCGGGGGTGGCGACGAGGATTTCGACGCCTTTTTTCAGTTCGGCAATCTGCGGCCGTATATCGACGCCGCCGAAAGCGCACATGGAGCGGATCGGCGTGTGCTTGCTGTAGGTTTTGACCGACTCATAGACCTGCATGGCCAGTTCGCGGGTCGGGGCGAGGATCAGGGCGCGTACCGGGTGCTTGGCCGGCGACGGGCTGCTGCTGGCAAAAGGCAGGATGCGCTGCAGGATGGGCAGCGTGAAGGCGGCCGTCTTGCCGGTGCCGGTCTGGGCGCCGCCCATGATGTCCTTGCCGGAGATGACGAGCGGGATGGCCTGGGCCTGGATCGGCGTCGGCTTGGTATAGCCCTCGTCAAGTACGGCGCGCAGGAGTTCGGGCGCCAGGCCGAGGTCGGCAAAGGTGATTTCGGGCACTGCGTCGGCAGCGATGATGATGGCGTTCTCGCCAGCTAAGGTATTGATTTCAGACATGGGGCAGGATTATACGCTTACCAGCCCTTTAGCACCCGGAAGCTTGATGCCCGGCCTGAAAACGGATAGCGAATGATCGTCAGGCAGGGCGGCGTTCAAAGGTTCGCGGTGAGCTCTTCGAGGCGCTGACGGCTGATCGGTTTGACCAGTACATCGTCGAAACCTTCGGTGAGCAGCCGTTCCCGATCCTCCGGGAAGGCGTGGGCGGTATAGGCCACGATGTGCAGGGGCGGGTTTGCCTCGGCGGCCCGCAACTGGGCGCAGGTGTCTTCGCCGGAAAGGCCGGGCATGCTGATGTCGAGCAAGACGAGGCGGAATGCGTGTTTGGCCGCCAGCGTCAATGCCGCACTGCCGCTTTCCGCCTCCATGACCATCCACCCGAGCTTTTTGAGCAAGGCTGAGGCGAGCAGGCGGTTGGTGGGGTGGTCGTCGACGACCAGAGCGTTACGTTGTTCCGTCATGGCTGATATCCAGTGGCAGGTAAACCGTGAAAGTTGATCCGACGCCGACTTCAGATTCGAGCGTGACCTTCCCGCCCATATGTTCTGCCAGTTGGCGGACGAGCGCCAGACCTAGTCCGGTTCCCCCGTGTTCGCGGGTCAGGAAGTTTTCCAGTTGCTTGAACTTCTCGAAAATGGTTTCGCGGCTTTCCAGCGGGATGCCGGGGCCGGTATCGCGAACGGCAAAGGCAACAGCATGGCGGACACGGCTGATACTGAAGCTGATCCGGCCGCTATCGGTGAATTTGACGGCGTTGCTCAGCAAGTTGTTCAGGATCTGGCGCAGCCGGGTTGGGTCGGTGGTGATTTCTCGTGGCAGGTCTTCTGCGAGTTCGAGTTCGAACTGCAAGCCTTTTGCCGCGGCGCTTACCTGATGCACGGCCGCGCTTTCGGTGACGATGTCGGCGAGCGAGATGACCACCTTGTTGAAGCGCATTTCGCCTGATTCGATCTTGGCGAGATCGAGAATTTCATTGACCAGGTTGAGCAGGTGGCCGCCGCTTTGCTCGATAATTTCGACGTAGCCGCGATGTTCGGGGTCGTCGAGTTCGCTTTTGAGTAGTTCGGCAAAGCCGAGGATGCCGTTGAGCGGGGTGCGCAGTTCGTGCGACATGGTGGCCAGGAAGGCGGATTTTTGCCGGCTGGCTTCCTCCGCTTTTTCCCGCGCTTCTTCGAGTCGATTGAAGGACTCTTCGACCGAGTCGGCCATCCGGTTGAAGGAGCGGGAAAGTTCGCCCATTTCGTCGGAGGAGCCGACATCCAGGCGGCGTTTCCGGTCGCCTTCCTGGAAGGCGTGGATGCCGGTGATCATTGCCGTAATACGCCGGGTCAGCAGCCCGGCCATCCAGATGGCAATGCCGATGACGATGGCCACCATGAGCAGCGTCGAGGTCCATAGGCCGACGCCGGTCGAGGTCAGGCTTGCGGCGATATGGTCGAGCAGTTCACCACGCTGGATGCTCAGGCTGGCATCATTTTCTTCGACGAGCTGGTTGATCCGGCCTGCCGTATCGGTTGCCGCCTTGTGGAATTCATCGACATTGGCGCCGATGGTGACGAAGCCGAAACCCTGTGGCGACTTGCCGTACTGGCCGGTGTAATAGGGGATGGCGGCAGCGGTGGTCAGTTTCCACAGGCCGGAGAAAAAGATGACGAAGGAGCCGGAGCCACCGTGCTCGGTCAGCGCATTCCAGCCGTCGCATTGCGGCGAAAAATTCAGGTAGCGACAGTCAAGGCCGACCGTGCCGGCCTTGACCAGCTCCTTGGCCGGTTTGAGTTTCAGGTTCTGGTTGCGGAATGCCGGAATGCCGGCGAGAAATTCATGGGCCGGTTTGTCGCTGGCCTGCCATTCAGCGTACAGCTCGGCGTCCATCCACGGCGTTGCCGGCAGGCCGGTCTGGGGATCGTAGCCGACGATGAAGTAGTCGCGCGGGTGGGAAATCGAGCGGCTCTTGTAATCCCAGATGAAGGCGTAATTGCCCTTGATGGCGTCGGCGATCGGCGTGTAGCGTTCGTCGGTCGGCATCAGGCGGTCGGAGAATTGACGGATGTGGTCGTGATCGAGGGCGAGCGTGACGTAACCAACGGTCTGGCCGCCCCTGACGACCGACATGGCCCAGCGGACAATGCCGCGGAAGCGCTTGCCGATCGGGTTTTCGGTGCCGGCATAGGCCGACTCTTCCGGCGTGAAAGGTTTGCCGGCTTTTTCCAGGGCGGCCGGCAGGTAGGGGCCGATGGCCTGCGTCGGAACGTAGGCGCCGATGACGTCGGATACGTAGATTTCGCCGGCCTTCAGTTTTTTCAGTTCAGCAAAATAGGTTTCTGCCTTGACGAAGGTATTCCTACGGTCGACGACGTTTTTGAGGCTTTTTTCGGTTAGCTGGCCGGTCGTAACCTTGATCTTTTCGTTGCCGTCGAGATCGACGAAAGTCATTTCGACGAATAGCGGACGCTGCTCAGCTTCCCCGAAATACTCCGGCGGGCGGGCGTGGAAATCCCTGGCGTTGTCGGCCAGTACCGGGCGGGTGACCTTGGCCTCGCGGACGACTGGCGTTTCGGGTACCCAGGATTGGCCATCGTCGGCCAGCTTCCATGGACCATGTTGATAGATCGGCCGGCTACGTTCGCTCAGGAAACGGCGGAAAGCCGCCTCCGAGGGCTCCAGTCTGGCGGCCTGCCGGATGTCGCTGTCGCGGTCATGCAGGAAAGTGGCAATTTCCTTGGCGGCGTCCGTGGTCAGCGCTTCGATGGCTTCGCGCGAGCGTTGGTCGAGGGCTCGAATGGAGTCATCGGTAACGGTCTTGCCAACCGTTTTGATCGTCGAGAGCATGGCGTCGGCCATGCTGCCTGCCTTCGTGGAAACGTCTTCGCCCAGCTGAGTAGTGGCGTACCAGGCAAATCCGGCCAGCAAGAGCAGCGGAACAACCTTGATCAGCACGAAAATGCCGATCAGCTTGCCGCGAATGCCGCCCAGAAAAGCTGGAAATTTCATGTCACCTGCCTTCCGGACGGATTCGACGAGGGATTCCTGCTGCTTAGTGTTTCTCGGCCTTTGGCTCGGGTTCGGCCTTGGCTTCGCTCTTCGACTCTGTCTTGGCTTCAGCCTTGGGTTCGCTTTCGCTGGCCGCCTCCGCGGCTTTCTTCCTTTTCTTGCTGCCCGGTCCTTCTGGCGGGGGCAGTTGCGGCACGATGGTTTCCAGCTTGTTCTCGCGCATGTATTCGTCCATCTCGCGCCAGCCGGTGTAGATGCCAGCCTTGGGCAGCCAGCTGTAGATCGAATAGCAGTCCTCGATGGCGCGGCCGGACTGGCGACAGGCACTACCGACTGCCTTCGCTTCCTGTTCTGTCTTGGCTTCCTTCTTGGCCGGATCTTCAAGGCCGAGCTTCTGATTCACCTGCTCACAGGCGCTCAATCCAAGGATGGCCAGAATAAGAAAAATTCGCTTGATCATGCGCTGGATTTTCGCATATTTGCGAAAAGTGTGGGGCCTGTGTGGTGGCGCTCGGCTTTATAATTTAGGTCTTTAAGAATAGCTGGAGTATCCATGTCGCATTACCTTCGTCCCCTGACCGTCGCCATCACACTGGCCCTGGCCTGTTCTGCTGTCCAGGCCAAACCGGCCAAGCCCGTGGCCAAACCGGCGGAGCCGGCGGTTTCTGCCGAATTCGAGCTGGCCCACAATCTTGGCACGGCGGGTGAGGAGCGTTTGCAGGCGATTGTCGATCGCTTCAACAAGGAGTCGGGCAGCGCGCTCAAGCTGGTGCGTCTGGAAAAAGGCGACAAGCCGGCGATGCTCAACCTGATGCGCCGCTACGATATGAGCGATGTCCTGAGCCAGCCAAAAGCCTTCGTACCTTTGCATCAAATGATGGCCAAGGCCGGTCAGCCGCTCAAGTTCGGCGAGCTGTCGGGCGATCTGAAGGCTGGTGTGGTCGATGCCAAGGGCAAAGTCGTTGCCCTGCCGGTGCTGTATTCCACCCCGGTGCTGTTCTACAACAAGAATGCTTTCCGCAAGGCCAAGCTCGACCCCGAGCAGCCGCCGAAGACCTGGTTCGAGATGCAGGGCATGCTCGACAAGTTGCAGGATGCCGGCTACGCCTGTCCCTACACCTCGTCGTGGCCGGTCTGGGTGCACGTTGACAACGTCAGCGCCATTTCCGGTGTGCCGGCAGCGACCGATAAGGGCCAGCTGACCTTCAACGGTCTGCCGCAGGTCAAGCATCTGGCGATGATGGCGACTTGGAGCAAGGCCAATTATTTCAAGTTGTTTGGTCGCCGCAATGAGGCCAGCGCCAAGTTCAACGAAGGCGAATGCGCGATGATCACCACCGATTCGCGCGAACATGTCGATTTTCGCGATGCCAAGGGCGTCGAGCTGGGCGTTGCCCCGATGCCGTATCACGACGATGTCTATGGCGGCCGTCAGTCGTCGCTGGCCGATGGGGCTTCGCTGTGGGTTGGCGCCGGTCGGACACCGGTGCAGTACAAGCAGGCGGCCAAGTTTGTCAATTTCATGCTCTCGCCGGAAATGCAGATTGAAATGGTCCGGGTCTACGGTGGCTTGCCGATGACCTCGACAGCCCGCGCCGCGGCGCGCAGCAAGCTGCTGCAGGATGGCGACAAGACGCTGGAAATCGCTTACGCCTCGCTCAAGGGCAACGGCAGCAAGCCGGCCGTGCGCGTCGCCAATATCGACTCGGTGCGTCTCATCACCAACGAGGAGATGGAAGCCGTCTGGGAAGACAAGAAGCCGGCCAAGGCGGCGCTCGATACCTCGGTCACTCGCGGCAATGCGCTGCTCGGCGCCAAGCCGCTGTTGAAGAAGGCACAGCCCTTCTGATGGATTTCCCGCTGCCGCGCTGGTTTGCCCATCGCGGCGGCGGGGCGCTGGCCCCGGAAAATACCCTGGCCGGACTCCGGCTGGCGGCGCGCCTGGGGTTTGCGGCGGTTGAGTTTGATGTCATGTTGTCCGGCGATGGCACGCCCGTACTCATTCACGACGAAACGCTCGAGCGGACGACGAACGGCCAGGGGGCGGTCAGCGAGACGCCCGATGCGCAGCTTTTTGCGCTCGACGCCGGCGATGGCGAGCGCGTTCCGCGTTATGCCGAGGCGGTTGCCATGTGCCGCGAATATGGCCTGTTGGCCAATGTCGAAATCAAGCCGGCGTCGGGTTTCGAGCGCCAGACGGCCGAAACGGTGGCTCGTCTGAGCACCAGCCTGTGGCAGGGCGCTACGGTGCAGCCGCTGATCTCGTCCTTTTCGCTGGAGGCGTTGGAAATTGCCCGCGATCTGGCGCCGCAGATTCCACGTGGTGTGCTCTTCGAGCGGGTGCCAGCCGATTGGCTGGCCGTGGTCCGCCGGCTGCAGGCTGTCACCCTGCATTGCAATTCCAGGCATTTGAGCGACGATGTGCTGGCCGAGGCGCAAGCCAATGGCATTCCCGTGCTCTGTTACACGGTCAACACGAAAAAAGCCGCAGAATCAATGTTCGAGCGTGGGGTCAGCGCCGTCTTTACCGATCGCCTTGATCTTTTCGTGACCGAAACAAGTGCTTACAAAGGCTTGCATTTGGGCGGCTGATTTTTACCCCGTTTTACCTTCTAATGTTGCTCAGGGAGTTCGCCCTAACCATCAGGAGAAAAAACATGAAAATCGTCAAGACCATCGCCGTACTTTCCCTTGTTCTGCCCACCCTGGCCTTTGCCCAGGCCAACACGCCGCGTGTCGATCAGCGCCAGGCCAATCAGGAACAGCGCATCGATCAGGGCGTCGCTTCCGGCAGCCTGACCCAGCGCGAAGCCAACCGTCTGGATCGCGGCCAGCAGCATGTTGATAACATGGAAAACCGCGCCAAGTCCGACGGCGTCGTGACGCGCGGTGAGCGCGCCCGCCTGCATCAGGCGCAGGAAGTCCAGAGCCGCCGCATCTACGCGCAAAAGCACGACCGCCAGCACGATTTCAACCACAACGGCCGGGTTGATCGTCCGCGCCGCCGTTGAGCATCGTTCGCCCCGCCCGGAACCCGCCGCCCGGCGGGTTTTTTCATTCCCACGGTCAACCGGAAAAAACGACCAAAATTGAAAGCTGTTTCGGGGGCTCAAGTTCCAGCCGCACCTGCGTTAAAATCACGGATTCCGAATTCAACGCCGCAAGGGCAGCCAGCTTATGAAAAGCGCCGAAATCCGCCAGCAGTTCCTCGACTTCTTCGCCTCCAAGGGCCACCAGATCGTTTCCTCCAGCTCGCTGGTGCCGCACGAGGACCCGACCCTGCTGTTCACCAACGCCGGGATGAACCAGTTCAAGGATGTCTTCCTCGGTTTTGACAAGCGTCCATATTCCCGCGCGACGACTTCGCAGAAATGCGTGCGCGCCGGCGGCAAGCACAACGACCTCGAAAACGTCGGCTATACCGCCCGCCACCACACTTTCTTCGAGATGCTCGGCAACTTCAGCTTCGGCGACTACTTCAAGCGCGACGCCATCACCTACGCCTGGGAACTGCTCACTGAAGTCTACAAGCTGCCCAAGGACAAGCTGACGGTCACCGTCTACGCCGAGGACGACGAGGCCTACGACATCTGGACCAAGGAAATCGGCGTGCCGGTCGAGCGCGTCATCCGCATCGGCGACAACAAGGGCGCCCGCTACGCCTCCGACAATTTCTGGATGATGGGCGACACCGGCCCCTGCGGCCCGTGCACCGAGATCTTCTACGACCACGGCGAAAAGCACTGGGGCGGCCCCCCGGGATCGCCGGACGAAGACGGCGACCGTTTCATCGAAATCTGGAACAACGTCTTCATGCAGTTCAACCGCGACGAAGCCGGCGTCATGCATCCGCTGCCCAAGCCTTCCGTCGACACCGGTATGGGCCTGGAACGCGTCTCTGCCGTGCTGCAAGGCGTGCACGCCAACTACGAGATCGACCTGTTCCAGGCGCTGCTCAAGGCCGCCGCCCGCGAAACCAGCGACGCTGACATGGATTCCCCGTCGCTCAAGGTTCTCGCCGACCACATCCGCGCCTGCTCCTTTCTCATTGCCGACGGCGTTATTCCGGGCAACGAAGGCCGTGGCTACGTCCTGCGCCGCATCATCCGCCGCGCCATTCGCCACGGCTACAAACTCGGTGCCCGCGCCGCCTTCTTCCACAAGATGGTGCCCGATCTCGTTGCCGAAATGGGCGATGCCTATCCGGAACTCAAGGAAAACCAGGCCAAGGTCGTCGCCACGCTCAAGCAGGAAGAAGACCGTTTCTTCGCCACCATCGAGCACGGCATGGCGTTACTTGAATACGCACTTGGCTGGCTGGAAACAGAGAAGGAAAAAATCCTTGATGGCGATACCGCATTTAAGTTGCATGACACGTATGGCTTTCCGCTTGATCTGACCCAAGACGTTTGCCGGGAGCACGGTGTCACCGTCGATGGCGCTGCCTTCGACGCCGCCATGGCCCGCCAGAAGGAACAGGCGCGCGCTGCCGGCAAGTTCAAGATGGCGCTCAACCTCGACTACGCCGGCCAGGAAACCGCTTTCCACGGCTACGAGTCGCTCGAAGCCAAAGGCAAGGTGCTGGCGCTCTACAAGGACGGCGCCGCCGTCAATGAACTCAACGAAGGTGATTTCGGCGTGATTGTCCTCGACCACACGCCGTTCTACGCCGAGTCCGGCGGCCAGTGCGGCGACCGTGGCGAGCTCAAGGGCGTCGGCGGCATTTTCGCTGTCGAAGATACGCTGAAGATCCAGGCCGCCGTTTTCGGCCACCACGGTATCCTGAAAACCGGCAAACTGGTCATTGGCCAGGAGGTCGGCGCCAAGGTCGATACCGTCGCCCGTGCCGCCACGGAGCGTAACCACTCGGTCACCCACCTTATGCACAAGGCGTTGCGCCAGGTTCTCGGCCAGCACGTCCAGCAGAAGGGCTCGCAGGTCGATCCGGACAAGACCCGTTTCGACTTCGCCCAGAACACCCCTATGACCGCCGAGGAAATCCGCGAAGTCGAGGAGATCGTCAATGCTGAAATCCTCGCCAACGCCCCGACCGACAGCCGTGTCATGGGCATCGACGACGCCCAGAAATCCGGCGCCATGATGCTTTTCGGCGAAAAGTACGGCGAAGAGGTGCGCGTCGTCGCCATCGGCTCCTCCAAGGAACTGTGCGGCGGCACCCACGTTGCCCGCAGTGGCGATATCGGCCTGTTCAAGATTGTTTCCGAAGGCGGTGTGGCCGCCGGCGTGCGCCGCGTCGAAGCCATCACCGGGACCAACGCACTGGCCTGGGTGCAAGCGCAGGCCAACCGGGTCGCCGGCGTCGCGGCGCTGCTCAAGACGCAGCCGGACGATCTCGCCGAACGCGTCGTCAGCATCCTCGACAATGTTCGTTCGTTGGAGAAGGAACTGGCTCGCCTCAAGTCGAAGCTGGCCGCTTCCCAGGGCGATGATCTCGTCAGCCAGGCCGCCGACATCAAGGGCGCCAAGGTGCTCGCCGCAACGCTCGAAGGCGCCGACGTCGCAACCCTGCGCGAGACGATGGACAAGCTCAAGGACAAGCTCAAGTCGGCGGCCATCCTGCTCGCCTCGGTGGTCGATGGCAAGGTCACACTGATTGCCGGCGTGACGGCTGACCTGACCGGCAAGGTCAAGGCCGGCGAACTGGTCAACATGGTCGCCCTGCAGGTTGGCGGCAAGGGCGGCGGTCGTCCGGACATGGCGCAGGCCGGCGGTACGCAGCCGGAAAACCTGCCGGCGGCACTGGCTTCGGTGTCGGCCTGGGTCGAAGGCAAGCTGTGAAAGCGGCTTTTGCACTGATGCTGATTCTGGCGGCGGGGCAGTGCTTCGCCGCCGAATTGGACCGTACGCCGCTCGAGGCGGCTACGGTAGACGGGAAAAAAGTGCGTCTTTTCCCGAACGGTCGCTGGGAGTATGTCGATGCCGCGCTGGCGGCCGAGGCGCAGAAAGTGGCTGCCGACTATCCCGAAAACAAGACTCGTCCAGTGGATGCACAGGGTGGCGTTTTCGGCATCGGCCGGACGATCATGCCCGGCGACAAGGATTACAACCGCGGTTCGCTCAACCCCAAGTTGCGCTGATCAGCCCAGGCGCTGGTCGGGCGGTACTTCGCGGATGAATTCACCCTCGATCACCTGATCGCTGCTGCGTGTCGGCTGATCAAAGCCGGTTTGCCGGGCTTCGCGCATTTGCTGCATCTGCTTGCGCATGGCCCGCGTTTTCCACCATAGCCAGCCGCCCAGCACCACGCCGACGACGGCAACGACGGCCAGGGCGACCAGCGAGAACATGAAAGCCAATACCAGAAAGCCAGCGCTCAGGACGAAGGCGGCCAGCTTGGCCAATGGGCCGGGCGGGGTGCCTTGTCGAAATTGCGGATTTTGTTGGCTGCTGTCCATGGTCTGGCTCAGGTCATGAAAATGGGGCGATTGTAGACCAGCGCAGGACACCATTTGTGCGGGAGCTGTCGCCTTTTTGTAACGGTCAGCGCTACGCTTCCTGCCCAATGCTGTTGGACCATTGCAGCGCCTGGGTCTGGGCGTGGTTCAGCGCTTTCGGGCTAAGCCCCGGCAATTCGCCGAGGGCTACGGTCAACCCGGAAATGTCGCCGGATTCGCTGCTTTCGGCCAGGCGGAGCAGGGCGCCGAGCGGGCCGCTGCCGGCGCACAGGGCGTCGCGCACATTGGCGGTGAGGCCTAGCGGGGCGACGATGTCGGCGATGGGCTGGCCGACCAGTGCCGGCATGAGCGACATGATGCCGGCCATGAAGGCCTGGTCGGCAAAGCCGATGTCACCCGGCTGCAATTTGCCAGCGAGCAGTTCCATGAGTCGGCCGCGGGTGGCCGACAGGAGGAGCAGCGGGTTGCTCGTGCCGCTCGGGTTGCCGGCCGAGAAAACCAGCAGTTGCAACCAGCGTTGCAGTTGGCGGCGGCCGAGGACGGTGATGGCGTGGCCGAGCGAGGTGATTTTTTCGCTGCTGCCCGAGCCGACCGAATTGGTCATGCGCAGCAGATTGATGGTCAAACCGGGTTCCGGCTTGAGCGCCGTTTCGATTTCCGACGTTGGCGCATCACCAAGCAGTAGGCCCATGAGTTTCATGAGCGAAATCTGCGAATGATCGAGCTTCTTGCCGGAAATGATTGTCGGCTTGGCGAAGTAGTAGCCCTGGAACAGCGAGAAACCGAGCTTCAGACATTGTTCCATCTGCTCGCGCGAATCGACTTTTTCGGCCAGCAATTGCTTGCCCATCGGCTTCAGTTTCATGACCAGTTGCATGAGCTGAACGCGCGACAGTGGCTGGATATCGACCTTGACGATTTCGACCAGAGCCAGCAGTTCGGCGTATTCCGGCTCAAGCTGGATGACGTCATCGAGGGCCAGGGTGAAGCCGGCTGTTTTCAGGGCAATGCAGCGTTCGATGACGGCCGCCGTCGGCGGCACGGTTTCGAGAATTTCGAGAACAACGGCGTGGCGCGGCAGCAACTCGAGCAAGTCGCTGAACAGGAAGGCCTCGTCGACATTGATGAAGCCGCGGTATTCGCCCAGCGCCGCCTCGACGCCGAGTTCGGTAAAAGCATTGGCGATGACCGTGGCGGTAGCCTGCACGCCGCAGGTGATGTCGGCGAAATTGCGGCTACCGCTGCGGAAAAGCAGTTCGTAAGCGAAAAGCTGTTGATTGCGGTCCAGAATGGGCTGGCGCCCTAGAAACAGCTGGTCGGCGGCGTTTTCGCTCACGAATTTCCTTTAAAACGGCAGTTGAATCCCCGGCCAGACTGCATTGAGGGCCTGACGGAAATCGGCCTGGATGCGTTCGAGCGCGACGGCGTTATCGGCTTCGAAACGCAGCACCACCACCGGTGTCGTGTTCGACGGGCGGGCCAGACCGAAGCCATCTGCGTATTCTACGCGTACGCCGTCGATGGTGATGATCTCCTCGGCGCCAGTGAATTTGCCGTCGGCCTTCAGCTTGTCGATCAGCGTGAAGGGCTCACCCTCGGCCATCTTGATGTTGAGTTCCGGCGTCGACGGCGAATTCGGCAAGTTTTTCAGAACCGGATTGGCGTTGGCTGCCTTGCTGAGGATTTCGAGCAGGCGGGCGCCCGTATAGAGACCGTCGTCGAAGCCGTACCAGCGTTCCTTGAAGAAGGTGTGGCCGGACATTTCTCCGGCCAGCGGGGCGCCGGTTTCGCGCAGTTTGGCCTTGACCAGGGCGTGGCCGGTATTCCACATCAGCGGCACGCCGCCGTGTTGCCTGATCCACGGGGCGAGCAGGCGCGTGCACTTGACGTCGTAAATGACCGTGCCGCCCGGCACGCGCGACAGCACGTCGGCGGCGAAGAGCATGAGCTGACGGTCGGGGTAGATGATTTCGCCGTCCTTGGTGACGACGCCGAGGCGGTCACCGTCGCCGTCGAAGGCGATGCCGATTTCAGCGTCGGTTTCCTTGAGCGCCTTGATGACGTCGGCCAGGTTTTCCGGCTTCGACGGGTCCGGGTGATGGTTCGGGAAGTTGCCATCGACTTCGCAGAACAGCGGCACGATCTCGCAGCCGAGGCGTTTGAAGAGTTCCGGGGCGATCGCGCCGGCGACGCCGTTGCCGCAATCCATGACGATCTTCATCGGGCGGGCCAGCTTGACGTCGCCGATGATCTTCTCGACGTAGGCGCCGAGGACATCGGCCGAAGTGCGCGTGCCCTGGCCGTGCTTGAGGTTGCCGGATTCGACGCGCTTTTTGAGGTCCTGTATGGCGTCCAGCGCCAGTGTCGTGCCGCCGATGACCATCTTGAGGCCGTTGTAGTCCGGCGGGTTGTGGCTGCCGGTGACCGAGACGCAGGAATGAACGCCCAGTTCGTAGGCGGCGAAGTAGGTGACCGGGGTCGGCACGCAGCCGACGTCGATGGCGTCGCAACCGGCGGCGCAGATGCCGTCCATCAGTGCGCTAGCTAGTTCGGGGCCGGACAGGCGACCGTCACGGCCGACGGCGATGGCCTTCTGGCCTTGCTCGACGGCCAGCGAACCGAGGGCGTGGCCGATCTGGCGCACGACGTCGGCGGTCAGCGATTTATCGACGATGCCGCGAATGTCGTAGGCCTTGAAGATTTCAGCAGGGAGTTGGCTCATGGTTGTCCAGTCAGGAGGGTTTGTGCGGGAAACGGGCGAATGATACGTCGGCCTCGTTGCAGGAACTTTGCATTGGTGCCGCGCTGCCCGAATGTCATTAATTTATGACGTTTCGAAAAGGAAGAAGTGTAAAAGCCTTTGCGGTAGCCAGTCCAGATTTCCCGGAAAAGAACCTGTGACAAATCCCACATGGCCGCCGCTTTCGGGCTGTTCGAGGCGGACGAAGGGGCTGACTTCGGCCGCGGTCGGCAGATAGCGGGATGGCAAAAAAGGGTCATTTTTAGGGTTGACCGTGAGAGTCGGCACGGCAATGGATTTCAGCCACGGTTTGGCCGAGGCGCGTCGCCAGTAGTCGTCGGCGCCGGCAAAACCGTGGATGGGGGCGGTAACGGCGTCGTCGAATTCGTAGAGATTGATCGCCCGGCGCATGCGGGTTTCGTCGAAGAGGCCGGGGAACTGCTGCAGGCGGCTGGACGAAATGGCTTTGAGCGTGGTCAGGAAGTGACGGGTATAGATCCGGTTGAAACCGTTGGCCAGATGGTGACCACAGGCGGTGAGGTCGAGCGGGGGGCAGAAGGCGGCGACGCCAGTGACCAGTTCGCTGGCCGCGTTGCCGCGTTCTCCGGCCCACTTGAGCAGGGCGTTGCCGCCGAGCGAAACGCCGGCGGCGTGGAGCTTGCGGCCCCCGTTGGCAGAGTGCAGTCGGCGCAGAATCCAGTCGATTTCGTCGGCATCGCCGGAATGGTAGGCGCGCGGCCGGCGGTTCAGTTCGCCCGAGCAGCCGCGGAAATGCGGCAGGGCGAGGCGCCAGCCGGCAGCTTTGCAGGCGCGGGCGGTCGAGATGGCGTAATGGCTGCGCGCGCTGCCTTCGAGGCCGTGGAAGAGGACGAGCTGTGGTGCTTCGGCGGGGCCGTCAAGGTGATCAACGTCGATGAAATCGCCATCGGGCGTTTCCCAGCGTTCGCGGCGCAGTTTGAGCGGGCGCGGCTTGATGAGCAGCGGCCACAGCGTTTGCGCCTGACCGCCGGGCAGCCAGCTAGGCGCGCGGTAGGTTTTCAATGCAGGGTGTGCGGCACGGCCTCGGCCATCGCCTGATGACCGTCGTCGGCGGCCGAGGCGTGGCGGCTGGCCAGGCGCCAGCCATGCGGGCCGCGGACGTAAACGTGGGTGACGTAGAGCGGGCCGTGCGGGCTGGGGTCGTCGCCGACGAAGAGGATTTCGGTCAGGTGATGGACGGCGATGATCGTGCCGTTCCAGTGGGCGACCGGCTCGGCCTGAACGCGCAGGCGGGCATTGACAAAGATGCTGCGCCAGCTTTCGCGGATGGGAACGAGGCCGAGCAGGCGAACGCCGGTCGGATGGACGCACAGGGTTTCGTCGTCTTCGGCCCAGAGCAGCATCATGCGGTCAGCGTCACCCTCGACGATGGCTTCGTAGAAGGCGCGTTCGACGTCGTCGGGCAGGGCATAAACGGTCGGCCCGCTCATGGCGTCATCCTTTTCTGGCAGGCGGCAAAGACCTGCTCGGGTAGCAGTTTGTTGAGGCAGTCGAAGTGGCCGAGCGGGCATTCGCGCTTGAAGCAGGGGCTGCACTCGAGATTGAGGCTCAGGATGTCGGCGCGGTCGGAGAGCGGCGGCGTGAAACCGGGTGACGAGGAGCCATAGAGGGCGACGATCGGCCGGTCGAGCGCGGCGGCGACGTGCATGAGACCGGAGTCGTTGCAGACGACGAGTTCGGCCATGGCCAGCAGGTCGACGGCCTGGGCCAGCGAGGTGGCGCCGCACAGGTTGCGGCACAGGCCGGGGGCGAGTTGCGCGATTTCCTCGGCGACGGCGTGGTCCTTGGGCGAACCGAAGAGCCAGATGGCGCAGCCCTGTTCGGCCAGTTTTTTGGCCAGCGCGGCGAAATGGGCGGCCGGCCAGCGTTTGGCCGGGCCGTATTCGGCGCCGGGGCAGAAGGCGACGACGCGGGCCGGGCGCTCGATGGCCAGTTCGGCCAGGGCTTTCTGCTGGTCTTCCACGGTCGACCGGATTTTTGGCCTAAAAATGAAATGGCCCAGCGGCTGCCCTGGGGCTTCGGCCAGTTGGGCGAAGCGTTCGACCATGAGTGGCAGGGCGGCCTTGTCGAGGGTGTGGCGGACGTTGATCAGGCCGTAGCGTGATTCGCCGGTGAAGCCGACACGCTGAGGAATGCCGGCCAGCCAGGGCACCAGTGCCGACTTGAGCGAATTGGGCAGGACGTAGACGGCGTCGTAATGTCGGGCGGCAAGCTGGCGGGCCAGTTTCCAGCGCGGCTTGAGCGACAGCTGTCCGTGGCCGAAAGGGCTGTCGAGGACGTCGCTGATTTCCGCCATGCGGTGCAGGACGGGGGCCACCCAGCGCGGGGCGATGGCATCGAGCTGGAGGCCGGGGTATCTGGCGTGCAGGCGCGCAAACAGCGGCTGCGCCATGATGGTGTCGCCAATCCAGGAGGGGGCGACGATCAGGGCTTTTTTCATGCGAAAACGGCGGGTCGGCGCCAAAAAGCGCGACCCGCCGCCCGATGCTTAGTGATGGCCCTTGGGCGCTTCGCCCGTGAAGACGTACTTGGTCGAGCAGTACGGGCAGGTCACTTCGCCGGTCTTCAGGACGTCGAGGAAAACGCGCGGATGCTGGCTCCACAGCGCGACGCTGGGCGTCGGGCAGTGCAGCGGCAGATCGTGGGCGGTGATTTCAATGGTCTTTTTGTCGGACATCGTTTTCTCCCTGGATTAGACGGTGGCCAGCCAGTCGGCGTGGGCGGCGGAGCGGCCATAGACCACGTCGAAGTACTTTTCCTGCAGCGCCTTGGTGATCGGGCCGCGATGGCCGGCGCCGATCTGGCGGTTGTCGAGTTCGCGGATCGGCGTCACTTCGGCGGCGGTGCCAGTGAAGAAGGCTTCGTCGGCGCAATAGACTTCGTCGCGGGTGATGCGTTTCTCGATGACTTCAACACCCATTTCGCCGGCCAGCTGGATGACGGTGGCGCGCGTGATGCCTTCGAGGCAGGCGGTCAGGTCCGGTGTGTAGAGCTTGCCGTTCTTGACGATGAAAACGTTTTCGCCGGCGCCTTCGCAGACGTAACCTTCCGGATCAAGCAACAGGGCTTCGTCGTAACCGTCGGTCGTCGCCTCGTTGTTGGCGAGGATCGAGTTCATGTAGTTGCCCGAGGCCTTGGCGCGGACCATGGTGATATTCACGTGGTGGCGGGTGAAGGACGAGGTCTTGATGCGGATGCCGCGCTCCATGCCCTCTTCGCCGAGGTAAGCACCCCACGGCCAGGCGGCGATGATGACGTGCACCTTGGCGCCCTTGGGCGAAACACCCATCTTTTCCGAGCCGTAGAAGGCGAGCGGACGCAGATAGCCGGATTCGAGATTGTTGGCGCGGATGACTTCCTTCTGCGCTTCGTTGAGCTCTTCTGCCGAGAACGGCATCTTCATCTGGAAGATGTGGGCCGAACGGAACAGGCGCTCGGTGTGCTCCTTGAGACGGAAAATCGCCGTGCCGCGTTCGGTCTTGTAGGCACGGACGCCCTCAAATACGCCCATGCCGTAGTGCAGCGAGTGGGTGAGGACGTGGGTGGTGGCTTCGCGCCAGGGCACCAGTTTTCCGTCTTGCCAAATAAAGCCGTCGCGATCCGACATGGACATGTTCGATTCTCCGTGTTGCGCCTGTAAAAGCCCACAATTCTAGCCGAAATCAGACGTTAAAATAACGCTTTTGCCGATAGAGCCTTGCCATGGTCTGGAAACCCCACGTTACCGTCGCCGCCGTTGTCCAGCGCGATGGCAAATTCCTTCTGGTCGAGGAAGAAACCGAGGCCGGACTGGCCTTCAACCAGCCGGCCGGCCATCTCGAAGAGGGCGAGTCGCTGATCGATGCCGTGGCCCGCGAGGCGCTTGAAGAAACGGCCTACCACTTCAAGCCGACGCATCTGGTCGGCGTCTATAACTGGACGCATCCGACCAAGGACGATACGACCTACCTGCGCTTTGCCTTTGCCGGCGAATTGCGTGGTTACGAGGCGGGTCGGCCGCTTGATGACGGCATTGTCGCGGCGCGCTGGCTGACGCTTGACGAGGTCAGGGCGACACAGGAAAAGCACCGCAGCCCGCTGATCCTCCAGTGCATCGAGGATCTGGTGGCCGGCAAGAAATATCCACTCGATTTGCTCGTTCATTACGACTGATGCGCTGTTGGCTGTTTGCCCTGTTGCTGGCGTTTTCGGGTGTGGTGGCGGCCGATGAAACGGTGCGCATCTGCTACGGCTACGGTTGTCTGGTGCAGGCGGATATCCGTTACACCGAGGGGCAGCTCGGCGAGGTGCGGCGCATGCTGTTTGCCACGGTCAACCCGGAAAATGAGCGAAAAATGATATCGGCTGCGATCGGGCGTCTTTACGCCTGGGCTGGCGAGCAGTCGGATATCCACAACGACCGCGCCGGTAATTACGATGATGGGCATGTTTCCGGCAAGATGGACTGCATCGATCATTCGACGTCGACGACGCGCCTGCTCAAGCTGCTCGAAGCGCGCGGCTATTTGCGCTGGCATCGGGTTCTTGAACCGGTGGCGCGGGATGTCGCGACGGTGTTTTTCGTGCACTGGTCGGCGGTGATCGAGGAAAAAATGGTTGGCGAAGCGCCACGCTTCGCCGTCGATAGCTGGTTCGTCGATAATGGACTGCCAGCGGTGGTTTTGCCGCTGGGTGAATGGAAGAAAGGGGCTGGGCCCGATGTCTGAAAAAACTGTAGTCGTCGGTTTGTCCGGCGGCGTTGATTCGTCCGTGGCGGCCTTGCTGCTCAAGCAGCAGGGCTGGAAAGTGATCGGCCTGTTCATGAAGAACTGGGAGGACGACGACACCGAGGAATACTGCTCGTCGCGCCAGGATCTGATCGACGTGATGAGCGTCGCCGACCGCATTGGCATCGACGTCGAGGTGGTCAACTTTGCTGCCGAATACCGCGAGCGCGTCTTTGCCGAGTTTCTGCGCGAATACCAGGCCGGGCGGACGCCGAATCCCGACATCCTGTGCAATTCCGAGATCAAGTTCAAGGCCTTCCTCGACCACGCCATGCAGCTCGGCGCCGACAAGATCGCCACCGGCCACTACGCCGGCGTCCGCGAGTTCAACGGCGAATTTCAGTTGCTCAAGGCCGAGGACGGGACCAAGGATCAGAGCTATTTTCTTTATCGCCTGAATCAGGCGCAGTTGTCGAAAACGCTGTTTCCGCTGGCCGATATCTACAAACGCGAGGTGCGCAAGATTGCCGAGGCCGAGGGGCTGCACGTGGCGGCCAAGAAGGATTCGACCGGCATCTGCTTCATCGGCGAGCGCCCGTTCAAGGATTTCCTGGCGCGCTACCTGCCGCCGAAGAAGGGCGAAATCCGCCGCCTCGACGACGGCAAGGTGCTCGGCGAGCACGACGGCTTGATGTTCCACACCATGGGCCAGCGCAAGGGGCTGCACATCGGTGGCCTGAAGGAAAAGGGCCAGCCGGGTGGCGGCGATCACGATGCCTGGTTCGTGGTCGGCAAGGACATGGAAAAGAACGTGTTGTACGTCGTCCAGGGGCACGACCATCCGGCGCTGCTCAAGGATGATCTGGTCGCCGAGCAACTGAGCTGGGTTTCCGGCCGGGCGCCGCATACGCACTGGGTTTATACCGCCAAGCCACGTTACCGGACGGCCGACCAGCCTTGCGAGGTCGAGCGCGTTGATGGCGAAAGCTGTGAAATCCGCTTTGCCGAGCCGCAGTGGGCACTCACCCCGGGGCAGTCGGTCGTGCTCTATGAGAGCCGGGTTTGTCTGGGTGGTGGCGTTATCCGCTGAGCGGAATCAATCGTCCTTGCCGCGCAGGGACGATTTTTCGATGGCGTTCGTGAAGGCGTGGAGCAGGTCGGGGTCGTGCTTGATGCCGCTTTCCTGCTCAAGGATGCCCATGACCACGCCGTGCGAACGGGCGCGCTGGTAGGCGCGGGTGTCGATCATCGCGTCGTAGCTGTCGGTCAGCGAAATGATCCGGGCGTACAACGGAATGTCGGTTCCGGAGAGTCGGTCCGGGTAGCCGGAGCCATCGAAATGCTCATGGTGGTGACGGACGGTCTTGGCCACGGTCGAGGCCTTGTCGCCATCGATGGCGAGAATGATGCGTTCGCCGATTTCGGCGTGCTGTTTCATGCAGGCCCACTCGTCTTCTTCGAACGATGCCGGTTTGTGCAGAACGCGGTCGGGAATGCCGATTTTGCCGATATCGTGAAACTGGGCGCCGAGCGCCAGCAGTTCGATTTCATCTTCGCTCAGGCCGATGTGATAACCCAGGCCGGCCGCCAGTTGGACGACCCGGTCAGAGTGCGCGCGGGTGTGATGGTCGCGCTGCCCGAGAGCAACGGTCAGGGTGCGGGCAATGCTGCTTAGCGGGCTGGTATCTGGGGTGCAGTTCACGGTCGGACTCCTCGTCCAAATCAGTTCATGCAGAAGTCGACCTTCGGTTTGTGCCAAGGTTTCAACTCTTTGGCGATTGGCCAATGAAAACTGATCGGCCAATGACCATGAGGATCGCATGTGCCCACGTTTTGCCGGCCGATAGGGCATCTCAGTCGTGCGGCACGGTATCCGCAAACGGCGCGCGCTGCATCAGCTTGTCGTAGAGCTTGCCCAGATTTGCGTGATTTTCCTGCCAGTCGATTTCCGGGAAACGGAAGCGCAGGTAGCCGAGTGCCGTGCCGACGGCGATGTCGGCCATCGAAAAGTGGGTACCCATGCAGAAGCTCTTTTCACCGAGTTCCCTGGCCATGAAGTCGAGACTGCGCAAGACCTTGCCGTGCTGGCGCGTAATCCAGCTGGCGCTTTGCTCTTTTTTCGGGCGCTTGCCTTCGAGCAGGGCGCTCACCGCGGCATCGAGCACGCCGTCGGCCAGGGCTTCCCAGCGCTTGACCTCGGTCCGTTCACGATTGGGGGCCGGGAACAGCTTGTTGTTGGGCGTGACGTTGTCGATGTACTCGACGATGACGCGCGAATCGAACAGCGGCGTCTGGTCGTCCAGCACCAGCACGGGAATCTTGCCGAGCGGGTTGATGTCGGGAACCTTGCTGTCTTCCGTCCACGGTGAATCGATGACGAATTCGTAGTCGATCTTTTTTTCGGCCAGCACGATCCGCACTTTTCGTGCGAACGGGCTGGTATGGGAGCCGATCAGCTTCATCGTGAGCTCTCTGATTTGGGGAGTTCGATTATAGCGTATGGCGACGCCTTCGCCGGGCGGGTAAAATGGCGGGCTTACTGAAAAGGATGATTCCATGACCTTCAATCCCCTGGTTGCCCTTTCCCCGCTCGACGGCCGCTATGCCGGCAAGGTTGACGCCCTGCGCGAGCATTTTTCCGAATTCGGCTTGATCAAGGCGCGCCTCAAGGTCGAGATCGAATGGCTCAAGGCGCTGGCCGCCGAGCCGCACTTTTCGGAAATTGCCGCTTTTTCGCCGTCGACCGTGGCAGAGCTTGATGCGTTGGTCGCCAACTTCACCGTCGAGCAGGCGGCCGAGGTGAAGGCTGAGGAAGCCGTCACCAACCATGACGTCAAGGCGCTCGAATACTGGATCAAGAAGAACACCAAGGGCAACGCCGAAGTGACCAAGGTCAGCGAGTTCATCCACTTCGCCTGCACCTCCGAAGACATCAACAATTTGTCGCACGCGCTGATGTGCCAGGGCGCCCGCGAGCAGGCCATGCTGCCGTCGCTCGACAAGGTCATCGCCCGCCTCAAGGAACTGGCCCACGTCAACGCCGAAGTGCCGATGATGAGCCGCACGCACGGCCAGCCGGCAACGCCGACGACGCTCGGCAAGGAAATGGCCAACGTCGCCTACCGCCTGGAGCGCGCCCGTACCCGCATCGCTGCCGTCGAACTGCTCGGCAAGATCAACGGCGCGGTCGGCAACTACAACGCCCACCTGATCGCCTACCCGGGCTACGACTGGGAAGGCTTCGCCAAGCGTTTCGTCGAATCGCTCGGCCTGACTTTCAATCCCTACACCATCCAGATCGAGCCGCACGACGCGTTGGCCGAACTGTTCGACGCCTTCGCCCGCGCCAACAGCATCCTGATCGACCTCGACCGCGACATCTGGGGCTACATCTCGCTCGGTTTCTTCAAGCAGAAGGTCAAGGCCGGCGAAATCGGTTCGTCGACCATGCCGCACAAGGTCAACCCGATCGACTTCGAGAACTCCGAAGGCAACCTCGGTCTGGCCAACGCCGTCCTCAAGCATCTGGCTGAAAAGCTGCCGATCTCGCGCTGGCAGCGCGACCTGACCGATTCCACGGTGCTCCGCAACATGGGCGTCGGCCTCGGCTACACGCTGCTCGCCTATGACTCGCTGCTCAAAGGCATGGGCAAGCTGGAGGTCAATGCCGACAACATGAAGGCCGACCTCGACGCCAACTGGGAACTACTCGCCGAGCCGATCCAGACCGTCATGCGCCGCTACGCCGTGCCCAACGCCTACGAAAAGCTCAAGGAACTGACCCGCGGCACGCGTGTTTCGCGCGAAGGCATGCAGGCTTTTGTCTCGACGCTGGAAATTCCGGAAGCCGCCAAGGCTGAATTGCTCAAGCTGACGCCGTGGGATTACACCGGCAAGGCGGCCGAACTGGCGAAGCGTATCTGATATGAAATGCAGCAAATGCGGGCAGGAGGTGCCGGCCGATGCCATCTACTGTCCGCATTGCACCGGGGAGCGCAAGACGACTGACCGCCAGGTTATCGCCGGTGGCATCCGGGGCGGGCTGATCGGCCTGTTCCTCGGCCTGCTGCCCGCCGCCTGGTTGCTCTTTGATTTTGGCGCCGAGCGCGGCATCAAGGCCATTGCCTTCATCGTGCCGGCCGTCACGTTTACCACCGGGCTGATCGTCGGTCTGGTCAAAGCCAAACGGGAGTGGAAGTAGGGCGCCGGCCCGATTGCCACGGTCAACCGGGAAAAAACGTCGAAAAATGAAATAGTCGGCGCGGGGGCGGCTTCCCCGTCCGCATCCACGAAAGGTCATCCATGTCTTTTGCCGAAAACCTCAAGAAATTGCCGGGCATTTCACACCTGGCCGCCATCAACCTGCTCGACGCCGATGGCAATGTCGTCGCCGCCATCGAAAACAAGGCGGGCAGCCAGGGTTCGCTGGCGGTGTACAACCATCTGGCGCAAACCTACGGCTCGATCAACGTCGAGGCCGCCAAAAAGGGCATGGAAATCTTCGCCGAGCACACCGAAGACGAGCGCGCCAATCCGGGCAAGCATCCGAACATCGCCCGCCTCATCGCCATCGAGCAAGGCGCGCCGGCGCTGCGCGTCAAGCACGTTTTCGCTGTCTGATCCGGGCTGTTCAAAATGCTTCAACATGAGCGTGAAAAATGCTCATGGCAAGATTCGAAGCGTTGTCATATTAGAAAGTTATAATATTGATGGAATAAATCACGGGCCATGAACGTTTACCCGATGCAGCCCACCTTCCATCAATGAAAACGGAGAATACACAATGAAATCCAAGCTTTTGCTCGCCCTGCTGACCGTCACCCTGGCCGGCACTGCCGCCGCCCAGGTCAAGGTTGAAGACGCCATCAAATTCCGCCAGTCCGGTTACGTCTTCATGGCCTGGAACATGGCCCGCATCAAGGCCAATGTCGAAGGCACCTACAACAAGGACGAAGTGATCAAGGCCGCCAACGCCATCCAGGCCATCGCCAACTCCGGCATGGGCGCGCTGTACGTTCCGGGTAGCGACAAGGGCAAGGGCTGGGAAGATACCCGCGTCAAGGCTGAACTGTTCACCAACAAGGAAGGTGTCGGCAAGGTGGCCGGTGCTTTCGTCAAGGAAGCCAACGAAATGGCCAAGGTTGCTGCGACGGGTGATGCCGCTGCCGCCAAGGAACAATTCGGCAAGCTGGGTGGTAGCTGCAAGGGCTGCCATGACGACTTCAAGGTCAAGAAATAATCCGGGTTATCCCGTCAGTAACAGGCACCTGCGGGTGCCTGTTTTTTTCCGGTTTCCAAAGGGCAGGACATGAACAAGCAACGAATTCGCCTCTGGGATCTGCCGACTCGCCTGTTTCACTGGCTACTGGTGCTGGCCGTCATCGCCGCGGTCGTCAGCGGGCAACTGGGCGGCAATCTGATCGAAGTGCACGGCAAGATCGGCCTGGCCATCGTCGGCCTGATCGCATTCCGGATTGTCTGGGGCTTCGCCGGTTCCACCTACGCGCGTTTCGCCCAGTTCTTCCCGACGCCGGCCAAAATCAAGGTTTACCTCAAAGGCGAATGGCGCGGCCTTGGCCACAACCCGCTCGGCGGCCTTTCCGTTTTTGCCCTGATTTTCCTGTTGACCGTGCAAGTCACCAGCGGCCTGTTCGCCAACGACGACATCGCCTTCGTCGGCCCCTTGTTCGAACTGGTCGACAAATCGCTCAGCGACCGCTTGAGCGGCATCCACCACCTGCTCTCCAATGTCCTGATCACCCTCGTCGTACTCCATGTCGGCGCCGTCATCTTCCATGGCCGCGTCAAGAAAGATGATCTGGTCAAGCCGATGCTGACCGGCTGGAAGGAGGGCGCGACCGGCGAGCCGGCCAGCGGCGGTGGCATCATCGCCTTGGTAGTAGCCTTGGTCATTGCCGGTTTGGCCGTCTATGGCGCCAGCGGCATCTGGCTACCCGAGCCGCCACCACCAGCAGCGGTGGAAACGCCGAGCTGGTGATTGGCTAGGGGATTCGCTTTGGTCCTTAATCGGCCACAACCTGTCACTCAAGGGGTTGCTCTATAGCCGCCGCTCGCTGTTGCACAGGATAGTAAATGTCCGCCTTGTTATTCCATGTGGTTCACGGCACGATGATCGTATGAATACTGTTCTTCTACAGTGTCGTTAGGAGGCAATGACCCCATGGGCGCCATTACAGCAAGCACCAAATTTTGCGGCATTCGGCCCGATGGGGAAGAAATTGTTATTCACCTTGAAATAGGCACACCATATCTCCGAGCAAAATATAGTTATGGTGATTGGGCTTGCCCCATTTCCCTTACCCCGTTGTACAAAGAATTAGCGGAAGCAACGGGCATAGACCCATTTCATTCGCTTTGTTTAGCTAGCTCGCTTGCACTCGACTTGTTGCAAGGCTTCATAGATGACGGTGGTCGCATCCTGCATGACGACGGAACCGACGTACTGCTACAGGCATATGCCTTTGGTGTTGCCAACAAGGGTGCAAGCAGTGCCGCCTAACCTTGTGGTTAAGGCCGTTACTTTCAGTCACTAGATGCCCCGCAAACCGGCCGCCTCTTACCTTTAATGCTCCTGAACGTCCGGTCTTTCAGATAATCTATGGCGGCTATGGGCACGAAGCCATCCGCCAAAATGAAAAAGCCGCCAATTTCAATTTGGCGGCTTTTTTTCGGTTGACCGTGGAATTCGCTTAAACGACGGCTCCGTCCTCGTTGGCACCTTCGATGACCTTGGGTTTGACGATGAATTGCTCGCGGGAGACGCCCAGCCACATGACCAGCGGGCTGGCGACGAGGACTGAGGAGTAGATGCCGAAGCAGATGCCGATGGTCAGGGCCATGGCGAAGTAGTGCAGGGTTTCGCCGCCGAAGATCAGCATCGAGAGGACCATGAGCTGGGTGCTGCCGTGGGTGATGATGGTCCGGCTGATCGTGCTCGTGATGGCGTGGTCGAGGACTTGCGGCGTGGTCAGGCCGCGGACCTTCTTGAAGGTTTCGCGCACGCGGTCGAAGACGACAACCGACTCGTTGACCGAGTAGCCGAGTACGGCAAGGACGGCGGCCAGCACGGACAGCGAGAACTCCCACTGGAAGAAGGCGAAGAAGCCGAGAATGATCACCACGTCGTGCAGGTTGGCAATGATGGCGGAGACCGAGAAGCGCCATTCGAAGCGGAAGGCGAGGTAGATGACGATGCCGATGACGACGAGCAGCAGGGCCATGGCGCCGTTTTCGGCGAGTTCCTTGCCGACTTGCGGGCCGACGAATTCGACGCGACGCAGTTCGGCGCCCGGCGCTTCAGCTTCCAGCGACTTCATGACCGATTCACCGATCTGGTTGCTGTTCTGGTCGCTCTTGAGCGGCAGACGGATCATGACGTCCTGCGACGAGCCGAAATTCTGCACGGCGTAGTCGGTGAAGCCGGCCTTGCCCAGCGCGCCGCGAATCTTTTCGAGATCGGCGGCTTGCTGGTAGTGGGTTTCGATCAGCGTCCCGCCGGTGAATTCGACCGACAGGTGCAGGCCCTTGGTGAACAGGAAGACGACGGCGAGGATGAAGGTGAGGAGCGAGATGACATTGAACGTCAGCGCATGGCGCATGAACGGAATGTCTTTCTGGATGCGGAAAAATTCCATTTTCGTTTTTCCTTATTTTTTGCCGTTGACCGTGGCAGCGGCAGGCTTCCACAGTTGACCGATGGCGACCTTGGCCAGCTTCTTCTGGCGGCCGTAGATCAGATTGACCAGCCCGCGCGAGACGAAGACCGACGAGAAGATCGAGGTCAGGATGCCCAGACAATGGACGACGGCAAAGCCGCGGATCGGGCCGGAGCCGAAAATCAGCAGGGCGAGGCCGGCGATCAGCGTCGTGATGTTGGAGTCGAGAATGGTCCCGAAGGCGCGTTCGTAGCCTTCCGCGATGGCCCCTTGCGGCGGCATGCCGTTGCGCAGCTCCTCGCGCACCCGTTCGTTGATCAGCACGTTGGCGTCAATGGCCATACCAAGGGTCAGCGCGATGGCGGCGATACCGGGCAGGGTTAGCGTGGCCTGCAACAGCGACAGGATGGCGACCAGGAAGAGCAGGTTGGAGGCCAGGGCGATGACCGAAACGACACCGAACATCTGGTAGTAAAGGATCATGAAGACGGCGATGGCGGCGAAGCCCCACATCGTCGACTGGAAACCCTTCTTGATGTTCTCGGCGCCGAGCGACGGGCCGATGGTGCGTTCCTCGATGATGTCCATCGGCGCGGCGAGCGAGCCGGCGCGCAGCAGCAGCGCCGTGTCGTTGGCTTCCATGGTGCTCATGCGGCCGGAAATCTGCACCCGTCCGCCGCCGATTTCGCTGCGGATGACCGGCGCGGTGACGACTTCGCCCTTGCCCTTTTCGATGAGCAGGATGGCCATGCGCTTGTTGATGTTCTCGCGCGTAACGTCCTTGAAGATGCGGGCGCCGGCCGAGTCGAGCGTCAGATGGACGGCGGCCTCGTTGGTCTGGTTGTCGAAGCCGGGCTGGGCGTCGGTCAGGCGGTCGCCGGTCAGCACGACCTGCTTCTTGACGAGCAGCGGCTGGCCACCGCGTTCGTTGTAAACCTCGGTGCCGAACGGCGGGTTGCCGGCCAGGGCGGCTTCCAGCGCGCCGGTCGAGTCGTCGACCATGCGGATTTCGAGGGTTGCCGTGCGGCCGAGGATGTCCTTGGCCTTGGCCGTGTCCTGCACGCCCGGCAGCTGGACGACGATACGGTCCTGACCCTGCTGCTGGATGATCGGCTCGGCGACGCCGAGTTCGTTGATCCGGTTGTGCAGCGTCGTGATGTTCTGCTTAAGGGCGAATTCGCCGAGCTTGTTCTGGGCTTCCGGCTTGAGCGTGGCGACTAGCCTGGGTTCGCTGGCGTCGCCGGCTTCGGTGACCAGCAGGTCGGGCTGGCTGTCGCCGATGGCGAAGCGGGCCTTGTCGCGGGTTTCAGTGTCGCGGAACTTGACGACGATGCGCTCGCCTTCACGATTCACGCCGCCGTGGCGCAGGTTCTTGTCGCGCAGTACGGTGCGCAGGTCGGCCGAGGTCGAGTCGAGCTTTTTGGTCAGCGCGCCCTTCATGTCGACTTGCAGCAGGAAATGCACACCACCGCGCAGGTCGAGGCCGAGGTACATCGGCAGCGCGTGCAGCGAGGTCAGCCACTGTGGCGAAGCGGTCAGCAGGTTCAGCGCAACGACATACTGCGGGTCAGCGGCATCCGGGTTGAAGGTCTTTTCCAGGATGTCCTTGGCCTTCAACTGAATGTCGGTGCTAGTCAGGCGAACTTTGACGCCGACGTTGTCGAGCTGGATACCGTTGTGCGTGATGCCAGCGGTCTTCAAGGCATCCTCGACACGGGCCTGGGCCCTGGCGTCGACCTTGATCGTGACCTTGGCGCTGGACAACTGCACAGCCGGCGATTCGCCGAAGAAGTTGGGCAGGGTATAGACGAAGCCCAGCAGCAGCGCGACGGCGATGGTGATGTACTTCCAGAGTGGGTAGCGATTCATGGCGGCTTCAAAGCAACAAAGGCGGCACAGGGCCGCCTTCTGGGGTGATTACAGCGACTTCAGCGTGCCCTTGGGCAGAACCAGGCCGATCGACGGCTTTTGCACGACAACTTCGGTGCCGGTGGCGATTTCGACGGAGACGTAGCTGTCACCGACCTTGGTCACCTTGCCGACGATACCGCCCTGGGTGACGACTTCGTCGCCCTTGGCCAGCGCGGCGAGCAGCGCCTTGTGTTCCTTGGCCTTTTTCATTTGCGGACGAATCATGAAGAACCACAGCACGACGAACATCAGGATCATCGGCAGCATCTGCATCAGGCCACCCGTCGGGTCGGCGGAGGCAGCAGCGGTCTGGGCGTGGGCAAGGCTAATCATTGTGGTAACTCCGGATAACTAAGAAATTCAGAACGCGCGATTCTATCACTCGCCGGATGACCGTTTGCGGACAAACTCGTCCGACCACGCGGTGAACGTGCCGGACTCGATGGCGGCGCGCATTTCGGCCATGATGACCTGATAGAAATGCAGGTTGTGGATGGTGTTGAGCATGCCGCCGAGGATTTCGCCATGGCGGAAGAGGTGATGCAGGTAGGAACGAGTGAACTGGGTGCAGGTATAGCAGCTGCAACTGGGATCGAGCGGGCCGGTATCGAGCTTGTAGCGGGCATTCTTGATCTTGACGTCGCCGAAGCGCGTGAACAGGTGGCCGTTGCGGGCATTGCGCGTCGGCATCACGCAGTCGAACATGTCGATGCCGGCCTTGACCGAACGGACGAGGTCTTCCGGCGTGCCGACGCCCATCAGGTAACGCGGCTTGTGCGTCGGCAGGCGCGGCGCGACGTGGGCGAGGACGCGCACCATGTCTTCCTTCGGCTCGCCGACCGACAGGCCGCCGATGGCCATGCCGTCGAAGCCGATGTCGTCGAGCCCGGCCAGCGATTCGTCGCGCAGGTCTTCGTACATGCCGCCCTGGACGATGCCGAACAGCGCGTTGCTGTTTTCCAGCTTGTTGTGCTCGTCGCGACTGCGCTGCGCCCAGCGCATGCTCATGCGCATCGACTTGGCGGCTTCCTCGTGCGTCGCCGGGTAGGGGGTGCATTCGTCGAAGATCATGACGATGTCCGAATTGAGCACCTTCTGGATCTGCATCGAGATTTCCGGCGTCAGGAAAAGCTTGGCGCCGTCGTGCGGCGAACTGAACTTGACGCCTTCCTCGGTGATCTTGCGCATGGCGCCGAGCGAGAAAACCTGGAAGCCGCCAGAGTCGGTGAGGATCGGCTTTTGCCAGTTCATGAAATCGTGCAGGCCGTGGTGCGCCTTGATGACATCGAGCCCCGGCCGCAGCCAGAGGTGGAAAGTGTTGCCGAGGCAGATCTGGGCGCCGATGTCGTGCAGCGATTGCGGCGTCATCGCTTTGACCGTGCCATAGGTGCCGACCGGCATAAAGACGGGCGTCTGGATCTGGCCGTGGGCCAGCGTCAGGGTGCCACGGCGGGCAGCGCCGTCGGTCTTGAGGAGTTCAAATTGCATCGGATTTCTCGAGGAGCATGGCGTCGCCATAGCTGAAGAAGCGGTAGCGCTCGGCCACGGCGTGGGCGTAGGCGGCGCGGATGTTGTCGTAGCCGGCAAAGGCCGAAACGAGCATGAGCAGCGTCGATTTCGGCAAATGGAAATTGGTGATCAGCCGGTCGACAACCTTGAAGCGGTAGCCGGGGGTGATGAAAATGCTCGTTTCGGCCGCGCCGACGCGCACCGTGCCGTCATCGTTGCCGGCCGATTCGAGGGCGCGCAGGCTGGTCGTGCCGACGGCGATGACCCGGCCACCAGCGGCTCGGGTGGCGGCGATGGCGTCGGCCGTTGCTTGCGGAATCTCGAAGCGCTCGCTGTGCATGCGGTGATCGGCGATCTTCTCGACGCGCATCGGCCGGTAGGTGCCAGCGCCGACGTGCAGGGTCAGGAAGGCGGTATTGACGCCCTGCGCGCGCAGCGTGGCGAGCATGGCTTCGTCGAAATGCAGGCCGGCCGTGGGGGCGGCGACGGCGCCCGGTTGGCGGGCATAGACCGTCTGGTAGCGCGTTTCATCGGCGCCTTCGGCCGGGTGCTCGATGTAGGGCGGCAACGGCAGCTTGCCGTGCTGTTCGGCCAGCTCCCAGAAATTGCCTGTGGCGTCGACCAGTTCCAGCGCAAAAAAATCGCCGTCGGTGCCGGCCCGGCCGGTCATGCACACCTCGAAGGCGTCGCCCAGCAACAAAATGCTGCCCGGCTTCGGCGCCTTGCTGGCGCGAATCTGACAGATGGCATGGGTCGCATCGACGATGCGTTCGAGCATGACTTCGATCAAGCCGCCGGTTTCCTTGCAGCCGAAAAACCGCGCCTTGATGACGCGGGTGTCGTTGAAAACGAGCAGGTCGCCGGCCTTCAGCAGCTCCGGCAGATTTTCAAATTTGCGGTCAAATTCCAGTTGACCGCAGACATGCAGCAGGCGGCTGCCTGTGCGTTCGGCGGCCGGGTGCTGGGCGATCAGTTCGGGCGGGAGAGGGAAGTCGAAGTCGTCGACGGTCAACGACATGGTCTGAATCCAGATGGAAACTTGAACGGCCTTGCGCAGGGAAAGCCGTTTCGGTTGGTCAATAAATAGGCCCGGATTCTACCATTCGCCGGGTCAAGGCCGGCATCAAACACTGTCCGTTGCGCAATCGCCGGCATTCGAACGTGGACCGCCGACAGGAATTCGTCGGATACTATCGGGCTTGCTACACTAGTTCCAATTTCCAACATCGAGGTGCTTCATGCTCAAGGGATTTCGGCTTGCGCTACTGTCCTGTCTGTTTGTTCTGCCCATCTTTCAAAAGGCCGGCGCCGAAGAACTGAAGATAGGCTACGTCAATCTGGAACGGGTTTTCCGGGAGGCCCCTGCGGCCATCAAGGCCAGCAAGAAAATGCAGGCGGAGTTCGAAGGTCGCCGGCAGGATTTGCTGCGCCTCGAGAACGACTTCAAGTCGCGCCAGGCTGCGCTGGTGGAGAAGGGGGCCTCGCTGTCGGATATTCAGCGGCGAGCCAAGGAGGCCGAATTGGCCGAGATCTCGGTCAGTCTCCAGCGCAAGCAGCAGGAATTCAAGGAAGACCTCAAACTTCGGCAGAACGAAGAGACATCGGCCGTGCTTGAGAAAGCCAACAAAGCCATCTTCGATCTGGCCAAGTCCGAGCGTTGGGACCTCATCGTGCAAGAGGCGGTTTCCGTCAGCAGCAGAATCGATGTGACGGATAAAGTCATCAAGAAAATGACCGGGGACTGATCGCCTCGAATCCACCGAGAAGGCCGGGTTTTTCCCGGCCTTTTTTTGTGCCTGTCAGCAAGGCGAATGATCGTTCGCGCCCTCGGCGCTTCTTTGCCGGCGGCGGCAAGGGTTGCCGCACTATCCCCGGATGTCGATGAGCGTGCCGAGAATCTGATCGCCGGTCTTGATGACATTTGCCGCTGCCTTGGCTTCGATTTCTCCTTGGCGCATGGCCACCATCTTCCCGGCAAATTCATCGTTTTCGACGTTGAGGCCGCTTCCGGCGATGGTCGTACGGTTGATGCCGGCCTGCAAACTTTGCAGTCCGCTGGACATGATTGAACTGATGGACATGGCTACCTCGATCGACAGTGACCCTGATGCTCAGCAGGTCTCGTGCCAGAAACGGGCGGCTCAGTTTTTCCCCGCTTCTTCCAATGCCCTGTTTCTTGCCTCGGCCTCCTTGTTCGCTGCGTCAAGGCTGGCTTTCATCGCGTCCATGTTGTCTTTTGCCTGCCTGGCCTGGTCAGCCTGAAGTTTTCCTACGGTCGCCGCGCTTCCAGCGGTTTCCAGGCCGCAGTCGGAGAGAAGCAGGGCGGCAAGAGCAATCAGCGGTTTCATTTTTCGCTCCCTTTGGTCAGGTGGAGGTGACGCTCTGAAGGGGCCAAGTTAAACATTCTGAGCGTGTCAGTCATTCTGGACCGTGCCGGAATGAAAGGCGACAAAAAACCCGCACGTGGGCGGGTTCTATGGAATTGCCTGGACTGCTTGAAGTTACTTCCTGGTGCCCCGGGCCGGACTCGAACCGGCACACCTTTCGGCGGCGGATTTTGAATCCGCTGCGTCTACCGATTCCGCCACCGGGGCATTCGGAGCGCGGATTATCCATGAATCACTTCTTTGGTTCAAGTGAATCGCTGCAGGGGAAGGCTTTGGCTAGTGCGCCGGCGACCAGTGTGGCCGGGCTGACGGTCGTGTTGGACGGTACGCGTTCGACATGGATGACGACGGCGCGGACGAGACGCAGCGAAAGATCGGCGTCTTTTGGCAGGCAGAAGGCGTTGAGTTTGACGCCGACCTGTTCGGCCAGATAGTCGCTGACCGCATAGCTGTCGGCGAAGCCGGCGACGTAGGCGATACAGCGGGCGCTGCGAATGGCCTGGAAAGGGTCGCTGGACTTTTGTCCGGCGTACATCTCGTCGGCTACCTGGCAGTCGCCACGCAGTTCCTGCCCGGTATAGGCCTGGGCCGAGGTGGCGAACAGGAGAGCGATGAGCCAGAGAAATTTCATTGTTTTTCGAACCAGTTGAGTTTTTCGTGCAGGCCGACGACGCTGCCGACGACGATCAGTGCCGGTGGCTTGATGCCGGATTCGGCGATGCGATGGGGCAGGGTGCCGAGCGTGGCGAGCAGGGTTTTCTGATCGGGCTGCGTGCCATTGCGGACGACGGCAGCGGGGGTCATTGAAGGCAGGCCATGGTTGATCATCTGCCGGCAGATTTCTTCGACGGCGCCGATGCCCATGTAGAAGACGACGGTTTGCCGCGGTCGGGCCAGGGCTGGCCAGTCGAGATTGACCGTGCCGTCCTTGAGATGCCCCGTGACGAAGGTGACCGACTGGGCGTGGTCGCGGTGGGTCAGCGGGAAGCCGGCGTAGGCGGCACAACCGGCGGCGGCAGTGACGCCGGGGACGACTTCGAAGGGAATGCCGGAGGCGACGAGGGTTTCGAGTTCTTCGCCGCCACGACCGAAGATGAACGGGTCGCCGCCCTTGAGACGGACGACCGAGAGGCCTTCCTGGGCGAGTTTGACCAGCAGTTCGTTGATCGAATCCTGAGGCAGCGTGTGTTTCGACGCTTCCTTGCCGGCGTAGATGCGGCGGGCGTCGGGGCGCGCCAGATCCATGATGCGGTCGCTGACCAGATGGTCGTAGACGAGGGCATCGGCGGCCGCTATCAGGCGCGCTGCCTTGACGGTCAGCAGTTCCGGGTCGCCGGGGCCGGCGCCAACCAGCCAGACTTTTCCGGCTTCGAGTTTGTTCAGCTTGTTCATGCGTAATCCCTGCCTTTGGGCGGCCATCCTAATGCGGGACAGGGCGCCTGCCAATAGCGGGAAGTCAATGAATGATCGATATACCCACAAAGTATTAACAACATAGTTATAAAGAACTATAACCATTTGAATGCAATGGATTTATCTACGGTAAAAGATTGATGAGTATCAAGGATGCAGCAGAGGCTCAGGTTCAACCTTGCGGACATCGCGTTGAGGGAGATGGGCGCGAATTATTTCGATCCAGGAGATAGAAAGATGAAGAAAACAGTAGTGGGGATGCTTGCACTTAGCGCCATGGCTGTCGCCATGGGTTCGGCCTTCGCTCAGGAAACCGCCAAGGCGGCGCCGAGCATGACGGCTGCAGAAAAGGAAACTGCGAAGAAGATTTACTTCGAGCGTTGCGCCGGTTGCCACGGGGTACTGCGCAAGGGCGCCACCGGCAAGAACCTGGAGCCGCACTGGTCGAAGAAGGACAAGGACGGCAACGTCACCGAAGGCGGTACGCTCAAGCTCGGCCAGCAGCGTCTGGAAAAGATCATCGGTTACGGTACCGATGGCGGCATGGTCAACTTTGATGACATCCTGACCAAGGAAGAGTTGTCGCTGATGGCCAAGTACATCCAGAACACACCGGATGTGCCGCCGGAATACAGCTTCAAGGAAACCATGGATTCCTGGAAGGTCATCGTGCCGGTCGATCAGCGTCCGACCAAGCAGATGAACAAGTACAACCTCAAGAACATGTTCTCGGTCACCCTGCGCGATACCGGCGAGGTGGCTCTGATCGACGGCGATACCAAGGAAATCCGCAGCATCGTCAAGACCGGCTACGCAGTTCACATCTCGCGTCTGTCGGCTTCTGGCCGTTATGTTTACGTGATCGGCCGCGATGGTCGTCTGTCGCTGATTGACCTCTGGATGGAAAAACCGGCTGTTGTGGCTGAAGTCAAGATCGGCTTCGACGCCCGTTCGGTCGATACCTCCAAGTTCAAGGGCTTCGAAGACAAGTACGCCGTGGCCGGCTCCTACTGGCCGCCCCAGTACGTGATCATGGACGGCGACACGCTCAAGCCGCGCAAGGTCGTGTCTACCCGCGGCATGACCGTCGATGGCGAATACCACCCGGAACCCCGCGTGGCCTCGATCGTCGCTTCCTTCATCAAGCCGGAATGGGTCATCAACATCAAGGAAACCGGTCAGATCCTGCTGGTCGATTATTCCGACATCGAGAACCTCAAGACGACCACGGTCGGTTCCGCCAAGTTCCTGCATGACGGCGGCTGGGATGCTTCCAAGCGTTACTTCCTGGTGGCCGCCAATGCCTCCAACAAGATCGCTGCGGTCGATACCAAGACCGGCAAGCTGGCTGCCTTGGTCGATACCGCCAAGATCCCGCATCCGGGTCGTGGCGCCAACTTCACCCATCCGCAGTTCGGTCCGGTGTGGACCACCGGTCACCTCGGTGCCGATGTCCTGACCCTGATCAGCACGCCTTCCGAAAAGAAGTCGGACGCCAAGTTCAAGCAGTACAACTGGAAGGTGGTTCAGGAAGTGAAGCACGTGCCGGGCAACCTGTTCGTCAAGACCCATCCGAAGTCGCAGAATCTGTGGGCTGACTCGCCGCAGAATCCGGACAAGGAACTGGCTGAATCCGTTTCCGTCTGGAAGATGTCCGACCTGTCCAAGCCGTTCAAGGTGATCAACGTGGCCAAGGACTCCGGTCTGCCGGTGACCAAGGCTACCAAGCGCGCCGTGCATCCGGAATACAGCGCCGACGGCAAGGAAGTCTGGATCTCCCTGTGGGGTGGCAAGGCTGACCAGTCTGCCATCGTCGTCTATGACGATGCGACGCTGACCTTGAAGAAGGTCATCACCGATCCGAAGATGATCACGCCGACCGGCAAATTCAACGTCTATAACACCCAGCACGACATCTACTGATCGACTGCTGTTTGTTTGATGTGACTTAAAGCTACGGGGGCGCAAGCCCCCGTAGCATATGGATCAGCAGCAATTTGCGCAGGGGGACATGGCCTGCGCCGTGAGCAAATCATTTTGGTGGAGATAAGTACGATGAAAAAGAATCTCGTTTCCCTGGCTGTCTTTGGCGCCTTCGTTGCGCTTGGTTCGTCGGCAGCCATCGCGGCGCCGGACTGGAACAAGGCGGCCAAGAGCACGGTCCACGTTTTTCACCCGGGTGCGGCACCGATCGAGTGGCTGCAGGGCAAGGGTGAGCACAGCGGCGCCAGCGGCCTGAAAAAAGGCGAAACCTGCGCTGGTTGCCACGTTGAGGACGGCAAGCTGAGTCTTGACCTGAAGCGTCTGGCCAGCAAGGAAATGGAGCCGAAGGGCGCGCCCAAGACGATGACCTATCCGGTCACCGTGCAGGCTGCTTTCGATGCGACCAATCTGTATGTTCGCCTGACCTTCAAGGCCCCGGCGGGCGGCTTCGACAAATCCGACAAGGACAATGAACTCAAGGCCACCGTGATGTTCCCGAACGACAAGGTGCCGCTGGCCGATCAGGCCGGTTGCTGGGCCGCCTGTCACGACGACGCCAAGGGCATGCCGAAGGGCAAGGACAAGACGAAGTACGTCTCGGCTGGCGCCATGGATCTGGTGCAGTGGGCGAGCAGTGGCAAGTCGTCGGACGGTTTCGTTGCCGACAAGCGCAGCATGACGGGCGGCAAGGCCGGCGGAACGGCCGAAGGCGCCAAGGCAGGCGATACCTACACCGTGACCTTCACCCGCAAGCTGGCTGGTAACGCCGTTCTGGCTCCGGGCAAGGCTGTGCCGTTCGGCATCGCCATCCACGCCGACAATGCCGGCGGCCGTTTCCATCACGTTTCTTTCGGCCACACGATTGGTCTGGGTGCCGACGGCGACGTGAAGGCGGCCAAGCAGTAAGCCACCATGCCATCCGGAATTACGATGCATCCCGGATGGCCGTGGCTGAAAAGAGCGCCGCTTGTGCTGGCGCTCTTTTCTTTTGCCTCGCTGGCCGAGACCGTGGTCGAGGTGCGCATCGAAGGCTACAAATACCTGCCGGCCGAAGTCAGCATCAAGGCGGGCGACAGCGTGCGGTGGACCAATCACGAAAAACGCACCAGTCATTCCGTGGTCTTCCCGGCCGAAGGCGGTCTGGAATCCGAGCGACTGTTCGCCGATGAAAGCTGGCAGCGCCGTTTCGACCGGCCGGGGCGCTACGCCTATCATTGTGGCCCGCATCCCGAGATGGAAGGGGTCGTCCTTGTTGCTGAGTAATTTGCCGAGTAATTTCATTTTTGGCCTTTTTTTCCTGTCGACCGTGGGAATGGCCGCCGAGCCGGGCGCCGCACGCCAGAAGGAACTCGTGCACCTCGTTCGCCAGGATTGCGGCTCCTGCCACGGCATGACGCTCAAAGGCGGGCTCGGCCCGGCGCTGCTGCCGGAAACCCTGCGCGACAAGCCGGCCGAAGGGCTGGCCGCAACGATCTACTACGGCCGCCCGGGCACGCCGATGCCGCCATGGAAAGCCTTTCTGTCCGAAGCCGAAGCGGCGTGGATAGTCGATAAACTGATGACCGGATTCCCCCAGTGAGAACGCCATGCGCCTGCTGCTGATCGCCTTGTTCGCCCTGCTTCTCAACGCCTGCGCCGGCCCGCAACTGCGCGGCACGGGCGATCTCGGCCTGATTATCGAGCGGGCCAGCGGCCACGTCACGTTGGTCAACACCACGGCGCGCCAACCCTACGCGCGCATCGGCGGCCTCGGCGACCTCTCGCACGCCTCCGCCGTCTATTCGCGCGACGGCCGCTACGCTTTCATCTTCGGCCGCGATGGCGGCCTGACCAAGATCGACCTGCTCGAAGCGAAAATCGTCAAGCGCATCATGCAGTCCGGCAACGCCATCGGCGGCTCGATCTCGCAGGACGGCCGCATCGTCGTCGCCCAGAACTACACGCCGGGCGGCATCAAGGCCTTTGACACCGACACGCTCGAACTGCTCGCCGAAGTGCCGGCCGAGTTCGCACCCGGCCAGTTCTCCAAGGTCGTCGGCCTGGCCGACACGGCGGGCAACAAGTTCGCCTACGCCCTGTTCGACGGCGGCGAAATCTGGGTCAGCGATTTCAGCAACCCGAAGCAGCCGACCACCCGCCGCTTTCCAGCCGGCAGCCAGCCCTACGACGGCCTCGTCACGCCGGATGGCCGCTACTTCCTGGCCGGCCTGTTCGGCGAGGACGGCGTCGCCATGGTCGATCTCTGGCAGCCGGACAAGGGCGCCCGCAAGATTCTCGAAAACTACGGCAAGGGCCAGGAAAAACTGCCCGTCTTCAAGATGCCGCACCTGCGCGGCTGGTCGGTGGCGCAGGGCAAGGCCTATTTGCCGGCGATCGGTCGCCATGAGGTGCTGGTCGTCGATGTCGCCACCTGGCAGGAAGTCGGCCGCATTCCCGTGCGCGGCCAGCCGGTCTTCGTCATGGCCCGCCCCGACGGCCGCCAGATATGGGTCAATTTCGCCTTCCCGGACAACGCCAAGGTCGACGTTATCGACACGCTGGTCGGCAAGGTGGTGCATGCCTTCGAGCCGGGCAAGGGCATCCTGCACATGGAATTCGCACCGCGCGGCGAGCATGTCTGGCTCTCGGCGCGCGACGACAACAAGGTTCTCATTTACAACACCGAAAACTTTGCCAAACTGGGAGAGATACCGGCCGAAAGTCCGTCCGGCATTTTCTTCACCTCGCGCGCCGTGCGCATAGGTTTCTGATGGACGCTTTGGCCATGAACAGCAGCAGCCTCGACTTCCAGTTGCTCAACGACTTCCAGCGCGACTTTCCGCTGGTCCCGGCACCGTTCGCCGAGCTCGCAGCGCGTCTCGGCGTCGGCGAGAAAGTCGTTCTCGGCCACCTCGAGAGCCTGCGCCGCGAAGGCAAGATTTCACGCGTCGGCGCCGTCTTCGCCCCCAAGCGAATCGGCGCCTCGACGCTGGCCGCCATGGCCGTGCCGCCGGAAAAGCTCGAAGCCGTGGCCGCCGCGGTCAATCGCTTCCCCGAGGTCAATCACAACTACGAACGCGAGAACCGCTACAACCTGTGGTTCGTCGTCACGGCCGCGACTGAAGGGCGTCTGCAAGCCAGCCTCGGTGCCATCGAGAAGGCCGCCGGCTACCCCTTGCTCGCCCTGCCGCTTGAAGAAGAATTCCACATCGACCTCGGTTTTTGCCTGAACGGTGACAAGAAAAAAAGCGTCGCCACGGCCCAGCCAGTCCACCCGGTGGCGCTCATCGACGAAGCCGAGCGCCGCCTCGTTTCCGTGTTGCAGGAAGGCCTGCCGCTGTTCATCCGGCCCTTCGCCCTGATTGCCGAGCGCATCGGCGCCTCGGAGCCGGAAGTCCTCGGCCGCATCCGGCGCTGGCTCGAGGAAGGCGCCATCAAGCGCTTCGGCGTCGTCGTCCGCCACCACGAACTCGGCTACCGGGCCAACGCCATGCTGGTTCATGACATTCCCGACGAGCAGGTCAGCGAGGTCGGTCGCGCCCTGGCCGAGGAGCCGGCGGTGACCCTGTGCTATCGCCGGCCGCGCCGCCTGCCCGACTGGCCGTACAACCTGTTCTGCATGATCCATGGCCGCGAACGCGGCGAGGTCGAGACCATCATCGCCGACCTGCGCCAGCGCCACGGCCTCGAAACGGCCGCCCACGAGGTGCTCTTCTCGCTGACCCGCTTCAAGCAGAACGGCGCGCGCTATGCGTGAGCTTTCCACGGTCGACCGGAAAATTCTCGCAAAATTGCAAGGTGACTTCCCGATCTGCGAACGCCCCTACGCCGAGGCCGCCGAGCAACTGGGCATCGGCGAGGACGAGTTGCTGCAACGCATCGGGGCATTGCTCGCCGACAAAGTGCTGACCCGCTTCGGCCCGATGTTCCAGATCGAGGAAATGGGCGGTGCCTTCGTGCTCGCTGCGCTGGCTGCCCCGGAGGAGCGTTACGACGAGGTCACGGCGCTGGTCAACGCCCTGCCGCAGGTCGCCCACAACTACCGCCGCGAACACGCGCTGAACATGTGGTTTGTGCTTGCTACCGAAACGAAGGCGGGCATCGCCGAAGCCATCGCCCGCATCGAGCGCGACACCGGCCTGCCGGTTTACGCCTTCCCGAAAGAGCACGAATTCTTCGTCGAAATGAAACTGGAGGCGCGACTGTGATCGATGACATTGATCGCTCCCTGATCGTCGCCACCCAAGGCGGCCTGCCGCTCGTGCCACGCCCCTATCACGCCATCGCCGAACAACTCGGTTTGAGTGCCGACGAGGTCATGCTTCGCCTGAAAACCATGCTCGAAACCGGCATCGTCCGTCGCATTGGCGCCGTTCCCAATCACTACGCCATCGGCTGGACAGCCAACGGCATGACGGTCTGGGATGTCGCCGACGAGCAGGTCGACGAACTCGGCGCCCGCATCGGCGCCCTCGATTTCGTCACCCACTGCTACCGTCGCCCCCGTGCGCTGCCAGCCTGGCCGTACAACCTGTTCGCCATGGTGCACGGCAGTTCGCGCGACGAATGCGCAGTCAAAGCCGGCGAAATCCGCGCCCTGCTCGGCGATGCCTGTCGGGGCAGCGACATTCTCTACTCGACCAAAATCCTCAAAAAGACCGGGCTGAGGATAGGCCGCTAAGGACAGGCCCGCATCCGGTTTTCCGCAGCGCGATAGGATGCCGCGGAATCGATTTGCTGATGTGCGGCATTGATCCCTTCCTTGAGCTTGTTCAGCAAGCTGGCGAGCTGTTGGTCGGCGCGTTGGCGCAGCACGGATTCGGCTTCGCCGACACTGGAAAAATAAGCGACCTGGCCGAGTGACTGGCGTAGCGCAACCGGCATCAGCCGGGCGCCGATCCTGAGATGGTTGCGCCAGACCGTGACGTGCTCCTGCTCATGTTCCTCGACGATGCGTCGCCGGCAGGGATTGGTGCCGAGTTCCCGGGCAAGCAGGACCTCGAAACTCGACAAACCGAGTTTCAGTTGCAGCGAGGGTACGGCGCACACCCGGCCGTCGCGATTGCTCAGGGTGCGCACCGAAAGCGCCATGCTGGCGGCCGGTTCGGCCCGCGTTACACCCAGCGTGCTGTGGTTCAGGCTGCTACCCGCCTTGGCAAAGCGCGCCAGGTCAGCCATCCGGACGCCGTCGTCGCGGCTTACCGGTTTGTCCTCGAATACGGCAGTGAAATTTGCTTCCGCCGCCAGTTTTTCGCAGCGCGCCTCGAAACTGTCGTTGCCAGCCCCGGCGACGGTGCTGGCAAGCAGGAGCAGGAGGGCAAGAAGGGATTTCATGCGAGGGGGTTCGTTCAGGCGACAGGGGGCATTTTGCCCGGGCAATGTGAAATGCCGTTGACGGTCAATTGCCGGCAAGCCTCGCGCAGAAAGCAGAAAGCCCGGACTGGCCGGGCTTTCTGGGGCTGACTGGGTGCCTGACGGCGGTCAGTGTGCTTCGCCGATCCGCTGGGCGATATGCGCCAGCGCCTCTTCGACCTGGTCGATCAGGATCAGGCAGAGGTCGCCCGGTTGCAAGCGGGCCAGCGCCGTATCGATGGCGATGAATTCGCCGGTGATGGCGTCGATCTGCTTGGTGCGGCGGGCGTTGGTCAGACCTTCGCGGAGCAGGGCGATGACTTCGCCGTCTTCACGGCCGCGCTGGCAGGCGTCCTGATAAAGAATCACGTCGTCGAAGGCATCGCCGAGGATTTCGGTCTGCTGGCGGATGTCGTCGTCGCGCCGGTCGCCGGCACCACTGATGACCACCGAACGGCGCACCGCCGGCATGTTTTCGATGGCGCCGACCAGCGCCTGGATGGCGTCCGGGTTGTGACCGTAGTCGGCGATCAGGGTCGCGCCCTTGTAGTCGAAGACGTTGAAGCGGCCGGGGGCGGTCGCCGCATCGCTGACGAAATTGGCCAGCGCCTTCTCGATCACCGGCCAGTCGTAGCCGAGCGCCCAGCCGGTGGCGATGGCGGCCATGGCATTCTCGACCTGGAAGCCGATGGTGCCGTTGCGGGTGAGCGGGATGTTGGCCAGCGGAATACGGTATTTCTTGCGCCCCTCGCTGCAGACGATGGCGTCGCGTTCGACATGGACGACGCGCTTGCCCTGGGCGCGGTGCGTGGCGAGCACCGGGTTCATGCGGTCGCGGGCGAAGAAGATGACGTCGCCGTGGCAGTGGTGGGCCATCGAGGCGACGACCGGGTCGGCCGCGTTGAGTACTGCCGTGCCGCTCGGTGCAACGTTTTCGACGATGACGCGCTTGACCACGGCCAGTTCGTCGACCGTCGTGATGTAGTTGAGGCCAAGATGGTCGCCGAGGCCGATGTTGGTGATGACGGCGACGTCGCACACGTCGAAGCCGAGGCCTTCGCGCAGCACGCCACCGCGCGCCGTTTCGAAAACGGCGGCATCGACATCCGGATGCATCAGCACGTTGCGGGCGCTGCGCGGGCCGGAGCAGTCGCCGGTGTCGATGCGCCGGCCTTCGACGTAGATGCCGTCGGTGCTCGTCATGCCGACGCGCAGGCCGTTCGCTTCAAAAATACGGCCGATCAGCCGGCTGGTCGTCGTCTTGCCGTTGGTGCCGGCGATGGCGACGACCGGAATGCGGGCATTGTCGCCATCCGGGAACATCATCCCGACGATGGCTTCGCCGACGGCGCGGCCCTTGCCGAAGGAGGGGTCGAGGTGCATGCGCAGGCCGGGGGCGGCGTTGCATTCGACGATGCCGCCGCCCTGTTCTTCGAGCGGCTTGTGCATGGTGTCGCAGACGACGTCGATGCCGCAGATGTCGAGGCCGACGGTCTGCGCGGCGGCGACGGCGGCGGCGGCCAGTTCGGGATGGACGTCGTCGGTGACGTCGGTGGCGGTGCCGCCGGTGGACAGGTTGGCGTTGTTGCGCAGGACGACGCGAACGCCGCGGCCGGGAACGGAATCGGCGCTGTAGCCCTGCTCTTCGAGGCGGGCGAGGGCGATCTCGTCGAAGCGGATCTTGGTCAGCGAGGTGGCGTGGCCATCCGAGCGGCGCGGGTCGCTATTCACGATGTTCACCAGTTCGCGCACGGTATGCGTACCGTCGCCGATAACCAGCGGCGGATCGCGGCGGGCCGCAGCGATCAGCTTGTCGCCGATGACCAGCAGGCGCCAGTCGTGGCCGGAGAGGAATTTCTCGACCATGATGTCGTCGCGGAATTCGATGGCGACGCGGTAGGCGCGACGGACTTGTTCCTCGGTGGTCAGATTGACCGAAATGCCCTTGCCCTGATTGCCGTCCTGCGGCTTGACGACGACCGGCAGGCCGACTTCGAGGGCGGCGACCCAGGCATCATCTTCGTCCTCGACCGGGCGGCCGTAAGGGACGGCGACACCGGAGGCGTGCAGCAGTTTCTTGGTCAGTTCCTTGTCCTGGGCAATTGATTCGCCGATGGCGCTGGTCAGGCTGGTTTCGGCGGCCTGGATGCGCTTCTGCTTGCTCCCCCAGCCGAACTGGACGAGGCTGCCCTGCGTCAGGCGGCGGATCGGGATGCCCCGGGCCAGCGCAGCCGAGACGATGGCGCCGGTCGAGGGGCCGAGGCGGATGTCCTCGTCGAGGTCGCGCAGTTCCTTGAGCGTGCCATCGAGATCGAAAGGCGTGTCGTTGAGGGCGGCGAGGCAAAGCTGTTCGGCGCGCTCGAAGGCCAGGCGGCCGACGTCTTCTTCGGTGTATTCGACGACGACCTGATAGACGCCCTGATCGACCGTCTGCGCTGTCCGGCTGAAGGTGACCGGGCAACCGGCCTGGGCTTGCAGGCCGAGGGCGGCGAATTCGAGGGCGTGGGCCATCGACACGGTGTCGAGATGGTCGGAGGGAATCAGGTCGCCGAGTTCCGGGAAGCGCTCGCGCAGGCGGGCTTCGAAATTGGGCAGGTCTGAAATGGCGACTTCGGCTCCTTCGCAGGAAACGATGGCCTGAATGGCGGTGTGCCGGCTCCACAAATTGGGGCCGCGCAGGGCGCGAATGCGGGAAACGTCCATGACGCTTTATTCCTCGTTATTTCCGGGCGGTAGCCGGCTTCTTGGGTTGCGACTTTTTGGCGGGCTGCTGTATCAGCGAAGCGGGGTCGATCAGTTCCAGGCCGAAGGTCTTGAGGCCTGTGGTCAGGACTTCCTTGCTCAGGCCCATGGCCCAGCCGGCGGCAATGCCGGCCAGCACGTTGGCAATGTTCTTGGCTTGCTTGGCCTTGCCGATGTAGGGCGCATCGACCAGTCGGCTGAGGCGGATTTCATCGCTGCCGGTGCGTAGCACGACGCGCTTGTCGTCCACCGTGACACCCCGCTTGCCGGCAGCCAGATGGGCGACCAGGGTCGGGTTGGCCGGGTCGCAGGCGAAGAAGATCACTTCGCCGTCGCACAGTTCGGCGAAATCGGCGACCAGTTCGTCTTCGGCATTGAGCACGGCATGGCCGCTTGGCAACACGACATCAACCTGCGTCCGGTAGATCGAGCGCGGTGTCGTGTAGTACTCGCCGCCGGTCGGCTGGGTATCCCAGCGCGACAGGTCTTCGTCTTCCGAAACGATGTTGGTGACGATGCCGATCGAGCAGCGGTCATAGGCCAGACCTTGGCCGAGGATGACTTCGGCGCCGTTTTCGATCACGGCGGCCTGAACCGAACGGTTCATCAGCAGACGACGGCCACCTTCCCAGTTGGCGGCGCTGGTTTTCTGGACCTGGCGGCGGTCGAGGTAAATGCCGTCCTTGCAGGCCAGGCCGACATGGCGGCCGGAGAGATAGACCAGATGGGCGACCATCTTGGCAACCGGGTTGCGACCGTGGGTGCCGGTGACGCCGACCAGCGGCACGCGGCCACTCTCGCTCTGGGCGAACAGGTTATCGACGATGGCCTGACCGACCGGACGCGGCTTGCCGATGCCTGGCTTGATGTGCATGAGCAGGCTGGGGCCGGCGTTGACTTCGACGATGGCGCCGCCCTGCTCGGCCAGCGGCTTCGAGACGTCCTGGCAGACCAGGTCGATGCCAGCGATGTCGAGGCCGACGACGCGGGCTGCCAGCGCTGCGACCTGGGCGGTTTCGGGATGGACTTCGTCGGTGCAGTCGAAGGCGTGGTTGGCGTTGCGCTGGATAAGCACGACGCGGTCTTTGGCCGGCACGCTGTCGGCCTCAAGGCCCTGGCGTTCCAGTTCAATCTTGGCAGCGGTATCGATCTTGATGATCGACAGCGGATGCAGTTCGGTCGTGCCGCGCCGCGGGTCGATGTTGACCTGGCTGTCGATCAGTTCCAGCACGGTCGACTTGCCGTCGCCGGTTACGGTGATCAGGTCGCTGCGATTGGCCGCGACGAGCTTGCCGCCGACGACCAGAAGGCGATGCTCGATGCCCTGGATGGAACGCTCGACAAGCACGCCGGAGCCTTCTTCGACGGCGATGGCGTAGGCCTTGGCAACTTCTTCCCTGGTCGTCAGGTCGATGAAGACGCCGCGGCCATGGTTGCCGTCGGTCGGCTTGACGACGACCGGCACGCCGATGTCTTCGGCGGCATCCCAGGCATCGTCGGCGCTGTCGACTTCGCGGCCTTCCGGCACCGGGACGCCGACCGAGGAGATCAGTTCCTTGGTCAAATCCTTGTCGCGCGAAATGGTTTCGGCAATGGCGCTGGTCTGGTCGGTTTCGGCCGTCCAGATGCGGCGCATGGCAGCGCCGTAGCCGAGCTGGACGAGGTTGCCGTCGTCGAGCAGGCGAATGTGCGGAATGCCGCGCTTTTCGCCGGCCAGGACGATGGCGGCGGTCGATGGTCCGAGGTATTTGCGGTCGACCTTGCGGCGGAGCAGGCGGACGGCTTCGTCGAGATCGTAGGGTTCGTCGGCGATGGCGGCGAGCAGCAGTTCGCGGCCGACGTCGAGCGACATGCGCGTCACTTCTTCGTGGAAGTTGGAGACGACCAGCTTGTAGACGCCGCGCGTCGTGGTTTCGCGGGTGCGGCCAAAACCGTCGGGCAGGCCGGCCAGAGTCATCAGTTCGAGCACGATGTGTTCGAGGATGTGGCCGGACCAGGTGCCTTCCTTGAGGCGGCGCAGGAAGCCGCCGTGTTCGCCGTAGTTGCAGCGATGCTCGACCAGGCCCGGCAGCCAGGCGCTCAGGCGCTCGTAAAGGCCGGGAATCTTGTCCGAGGGAAAGTCTTCGAGTTCGCCGATATCGATCCAGCTTTCGATGACCGGGGGGTAGGTCCAGATATTGGGGCCACGCAGTGAAATCGTGTCCCGAAAAATGATGTCCTTTTTCTTCATGCTCTTGGCTCTGGCTCCGTTGGCCTGCGGTGATGAATGTTTGATTTCAGCATTATTAACGCTTTCGTCCGCTTGCGGCTGACCGCCGTCTAAAAATGTCACCCAACAGGACAAAGCGTTACAGGAAGCGGTCGAGAAGCTTGCGGCTATGCCGGTCCAGTCGGGTCAGGTCGCGGATCAGGAACTGGATGCCATGGGCGTCGGCGATGAGCAAACGGGTCTGGCTCAGGCGGCGAATGTCTTCCTCGCCCTTGAGGATCAGCTCGGCCGGGCCGCGATTGGTACGCAGTCGCCAGGTGCTCGGGCAGGCGAAGCTGGAAACGTCTTCGATGCCTTCGATTTCCGGGACGAACTCGCGGCTGGCCAGGTCGGCTTCGATCAAGGCGGCGATGGTCGGCGGCAGGTCGGCGAGGCTGTCGATCCAGGCGACTTCGTGACCTTCGTAATTGACCAGCGACAGACCTTCGTCGGGAGCGGCGATGGGGAAGGCGCGCACCGGCGTGATGCCTTCGTGGACGATTCCATTTTCGGCCGTTAATACCAGTCGACCGTAGGAATCGCGTTGCAGCTGGAAATTGGGGTTCGACATGGGCTTATTCCGCGTGAGTTTTGGGCAGGCTGGTCGAGCGCGGCAGTTCCGGCTCGGTATCGACGTTGCGGGCCTGGGCCATGTAGAGCTTGAAGTAATGGCCTTCGGTCGCCATCAATTCGTCGTGGTTGCCGACTTCGACGATGCGGCCACGGTCCATGACGACCAGCCGGTCGGCCTTGCGCAGCGTACTCAGGCGGTGGGCGATGGCGATGGTGGTGCGGCCCTTGACGAGGTTGTCGAGCGCCTTCTGGATTTCCTTCTCGGTTTCGGTATCGACTGCCGAGGTCGCTTCGTCGAGGATCAGGATGCGCGGGTCAATCAACAGGGCGCGCGCGATGGAAATCCGCTGGCGCTCGCCACCCGACAGGCCCTGGCCGCGTTCGCCGACCAGCGAGTCGTAGCCGTGCGGCAGGCGCAGGATGAACTCGTGGGCGTGGGCGGCGCGGGCGGCGGCGATGACTTCCTGACGTGTCGCGGTGGGCTTGCCGTAGGCGATGTTGTCGGCGATGGTGCCGAAGAACAGGAAGGGTTCCTGCAACACCAGGCCGATGTGCTGGCGGAATTCGGCGACCGGCACGGAGCGGACATCGACGCCATCGATCAGGACCTGGCCTTCGGAAACGTCGTAGAAGCGGCAGATCAGATTGACCAGCGTCGATTTGCCGGAGCCGGAATGGCCGACCAGACCGATCATTTCGCCGGGTTCGATGACCAGATCGACGTCGCGGGTGACCGAACGGGTGCCGTAGCGGAAGCTGGCTTTCTTGAGTTCAAGCCGGCCGGTGACGCCTGACAGATGCACCGGATTGGTCGGCTCGGGGACGCTGGAAACGTGGTCGAGAATATCGAAGATGCGCTTGGTGCTCGACGCCGCACGTTGCGTCGCCGAGACGATGCGGCTCATCGAGTCGAGACGGGTGTAGAAGCGGCCGATGTAGGCGAGGAAGGCGGTGAGCACGCCGACCGTCGAGTCGCCCTTGGAAATCTGCCAGATGCCGAAGACCCAGACGACGAGCAGGCCGACTTCGGTGAGCAGGGTGACCGTCGGCGTAAACAGCGACCAGGTCTTGTTCAGCTTGTCGTTCATCTGCAGGTTGTGCTCGTTGGCGGCGCGGAAACGCTCGCCTTCGCGCTTCTCCTGGGCAAAGGCCTTGACCACGCGGATGCCGGGGATGGTGTCGGCCAGCACGTTGGTCACTTCGGCCCAGACGCGGTCGATTTTCTCGAAGCCGGTGCGCAGCTTCTCGCGGACGAAGTGGATGAGCCAGCCGATGATCGGCAGCGGCAGCAGGGTGACGAGCGCCAGCCACGGGTTGATGCTGAACAGGATGACGGCGGTCATCGTGATCATCAGCACGTCGGTGGCGAAGTTGAGCAGGTCGAGCGACAGGAAGATGTTGATGCGGTCGGTTTCGTTGCCGATGCGGGCCATGAGGTCGCCGGTCCGCTTGCCGCCGAAATACTCGAGCGAGAGGCCGAGCAGGTGGTCGTAGGTCTGCGTGCGCAGGTCGCGGCCCATGCGTTCGGACACCAGCGATAGGATGTAGGTGCGAATCCAGCCGAGGCCCCAGGCCAGCACGGCGGCGCCGAACAGGCCGCCGAGATACATGCCGACCAGCGGCCAGTCGATCGGCTTGCCGTTCTGGAACGGGATCAGCACGTCGTCCATGAGTGGCATGGTCAGGTAGGGTGGGACCAGTTGGGCGGCCGTGGAGGCCAAAGTCAGGACAAAGCCGGTCAACAGTTGCCAGCGATAGGGCCGGGCGAAACGCCACAGGCGGAACAGCGTCCACGTCGATGGCGCAACGGTCGCTTCGCGATTGCACACCGGGCATTCGTCTTCGCCGGGCGGCAGCGGGGCATTGCATTTCGGGCAGCAATCTTCGGCGTTTGCCCTTTGCACGGGCTGGCCGCTGACGATGCTGTCGCGGTGCAGGTCGAATTCGGCGATGACGCGCAACGCGGCCAGATTCTTGGCCAGCGTGTAGCGCCAGGTGGCAAGCTGGCCTTTTTCATCGACCAGTTCGAGCGCGCCGACACCGGCGTGGTCGTGGTGGCTGAGCGTCAGCCCGCCGCGTAGCGGCCATTCCTGCCAATGGCTGTTACCCGGGGCGAAGGCGAGAAAGCGGCGGTCGGTGACGAGAACGAGGCCGGCGGCGTATTGCAGGCGATTGTCGAGATCAATCTCGACCCAGGCCTGGATTTTTTCACCGCTGGCCAGTTTTGCCTCAAGCTCGGCAGCCCAGCGGCTTGGCAGGGCTGGCTCGTTGCCAACCAAATTCTGTGCGTTCGGATTCATCGGCGAAGTATACCGCAGGGCTAGGCGTGCCCATCTAACGCGTCATTGTTCCGACGGTTGACGCGTATCAAGGAATGAGGGGGCGGGCTGCCGTTGAATGGCCGAAAGCCCATAACAAGGATGTTCATGTTTCGCATCTCCCAGTACATGCAGGAAATTGCCGCACCGACGCCGTTGGTCCCCAAGCGCAATCCCCCCGGCCCGGTGGTGATCTGGAACCTGATCCGGCGCTGCAATCTGACCTGCAAGCATTGCTATTCGATTTCGGCCGATACCAATTTTCCCGGCGAGTTGAGTACCGAACAGGTTTTCACGGTGATGGATGACCTGCGCGATTTCAAAGTGCCGGTACTCATCCTGTCCGGCGGAGAACCGCTGCTCAGGCCGGATATTTTCGACATCGCCAAACGCGCCAAGGCCAAGGGTTTTTATGTCGGGCTGTCGTCGAACGGCACGCTGATCGACGAAAACAATATCGACAAGATTGCCGAGTGCGATTTCAACTACGTCGGCGTGTCGCTCGACGGCATCCGCGAAACGCACGACAAGTTCCGCCGCATGGATGGCGCCTTCGAAGCTTCGCTCAAAGGCATCCGGCTGTGCCGCGATCTTGGCCTGAAGATCGGCGTCCGCTTCACGATGACGCAGGACAACGCCCACGACCTGCCCGGCCTGCTCAAGCTGGTCGAGGATGAAGGCATCGACCGCTTCTACTTTTCGCACCTCAACTATGCCGGTCGCGGCAACAAGAATCGCAAGGACGACGCCCAGCACCAGCTGACGCGCTGGGCGATGGACCTGTTGTTCGATACCTGCTGGGAGTACCAGCAGCGCGGGCTGAACAAGGAATTCACGACCGGTAACAACGATGCCGACGGCGTCTATTTCCTGCACTGGGTGCGCCGGCGCTTCCCCGACAAGGCGGCGCATGTCGAGGCCAAGCTGCGCCAGTGGGGCGGCAACTCGTCGGGCGTCAATGTCGCCAACATCGATAACCTCGGCAATGTCCATCCAGACACCATGTGGTGGCACCACAACCTCGGCAACGTCAAGGATCGGCCGTTTTCGCAGATCTGGCCGGACACCTCGGATGCGCTGATGGCCGGCCTCAAGCAGCACCCGCGCGCCGTCAAGGGGCGCTGCGGAACCTGCGCCTACCTGCAGATCTGCAACGGCAACACACGGGTTCGTGCCCAGCAGATGACCGGCGACGCCTGGGCGGAAGACCCGGGCTGCTACCTGTCTGACGAGGAAATCGCATCATGAAGTGGAACATCCTGATCCCGGCCGGCTTTGCCGTCTGCTCCCTGCTCATGATGGCCGAGCTGGCGCAGGCCGCCGATGCGCCGAGCGCTTACAAGGAGCATTGCGCCGGCTGTCACGGCGAGGCGCGGCTGGGCGGCATCGGGCCGGCGTTGATTCCGGAAAACCTGGCCCGCCTGCGCAAGCCGGAAGCTGAAAAAGTCATCAGGGAGGGGCGCCCGGCGACCCAGATGCTGGGCTTTGGCGACAAGCTGTCGGCCGAGGAAATCAAGGCGCTGGTCGATTTTGCCTACACCGCGATCAAACCGATGCCGGCCTGGGGCGAGAAAGAAATAAACGCTTCGCGCATCGTTTATGAAAAGCAGCCCTTGCCCGCCAAGCCGGCGTTCAAGGCCGATCCGATGAACCTTTTCGTCGTTGTCGAGAGCGGCGACCATCATGTTTCCATCCTTGACGGCGACAAGCTGGAGCCGATCCACCGCTTCCAGTCCCGTTTCGCCCTGCACGGCGGGCCGAAATTCACGCCGGACGGGCGCTATGTCTTCTTCGCCTCACGCGATGGCTGGATCACCAAGTTCGACCTGTGGAACCTCAAGGTCATCGCCGAAGTGCGCGCCGGCATCAATACGCGCAACGCCGCCGTATCGGGCGATGGCAAGTGGGTGGCGGTGGCCAATTACCTGCCGCACAGCCTGGTCATCCTCGATGCTGATCTGAATCTCAAGAAAATCCTGCCGGTGGCCGACAGGGACGGCAAGACGACCTCCCGCGTCTCGGCCGTCTACGACGCCAGCCCGCGCCAGAGCTTCGTCGCCGCGCTCAAGGACGTCAAGGAAGTCTGGGAAGTCTCGTACAACCCGCAGGCCGACGACATTCCGGCTGGCATGATCCACGACTTCAAATACAAGGAAGGCGCTTTCGTTCCCGGCTTCCTCAACCCGCAGCGGACGCTGCTCGATGATTACCTCGACGATTTCTATTTCACCCAGGGCTACGACGAGGTCATGGGCGCTTCGCGCAACGACGCCAAGGCCGCAGTGACCGGCCAGGTGGTCAACCTCGACGCGCGCAAGAAGATCGCCGACCTCGAACTACCCGGCATGCCGCACCTCGGTTCCGGCATCAGCTGGAAATGGCAGGGCAGAACCGTGATGGCGACGCCCAACCTCAATGAGGGCCTGATCAGCATCATCGACATGCAGACCTGGAAAACCATCAAGCAGATCAAGACGCGCGGCCCCGGCTTTTTCATGCGCAGCCACGAAAACAGCCGCTACGCGTGGACCGATTCGATGATGAGCAAGGAGTTCAAGGACACCATGCAGGTCATCGACAAGGAAACGCTGGAAATCGTCGCCGAACTCAAGCCGGAACCGGGCAAGACCTTCGCCCACGTCGAGTTCACCAAGGATGGCAAATACGTGCTGGCCAGCCTGTGGGACATGAATGGCGCGCTGATCATCTACGACGCAGCGACGCTCAAGGAAGTGAAGCGCCTGCCGATGAAGAAGCCGGTCGGCAAGTACAACGTCTGGAACAAGATCACGAAATCGGAAGGCACCAGCCACTGAACGGAATTTCATTTTTGGACGAAATTTCCGGTTGACCGTGGAAGTGGGTGTTGTCAGTCCTGACTGACAATTTTGACGGAAGTGGCGGATGTTTTTCATCTGCCGTTTTTTAAGTTGTTGATTTATTGTTATTTTGTCCGTTGATATGCTTTTGGCACGTATCTGGCTATAAAGCTCTCCGGAAGCTTGCAGTACCCAAAGGCGCCTCTTCCTTTCCTCCCAGGGGAAGAGGCGCCGAACCGCCGCCATTGAAATTCGACGACTATTTCCTGATCACGCTGCAAACCGGAAATGCGCCACAGCAGGGGAAATGCCGGCTTCCAACCCGACCGCTTCGCCAAACGCGATGAGGGGTTCGGGCAGTTGAACCAGCTCCGCTCAGTTGCCTGATGACCGGCCGGAGGGCCGGGTGGCTCATGTCATTTTTGGCGGTGTGTTTTTGCTGATTGTCATAACTGGCAGTCGTTCGAACGCGTCGAACCGGATGTCGCGCCAGCGGGCGAGCGACGAATCACGCTCGCCAAGACCTTGGCAAACAGCCGTCCCGCCTGTCGTGCAGGCCAATTCGGCAGACCCCATTCTTTCCTGACGAGTCGTTTTTCCGCCGCCCTGGCTTGGCATTTTTGCCCCGAGCCAGCACCGGGCATATGTCTTGCACATAAACGCCGGCAGCAAAACGCATTCATCCCTATTCACCATTACTGGAGAAGACTCATGGCATGGGAACTCTTATTCACGTCCGACATCGGCATATTCAGCTTGATCACCATTGGCTTTATTCTGGTCATGGCGGTCTACATCTGGCGTTACGCAATGCAGCACGCCAAGCAGGAGGAGAAGGAGCTCAGCTCACACAAGCACGTGGCCGGCGTACATTAGGCTGAGTGCTGACAAGCAAAGGCCAGGAGGCCGGGGAGAATGAGCAAAAACATACCCCGCTGCTCCTGGTCCTGCCGGCTGTTGGCTTGAGCCGGTAGATCAATAGCGCCGAACGGCGCCACCGTTGTCGATGTGCAGGCGGTCGCCGACGCGCAGATCGACGAAATCGGAATTCTGAATCAAGGTCTGATAGCCGCCGTTTTCCATCCGGATGGTCAGCCGGAACTGGTCGCCCTGCGGCTGGTTCGACTTTTCAATCTGATGTCCGATCAGGGCGCCGCCCGCTGCGCCGATCACCGTGGCTGCCGTGTTGCCATTGCCTTCGCCGACCTGATGGCCGATCAGCCCGCCGATCACCGCGCCGGCAATCGCCCCGACGCCGATGCCATTATTGTTCTCGGGGCGGATCAGGTCGATGGCGTACACCGAGCCGTAGCCCGGGTGAAGATCGCGCGAATAGGCGATCGGCGGGTAGTCCTGTTCCCAGCCGGGGCCGTACATCGGCGCGCAGCCGGTGAGGGCGAGGACACCAACCAGACTCAAAGCAGCCGCAGATTTTCTCAATGCGTTCATGATCAATCCCTCCATGATCCGGCCATTCAAGGCAGCCGGTTAATTTGTATGTTTTATTGAGCGAAGCGCCCGATGATCAGGCTGGCGAATTCAAGTGCATCCTCATGGTGCCGCATGTGCCAGGCAATGTCGATTGCCGCCGCTCGCTTTAACTGGCCGGGCTTCCCGTGCCCGCCAGCGCCTTCTCGATCCGCCTGTCGGGAATCAGCCAGACCAGTGCCAGCAAGACGTACAGGCCTTGCGCCAGGGAGGGCGACCAGAAGGCCGTGACCATGGCAACCGCGTAGACCACCGGCGAAGACTTCCCCTTCCAGTCCCGCCCCAGCGCCTTGCGCAACAGGGAGTTGTCGCCTTGCGAGGCGACAATGGTTTCCTGCAATATCCAGTAGGCAACCGCGGCCATGAACAGCACCCCACCGTAGAGTGCCGACGGTACCGCCGCGAAGTGGTTTTCGCCCATCCAGCCGGTAGCAAACGGGAACAGCGATAGCCAGAAAAGCAAATGCAAATTGGCCCACAGGATAGGCCCGGTGACCTTTTGCGCTGTGTGCAGCATGTGGTGATGGTTGTTCCAGTAAATGCCCACGTATACGAAGCTCAGCACATAACTGAAAAACACCGGGATCAAGGCGGTCAGCGCATCGAGGCGTTCGCCATGTGGCACTTTCAACTCCAGCACCATGATCGTGATGATGATGGCCATGACGCCATCGCTGAATGCCTCCAGGCGGCCTTTGCCCATGATTTCCCCCGTACGCTGATGATTGCCCTGGCTCAGAGACCACGGCGCCCACGATAAGTGCCGTTTTCTGCGGAATATCAACTGGATTCTTTTCTCCTCGACACTGACCAGCGAATATCTGGCAGATGACCAGCTTGATATTGTGAAAATGAAACTATCGTCAGGCAGAGATCAGCCATGAGCTGTCCTTCAAGAAGCTGCTCCATAGCTACCATTAGCTAGAACATTCTTGCCGTCTGCATCCCGACTTTTCGCCGGTCCGTACTATCATTGCATATGCGGACAGCCTGCCGGAGTCGCCCCTAAAATGAATCAATCCGTTACTTTGAATTGCCATGTTTTACGATTATCACTATGCGGACCGCTGGTTCAGTTGAATAACTGTTAGCTATCGCGAGGCACCATGAAGGTAATTGAACGCCTGAGCCTGATAGATCGCATAGGTCGAGAGCTTCAGAGCCGTATGAGTTACGGCGAGATCGACACATATCTGAAAGCGCATGGCGTCGACATCAAGAAACCAACCTCCGGCGTAAACAGCAAGTGGGTCTATTCGAAAGAACTGCTTGCCGATGAATCAGAGGATCTAATCATCCGCATAGCGGATGAACTGGAGGTTCCGCACAATCACGTTGTTGCTGATTCGACGAAGACGCTTGAGGCTACATTCTGGGAACCATTCCATTTCAAGCTCTTTCTCAGCCACTTATCGTCATTCAAGAGCACTACGGGGCAGTTACAGGCGGCGCTCAGAAAATATGGAATATCTGCCTTTGTCGCGCATGTCGATATTGAACCAACTCGCGAGTGGATGGACGAGATTGAAGCCGGTCTCTACTCAATGGATGCACTTGCGGCAATCCTGATGCCTGGTTTCAAAGAGAGCAACTGGACCGACCAAGAGGTGGGAATCGCAGTCGGTCGGGGCACCCTTGTAATTCCAATCATGCGTGGTTTGGAACCATATGGCTTTATCTCAAAGTATCAGGGGCTCAATGCCACGGGCAAAACGGTGGCAGCCGTCGCCGAAGAAATTTTCCGGATTCTTACCTCGTCACCCAAAACAAGAGCGAAGATGCTGTCGTGCCTCACAGAGACAACCCTTCAAGCGAAGTCGGAAGTTGAAGTTTTGGAGAAGCTTGGATTTCTCGCTTCTGTGAAGGCTCTACCGAAGGGCAATCTGCAGCAACTGCATGAGGCGGCTGCCAACTCGGTAGTTCTGATGGCTGCGAAGCCTCTCGAAAAGCTAAACGAACTCTTGGCTAGTCATAAGCTCAGCCCCGTTTTCTTCAAGAAGAGCGTCTTCGACTTTGACGATGACATACCGTTCTAGCGAAGCGATGGCTAACCTTGCGGTGCAGGGGGCCTGGCGCATAAAGCCGCGCCATGCCCCTGACCTTGAACGTTCCTGAATGACAGCTTTTTAAAGCCAGCTACGGCAGCACTGGGCACTCGTATGCCGTTCGAGAATCGTTGGCTAAGAGGATGTCGGCTGGTCAACGTCATTGAGATTTGTCCGTCAAGCTGATGCGATTCTGCATATTTGGTACAACTCTGGCTGAGGTGCGAGACCGCGGGAATCGGCGCTGGCAAGGATCACGGAAAAGCCTGCCAGTCCCACGGTCAACCGGGAAAAACGGACAAAATTGAAATGTGCTCAGCGGCGGTTGTGGCGGCGGGTGCCCAGCAGGCCGACCAGGGCGATGCTGGCCAGCGCCAATGAGCCCGGTTCCGGCACGGCGAGGGAAGCCTGGGAGAGGGCGCCTTGGGCAGTCAGCGAGAAGTTGTCGATGGCCAGGCCGTCGTCGGGGCCGCCGGCATCAATGTCGGACCAGCGGATCCAGAAGGTCGATTTTGCGGCGATGTCGAGGTCAGTGATGGTGGCGCTGATGTACCCAAAATTGCCCTTCGCATTTCCGTCCTTGACACCGGTCTCGGTCGTGTTGGGCGTCACGAAATCGAGTGCGCTGAAATCATGGTAGGTGCCCTCGGTCAGCGAGGTGGCATCGGTGCTGTACTGGAAGGTCAGCTTGTCGGTGCGGGCAGCCGTACCGAGGCGCCAGAGTTCGCCGGTGAAGGCGATGTCGAGGGCGGTGACGGTGGCGCCGGTATTGTTGATGAATCCGGCGCCGAACATCGGAATGAGTGTTCCACTGCTTAGCGAGCCCAGCGCGCGTTCCGTCGAGCCTGCCTCACCGAAGCTGTAGGTGTCGCCAGTTTGGCCGCTGCCCGTGCCTACGGCGTACGCCTGATTGGCCCGAGTGCCGCCTGACTCCGCGATTGCCCAGCCCGCAGGCAAGACAGTATTGGTGAACGAGCTGCCGAGATAGGCCAGCGTATCGAAATCCTGAGTGTAGGTGCTGCCCGGTGACACCAGGCTGATGGGGTTGGCCTGCGCGCTGCCGGCGGCAGACAGGCCCAGCGCGATGAGCAGACTGACGCCATAAGTATTTTTGTTCACCGAGAAGCTCCCTGAATATGCGATTGTTGTTGTGGCAAGTGGTCGGCAGTCTAGATTCGTAGCTTTTCGGCGCCTGTGAAATATGCCGCATTCAGTCCAATTGAGTACAAACGAGACGCGCCTGAGCGCGACGGCATAAAATGTTTGCTTGCCACGGTCGACCGGAAATTTCGGCCGAAAATGAAATTTCTTCGTGCGCTGTTCTTCCCGCCAACCTCTTCCGAAATCCTCGCATGGCGTCCTCCGCTTCCCTTATCTTTGCGCCAGACAGCGCTACGGCGCTGGCGTCGGCGCGTCAGTTGTTGCTTGTCGTCGCGCCGAATTGGGAGAGCAGTGGTGGGCAATTGCAGCGTTTTGAACGCCGCCATCCGGACGGTGACTGGCAGCCGGTCGGGCCAACGATTGCGGTGAGCCTCGGCAAATCCGGGCTGGCCTGGGGGCGGGGCCGGCATGCGCCAGTTGCCGGGCTGGAGAAGCGCGAGGGCGATGGTCGCGCCCCGGCCGGCATATTCGCCATCACGGCCCTGTTCGGCTACGACGCGCCGGACAGCCTCTTGGCCCGTGCCGCCAGGCTGCCGTACCTGGCCGCGACGCCCGACCTCAAGGCCATCGACGACCCGGCTTCGGCCCATTACAACCGGATCGTCGATCAATCCGCCGTGCCCCGGCCCGACTGGGTCTCGTGCGAGGACATGCTGAGGCCGGACGAACGCTATGTCATCGGCGCCGTCGTCGCCCACAACGCCGAGCCGCCGGTGCCGGGCGCCGGGTCGTGCATCTTCCTGCATGTCTGGGCCAGCGAGGGTGTGCCGACGGCCGGCTGCACGGCGATGGCGCAGGCCGACATGGGCGAAATTGCCGGCTGGCTCGATGCCTCGGCGGCGCCCCTGCTGGTCCAATTGCCGCAGGCCGAATATGCAGCCCGGCGCGCCGCCTGGGGTTTGCCGACGTGCTTGCCGCCCATTCGGTGACAGTCCTCGCCCGGGCGGCTAGACTGGCTGCCTTTCCACCATTCCGCGCCGCCGCCTGTGCTCAATAAAATCTGGGTCGCCTTCATCCTGATCGGCTTCGTCGCGGCGGTGGCGCAGTTGCTGCAAGGCGACCTCGACATTTTCACGCGCGTCCTGAGCGGCTTGTTCGACACGGCCAAGACCGGTTTCGACATTTCAATCGGCCTGGTCGGCGTCATGAGCCTGTGGCTCGGCATCATGAAAATCGGCGAAAAAGGCGGGCTGATCGAACTGTTCAGCCGCCTCGTCGCACCGTTCTTCCGCCGCGTCTTTCCCGACATCCCGGTCGGCCATCCGGCCAGCGGCAGCATCGTCATGAACGCCAGCGCCAACATGCTCGGCCTCGACAACGCGGCGACGCCGCTCGGCCTCAAAGCCATGCGCGAACTGCAGGAAATCAATCCGCAAAAAGATACCGCCAGCAACCCGATGATCATGTTCCTGGTCCTTAACACGGCCGGCATCACGCTGATCCCGACGACGGTCATCGCTATCCGCCAGAGCATCGCGCTCAAGCAGGGGCTGGTCGGCTTCAACGCCGCCGACATCTTTCTGCCGACGCTGCTCGGCACTTTCGTTTCCTTCTGTGCCGGCCTGATCGCCGTCGCCATCTGGCAGCGCATCAACCTGTTCTGCCGGCCAGTGCTCGCCTTCTTCGCCGGCTTCGCGGGGCTCATGGCCGGCCTCTATTCCTGGCTGGCCGGCATGCCGCCCGAGCAAATGGCGCAAATGATCGGCCTCCTTGGCAGCGGCCTGATCGTCTCCATCATCGTCCTCTTCGTTGCCGTCGCCGCGTGGCGCGGCATCGACGTCTACGAAAGCTTCGTCGACGGCGCCAAGGAAGGCTTCGGGGTCGCCGTCCAGATCATTCCCTACCTGATCGCCATGCTCGTCGCCATCTCGGTTTTTCGCACGACGGGCGGCATGGACTACCTCATCGGCGCCATCCGCAGCCTCGTCCTGGCCCTCGGGCTCAACGACGATTTCGTCCCGGCCCTGCCCGTCGGCCTCATGAAAACGCTCTCCGGCAGCGGTGCCCGCGGCCTCATGGTCGATGTCATGACCACCTACGGCGTCGATTCCTTCCAGGGCAAACTCGCCGCCATCATCCAGGGCTCGACCGAAACCACCTTCTACGTCCTGGCCGTCTATTTCGGTAGCGTGAATATCACCAAAACGCGCTACGCCCTGGCTTGCGGCCTCATCGCCGATGCTGTCGGGCTGGTCGGCGCCATTCTGATCGGCTACGCCTTTTACCACTGAGGGGCTTAACAGCGAGGCAATTCCCCGCTAGAATCGCGCCCCTTCGTCGCCGGAAGCAATCTCCGGACGGCAATGCCTTGGTGGTGAAATTGGTAGACACGCTATCTTGAGGGGGTAGTGGCGCAAGCTGTGCGAGTTCGAGTCTCGCCCAAGGCACCAATAACTAGTTTTATGCAGTGCATCGAAGTCCAAATGACCCGCCTAAGTGCGGGTTTTTTATTGTGTTTTTATCCGATAAGGGGTGACTATTGACCAATAGTATCCGCCTTTTTTCAGGGGTAACTCTACGAAGTAACTCATGATGGCTACAGGGAGTTATTCCAATGCTAAGCCGTAAGAGAAGCCCATCAAGATGTTTGATGAGCGCGGCCTATTCCTGATAGTTACCCTGCCGGCGTAAGTGGTGTCTGCCCGTGCAGCGGCCAAGTGGTCTGCAAAGGCTTTCCGGTTGATTGAACTGTTCTGAGATAGCTTCGATTTATTCTGAGCGCTTTTCGTATCAGCAGGGATAGAGACTATCTAGGTGTAGGATTGAATGACTTTGACATTCACCCACTAGGCGAACAATGGTGATCAATACGAGTTCCAGGAAGGATGAGGCTTGGGCTGGCGACAAATTATCAAGGAAGGATTGCGCCGATTTTTTGACCTCCTACCTCACCAAACGCTTTGGAACCGCTCCTGGAAAAAATGGTGAAGAGTCATTCGTATTGAACGTGAACAGCAGTTGGGGGTTTGGGAAAAGCTATTTTTTGGTGAATTGGAAGCGTGATTTAGAAACGGCCGGTTACCCAGTCATCTATTACGACGCCTGGAAGAATGATTTCTCAGATGAGCCGCTTCTGGGCTTTATTGCGGAACTTGAAAGCAGTCTGAAGCGGATATTTAACCGATCTACTAAGGCTCAAAAGCATGCGGTATCAATCCTTGGCAGCGCAAAGAAGCTGCTTCGACCATCGTTGCCTTTGTTGGCAGCGGTGTTGACCAAAAAGCTTACAAACATGAGCCTGGATGAGTTTCTGGAAGAACTCGATAGTGCTGATGAAGATGACGACTCTGCTTCGCACGAGGGTGAAAGCGGGAAAAAACCGGATGATACTCTTTCAAAAGTCGTAGAAAAGGCAGCCGAGCAAGCGCTTAAAGAGCACCGGACAAAGCAGAAATACATCACTGCATTTCGCGCAGAACTACGAAGTCTAATTGAACATATTGCGAAGAATTTAAAATCGGTTCAGCTTCCTATAATTGTTATGGTTGATGAACTGGATCGCTGTCGGCCAACCTATGCAATTGAGCTACTGGAGAACATAAAGCACATATTTGGAGTGCCTGGCGTGTGTTTTGTAGTTGCGACCGATTCGAAGCAATTGTCGGCAAGTGTGAAAGCAGTATATGGAAATGAGTTTGACGCTGAGCGGTATCTGCAAAGGTTCTTCGACCAAGAGTACGCGCTCCCTGACCCTGACTACTTTAGATATGCGGAATACCTTTTCTCTAAGCAGGATCTAGATGGATCAAAGATTCTTAATCCGTTCAGGTTTGGTGATAATAAGCCGGCTAACAGTTATTTGTTTGCCAAAATGGCTAAGTCATTTGGACTCACGCTACGCTCCCAGAATCAGTGTTTTGAGATGTTTCGGGCAATTTATATAATGTGGGATAACCCTCAGCCAGTTCAACTTCCATACTTGTTTTTTATGATTTTTTTGCGGCATTCGCGTAGAGAAATCTTTGAGCAATACATTGCAGAGCCACAGTCGTTTTCATTCAATACGGTTTTTGAAAAAAGAGTTGCTTTAAGCGAATTGTTTCCTGTTATGCAGCGAACAGGATCATCGTTTTTTGATCACGAAGAAGCTCATGTGCACATGGATACGTTGGTTAGGGAGTATTCACGTTTGGCGACTAGTGATCAGCGGGAAATTTCCAAGTCTTTGGATGAACAGAAGTATGGGTTTGTGAGAGATGCCGCCGGGGCTTTGACGAGCGGTAAGCGGTTCAGCATTTCCGAGAACCCTTTGCTGAAATATATAGATTTAGTGCGCCAAGCTGGACAGTTGATGTAAGTGTCGATTCACCAAAATAGTATTTTAAAAGTGGCACTTTGAAATTTTGAGGGGCAACTAAGAAATACAGAGACGTTAGATCGTTTCAGCACAGTGTGTTTTGTGATTGCTTCCATTCTCGCCCAATCATAATTCTGATGAATACACTCAGAATCAATTCCTTAAAACGTCATCTGTTTCCGCAATTGCTGTCGGCGCCCGGTTCCGGCTGAGTGTGGCTGCGGCGAAAAGTGGCCAGCGGGAACCTTGTTCTGCACGATGAATCGAACGGCTGGATGGAACGATTGTTGTCCATTCTTGGCAGGTTCGGCGCCGAAACATCATCGAGATTCGATGCCGCCTGATGGCATGGGTGGCGGGCGCGAGACCTAGCCTTCTGGCGTGAAAGGAAGGACGATGAGCAATTTCATCACCAGGCTGTTCCATCCGGGCAGCACCGAGCACCCGGCCGGCGAAATCGACCGCGGATATGTCTCGGAATACACGCATTTCATTGATCAGTTTCTCGTTGATCATCCCGAGGCACTCGTCGATCAGCACGACGGACGCCTGCTCTACTGGGACAAGAAAGTCGATCTGGTGGATCAGCAAAAGGCCGAGCAGGACAGCGTCGAGGCTGACGGTTACGGCTTTTACAGTTCGGCCTGGCGCGCCACGAAGCATTAGGCGCCCATCGGAAGAGCGTCGCCATGGCCATCAGCTTGAGTTTTCAGCCCGTTTCGCTCGGTAGCGTGAATCCGATCACTCCGTTCGCCGCCAGGGCATTGGCTACGCCGGCAACGCGAAATGCGGTGGTGGCCGGGACGCCGTCCAGCATTGTCAGCCTCTCGGAGCAGGGGCGCCGTCTGGCGGCAACGGCGACAGCCGTCGCTTTGCCGCAGAGCGCCCCCGGCCAGACCTCTCCGGTCATTTCGGTACCTCGCCAAGCCGGCGCCCTCAATGCCGACCTTCTGGCCGCACGGCGCGACACCTCGGCGGCCCGGCTTGCCCTGCAATCGCTGATAGATAACCCGGCGCAGCGCGCCATCGCCAACAGCCGGTTCAATCCGGTTTACTCGGCGCTCCTCGCCGCCGCCCACCAGGCCGACTTTACGAAGGCGCAACCACTGACCCGGGCCAATGCCATCCCGGTCGATATTCCCGCGCCGGTTTTGCCGGTTGATCAGGTCGACGGCATCGCCAATTACAATCAGGCCGCCCGCGAGTTTGCCCACCGACAGTCACCGGCAAGTCACTGAAGGTGCCGAGCCTGATTGCCTTTGTCCGGCAATCAAGTGCCAACGAGGAGTCATGCCATGGAAACCGTCTGCAATCTGAGCGAAAAGAGTTGTGCTCCCTGCGAAGGCGGCACGCCGCCGTTATCTCGGGAGCAAATCGACCGGCTGTTGCCGAGCCTCGACGGCTGGGGGCAAACGGGCGGCGAGATCAGCAAGACATTCGAGTTCCGCAACTATTACGAAACCATGGCCTTTGTGAATGCGCTTGCCTGGATTTCGCATCGCGAGAACCATCATCCCGACCTCGAGATCGGCTACCGGACGTGCCGGGTGCGCTACTCGACGCACGCCATCGGCGGTCTGTCGGAGAACGATTTCATCTGTGCCGCCAAGATCGAGCGCAACCTGCTAAACGTATAAACTGGCGGTCATGATCGACAGCCCCTACGTTTCGACCTTTCTCGGTCACCGTTTTTTTCTGACCCGACCGCATATCGACGATGTCGCCATCGAGGACATCGCGCACGGTCTGGCCTACCAGTGCCGCTTCAATGGCCAGACGCGGGAGTTCTATTCGGTGGCCCAGCACAGCCTGATGGTCATGCAACTGGTGCCAGCGCCGCTACGACTGGCGGCCCTGCTGCACGACGCTGCCGAAGCCTATCTGGGCGACATGGTCAAGCCGCTCAAGAATCTGTTTCCTGAGTTCAGTGCCATCGAAGCTCGCGTCATGCAGATCATCGGCGAGCGTTTCGCTGTCGATCTTGAGCACCTCGATCCGGCGATCAAGGTCGCCGACCTGATCGCCCTGGCCACCGAAAAGCGCGACCTCATGCCGCACTCGACCGAAGCCTGGGCTAATCTTCGGGACATCCTGCCCCTGCCCGAAAGCATCCGGCCGCTCATGCCGCTGGATGCCAAGTCGGCTTTTCTCGACAGCTTTCACCAACTGCGCGGCTAGAACGCCTTCAGAATATCGCCGCCAGTCCGTGCAGCACGCTGAGCAGGGCGGCCGAAATGATCATCAGGCCAAACCAGGCCATGACCCCGGTTGCCGTCACCAGATTCGAGATGTAATGCGCCTTGTGCTCGTCGTTAACCTTGAGCAGCGGCCGCACGCCGTGGCGGATCAGCGCAGCCGAAGCGAACCAGGCCGCCACCACGACCAGCACATTGACCGTCAGGCTGGGCACGAACAAGGCCAGCGACGACAGCCACAGCGGCACTGGCGCAATGGCTGCCAGCGTGTAGGCCTTCTCGTAACCAGGATCGTGATCCTGATCGCTGGTCATGCGCTGGATCAGCATAGCCATGAAGGAAACCATGGCCAGTTGCACGGCGAACAAAACGATACCGCTGGCCAGCAACTGGCCGCCGGTCATCGCCGGCACGGAAAGCGGAAAAATCGCGCCGGGATAAGCCAGTTCGGCAAAGGCGACCATCGCCGGGGGAATGATCGACAGCGGCATGACCAGACCGAACATCAGGGAGCGGGCGGGCGGATGGCTGCGTTCAATATCGGACCAACCCTCGGTTTCCGATGTCAGCATCGCCGGGAAATGAGTCAGGGACATGATGAACCTCCTTGTCGCCGCCAAAAGTGCCGGATGCCGGGTGCGGCAACGGCAGGAGCGGGACAATACTTGGACGGCTGTTCATCCTTGTCGGTTCCGCCTTTTTCCGACCACTCCTACGGTCAACCGGAAAAATCGGCGAAAATTGAAATCCTGCCCAGTTCGCGAAACCAGCCCTCGTGTCTTCCCTCGTCATCTTCAACAAGCCTTATGGTGTCTTGAGCCAGTTCACGCCGGAGGGCAAGTGGCGGGCGCTGGATGAATTCATCCCGGTCAAGGGCGTTTACGTCGCCGGCCGGCTTGATGCCGACAGCGAAGGCTTGCTCATCCTGACCGACGACGGCAAGTTGCAGGCCAAGATCGCCGACCCCAAACACAAGCTGGAAAAAACCTACTGGGCGCAGGTCGAAGGCGTGCCCGACGAGGTCGCGCTGGACAAACTGCGCGCCGGCATCGCGCTGTCCGACTTCACCGCCAAACCGGCCAAGGTACGGCTGATCGCTGAACCGTCCGGCCTCTGGCAGCGCGACCCGCCGATCCGCTACCGCGCCGCGATCCCGACTTCGTGGCTGGAAATCCGCATTGCCGAAGGCAAGAACCGCCAGGTGCGGCGCATGACGGCGGCCATCGGTTATCCTACGCTCCGTCTGATCAGGGCTGCCATCGGGGCGGCGACGCTGGACGGTCTGGCGCTGGGGCAATGGCGAAAGATCGACGGCAGTTACCAGGATTTGCAAGGAAAATTCAATGAATAAGACACTCGTCGGCCTGCTCGCCGGCCTGGCCATCAGTGCCGCAGCCTGGGCGCAGAGCGCCATGCCGGTCATGGAGCTGAGCGCCGGTTTCCACCGCATCGAGGCCGAAGTGGCGGCCAATGACCAGAACCGTCAGGTCGGCCTCATGAATCGCAAGGCCATGCCGGTCCAGCGCGGCATGCTCTTCGTGTTCACGCAGGAAAACACCCACTGCATGTGGATGCGCAACACGCTGCTGCCGCTCTCGGTCGCCTTCATGGATGCGGAGGGCAAGATCATCAACATCGAAGACATGCAGCCGCAGACCGAAGATAACCACTGCGCCCGCCGTCCGGCCCGCTACGCCCTCGAAATGAACCTCGGCTGGTTCGCCCAGCGCGGCATCAAGCCCGGCGTCAAGCTCGGCGGCCTCGACAAGGCGCCGCGTCCCCAATAATGAGTCGAAACGAATGGCGTCCCCGCCCGGTCGGCGGGCCGCTCGATGCTGCCCTGGCCTCCTGGCTGACCGAGCCGGGTTCGCTGACGGCACGTTGCCAGCGCCACAGCCGCCAGTTTCGCGTCCGCCTGCTGCGTTACGAAAAGGGCCATGCGCTGGCTGACGAAGGTCTGCTTCTCAAGCCGTCGCGCCACCCGGCCTGGGTCCGCGAGGTGGTGCTCGAGTGCGACGGCGTGCCGGTCATTTTTGCCCACACCACGCTGTCGACCGCCAGCAATGGCCGCCTGAGCCGCTGGCTGTCCCGCCTCGGCAGCAACTCGCTCGGCTCGCTGCTGTTCACCCATCCCGGTTTTCAACGCGGCGCCATCGAATTCCGCCGGCTCGACCAGCGCCACCCGCTTTTCCAGCGTGCCGCCGCTTTGGGCATGGCCGGCGACACCCTGTGGGCCCGCCGCTCGCTGCATCGCCTCGGGGCGCAGCAGGTGCTGGTGACCGAAGTGTTTCTGCCGGCCGTGGCTTTTCTCGCTTGCTGATTCTTGCCCCCTTCGCGCCGCGGTTCTGGTGCCTGTTCGCCACGAAACCCTGGCCAGTTCTATAATCAAACGATGAGTTTCCGAAAATTCCTGGCCCTGATGCTGGTGTCCTTGGCGCTCGCCGCCGCCTTTTGGGGCATGCGCAGCGATGCTCCTGCCGACAAAGCCGTGGCCAGCCTCGACAGCACCTCGCTGCAAAGCACGCTTTCGGGTTCCGGCCCGCTGTTGCCCTTGCCCCCCGTGCCGGACTTGCCGGCCGACAAGGTCGCCCTCGGCAAACGCCTGTTTTTCGATCCCCGCCTTTCCCATGACGACACCGTTTCCTGCGCCACCTGCCACCAGCTCGACAGCGGCGGCAGCGACCGCCTGCCCGTTTCGGTCGGCATCGAAGGCAGGAAAGGGGGAGTCAACGCACCGACGGTATTCAACAGCAGCCTGAATTTCGCTCAATTCTGGGATGGTCGCGCCGCCAGCCTTGAAGCCCAGGCCGCCGGGCCGGTGCACAATCCGCTTGAAATGGCCTCCAAGTGGGCCGAAGTCATACCCAAACTCAGCCGGGACGAACACTATCCCCGGGAGTTCGGCCGGATCTACCAGCAGGGCATCAGCGGCGACACGATCGTCGATGCCATTGCCGCCTACGAGCGCACGCTACTCACTCCGAACAGTCGTTTCGACCGCTTCCTGCGTGGCGACAAGGAAGCGCTCGACCCGCTCGAACGCTCCGGCTACCAGCGTTTTCTCGATTACGGTTGCGCCAGCTGCCATCAGGGTGCCGGCGTTGGCGGCAACATGTTCCAGCGTTTTGGCGTCATGGGCAGTTACCTCGCGAACGATACCGGCCGCCAGGCCGACCTCGGCCGCTTCAACGTGTCCGGCCTCGAAATCGACAAGAACGTCTTCAAGGTGCCCAGCCTGCGCAATGTCGAAGTCACGCCGCCTTACTTCCATGACGGCTCGGCCCAATCGCTCGAAGAGGCGGTGATCATCATGGGACGTTACCAGTTGGGCCGCGAACTTTCCGGCGAAGACGTCAAGGCACTGACTGCATTCCTCAAAACGCTGACCGGCGAATGGGAAGGAAAACGGCTGCAATGAGCCTTCCCGAATCCTGGCTGGGCATCTCGCCACGCTACTTCCGGCTGGGCCTTGCCCTGTTCGTCGGCATTTTCGTCTCGGCACTGAGCTGGCTGTTTTACCTGGCCGAAAGCGTCTCGCCGGAAGTGCACTTCGCCTATACGCAGAAACTGCGCGATCTGGGCGAATTCAACGCCCGCGTGGACGGACAAATCCTGGCCAATCGCCTCGAGCAGGTGCGCAATTACGACGCGATGACCAGCTACATGAGCCGGGCCGAGCTGCTCGCCAGGGAAGTGGGCGATGCCCCGGGCTTTCTCGCTGCCGAGGATCGCGCGGCGGTCGCCACCGTGGCCGGCGAGCTATCCGCGGCGATGACCCGCAAGGCCGGGATGGTCGACCAGTTCAAGCGCGACAACGCCATCCTGCGTAATTCGATTTCCTTCTTCCCGATAGCCACCTCGGCCTTCCTCGATACCCAGCTCCTGTCCTCGCTGCCGGGCAGCCTGCGCGATCCGGTCGGCAAATATGCCCGCGAGGTGCTGGCTTTTGCCCACACCCCAAGCAAGGAGGGGGGCGACCGCGTTCTTGCCGCGCGCAACGAACTGGCTGACCTCGCCGGGGGAACGGCACAGAAACACCTGGTCGACAACATTCTTCGCCACGGCGACAGCATCGGCCAGCGACTCGGCTCGCTCGAGGCCCTGATGGCCGAAATCAGCAATTTGCGCAGCGATGCACTGCTCGAAAAACTCACCGGCAACTATGCGGCCGGACATGCCCGGGCGCACCATGCGGTCACCCGTTACCGCATGGCGCTGTACGCCATGGCCATTCTGCTCACGGCTTTCCTGGCCTATCTGTTTTTCCGGCTCGACCTGGCTCGCCGCTCGCTGGCCACGGCCAATCGCGAACTTGGCGAGCGCTACGCGGCGCAACTCGCTGTCGAGAAGCAGCTGATCCTGCACGCCACCGCCTTCCGCAGCGCCCACGATGGGATCACGCTGACCGACGCCTCGGGCAATATTCTCGACGTCAACCCGGCCTTCTCGCGCATCACCGGCTGGGAGCGCAGCGAAGTCATCGGGCGCAATCCCCGCGTCCTCAAGTCCGGTCGCCACGACCGCGAGTTCTACGAGGCGATGTGGAAGAGCATCAACGAAACCGACAGCTGGCGCGGCGAAATCTGGAATCGCAACAAATACGGCGAGGTTTACCCCGAGCTGCTGTCGATCTCTGCCGTGCGCGACAGTGCCGGCAAACTCACCAACTACGTCGCCGTCTTCTCCGACATCGGCCGCCTCAAGGCGCAGGAGTCGCAGCTGACGCAGATGGCCTACTACGATCCGCTGACCGAGTTGCCAAACCGCACCCTGCTCGCCGACCGCCTCGTCCAGGGCATCGCCCAGACGCGTCGGACGACCACGCTGATGGCCATCTGCTACCTCGATCTCGACGGCTTCAAGCCGGTCAATGACACCTGGGGGCATGGCGCGGGCGACATGGTGCTCATCGAAATCGCCAATCGCATGCGCCAGATCATGCGCGGCGGCGACACCGTCGCCCGCCTCGGCGGTGACGAGTTCGTCCTGCTCCTGCTCGGTTTTTCCAGCGAAGCCGAATGCCAGGAAGCGATCCGTCGGCTGCAAGCCCAGATCGCCCAGCCGCTGACCGTCCTGCCCGAAGCCATCAGCATTTCGGCCAGCATCGGCGTCACGCTCTTTCCGAACGACGACGAAGACCCGGACACCCTGTTGCGCCATGCCGACCAGGCGATGTATCGCGCCAAGCAGGCCGGCAAGAACTGCTTCCAGATTTTCGACGCCGAGCAGGACCGCCACACGCGCAGCCGGCGCGACCACGTCAACCGCATCCGCCAGGCGCTCGACGATCACGAATTCGTTCTCTACTACCAGCCCAAGGTCAACATGCGCCAGGGCAAGGTGACCGGCGCCGAGGCGCTGATCCGCTGGAACCACCCCGAGCGCGGCATCCTGGCGCCGAGCGAGTTTCTGCCCCTGATCAACGACGACGTGATGGTCAAGCTGATCGGCGACTGGGTCATCGAGAAGGCGCTCGGCCAGATGGAAGTGTGGCACGCGGCCGGACTCGATCTGACGGTCTCCGTCAATGTCGCCAGCAAGCAGCTACAGGCCCCGGAATTTGTCGAAAAGCTCAAGGCCGCGCTGTTTCTCCACCCCGGCGTCGCCCATCTGCTCGAAATGGAAATTCTCGAAACCGCCGCCCTCGAAGATGTCGCCAAGACCTCGCGGGTCATCGACGAATGCCGCGCCCTCGGCGTGCGCTTCTCGCTCGACGACTTCGGCACCGGCTATTCCTCGCTGACCTACCTCAAGCGTCTGCCGGCCGAGATCATCAAGATCGACCAGAGCTTCGTCCGCGAAATTCTCAGCGATTACAACAATCTGGTCATCGTCCAGGGCGTCATCAGCCTGGCCAGCGCCTTCCAGCGCGAGATCATCGCCGAAGGTGTCGAAACCATCGAACACGGCCGCCTGCTGCTTCAGCTCAATTGCGATCACGCTCAGGGCTACGGTATCGCCAAGCCGATGCCGGCCGAAAAGATCGTCGACTGGGTCAGGCAATGGCAGCCCGACCCGATGTGGCGGGAGATCAGCGACCTGTATTGGGACGCCGCCGATTACCCGATGCTGATTGCCGAAATCCAGCTGCGCAACTGGGTCAGCCAGATCGTCTATGCCACCAACGAGGGGCAACCAGCTCCCTGTTCGCACCTCGACAACACGAGCAAGTGCGAATTCGGCCAGTGGTATTTCGGCGAAACCCGGCGGCGTTACGAAAGCCATCCGGTCTTTGCCGAAATCGAACGCCCGCACCAGCGCATCCACGAGATCGCCAGCCAGATCGACAACTGCTGGCGCGATGGCAGGATCGAGGCGTCACGGACCCTGATCCCCGATCTCCTCGCCGCGCGCGACGAGACGCTGGCGCTGCTGCTGCTGTTGCAACGCCAGGTTGGCGTTCGTCGGAGTTAGGGAATCGCCCGAAGGTGTCGTCCCCGCGTCAGTTGAAGTCTCTGACTTCTGAGCCGAGGTCCGATTTCAATTTTGGCCAGTATTTCCGGTTGACCGTAGCAATCACAGTCAAGGCTCCGGCCCGCCCATCCAGGCCACACTTCAGAACTAAGTCAAGAATAGGCGTGGGGGAGTCCGCCATGAATGCAAACGTCCCAGTTTTACCTTGATGTTGCTGGTTGACCAGACTAGACTAACAGCTGATTTAAGGAGGTTGCCATGCAAGCTGTCAACATGCTTCAAGCCAAAACGTCGTTGTCGCGTCTGGTCGACGCCATCGAGCAAGGCCAGGAACGAGAAATTGTAATTGCCCGGAATGGGCGCCCTGCGGCCAAACTGGTTCCGATGGATGCCGCTCCCGCTGGTCAGCGTATCGGCTTGGCTAAAGGCGTGTTCGTGGTGCCAGATACCATCGATGCGAATAACGACGAAGTCTCCCGGTTATTCATGGGTGGGGTTTCAGCTTGAACCTTCTGCTTGATACTCATGTTGCGTTGTGGGCCATTACCGATAGTCCGAAACTGTCAGCCAAGGCCCGCGACTTGATAGCCTCGCCAAAAACGAATGTCTGGGTTAGTACGGCAAGCATTTGGGAAATCGCCATCAAACACGCGCTGGGTCGCGGTGACATGCCGATTTCTGGACAAGATGCTCTGCGCTATTTTGTGGGATCCGGATATCGACAACTTCCCATTGAGGCGGAGCATGCCATTGCAGTTGAGGACTTGCCCGCGCACCATAACGATCCCTTCGACCGTATCCTTGTTGCACAGGCGCTCGTTGAGCCAATGAGACTAATGACTCACGACGCAACGGTAGCGCTCTATAGCGACACAATCATCAAGATTTGATTGGCCAAAAGGGCCCCGGCTCAATAGCTTGCAGCTAGGCTCTGCCAGTCGCAGACAGCGCGGCAAACGCCTTCTGCAATTCGACCAGTTTGCGCCCCTGGTCGAGCCGTGTGTCCTGCATCCATTGCGGCACCGCGAGGGCTTCCACCTCGGCGCCCCAGCGTGCCGTCTCCGCTGCATCGCCACGTCCCAGCGCGGCCTCCCATAGCGTGGCGACGGCCCAGAAGCGTTTCTTCGGGTCGGCATCCTTGTCGGCGGCAGGCGCCTGCGCGAGTCGGCCTACTTCGCTGCGGACACGGCGGGCGAGGACCGAGTCGGCAATCGCGTCGTCCTTGTTGCCGGCCTTGAGCCATTCGACTGCCCGCAGGTCAAGCAGGAAGGCGTAGTTGATGCCGTTGTACCAGTCGCGGCGTAGTGAAAATCCGCGTTCGTAGCCGTCGACCGCAGCATTGAGGTCTTCCGGCCGGGCGTGGAGTTCCCACAGTCGTTTGTGAACGGCGCCCCACAGCCCGAGGGTTTCGGGGTCGTTGGTGGACACCGGGTCGAGTGACTTTTCCATGATGCTGCGCGCTTCAATCAAGGCGCTTTGCGCATCGGGCTGCTTTGATTTGTAGGTGGCGACAACCAGTTGCTGGGTGACGAAGGGGTCGTTCGGGCGCAGCTCGCTGACTTTCTGGAGCAGGGCGCGGGCGCCGGCAAAATCGCTCGCCTCGCCGGCGGGCGGATTGATTTTGGCCAGGGCCTCGTCGAGCATGGCCTTGGGCGTGGCCAGCGCTTCGGGCGTAGCGGCAGCTGCTTGGTCGGTGTCGAGTCCCGGCGGGCTGGCGACAGCCACGGTGAACAAGCCGCCTCGTGCCTGTGGCGGCGGGGCCGGAGCCTCCGCCTGCGCAGAGGCCATCTGCGGCGGGGCCAGTTGCGGCAGGAAGGTGTAAACCGGGCTGTCAGCGCGGTTGGAGGCGAGGATTTCCATGATCGCCGTTTTCAAATCGTTCTTGAAGCGCACCGCCTCCTTGGCACCGATGTCCTCGCCGAGGTGCTTGTAACGGCGGATCGCGATGTGGCCGACATCGAACGGGTTCTTGAAGCCTTCCTCGGCGACGACGATGGTGGTGCGTGGCCGCAGGGCATAGCGCACGCCGAGTTCGTAGGCGGCATTGACGTTGTAGGTCGACAGGTCGGCGATGACGACATCGGCCTGCAGCAGCATTTCGTACATCGGGACGTCGATCACTGTCGAATGCTGGATTTCGTCGGCGCGGATGGATTTGAGGCCGGCCGCCTCGACCGCTTCCTTGATGATGGCGTAGGAGGCGTCGAGGTCGAGGACGCGGCCGTCGGTGTAGTCGGTCTTCTTGCCGAAGCCCTGGATGACGAAACAGGTAGTCATGCGAAGCCCCTAAGATGCTTGAGGCTGACGTTCCTGGCGGCATAGGCGACGCCGACGCGCTGGATTTCCGGCATGTGCTTGACCGAATCCATGACCTGGACCTGTTCCGCCTTGATGTCGGCGAGGCCGAGCTTGTTGAGGCCGTCCTGCGAGACATCCGGGTCGTAGCGAACGTAGGCGAACTGCTTGGGAATCGTCGAGGTGATCGGGCAGGTCTCGCTCGGCACGAGGTCCTCGATTTCACGGTCGATCTTGGGGCCGAAACGGCAGTCGCCGACGACGCGGCAGGCCATGTCCCAGCCGGCCGAGGCGGCATTCATGAGGGCGCCGGGCAGATTCTTGGCATTGTCGACCAGCCACAGGTCGTCGGCGTCGAGGTCAGGCCGTGCCTTGGCGGCGCTGCCGGTGCCGACCGAGACGATTAGCAGCCGGTCGTCGCCGGTCGGCCAGCTGATCCGGTAGGGGGCGGCGGTGACCATCTGGAAGGCGAGAAAGGCCGGGTTGTTGTAGGTCGTGACGCCGCCATCGACGAAGATGAACTCGTAGGGTTTGGCCGTGCCCTCGCCGAAGGTGACGACCTCGGGCGGGAAGAAGACGGGGGCGGCGGTGCTGGCGCGGACCAGTTGCCAGAGCGGCAGCTTGAGGTTGCAGTCGGGGCGCGCCACATCGTTGTATTTGGCCAGCGGATTGTTGCTGACCGGCCACGGCGAATCGGTGGTGACGTTGCGCATGACCATCATGAGCAGCGTGCGCAGCCCGGCGTCGCCCAGCACGGCATTCGGTTCGGCGGCGCTGGCGGTGTGGTGCAGCGCCTTGTCGAGCTCCTCGCGCAGTTTCCTGGCCAGAGGTTCGTCGTTGTAGCTGTATTTGAGGCGCTTGAGCAGCGAAGCTTTGTCGAACATCTGCTTGCCGCTATCGGTGTAGAACTTGCGGATCTGCTCGGTGCTCATGCCGGTCGAAATGCAGCTGGCGATGATGGCGCCGGTGCTCGTGCCGCAGACGAAATCGAAATAATCGGCGAGGACGAGCTCGGGCTTGCTGAAACGGGTGCGCAGGTCGGCTTCGAGCTTGGCGAGGATTTCGACGCTCATCAGACCGAGGATGCCGCCACCGTCGCAGGCGAGGATTTTTTTCGGGCCGGTGGCCTTCATGCGGGCGAGGACTTGCTGATTCACGGGAGTCTCCTTTTATCGGGGCTGAGGCACGGCGCTCGGGGCCGTTGCTGACGGGAAAAGTGCGGCCAGAACGTCGGCCGGCTGGAGGCCGGACTTTTCGCCTTCGGCCAGCCAGACAAAGCGATTCGCCGGGGCGCCGGCGGCTGCAGCCTGAGCGGCGTCGCGTTCGGTCTCGTGGTTGGTCAGGATGACGACGCGGGCGAGCTTGGGGGCTTTGGCCAGAACGCCGAGTTCATGGATGCAGCCGGCGTTCTTTGCCTTGAAATTGCGCAGGTCCATGAGCACCACGTCGCTGATCCCGACCAAGCGGTCGAGCGCCTGTTGCCAGGTGTTGTCATGGCAATAGCACTCGTTGATCCGGTAGCGTCCTTCGACATCGGGCTCGAACTCGAACTGGCCCAGCCGCGATTCGATGTCGCCCGCTTGCGCGATGAAACGCTCGGCCAGACGGCCGTCGAGGAAGGTGAACACGTCGTCGGCATCAATGGTTCGGTCGGCCAGGTCGGTGCCGGCGATGAGCACGGTGTTACCGCTCAGGCGCCAGCGTTCGATGACGCGGTCGAAAATGTTCTGGGCGTTGGCGTCCTGCTGAAAGACCCGGAGGATGAGCAAGGTGGGCGGGGTGTCGGTGCTGCTAGGCGCGGCAAAGCGTTGCATGAGCACGGCGCCGAGCGGAATCCACAGCAGCGGGGCGAAACAGACGACGGCGCCCCAGCCAAGCTCGTGGATGGCGCCGAGGGCCGGACCGACCAGAGCGATGGTCCATACCGCGGTGAACAGGTAGAACAGTTCGGAAATCTGCCGCTCGCGGTAGGCGCCGGCCAGCCAGCGGCCCAGCGCCCGGGCCGGCCACCAGGCGATCAGCCAGGGCAGCACGGCAAACAGCGTGAAGGCCGTCTTTGCGCCCATCCAGCCGGCCAGCCAAACGACGAACGGGCTTTCGGCCTCGATCATCGCGGCGAGCAGATCGAGTCCGAGCTGTGACGAGCCGCTGAACACGATGAACAGGGGCGCCAGCCAGGGGCCGACGGCGCGTGTGGCGCCGCCCAGGCACAGCGCGGTGACGACGATGAGCGGCAGACCGGTGTCGAACAGCATCCAGCCGACGACCTGGGCAAAAGTGATGTTCTCGTTGGTCCGCCAGGTCAGCAACAAGATGGCAAAGACCAGCCAGCCAAGCATGGCGCCGACGAAACGCAGGCGCGACCAGCGGCCGATGACGGCGAGCACGGGCAGGACCGGCCAGGCATAGGCGGCGCCCAGGGTGGCGACGGTTTTGAGGGTGATCGGGCCGTCGGCGATGATCTGGGTCAGCACCGTTCGCGTCAGGGCGATGACCAAGGTCAGGCCGATGAAGGAAAAGAGCAGCCGACGGTGGGCGTCATCGTTGTCGGCGAGTGTCGGAAATGTCGCCTGGTGCTGACGTGCCGGGGCCGAGGCGCTAGCGCCCGATGATGCGGCGACCGGCGCTTTCATGAGGCGCTGCATGCTCTTCCGGTAGCTGCGCGCAACGATCCAGGCGCCGATCAGCGCCAGCAGCGTGGCGACGACGAGGAGGAAGAAGATCTTGCCGGAAGCCATGGTTCAGGCCAGCGCCGTGGCGCGCAGGCCGGGCACGTAGACCATCTTGCCGCGGTCGGCGATGTAGCTCAGCAGTTGCCGGCGGTTCTCGCCGCTGCCCGGCGCCTTGAGCGAGATGTGCACCCAGCCCGAGTTGGGACCTTTGGTCGGGTCGTAGCACTCGCAGATGATCTGGTCGAAAGTCTTGAGGTTGTCCTTCGCCCAGTTGGCCAGAGCCAGCGTGCTCATGCCGACGATCTCGATGTCGCAGGCCTCGCCGCGCGAGTGCTGGCTGGTGCTGAGCCAGCTCGCCGGCTTGTTCTTGAGCGCCCGTTCGAGCGGGTGGCCGCGGAAAACGCTGTTCGGCGTGAAGCTGCCGAACTTGTCGCGGATCGGCTGGAGGACTTCGCGGGCGAGATGGATGGCGGCGCGCAGTTCCCGGTCGGTCGGGAAATGGTTGGCGATGCCGCGCCGGTCGGCCAGCTCCGAACGGGTCAGTTCATAGACCAGGAAGTTGGGGGCAATGCGTGTGTCGTGGCTGGTATTGGCCAGAGAAAATTCTGAAATCGGCGCATTTTTCCGGTCGACCGTGGGAGTGGCCGAGCGCGCGGCGCTGCGCGATCTGGCCGGCGGAGTGGCCGCGGCGGGGGAAGGTGTCGGGGTCGAACGCGGCTTGGCGGCCGGTGTGGCGGCTGCATTTTTCGCGGCTGGCGTTTTCCGGGATTGGGCGGCGGCTTTGGTGCTGACTTTGGCCGGAGCCGGCGTGGTGCTCGCCTTGGCCTTGCTCGTCGTGGCCGCTTTCATTGCGGGCTTGGCAGCCGGCGTCGCCTGGCGGGGGGCACGCGGTTTGGCCGATGTTGGGCGGGGAGTCATGCGAGGTCCTCCTTGATCTGGTCAATCAGCCCGGGCATCGGGTCGTCGTCCGGGTAGTGGGCGCGCAGGAAGTCGAGGTGCTCGCTGACGGAAGAGCGCTCGCGCACGCTGGCGCCGCGCCGGACGGCCTGGCGGTAGGTTTGCCGGGCGGCATCGCCGCTCGCGGCGGCCCTGGCCGTCTTGCCGGCGGCGCCTTCGGCCATCGCCTGGATCAGATCGAGATCGGCCAGGCTGGCGCTGTCCCAGAAATTCGGATCGTTCGCATTGCTCTTCTCGAGTTCCTTGCGCAGGCGGGCAATATCCCGGCTCAGCGTGGCCAGGCCGAGCAGCGGCGGCTGGTCGGTCGGCTGCTCGGGGTAAAAGCGGCGGATGAGCAGGGCGGCGCTAGCCCAGTTGGTGAAGGCGTAGGTCTTGCCATGCCGGGCGTAGGCGTCGCGGTAATGCTCGGCCATGTTGACCAGCGCTTCGCAGCGTCCGCCGTCAGCTGTTTCGATGAGCGCCAGCCGCTTGTAGGCGGCGCCGAGCAGGCTCAGCCGTTCGCTGGTCGGGCCGCTGGCGCACAGTGCCGCGAGCCGGGTGATGGCCGGCTCGATGGCCTGGCGCAGGCTGGCCCGCAACTGGTCGTCACGCTGGCCTGCGGTGGCCGCCAGCCAGGTGCGGCCGGCCAGCCTGACCTCGTAGTTGGCCAGTTGCTCGATGACGCGCACGGCGCATTGGCCGCGTTCGGCCGCGATGGCGGTGCCCAGGCTGGCGATGCCTTTCTCCCATTCGGCCGCTTCGCCCCAGACGAAACCGAGCGCTGCCGCAACGTCGGCCCGGGCCGCCCAGCCTTTCTTTTGCGTCGCCGGGATGCGGCTCTGGCGGCGCTCGATGCGCTCGGCGATATCCGAGCTGTCGCGGCCGTCGTGCAGTTCGCTGGCCAGGTTTTCGAGGTCCACGACCAGTTCGTGCGGCGTCGCGTAGGGCTGCATTTCCTTTTGCCGCGCGACAACGTCGCGCGACAGCCGATAGTTCGGATCGCCGTAGCACTGGTAGGCGCCCCAGGTATTGACGTTGTCGCAGAGGACGAAAATCTCCTCGCGGGCGGCGCGCACCGCTTCGCCGAAGAATTCGCCGGCCACCATGCGCCGGTAGAAGCCTTCGGCGAAGGCCTTGCCGGCGTCGTCGTCGACGGCCCAGCCGGCAGCGATGACGGCCTTGACGCCCATGCTGATGAACTGCTCGGCGAGGTTGGCGGCGAGCATGCCGGGTTCGGTCTTGCCATGCCCGTCGATGCGACCGACGTGACAGCAGTTGATGAAGACCAGTTCCGGCACCCAGCGCATCTGGTCGATGTCTCCGGGGGTCAGGATGGTGTCGGGGCCGATGACCATGCCCGAGCGGGCGACGCTCATGCGTCCCGACTGGTAGTCATAGACGCCGTGCCCGGCCAGGTGGAGGATGCGCCATTTCTCGCGGTGCAGGGCTTCGAGGATGCCCGATGTGCTTTCGTCGATGCGGTCGGTCACCTCGTAGCCGGCGTTGGCCAGGGTGCCGACTACGCTCAGCGCCTCGTTGCGGGCGCCGGGCAGGTCGGCGAAATCCGGCGAGTTGCCGAGGTCCGGGTTGCCGATGACGAGCGCCGTGTCGTTCGGCGCGTGGGCCGGCCGGGCGCGGAAGTTTTTCGTCTTGAACTGACGGATCATGCCGGCATTGACGGCCGGCGGGCGCGGGCTGCTGCCCCAGCGATCTTCGAGCAGTTCCCACGGATAGCGCGCCGAGCGCTCGTCGACGAGGACCACGAGGTTGCCCTGCTGGCCCGACAGTTCCTTGACACGGACCGGCAGCAGCAGTTCGAACAGCGTCCTGGCCGCCTCGGCGTTGCGGTTGGTGTCCTGGCTGGCCAGTTCGATGAACGAGTCGGCCAGCGACAACTGGCCGGTGGCCATGGTTTCCTCGGCGCGCGCCTTGTCGGTCGGGAAAGTGAAGCGCAGGGTCTGGTCGTTGTCCCTGTCCTCGATGATTTCGAGGCGGTGCCACCATTCCGGCGGCTCGTCGGCGCGCAGGCGGTGCTGGCCGGCCTGCCCGGCTTCGATGGCCATCGCTGTCCAGCGCAGGCTGCCGGCCAGCTCGACGTTGTCGACGGCCTTGCGGACGGCGTGGGCGGCCGAGATGGCGAGGTCTTCATAGAGCTCGACGAACTCGACCTGGCCGATCAGCACCCGGCCATCCATTTCGCTGCCGGCCAGCCGCGCATTGGCGGCAATGGCGGCGCGCAGCACCGCTTCGACAGCATCGCCGATCGGCATGCCGCCGGCGCCGGTACCGATGAGCAGGCAACTGATGGCGGCCGAGCGCGGCCGGCCGGCTTCGCCGAAACGGTCGTCCGGCCAGGCGGCGACGGTCAGCGCGAAGTCGAGCAGGGCGCTGCGCATGGCCTCTTCGAGCTGGCCGGGGCTCAGTTTGCCGACCTCGCCGAGGCCGACGACGACGGCGCCGGAGGGCTTGGCGGTCGGGCTGTCGTTGAGGAATGTCTTGCTCGTGCCGAGCGGGCCGGGATAGATGTCGAGGTCGACCCGGCGCGACAGGGCGCCCTGGAGCTGCCAGTCGAGCGCCTTCTCGGCGCTGACGATGGTGTCGCCCTGATAGTGGCCGACAACCACCGGGTGCTTGGCATAGGCCAGGCTGCCGTGGGTGATGCCGACATCGATGACCACACCGGCTTTTTCGCCATTCCCACGGTCAACCGGAAATCCGCCCGAAAAGCCAAATGTGCCGATGTCGTCCGGGCCGGGAATGCTGTCGGCCAGCGGCATGCTGGGCAGGACAAAACGTTCCTCGCTACTGGCCGCGCGCGATTGAGCCGGCGGTGCAGCCGGGAGCAGCGTCGTGCTGCCCTTGACGAGCAGGTCGAGATAGCCGGGGAAGGCCTTGGGCTGGGCGCACAGGGCGTCGTGCCCGGTGTCCTCGACGTACCAAATGGGCACGCCGGGCAGACGGCCGGAATCCCAGCTCACCGTGCCGTCGCCGGAGGCGGTGGCGATGAATTCGAGCTTCTTGCGCTGGCTCGGCGGCTCGTCTTCGCGGCTGACCAGCTGGTAGTCCACGACGGTGGCCGGCTGGCAACCGGCGACGTAGCACATCAGCGGGTCGGCCGGCGCGGCGCGCAGGCGTTGCCACGAGACGGCCGCTTCCTTGAGCGTTGCGGCATCGGCCAGATTCCAGTCGGCCTCGGTGCTTTCCTTGATTGCCTGCCAGTGCGTGAGGTCGGTGAAATCGGGATCGCGCGGCGCGAAGGGGAGTAGTTCGAGCAGGCCGGGGTAAGCGCGGACGATGTCGATGATCTGGTCGGTGCCGTGCGTGATGTCGAGCAGCGAGAGCTTGGCCTGTGTCGAATTGAGGCCGGTCAGCCAGCGCACCGCTTCGTAGGAGCCGAGGTTGGGCGTGCCGAGCATCAGGAAGCGGCTGCCGGGCAGGCGCGAGATGCGCTGCCAGAGCGCCGCACCGGCGCCCTTGTCGGCGATCATCGAACGGACGACGAGGCCGCCCATCGAGTGGGCGACGAGGCGCAGCGGCTGTTGCGTGCGTTCGGCCCGGTCGACGAGCGGGGCCAGGGTTTCGGCCAGATGCGCCGCCGCCTCGCGGATCGAGTGGCGCCAGTCGTAAGGGAAGATGTCGACGTCGTGGCTGCGCGCCAGGAAATCGACGAGCGGGCCGTAGAAATCTTCGATCAGGCCGACCGGCGTGATGTCCGGCTTGCCCATGCGCAGCTTGCCCAAGCCGCCGGTGAACAGCGACGCGTAATTGAGCCAGACATGATCGTCGCCGGCCTTCAGTTCGCTGCCCATGGTGCCGGGCAGGACGACGGCAATCGGTCGTGGCGTGCTGTCGCTGCGCCGGCGGATGAACACCCCTCGGGCAAGGGCGGAACGGCTCTTGCCCGCACTTTCGATGGGCAGGAAGCCGCCGCTCTCCTGGTCGCCGCGGCTCAGCGCGGCGCGCAGCCAGTTGATGCTCTGGCCGTTGGTGAAATAGCGGAAATGATTGACCTTGGCCCCCTGATCCTTGCGGTAGCGGGCGCCGGCGTTGAGACGCGGCAGGCCGCCGAGCATCGAGGCGGTATCGACGACGAGGTCATGCTCGTTCTTGTAGAACCAGTCGGTGGCCAGCACCTTGAGCGAATTCCATAACGAATCGCCGCCTTCGATGTCGCCGGCGATGACCGACAGATCGGCGTCGGTGGCCAGGGCCGGCAGACTGTTGAGCAGCCGGGTCAGGGCCGAGCCGGGAATCATCGCCTCGACGCCGGGCAGGGTGCGCGGGTCGGTGCGCTCGGCGACGATGGCCTGCATGAAATCGACAGCGCCGCCGATCACGCCGTTGCCGAGCGAGGTGAAGGACAGATAGTCGAGCACCGACAGCCAGCGGTCGAGCCGCCCGGAAGCCAGCGTCGTGCCGCGGGCCGGGCAGGCGACGCGGACGAAACGGCTGACGCGGATTTTCTTCTTGCCGAGCAGCGTGACGAATTTGCCCAGCAGCTCGCGGTCGGCGGCGTAGGCGGCGTTGCGCGCCTTCTCTTCGGCGGCGGAGAGCGGCGCCAGGCCCATTTGCGGGGCAATGCTACGGTCAACGGCAAAAAAGGTCTGAATTTGAAATGGCGTCAGGACGTCAGCCAGCTTGGCGCAGCCCGACAGGCAGAGCAGTTCGCCGACCAGGCCGCCGCGCGAGTGCGAGACGAGATGGACGTCGGCGCCATCGGGCAGGCGTTCAAGCAGGGCGTAGGCGTTCTGGATCGGGCTTTCGGTCAGGGTCCGGTGTTCGAGGCCGAAGATCCGGTCGCCGTAGGTCGTCGTCAGGCTGGTGCGCAGCTTCAGGGCATCGGCGTTGCGCGCATCCCACAGCTTGTCGTAGCTGCCGGCGGTGCTCGACGCCGTGCCGTGGATGAATACGAGGATCGGCCCGGGGGCGGCGGGGAGCGGGCCGCTGCCGGGAACCGGCGTCAGGGTCAGCGCGTTGCCGGCAGCGATACGGTAGAGCCCCGGTCCCTTGGCGTGCAGTTTCTTGTCTTCGAGCACCTTGCCGAGCTTGCCGGCGACTTTCTTGCCGATATCGACGCCGAAAAATTCGAGCACGCGGATGGCCAGCCCGGCGGCACCACGTTCGCCGACCACCGCCCGGCGCGGCGTCAGGCGGGTGAATTCCCAGGCCCCACCAGCGCCGCGTGGCGGCGGGCTGCCGTATTCGCGGGTCAGGTCATCGGCCCGGCTCCACAGCACGAAACCGTTTTCGAGGGCGACGCGAACCACCGTTTCCGGTTTGACCTCGATCTCCTCGCCAGCCCCATCGCGGGCGCTGCCCGGGGCGAGGCGGAAGAGCGGCTCGGGCCCGCCGGGCAGGCTGGCCCCCCGGCTACCGGCACCGACTTTGGTGCCGCGAATGCGTATCGTGCGTGTCGTCATGCTGTGTCTCCTCTATTGCCTGCCGGGGCCGGGGTGAATCAGGTCAATGCCTTGCGCGTCTTGGCGGCGCCCGTGCCGAACAGTTGCGGCGTCTGCGGATAACTGGCCGAGGGCAGGCTCTTCAGCATGGCCTTGTACCAGTCGTTGTAGGTCGCCTCGGGCTTCAGGGCCTTGAGCGTTTTGAGCGCGTAGTAGGTGAAGGCGCCGTTGTAGCGGCCGTTTATCTTGGCGTCGTAGCTGTAGTTGTTGGGGCCTTCCTTGCAGCCGGCCAGCAACAGGTCGCCAACCTGCTTGACGAAGGCGCCGGTGAGCGGCGAGGTGCCGATCGGCCCGACCATGGTCTGCGCCGCCTTGCCGGCGAAATTCTTCGGCAGCTTGCTGGCCGGCAGCCAGTTGCCCATCGGCATGAAACGCGGCCGGGTGTCGGCGTCCTTGTCGGCCTTGGCGGCGCGCGTCACGGTGCCGGAATGGCAGCTGTCGGCAATGAGCAGCAGGCGGGCGCCGCCCTTGCGGGTGGCGAAAATGGCCTTGATTTCGTCGTCGGTCAGGGCGCTGCCGCTGGTTTGCAGGTCGTAGGGGCAAAGCGCCTCGTCGAGGCCGTCCACCTCGTCGCCGTCTTCGTCCGGCTGGTAGGTGCCGTGGCCGGAGAAGGTGATGACCAGGCTGTCGCCCTTGCCGCCGGCGGCGATCAGCTTGGTCATGGCATCGACCATGGCGGCCTTGGTTGCCTTGTCGTCGAGCAGCAGCGTGGTCTTGTAGCCGCGCGCGGCGAGAACGGCCGCCCAGTCCTGGGCGTCATTGATGCAGCCCTGGAGGTCCATGTGCGTGCCGGGATAGTTGTTGATGCCGATGCAGAGTGCCGTCTTCTTGGCCATGATTCGTCTCCTTTTTTGGTTGGTTGGCGAAGCGCTACAAACAACAGGGTGAATCAAAAAAATGACATTCAGGTTACCAGAGCTGGCGCGTATCGAGCCAGCTGACTTGCCCGGTTCGGCGTTTGACCTCCCGGACCATGTGCGCCGTGCCGCCGGTGCCGTCGCCGCCACCGCCATTCCACAGGCAGATGAAGCGGACCCGGCTGAGGCCCTGGGCCAGTGCGCTGTAGAGCAGCCACAGGTTGCAGCGCTCGAAGGCGTTCATTTCGCGGCCGTCACGGTCGCGCGGCAGCGGGCCGAGTTCGTCCGGCATGATGCGCGGCGCCAGGGTGACTTTGTCGCGCAGGGCGAGATAGCGCTGGCGCCAGGCTTCGCCGTTGGCCGAGGGGAGAATCGAGGCTTCGATGAAGTCCGGCTCGGCTAGCGGCAGCAGCATCTGGAAAGGCACGCCGCGGGCCTGGCAGGCTTCGGCAAACAGGATGTCGCCACCGGCCGCGCCCTGGGCGAAAGCCAGGTCGTCCGGGCCGGCGCCGAGGCTGTCGAGCAACTCGCCGATGCGGGCCGCGGCGATGGCTTCCTTGTCGGCCGGAAAGCGTGGATCGGCGCGGTCGGGGCGGTCGATCATGTGGCCGGAGAAGAGAAAAACCTTGTCCGGCTGGCGCTGGCTGGCGGGCGGCTTGAGGCGCAGCATGGCGCGTTCGAGCGTGGCCAGGGCCATGGTCACGTTGTCCGGGCGGAAGCCGAGCGCCGAGAGCAGGGCAAGGTGCTTGTAGGTTGCTTCGAGGGCCAGCCAGTCGTTGTCGGCGTGGGCGATGGCTTCGCGGAAAGCGGCGCCGACGGCGGCCGGGTCGCCATCGATGATGGCCAGGCCGCCGAGGTTGGCCAGCGCCCAGAAAAGGCAGGCATCGTCGCGCTCGCACGATGCTGCCCAGCGGACACCGCCGGCCATGATGGCGGCCTCGTTGGCAAAGCGCGGGTCGCCGGTCAGGTCGCGGTAAACGTGCATCATCATGACCGCGTTGATGCCCGACAGGTAGTGGCCCGGGCTGCTCCGGAAGGCCCGGCTGTAGCTCAGGATGGTGTCGCGCAGCAGGGCGTCTTCGTAGGCCGCATCGCTGCGCATCTGCTCCGGCGTGTGACCCGGGATGCGCCAGGCTCTGACCCATTCCTCCTTGTCCAGGCGGCCGAGCAGTTCCCAGGCTTCGATGTCGTCTTCGTTGTCGGCGATGAGCTTCTTGTAGACGGCCCGCGCTTCGTCCGTGCGGCCAAGGCGTTGCAGGCAGACGCCGCGCTGGCGGGCGGCCTCGTGGTTGTCGGGGGCAAAATCGAGCGCCAGGTCGCATTGTTCGAGGGCGAAATGGAAGTGCGCCATGCGGCGCAGCGCCTCGCCGGCCTTGAGATGGGCTTCGACACGCAGCGGCGTGGCCGGCGCCTCGTCGGCAAGGACGAGAATGTCCTCCGGATGGTTGGCGTTGCGCGCCACCTCGATGCGGGTCGCCCATTCGTCGTGGTTTTCCCAGTATTCGAGCGCATTGCCGACGCGCAAGCGGGTCCAGTCCGGTTCTTCGAGGTTGGGCAGCAGGCTGTACACCGGGCTGGTCTTGCGCCCGCGCCAGGCTTTGAGCGTGCTTTTGGCCATGTTGGCCAGCGCCGCGATGTCGGCTGCCAGCCTTTGCGGGTCGGGGGCGCCGTCGAGCAGGTGGTAATTGAGCTTGCGGTCGGTGTAGATATCGAAGGGCTGGGCCGCCCGCGGCCCCTGGACGAGGATGACGCCGCGGGCGCGCAGGGCATGGCGGACGCCGAGTTCGTACCAGACATTGGGATTGTCGAGCGTCAGGTCGGCGACCACGAGGTCGGCCATCAGCAGTTCCTGGAAAAGGTCGGCGCGGATGTCGCCGGCGCCCTGTTCCTCGTCGGCGCGCAAAACCGTCAACCCGGCGCTCTCCAGGGCCGGCCGGATCAGCTCGCCATAAACCCGGTCGAAATCGATCAGCCGGCCGTCATCGGCGGCTTTGATACCGAACGGCATGGCGACGAAGACATGCAGACTCATGGGCGCCCCTCTGTTGGCCTGACTCATCAGCCGACCCCCGGTACGATCTTTGGTTGATCGCTGGCGGGTGGTTTGCGGCATTCTTTTGATGTACTGCGGACTTGCCTGCATGCAAGTCGTTGAACCCATCTTAGACCGATGATCGTGTCATGCCAAGCACCGTTGTCTGATCGTCGTTGTGATGAATTTCACGGTCAACCGGAAAAAACGGGCAAAAATGAAATGTCACGGCGGTGGCCTGGCGGCCGGGCCCGGCCGTCTTTTCCGGAAAGACGGGAATTCAGGCGAGAGCGAATCCCGCTTCGACCCTTGCGCCGCGCTTTCAGATCGTGCTATCAGTGGCCGATGATCCTGACTATTCCTTCCGCCCCGCTTCCCAAGGCCGTCTTTCCATGAGCGCCCACAACCTCCGCCGTCGCCTGGCCACCGAGCTTGCCGCGGCGGCCGCCGCCTATCAGGTCGCCGCCGTCATCCCCCATTGCGCGCAGTGCTCCAAGCCGTGCTGCCGGCTCGACGTGCTCGTTCTTGAGCTGGAATGGAAACAGATCAAGACCCTCTGGCAACTCGGCGAATTGCGCCCCGCCTTCGACCGGCGCCTCGCCGCCGGCCAGGGCCCTGAAGAAATCCGGGCCGGAAACGGGCTCTACTACGCCCATAGCAAACCCTGCCCCGCCTACGACCAAAGCTGCGGCGCCTGCCGGGTCTACGGCCAGGAAGCCAAACCGGTCGGCTGCACCGACTTCCCGGTCTACGAAGACGATGGCTGCGTCATCGCCGACCTGCGCTGCGAAGCCGTGAACCTCGACGCCCTGACCGCCTGGATAGCCCGCGCCGTCGGTCCGGCGTATCGCGTCATCAAATCCGCCGACGCGGAATTTCCGTTCCTGGTCACGCTGACGGTGAAGAGAGTGGCCGGCAAGGGCTGAAAAGCTTCAATGAAAAAGGGGCGGTTGGCCCTTTTTTGAATTTCAGGAAACGAGTATCGGGTGGGGTGCTGCGGCTCTTCGGCCTGAGCTGACGTCCGTCAGCCGATCTTCTGAATACGGGTATCGGCCATGAGCGGTCTCTCAAGAAACATCTTCAAAGCGGACACAGCTTCTGTCCGTATGATTGCTTATTGATAAAGAGACCCGCACGGGATAATCTCTATGTCATTCAAAGCCTTACAGGCGATCCAATCGTGTCCGTATTATTGACAATAGCGTGGGCACTTCTGCACCTGAATAACTGTTGGGCCTCAGCCACATGACCACTCCGCTCTACCCTACGTTCAGGAAACGCATCGACGATGCTGCTGAGCAAATCATTCAGCAACAGATCATTCCTTGGTCGTTCCTAAATTCCGGGCATCCGTTCCGTGTGAGAAAGTTTGACGGGCGAGAAATTGCCTATGAAGGCACCGGCTTCGAGGGTTCACCTAGAAATGCTTTCTGGTCGCGATACATCGACCCATTTCTTGAAGCCTTAACAATTCAGGAAATCACAGCGGCTGTTTCTCTCGCCCGAGAGCGAAGCGTCGACGCGAGACTTCTACTTCCCGAAGTCCAGAATCTCCTAATAGCAGCGTCGAGAAAAGTGTTCTCGCGAATGGCTGAGGTAGACCGTCGGCTTTTGGGAAAGGGGTTACCGGAACAGGTTGCACTTCGTTCCGTAGAGCAGGAAGCCCAAAGTATTTCAGAGTTCATTGAAGAGCAGGTTAGGAGCGAACTTGCGATGTGGAAGCCGAACTCATCTCTCTGGCAGAGATATATTCGACTTTCCTTTATAAATAAGCTTGGAGTTCTCGGCTCTATCGCATCTTTGATCGGTATCCCGCTTGCCTTCTACCTCGCGAGCTCGCCATCTCCTGGCCAAGTAGCAAACGGGGATGGAAATACCCAAATTGGTCCCGTTGCGGGAAGCGTAACAATCAATCCGCCGCTTCAACAGAGACCAGTCGACCCTCAGGTCTCCGCCCAGGCGATGCGCACCGTGGCTGAAACACATCGAGAGAATGCCAAGTTCCATATGCCACCGCCACCCCCACCTCGATGGCAAGAGGCCGAAACACTATTCCAACAGGCTTTGTTCGCTTATCGCCAAGGCAACTATGTCGCTGCATACCAAGGCTTCGACCAAGCCCAACGAATCTATCTTGATCTCTACTCCGAGTTCAAGGCGGCGGGGCACTAATGGGCCGCCGAGGCCCAACCCATCATTCCACCGGACCTGCGCGACCGCTTTCCAAATCTGGCTACGTTAGCAAAGAGCACGTATCTGCCCGCTAAGAACCTAATGTTGGAGGGCCGCTCTCGCCAAAGAGTTGCACACTAGGGCCGAAAACTGCAGATAAAAAAAGGAGCCAATCGGCTCCTTTTTTGATGCTCCGGGATTCGGCGTTGCCGTCCCGAAAATGGCTTTTCGAATCAGGCGAAGTTGGCTTCGGCGAACGACCAATTGACGAGCGAAGCCAGGTAGGCTTCGACGAATTTCGGGCGCATGTTGCGGTAGTCGATGTAGTAGGCGTGTTCCCAGACGTCGACGCAGAGCAGGGCCTTGTCGCCGGTGGTCAGCGGGGTGCCGGCGGCGCCCATGTTGACGATGTCGACGGAGCCGTCGGCCTTCTTGACTAGCCAGGTCCAACCGGAACCGAAGTTGCCGACGGCGGAGGTCTGGAAGGCGGTCTTGAAGGCGTCAAGCGAACCCCACTTGGCGTCGATGGCAGCAGCCAGGGCGCCCTTCGGAGCGCCGCCGCCGTTCGGGGTCAGACAGTTCCAGAAGAATGTGTGGTTCCAGACCTGAGCTGCGTTGTTGTACACGCCGCCGGCTGGGGCTTTCTTGACGATGGCTTCGAGGTCGAGGTTTTCGTACTCGGTGCCCTTGATCAGGTTGTTCAGGTTGGTGACATAGGCCTGATGGTGCTTGCTGTAGTGGTAGTCAAAGGTCTCGGCCGACATGTGCGGGGCGAGGGCGTCTTTGGCAAACGGCAGGGCGGGCAGTTGGTGTTCCATTTATGTTCTCCGTTGGGGTTTGATGAGGGGTGAATCGAAAATTCTAGTCAGCTTCCGGGCTGGCGACAACCTGATTTACCGTGGCTTCGGCCGAACCGCTGGCGAAGTGCAGTTTGAGCAGGTCGCCGGGGCTGAGTCGGGTGGCGTCGCGGATGGCCCGGCCGTCGGCGTCCATGGCAAGTGTATAGCCTCGCGACAGGACGGCATGGGGGTCAAGCTGGGTCAGACTGTTGCCGAGCGAATTTAGTTTCCCTGAATATTGAGAAATTGCCCACTGGGTCTGCCGGCTCAGGCGATATTGTAGGTGGGCGATGCCTTCGGCCAGCTTGGCCGGGCGTGGCCGGGTGCTGGCGTGGCGCTGGCCGAGGGACTGCAGGCGGACGGCGCAGTGCTCGGTTTGGCGGCGCAGGGCGTGGTGCAGGCGCGAGCCAAGCGTGTTGGTTTCGCGCTGGCGCTGGCGGATGCGTTCGGCCGGATGCACGAGGCGGGTGGCCAGCCAGTCGAGGCGTTGCAGTTGATCGGACAGCGTGCGATCCATGCGCCGGCCGAGGTGGTTTTCGAGTTGGGTCAGGCGGTCGAGCAGGGCGTCGCGGTCGGGGCTGGCTAGTTCGGCGGCGGCGGTCGGAGTCGGGGCGCGCAGGTCGGCGGCGAAGTCGGCGATGGTGAAGTCGGTTTCGTGGCCGACGCCGGAAATGACGGGAATGGCCGAGGCGCTAATGGCGCGGGCGACGCTTTCTTCGTTGAAGGCCCAGAGGTCTTCGATGCTGCCGCCGCCACGACACAGGATGATCGCGTCGCAATCGCTGCTCGCTGCCTGGGCGATGGCTTCGGCGATTTTTGCGCCGGCAACTTCGCCCTGGACGGGGGTGGGGAAGAACGTGATAGCGACGTGCGGGGCGCGCCGGTGCAGCGTGGTCAGCACATCGCGCAAGGCGGCGGCCTGCGGGCTGGTGACGATGGCCAGGCGGCGCGGGAAGCTCGGCAGTGGGTTCTTGCGGTCAACGGCAAAAATGCCCTCATTTTCAAGTTTGGCCTTGAGTTGCAGAAAGCGGTCGAAAAGGTCGCCCTGGCCGGCCCGGCGGACGGCTTCGACATTGAGCTGGAATTCGCCGCGCGGTTCGTAGAAGGAAACCAGCACGCGGGCTTCGATCTTCTGGCCGTTCTCCAGCCGCCAACCGAGCACTTGCGCCCGGCTCCGCCACATGACGCAACGCACCTGGGCGCTGGCGTCCTTGAGCGAAAAATAAACGTGGCCGGAGGCGGCGTAGGTCAGGTTGGATATTTCGCCGCTGACCCAGGTCAGCGGGAAGGCCGATTCGAGGCAATCCCGGACCTGTCTATTCAGGCTGGATACGCTGAGGACGGAGTTACCGACAGGTTGAATGGCATTTTGCATTTGTCAATTGTAACCCGTGGCTTTATTTTGCCGTCAGTCGTTGACAGGGTTTTGTTTTGTTAAGTATCTGATTTTTAACGATGTAAATAACATGCCTTGTTTTTTGGCAGAGTATAAAAAATCCTTTGCTGAGTGGGGGTTAGCGCAACTGATGACACTTCATTCACAGACTTATCCACAGCTTTTGGGGATAAGCCGCGCCAAGGCCGTCATTTCGCCGCTTGCCCTGCGGCGGGGGGCAGGGCAGAATTGCGGGCTAATATTCCATCAAGGATTACCTCACGTGCTTGAGATCATTAAGGCGGCCGGTTGGCCCATCTACCCCTTGCTACTGGCTTCGATCATTTCAGTGGCTTTGATTATCGAGCGCGTCGTCGCCCTGCGCCATTCCAAGGTCGTCCCGGCCGGCCTGCTCAAGCGGGCGGTCGGCGAGTTCAAGCGCGGCGCCAACAACGACAAGCTGCTTGAGGATCTTGATGCCCATTCGCCGCTTGGCCGCGTGCTGTCGGCAGGCCTGCGCAACGTCAATGCGTCGCGCGAGATCATGAAGGAATCGATCGAGGAAGCCGGTTCGGCCGTTTCCCACGAACTTAATCGCTACCTGACGACGCTCGGCACGATCGCCTCGGTCAGCCCGCTGATGGGGCTGTTCGGCACCGTGGTCGGGATGATCGAGATTTTCGGTGCGCAGTCGCCGACCGGTACCAACCCGATGCAACTGGCCCACGGTATTTCCATCGCGCTGTACAACACCGGTTTCGGTCTGGTCATCGCCATCCCCAGCCTGATCGCCTGGCGTCATTTCCGGGCGCTGGCCGATGGCTTCGTTGTCGAGATGGAGCAGCAGGCCGTCCGCCTCGTCGAGTACATGCACGGCGACCGGAAGTAAGCGATGAATTTCCAGCGCGGCCGCAGCCGGGAAGAGCCGGAAATCAACCTGATTCCGTTGATCGACGTATTGCTGGTCATCATCATCTTCCTGATGCTGACCACCACCTATGCCAAGTTCTCCGGGCTGGAGATCAACCTGCCGACGGCCGATGCCAGCAAGCAGGCCGAGCAGCCCAACGAGGTCGATGTGGCCGTGACGGCGACTGGCCAGGTGCTGATCAACAAATCGCCATTGGCGACCAATGACGTCAAGAGCATCGCCGACGGTTTGCGTCGGGCGGCAGGCAGTCGCGAAGATCCGCTGATCGTCATCAACGCCGACGCCAAGGCAACGCATCAAAGCGTCGTCGACGTCATGCAGGCGGCGCAGACGGCCGGTTATCCACACATTTCCTTCGCTACCCAGAATCGTTGATGTTGGCCCGCTGGCTACAGCGACAGTGGTTCGAGCAACGCCGGCTGACGCCGGCGTTGTGGCTTTTGCTGCCGCTGAATTGGCTCTACAGCCTGTTGAGCGCGCTCAATCGCCGGCTGGCCGTGCCGGTGCGACTGGCCGTGCCGGTCATCGTCGTTGGCAACCTGATCGTCGGTGGCGCCGGCAAGACGCCGCTGACCCTGTGGCTGGCGCAGCAACTCGCGGCGCGCGGCTGGCGGCCGGGGATCATCAGCCGGGGTTACGGGCGCAGCGGTGATGGCGTGGTTTCGGTGAGTGCTGATTCAAAGCCGGAAGAGGTTGGCGATGAACCATTGCTGCTCGCCCGGCGCAGCGGGGTGCCGGTCTGCGTCGGACGGCAGCGCGCGGCAGCCGGTGCTGCCCTGCTCGCTGGGCATCCGGAGGTCAATGTCGTGCTCTGCGACGATGGTCTGCAGCACTACGCGCTGGCCCGCGACGTCGAACTGGTCGTTTTCGACGCGCGTGGCGCCGGCAACGGCTGGCGTCTGCCGGTTGGCCCGCTGCGCGAACCGCTCGGGCGGCTTGCCACGGTCGACGCGATTATTGGCAATAATTTGAAATCCCGGCTTGTCGCCTCGGCGCCGACTTTCGACATGAGGCTGCAGCCCGGCTGCTTTTATCGCCTCGACGATCCGCAGCAAACCTGTTCGGCCGAAAGCCTGCGCAACCGCGGCCGGCTGCATGCGCTGGCCGGCATCGGCAATCCGGGGCGTTTCTTTCAGACGCTGGAATCGCTGGGATTGAACGGCGAAAATCACCCGTTTCCCGACCATCATCGCTATTCGGCCGCCGATCTGGCTTTTGCCCGCGATGGTGTCCTGCTGATGACGGAGAAGGATGCAGTAAAATGCGCCGGACTGACGGCGGGTGAAACCTGGGTTCTGCCCGTCGAGGCCGAGCTTTCGCCGGCCCTTATTGAACTGATTTTGGAGAAACTCCATGGACGCCAGGCTGCTTGATATTCTCGTCTGCCCGATTTGCAAGGGCAATCTCGAACACCGCAAGGCTGAGAAGGAACTGGTCTGCAAACCGTGCAAACTGGCCTTTCCGATCCGCGATGACATCCCGATCATGCTCGAGGACGAAGCGCGCCAGCTCAACGCGGACGGGCAGTAATGTCCGGCCTCGCCTTCAAGGTCGTCATCCCGGCGCGCTTCGCGTCGACCCGGTTGCCGGGCAAGCCGCTGCTCGATCTCGGCGGCAAGCCGATGGTCGTCCGGGTGGCCGAGCGGGCGCGTTTGTCGGGCGCCGAGGAGATCTGGGTGGCGACCGATCATCCGGATGTCTGGGCCGCGGCCGAGGCGCATGAAGTCGCCGCGCTCATGACGCGCAGCGACCATTCGACCGGTACCGATCGTCTGGCCGAGGTCGTCGAACAACGTGGCTGGGGCGGTGACACCATCATCGTCAATGTTCAGGGCGACGAACCGCTGATCGAGCCCGAAGTCATTCTGCAGACGGCGCGCCAACTGGCGGCCTCCGGCGCCGACATTGCCACCGTCGCCCACCCGATCACCGATCCGGCCGATTTCTTCAACCCGAACGTCGTCAAAGTCGTCTGCCGCGCCGATGGTGACGCGGCGTATTTCTCCCGTGCGCCGATTCCCTACGCCCGCGATCATTTTGCCAAAGAGGCGGGGGGCGAGACGCTACCGGCCGACTTTCCGGCCTATCGTCACGTCGGTTTGTACGCCTACCGCGCTTCGTTTTTGAAGGCTTTTTCCGGGTTGACCGTGGCACCCACTGAACACTTCGAATCGCTCGAGCAGTTGCGCGCCTTGTGGCATGGCTACCGCATCAGCGTGACGTTGATCGACGCGGCTCCGGCGCCGGGCGTCGATACGCCCGAAGATGCAGAGCGGATGCGCAAACTGTTTGACCGGGCCTGAAATTCCGAGTAATTTTTCGCCTTTAGAGAACGGCCGTCACAGACGCTGAAACGAAGCCGATAACAATAATTTTCAATAGTTAAAAACCCGAGGGACTTTTCATGAAATTGATTTTGTTGGGCGCTCCCGGCGCCGGCAAGGGTACGCAAGCCACATTCATCTCCAAAGAATTTGGCATCCCGCAAATTTCCACCGGCGACATGCTGCGCGCACAAGTCAAAGCCGGCACGCCGCTCGGTCTGGAAGCCAAGAAGCACATGGACGCCGGCGGCCTGGTCCCGGATGCGGTCATTATCGGCATGGTCAAGGATCGCCTGACCCAGGACGATTGCAAGAACGGCTACCTGTTTGACGGCTTCCCGCGCACCATTCCGCAGGCTCAGGCCATGCGTGACGCTGGCGTGCCGCTTGATTTCGTCCTCGAAATCGACGTGCCGGACAGCGACATCGTCACCCGCATGGCCGGTCGCCGTGCCCACCTGGCTTCGGGCCGCACCTACCACGTCGTGTTCAACCCGCCGAAGGTCGAAGGCATTGACGACGTAACCGGTGAGCCGCTGGTCCAGCGCGACGACGACAAGGAAGAAACCGTCAAGAAGCGCCTGGAAATCTACCATTCGCAAACCAAGCCACTGGTCGAGTTTTACGGCAAATGGGCGGCCGAAGGCGATGCCAAGGCCCCGAAGGTACGCAAGGTGGCTGGTGTCGGTAGCGTCGATGGCATCACCAAGAGCGTTTTTGAAGCACTGAAGTAAGGGACGAAGATGACGGTGAAAAACGCCTTCTACGCACAGTCAGGGGGCGTTACCGCCGTCATCAATGCAACGGCGTGCGGCCTGATCCAGGAAGCACGTCGTCATACCGACAGGATCGGGAAAGTGTACGCCGGCCGCGATGGCATCATCGGCGCGCTGACTGAAGACCTGATCGATACCAGCCTCGAATCCGACGAGGATATTGCCCGCCTGCGCTCGACGCCGGGTGGTGCCTTCGGTTCCTGCCGCTACAAACTCAAAAGCCTGGAAGAGCATCGCGCCCAGTACGAGCGCCTGATCGATGTCTTCAAAGCGCATGACATCGGCTACTTCTTCTACAACGGCGGCAACGATTCCATGGATACCGCCTGGAAGGTGTCGCAGATCGCCGAGAAGATGGGCTACCCGGTGGTTTGCGTCGGGGTGCCGAAGACCGTCGACAACGATTTGCCGCTGACCGATTGTTGCCCGGGCTTCGGTTCGGTCGCCAAGTATGTTGCCACCTCGATCCGTGAGGCCGGCTATGACGTCGCCTCGATGGCGCGGACCTCAACCAAAATTTTCGTGCTCGAAGTCATGGGCCGCCACGCCGGCTGGATTACCGCCGCCTGCGGTCTGGCTTCGGAGAATGTCGGCGAGCCGCCGCACATCCTGCTTTTTCCAGAGGTTCCGTTTGATCCGGAGCGCTTTCTGGCGCGGGCCGATGAATGCGTCAAGCTGTATGGCTATTGCACCGTCGCCGTCTCCGAAGGCTTGTCCGATGCTTCCGGCAAGCTGATCGCCGAATCCGGGACAAAGGATGCGTTTGGCCACTCCCAACTGGGCGGCGTCGGGCAGATCGTGGCGCAGCTGATCAAGGACCGACTCGGCTATAAGTACCACTGGGCGCTGGCTGACTACCTGCAACGTTCGGCCCGCCATCTGGCATCGCGGACCGACATTGAACAGGCCCACGCCCTCGGCGTTGCTGCGGTGGACCTGGCTTTGCAGGGCAAAAACGCCGTCATGGCGACCATCAATCGCCTGGCCGATGCCCCGTATCGCTGGGAAATCGGCGATGCGCCGCTCAAGGACATCGCCAATGTCGAACGCAAGATGCCACCCGATTTCATCTCGGCAGATGGATTTCACATCACCGATGCCTGCCGAACTTACCTGCAACCGCTGATCGAAGGCGAGGAGCCGCCACCGTACCGCAACGGACTCCCCGATTATGTGCGTTTGAAGAACGTTTCCATTACTAGAAAGCTGGGGGCGTTCAACGTGTAGTTCCATCAATCTAGGGAGGGAGTGTATGTCTACACCGTTGTGGTTGGCGCTTGGGTGCGCCGTTCTAGCAGTGTTGTACGGCTGGATTTCCAGTCAGCAGATCCTCGCGTTGCCAGCCGGCAACGAGCGCATGAAAGAAATTGCCAAGGCAATTCAGGAAGGCGCGGAGGCATACCTCAGCCGACAGTACAAGACCATCGCCATGGTCGGTATTGTCCTCTTTCTGGTGATCGGTTTTATTCCCAAGCTTGGCTGGCTGACCGCCTTCGGTTTCCTGATCGGTGCAGTGCTTTCCGGTGCCGCCGGCTTTATCGGCATGAACGTTTCGGTGCGCGCCAATGTGCGCACGGCCGAAGCGGCGCGCAGCGGCATTTCGGCCGCGCTTGATGTGGCCTTCAAGGGCGGGGCGATTACCGGCATGCTGGTGGTCGGGCTCGGGCTGCTCGGTGTCGCCGGTTACTTCGCCTTCCTCAAGTCGGCCAACGGTCCCGGTGCCGACTTGCACCATGTCATCGAACCGCTGGTTGGCCTGGCCTTCGGCTCCTCGCTGATTTCGATCTTCGCCCGTCTGGGTGGCGGTATCTTCACCAAGGGGGCTGACGTTGGCGCCGACCTGGTGGGCAAGGTCGAGGCCGGTATTCCCGAGGACGACCCGCGCAACCCGGCGGTGATCGCCGACAACGTCGGTGACAACGTTGGCGACTGCGCCGGCATGGCAGCCGACTTGTTCGAGACCTACGTCGTGACCGTGGTGGCAACCATGGTCCTGGCCGCGCTGATCATCAAGACGGCAACCGGTTTGGGCGAAAACCTGGTGCTTTATCCGCTGGCGCTGGGCGCGGTGTCGATCATTGCTTCCATCGTCGGTTGTTATTTCGTCAAGGCGACTGAAGGCGGCAAGATAATGGCCGCCCTCTATCGCGGCCTGATTGTCGCCGGCGTGCTGGCCCTGGTCTTCTATTACCCGGTCACCTCCTGGCTGATCGGTGCGGGTGCCACGCTGCCCGACGGTAGTGTGATCAACACCATGACGATGTTCGGTTGCTCGGTCGTCGGCCTGGTGCTGACCGCAGCGCTGGTCTGGATTACCGAGTATTACACCGGTACCGATTACGCTCCGGTGAAGCATGTGGCCTCCGCTTGTCAGACCGGCCACGCCACCAACATCATTGCCGGTATCGGCGTGTCGATGAAGTCGACCGCCTGGCCGGTCCTCTCGGTTTGCGCCGCCATCTGGGCGGCCTTTGCGATGGGCGGGCTGTTCGGTATCGCCATTGCCGCCACGTCGATGCTGTCGATGGCCGGTATTGTCGTCGCGCTTGATGCCTACGGCCCGATCACCGACAACGCCGGTGGTATCGCCGAAATGGCCGAACTGCCGAAGGAAGTGCGCAACGTTACCGATCCTCTCGATGCCGTCGGCAACACGACCAAGGCCGTGACCAAGGGTTACGCCATCGGCTCCGCCGGTCTGGCGGCTCTGGTGCTCTTTGCTGACTACACCCATGGTCTGGAGGCCGTGTCGGGCAAGGTCTTCACCTTTGACCTGTCCAATCACCTGGTCATCATCGGCCTCTTCATCGGTGGCCTGATTCCCTTCCTGTTCGGTGCCATGGCCATGGAAGCGGTGGGGCGTTCAGCCGGTGCCGTGGTCGTCGAGGTCCGTCGCCAGTTCAAGGAAATTCCGGGCATCATGGAAGGGACGGCCAAGCCGGACTATTCGCGTGCCGTCGATATGCTGACCGTAGCGGCGATCAAGGAAATGATGATTCCGTCTATCCTGCCGGTTGCCGTGCCTATCGTGGTTGGTCTGGTTCTCGGTCCGGTCGCTCTCGGTGGTCTGTTGGTCGGCACCATCGTGACAGGCCTGTTCGTGGCCATTTCGATGACGACGGGTGGCGGTGCTTGGGACAATGCCAAGAAGTACATTGAGGATGGTCACTTCGGCGGTAAGGGCTCGGATGCGCACAAAGCGGCCGTGACGGGCGATACGGTCGGCGATCCCTATAAGGATACGGCCGGGCCAGCCGTTAACCCGCTGATCAAGATCATCAACCTGGTTGCCTTGTTGATTGTTCCGCTGATAGCTTGATTTGCGGTATTGTTTTGAAGGAGGCGGCTGCGGCCGCCTTTTTTACATTTCTTTGATTTGTGATTTTCAAGCCAAGTTAGAATCTGCAAAAGAAATCTGGGAGTGGCATGAGTGAAGTAGCAAGCGGTTCCGCCGGCGTCGGCAATTCCGGTGTGCGGGAAGATATCCTGCACCATGACCCCTTGCTCGACTGTCTGGTCGAGTTGACGCGAATTTACGGACGCCCGAGTACGCGGGCTGCGCTGGTTGCCGGACTGCCCCTGGAGAAAGGTTCGCTGACGCCTTCGTTGTTTGGCCGCGCCGCAAGTCGCTCCGGACTTTCCGCCAAAGTGGTCAAGCGCTCTCTCGACCGTATCAATGATGTGCTTCTGCCCGCCGTGCTCTTGCTGGAGGGTGACGAGGCCTGCGTTTTGCTCGGCTGGGACGAGTCCGGCCAGACAGCACGCTTACTGTTTCCGGAGACCGGCCAGGGCTCGCACCAGTTGGCGCGCGATGACTTGGCTCGTCGCTATACGGGCATAGCAATTTTTGCCCGGCCGCATTTTCGCTTTGACAGCCGCACCCCGCAGGTTGGCGACGTCAAGCTCCGCCACTGGTTCTGGGGCGCTTTGGCCGAGCAGATGCCGATCTATCGCGACGTCCTCGGTGCGGCCTTGCTGATCAACGTGATGGCTTTGGCCATGCCGCTGTTTACGATGAATGTCTATGATCGCGTCGTCCCCAACCGGGCGATGGAGACCCTCTGGGTTCTGGCCTTGGGTGTCGTGCTGATCATCGGTGTCGACATGGTTCTGCGCTCCTTGCGTGGCTACTTCATCGATCTGGCCGGGGCGCGGATCGACATCAAGCTTTCCGCCTCGATCATGGAGCGCGTGCTCGGTGTGCGCATGGAGTCCAGGCCAGCGGCGGTTGGTGCATTTGCCTCAAACCTGCGCTCCTTTGAGTCGGTGCGGGATTTCATTACGTCGGCATCGGTCACGGCTTTCATCGACTTGCCGTTTGCCCTGCTTTTCGTTCTAGTGATTGCCCTGATTGCCTGGCAACTGATCATCCCGGTGTTGTTGGCCATCGTCTTCGTGGTGATCTACGCCTATGTGCTTCAGCACAAGATGCACGCGCTTTCGGAAACGACCTATCGCGCTGGCGCCTTGCGCAATGCGACCTTGATCGAAAGCCTGACCGCGCTGGAAACCATCAAGACGCAAGGTGCCGAAGGGCTGATGCAGGCCAAGTGGGAAAAGACGGTTTCCTACGTCGCCGGGATCAATAATCAGATGCGTTTTTTGTCTGCCGCCGCGACAAACGGGGCAATGGAAATCCAGCAGATCGTCAATGTCGTGGTCGTCATTGCCGGCGTCTATCTGATTGGCAATGGGCAGCTCAGCATGGGCGGCCTGATTGCCTGCACGATGCTGACTTCGCGGGCGGTAGCGCCCCTGGGGCAGATGGTCGGATTGCTGATGCAATATCACAATGCCAAGGTGGCACTGACCTCGCTCGAGCAGATCATGCACAACCCGGTTGAACGGCCGGCCGATGCCAACTTTGTCCATCGTCCGGAATTGAAGGGAAATATCGAATTCCGTGATGTACAGTTCAGCTATCCGAATTGCCAGATCGCCGCCCTGAAGGGTTTGAACTGCAAGATCAACGAGGGCGAAAAGGTCGTGGTCATCGGCCGTATCGGGTCGGGCAAGACGACCCTGCAGAAATTGCTGCTCGGCCTGTATCAGCCGACCGGTGGGGCGGTCAGCATTGATGGCGTCGACCTTCGTCAGCTCGACCCGGCCGATCTTCGGCGCAATATCGGCTACGTCGCGCAGGATGTCACTTTGTTCTATGGCACGCTGCGCGAAAATATTTCGATCGGTGCGCCCTATGCCGACGATGCCACCATCGTGGCGGCTGCCGAGGCGGGTGGCTTGACCGAGTTCGTCAATCGCCATCCGGATGGTTTTGACATGATGATCGGCGAGCGGGGCGATTCCCTTTCGGGCGGTCAGCGGCAGGGTGTGGCGATTGCCCGGGCCTTCCTCATGGATCCGCCGATCCTGTTGCTTGACGAGCCAACCAGCGCCATGGACTTTTCCTCGGAGCAGCAATTCAAGGAGCGCCTGAAGGTGATGGCGGCGCACAAGACGGTCCTGATCGTTACGCATCGCAACAGCCTGCTTGATCTTGCCACCCGAGTACTCGTCGTCGACGACGGGCGCATCGTGGCCGATGGCCCGCGCGACCAGGTTATTCAGGCGCTGCAGAGCGGCCGGATCGGGAGGGCGTCATGAAGCGCCTGAAAGCGATCGCTGCGGCAACGCATGCCTGGCTGGAGCGCGTTGCTCAAAAGGCGACGCCCTATGTCGAGCGCATCCTCGGGCGCCTGCCAAGCCGGGAGGAGGTCGAAGTCGTCGATTTTGCCAGCGATGCCGATCTGGCCATGCTGCGTCAGGAACCTCTCCGGGCGCGCGTGTTGTTACGTTCGATCGGGATTGTCTTTGCTGTCTTCGTCATGTGGGCGGCTGTTGCGCAACTGGATGAGGTAACGCGGGGAGAGGGCAAGGTGATTCCTTCCCGGCAAGTCCAGGTTTTGCAGAGCATTGATGGTGGCCTGGTTTCCGAAATTCTCGTGCGTGAGGGCGAGATTGTTCAGGCCGAGCAGTTGCTGATCAAGATAGATGAAACCCGTTTCGTTTCCTCGGTCAAGGAAAACCAGGCCCAGTATCTTGGGCTGGTGGCAAGGGCGGCCCGCCTGCGCGCCATTTCCGAAGGCGAGCCATTCGTTCCGCCGGAGGAGGTCATGAAGGCCGACCCGTCCATCGTCGCTCAGGAACGCCAGTTTTACGAGGCCAGAAACGACGAGTTGACGGCGGCTGTTTCAATTGCCCGCCAGCAGCTCAATCAACGCCATCAGGAGCTGAACGAAGCGCAGGCCAAGCGGGCGCAGGCCTCACAGGGGTATGAACTGACCTCCAAGGAGCTCGCCGTCACGCGGCCCCTGATCAACTCCGGGGCGATCTCCGAAGTCGAGTTGCTGCGTCTGGAGCGCGACGTTTCCCGCTATCGCGGCGAGCGCGACATGGCTTCTGCCCAGATATCCCGGGTCCAGTCATCGATCAATGAGGCGCAACGCAAGATCGAGGAGGTCGAACTGACTTTCCGCAACGATGCCAGCAAGGAACTTTCCGAAGTCATGTCCAAGCTGAACAGCCTGGCTGAAGGAAGCGTCGCCTTGTCTGATCGGGTCAAGCAGTCGTCAATTCGTTCACCCGTCAAGGGCACGGTCAAGCGCTTGCTGGTCAATACCGTCGGTGGGGTGATCCAGCCCGGCAAGGACATGATCGAGATTGTTCCCCTTGAAGATACCCTGTTGCTCGAAGCGCGCGTATTGCCGCGGGATATCGCCTTCCTGCGTCCGGGGCAGCCGGTGATCGTCAAATTCACCGCCTATGACTTTTCAATCTATGGCGGCCTTGACGGAACGCTTGAACACATCGGCGCCGACACGGTGATGGACGACAAGGGAAATGCCTTCTACACAGTGCGGGTCCGTACCAACAAGCCTGGTTTCGGCGATGCCAATCTGCCGATCATTCCTGGCATGATTGCCGAGGTTGATGTTTTGACCGGCAAGAAGAGTGTTCTGGCCTATATGCTCAAGCCGGTCCTGCGGGCCAAAAGCGTGGCCTTGACGGAGCGCTGATGATTCATTGCTTTGTTGACCGCGATGCACCGGCGCTGCCATCGTGGCTGGAGGCCTTCCCGGAGGCGCGAGTAGTGCATCGGGATGCTGTGCCAGTACCCGCCGAGGGGGAGCGGAGCGTTATCTGGTGCCGTTGCCGTCCGCAGGAAAGTCTCGCGTCGATATTGGGTGCATTGACAATTGCGCCGTCGCAGATCGTTGTCGTCCTCGCCGACGAGCCGGGCGACGCCATCATTGCCGAAGCCTGCGCCCTGGGCGCCTCCGGCTGTTGCAATACCTACGCGGCGCCGGAGGTGCTGCGTCAGGTCGCCCTCGTCGTCGAAAATGGCGGGCTGTGGATTGGTCAGTCCCTGCTGCAAAGACTGGTCGGCAGCACCGCCAGAGCTCTCGAGGTGCGTTCCGAGGCCAGGGTGGACACCTGGTCGGCCCTGCTTTCCGAGCGCGAGTCACAAGTGGCAAAGCTCGTCGCCGGCGGCGCCAGCAACAAGGAAATCGCCGACCAGCTTTCGATTACCGAAAGAACGGTCAAGGCGCATTTGTCCGCAGTTTTCGAGAAACTTGCCTTGCGCGACCGCCTGCAGCTGTCACTGCGCATCAACGGCGTAAACCTGTAGGGCAATATGCCTGATCAGCTTGGCGTCAAATCCTTGAAAAGCCGACGCGTCAACTTCCACGGTCAACCGGAAATTTTTGCCAAATTTGAAATATTCTGACCAGGTAAATTTCTCCTTGAAAATCCCCGTGAAGGCTCGCGAAAGCGTGAAATAACTCACATTTAGTCGCCATACTGTACTTTGGTTCAATAGCTCGATGGGCGTCGTTGCACTTACACTTTTAGCATTGCTAATAGTGTCTGGAGTTTCACCATGGCTCAAGCCCAAGTCGTCGCCCAAGTTTCCGTTCTTTCAGGTCAAGCATTTGCGCGCGATAGCGCAGGAAATATGCGCCGCCTCAAGCTCGGAGACGCGATACGCGAGGGCGAGAGCGTCGTCGCTGCCGATGGTGCCAACGTTGTTCTGACCCTGGCCGATGGCCGCGAGATGACCGTCCGCCCAGGTGAAACAGCGAAAATCGACGCTGAGGTTGCCGCAACGATCAAGCCTGACGCCGCCGATAGTGCGGTAGTAAATAACCAGGACGGATTCAAGAAGATCGCTTCGGCCTTGAAGTCAGGCAGCGATCTTGACGCCCTGCTTGAAGAGGAAGCGCCGGCCGCCGGTCTTGCCGGCCAGGGCGGCAACGAAGGCCACACCTTCATCGAACTACTGCGGATCGTCGAAACGGTTGATCCCTTGGCCTACCTGTTCGGAACCGAGCGCGGTCGTCCGCTGGAGACAATCGAAGGCGCTCCGGTCATCCTTAGCGTCGATGCCCAGCCCACCATCACGAGCGTAGACGACCCGCTCGATGCCGGCATCAACAGCGTCACCGTCAGCGAAGGCAACGCGGCCGTGTTCACGGTCAGCCTGTCCAACGCCAGCAGCAGCGCCACCAGCTACACA
>JBAQOL010000004.1:0-216100 GCA_049304775.1 Ferribacterium limneticum
CCCACTTCGTGCAGCGCGATGATGTGCGCCACCACCAGACCCAGCAACACCAGCGGCACGGCAATGACGTGGAAGCTGAAGAAGCGGTTCAGGGTGGCGTCACCGACGACGAAGTCGCCGCGGATCAGCAAGGCCAGATCGTTGCCGATGAAGGGCACGGCGGCGAACAGGTTCACGATCACCTGGGCGCCCCAGTACGACATCTGGCCCCAAGGCAGCAGATAGCCCATGAAGGCTTCGGCCATCAGGCACAGGAAGATGGCGCAGCCAAAGACCCAGACCAGCTCGCGCGGCTTGCGGTACGAACCGTACAGCAGGCCTCGGAACATGTGCAGGTACACCACCACGAAGAACGCCGAAGCGCCGGTGGAGTGCATGTAGCGGATCAGCCAGCCCCAGGGCACATCGCGCATGATGTACTCGACCGAGGCAAAGGCCAGGGCCGCATCCGGCTTGTAGTGCATCACCAGGAAGATGCCGGTGACGATCTGGATCACCAGCACCAGCAGCGCCAGCGAGCCGAAGAAGTACCAGAAATTGAAGTTCTTCGGCGCGTAGTACTCGGAGAGATGCTCCTTGTACAGCTTGGATGCCGGGAAGCGGTTGTCTACCCAGGTCAGCAGCTTTTCGCCCACCGACGCATCGGCCGGTGCGACTTTGAATTCAGCCATGATTGCCTTTCGTCTGTTCTGTCACGTCGGCTCAGGCCTGCTTGTCTTCGCCGATCAGCAGCTTGCTGTCGGACAAATACATGTGCGGCGGAACCTCGAGGTTGTCCGGGGCGGGCTTGTTCTTGAACACCCGGCCGGCCATGTCGAACGTGGAGCCGTGGCAAGGGCAGAGGAAGCCACCGTTCCAGTCATCGGGCAGCGAGGGCTGCGGGCCGGCGATGAACTTCTCGGACGGCGAGCAACCCAGGTGCGAGCAGATGCCCACCACGACCAGGTACTCGGGCTTGATCGAGCGCGCGGTGTTCTTCGCGTAGTCGGGGATCGGATAAGCCTTGCGCAGCGAGTCCGGATCGGCCAGCTGCGGATCAAGCTTCTTCAGCGCGTCCAACTGCTCGGGTGTGCGACGCACCACCCAGACTGGTTTGCCGCGCCATTCAACGGTCAATTTTTCGCCCGGTTTAAGGGCACCGATGTCGACCTCGACCGCTGCACCGGCCGCCTTGGCGCGCTCCGATGGCGTGAAAGTGCTGACAAAGGGCACGGCTGTAGCCACGCCGCCCACGGCACCTGCGCAACCCGTGGCAATCAACCACGTGCGCTTGCCCTGGTCCACCGCGTTATCACTCATGGGGATCCTTCTTGGAGCTCTGGAAAGACTGGAGACTTGAAATTCTGTACTCGGTCAATCGCGCATTTTAGCGGACGCGCCACGTTTCCCCGCATTGCGCGTGCAATCTGTGGCGCGAAGGCTTGCTCAGCGGTTGACACAACGCCCATTGCGGCAATACTGCACGCCACAAATCGAGCGCGAAAAGCGCTTCCATCATTCAACGAACGAGGAGTTTTTCATGGGCTTTGCGAGTGAGTTCAAGGAGTTTGCCGTCAAGGGCAATGTGGTCGACCTGGCCGTCGGCGTGATCATCGGCGGTGCCTTCGGCAAGATCGTCGACTCGGTGGTCGGTGACCTGATCATGCCGCTGGTGGGCCTGGCGGTGGGCGGTCTGGATTTCTCCAACTATTTCGTGCAGCTGTCCGGCACGCCGGCCGCCACGCTGGTCGAGGCGAAGAAGGCTGGCGCGGTGTTCGCCTACGGCAGCTTCCTGACCGTCATGCTGAACTTCCTGATCCTCGCCTTCATCATCTTCATGATGATCCGCCAGATCAATCGCCTCAAGCATGCGGCCGCTCCGGCGCCGGCGCCGGTGGCCGAAGCGCCTGCCGCCCCGGTGGTGGCCGAGGATGTGCTGCTGTTGCGCGAGATCCGCGACGCACTCAAGCGTTGACAGCCAGCAGGCGGCGCGCCATGCGCAGCGCCGCCTCCAGGCTGGCCGGGTCCGCCCGACCCGTGCCTGCCAGTTCAAAGGCGGTTCCGTGGTCGGGGCTGGTCCGCACCAGGGGCAGACCCAGCGTCACATTGACACCCTGCTCCACCCCCAGGTACTTCACTGGGATCAGGCCGTGGTCATGGGTCATGGCCAACACGAAGTCGAACTCGCCCGGGTGACCCAAGGCGTCCCGCGCCCGCATGAAGACCGTGTCGGGCGCATGCGGGCCACTGGCCTCGATGCCCTGCGCCCGAGCAGCCGCGATGGCCGGCCCGATCAGATGGATCTCCTCGTCGCCGAACAAGCCACCCTCCCCCGCATGCGGGTTCAGCCCCGCCACCGCGATGCGCGGCGCGGTCATGCCAAAGCGCAGACCCGCTTCGTGGGTGATGCGCAAGGTCTGCAGAATGCCGTCCGTGCTCAAGGCATCGATGGCGTCGCGCAGTGACAGGTGGATCGTGACCAGCACGACCTTGAGCTGTTCATTGGCCAGCATCATGCGCACCGGTGGAAACTCGCCCGAAGACGCTGCGCACAGTGCCTGCAGCATCTCGGTGTGCCCGGGAAAACTGATGCCAGCGGCGCTCAATGCCGCCTTGTTGATGGGCGCCGTCACCAGCCCGCAAGCCTGACCGGCCAGCACACTTCGGGTGGCCGCCTCGATGCAGCGCGCTGCCTGGGCGCCCGCCGCTGCGCAGACCCGCCCCCAAGGCAACTCATCCAGTGACACAGCGACGCCCGAAGGGGTCCAGACCGGCAAGGCACCTGGCGGCACCCTGGGGAGGGCAGCCGGCTCGCTGAGTTCAGCCACCGGATGAGACAGACCGCAGGCGCGCATGGCGCGCCGCATCACCGCCACATCCCCCACCACCAAGGCGCCGTCCATCGCTCCCCTGGCAAAGGCCATCGCGATGGTCTCGGGGCCGATGCCGCAGGCATCACCCTGGCTCAAGAGCAGAGGCCGTTCTGGTGCGATCAAGCTCATGCCGGATTCTCGATCTCGATGAATTCATGGCTGAGCTGGAAGCGCTCGGCCAGTTGCCGAGCCACCGCGGGCGCGCCATAGCGCTCGCTGGCGTGGTGACCACAGGCGATGAAGGCCACACCCGTCTCGCGGGCCAGGTGGGCCTGCGGCTCCGAGATCTCGCCCGTCAGATAGAGGTCCGCACCCGCCGCGATGGCGCTCTCGAAGTAGCCCTGCGCCCCACCGCTGCACCAGGCCACCGTGCGAACCGGGCGCCCATCGCCGGGCGCCACCGTCACCGGGCGCCCCAGGGCAGCTTCCACGCAGGAGGCCACCTCGCGCAAGGCCAGCGCCTGCACCAACCGGCCGACCATGCCCAGGTCCTGCTCACCAAAACGCCGCTCCGCCGACCAGCCCAGCATGCGGCCCAGTTGCGCGTTGTTGCCCCACTCAGGGTGAGCATCCAGCGGCAGATGGTAGGCGTAGAGATTGATCCCGTGTTCCATCAGACAGGCGACACGCGCTTTCAACCAACCGGTGAGCCGGCCGTCCTGACCGCGCCAGAACAGACCGTGGTGCACCAGGAGCGCATCAGCGCCGGCCGCGGCGGCAGCCTCGATCATGGCCAAGCTGGCCGTTACGCCGGACACGACCTTGCAAACCTCGGCCTTGCCCTCCACCTGCAGACCATTCGGCCCATAATCTTTGAACCGCTCGGGCTGCAGGAGCTGGTTGAGAAAACAATCAATCTCGCCTCGTGCGGCCATGGCTCTTTCCTCGCGCATCATGAACAGAATCTGGCTCCTATTCTCACAGGCCGTCACCGTGTTGGTGGCCGTGCTGTTTGTGCTGAACACCTTCAAGCCCGCCTGGGTCCCCGGCCTGTCAGGCCATTGGCACTCCGTCAGCCAGAGCAAGGGCGGCACGGTGCCGGTCGAGGTGGCCACCGGCACCCTGCCCGCCCAAGCGCTGAGCAGCGCCGCCCGCAAGGCCTCTCCTGCCGTGGTCAGCGTCACCGCCAGCAAGGCGCCGCAGGCCAATCCGCATTCCGGCACTGATCCCTGGTTCCGCTATTTCTTCGGTCAGCGCGGCCAACAGCCTGAGCAACAAGCCCAGGTGGGCCTGGGTTCGGGTGTGATCGTCTCGGCAGAGGGTTATCTGCTGACGAACAATCACGTGATCGAGGGTGCGGACGAGATCCGGGTGCGACTGTCCGACGGCCGCGAAGCCAGCGCCAAACTGGTCGGCACCGACCCCGAGACCGACGTGGCCGTGCTGAAGATTGAGGCAGACCGCCTGCCGGTGGTCACCCTGGGTCAGATTGATCAACTGCAGGTGGGCGACGCGGTATTGGCCATCGGCAACCCGTTCAACGTGGGGCAGACGGTCACATCGGGCATCGTCAGTGCACTGGGTCGCAGCGGACTGGGCCTGTCGACCTTCGAGAACTTCATCCAGACCGATGCCGCCATCAACCCCGGCAATTCAGGCGGTGCGCTGATCGACATCAACGGCAACCTGATCGGCATCAACACGGCCATCTACTCGCGCAGCGGCGGCAGCCTGGGCATCGGCTTTGCCATTCCGATCGACCTGGCCCGCCAGGTGATGGACGGCCTGGTCAGCAACGGTCAGGTGACGCGCGGCTGGATCGGTGTGCAACCACGCGACCTGGATCCGGAGTTCGCCGAGAGCTTCAAGATCCCGGTTCAAGAAGGCGTGCTGATCACCGGTGTGCTGCAGGATGGCCCGGCCAGCAAGGCCGGCATGCAGCCGGGTGACGTGGTGGTGCGCATCGCAGGCAAGCCGATCCGCAACACCGCAGAGCTGCTCAATGCCGTGGCAGCCCTCAAACCCCAGACGGACGCGACGGTGGGCATCCAGCGCGGCGCCAAGGCGCTGGAGCTGACGGTGCGGATCGCCCAGCGGCAGCGTGTGACGCAGCAGCGAGAGTGAGGAATCAGGTGCCCGAGTCGGGCGCCTGCGTGTGCTTGATGAACAGGCCGGCCGACATGATGCCCAGCTCGTAGAGCAGGCACATCGGGATGGCGAGCGCCAGCTGCGAAACGATGTCAGGCGGCGTGATCACCGCGGCGATGATGAACGCCAGCACGATGAAATAGCCACGGAATTCGCGCAGCTTCTCGACCGTGACGATGCCCATCCGCGCCAGCACCACCACCACCACGGGCACCTCGAAGGCAGCACCGAAGGCGATGAACATGGTCATCACAAAACCCAGGTACGCCTCGATGTCAGGCGCGGCCGTGATGCTCTTGGGCGCAAAGCCCTGGATGAACTTGAACACCTGGCCAAACACGAAAAAGTAGCAGAACGCCACACCCAGCGCAAACAGCAACGTGCTGGAAACGACCAGCGGCAGGATCAGCTTCTTCTCGTGGCTGTAGAGGCCCGGCGCCACAAAGGCCCAGACCTGGTACAGCACCACTGGCAGCGCCAGCAAAAAGCCCGCCAACAAGGTGATCTTGAGCGGCACCATGAAGGGCGAGATCACATTGGTGGCGATCATCGTGGCGCCCTGCGGCAGCGTGGACACCAAAGGCGCTGCCAGCAGATCGTAAAGCGCCCCGGGGCCGGGCCAGAATGCCAGCAGGCCGAACATCAAGCCCACCGCAATGCAGGCCTTGACCAGCCGGTCGCGCAGTTCGATCAGGTGCGAGACGAAAGGCGCTTCCGTGCCTTCGAGCTCATCGGGTTTGGGATTGTTCATGTCGAGGATCCGCTGCGCGGCGGACGGAAACGCGCCACCCGGGCCGCGCCCGACTGGGCATGCTGGCGCACACCATTGCGCTGCTTGAACCAGCGCGGCACGGCAGCTTTCTTCACCCGCCACTTCTTGCGGGGCAGCTGGTATTGAGGCGGGGGCGGCGTCCAGTCGGTATTCGAGAGCGACGAGACACTCAGACCGGAACTGGCCTCAGACCAGGTCTCGTCCAAAGCCGCACTGGCCGAATTGACCTCCTGCTGCACGCTGTTGCCCACATCGCGCGCTGCTGTCTCGAACTCGGTCTTCATCTTCTGAAGCTCTTCGAGCTCGATGGACCGATTCACCTCAGCCTTGACATCTGACACGTAGCGCTGCGCCTTGCCGATGAAATGGCCAACCGTGCGAGCCACGCGCGGCAGCTTCTCGGGCCCGATGACGATCAGCGCCACCGCCCCGATCAAGGCAATCTTGTCAAAACCGAAATCAATCATGCGGCACCTTGGTGGCCATCAGCGCCCCTGCAGCCAGCAGCCAGGCTGCAGTCTTCAGGGCCTGATGTGCACCACCACCCTCAGGACTTGGTGCGAGCATCCACGTCCACCGTGTTGGCGTCGCTGGCCTTGCGTGCGCTGACCTGCTGAGGCGTTTCGGCAGGCGTGTCATCGGTCGAGCCGGTCTTCATGCCGTCCTTGAAGCCCTTGACGGCGGATCCCAGATCGGAACCGACGTTCTTGAGCTTCTTGGTGCCGAAAATCAGCACCACCACCACCAGCACGATCAGCCAATGCCAAATGCTGAACGATCCCATGTCTGTACTCCTGAAAACGAATAGATGGATTCTACGGGTCGCACTGTGACGACACTGTCATGTGGGTCTAGCGGGCTTCAGCCTTTGGCCCAAGGCCGCGGCCCGCCCACCACATGCATGTGCACATGGTGGACCTCTTGGCCCCCATCATGGCCGGTGTTGATGACTTGGCGGAAGCCGTTGGTCACGCCCAGCTCAGCCATCAGACGCGGCGCCAGCACCATCATCTTGCCCAGCACGGCAGCGTCTTCAGGTGTCACATCGACCATCGACGCAATGTGGCGCTTGGGAATCAGCAACAGGTGCACCGGCGCCCAGGGTGCGATGTCGTGGAACACCAGCACATCCTCATCCTCAAAGACCTTGCGCGACGGGATCTGCCCGGCCACGATCTTGCAGAAGATGCAGTTCGGATCGGCACTCATGAATCAGGCCTCCACCTTCATGGGCATGGGCTTGCCATCGCTCCAGTTCAGGAAGCCCTTGACGATCCGGTAGATGACCCAGATGCCGTCGGCCACCAGCACGAGCACGCCCACACCAACGATGAGGGTGGCAAAGCCGATCACGGCCCAGAGCAGACTCCACCAGAAGGTGCGGATCTGCCACTCGAAATGGCTGTGATAGATCGTGCCGTGGGTGTCTTCGCGCTTGAGGTAATTGATGACGATGGCGATGATGCCGGTGACGCCGACGAAGGCGCTGACGGCATACAGCACATAGGTCACCAGCGTGAGCTGCTTGAGGGTGGCCAGCCGTTCGGCCGACGGCGTGGTGTCGATGACTTGGTTCATGGAGCCTCCTGTTGATCCCTGAGTTGCGCCTTGCGCGCGGCAAATTCTTCCAGCCCGGACAGTCCCTCGCGGCGCTCCAGCTCGGCCAGCACCTCGGCAGGCGACAGGCCGAACTGCGCCAGCGCGATCATCGAGTGAAACCACAAGTCAGCCACTTCGTAGACGATCTTCTGCTTGTCGCCATCCTTGGCGGCCATCACCGTTTCGGTGGCCTCCTCGCCGATCTTCTTCAAGATGGCATCGGTGCCCTTGTGGAACAGGCGCGCCACATAGCTCTTGTCGGGGTCGCCGAGCCGGCGGGTTTCGATCACCTCATGGAGGCGCTGCAATGTGTCGTTCGAACTCATGGTGCCAAGGTCACGGGACAGTGGGATGGGGTGTGGATGCAGGCGCATAGATGCGCTCAGGGTCTTTCAGGACCGGCTCAACGGCCCGCCATTGATCGCCTTCAAGGCGCTCATAGAAGCAACTATGGCGCCCGGTATGGCAGGCAATGCCCGGCTCATGGCCATGCTGGGTGATCTTCAGCAGCACCACGTCCTGGTCGCAGTCCAGCCGGATCTCGTGCACGGTCTGGAAGTGGCCGGATTCCTCGCCTTTGTGCCACAGGCGGCCGCGCGAGCGGCTGAAATACACCGCCTGCCCCAGTGCTGCGGTGCGCTGCAGCGCCTCGCGGTTCATCCAGGCAAACATCAGCACATCGCCGCTGCCGGCCTCTTGCGCGATCACCGGCACCAGGCCGTCGCGGTCCCATCGTATGTGTTCTAGCCAATCCATCGGGCCAGTGTAGCGAAGCCGCTCCGTCAATCCGTGTGGGTGCTGCCACTGAATCCCCGCTCGGCGGCGAACCACTGCAGCACGGGGATGGTGCCGGGGAGCACCGGCTTGGACTGCACCGGCAAGGATTCCCAGGCCATGGCCTGTTGCTCACGCATCTCGAACGCACCGGTCCACTCGTAGACCTTGTGGAAGTGCAGGCGCACCCGGGCATGCGGATAGTCCATCACCAATGTCTGCCAGGGGTGGCTGGCGCCGATCTGGATGCCCAGCTCTTCGACCAGCTCGCGGGCCAGCGCCTGATGAACCGACTCATGGGCCTCCAGCTTGCCGCCCGGAAACTCCCAGTAGCCAGCGTAGACCTTGCCCTGCGGACGTGACGTCAGCAGAAACCGCCCTTCGCGCCCGGTGGCGTCGCGCTCGATCAGCACCCCCACGGCCACCTCCACCGGAACGCGCTCTTCAGGCGCCGTCATGGCAGACTCGGTCATGGGGCTGCTTGTGCCGAAGCCAGCGCCAGCCGGCCGGCAAAGTCACGTGCGAACTGGCCTGCCACGCGGCCCGAGCGCGAGCCGCGCTCCAGCGCGAAGATCAGCGCCTGCGGACGTGCCGCAGCGATGGCCGCCGCGTCCAGACCGTAGTGGCCCAGCCACTGCGCAACGATGGCCAAGTACTCATCCTGGCTGAAGGGATAGAAGCTGATCCACAGCCCGAAGCGCTCGGACAGCGAGATCTTCTCTTCCACGCCCTCACCTGGGTGCAGCTCGCCATCCTCGGTGTGGCGGTAGCTGAGGTTGTCCTTCATCGTCTCCGGCAGCAGGTGGCGCCGGTTGCTGGTGGCGTAGATCAGCAGGTTGTCGGCGGCGGCACTGACCGTGCCGTCCAGCACCGATTTCAACGCCTTGTAGCCGGCCTCACCCTCTTCAAAGCTCAGGTCGTCGCAGAAGACGATGAAGCGCTCGGGCCGGCCCGCCACCAGGTCCACCAGATCGGGCAGGTCCACCAGATCGGCCTTGTCCACCTCGATCAGGCGCAAGCCCCGGTCGGCAAACTCGTTCAGGCAAGCCTTGATGAGCGAGCTCTTGCCGGTGCCGCGGGCGCCAGTCAGCAACACATTGTTGGCCGAGGCGCCGGCCACGAACTGGGCCGTGTTGTGCCAGAGCCGCTCTTTCTGCGGCTCGACTTCCTTGAGATCGCTCAGGCGGATGCCGCCGACCTGACGGACCGGTTCGATCCGGCCCGCACCGCCGCGTTTGCGATAGCGGAAGGCGACATGGGCTTGCCAGTCCGGCGCCGCCAAGGGCAGCGGCAAGGTGGCTTCAAGGCGGCTGAGCAGCGACTCGGCGCGGCTCAGCAGAGGTTTCAGATCATCCAGCGTCATGCGGCCAGAGTGTAGAGGAGGGGCAGTGCGCCGCCTCCTCCACGCTCAGCAGACGGCCACAGACTCAGGGGCAGACGGTGCCACCGTCCAGGCGGACGATGCGCGGCTTGCCCAGGTTGGCTGCCAAGGGATCGTAGGCCGGCGCCGGTGCCTGGGTCGAGGCCATGTAGGCCGACAAGGCATCCACGTCCTGGGCGCCGCCGACGCGGGCCGTGCCCTGCTTGAGCACGGTGAAGCCGTCGCCGCCATCGGCCAGGAAGTTGTTGACCGTGACGCGCCAGCTGCGCGTGCCATCCAGCACCGCGCCGTTCTGCACCAGGGTGGTGGTCACGCCGCCCACGGTCAGGGTGGCATTGCGCACCTTGGCGCCGCAGGCCTGGGTGTTGTCCCACTCATAGCGCAGGCCGTTCGACGGCAGCAGGATGCGGCCGAAGCTGGTCTGGCCGAAGCAGTTGGCGTACTGCTGCTCCAGCGTGTCACGGATCTGCTGGCTGTTCAGCGTCATCGTCACCAAGCTGTTGCCGAAGGGCTGCACCGTGAAGGCTTCACCGTAGGTCACGTTGCCGTCACCCTCGCCGACCACGCTGCCAGCGTAGGTGAACGGGCCTCGCACGCCACCCGGATTCATCAGCGCCAGCTGGGCGCCGCCAAACTCAGGCGCTGCCGTGGCCTGCAGCTGCGAGTCAGCAATCAGGTCGCCAGCCGGCACATTGCAGGCCGCGTCCTTGCTGCTGACCACATCACGGGCGATGCGGCCGATCACGGCATTGGCGATCGGGCTGACCAGGGTCTTGTAGGCGGCCACGATGCTGGCCACTTCGGCGTTCGGCGTGATGGCCGCATTGGTGCGGTCCACCACCTTGTTCCTGGCCGAGATGGCCGTCACATTGCGGGTGGTCGTGTCGATCGTCACGTCGATGTCGGTCAGCACGCGACCCTGTGCATTGGCGCTGGTCACCGGGATCAGACGACCGCTGGCCAACGGCAGCTGGCAGTTGTAGGCGCCATGGGTGTGGCCGGACACCACCAGGTCAATCGCGTCGTCGAGTTGGCTGACGATGGTCTTGATCGGCGAGCCGTCAAGGTTGCCCACGCAGGCATTGATGTCAAGCGGCGTCGGGCCGGTCTGGCTGCCACCCTGGTGGATGAGGACCACGATCGACTCGATGCCCTTGGCCTTGAGCTCGGGCACCAGCGCATTGATGGTGCTCACCTCGTCCTCAAAGATCAGGCCCTTGACACCGGTGGGCGTGACGATCTGTGGCGTTTCCTTCAAGGTCAGACCGATGAAGGCGACGTTGACGTACTGGCCGTTGAGCAGGAACTGCTTGACGCCGTAGGCCGGGAACAGATTGCTCTTGTTGCCGTCCTTCTTCTTGACGTTGGCAGCCAGGAACTTGAACTTGGCACCTTCGAACGGCACGGGCGTGCCCACTTCGGCACCGCGGCAGCTGTTGGCCAGGTCGGTCGGGTGGCAGCCACCCTTCTGCATGCGAACCAGCTCCGACTTGCCGTCATCAAACTCGTGGTTGCCCACGGCATTGAAGTTCAGACCGACCCGGTTCATCACCTCGATGGTCGGCTCGTCATGGAAGAGCGCCGACACCATCGGGCTGGCACCGATCAGGTCACCGGCCGAGACCACGATGGTCTTGGGGTTGGCGGCGCGGGCGGCGGCAATGTAGCCGGCAGCATAGTCGGCACCACCGGCCGCAACCGCTGCCGACAGCGGATCAGCGCGGAAGGTGCCTGGCGACTCCAGATTGCCGTGAAAGTCGTTCAGGCCGATGATCTTGATCTGGAGCGGCTTGGGCGCTGCAACGGCAGCAGCCGTGGCACCGGCCTGGGCGAGCACGGAGCAACCGGCGAGGGCCAGGCTGGAGGCCAGCACGGACAACTTGGACATGACGAATTCCTGCATTCAGTGAAGATAGCGCATTGAAGCGGCAGGAAGTGACAGGGCGTTGACCCCCGTCTGCGCCAAACAGACCTGAAGCGACCCGCAGCGGGCCGCCCCGGGCTCAAGCCAGCAAGCGCAGGGCCACGTCGAGTTGTTCGGTGGGCAGGCGCTTGAAACCCGAGCGGGCAAAGCGCTGCAACCTGCCGATCACCAGACAGGTCAGGGCGGACGCCTGCCCGTTGGCATCGACTGTGGGGGTGGCCGAGCCTTCTTGCTCGGCAGCCGTGCGCAACGCGGCGCGCAACTGCGACTCGACCCGGTCAAAAAACTGGCTCATGCGCACGCCCAACCGTTCGTTCTCGAACACCAGCGCATCGCCCACCATGACGCGGGCCATGCCCGGGTTGCGCTCACCGAACTGCAGCAGCACCTGCACCATGCGTGCTGCCTGCGCGCGGCCGGCCGGCTCTCGCTCGGCGATCTGGTTGATCAGGCTGAAGACGCTGGACTCGATGAACTCGATCAGACCCTCGAACATCTGCGCCTTGCTGGCGAAGTGGCGATACAGCGCAGCCTCGCTGACCGACAGTCGAGAAGCCAAGGCAGCGGTGGTGATGCGGTCGGCGCCGGGTTGCTCCAGCATCTCGGCCAGCGCCTGCAGGATCTGGATGCGTCGCTCACCGGGCTTGGGACGCTTGCGAGCGGCGGTCACCTCCACCGGAGGCTGAGCGGCTTCAGAGGGCACGAGGCCAGTAACGAGTGGCGCCAGCGGCGCGGTGGGCATATCGGACATCACAACGCGCTGTGCAACTGTTGAAGCGAGCGGATTCTTGCACACACATAAGCCGGCTTGCGGGCCATGCGCTGACCCAACTCAGGGCCATGGCCATGGTGCCGGGCCCAGCGTTGCATCCACACCGTGCGCATGCCCAATCCGTAGGCGGCTTTTTGATGGACCAGCGTGTCTTCGACCAGCACGCAGCGCTCGGGCGTCACGCCGAGCCTGGCCACCAGCGCGCGGAACATCCGGGCGTCCGGCTTGGGTCGCAACTCGCCAAACATGGTCATCTGCTCGATGCTGATCACCCCATCGAACAAGCCACGCAGCTTGAGCGCGGCCAGCACCCGCTCACTGTAGGCCAGTGGTGCATTGGTCAGGATCAGGCGGCGCCCGGCCAGGCGGGCCACGGCCGCCACATCATGGGCATGGGTCACCACATCCTGCTCCAGCGTGGGCAGCACATGCGTGTGATGCAGAAAGTGGTCGCGCTGCACGCCATGGTGGCGAATCAAGCCCAGCAGGGTCGCGCCATAGCGTCGCCAGTAGTGGCCGCGCAGGCGGTTGGCCTCCTCCAGGCTGACGCCCAGGTGTTCGACCATGTAGCCGTTCATCGAGCTGTCGAGGTGCTTGAACGCCGAGGCCGAGGCGTTGTGCAGGGTGTTGTCGAGGTCGAACAACCAGACCGTGCGCGGGTCGCGCGCCGCAGACGTCATGCGTGGATCCTGTCGCTCAATGCGAACGGATCATCGTGCCGAAGGCCTGGTCGGTGAGGATCTCGAGCAGCAGCGCATGCGGCACGCGGCCGTCAATGATGTGCACGGCGTTGACACCGCTCTTGGCCGCGTCCAGCGCACCGGCGATCTTGGGCAGCATGCCGCCGCTGATGGTGCCGTCAGCAAACAGCTCGTCGATGCGGCGTGCGGTCAGGTCGGTCAACAGTTGGCCCTGCTTGTCGAGCACGCCGGCGATGTTGGTCAGCATCAGCAGCTTCTCGGCCTTGAGCACCGTGGCCAGCTTGGCCGCCACCACGTCGGCATTGATGTTGTAGCTCTCGTTGTTCTCGCCAAAGCCAATCGGGCTGATCACCGGGATGAAGGCGTCGTCCTGCAGGGCCTTGACCACGCTGGGGTCGATCGACTCGATCTCGCCGACCTGACCCACGTCGTGCTCCTTGCTCGGATCATCCTTGTCGAGCATCTTCAGCTTGCGGGCACGGATCATCGCGCCGTCACGACCGGTCAGGCCCACGGCCTTGCCGCCAGCTGCGTTGATCAGGCCGACGATGTCCTGCTGCACCTCGCCGCCCAGCACCCATTCGACCACCTCCATGGTCTCTTCGTCGGTCACGCGCATGCCCTGGATGAAGGTGCCCTTCTTGCCCAGACGGTTCAGCGCCTCGTCGATCTGAGGGCCACCGCCGTGCACCACCACCGGATTCATGCCCACCAGCTTGAGCAGCACGATGTCTTCGGCGAAATCCTGCTGCAGGGCGGGGTCGGTCATGGCGTTGCCGCCGTACTTGATGACCAGGGTCTTGCCATGAAACCGGCGGATGTAAGGCAGCGCCTGGGCCAGGATCTCTGCCTTGTCGCGGGGCTGGATGAGTTCGAGCGTCGTGGCAGCAGGGGTAGTGGTCATGGCAGGCAGGGTCGTTGAAGGGGAAACAGGCCCGATCATTCTAGAAGGCTGCCAAGACGGCGCTGACTCAGCCCTGGCCGGGCCAAGATCCGCTAACCTGCCACATTGCGCCCGTGCTGCGGCCAGAAGGCGTGTCAGCGCAAGTCACCTGTGGCGCGTTGTTCCAGACAAGGAGCCCTCATTCATGAACACCCCCCGTTTTCGCACCCTGCGCCGTCTGGCCGCCTTGGCCGTTCTGGTGGCCTCGGCCGGCCCGCTGGCCGCTGCCGAGGGCGAGGTGCGCAAGATCGACAAGGCCCAGGGCAAGGTCACAATCAAGCATGGCGAGCTGAAGAACCTCGACATGCCGCCGATGACCATGGTGTTCCGGGCTCGTCCGGCCAGCCTGCTGAACGATCTGGCCGAAGGCGATCTGATCAGCTTCGATGCCGACAAGATCGACGGCCAGTACACGGTGACCGCCATCCGCAAGAAGTGAGCGCCCGCCGGAGGCCGCATCGCCCCCGGTGAGCAGGCTGCCGTCAACGGCCCAGGTAACGCTGGCTCAGGTGGGCCTTGAAATGCGCCGGATTCAGCGTCTCGCCGCTGGCGCGCCGCGCCAGCTCGTCGGTCGGCCAGCGGCTGGCCTGCGACCAGATGTTGCGCTGCAGCCAGGCGAACACCGGCTCCAGATCACCGCTGGCGATGCGCTGGTCCAGGTCAGACTGCTCGCGGCGCATCGCCGCAAACCATTGGGCCGCGTACATGGCACCCAGCGAATAGCAGGGGAAGTAGCCGAACAGGCCTGCCGCCCAGTGCACATCCTGCATCGGGCCGTCGCGGTAGTTGCCCCGGGTATCGATGCCCAGCAGCGTCTGCATGGCCTCATCCCAGAGCGCGGGAATGTCCGCCGCCTCGGCATGGCCCTCGATCAGCGCCCGCTCGATCTCGTAGCGCAGGATCACATGGGCTGGATAAGTCACCTCATCGGCCTCGACGCGGATCAGACTGGGCTTGACCCGCGTCATCAGCCGGTGCAGGTTGACCGGCTCGAAGGCCGCCTGGGTGCCGAAGGCCTGCTGGACCAGCGGTGACAAGAGCGCGGCGAAGCCTGGATGGCCACCGAGCTGCATCTCGAAGGCCAGGCTCTGGCTCTCATGGATGGCCATGGAACGGGCCAGCGCCACCGGCTGGCCCAGCTGCTCGCGCGGCAGGTTCTGCTCGTAGCGGCCATGGCCGGTTTCATGCACCGTGCCCATCAGGCTGGACAGGAAGTCGGCCTCGCTGAACCGGGTGGTCAGGCGCACGTCTTCCGGCACGCCGCCCGAGAACGGGTGGGCGCTCACATCCAGCCGGCCCGAGCCGAAATCAAAGCCGAGCAAGCCCATCACCTGCTCACAAAGGCGGCGCTGAGCCGGCAGGGCAAACGGACCCTGGGCAGGCAGCACGGTCTCGCCGGCCTGCTTTTCGCTGACCTCGCGGATCATGCCGGGCAGCCAGGTCTTGAGGTCGCCAAACACCTGACTGACCACCGTGCTGCGCATGCCCGGCTCGTACTGATCCATCAACGCGTCGTAGAGGCCCAGACCGCTGCGCTCCGACAGCAACCTGGCCTCTTCGCGGGCGATCCCGAGCACCTCTTGCAGGTTGGGCAGAAAGCCCAGCCAGTCATTGGCAGCACGCTGGGTGCGCCAGGCATGCTCGCAACGCGAGGCGGCCAGTGAGCGGCGCTCGACCAGATCCTCGGGCAGCGCATTGGAGCGCTCCCACTGGCGGGTCATCTCGACCAGGTTGGCGCGCTGGAAGGCGTCCAGCGGCTCCTGCCCGGCACGCGCCAGGTCGTCGCGCAAGCTCAGCTCGGTGCGCATGCGGTGCAGCAGCGAGGCCATTTCACCCAGGGCGGCCGAGCGGGCCTGGTTGCCACCGGGAGGCATGTTGGAGGCCTGATCCCATTCGGCCATGCTCTGCAGATGGCTCATACGGTGAAGACGGGTGTGCATGCGCGCAAGCGCATCGTAAGCGGGGGTGGTGCTGATCATGGTGTTGATTGTGGAACCAGCCGTGCCCGCCCATCGCGCAAAAAACCCGGCAGGCGCATCCCCCAGATGGGGGATCAGCTACCAGCCACCCAGCGCCCCGGAAACCACCAGAGCAGCACGGTGGTCATGGTCAGGTAGCGCAGCAGCTTGCCCACGGCCATGTAGCCCAGGCAGGGCCAGAACGGCCAACGCTGCCAGCCTGCCAGCGCGCACAAGGGATCACCGATGATCGGCAACCAGCTGAGCAGGCAGGCCTTGGGCCCCAGCCGCGCCAGCCAGTGCAAGACCTGGCGCTGCTGCGGCGAACGATGGTGCCAGTGCTCGAAGGCCCGTTCAGCGCCATAGCCCATCCACCAGCTGATGGCACCACCCAGGGTGTTGCCCACGGTGGCCACGGCAATCGCCGGCCAGAACAAGCCGGGATCGAGCTTGATCAGGCCGAACAAGGCGGGCTCTGAACCCAAGGGCAACAAGGTGGCCGAGATGAGCGCGACCAGAAACAGCGTGCTCAGGCCGAACTCCGGCAGCGCAAGCCAAGCCAGCAAAGCATGAAGTGCGTCGCTCATGCAGTGCATTGTGACCCTGAGCGCCAGGTCACGGCCGACCCCTATAATCCTGCCTCCTTTTTGAGCAGCGCAGAAACCCCAGCCCATGAACATCGGACCTTACGCGCTGGCGAACAATCTGTTCGTCGCCCCGATGGCTGGGGTCACCGATCGACCATTTCGCAAACTGTGCAAACAGCTGGGTGCGGGCTATGCCGTGAGCGAGATGGTGACCTCGCGCAAGGATCTGTGGAACTCGCTGAAGACCTCTCGCCGTGCGAACCATGAGGGCGAGACGGCACCGATCGCGGTGCAGATCGCCGGCACCGAGCCGGCCATGATGGCCGAAGCCGCGGCCTACAACATCGACCGCGGCGCGCAGATCATCGACATCAACATGGGTTGCCCGGCCAAGAAGGTCTGCAACGTCATGGCCGGCTCGGCGCTGATGCAGGACGAGGAACAGGTCGGCCGCATTCTCGACGCTGTCGTCGCTGCCGTCCCGAACACGCCGGTCACCCTCAAATTCCGCACCGGCTGGAACATCGCCAACAAGAACGCGCCGACCATCGCCCGCATCGCCGAATCAGCCGGCATCCGAGCCGTCGCCATCCACGGCCGGACGCGCTGCCAGCAATACACCGGCGAGGCCGAATACGACACCATCGCGCTGGTCAAGACGCTGATCCGCATTCCGGTCATCGCCAACGGTGACATCACGACGCCGGAAAAGGCCAAGCACGTGCTGGATGTCACCGGTGCCGACGGCATCATGATCGGTCGCGCCGCCCAGGGCCGTCCCTGGCTGTTCCGCGAGATCGAACACTTTCTGAAAACCGGCGAGCATCTGCCGCCGGCCAAGGTCACCGAGATCCACAGCATCCTGCTGGCGCATCTCGAAGACCTTTACGCTTTCTACGGCCCGGAAACGGGGTTCAAGGTCGCCCGCAAGCACATCTCCTGGTACACCAAGGGATTGGTTGGTTCGGCGGCCTTCCGTAAGGAAATGAACGTCCTGCCCAGCATCGAACAACAGATGCAGGCAGTGAACGAGTTTTTCATCCGCCAGGCGGAAGAAAACGATATTTTAAAATATGACAAAGAGGAGGCGTTGGCAGCATGAGCCAACATGATTTGGGGCAGTGCGTCATCAACGCACTGGAGCAGTACTTTCGCGATCTGGATGGGGAAAAACCGGGCGCGATCTATGACATGGTTCTGAAGAGCGTCGAAAAACCGATGCTCGAAGTGGTGCTCGCCAAGGCCGGCACCAACCAGACGCTGGCGGCGGAGATGCTCGGCATCAACCGCAACACCCTGCGCAAGAAACTCACCGAACACCAACTACTGTAATCGCCATGACCATCAAGCAAGCACTGATTTCCGTTTCCGACAAAACCGGCGTTCTTGAATTCGCCCAGGGCCTTGCCGCCCAAGGCGTCAAGCTGCTGTCCACCGGCGGCACCGCCAAGATGCTGCGCGACGCCGGCCTCGCCGTCACCGAAATCGGCGACTACACCGGTTTCCCGGAAATGCTCGACGGTCGCGTCAAGACCCTGCACCCGAAGGTGCATGGCGGCATCCTGGCCCGTCGCGACTTGCCGGAACACCTGGCGACTATCGAAGCGCACGGCATCCCGACCATCGATCTCGTCTGCGTCAATCTCTACCCCTTCGCCGCGACCATCGCCAAGGCTGGCGTGACGCTGGAAGACGCCATTGAGAACATCGACATCGGCGGTCCGGCCATGGTCCGCTCCTCGGCCAAGAATTACGCTGGCGTCGCCATCGTCACCGATCCGGAAGATTACGCCCCGCTGCTCGCCGAAATGAAAGCCAACGCCGGCGCCCTGCAACTGGCGACGCGTTTCGGTCTGGCCAAGAAGGCCTTCACCCACACCGCCCGCTACGACAGCATGATCGCCAACTGGCTGACCGGCCTGGACGAAGGCGCCGAAGCCGAGCCGGCCGACGCCGCTCCGGTTCCGGCCATCTTCCCGGCCAAGCTGCAACTGGCGTTCGACCGCACCGAAATCCTGCGCTACGGCGAAAACTCGCACCAGAGCGCCGCCTTCTACCGCGAACCGAACCCGGTCGCCGGCAGCATCGCCGCCTACACCCAGCTGCAGGGCAAGGAACTGTCCTACAACAACATCGCCGACTCCGACGCCGCCTGGGAATGCGTCAAGTCCTTCGACGCCCCGGCCTGCGTCATCGTCAAGCACGCCAACCCGTGCGGCGTCGCCATCGACGGCACCCTGCTCGGCGCTTATGAAAAGTCCTTCAAGACCGATTCGACCTCGGCCTTCGGCGGCATCATCGCGTTCAACGGCGAAGTCGGCCTCGACGTCGTCAACGCCATGAACGAGCGCAAGCACTTCGTCGAAGTGCTGATCGCCCCGTCCTTCACGGCCGAAGCCAAGGCCGCGCTGGCCGGCAAGACCAACTTGCGTGTCCTCGTCGTGCCGATTTCCCGCGTACTGAACACGCTCGAATTCAAGCGCGTCGGCGGTGGTCTGCTGGTCCAGACCCCGGACGACTTCACGGCCCAGGCATCCGGCCTGAAGATCGTCACCAAGGTCCAGCCGACTGCCCAGCAGATCGAAGACCTGCTCTTCGCCGAGCGCGTCGCCAAGTTCGTCAAGTCCAACGCCATCGTCTTCTGCGGCAACGGCATGACGCTGGGCGTCGGCGCCGGCCAGATGAGCCGCGTCGATTCGACCAAGATCGCCAGCATCAAGGCCCAGCATGCCGGCCTCGACCTCAATGGCTCAGTCGTTGCCTCGGATGCTTTTTTCCCGTTCCGTGATGGTGTCGACGTGCTGGCTGCAGCCGGTGCCAAGGCCGTCATCCAGCCGGGTGGTTCGATGCGCGACGAGGAAGTCATCGCCGCCGCCGACGAACACGGTCTGGCCATGGTTTTCACCGGCGCCCGCCACTTCCGTCACTAATAACAAAACCCCAACAGAGATCAGCCATGAAACTTCTAGTCATCGGTTCCGGCGGCCGCGAGCACGCCATGGCCTGGCGCCTGGCGCAGACCCAAGGCATGCAGAAGGTGTTCGTTGCCCCGGGCAATGCCGGCACGGCGCGCGAGCATGAGCTGGAAAACGTCAACATCACCGATCCGGAAGCCCTGGCTGATTTCGTCGAGCAGAACAAAGTTCACCTCACCGTCGTTGGCCCGGAAGCGCCGCTGGCGGCTGGTGTGGTCAATATTTTCAGGGCTCGTGGCCTGAAGATTTTTGGCCCGACCAAGGAAGCTGCCCAGCTTGAGTCCTCGAAGGATTTCGCCAAGCGTTTCATGGCTCGCCACAACATTCCGACTGCTGGTTTTGAGACTTTTTCCGAGTCGACCGCAGCACACGCCTACATCGATAAAAAAGGCGCGCCGATTGTCATCAAGGCCGACGGCCTGGCTGCTGGCAAGGGCGTCGTCGTCGCCATGTCGCTGGAAGAAGCACATGCCGCCATTGACGACATGCTGTCTGGCAACAAGCTCGGCGATGCTGGCGCCCGCGTCGTCATCGAGGATTTCCTCGATGGTGAGGAAGCCAGTTTCATCGTCATGGTCGACGGCAAGAACGTCCTCGCCCTGGCTTCCAGCCAGGACCACAAGCGCATCGGCGATGGCGACACCGGCCCGAATACCGGCGGCATGGGCGCCTACTCGCCCGCTCCGTGCGTCACCCCGGAAATCCACGCCCGGGCCATGCGCGAAATCATCCTGCCGACCGTGCGCGGCATGGCGGCCGACGGCATCCCGTTCACCGGCTTCCTCTACGCCGGCCTGATGATCGGCAAGGATGGCTCGCTCAAGACACTCGAATTCAACTGCCGCATGGGCGACCCGGAAACCCAGCCGATCCTCATGCGCCTCAAATCCGATTTCGTCGATCTGCTTGAACACGGCATAGCCGGCACGCTGGATCAGGTCGAAGCCGAATGGGACCGCCGCATTGCGCTGGGCGTCGTGCTTGCCGCCGCCAACTACCCGGACACCCCGAAGAAGGGTGACGTCATCCAGGGCCTGCCGGCCGGCAACAGTTTCGGCGATGACGCCCACGTCTTCCATGCTGGCACCGCTGAGCAAGATGGCAAGGTCGTCACCAACGGTGGCCGCGTGTTGTGCGTCACAGCGCTCGGCGAAAACGTCAAGTTGGCCCAGAAGCGCGCCTACGAGGCCGCCGTGCAGATCAGTTGGGATGGCATGCAGTTCCGCAAGGACATCGGCTACCGGGCCATCTCCCGCTAAGGACTCAGGGCGATGATGCCGTGGTTCGGCAGCAGTCTGAAAATGCGGATTGCCGTCGTATCGGTTCTGCTGTTTCTGGCCGGCATCAGCCTGATTACCTTCTTCGCCACCCGCATCCTGCATGACGACATGCAGGAGGTGCTGTCCAAGCAGCAGCTGACCACGGTCAACTACATTGCCCGGGACATCGACGCCAAGGTCACGCTGCGCCTGGAAAGCCTCAAACGGGTCGCGCTGAACATGCCGGAGGCGCTGTTCAGCAATCCGCCGGCGATGCAGCAATGGCTGGAAGACCGCAAGGCCATCCACACCCTGTTTCCGATTGGCTTGTTGGTGATCCCGCCCGATGGCGGGCCGACCATCGGCGATGCCCCGCGCCTGAAAACCCGGCCGAAATCCTTTGTCGACCGTGACTGGTTCATCGGCGCGACAACTACCCGCCAGCCCTTCATCAGCAAACCGTTGATCGCCCGGGCAACCAAGGAGCCGGCACTGGTCATTGCGATTCCAGTTTTCGATGCAAACCAGAAACTGCTCGGTGTTCTCGCCGGCGTGACTCCACTGGCAACCCCCGGCTTTCTCGACCTGATTCTCGGTACCAGCCCTGGGAAAAATGGCAGTTACCAGCTCGTTTCGCCGCAACATCACCTCGTTGTTCTGACCTCTGACGCAGAAACCGCCGTGACACCGATGCCCAACACCGGCGATGACCCGGTGCTCGATGCGGCGGTCAACGGCCTGCGCGGCATCAAAATCATTCGCAACGCAGCCAATCAGGACGAACTGGTCGCTAGCGCCGAAGTGCCGCGCAGCAACTGGCTGCTGGTTGCCCGCCAATCGACCGATGATGCTTTCGAGCCCGTTTCGAACACGCTGCGCAACACGCTGTTGATCACAGCGCTACTCTCCTTGCCAAGCATCGTCGTTCTGTTCGCCGTGCTCAGCCGGCTGCTCAAGCCGATTGCCCTGCTCGCCCGGGAGCTCCACGAAATGGCCGAAGGCAAACGCCCGATGCAACCCGTGGCGACCCACACCGCCGATGAAGTGGCCGATGTCGCGCATAGCTTCAATCGCCTGCAGGACCGCCTGCTGGAGCAGGAGCAGCGTCTGGCCGAAATGGCCCACCATGACATGCTGACCGGCCTGCCGAATCGCCGGCTGATCGACGAGCGCCTGGAAAACGAACTGCACCGGATACAGCGCAATCACCTCGGCCTGGCCCTGCTTTTCCTTGATCTTGATGGTTTCAAGCCAGTCAACGACACGCATGGTCATGGCATCGGCGACCGCGTGCTGGGTGAAATTGCCCACCGCCTGCAGGCCGCTGTTCGCGATGTGGATACTGTCGCCCGCCTCGGCGGCGATGAATTCCTGATCCTGCTCACCGATACCGAGAAACCGCAGAAAGCCGCCGAGCGGGTCGCCCAGAAATGCATCAATGCACTTGCCGAAGCCATCGTCATCAACGACCTGCAGATTCATGTCGGCGTTTCGATCGGCATTGCCGTCTGTGCCGGAGAGCAGGCCGGGACGACGACCGTCAAGCAACTGGTCAGCCAGGCCGACAGCGCGATGTACCAAGCCAAGGCGGAAGGCCGAAACCGCTATGTATTGCAGGCCTCGGCCACCCCCTCAACAGATTCCTGAAAATACAAAATGAGCATAGACACCGCCCAGCTGAAAACCTATTTCACGGGACTGCAAGCCCGCATCGTCGCCGAACTTGAAGCCTTCGACGGCCAGCCTTTCCGCACCGATTCATGGGAGCGCCCGGAAGGCGGCGGCGGCATTTCGCGGCTGATCGAGGAAGGTGGTTTCTTCGAGCGTGGCGGCGTCAATTTCTCGCACGTCACCGGATCTTCGCTGCCCGCTTCGGCCACCGCCGTCCGTCCGCAACTGGCTGGGCGTGCCTGGGAGGCGATGGGTGTTTCGCTCGTTCTCCATCCACGCAATCCCTACTGCCCGACGGCGCACATGAATGTGCGCTGCTTCGTCGCCCGCAAGGGAGGCGAAGAGGATGTCTGGTGGTTTGGCGGCGGCATGGACATGACGCCGTACTACGGGCAAACGGAGGATGTGGTCCATTTTCACCAGACCTGCAAGGATGCGCTGAGCCCGTTCGGTGACGAGGTCTATGCGAAATATAAAAAGTGGTGCGACGAGTATTTCTTCCTCAAGCACCGCAACGAGCCGCGCGGCGTCGGCGGGGTGTTTTTTGACGACCTCAACGAAGGCAGTTTCGAACGCTGTTTCAACCTGACCCAGTCAGTCGGCAACGCTTTCACCAAGGCCTACCTGCCGGTGCTGGCCAAGCGTCGCGATATGCCCTACGGCGAGCGCGAACGCGATTTCCAGGCTTATCGGCGCGGACGTTACGTCGAGTTCAATCTGGTCTGGGATCGCGGTACCTTATTCGGCCTGCAATCGGGCGGCCGCACCGAGTCGATCCTGATGTCGATGCCACCGATCGTCAAATGGCGTTACGACTGGCAACCGGAAGCCGGCACGCCTGAAGCCGAACTCTACGAAGTCTTTCTCAAGCCGCAGGACTGGGTTTGAGATAAAAAGCCAGGCGCCAGCGGCGCCTAGCGGGCGTCCAGCAGCGCGCTGGCCCGGTAGTGCTTGTTTGCTTCTTCCGGGCGCTCAAGCAGGTCGAAAAGCCGGGCCAGTTCGAGGTGGCCCTGTTGCGAAGGGGCGACCGACAGGGACGCTTCGAGATAGCTTTGCGCCTTGCCCCACAGGCGCTGGCGGATGCACATGCGGCCTAGCGCCTTGAGCAGGCGGGCGTCGTCCGGGTGCTGGCGTAACCAGCCCTCGGCCTTGGCGATGCGGGCGGTCTGCTCATTGTTGGTCAGGCGGCCGTAAATGGCCACCAGCTCGGGTTGCCACTCTTCGTTTTTCACCGCATCGAGCACGGATTCAATCAGTTTCTGTGCTTCGGCCTCGGCCCCCAGGGCGACCAGTGCTCGTGCCGCAGCGAGGACGACACGACGGCCGCGCTCGTCTTCGGGCACCGTGCGCAGATAGGCCGTCAGTTTGCCCTGATCAGCGACGCGTTTGGCGATGTTGCCGAGATGGGCCTGCGTGCGGATTTCGCTAACCACTTCGACCGGCAGCGCGTCGCGCTTGACCAGTTGGCGGGCCAGCTTGAGGACGCCGTCCCAGTCGCCGACGCCCTGACGGGCGCGCAACTCGAGACGTAGCGCGGCAATGTGGCGACCTTGCTTGCCTTGCAGTTTTTCGAGGGCGGCCAGTGCCTCGTCAAAGCGACGGGCCTCGTTGGCCATTTCGGCGTCGAGCATGAGCGTCGCTGCCTCGGTGCGCGGATCGTCGGTCTTGGCGTGTTCCAGCCAGTATTGCTGCTTTTCCGGCTCGCGCATGCGCTGGGCGGCGCGGGCAGCGATCAGTGCCGACAGGCCGGGAGCGGTACCGGCGCTGTGCGCCTCGGTGGCTTTTTTCAGCGCCTGGCCGAAACGGCCTTCGAAGAGCAAACGAACGGCGTCCTGAAAGACCAGTCCGGCACTTTCACGCTGGCGCTGGGCGCGGTATTCACGGACGCGTTTCGGCAAGCCAAAGGTTACCGCCAGCGCCCGCGTGCCGACGTAAAGCACGAAGAACAGGGCGAGCAGCGCGATGATGAAGAGATTGAGCGAAACCTCGGCCCGCCAAGGCGGGAAAACCACCAGCACGTAGCCTTGGTTGTAGCGGGCGCCGAGCGCGACGGCGACGGCCAGCCCACACAGGGCGACAATCCAGAACAGCCCTCTCACCGTTTTTCCTTGCCCGGACGCAGGCTGCGCAAGGCCGCCTGAGTTTCATTGAGAGTCGGCAGCTCGACGTTGATTTCACTTGCCGTCATCTGGCGCAGCGTAGTCTGGGCCGTCTGTACAGCCTTGTCGTTGCCGTCGAAATGGCGGGTCAGCATGTCCTGGGCGGCTTTGAGCTCGTTGCGGTAAGTCCATTGATCGCGCGCAAACAAGGCGAGGCGGGCATTGAGCAGGCGCAGCTTGAGATTTTCACGGAGCAGGTAGCCCTGACCGGGCGCCAGCAGCGCCACGTCCTCGCGGTCGAAACGCTGGATGCGAATCAGCCCCTTCATTTCCTGCCAGATGGCGCCACCGGTGCGCTCCCACCAGTTTTTTGACTCGGCAGCCATTTCATTTTCAGCCGTTTTTTCCGGTCGACCGTGGGAAACCAGCGGCAACTTGTCGACGCCGACCAGCACCTGTTCCAGACGCAGGCTGATGCCCGGCATGTCGACGAAAGGCAGGGCGTTGAGGCGGGCCAGATCCTTGGCCAGCGCCTTGCGCAGCGGCAGGTGAGCCGGACGATCGAGGCGGGCCAGCTGGGCATCGGCGGTTTGCAGCGCGAGCACGGCGACCGGCAGGTTGCCGGCCAGTTGCAATTGCTGCCCGGCGAGCACGATGGCCTGCTCAACTTCAATCAGGGCAAGCTCTTCTCGGCTGCGCGCAATGTCCTGATAGAGCGCTTGCAGGGTCGCTGACTGGGCCTGGAATTCGGCAATCTTGCCATCGACGGCGCCGAGGCGGGCCTGCAGTGCTTCGACCTGTTCGCGCGACTGTTTCTGGGCGCCGCGATCTTCCTTGTTGCCGGTGTCGAACTCGGCCAATTTCTGGCTGACTTCCTGCTGGACATCGACCAGCCGCTGGCGGGTTTCGAACCACTGCCAGCCGGCCAGCGCCAGCGCGGCTATCGCTACAAACAGCCACGGACTGATCTTTTTGGCGCGTGGCGCCGGGAGATAAGTCATCGTGGTCGGGGAGGGATTTTCGTTTTCGGGCATCATGCCGGCCAATTATAAGCAACTAAGCCGGCGAGGATGCCGGCGTCGGCTGCTTCGGTGAGGAGAATGTTGCTTAAACCCAAAGCCCGGGCGTTTTCCGCGATACGGGCGTGGGGAACGAAGAGCGGCGTCTTTTGCAGGAAGGCGCGGCCTTCGGCGTCGAGCAGATCGACCAGATAACGTAGCCCTTCGCTGCTCGATACGGTCAGCGCGTCAAGGCGGCCGGCCCGCCAGGCGGTCATGAGCGGCGCCACGCCGGTCGATGGCCCGGAACGGCGATAACAGGTGATGCAATCGACGGTTGCGCCGCGCTGGCGCAGGGTGTCGGCGAGCAGTTCGCGACCGCCGTCACCACGAAAAATGGCGACACGTTTGCCCTTGATGCGCTCGGCGGCCAGCTCCGGCAATTCAAGCAAGGCTTCGGAATCGAAACGTTCGGTCGGCGCGATGCAGCCGTGGATACCGCGCTCGGCCAGCAACTTCACGGTGCCTTGGCCAACCGCGGCGGGGATCAGGGACTCGGGCCAGGCTCGCTGCGCCAGCAAAACCGGCAGCGCATGGTCGGCAGCGTTCGGGCTGATGAACACAGCTAGCGCATAGTCGCCCAGCCGGGCAGCCGCGTCAGCGAGGGGTTGCGAGTCGGCGGCCGGCGATATTTCAAGCAGCGGGAAAATCAGCGGCGTGCCGCCGGCGGCAACAATCGCCTCGGCCAGCGGCGCTGTCTGCGCCTGCGGCCGGGTGACGACGATGGTTCGGCCGGCGAGCGGGCCGACGGAGCTCATGCGTTGATCAGGCGTGACAGGCCAGCTTGGCGAGAATGGCATCGGCACCTTGAGCACGCAACGTCTCGGCAAGCTGACGGCCAAGCGCTTCGTCGTCGGCAGGGTTGCCACGCAATTCGGCGCTGACCACTTCCTTGCCGTCGGCGGTGGCGACGAAACCGCGCAGCCAGAGCTGGCCGTTTTCGATGATCGCGTAGCCGCCGAGCGGCACCTGGCAGGAACCGCCCAAGGCGCGCGAGAAGGCACGTTCGGCCTTGACGCAGTGAGCCGTTTCCGGATCGTTGAGCGGTGCGACAACGTCGGCCATGTCGGCCGCGCCATCGATCAGTTCGATGCCCAAGGCACCCTGACCGGGCGCCGGCAGCGATTGTTCTGCGGTCAACACGGATTTGATGCGATTTTCCATGCCGAGGCGGATCAGGCCGGCAGCAGCCAGAATGATCGCGTCGTACTCACCGGCATCAAGTTTCTTCAGGCGGGTATCGAGATTGCCGCGCAGGCTCTTGATGACGAGTTGCGGATACTTGGCGCGCAGGATCGATTCGCGGCGCAGGCTGGAGGTGCCGACGATGGCGCCGGCCGGCAGGTCATCGAGGCCGTTGTATTTGTTCGAGATGAAGGCATCGCGCGGATTTTCGCGGGCCGAGATGGCGGCCAGCACGAAGCCTTCGGGCATGACCATCGGCACATCCTTCATCGAATGGACGGCGAGGTGGGCGCGGCCCTCTTCCATTGCCACTTCGAGTTCCTTGATGAACAGGCCCTTGCCGCCGATTTCAGCGAGCGGGCGGTCGAGGATCTGATCGCCCTTGGTGGTCATGCCGAGAATGACAACTTCAGTCCCGGGATTTAAACTCGATAAGCGTTCTCTGACATGCACCGCCTGCCACATGGCCAGACGGGATTCGCGGGAGGCAATGACAATCTTGGAAGGACGGGACATGGGCAGGCAATGGGCAGGGCTTTTGGGAGGGCTGATTCTAGCATGGTCGGCCATCCCGACTCTGGCAGCGACCGACCTGACAGCAGCCGTCGATTTGCGCGCCGAAGCGGCGCAGGCAGCCAAGGCGGGCGGCCCGCTGATCGTCATCTACAGCCGCCAGGACTGCAAATATTGCGAAGCCGTCAAACGCGACTACCTCAAACCGCTCGCCGCCAACCCGCGCTACCGTGATCGTGTGCTCATCCGGCAGATCAATCAGGACGGCGAAACGCAGGCGCTGACCGACTTCAAGGGCGGCACCTCGACGCACGCCCGCGTTGCTAGCGCCGAGAAGGTCAAGCTGGTGCCGGTCGTCGCCTTCTATGGCCCGGATGGCCGCCAGCTGGCCTATCCGATCGTCGGTGCCCGGCTGCCTGACTTTTACCAGAGCTATCTCGAAGACGCCGTCGAGCAATCGGCACGCGCCCTGAAAAAACCATGAGCGAAACCATCAAGCCGCCGGAGCAGCGGCCGGAACACCCGGATTTCTGGTGCAAGCGCTTCGGCGAAGGCGTCACGCCGTGGGACGCCGGCAAGGTGCCGGATGCCTTTGCCAACTTCATCGCCCGCCAGCCAGCACCGCTCAATACGCTGATTCCCGGCTGCGGCAGCGCCTGGGAAGCGGCCCATCTGGCTGAAATCGACTGGCCGGTCACGGCGCTGGACTTCTCGCCTATCGCCATCGAGACGGCGCGAAACATTCTGGGCGATGCGCCGGTCGACTTGGTCTGCGCCGACTTTTTCACCTTCGCGCCGGCCCGGCCCGTCGAACTCATCTACGAACGCGCCTTCCTCTGCGCTCTGCCGCGCAAGCTGTGGGCCGACTGGGGCTGGCACGTTGCCGAACTGCTGCCACCGGGCGGCCGACTCGCTGGCTTTTTTTTCCTGTGCGATCAGCCGAAAGGCCCGCCCTTCGGAATCCTGCCCGGGCAGCTGGGCGAATTGCTCGCTTCAAATTTTGAACTGATCGAGGATACCGCCGTCGACGATTCAATCCCGGTCTTCGCCGGTCGCGAACGCTGGCAAGTCTGGCAACGGCGTTAGTCGCGGCGAAAAACCAGTCGTTACACGGCAACATCAACTTACAATTTGTTGCATGCCGCCGCGTCATCCTCACCATGATCGAACGCGTTATTCAGGCACACCCCAACAAGGAAATTGATTTCATGAAATACATCCTGATAGCCCTCACCATAGCCGCTGCCACCCTCAGCGCCCCCGCTTCCGCCCAGGTTTCGATCAATATCGGCCAGCCGGGCTTCTACGGCCGCCTCGACATCGGTGGTTTCCCGCCGCCGCCCCTGCTCTTTCCGGAACCGATGATGATCCATCGCGCGCCGGTCGGCCGCCCGCCGCTCTACCTACGTGTTCCGCCCGGCCATGCCCGCGACTGGCGCCGGCACTGCCATCGCTACGGCGCCTGCGGCGAACGCGTCTATTTCGTCCAGGACAACTGGTACCAGCAGGAATACGCCCCGCGCTACCGCGAACGGCACGGCCACCGCGACCATCGTCGTGATGGCTACCGCGATGACCATCGCCGTGACCGGCACGATTACCGCGACGATCATCGCGGCCGGGATCGCCACGACGACCGCGGTCGCGGACGCGGTGACGATCGAGGCCACGGCCGCGACTAGCCGCCCCCGATGGCCCGCCCACAACCTGCCGGACAGGTTGTGGGCACTGGTTTGACGTATCATCGGCAGTCCCCCCGACTGCCTGTCAAACCATGAAAACCGATACCCCCCAGACCGTCCATCTCAAGGACTACACCGCTCCCGCCTACCTGATCGACACGGTCGATCTCGACTTCAATATCGAAACCGGCGGGACCACCGTCAGCGCGACGCTGGCCATCCGCCGCAACCCCGCCGTCCCGGCCCGGCCGCTGGTCCTCGACGGCGAAGAACTGGAAACGCTCAGTGTCACGGTCAACCGGAAAAATTGGCCAAAATCGGAAACGCCCAGCTCGCTGACGCTAAGCGATCTGCCCGACGCGTTCACGCTGGAAACCGTCGTCCGCATCGATCCCGACAAAAACACCCGGCTGTCCGGCATGTACCGTTCGGCCGACGGCTATTTCACCCAGTGCGAAGCCCAGGGCTTCCGCCGCATCACCTGGTTCCTCGACCGTCCGGACGTCATGTCCACCTATACCGCGACCCTGCACGCCAACAAGGCGACGTACCCGGTCCTGCTCGCCAACGGCAACCCGGTCGCTACCGGCGATGAGCCCGGCGGCCGCCACTGGGCCAAATGGGCCGACCCGTTCAAGAAACCGGCTTACCTGTTCGCCGTCGTCGCCGGCAAGCTCGATGTGTTGCGCGACACTTTCCGCACCGCCTCCGGCCGCGACGTCCAGCTCGCCATCTACGTCGAACCGGGCAAGCTCGACCAGTGCCCGCATGCCATGGCCGCGCTGCAAAAATCCATGAAGTGGGACGAGGAACGCTTCGGCCTCGAATGCGACCTCGACCATTACATGATCGTCGCCGTCGGCGACTTCAACATGGGCGCCATGGAGAACAAGGGCCTCAACATTTTCAACACGAAATATGTGCTGGCGCGCAGCGATGTCGCCACCGACGTCGATTTCGAGAATATCGACCGCGTCGTCGCCCACGAATATTTCCACAACTGGACCGGCAACCGCGTGACCTGCCGCGACTGGTTCCAGCTCTCGCTGAAGGAAGGCCTGACCGTCTTCCGCGACCAGGAATTCGGCGCCGACCTGCACAACCGGCAGACCGCCCGCATTCGCGAAGTACGCGGCCTGCGCGCCGCGCAATTCCCCGAAGATGCCGGCCCGATGGCCCACCCGATCCGCCCGAGCAGCTTCGTCGAAATCAACAACTTCTACACCTCGACGGTCTATGAAAAGGGCGCCGAAGTCATCCGCATGATCCAGACCCTGATCGGCCGCGATGGCTTCCGCGCCGGCATGGACGAATACTTCCGCCGCCACGACGGCCAGGCCGTGACCTGCGAGGATTTCGTCGCCGCCATGGCTGCTGCCAGCGGTTTCGACTTCACCCAGTTCATGCGCTGGTACAACCAGCCCGGCACGCCGCATGTCACGGTCGACGGCTTTTTTGATGCCGAAACGAAAACCTACACGCTGACCTGCACGCAGACCAACCCGCGCGCCAGCGATGATGCGCCAACCCTGATCCCGATCCGCGTCGCGCTGTTTGCCGACAACGGCGACCTCCTGCCCGCCACCGAGCGCACGCTGCACCTAACTGCCACAACGCAGTCCTTCGTCTTCAACGACATCGCTGCCGAACCCGTGCCCTCACTGCTGCGCGACTTCTCGGCCCCGATCGTCCTCGATTTCGACTACACGCCGGAACAACTGACCCTGCTGCTGGCCCACGAAAGCGACCCGTTCAACGCCTGGGAAGCCGGCCAGCGCCTGGCCTCGATGCTGATCCTCGACGCCACCGCCGCCATCGCCGCCGGCCAGTCTCCCGTCTGGCCAGACAGCTTCATCAACGCCGCCCGCCGCCTGCTGCAAACGCAAGCCGGGCGCGGCACCGCCTTCGTTGCCGAAGCCCTGACCCTGCCCGGCGAATCAACGCTGGCCGAAGCCATGTCCATCGTCGATCCCGACGCCCTGCACGCCGCCCGCAACGCCCTGCGCCGGCATCTGGCCGAACAGCTGGAAAGCGAATTCGCCAGCCTCTATGTTGCCCTCGCCCCGACCGGCGCCTACACGCCGAGCAGCGCCGAAGCAGGCCGCCGCGCGCTGCGCAACGTCTGCCTCGCCTACCTGCTTGAACTCGACACCGAGGCAAGCCGCCAACTGGCGCTCGATCAGTTCAACAGCGCCGACAACATGACCGACCAGTTCGCCGCGCTGTCGGCGCTGGCCAACGTCAATGCCGAAACCTGCCCGCAACGTGAAACGGCACTGGCCGATTTTTACGCCCGCTGGCAGCATGAGGCGCTGGTCGTCGACAAATGGCTGGCCGCGCAATCGACTAGCCGCCGCCCGGACACGCTGGCCACCGTCAAGGCACTGACCACGCACCCGGCTTTCGACATCACCAATCCGAACAAGGTCTACGCGCTGTTGCGTGCCTTTGGCGCCAACCTCGTTCGCTTCCACACCGCTGAAGGCTATGCCTTCATCGCCGACTGCGTGCTCCAGTTGCACGACCGCAACCCGCAGGTCGCCTCGCGCCTGGCCCGCAGCTTCGACCGCTGGAAGAAGTTCGACGCCGACCGTCAGCGTCACGCCCGCATCGCCCTCGAACACATCCGCGACCACGTCGGTCTGTCGCGCGATGTGCTTGAGGTGGTCACCCGCGCCTTGGGCTGAAACGAGGGGGCCGGGATGAAAAATTTCCCGGCTGTCCGCAAATAGCCGAGAACAAATGCATAAGGCGCTCTAAAATACCGGGCTACAACCAGAGACAGCGGGCGGCCGGATTGCCCGCAAACGATACTCGGCACCAGGCATTGCATTGATCAAGGGGACAATCGTGGGCATTCTTGAACAAATCCGCTCGCTCTTCCGGCGTAACCCGCCAAGCATGGCGCCGACTCCGCCTCGCCCCTCTGCGCCGGCCATCGCCAGCCGCGCCCCGCAGATCAACGAGCGGCGCGGCAAGGAAAGGATCAACGCTCGCGAAGGCACGCGCGTCCTGATCATTGACGACTCGAAAACCATCGTCACCGTACTCAAGAAATTTCTCCGCTCGGCCGGCTATGAAACGCTCGAAGCGCTCGATGCCGAAAGCGGGCTGGCGCAATTGCACCCGGAGCCACCGGAACTGATCTTTCTCGACATCGTGCTCCCCGGCATGAACGGCTTCGCCGCCCTGCGCGCCATCCGCCGCGACCCGGCGACGCGCAACATCCCGGTCATCATGATGAGTGGCAACGAACAGGCGATGGAGCAGTTTTTCGGCACCCGGATCGGGGCCGACGACTTCATGAAAAAGCCCTTCTCGCGCTACGAGGTTTTTTTCCGGATCGAACGTCTGCTCGACGCTGATCTCGTTCCACAGCGCGCCACGCCGCGTCTTGCCGAACAAGCCATGCCGACCCCGGCCTGACCTGAAGCGGCGCTACGGCCGGGCGATCAGCTTCGCATCCATGGCCCCAACAACTGGCGTAGCGACTGCTCGTTCCAGCCCTTGATGACCTCGTCGCCGATGACGATCAGCGGCACGCCGTTGCCGCCCAGCTTCTTGTGTTGCTGGAGCGCCGTCGAACTCTGCTCGATGTCCTCTTCCCTGTAACGGATGCCGTTGGCAGCAAAGAACTCGCGCGTCATCTTGCAGTAGCCGCACCAGCTCGTGGCGTAGAGAACGACCTCCGGCTGTTCGGTCGACGCCGCCGCCATGGCCTGCGGCGCGCCGCCCTGCTGCAGCAAGGGCCGGCCGAACCAGAAGGCGGCGCCGAAAGCGATCAGGATGAGCAGCCACTTGCCCGGTCCAGCGCTGCGGGTTTCCGCATTCGGACCGTACTGGACCAGGTTTTCCGGCGGCAGCGGTGCACTCGCCTTGACGTAGGCTTTCTCGCAGGACGGGCATTGCCAATCCGGCGCGCTATCGGTGGCCTGGCGGGCATAGTTGCAGTGGGGGCAGATTCGGCTCATTGGGGTATCTCGGAGAACATTCAGGAATTCTTGACCAGAGCCTTGGCCGGCACCCATTGGCGGCGACTGACCGGCAGCTTTTCCGGCACGCCGCGCAGCAGGGCCCAGCCATAAGCTTCGGCATCGTCGCCGGCGGCCTTTTCGAAGCCGGCCAGCGCGGCCTTGGCGACCAGCACGGCGCGGTGCAAACGCAGGAAGCGCTCGGCAAATTCGGTTTCGAGATGGGCCAGCGTGTCGTCGAGCAGGTATTCGCGCTCCAGGGTCCGGGCCGTCACGTATTTGAGGTCGGCCTTGAAGTAGAGCACTTCACTGATCGGTACAAGCAGCAAGCGACCGCGCTCGTGACAGGAAAGGTGGGTCCGCCCGCTGCCGCGCATTTCGTGGCCGATGCCGGCGAGCAGCGCGGCATCCGGCGGCGGCCCCGGCACTTTCTGCAGAGCGGCAAGCAGGCGCTGCGTGCGCACGGGTTTGAGCAGGTAGTCGACGGCGTTGAGGTCGAAGGCCTGCACGGCGTAGTTGTCATAGGCCGTGGTGAAGATGACGGCCGGTGGTTTTTCGAGGCGGCCGAGGTGGGTTGCGAGTTCGATGCCGTCCATGCCCGGCATGCGGATATCGGCGAGCACAACGTCGACCGCCTTTTCGCGCAGGATGTCGAGTGCCGCCAGGCCGTTACCGGCCTCACCGACCACCTCGCTCGGCAACTGGCCGGCGATATCGGAGAGCAGTTCGCGCAGGCGGTCGCGGGCCAGCGGCTCGTCATCGACGAGCAGAACCTTCAGCGAGCTGGCGTGGGCTTGCGACGTTGGCATGGCAGGAAAATGCGAACCTCATAGGAATGATCCCCCGTCTCGATTTCCAGACGAGCTTCGAGATCGTAATACAAGGCCAGCCGTTCGCGGATGTTGGCCACCGCTATCTGGTTGCCAGCGGCATGATGGACCTGACCGACGGTCGGATTGGCTACCGCAATGCGCAGTTCCTGCCCGCGCTGTTCGATGCCGATACGTACCGTGCCGCCTTCCGGTGAAGGCTCGATACCGTGATAGACGGCGTTTTCGAGCAGCGGCTGCAGCATGAGCGGCGGAATCGGCAGATCCAGCGCAATGGCGCCGATTTTCCAGTCGACCGCCAGACGCTCGCCCAGGCGCAGTGTTTCGAGTTCGAGATACTGTTTGCCGAGGGCGATTTCGTCGGCCAGGCTGACCAGTTCGCCCGGGTCGCGCATGGCAGCGCGAAAGAGGTCGGACAGGGACTCGAGGGCCATTTCGGCCTGCTGCGGCCGGGCGCGAATCAGCGAGAGCACGGCGTTCAGCGAATTGAACAGGAAGTGCGGCCGGATGCGCGCGTTGAGGGCGGCCAGCCGCGCCTCGCTGAGCACGGGCGAGAAGGCGCGCGAGCGCAGGTCGAAATAGACCAGGAGCAAGGCCGTGGCCGCCATGGCCAGCAGAACGGCACGCCACACGCTGCCGCCCTCGGCCAGCCCGAGCGAAGTTGCATAAAAAAACAAAGCCGCCGCCAGCCCGCCAGCCAGGGCCAGTACGCACATCTGACCAAGGCGCAAGGGCAGACGCCACAAGACATCGCGCAGCAGCGCCAAGAGGCCGAGACCGATCAACAGCAGCGGCTGGACAACCGCGGCCAGTTCGACATAGTGCCCGGCCCAACCGGCCAGATTGGCCGACTGCACGAGCGCGGCGAGTACTGCCAGCACATTGATGCCGAGCAGGACGCGCAACATGACCCCGAAATTGCGCCAGTCGGGCAAGGGGTGGGTTGCAGGAAAGTGCCGTATACTTGTCATCTTTGTGCGGGTTTGTTCCAAATTCGTCGCCGATTTGCCCCATTCTAGACCAGAGTCATGACTTCCAACGCCAATCAATACACTTGGGCCGGACGCTTCTCCGAGCCGGTTTCCGATCTCGTCAAACGCTATACGGCCTCGGTCGATTTCGACCAGCGCATGTGGCGCCAGGACATCCGCGGCTCGCTGGCCCACGCCCGGATGCTGGCCAAACAGGGCATCATCGCCGCCGCCGACCTCGCTGATATCGAACGCGGCATGGCCGTCGTCACTACGGAAATCGAGTCGGGCCAGTTCGAATGGTCGCTCGACCTCGAAGACGTGCACCTCAACATCGAGAAGCGCCTCACCGCCATCGTCGGCGATGCCGGCAAGCGCCTGCATACCGGCCGCTCGCGCAACGACCAGGTGGCCACCGACATCCGCCTCTACCTGCGCGATTCGATCGACGACATTCTCGTGTTGATCAAGGCTTTCCGCAGCGCCCTGGTCGATCTGGCCGAGAAGGAAGCGGCGACGCCGATGCCCGGCTTCACGCATTTGCAGGTCGCCCAGCCGGTCACTTTCGGCCATCACATGCTGGCCTATTTTGAAATGTTCGGCCGCGATGCCGAGCGTCTCGTCGATTGCCGCAAGCGCGTCAGCCGCCTGCCGCTTGGTGCCGCCGCGCTGGCCGGCACGACCTACCCGATTGACCGTGAATTCGTCGCTGAACAGCTAGGCTTCGAAGGCGTCTGCGAAAACTCGCTCGATGCCGTGTCGGATCGCGACTTCGCCATCGAATTCACCTCGGCCTGTGCCCTGCTGATGATGCACATCAGCCGCCTGTCGGAAGAACTGGTCATGTGGATGAGCCCGCGCATCGGCTTCATCCAGATCGCTGACCGCTTCTGCACCGGCTCGTCGATCATGCCGCAGAAGAAGAACCCGGACGTGCCGGAACTGGCCCGGGGCAAGACCGGCCGCGTTTACGGCCAGCTGGTCAGCCTGCTCACCCTCATGAAGTCGCAGCCGCTGGCCTACAACAAGGACAACCAGGAAGACAAGGAACCGCTGTTCGACGCCGTCGACACGGTGACCGACACGCTGCGCATCTTCGCCGACATGGCCGGTGGCATCACCGTCCGCGCCGACAACATGAAGGCCGCGCTGACCCAGGGTTTCGCCACGGCGACCGACCTCGCCGACTATCTCGTCAAGAAGGGCCTGCCCTTCCGCGATGCCCACGAAGCCGTCGGCCACGCTGTCAAGGCCGCCGAGCAAAAGGGTGTCGACTTGCCGCAACTGACGCTCGAAGAAATCCGCGCCTTCTGCCCGCAAGTCGAAAATGACGTTTTTTCCGTGTTGACCGTGGAAGGTTCGCTGGCCAGCCGCAATCACATCGGCGGCACCGCGCCGGCCCAGGTCAAGGCCGCCATCGCCCGCGCCCGCCAGCGTCTGGGCTGATTCGCCAGGTTGCACAGAAAAGACCGCCGGTTCGCGCCGGCGGTCTTTTTTTGCGCCGAACGGATTAGAGGTTTAACATATAAGCGAACGTTGATATTTATCCATCCGACGTCGCCCATAACTAAATCCAAGGCAGATCAGCATGTACTCAACCGTTGTCGACAACACCCCGCTCATCAAGGTGAGCAGCGCCAAACACGAAGCCAATTACTCTGTAAATGGCTCCCTGATGAACCCGCTCGAAGCGTTTTACGCCTCCCTCGCCGCCTGCGCGGCGGTCTATGCCAAGAAAGCCTGCAAGGAACTCGGCATCCCTGCCGCCGGCATCGAAATCGCCTGCAAGCCGTTCGCCGGCACCGGCGGTCCGCTGACCCTGGCCCGATTCAAGACCGAGGTGCGCTTCCCCGAGCATTTCACCGCCGAACAGAAGGCCAATGTCCTCGAGAGCATCGCCCATTGCGCCGTCAAGGATATCGTCGCGAAGGGCCCGGCCATCGAGTTCCAGGTCGCCGAGGTCTGACGCCGGCCAATCCCACGGTCAACCGGAAATATCGGCCAAAAATAAAAAAGCCGGGGACTTTCCCCGGCTTTTGCGTTTCCGGCGAGCGGAAACTCAGGCGGCGATGCCTTCCAGCATCTGCTGCAGTTCACCGGTCTGGTACATCTCTTTCATGATGTCGCAGCCGCCGACAAATTCGCCCTTGATGTAGAGCTGGGGAATGGTCGGCCAGTTGGCGTATTCCTTGACGCCATTGCGGATTTCTTCGTCGGCCAGCACATTGACCGTAACGAAGTCTTCGACGCCACAGGCCTTCAGGATCTGCACGGAAGTCGCGGAAAAACCGCATTGCGGGAAACGGGCGTCACCCTTCATGTAAAGGACGACCGGGTTGCCGGTCACGGTGGCGTGGATGCGTTGCTGAACGTCGGACATGATTTCTCCTGATTTAAAAATGGGCGCCTGAAACGCGGTCTATGCCGGCCAGGTCGGGGAAAGTGGATGCGGCTTTGAACCCCGCAGCGGTCAATAAGTTCCGGCTCGCTTCGCCCTGATCGTAGCCGTGCTCGAAGAGCAGCCAGCCGCCGGGGTTCAGATGAGCCGCCGCGTCGGCAACAATGCGACGAATACAATCAAGGCCATCAGCGCCATCGGTCAGCGCCATTTGCGGCTCGAAGGGCAGGCCGTTGAGGGCCAGATGCGGGTCGCCATCGGCGACGTAGGGCGGGTTGGAAACGATAAGATCGAAGCGCTCGCCTGCGAGCGGCGCGAACCAGTCGCCTGCGTGAAATTCGATCCTGGCACCAAGCCGGCCGGCATTGTTGCGCGCCACGGAAACCGCCTCGGACGACAGGTCGACCGCAGCAACCCTCGCCTGCGGATATTCAAGCGCCAGGGAAATGGCGACGATGCCCGAGCCGGTGCCGAGATCGACAACTGTCGGCGCAGCCATGCCCCGTAATTTTTCGAGTGCCAGTTCGATCAGCACTTCGGTTTCCGGACGCGGAATCAGAACGGCCGGCGACACCTGAAAAACCCGCCCGCGAAACTCCGCTTCGCCGGTCAGGTAGACCAGGGGCTCACCGCTCGCCCGGCGCACCAAAAATTCGTCAAACACCTGCTGGGCCGGGAGCAACAATGGACTTTCCGGGGACATCAGGAGATCGGTGTGACGGCAGCCGGCGACGTATTCGAGCAGCAGTCGCGCATCGAGCCGCGCTGACTCGATTCCCGCTTCGGCGAGCAGCTTCTGCCCCTTGCGCCAGTTTTCACCCAGTGACTGCACGACGAATCTTTCGCGAAAAATGAAAAGAGCCGTCAGCGCGGCCGTCCCGATTATACCGGCGGGACCGGCAAGCCCCTAACGAGAAGGGGTGCGACTATATGCCACATTCATTTAGCACGGATGCCCCCCTAAACTGGCCGCCGAAAAATCGATCAGCCTGATCCGTCACGGCTGATCGCGAAGTAGCCACCGGTTTTCAACAAAAAGGGGAGCATCAATGTTTGACAAAAATATCCGGAATGCACTGGCATTTGGCGCGCTTGCTGCCGCATCCATCGGCCATGCCTCGGCAGCCACGGAAACTTATGCGGTTGCACCGACTTGGATGCCGATGACCATGCTCGTCGTGTCGTTCGACACCGCCAGCCAGAAACTGGATGTTGCCGATCAGAGTACAGCGACCAACAAAGGCCCTGGCGGCATCTATACCTCGGACCCGATCAAACTTGGCATCAACACGGACTCTATGGGCAAGCCCGATCTGTCTGCAACGAGCTTCGCCAGCTACGACCCAACGCAACCGTGGTCGGTGCTGCAGAACTCCGCATTCAGCCGCCAACTGGGCTGGTGGGCCGGCAGTGGCACGGCGAATGTTGCGCTACAGACGAACATTGAAACTGCTTATGGCACGGGCGCCAGCATCTGGATCGAATCAGTTGCGCAGTCGGCAGGACTGGAGACCTACCTCGCCGTCGGCAAGTCTGGTGTCAATGTTAACAACACGACCACAGTGGATCCCTTGGCCGGCGGCTATTCAGGCATTTTTGGCACCGACGGAAGCTCTACCAAATGGCAGTGGGACTACATGATGGATCACAACACCTACGCCGTTCTGCTGGCATACCTCAGCCCGAACCAATTGTATTCGGCCACCTACAAGGTTTACATCGGTGACAGCACAGGCAACGAACTCGCTGCCGCCGCCGGAGCCAGTACGCTGGAAACCTGGAAATGGCAGGCTCCCGCCGTTATGCCGGTACCAGAACCCGAAACCTACGCCATGTTCATGGCCGGTCTGGGGCTGATCGGCTTCATCGCCCGCCGGCGCAGGGCGAACTGAAATCCGGAGCCGGCGCATCTTAGCGTGAGCCGGCCGCCAGCAACGGATTTACCCGACCGGACGCCGACAAAGTCAATGTTCCGACATGAAATACCGAGAAAGGAAATTGCCATGAAAAAAACCGTGTTGATTGGTGCAGCGCTCTCGTTGCTCGCCGCGGCGCCGGTGGCGCAAGCTGCAACCAGCAGCTACAACGTGATCACCACTTGGTTCGAACCCGATACACAACCGAACGATTCCATTTTCAAGGGGACCTTCGATTACGACAGTGCGACGCATACCGTATCGAACCTTCAAGGCATCCTCAGCGAGTCGATGACCGGCACCAATGTCGGCTACCCCAATGACACCATGACCTGGCTAACCTTGAGCAACCAACTGGTCTCCTGGTACGACAGCGGCTTGGAAGGCACCTTCGCCGCCACCTTCCTGAATGCCAACACCAATACGTTCTGGACCGGGATGGGCGGTGACGGCTGGAGTCCACAGGCCGGCGTCGATGCGGGTGGGGTCTACTACGGTTTTCCGAGGACGGGCAACAATCCGGGCAATGCCTATGCGCTGATCTTCGTTCCCGAGAGCCCGACAGCCACCTTGACACAAAACCAGATCAACAAGCTGGCCTACGCCGACTGCGCCCCCGGCGGGATGATGGGCGCGGTTTGCATGACCGGAACAAGCAAGGCGGGCTATGGTCTCGTCGGGACGATGAGTGGCTACCCTGTGTCCCAGACGATCACCGCAGCTGTTCCAGAGCCTGAGTCTTACGCCATGCTGTCGGCCGGCCTTGGCCTGATGGGCGTTGTTGCCCGCAGACGGCGCCAAGGCTGCTAGCCGTGTTGATGGCCTGCGCACCTTCTCGGGTGTGCGGGCCTTTGTCCCGCATATCAGCGATGTCAGGTAATTTTGCTTCCAATTCACTCTACCTCAGCCGCCCGGAAATTACTTGCCAGTTCCCTTGCCGCGCTGCTTTCTGCCGCCTCGCTTGAGGCGATGGCAGAATTAACGACGTCTGTTCAGGCAACTGTCGCCCCCTTACTTTCCGCAGACCCAGCAGCGCCCGGCCCCAAAAATCGCGACGAGGGGCCACCGACCATGCCCACAGTCGTTGTCACGGCAGATCGACCCGGCGATTCGCCGCTCGCCGGCTCACGCCGTGGCGAGTTCGACCTGGCCCCGCAACGCACGGCGACCAGCGACAGCGCGCAACTGCTCAAGGACATTCCCGGCGTCAGTCTCTACGGCGCCGGCGGCATTTCCAGCCTGCCCGTGATTCACGGCTTGGCCGATGACCGTTTGCGCACGCAGGTCGACGGCATGGACCTCATGACGGCCTGCCCGAACCACATGAACTCGGCGCTGTCCTTCATCGACCCGAGCAGCGTGGCCAGCGTCGAGGTGTTTGCCGGCATCACGCCGGTCAGCCTGGGCGGCGACAGTATCGGCGGGACGATCCAGGTGAAATCGGCGCCGCCGAAATTCGCCAAAGCCGACCAAAGCTTCCTCGCCGAAGGCCGGGCTGGCACCTTCACCCGCAGCAATGGCAACGCCCGCGGCTACAACTTCGGTGCCACGCTGGCCAGCCAGCATGTCAATGTTTCCTACGCCGAATCGAATTCCGAATCCGACAATTACCGGGCGGCAAAGGACTTCAAGATACCCGGCCTCTGGCAGATGATGGGCGAGCGTCCTCTGGCCGGCAACGAGGTGGGTTCGAGCGAATACGCCGGCTCAAGAAACCGGCGCCTCGGGCTGGCGCTCGATCTGGCTGATCATCTGCTCGAACTGACCTTCAGCGAACAACGGCTGCTTTATGAAGGTTTCCCGAACCAACGCATGGACATGATCGCCAGCGCCCCCGATCCGGGCAATCCGGCCAATTACGTCGTGGACAAGGACAAGCCTTCCAACGTCAACAAACTGTTCAATCTGGCCTACACCGGGCAATACCAGTGGGGTCAGCTCGAAGCGAGGGTGTTCCACCAGGATCTCAAGCACCACATGGACATGATCCAGGACCGCTTCTACGGCATGGTCATGCCGATGGACACCGAAGCGACGACCCTGGGCGGGCTGCTCAAGGGCAGCATCGAACTGTCGCCGACGGATACGCTGCGCGTCGGCAGCGACTTCCAGAACTACCGTCTGAACGACTGGTGGCCACCGCTCGGCCCGACGCCGGGATCGATGTCGGGTGACGATTTCTGGAACATTCGCGATGGCCGCCGCGACCGCCTCGGCTTCTTTGCCGAATGGGAAGCGCAATGGACCCCGAAATGGCTGACGCTGATCGGCATGCGCAGCGACACCGTCACCTCGGATGCCGGATCGGTACAGGGCTACGCTCCCGGCTTTGGCAACTACGGCGCCGACTCGGCCAGATTCAACGCCAGCGATCACCGGCGCCAGGACAACAATATCGACTGGACGCTACTGTCGCGCTACACGGCGGATGCGATGCAGACCTACGAGGCCGGCTTCGCCCGCAAAACCCGCTCACCCAATCTCTACGAACGCTACCCCTGGTCAGCCTTTTCGATGGCTGCGCTGATGAACAATTTCGTCGGCGACGGCAATGCCTACATCGGCAACCTCGACCTCAAGCCGGAAGTCGCCCATACCTTCAGCGGCACCGCCGACTGGCACGCTGCTGACAAGGCTGGCTGGGGCTTCAAAGCAACGGCCTACCTGACCTACGTTGACAATTTCATCGATGCCAAGCGCTGTGAGCTCTCCGGCTGCGGCGGCGCCAGCAACCTGACCAAGACCGACGGCTACGTCTCGCTGCAGTACGTCAATCAGTCGGCCCAACTGTACGGACTGGATCTGTCCGGCCACAGCCTGCTTGGCCGCAGCGAGGATTTCGGCAGTTTCACGCTGAGTGGCGCGCTCAATTACGTCAGGGGCAAGAACCGGACAACCGGCGACAACCTCTACCACATGATGCCGCTCAACCTGAAGCTGGCCCTGACCCATCGCCTCGCTGGCTGGACAACGACGGCTGAAACCCTGTGGGTCGACAACAAGGACACCATTTCTCAGGTCAGGAACGAGGTGCGGACCCCGGATTACACCTTGCTCAACCTGCGCACGAGCTACGACTGGAAATACGCCCGCCTCGACATCGGCCTTGAAAACGCTCTCAACAAGTTCTACCTCATGCCGCTCGGCGGCGCCTATCTGGGCCAGGGCAACTCGATGACGACCAACGGTATTCCGTGGGGGATGTCGGTTCCCGGCAAGGGACGCTCGTTCAACGTGGCCCTGAATGTGCATTTCTGAGCGACGCGGCAGGATTTCAATTTTGCCCGTTTTTTCCGGTTGACCGTGGCAATCGGGTCTGCCTGCAGGCCAAAAGCAAATAGGCCGCAACTGCGGCCTATTTGGCATTTCCGGTACCGCCAAACGGCGATTAAAGCTGCTTGGCGCGACGACGAACCAGGGCACCGATAACGCCCAGACCGGCCAGCAACATGGCGTAGCTGTCGGCTTCGGGAACGGCGCTGACCTGAACGGTGAAGTACGACGCATCGTGCGAAATGCTGGCCGAACTGTCGCGACCGGCAACGGTCACCCAGCCACTGGTCTGGAAGTAGGTCAGGTCAGCCTGCTGGACCCCGTCCAGATTGGCACTGCCGGAGACATTGTAGGGACCGTTGGCGCCAAAACTGTCAGAGCCATCCTTTTCCGAGTAGGTCGAGGTGTCGCTGTAGATGTCGCTCGCGCCATTCCACTGGGCGTAGGTATCGGAACCGGCATAGGCATACGCGCCATCAGCACTGCCAACCGTCGTCGTAATCTGGCCAACCGCGCCGGAAATGATCGATTGAATCTGGTAGCCGGACTTGGCCAGGACGGAAACCGCCCCGACATAGGTCCAGTCAAGGAAGTCCGCAGAACTCTCGCCGCTGCGCTGGCCAGCCGCCGCAGCCGAGTAGCCGAGATTGCTGAAGGTGAAGGTATTGCCGCTCTGGCCAAAGACCGTGCCCTGAGCAATGCCCCAGAAGCTGTCGTCATAGGTGAAAGTGTAATTGCCGGCATCGACGGACTGCATGGCAGCGCTGGCCGAACCGGCGAAAGCAGCGGCAAAGGCCAGAGCGAGAAGGGATTTTTTCATGGGATAGCCAGAGCGAATAATTGACGATCGATTATCAGCCAGGCTCAACCAGCCTACCAATGAGCCATTCGGACTAAGGCCGCCGGCGCGGCCAGCAAAAACCGGAAATATTTCACGGACCCGCGTCGAAATCTGGCGGGTCGTCAGGCTCAGCCGTTCGTTTCGGCCAGCTCCGCCAGCAGATCGGCCTGATGTTCCGCCGCCAGCGCGCCGAGCAGTTCGTCCATGTCGCCGTCCATGATCGCGGCGATCTTGTACAGCGTCAGGTTGATGCGGTGATCGGTGATCCGCCCCTGCGGGAAGTTATAGGTGCGGATGCGTTCGGAGCGGTCGCCGGAGCCGATCAGGCTCTTGCGGGTACTCGAGATGTGCGCCTGCTGGGCACGCACCTGAACGTCCTTGATGCGCGCTGCCAGCACCTTCATGGCCGAGGCCTTGTTGGCGTGCTGCGAGCGGCCATCCTGACATTCGGCAACGATGCCGGTCGGCAGGTGGGTGATGCGCACGGCAGAGTCGGTCTTGTTGATGTGCTGACCACCGGCACCCGAGGCGCGGAAAGTGTCGATGCGCAGGTCAGCCGGGTTGAGGTTCACGTCCTCGACTTCGTCGACCTCAGGCATCACCGCCACGGTACACGCCGAGGTGTGGATGCGGCCCTGGGTTTCGGTTTCCGGCACGCGCTGGACGCGATGGCCGCCCGACTCGAACTTCAGACGCGAGTAGGCGCCGTTGCCGGCCAGCCGGCAGATGATTTCGCGATAGCCGCCGAGCTCCGACTCGCTGGCCGACATGACTTCGACCTGCCAGCGCTGACGCTCGGCGTAGCGCGAATACATGCGGAAAAGATCGCCGGCGAACAGCGCCGACTCGTCGCCACCGGTGCCGGCACGAATTTCGAGCAGCACGCTGCGCTCGTCGTTGGGGTCTTTCGGCAGCAACAGCTTCTGCAACTCGATTTCGAGTTCGGGCAGGCTCGCCTTGGCACTGGCGATTTCCTCTTCGGCAAAATCGCGCATTTCCGGATCGTTGCGCATTGCCTCGGCTTCGGCCAGATCGTTCTCCGCCTGACGGAAAGCATTGAACTGGACAATGACCGGCTCGATTTCGGAGCGTTCGCGCGACAGCTTGCGGAACTGCTCCATGTCCCCCGCCGTGCTCGGCGCCGACAGCATGCGGTCGATTTCGTCGAGGCGATCGACCAGCAGTTCGAGTTTTTGGCGGATGCTCGATTTCATATCACTAGCCGGTCAGCAAATGGTTCAAGGGGGCGTAATGGTACCCGAGAACACCGTTCGTCGGCGATGGAAGGCAATTGCCACGGGAAGATTCACCAAGCATAATTGTTCGATTGCAGATCTCAACAATCATGCCCCACATTCCTCACTCCCTCATCGCACAGGCGGCAACGCTGGAATCGCGCTGGGAACACTATCGCACCAAAGGTGAAGTCGACCTTTTCGTCGAATTCACGCTGTCGCTCAACGGTCTGACCGAGCAGCTCACCCGCCGTCACCTGCCGGGACTGGTCCGCGCCTGCCAGGAGCTGGAAAACACTGCCCTGACACTGTTCGGCGACAGTTCCATGCACCCCATCCCGCACGACCAGGCGAATGCCATCAGTCGGCAGTTGATCATCATCCTGGGCGAACTTCGCCGCCACGAAACGCCGGCCACCCCAACAAGACGTCAGACGGACGACCTTGCCGAGCGCGAAAATACCAGCCAGCAACCGCGTCAGATTGTCATCGTATCCCGGCCGAACCACCCGGCGACGAAAACGCTGAGCGAGCAACTGAGCTTTTTTGGCTTCATCCCTAGCCACGTTGGCTGGGGAGAAACGCCGGATTCAGAGCAGCCGCCACTGGCCATCCTGTTCATCCCGGAGCAGGAAGGACGGGCTTATCCGCCCAATGCGATTGCCGACATCATGGCCTTGCGCACCGAATTCCCAAGCAGTTATTTCTATTGCCTGTCCGTGCCGAGCAACCTGCAAAGCATCGTCCTCCTCCAGCGCGCCGGCGCCGATGCCTGCGTGCCGCTTGGCGATACGGTCAGCGACGTCCTGTCACGCATTCTCGATCTGGCCCAGACGCAGGAACAAGAAACGCATCGCGTGCTGATCGTCGAAGACTCGGCCACCGCCATCGCCCACGTCCGGCGCTCCTTATCCCAGCACGGCATCGACAGCCGGGCCATCAACGACCCTCGGCTACTGCTCGAAGCGGCCGCCGAATACAAGCCCGATGCCATCCTGATGGACATGCACATGCCCTTCTGCAGCGGCGTCGAGGTAACCAGCGCCCTGCGCCAGGTACCCGAATACCATTCGCTGCCGGTCATCTACCTGTCGAGCGAAAGTGACATTGCCCAGCAGGTCGAGGCCTTGCGCCTCGGTGGCGACCAGTTCCTGACCAAGCCGACCAATCCGATCATTCTGGCGGCGGTGGTCAAGACCAAGATCCAGCGCTACCGGGAAATGCTGCACTCGACCCGCCACGACAGCCTGACCGGCCTGCTCAACCACGCTACGGCCAAGGATCAGATCGAACGCATGATGCACGACGCCATGCCGGGCGGCCGCATGGTTGTCGCCATGATCGACATCGACCGTTTCAAATCGATCAACGACCGCTTCGGCCACCCGGTCGGCGACCAGGTCATCCGCAGCCTGTCCTGGCTGCTGCGTGGCCGTCTGCGCAACACCGACCTGATCGGGCGCTACGGCGGCGAGGAGTTCATCGTCGCCCTGCCCGATACCGAACTGGAGCGGGCCACCGTCCTGCTCGACCAGATACGCCAGGATTTCTCTGAACTGCCCCACGCGCACGCCGAGGGCTCGGTGCGTGCCACCTTCAGTTGCGGCATCGCCGCCCTGCCGTATTTCATCACGCCCTCGAGCATCATTCAGGCGGCCGATGCCGCCCTGCTTCAGGCCAAGCGCAGCGGCCGAAATTGCCTGCTGCGTGCCGAGCCGGAAAGCGGGCTCTCAGTCACCAGCGTGGAGATGGAACAGTCGGCTTACCGTGGCCTGCAGTTCAGCCCGTTCGCCATTGTCAGCTGAATTCAGCGCCTGCGTCGGGGCGTGCAGGAACTTGTTGGTGAGGCGTTGCGACAACTGCTCGAGCACCTTTTCCGGCGCCTCGCCCTTGGCCAGCAGCTTTATCGCATGCTCCATCTCGTGGCGGCGCATGCGCTCGGCCGAATCACGCAGCGAGCGAATGACCGGCACGGTGTCGCGCGACTCAAGCCAGCCCAGGAAATCCTGCACCCGATTGGCAATGATCGCTTCGGCATCGACCACCGCCGCCTGCCGTGACTCCAAGCCACTTTCAACCACCTGGGCCAGATCGTCGACGGTGTAGAGGAAGACGTCGTCGAGCTTGCCGACTTCTTCTTCGATATCGCGCGGCACGGCAAGGTCGACCATGAAGATCGGCCGGTGGCGGCGCGTCTTGATCGCCCGTTCGACCATGCCCAGGCCGATGATCGGCAGCGGGCTGGCTGTGCAGGAAACAACGATGTCGTGAGCGGCCAGATGCTCGCCCAGTTCATCCAGGCGGATGGCCGTACCGCCGTACTGCTCGGCCAGGGCACGCGCCCGCTCAACCGTCCGGTTGGCGATGGTGACCTGCTTCGGCTTGCCGGCGCAGAAGTGGGCAGCGCACAGTTCGATCATTTCGCCGGCGCCGATGAACAGGATGCGCTGGCCGGCAATCGACTCGAAAATGCGTTCGGCCAGATGGACGCCGGCAGCGGCCATCGAGACGATGTTGGCGCCGATGGCTGTCGTCGAACGGACTTCCTTGGCGACCGAGAACGAGCGCTGGAACAGCTTGTGCAGTTGCGTGCCGAGCGTGCCGTTTTCTTCGGCCGCCCGGACGGCATCCTTCATCTGGCCGAGAATCTGCGGCTCGCCGATAACCATCGAATCGAGGCCACTGGCAACGCGGAAGGCATGGCGAATGGCTTCCGGCTGGTTGTGGGTGTAGATGTAGGGCGCCAGCTCGGCACGTTCGACCTGGTGGTAATGCGCCAGCCAGTCGATGACGACCTCGGGCGATTCGGCCGAACAATAGATCTCGGTGCGGTTGCAGGTGGACAGGATGGCCACTTCGCGGACAGGCCGGTCGCGCGTCAGGTCGCCCAGCGCATGGCCCAGTTTGTCGGCGCCAAACGCTACCCGCTCGCGGATGGCAAGCGGCGCGGAATGATGGTTGATGCCGAGGGTAAAAATCACCGGATAGGGCTGGCGCGCACGAAATGGGCGCTGATTATAACATCCGCCCGTGACGCCCTTCCCCGATCTGGATCAGAACAAAAATGCCTGCTTTTCCGGCGTTGACCGTGGCAAGGCATCGGCGCCGAACACCTTCATCTGGCGTGGCCGGAACCACACCGACTGGCCGGCCGCCAGTTGCAGCGATTCATGCCGCTCGCGCGACAACTCGACTTCGACGATCTCGCTGCCGTGCAGCAGCTCGATACGAACCACCGGGCCAATCGGATGGACGTGCTGAACCGTGGCCTGCAAGCCATCCTCGGTCGGCTGATGGGTGATGTCGATATCGTGCGGACGGACGAAAGCTGTCGCTTTTTCGGCCGCCTCGCCGCGCTCGACTTCGGCGTAGGCGCCCTGCTGCCGGCTGTGGAATACGTTCACGTTGCCGAGGAACTGGTAGACGAAGGGCGAGGCCGGGCTGGAATAGACCTCGTCCGGCGAGCCGATCTGCTCGATCTTGCCGTGATTCATGACGACGACGCGGTCAGCGACCTCCAGCGCCTCTTCCTGGTCGTGCGTGACGAAGACGCTGGAGATGTGCATGTCGTCGTGCAGGCGGCGCAGCCAGCGGCGCAATTCCTTGCGCACCTTGGTGTCGAGGGCGCCGAAGGGCTCGTCGAGCAGCAGCACTTTCGGTTCGACGGCCAGGGCGCGGGCCAGGGCGATGCGCTGACGCTGGCCGCCGGACAATTGCGACGGGTAGCGGTCGGCCAGCCAGTCGAGTTGGACCAAACCGAGCAACTCCATGACCCGGCGCTTGATCTCGGCGTCGGACGGACGTTCCTTGCGTGGCTTGACGCGCAGGCCGAAGGCAACATTCTCGAACACCGTCATGTGGCGGAACAGCGCGTAGTGCTGGAAGACGAAGCCGACATTGCGGTCGCGGGCATGCAGGTGCGTCGCTTCGGCACCTGAGAACAGAATCTCCCCCTGATCGGCGCTTTCCATGCCGGCGATGATGCGCAGCAGGGTCGTCTTGCCGCAGCCGGAAGGGCCGAGCAGGGCGACCAGCTCGCCGGTCGGGATGTCGAGATTGATGTTGTCGAGCGCGACGAAATTGCCGAAGCGCTTGGAGATGTTGCGGATTTCGATACTCATCAGGTTTTCTCCGGTGCCAGCACCGCGTTCAGCATTTCGGTTTCTTTTTTCATGCGCCACTCGACGATGGTCTTGGCGACCAACGTGACCAGCGCCAAGAGCGCCAGGATGGACGCCGCGGCGAAGGCGCCGATGGCGTTGTATTCGTTGTAGAGGATTTCGACGTGCAGCGGCAGGGTGTTGGTTTCGCCACGGATGTGGCCGGAAACCACCGACACGGCGCCAAACTCGCCCATCGCCCGGGCATTCGACAGGATCACGCCGTAGAGCAGGCCCCATTTGATGTTGGGTAGCGTGACGCGCCAGAACATCTGGAATCCGGAGGCACCGAGCGACACCGCGGCCTCTTCCTCGTCCTTGCCCTGTGACTGCATGAGCGGGATCAACTCGCGGGCGATGAACGGGAAGGTGATGAAAAGCGTGGCGAGAATCATGCCGGGGACGGCGAAGATGATCTTGATGTCGTGCTCGGAGAGCCACGGACCAAAAGTCCCCTGCGAGCCGAAGAGCAGGATGAAGATCAGGCCGGCGACCACCGGGCTAACCGCGAAGGGCAGGTCGATCAGCGTGATAAGCAGGCTCTTGCCGCGGAACTCGAACTTGGCGATGGCCCAGGCCGCAGCGACGCCGAAGGCGATATTGAAGGGCAGCACGGCGAGCGCGATACCGATGGTCAAGCCGATGGCCGAGGCGGTTTCCGGCTCTTTCAGGGCTTCGAGATAGACCAGAATGCCCTGGGCCAGTGCTTCGACGAAGACCGCAACAAGCGGCAGGCCGAGGAAGAAGAACAGGAAGCCGAGGCCGACGGTCAGCAGCCCATAGCGAACCCAGGCCGGTTCCTGCGTGGCGCGTGTTGATTTCATGCCGCCACCCCGCTCGCCTTGGCCGCCGTGACTTCGAGCGGCTCGCTGTTCTTGTGGCGATTGGCCGCCCACCACTGCAACAGATTGACGCTGAGCAGCAGGATGAAGGACAAGCCGAGCATGACCACGGCCAGCGCCGTGGCGCCGAGCACGTCGTACTGTTCGAGCTTGGAGATGATGAGCAAAGGCGTAATTTCCGAAACCAGTGGCAGATTGCCGGCGATGAAGATCACCGAGCCGTATTCGCCGACAGCGCGGGCAAAGGCCAGCGCAAAGCCGGTCAGCAGGGCCGGGAAAATGGCCGGGAAAATGACTTTGACGAAGGTCTGCCAGCGCGAGGCACCGAGCGAAGCGGCGGCCTCCTCGACTTCCGTTTCGATATCCTCGATCACCGGCTGCAGGGTGCGCACGACAAAAGGCAGGGTGATGAAAGTCAGCGCAAAAACGATGCCGAGCGGCGTGTAGGCAACCTTGATGCCGAGCGGCTCAAGGTACTGGCCGAGCCAGCCGTTGCCGGCGTAGAGCGTGGCCAATGTGATACCGGCGACAGCGGTCGGCAGCGCGAAGGGCAGATCGACCAGGGCATCGACGAAGCGTTTGCCGGGAAACGGGTAGCGCACCAGCACCCAGGCGACGATCAGGCCGAAGAAGGCGTTGATCGCCGCGGCCAGAAACGAGGCACCGAAGGTGACGCGAAAGGCCGCCAGCGAGCGCTCGCCGAGGGCGATGTCGATGATCTGCCCGAAGCCGAGTTCGGACGCCTTGAGGATCATGCCGCCGAGCGGCAGCAGGATCAGTATCGAGAGATAGACCAGCGTGTAGCCCAGCGCCAGACCGAAGCCGGGCAACACGCGGTGAGTTTTTGCAGCCATGGATTTCAATTTTTGCCAAAATTTCCGGTTGACCGTGGGAACCGGCCGGACCGCATTTCAAGCGGCCGGCCGATGTGGCGTCAGCGTCTACTTGGCAACGTAGATCTGGTCGAAGCTGCCGCCGTCCTTGAAGTGCGCGGCGAAGGCCTTGTTGGCACCGCCGAAGACTTCATCGACGGTAAAGGTCTTCACGGTCGGGAAGGAAGCCGCGTACTTCTTGAGCAGTTCTGCATCACGCGGCCGCAGGTAATTCTGCGCAGCATTTTCCTGACCTTCCTTCGACCACAGATATTCGAGGTAAGCCTGCGCCTGCTTGCGCGTACCCTTCTTGTCGACGACCTTCTCGACCAGCGCCACCGGGAATTCGGTCTGCATGGTCAGGCTCGGATAAACCACCTCGAATTCGCCCTTGCCGAACTCCTTGGCGATCATCTCGGCTTCGGACTCGAAGGTAATCAACACGTCGCCCATCTTGCGCTGCATGAAAGTCGTCGTCGCATCGCGGCCACCGGCGGCGAACAGCGGCGCATTCTTGAGCAGCTTGCCGAGGAATTCCTGTGCCTTGGCATCATTGCCGCCCGGCTGCTTGAGCGCCCAGGCCCAGGCCGACAAGTAGGTGTTGCGGCCGTTACCAGTGTTTTTCGGATGCGGAATGATCATCTGGACGCCCGGTCCGGCAACATCGGACCAATCCTTGATCGCCTTCGGATTGCCCTTGCGCACGATGAACACCATCGTCGAGGTGTAAGGCGAGGCATTGTTCGGGAATTTCTTGGTCCAGTCCTTGGCGACCAGTCCCTTGTCGGCCAGAAACTCGATGTCGTTGGCCTGATTCATGGTCACCACGTCAGCCTCAAGGCCATCGGCCACAGCCCGCACCTGCTTGGTCGAACCGCCGTGCGACTGCTTGAGTTCGACACTCTCGCCTGTCTTCGCCTTCCAGTATTTCTGGAACATTGGGTTGTAATCCTTGTACACATCGCGAGCGACGTCGTAGGACGTATTGAGCAAGGTAGCGTCGGCCAGCGCGGCACTCGCCACCAGCGACAACAGAACGGAAACGATGGATTTACGGAAATGGGTCATGGCTCACCTCGAAGGACAATGGAAGCGAATCTATCCGACCCACTTATAACCACAAAGATGAAATGTGAATTTGCTTATTCCAGAAAACAAATTCACCTTGCGCTCGTCACCCCCCCATCCGCCGACAAGACTATTCGCCAACCATGCGAGGGGCTATGATTCGAGCTTCCTCACGCCGCCGAAAAATCAAGATGCGCGCTTCCCTGCCTATCGCTCTCCTCCTTTCCACAACGCTTACCGCCTGCGCCGCCTTTAAAGCCGAGATTCCGCCAAGCAAGCACATCTCGCAAAGCGGCCCGCTCAAGGTGCACCCCGGTCTGCTCGGCAAACCGGTTCCCGCCGAACTGCAACCGGGTTCGAGCCTGCCGGCGACCAGCCCGGCACCACTCGCCGCCAGCCCAACGCCCGAAACCGCGATCAAGATGGACCCGGTCGGCCTGCGCACCCAACGCAGCGTCTATTTCGACCTCAACAGCGCCGCCATCAAGGCCGATTACGACCCGGCGCTACGCGCCCACGCCAACTACCTGGCCGAACACCCGAAGGCCCGTGTGCGCATCGAAGGCAATGCCGACGAACGCGGCAGCGCTGCTTACAATCACCAGCTGGGCCTTAAGCGCGCCGAAAACGTGCGTGCCACACTGGCCAGTCATGGCGCCAGGAAAAAGCAGATCAGTATCAAAACCCTGGGCGCTAGCAACCCGAAAAAAACCGGCCATGACGAAGAGTCGTGGGCTGAAAATCGCCGTTCCGACGTAGTTTACGAACGGGAAGACTAGTCTCCGCCAGCGCATAAACAAAAAGGCCTCGCAATCTGGCGAGGCCTTTTTTTTCACGATCCGGATTATTTTTGCGTTTCGGTCTCGGCCCGAACCGGCCGATACGCCAGCCATTCCGAAAACGGAATTTCATCGACCTCGAGACGCCGCCGCTCCACACTCTTGCGCCGCTCACGCCAGCCGTTTGGCGGGCCGGATTCCAGGGCTCGGCGGTCGCGCCCCATCCGTTTCTCATTTTTCACGACCATCCCACACCTCGCTTCGCCATCGTTCGGGGAGCTCAACTGCCCCGCTTCAGTTTCAGGATATGGCCAAGCAAAAAGTCGGTCAGTGAAGAAAATCACAGCTGCTGACAAATACGGCCCGAGCAAGTCGGGCCGCTCAATTTTGGCAGGAAGACAAGCAATCAAATCTCTCAGGCGCAGGGAACGTAAGCAAGTGAATTGCAAAGCGCCGGCAATGATAGCCCTCGCCAGTGCGAGCGCTCTACCAAGCCCATCCCGCGGCCTAGTTAACCAGCGAGAACTCCTTGGTATCGACCCGTTTAGTATCTTGCAGAGTCGTCGTTCTGACGAACCTGACCTGACTGGACAAGCCGGTATCGAGGTCAACAGTAGCCTTCAGGCTGTCCTTGATACTCATGCCTTTTAGCTGCTTCCTCATGTTCTCCTCGTCGACTTTGCTCATTTTTCCTTGCGCCATCTGGGAAATCAGCTGAGCAACCGACTCGGCCTTGACCGACTGCCGGGTTTCCAGCTTGAGGATGTGCTTGCTCTCAGGCAGCCTCGAAACTGTTGTTACACCCGAGGTCTTGAATGGGGCACCGCCAAATGGATTGGGCATTTCAGACTCGAACCTGATCGGCGCTTTGGCATTGGGATCTGCCGAAGCACCAACGAAGAGAAGCGGCAAGTCCTTGAGCATCGCTCCCACGATAGCCTGCTTGGTACTGAACATCGCTTGCAACTGGGCTTTCACCTGCTCCGGCAGACCATTCTTGGTGGAGGCAGCGAGCTTGTCGATGAGGTTCTTGACGGCAGCCTGAACCTCCTCGAAATTTTGCAGGTCCAGAATCTGGCCGCGGTTATCCACGACGACCCGGAACTTGAGGGACTGGACGATTTCCTGGACATCATTCAAAAACCGCTGAGCCTCGGGATTCCCCGCCGGCATGGCCAGTTCGCTCTTGCCATACCCGAGTTCAAGCAGGAAAGTATCCTTGCTTGCCTTGAGAACCAGGAGAGAGACTGGCGTCGTCGCTTTGGAAGCTTGCTTCCCCTTGGCTGAGTCGGTGGCTCGCTCGTTTACAGAAACCCAGTTGTATGTCGCGCCCTCCTGAAGCTGCAGACCAAGCGCGACAGGCTCAGCATTAACCTGAGAAACACAAAACACAGCGCAAACGAGAACGACCTTTGCCAGGTGGCACATTTTGAAACTCCTCAAGTCAGGCGGGAAGGCATCAAATCTACCCCGGGCGACATGCCAAATGCAAACCTCTGGCCGCACGCCAAAGCCTCCTTGATGACAGCGGTTCCCTCAAGGAGTGGAAAGGTGGCCCCTTTGGCCCTCCAATTGAAAAGGGAGCCTCCCGGCTCCCTCCTGTCAGTCCAACGGACTTGACTGTTTCAGTTCAAAATCACCAGTTCGGTTCGCGCTCCGGCGTAGATGTAATCCGGTGAATACTGAGGTCGGCGCCCTCGTATTCCTCTTCCTGATCAAGGCGTAAACCCATGGTCGCCTTGAGGGTGCCATAGACCAGCGCGCCGCCAATCAAGGCGACGGCGATGGCCATCACGGTCATGATCAATTGCGGCATGAAGGCGATGCCGCCTGCCCCGCCCAAGGCTTTGCTGCCAAAAATCCCCGCGGCGATGCCGCCCCAGGCACCACACATCCCGTGCAGCGGCCAGACGCCAAGCACGTCGTCGATCTTCCAGCGGTTCTGCACCAAAGTGAACATCATGACGAACAGTCCGCCGGCCACGCCACCGACAACCAGCGCACCGATCGGGTGCATCAGATCCGAACCGGCGCAAACAGCGACCAAACCGGCTAGCGGCCCGTTGTGCAGGAAGCCCGGGTCGTTCTTGCCGGCAACGAGCGCAACCAGCGTGCCGCCAACCATGGCCATGAGCGAATTCAACGCGACCAGGCCGGAGATCTTGTCGAGGGTCTGGGCGCTCATGACGTTGAAGCCGAACCAGCCGACGGTCAGGATCCAGGCGCCGAGCGCGAGGAAGGGAATGGATGAAGGCGGGTGGGCCGAAATCCGGCCGTCCTTGCTGTAGCGGCCGTGGCGCGCGCCGAGCAGGAGCACGGCCGGCAAGGCGATCCAGCCGCCCATGGCATGGACGACGACAGAGCCGGCGAAGTCGTGGAACTCCTCGCCGAATGTTGCCTTGAGCCAGGCCTGAACGCCGAAGGCCTGATTCCAGGCAATGCCTTCGAAGAAGGGATAGACAAAACCGACGAGCATGAAGGTGGCGATCAGTTGCGGGTTGAACTTCGCCCGTTCGGCGATGCCGCCGGAAATGATGGCCGGGATCGCTGCCGCGAAGGTAAGCAGGAAGAAGAACTTGGTCAGTTCGAAACCGTTTTTCTCCATGAGCGTCTCGACGCCGCTGAAGAAATTGACACCGTAGGCGATGCTGTAGCCGACGAAGAAATAGGCCACGGTCGATACGCCAAAATCGCTGAGGATCTTGACCAGCGCATTGACCTGGTTTTTCTTGCGGACCGTACCGACCTCAAGGAAGGCAAAGCCTGCGTGCATGGCCAGCACCATGATGGCGCCAAGCAGGATAAACAACACGTTGCTGCTGGATTGAACCGTTTCCATGAATCACCCCAATCAAAGAATGGGGAGGCAGGAAGCAAGCACCATTCCAGTGCGCCAATATTGTTATAAATCAGTGCATTGCCAAATACCAAAACAGCTCAGTCGCACCATATAAGTGCTAAATTACAGGCGCGCGCTCACTAACGGTGCGCCAGCGCCTTATTTCGGGGCAAGCTCGACCGGTAAAAGAACCCACAAACGGCCGCTCTGTTTCATCCGCCCGGCTTGCTCACCGGCCTCCTTGCCGAAGCCCCAGAAAAAATCGGCGCGCACCGCGCCCTTGATGGCGCCGCCAGTGTCCTGCGCCATGACCAGCCGATTCATCGGCATGGCTGTATTCGGCCGCGTCGTCGCCAGGAAGACCGGGGAACCGAGCGGCACCGAACGCGGATCGATGGCGATACTGCGCTCGGCGGTCAACGGGACGCCCAGGGCGCCGATTGGACCGTCCTGGCTGTTCGGCACTTCGCGGAAGAAAACATAGCTCGGATTGGTGTTGAGCAGGTTGCCGAGGCGTGACGGATTGGCCCGCGCCCAGGCCTGGATGCCCTGCATCGATGCTTCTTCGAGTTTCAGTTCGCCGCGCTCGACCAGCGCCTTGCCGATGGACTGGTAGGGATGCCCGTTCTGGTCAGCGTAATTGAGACGAACCACGCTGCCATCGGCCAGTCGGACGCGGCCGGAACCCTGGACCTGCAGGAAGAACAGCTCGACGGCGTCGTCGACGTAAAGCAGGGTCTTGCCGGGCAGTTTTTCGCCACGCGCCGCAATTTCCGCCCGCGACCAGTAGGGCACGACCTTGTTGCCTTCCAGTCGGCCGCGCACGCGCTTGTCTTTGAGCCCGGGAAAGACTGCCGACAAATCTATGGTCAGCAGGTCGTCCGGCACACCACGCACGGGCTGCTCGTAGCCTTTGCTACGCGAGCGGCTGCCTTGTAGTAGCGGTTCGTAGTAGCCGGTGATCATGCCACTCGTCGCACCGTCGCCGTTGGCGACAGCATAGGGTTTCAGATGCTGCTCGAAGAAACGGCGCGGGTCGTGACCGGGCTTGCCATCAGCCGCTCGCGCCTGATCGCAGACGCGCTTCCAGCCGGCCCCATTCGGCTTGCTGCCGACACCGCGGCAAGACTGAAGGAAGGCTGGCCAGGCAGCGGCCACATCGTCAGCAGCCCAGCCGGGCAGATCACCCCAGCCTGCGGGATGAAACGAGCGCGTGAAAACAGGAGGGGTTGTTGGCGCAGGCGTCGGCGCGACAGGCACGGGCGTTGGGCAGGCGGCACAGGCTGGACAGGGAGCGCAAGTCGCCGGCGCGACACTGGGCGGCACGGTCGAACAGCCGGCCAGCAGGGTGAGAAATAAAAGGGCTGCTGCTTGGATTTTTTGCATGGGTTTCGCTAGAGTTCGCAATTTGCCGCGAAGTATACCTGCCGCCATGCCCAATACCCTTCCCCTGGAACGTCTGCTTGCCCGTGCCGAAGCCGTGCTGGCCCGCTTCGAAGCCTCCCTGCCGCCGCTCCAGCAAGCGCCTGACTGGCAATCCGCCGTCGCTTTCCGCTGGCGCAAGAGCAATGGCCGCGGTTGGCTGCAGGCGGTGCGCCATCCGCACCCGATCCGCCTGGCCGATCTCGAGAACATCGACGACCAGAAGGAACGCATCACCGCCAACACGCGCCAGTTCGTCGCCGGCAAGACGGCCAATAACGTGTTGCTGACCGGCACGCGCGGCTCCGGCAAGTCGTCACTGGTCAAGGCCGTGCTCAACGAGTACTCGGGCAAGGGCCTGCGCCTGATCGAGGTGGACAAGGAGGATCTGATCGATTTGGCCGACATCGTCGATCTTCTCGACGGTCGACCGGAAAAATTCATCATTTTTTGCGATGACCTGTCCTTCGAGGCCGGCGAGACGGCGTACAAGGCGCTCAAATCGGTGCTCGACGGCTCGATCGCCGCGCCGCCCGACAATGTGCTGATCTACGCCACATCGAACCGCCGCCACCTGATGCCGGAATACTTCTCGGAAAACCTCGAAACGCATCGCGTCGATGACGAAATCCACCCCGGCGAAACCACCGAGGAAAAAATCTCGCTGTCCGAACGGTTTGGCCTGTGGATCTCCTTCTACCCGTTCAGCCAGGACGACTATCTGGCCATTGCCAATCATTGGGCGCGCCAGTTGGGCGTGGCCGATGAAGTGATCGCCGCCAGCGAGCGCGAGGCGCTGAACTGGGCGCTGAGCCGCGGCTCGCGCTCGGGTCGCGTCGCCTGGCAGTTCGCCCGCGACCTGGCCGGGCGCCAGAAAACAGCAAGGAAGAAAGCCAAGTGACGAAGATCGTCGAAGTCGCCGCCGCCGTCATGCTGCGGGCCGACGGTAGCGAGTTTCTGCTCGCCCAGCGTCCGGAAGGCAAGGTTTACGCCGGCTACTGGGAGTTCCCCGGCGGCAAGGTCGAACCCGGAGAAAGCGTCCGCGAGGCGCTCATCCGCGAATTGCAGGAAGAGCTCGGCATCACCGTAACCGCCTGCTCGCCGTGGCTGACCCGGCAATTCACTTATCCGCACGCCACGGTGCGCCTCAATTTCTGGCGGGTCACGGCGTGGGATGGCGAAATCGGCATCACGGCGCCGCTCGAACACTCAGCCGTCGAATGGCAACGGACGGGCGAAGCAGCCACCGTCACCCCCATCCTGCCGGCCAACGATCCGATCCTGAAAGCCCTGTCGCTGCCGACCACGATGGCAATCACCAACGCCGAGGCCGAGGGCACCGAACGTCAGCTGGAACGGCTGGAAGAGGCGCTCAAGGCCGGGCTAAGGCTGATTCAGGTCCGCGACAAGGGCTGGCCGCCGGCCCAGCGCCTGTGGTTTGCCGAAGCCGTTTGCCGGCTGGCGCACAGCCACGGCGCGCTCGTCGTCATCAACGACGACGAGGAGATTGCCCGCAAGGTCGGCGCCGACGGCATCCATCTGTCGTCGATCAAGCTGGCCGCCTGCACGCAGCGCCCCGATTTCACGTGGATCGGCGCCTCCTGCCACAGTGTGGCGGAAATCACCCGCGCCGGCGAACTTGGCTTCGATTACGCTTTGCTCGGCCCGGTGCTGCCGACGCCCAGCCATCCCGAAACCGCAGGCCTCGGCTGGCCGGAGTTCGCCCGGCAACTGGCCGGCAACACGCTCCCCGTGCTGGCGCTGGGCGGCATGCTGCCGACCATGTTGCCGGAAGCGCAGCAACATGGCGCCCACGGCATCGCGCTGATGCGCGGCTGGTAAGCCTGGCTGTCTGGACATTTCAATTTTGGGCAAAATTTCCGGTTGACCGTGGAAGTCACCGGAACGACCAGATTCAGCGCGTCGGCTGATCCGGAAAATCGAGGCTGGGCGTCCCTGCCTCTTCATCGCTGACCGCGCCGCCAATGCGATACGAATCGCTGGCCCAGCAGCCAAGGTCGATTTGTTTGCAGCGTTCGGAACAAAACGGGCGCCACGGATTTTCCGGGGCCCAGATGGCGTCATCGCCGCATTGCGGACAGCGGACCTTGCGCACAGCCATTACAGATTGCAAAAAGTCAGGTCGAAGGGAACGTCGCGTTCGCAGCTACGCGCCTTGAGCTCACCGGCCGGCGGCTTGGTGAAGCGGATGTTCAGGAAATACTTGTTGGCGCTGACTTCGGGAATGGCCTGCTCGTCAACACCGACCGTAACGCGAACCATCTGCGCCGCAGAGCCGCCGAGATTGAGCTGAAACTGGCCGTTGGTCGCCGAGTAGCTTTTCGGGCGACCGCTCGAGCGCAGCAAGCGCAGAACGATGGTCGCCGCATCGCGCAAGGGCAGCATGGGCTTGGTCCAGCCTTCCAGCGCACTGCGCCGGACATCGGCCGGACGATGCAGCCACCAGTGGTAGGACGGCAGGTCGAATTCGCAGACGCCACCGGGAATGGCTGCCCGGCTCTTGATGCCCATGAGCCAATCGTTCTCGCGCAGGTATTGGCCGATCTTGCCGGTCATGCCGAGCAGCGCGGCCGACGATTGTTCGATTTCATAGAGGGCACCGGACAGCGCCTCTTCGGAAATTTCGGGGTTGTTGCGGAAGGCGAGCAGGGTTTGCCGTTGCCGTTCGAGTTCCTGGATGAGGTCCATCTTGAGGTCGGCGCGACCGGCCACCTCAAGGATTTCGAACAGGGAAAGGAGCGCGGCGTGATGCTCCATGTGGCCGTCTTCCTGGGCGAAATACGCCGTTTTTTCGAACAAATCCTCCAGACGCAGCAGCGTGCGGATTCGTTCATTAAACGGATATTCGTAGGTGATCACGCGGCCGGTGTCCGAGAAAACGGAAAATTTTGTTTATTCTGAGCCATTTGCATTCAAATCTCAACAGCTTGCTTTAAGTTTTTCAGCCAAAAGTGCTAGATAGTTTGCGTGGCGGATTTTGACTTGTTCGACAATTTTTTCCCGATCCCCATCGTTGACCACGACATCGTCGGCCGCGGCCAGCCGTTGCTGGCGCGTCGCCTGGGCAGCCATGATCGCTTTGACCTCTTCCGCCGACAACCCGTTCCGCGCCATGACACGCTCTATTTGCAGGCTTTCCGGGCAATCGACGACGACGATTCGGTCGCAGCGTTGCCGGTAATTTCCGGATTCGACGAGGAGCGGCACGGCCAGAATGACGTAGGGCTCGGTCGCGGACTTGCAGCGTTCGGCCGAAACCTGGCGAATCAGCGGGTGCAGGATACCTTCCAGCCGGCTTCTTGCCGACGGATCGGCAAAGGCCAACTGGCGCATCGCGACGCGGTCGAGCGCGCCATCGGCCGCCAAGACTTCCGGACCGAACTCAGCGGTCAGTGCCGGCATGGCCGTCCCCCCGGCCAGGGTCAGTTCGCGGGCGATGGCATCGGTATCGACCAGCCCCGCCCCTTGTGCGACGAAGAGATCGGCGACCGTGCTTTTGCCGCTGCCGATCCCGCCGGTCAGGCCGACGACGTATTGGCTCACTTGCAGGCCAGCGTGTCGGCCTTGGGCAGCAGGCGGCCGACCGCACCGATCAGCTCGACCTTGTCGCCAGCCGGCCCGCGCGCCTGCAACGTAACCAGGCTGTCCTTGCCCGGACGCGGCGCAACCTGCGCCGAGCGGACACCCTTGGCTTTCAACTCGGCCAGCTTGTCCTGCCCGCCTTTTTCGGAGGAGAAGACGCCGAGCGAAATGGCATTGCGATTGAGCTCATCCTGCACGATGAAAAACTCCGTCACGCCCAGTTCGCGCAATTCGGTGGATTTCCTTTCCGCTTCGGCCTTGCTGGGCAGCGGCGGAATGAACACCCACCAGCCATTGCCTTCCGAGGCGACCAGTTTCCGGGTCACCTTGTAATCGCCGAAACGCTTGGCCAGCAGCGCGGCCAGACGCTCGCCATCGGCTAGCGGCAGGGGGCGCCAGGTCAGGCAGATCGGCGGTTTGTCAGCCACTTCGGCGACGCCGGCGACTTGAACCTTCTCCGCCTTGGCTTCCGGGGCCGCTTCAGTCGCAGCTGGTTGGTCTCCCTCTGTACTCCCCGGCGCCGGCATTTCCGTAGCCGGCGCACCATTCGGAACGACCTGCGTGGGCTTGACGAGCGGCGTCCCCGGCGCCTCGCCGCGCGAGACGACGCGCATGCGCTCGGGCAGAACCTGCTGCTCGACACGCCCGGCATCCGGATTGTCCGGACGACCGAAGTAGCCAGCGCTGAAGGCGTAGAACAACAGGTTGGCAAGAACGAGCAGGAAGACCAGGGCTTTCACGGATTCAGCCTACCTTGGGCAAATGCTTGAGCGATTCGGCGATGGCGGCCTCCGGGTAGTCGTAGTCTTCGAGCTTGCCGGAGAAGAATTTGTCGTAGGACGCCATGTCGAAGTGGCCGTGGCCGGTCAGGCTGAACAGGATGGTCTTGGCCTCGCCGGTGATCTTGCACTTCAAGGCCTCATCGATGGCGGCGCGGATGGCGTGACAGGACTCGGGCGCCGGAATGATGCCTTCGGCCTGAGCGAACTGGACGCCAGCCTCGAAAGTCGCGATCTGCGGCACGGCCAGCGCCTCGATCCGGCCCTCGTGGAGCAGTTGCGAAACGAGCGGCGAATCACCGTGGTAGCGCAGGCCGCCGGCGTGGATGCCGGGCGGCATGAAGTCGTGGCCGAGCGTGTACATTTTCATGATCGGCGTGTAGCCGGAGACATCGCCGTAGTCATAGGCGTAGTGGCCCTTGGTCAGCGTCGGACAGGAGGTCGGCTCGACTGCCACACAGCGCAGGTTGGCGGCGCGCTTATCACCGGCTGCCTTGTCGGCGAGGAAGGGGAAGGCGATGCCGCCGAAGCTCGAACCGCCACCGCAAGGCCCGAAGATCACGTCCGGATAGAGGCCGATCTTGTCGAACTGCTTCTTGGCTTCGAGCCCGATCACCGACTGATGCAGCAGCACGTGGTTGAGCACCGAACCGAGCGTGTAGCAGGTGCCGGGATCAGCCGCAGCTTCTTCGACGGCTTCCGAAATGGCCAGGCCGAGTGAGCCCTGGTTGTCGGGGTCGGCGGCCAGCGCGGCGCGGCCGGCGTTGGTCAGGTTGCTCGGGCTGGCGAAGACTTCGGCGCCCCAAGTCTGCATCATCGAACGGCGGAACGGTTTCTGCTCGTAGCTGACCTTGACCATGTAGACGCGCACCGGCAGGCCGAACATCTGGCCGGCAAAGGCAATCGACGAGCCCCACTGGCCGGCGCCGGTTTCGGTGGTCAGCCGCTTGGTGCCGGCAATCTTGTTGAAATAGGCCTGCGGTACAGCGGAGTTCGGCTTGTGCGAACCGGCCGGCGAGACGCCTTCGTATTTGTAGAAAATCTTGGCCGGCGTGCCGAGCGCCTGCTCCAGACGCAGGGCGCGGCAAAGCGGGGCCGGGCGCCAGAGGGCGTAAATCTGGCGGACTTCTTCAGGAATGGCGATCCAGCGTTCGGCCGACATTTCCTGCTCGAGAATCGGGCCGGGGAAAATCGCCCCCATCGCTTCCGGCGGCACCGGGTTGCCATCGGGGCCAAGCGGCGGGGCCGGCGGATTGGCCAGGTCGGCGACGATGTTGTACCAGTGGGTCGGTATGTCTTCTTGTTCTAGGTTGATCCGCAGCGGTGTCACTTTTCTCTCCCGGAAAGTGTTTTCTGAAAGGCGGTAACTTACTCCAAAAGCATTCGCCGACCAAGGGTGCGTCTCGATTTTGGCCGTTTTTTCCGGTTGACCGTAACAAGCACCGAAACAAGCAGTTAAAGTACCGGCTGCCGACCATTTTGACGCCCGCCCCCTGCCTTGTCCGCCCCGACGATTGCCACCCTGCTCAGCCACCCGGCCGCCCTTTCTGCGCAGCCCTGCGGCATCGAAGTCACCGCCGCGATGACGGCCGATGGCGACCTGACGCTGGACTACCGCGTCACCCGCCCGCCTGCTGAACTCCGCCTGCCCGTGCCGCAGCCCCCCGGCCCGGCCGACGGCCTGTGGCAGCACACCTGCTGCGAAGCCTTCGTGATGGAAGACGGCGAAGGCTATCGCGAATTCAATTTCTCGCCCTCCGGCCAGTGGGCCGCATACCGCTTCACCGGCTACCGGGAGCGCGACGAGGCCTTCGCCCCCGCCGCCAAGCCGCAACTGAGCTTCACCCCGCTGGCCGACGGTTTCGCCCTGCGCGCCAGCCTCCCTGCCGCCCTGCTGCCGACCGGCAATACGCTGCACCTTGGCCTGACTGCAGTCATCGAAGCGGCAGACGGCAGCAAGAGTTATTGGGCGCAGGCCCACTGCGCCGCCCAGCCCGATTTCCACGTCCGCCAGAGCTTTGCCCTGACCCTGAAGCGAAACACGCCATGACCCAGTCCATCCAGTTCGGCATCGACCGCCTCATCGCCGACCCCGCCCTGCGCCGCCCGCTGGCCGGCCGGCGCATCGCCCTGCTTGCCCACCCGGCCTCAGTCACCGCCGACCTCACGCATTCGCTCGACGCCCTGGCTGCCCTGCCCGATCTGAAACTCAGCGCCGCCTTCGGCCCACAGCACGGCCTGCGCGGCGACAAACAGGACAACATGGTCGAGTCGCCCGACTTCCTCGACCCGCAACTCGGCATCCCGATCTTCAGCCTGTACGGCGAAGTACGCCGGCCGACCGAGGCCATGATGGCCACGTTCGACGTCCTGCTCGTCGACTTGCAAGACCTCGGCTGCCGCATCTACACCTTCATCACGACGCTGCGCTACGTGCTCGAAGCCGCCGCCAAGCATGGCAAAACGGTCTGGGTGCTCGACCGCCCGAACCCGGCCGGCCGCCCCGTCGAGGGCCTGACCCTGAGCGACGGCTGGGAGAGCTTCGTCGGCGCCGGCCCGATGCCGATGCGCCACGGCCTGACCATGGGCGAACTCGGCCACTGGTTCATCGCCACGCTCAAGCTCGACGTCGATTACCACGTCGTCACCATGCAGGGCTGGCAACCCGACGCCGCGCCCGGCTACGGCTGGCCGCTAGTCGAACGAACCTGGATCAACCCCAGCCCGAACGCCCCCAACCTGTGGATGGCCCGCGCCTACGCCGGCACCGTCATGCTCGAGGGGGCCACCTTGAGCGAAGGACGCGGCACGACCCGCCCGCTCGAACTGTTCGGCGCGCCCGACATCGACGCCCGCGCTGTGCTCGCCGAAATGCACGCCTTTGCCCCGCACTGGCTGGCCGGCTGCAAGCTGCGCGAATGCTGGTTCGAACCGACCTTCCACAAGCACGCCGGCCAGCTCAATCACGGCATCCAGATCCATTGCGAAGGGCCGTATTACGACCATGCCGCCTTCAAACCCTGGCGCATCCAGGCACTGGCCTTCAAGGCCATCCGCCGCCTCTACCCGGACTATCCGCTATGGCGTGACTTCGCCTACGAGTACGAACACGACCGGCTGGCCATCGACCTCATCAACGGCTCGCCGCTCTTACGCGAATGGGTCGACGATCCGGCAACGCTGGCCGATGACCTCGACCGCCTGACCTGCCCCGACGAAACAGCATGGCAGGAAGCGCGCCGGAAATTTCTTCTCTACCGCGAGATATGACCACCCGGTCATTCCATCTGGAATAAAATATTAGGCAAATCACCAGACGCCAATCTAAACGCGTCGTGACGTGAAAATTCCGAGCGGAGTTCGTGTGCGCGATAACTGCCCAACCCCAGCCTGCCATCGGCTCTTCAAGGCCATGGCAACGCTGTGCCTGGTACTCGGACTGTCGGCAACCAACGCCGAAGAGCAGCCCCCGACGCCGCCCCTGAACGCAACGGACAGCGCCACGACCATAGAAACAACGGCTGGCCCCAGTGCCAACACGAAAAACACGGCCAGATTCGCCATCCTCGCCGCCCGCCCCAAGGCCGAGACTGATGCGCGCTGGCGAGCGCTGATTGACTACCTCAACAAGGCCAATCCAGAAATACAACTGGAACTGCTGGCGCTGACCTATCCGGAACTGGACTCGGCCATCCGCGAAAAGCGGGTCGACTTCGTCCTCACTCAGCCTGGTCACTACATCGCGCTGACCCAGCGCGAAGGCCTGCTCTCGCCACTCGCCACGCTGATCGAAAAAGAGGGCGAGCAGATAGTTTCGGCGCTCGGCGGCGTCATCCTGACCCGCGCCGACCAAAAAAACATCCAGAACCTTGCCGACCTTGCCGGAAAACGTATCGCCACCAACAGCATGAGTTCGCTGGGCGGCTACCAGGCTCAGGCCTACGAGTTGATGCTGCGCGGCATCGACCTATCCTCTGACGCCACCCTGATCGAAACCGGCCAGCCGCAGGACAAGGCCATCCAGCAACTGCTCGCCGGACAGGTAGACGCCGCCTTTGTCCGTACCGGCCTGATCGAGGCCATGGCCAAAGAACACAAGCTCGACATCGGGCGTCTGCGCGTCGTCAATGCCCGGGATGACGACTTTCCGCTGGCCCATTCGACCCGGCTCTATCCGCAATGGGCGCTGGCGGCGATGCCGTGGGCGGACCAGAATTTTGCCCGCAAGATCGCCGCCGACATCCTCACCTTGCCGCATGGCGGCGCCGTTGCCCGCGCCGCGCAAATCCACGGTTTCGCCATTCCCGGCGACTATCGTCCGGTCGAAGACCTGCTGCGGCATTTGCGCCTGCCGCCCTTCGAAACAGGCCCCAAGGTCAGCGTCAGCGACATCATCAACCAGCATGCCTCGTTGATCGGCATCGCCATCATCGGCGTCGCCGGCGGGCTGATGTTTTTCGTCCTGATCCTGATCCGCTCCAATCGGCGGCTCAAGACGGAGCGCGCCCGGACGGCACTCGCCATGTCCGAACTGTCGGCGACCGAAGCACGGTTTCGTGCCATTTTCGAGAATGTCGACGCCCTTTCCATCCAGGGCTATCTGGAAGATGGCACGGTCGCCTACTGGAACCATGCCTCGCAGGCGCTGTACGGATATACCGCCCACGAAGCGATCGGCAAGTCGCTGCTTGAACTGATCATCCCGCCCGAACTGCAGGACGGCGTGCGCAACGCGGTGCACTGGATGTTCATCAACAAGACCGGCGTTCCGGCCGGGCGCCTGACCCTGCACCACAAGGATGGCCATCCTGTCGAAGTCTATTCGAGCCACACCGTCGTCGATACGGCCGACCTCGGCCCAATGATGTTCTGCCTCGACGTCGACCTGCGCGAACTGGCCAGCGCCGAACAGGCCCTCATGGAGAGCGAGGCCCGGCAACGGATGATTCTTGAAACGCTGGGCGAGGGCGTGTTCGGCGCCGACCTCGATGGCGTCTGCTCCTTCATCAATCCGGCCGGCCTGGCCCTGCTCGGCTTCAGCGAGGGCGAACTGCTCGGGCGCAGCACCCATAGGCTTTTCCACCATCATCGCGCCGATGGGGAGCCCTATCCGCAGGCCGAATGCCCGCTTCACCTGACGGCCGTCGACGGCCAGACACGCCGGACGGAAGACGTTTTCTGGCGCAAGAATGGCGAAATGTTCCCGGTTCGCCTGACCATCACACCGACGCTGCGCGATGGCCAGATCAGCGGCACGGTCGTCTCCTTCTCCGACATCAGCGAACTCCGCCGGGATGCCCTGGAACTGGAAAAGCATCGCCATCACCTCGAAGCCGAAGTCAGGCAGCGCACCGAGCAACTGGAGATTGCGCGCCAGGCAGCCGAGGCGGCGAGCCGTTCGAAGAGCGCCTTCCTGGCCAACATGAGCCACGAAATCCGGACGCCGCTCAATGCCGTCCTCGGCATGGTGCACCTGCTGCGCCGCGACGCCCCGACACTTGAGCAGATCGACCGCCTCGACAAGATCGACAACGCCTCGCAGCATTTGCTTGCCGTCATCAACGACATTCTCGACATTTCCAAAATCGAGGCCGGCAAGCTGCAACTCGACGACACCAAGGTCGACATCGCCAGCATCCTCAAGCGTGTCGTTTCGGTCCTTGGTGAGCGCGCCCGCGAAAAGGGGCTGGTCCTGCACACCGAGTCCGACGATTTCACGCGAACGCTGACTGGCGACCCGACGCGCATTACGCAATGCCTGATCAATTACACGGCCAACGCCATCAAGTTCACCGAGCAGGGCAAGGTCACGGTCCGGGCCCGCCGGATCTCCGAGATCGGTGGCGAAACCCTGCTACGCTTCGAAGTTGAAGATACCGGGATCGGCATCACCGAGGAATCGATCCCGCGCCTGTTCGGCATTTTCGAGCAGGCCGACGCCTCGACCACCCGCAAATTCGGCGGCACCGGCCTTGGTCTGGCCATCACCCGCCGCCTCGCCGAATTGATGGGCGGCGAGGTTGGCGTCAACAGCCAGCCGGGCAGGGGCAGTTGCTTCTGGTTCACGGCCCGCCTGAAACCGAGCGATGTGGACATGGACGCCATCACCTCGACCTTTGCCGGTCTGCCCCTGCAGGCCGTCCAGGAAACACTGGCCGGGCGTCATCTGCTGATCGTCGAGGACGAGCCGATCAACCGCGAGATCGCGCTCGAACTGCTCAGGGAATTCGGCACCACGGCCGACACGGCGGAGAACGGCCGGGAAGCCCTCGAATTGCTCAAGACACGCAACTACGATCTGGTCCTCATGGACATGCAGATGCCAGAAATGGACGGCCTCGAAGCCACCCGCCGGATTCGCGCCCTGCCGCAACACACGTTGTTGCCGATCATCGCGATGACCGCCAACGCCTTCGCCGAAGATCGCAAACGCTGCATCGAGGCGGGCATGAACGATTTCATCGTCAAGCCCGTCGAGCCTGACGACCTCAAGATGCTACTGCTGCATTACCTCGCGACCTAACGCCCAAGTATCCGTTCGGCAGCCAGCACGCCGCGATACTGCGCTTCCTCGAACAGCGAAAACCCCGACAGGTCGGCATGCGCCAGCGTGATGCGCGGACTTTCGAATTTGGCCATTTTTTCCCGTTGACCGTGGAAGAGGCTGCCCGGCACCGGGCGGCGCATGGCGTGGCCGTTGCGGAAGATGTCGAGGCGCGTCGTCAGCTTGCGGATGTCGGGATGGACGCGTTCGAGCTCGGCCAGGATGCCTTCGGCCCAGGCGGCGCGTGGCGTCTCCATGAGCAGGCGGCGCCCCTCGGCCGGCGCCACGTCGTGCAGTGCGCGATAGTAGGTGAACACCGTACCGCTCAAACGACGGCGGATCAGTTGATGCGTGGCGCTGACGTAACCGAGACCGGGGCTGTCGTAGAACACGTTGTCCCACGCCGCCGGCGCACCGTGGCGCTCTTCCGGCAAATCGGACAGATGCAGGTTGGCGGTCAGCCACGGCGCGTAATCACCGGCCAGCGCCGCCGCTTTGAGTTCGGCAGGAATCGCCGGCCAGACGCGCGGCAGCACGAAGGCCGGCGCTGCCCAGATCAGTTGCAGGGCTTCAAAGCGTACGGTTTTTGCCCCGAAAAGCACGTCGACCGTAACACCCGTTTTTCCTGCCTCGATACGCCAGACGAGCGCCCCGGTGACGATGCGATCACCCGACTTTTTGGCCAGCCCACGGGCCAGCCAGGCGTTGCCTTCGGGCGCTGTGAGGACCGTATCACCCGCCGCATTGGCCGCTTCGCCGTCACGGCAGGCAAAGTAGTGCAGTCCGGCCCAGGCCGAAACCTGATCGTGCGCCATGCCGTAATCGTCGCGGCAGGCGTAATTGGCCAGCCAGTGCACGGTCGGCGCCGTGAAGCCGTTGTCGGTCAGCCACTGGGCGAAGGAGATCCGGTCGAGCGCCAGCCATTCAGGATCGCGACTCGATAGCGCCATCGGGATGGCAAACAGCCGACGCCCGTCGCGGCCTTTGGCTCGCTTGAGTTCATCCATCCGTTCATGAAAGCGCTTCTGCTGCGCCAGCTCAGCCGCAGCTATGCCACGTTGTGGCAGCAAGCCCTCGTCCCACAGGCCGTTGCGATAGACCCGCTCCTGCGGCGTCGCGCACAAATAGCGCTCGTCGTAAGTTGGCTTGAGCGCCGCCGGATCGCCCTGCAGCACGCCGAGTTCGGCCAGCAGTTCGCGCACATGCACAGCTTCCCGACCTGGCAGCGGCAAGTAGTGGGCGCCCCACGGGTAGGCGACGAGCGGCGAGTGTCCGGCCCGCGAATTGCCGCCGGCCTCGCTTTCCATTTCCAGCACAAGAAAGTCGTCGACCGCAGCCTTCGTCAGTTTCCACGCCGCCGACAGGCCGGAGATGCCGCCACCGACGATCAGCACACCGGTTTTTCGCGTTTCGGAAGGGGCCGGGAAATTGCCGTCGCGCAGCCGGTGGCCGAGCGCGTGATTTATGCCGAGCAATTCGCCGGGTGGCAACGGGGGTTTTCCAGCCGGGGCGCAACCGGCGAGGGCGGCCGCCCCCACCGTGCAAAGGAACTCGCGCCGGCTAGTCAAACTTCCGCAACGACAGGCTGACCGACAACTGGGCGCCAAGCCAGCCGAGGAAAGCGCCGAGTGCAGCCAAGCCTGTCGTTTCGCCAAGGCCCGGCGGGCGCAGGCTGAAGTTGCCACCGTAGAGCGCCGCCAGTTCGCCGACCGGCCCGCCCAGCAGACGCAACGCCGCCAGCACGAGCGCAGCAGCGAGCAGGCCGCCGAGCGCCCCCTGCAAGGCACCAAAATAATAGAAAGGCCGGCGGATGAAGCCGTCTGTCGCACCGATCATGCGCGCCACCTCGATCTCGGCCGACTGCGCCATGACCTGCAGGCGGATGGTGTTAAAAGTCACGGCAACCAGCCCGGCGCCAAACAGCCCGGCCAGCATCCACAGCGCCAGCTTGCCAAGGCGCAGAAAGGCATCGAAACGCTTGATCCAGGCCGAATCGAGCTGGACGTGGGCGACCTTCGGCCAACCGGCAATCTCCCTGCGCAGGATTTCCAGCGCTTCCGGCTCGGTATTGGCCGGCTCAATGATGAAGGCATCGGGCAGCGGGTTGCGCGGCAGGCTGGCGACGATTTCCGCCATGCCTTCGCTGCTCTGCATGCGCTTCAGCGCGTCCTCCTTCGGCACAAATTTCCATTTGCCGTTGGGCGCCTGACGCAGACGACTTTCGATCTCGCCCACGTCCTTCTTGCTCGCCTCAAGGCTCATGAACAGGCTGATCTGCTGCACGCCGGAGGCATTGCGGCCAAGATCACGCAGGTTATCGAGGGCAACATAGCCGAAGGCCGGCAGGGTCAGTGCGATGCCGATGACGATCAACGACAGCAGAGTATTGAGCGGCGTCGCCCACAGACGGCGGAAGGCGGCAGCCAGTGCGGCACGATGGTGAATAAGCCAGGTCATGCGACCACCCTCCCGTGTGCCAGGCGCAGGACATTCGGGTGATAACGCTCGATCCAGCTCTGGTCGTGCGTGGCGACAACCACCGTCACGCCGACACGATGAAAGTCGGCAAAGATGTCGAGAATGGCCATGCCTGATTCTGTATCGAGATTGCCGGTCGGTTCGTCGGCGATCAGGATGGTTGGCCGGTTGACCACGGCACGGGCGATGGCCAGCCGTTGCTGTTCGCCCCCCGAAAGCGCAATGGGATTAGCCTTTTCACGGGCCAGCAGCCCGACCTTGTCGAGCGCCGCCTGGGCGCGGCGAATCGCTTCGCGGCGTGGCAGACCGGCGATGTTCAGAGGCAGCAACACATTCTCGAGCGCGTTGCGATCGAACAGCAGTTTCTGATCCTGGAAAACCAGGCCGAAATGCCGGCGCACATGCGGAATCGCGCTGCGCCCGAGGGCCGACAGGTTCTGGCCGTTGACCACGAGGCTGCCGGAAGTCGGCCGCTCGATGGTCGAGATCAGCTTGACCAGCGTCGTCTTGCCGGCGCCGGAATGGCCGGTGATGAGCACCATCTGCCCGGCAGAAATCGAAAAACTCGCATCCTTGACGGCCTCGAAGCCGCCCGGATAGCGCTTGGTCAAATTGCTCGCTTCGATCATTGCTCGAACATGGCATCCACAAAGTCGCGGGCCAGGAAAGGACGCAGGTCGTCGATCTGTTCGCCGACGCCGATGAAGCGGATCGGCTTCGGGCATTGCCGGGCAATCGCCGTGACGACGCCGCCCTTGGCTGTGCCGTCGAGCTTGGTCAGGACCAGACCGGTGACGTTGATCGCCTTGTCGAAGGCCTTGACCTGCTGCAACGCGTTCTGGCCAATGTTGGCATCAAGCACGAGCAGGGTTTCATGCGGGCCTTCCGGGTCAATTTTCTGGATCACGCGGCGGACCTTGGCGATTTCTTCCATGAGATGCAACTGGGTCGGCAGGCGGCCGGCCGTGTCGGCCAGAACGATGTCGATTCCACGCGCCTTGGCGGCCGAAATGGCGTCGAAGACGACAGCAGCCGGATCGCCGTTGTCTTGGGCGATGACCGTCACGTTGTTGCGTTCGCCCCAGGTTTCGAGCTGTTCGCGGGCCGCCGCGCGGAAGGTATCGCCGGCAGCCAGCAGCACACTCTTGCCCTGCATCTGGAAATACTTGGCCAGCTTGCCGATCGAGGTCGTCTTGCCGGCCCCGTTGACGCCGGCAATCATGATCACGAAGGGCTTATGCGTCGACACGTCGAGCGGCTTTTCGAGCGGCTGCAGGGTTTCCAGCAAGGCGTCGTGCAGCGCCTTCTGGATGGCGTCCGGCGTATCGAGCTTGTCGCGCTTGGCGGCCTTTTTCAGCTCGTCGAGCAAATGGGTCGTTGCCTCGACGCCACAGTCGCTGGTCAGCAACAAGGTTTCGAGCTCTTCGAGCAGTTCGTCGTCGACCTTGCCGCGCGAGAAAATGGTTTTGAGCTTGCCGCCCCATTGGGCGCGGGTCTTGGCCAGACCCTTGAACAGGCGCTCGCGCCACGAAGGGGCGGCGGCTTCGGCCGGGACGTCGGCCTTGGCTTCGGCTTTACCGTTGGCGCCGGATTTTTTCAGGAAACTGAACATGGGGTTGGTGGTCTCAAGCCTTGCTGACAGGCGGACAGCAAGCCGTTAAGATGCCGTCCGATTCGATGCAAAATCAGCCGCGAATTCTAGCAGAAAGCCCAGCCCCCCCATGCGCCTCAAATACCTGTTCTCCGTATTGCTTGCTGCCGGGTTGTCCACCGCAGCTTTCGCCAACCCCTACGAAACGACGCTCAAGAACGGCCTGCGCGTCATCGTCAAGGAAGATCACCGGGCACCAACCGCCGTCCAGATGGTGTGGTACCGCATCGGCAGCACCGACGAAGTCGATGGTGCCTCGGGCGTCGCCCACGTGCTCGAACACATGATGTTCAAGGGCACGCCGAGCGTCGGCCCCGGCGAGTTCAACAAACGTGTCGCCGCCGCTGGCGGGCGTGACAATGCCTTCACCAGTCGCGATTACACGGCCTACTTCCAGCAGGTGCCGAAGGAAAAGTTGCCCGAGATGATGCAGCTTGAAGCTGACCGCATGCGCCACCTCAACGTGGACGCCAAGGAATTCGAACAGGAAATCAAGGTTGTCATGGAAGAGCGCCGCATGCGCACCGATGACAATCCGCAATCCAAGCTGTTCGAGCAGATGAACGCCGTGGCTTTCCAGGCTCATCCCTACCGCCGGCCGATCATCGGCTGGATGAACGATCTCGAAACGATGACTGCGGCCGACGCCAAAGCCTGGTACGACACCTGGTACGTACCGAACAACGCCTACGTCATCATCACCGGCGACGTCGATCACAAGGAAGTCTTCGCCCTGGCCGAGAAATACTACGCGCCGCTCGAAGGCCGCCCCCTGCCGGTTCGCCGGCAACAGGTCGAACCGGCCCAGGAAGGGATTCGCAAGGTTACCGTCAAGGCGCCGGCTGAATTGCCGGTGCTGATCATGGGCTACAAGGCGCCGATCCTGCGCGACATCGACAAGGACGTCGATCCTTACGCACTGGAAATGCTCGCCTCCATCCTCGACGGCCATGACGCCGCCCGCTTCAACAAGAAACTGGTCCGCGAAGACAAGGTCGCGTTGTCGGCCGGCATCGATTACGACGCCACGGCGCGCGGCCCCGGCATGCTTTACCTGCACGGAACGCCCTCCGAAGGCAAGACGGTCAGCGATCTCGAAGCCGCCCTGCGGGCCGAAATCGCCCGCGTCCAGAAGGATGGCATCAGCGAGCAGGAGCTCAAGCGGGCCAAGGCGCAACTGATCGCCGGCCAAGTCTACAAGCTCGACTCGATGTTCGGCCAGGCCATGGAAATCGGCCAGATCGAAGCGGTCGGCCTGCCCTACCAGAAGCTCGACCGCATGCTCGACAAGCTGCAGAAGGTAACCGCCGCCGACATTCAGGCCGTAGCCAAAAAGTATTTCAACGACGACGCGCTGACCATCGGCCTGCTCGACCCGCAACCGCTCGACGGCAAGCCGCGCCGTCCGGCCGCTGCCACTCGCCACTGAGCCGGGAAGATCATGGCTTTACCGTGGATGACCATCCTGAGCAATGTGCCGTGGAGCGACGTGCTCGGCAAAGCGCCGATCATCGCTGATGGGGCGAAAAAGCTGTGGAAGGGCATGGGTCGCAAGAATAGCGATGGCTCCGTCGTCGATGCTGACCCCGTTGTGCCCCCCGATGCCGATTTCGCGACACGACTGACTTCCCTGGAAACCGTTCAGCGCAAATTGCGCACCCAGATACTGGCCTCCGGCGAATTGATTCAGGCGCTGAGCGAACAAAACGCCCTGTTGGTCGCCCAGGTTGATGCCAACCGCCGCCTCGTTCGCTACCTTGCCTGGGGCCTGGGCGCGACAGCGCTGGTCGCCGGCCTCGCCCTGCTGCTCGCCTGGCAACCGAAATTATTGGAGTTTTTGGCATGAAAAGACTGTTGACCGTAGCAATCGCCCTGCTCATCTCACAAGTCGCCCTGGCGGGCGTCAAGATCGAGCACTGGGTTTCGCCTTCCGGCGCCCGGGTCTATTTTGTTGAAAGCCGCGTTTTGCCGATGCTCGATGTGCAGGTCGATTTCGCCGCCGGCTCGATGTTCGACCCGGTTGGCAAATCCGGCCTTGCCGCGCTGACCCGTGGCGCGCTTGACCTCGGTGCCGGCAAGTTCGATGAAACCGCCATTGCCGAACAGATGGCCGACATCGGCGCCAGCCTCGGCGGTGGGGCCGACACCGACCGCGCCAACGTCTCGCTGCGCACCCTGTCGGCGAAGGACAAGCTGGAGCCGGCGCTGACCATCCTGAAGGCCGTGCTGCACGCCCCGCGCTTCGATGCCGCCATTTTCGACCGTGAAAAGGCGCGCACCATCGCCGGCCTCAAGGAAGCGATGACCCGCCCCGACAGCATCGCCGGCAAGGCCTTCTGGGCCACCATGTATCCGAACCACCCGTACGGCCGCCAGGCCACGCCGGAAAGCGTTGCCGCGCTCAACCGCGACGATCTCGCCGCCTTCCACGCCCGCTACTACAACGCGGCCAACGCCAGCATCACGCTGGTCGGCGACCTTTCCCGTGCCGACGCCGAGAAGACTGCCGAAGCCATTGCCGCCGAACTGCCCAAAGGCAAGGCAGCGACGCTGCCGGACGCCCCCCAGTTGCCGAAATGGAGCCATAACAATCTGCCCCACCCGGCCAGCCAGGCGCACGTCTACATCGGCCTGCCGGCCATCGAACGCGGCAATCCGGATTTCTTTCCATTGCTCGTCGGCAACTACACGCTCGGCGGCGGCGGCTTCGTCTCGCGACTCATGAAGGAAGTCCGCGACAAACGCGGCTACGCCTACAGCGTCTACAGCTATTTCGCCCCGCTCAAGCAGACCGGCCCCTTCCAGATCGGCCTGCAGACCAAGCGCTCACAGGCCAAGGATGCGCTCAAGGTGACGCGTGAAGTGCTCACCGGCTTCCTCAAGGACGGCCCGACCGAGGAAGAACTGGCCGCCGCCAAGGCCAATCTGACCGGCAGCTTTCCGCTGCGCCTGGACAGCAACAAGAAGATTCTCGACAACGTCGCCAACATCGGTTTCTACGGCCTGCCGCTCGATTACCTCGACCAGTATCAGGCCAAGGTGCAGGCAGTCACGGCCAACGATATCCGCCAGGCTTTCGCCCGCCGCGTGCGGCCGGACAACCTGATTACGGTGACGGTGGCGGCTGATTAAACTTGAACTCGGTCCGCATCATCGGCGGCAACTATCGCCGCCGCGTCCTCAAATTCCCCGATAGCGAAGGCCTGCGCCCGACGCCGGACCGCGTGCGCGAAACGCTGTTCAACTGGCTCGGCCAGGAACTGAACGGCCGGCATTGCCTCGACCTGTTCGCCGGCAGCGGTGCCCTCGGCTTCGAAGCCGCATCGCGTGGCGCGGCTCGCGTCGTGCTGGTCGAACAGGCGCCCAAAGTCCTGGCCGCGTTGCGTGAAAACCACGAAATGCTGCAGAAACCGCCGGCGATGGAGATCGTTCGCGCGGATGCGCTACAATATTTGGCCTCGACGACATCAAAATTCGACCTGATCTTCCTCGATCCACCCTTCAAGAAAGGCTGGATTGCCCGCCTGGAGCCACTCCTTCCCGGCGCACTGAACGAAGATGCAGCGATCTACGTCGAAGCAGAACACGAAATCGAATCGCTTGGCGATTGGCGCACAGTGCGTCACGGTCGGGCGGGCGAAGTCCACTATCATTTGTTGCGGCGAGACACAGGCGGGAAAGCAGCTTGACCAAACTCAATCATCGCGTAGCGATCTACCCGGGCACTTTCGACCCGATCACCCGGGGCCACGAAGATCTCGTCCGCCGCGCCTCGACGCTGTTCGACAAGCTGATCCTGGCTATCGCCGAAAGCCCGTCCAAGCAGCCGCGCTTCCCGCTCTCCGAGCGTGTCGAAATGGCCACCGAAATCCTCGGCGACCTCGATAATGTCGAAATTGTCGGCTTCAACTCCCTGCTCATGAACTTTGTGCACGAGAAGGAAGCCAAGGTTGTCGTGCGCGGCCTGCGCGCCGTCTCCGACTTCGAATACGAATTTCAGATGGCGGGAATGAACCGCAGCGTCTATCCGGAGGTCGAAACCGTGTTTCTGACTCCGGGCGAGCAATACATGTTTATCTCCGCTACCATGGTGCGTGAAATTGCGCGCCTGGGTGGCGATGTCAGCAAATTTGTGCAACCTTGTGTCGAAAAGCGCCTGCGGGCGAAAACCACAGCTTAACCGAGAGAGGAACAACAGCTATGTCTCTGATTATTACCGACGAGTGCATCAATTGCGACGTGTGCGAACCGGAGTGCCCCAACGAGGCAATCTCCCAGGGCGAGGAAATTTACGTTATCGACCCGAACAAGTGCACCGAGTGCGTCGGCCACTACGACGAACCGCAGTGCGTGCAGGTCTGCCCGGTGGATTGCATCCCCAAGGATGAAAACCATGTCGAAACCCAGGACATGCTGTGGGTCAAGTACGAAAAGCTGACCGGCAACAAGCGCGCCTGAGTTTTTCAGCGCCCCAATAAAAAACCCGCGAAATTCGCGGGTTTTTTGTTTTCAGTTTCAGGCTTTTTTTCCGGTTGACCGTAGCAAGCTCGGTTGGCCGTAAGATTCGCCGCGGCGACCGCTCAGGCCGCCTGCAATTCCCGGATATCGAGCGGCACCAGCATGTCTTGAACGCGACCGACAATTTCCTCGAGCGCCTCGATCTGCTGCAGCAGGTTCTGCTCGACACCATCGAGTTCGGCGATGCGATCTTCCAGCGTATCGGTCGCCTGATGGATGCGTTTGATGCTTTCCAGACGACGCTTGAGCTGGATCTGGTGTTCGCGCACCTGGGTTTCCATCGGCGCCATGATGGCGCGCAGCCACACTTCGGCATCGCGGTTGGCGTGCTCGAAGGCGCGACGCACCTGGGTGGCCACCTCCTCGAAGAATTTCTGTGTGATGTTCTTCTTGTCGTGGGTGAGCAGGCTGACCATCGTGTTGAGGTGATCGTCGCACCAGGCCTGCAGGCGATCGAGCTCCTTTTCGTAACGGAGCAGCGAGAAGGTCGTCGGCGAACCGAGCTTGAGGCCATGCTCGATGGCGAATTTCTTGTAAACCGACTCCATCATCGCCAGGATTTCGTTGATTTCGCTGTTCGACTTGGCCAGCGCCGTGCGCGAACCGGCAAAGAAGCCAGCCATCGCATCGGACAGGGTCTTGGAAAAAGCTGCTTCAAGCATGGTTTCGCGCGTTTCGTGCGTCAACTGGCGCAAAACGTCGAGGCCGAGGTGGCTGAACAGGTTGTTGGTCAGCGTTGAAAACACACTGCGCACGGCGTAGTAACGCTGCAAGCCGGACTCGAACTCGTCCTTTTCCGCCCGCACCTTGCCCATCATGTACTCGACGACACCCTTGTTCTTGCCGCGCAATTCGGTCAATTCGGTCAGTTGCTCGCGCAAGCCAAGCAGGCGCGTGTCAAGCAGGCTGCGCACGCGCCTGCTGACATCGCCAAACTCGCCTTCGGTACTGTCGCAGACGATATCGCGCTTGGCCGGAATCAGTTCTTCGGAGAGCGCCGCTTCGAGCAGCGGCAGGCGGCTCTTGTCGAGCAAAGCCGTATCGCCGTTGATTTTGGCGACCAGGCCCTTTTGCGCCGAAACCGGGAAAATCTGGCTGGCCGGCAAATCAAGAATGGCCGCACTGGAATCGACCTGACGCTGGATTTCGGCGTCGATTTCCTCGGTGGATTTCAATTCGTCCCACTGGCCGTCGATCTTGTTGAGGACGACCATCCGGCCGCGCTTGGCCATGCCGCCGCCGCAAATATGCTCACGCCAGATGGCCAGGTCGGACTGCGTCACGCCCGTATCGGCGGCCAGAATGAACAGCACGGCATGGGCGTTGGGCAGCAGCGAAAGGGTCAGTTCCGGCTCGGCACCGATGGCATTGAGGCCCGGCGTGTCGAGAATGACCAGGCCCTGCTTGAGCAGCGGGTGCGGAAAATTGATCATGGCGTGCCGCCAGCGCGGCACTTCGACCAGCCCGTCCTCGCCAATCACATAGAGATCGATCTGCCCCTGGCCGACCTCGAAGCCCAGACGGCCGGCCTCTTCGGGCGTTACCCGGGTGGTTTCGCTGACGTGGCGCAGGGCGTCCTGCATGGCATCCGGCGACTCGGTATCGAGCGAAATCTTTGTCCACTCATCGGCAAAACGCTTGTATTCGCTGACGCTGGAGTTCGAAGCCCGCGTCTGGATCGGCAGCAGCTCGATGCACGGCAGCTTGTTGCCGTCGAACAGCAATTCGGTCGGGCACATGGTCGTCCGGCCGGCTGATGAAGGCAGCATCCGGTTGCCGTAGTCGGCGAAGAAAATGGCGTTGATCAGTTCCGACTTGCCACGCGAGAACTCGGCAACAAAGGCGACATTGAGGCGGTCTTCACGCAGGCGTTCGAGCAGTTGCGTCAGGCGCAAGTCGCTCTGGGCATCGGACAGCTCGTTGTTATTCAGCCAGCCCTGAAGTTCGGCAATGTAGGTGGCCAGACGCGAACGCCAGGCGGTATAGGCAGCAAATTGGTTGGCGAGCGACATACGGCGTCCTTCCCGGGGCAATCGGAAACTTCAATTTAGCATAAATACATAGACTTGCAGAGCCATTTTAATGCTGGCAGCCAGCACAGTAATAGGTACTCCGCCCGGCCTGGCGAATTTGTCTGACCACGCCACCACAACGCAGACAGGGCTGTCCGGCCCGATCATAGACGCCAGCCTGAATCTGGAACCAGCCAGCACTGCCGTCGCTGTGCACGTAATCACGAATGCTGCTGCCGCCCGCCGCGATGGCATCCGACAGGGTTTCGCGAATGGCCGCCACGAGCACTTCATAGCGCGCCCGGCTGATCCGGTTGGCCGCCCGCAACGGTGAAATGCCGGCGCGGAACAGGCTCTCCGAGGCATAGATGTTGCCGATACCGACGACCAGATGGCTGTCCATGAGGGTCGGTTTGATCGGCCCGCTGCGTTTCGAAATTGACGAAAAAATCCGGTTGACCGTGAAATCGTCCGACAAGGGCTCGATCCCCTGCGTTGCCAGCAAGGGATGCAGTTCCGCCGCCTCGGGTGGCCCCGGTTGCCAGAGCACGACGCCGAACCGGCGCGGATCGGCCAGACGCAAACTCTGCCCGGCCAGCACCAGATCGAAATGGTCGTGCTTGGCCGGTGGCAGGCCACGCGGCACAAAACGCAGGTTGCCCGACATCCCGAGATGAACAATCAGGCTCCCTTCAATACCCGCGCGCTGACAGTCGATCAGCAGATACTTGCCACGCCGACGCACAGCGGCGATGCGGCAGCCCGGCAACAACTCGATCAACTCCCGCGGAATCTCATGACGCAGCTTCGGCGCACGAATAACCACGCCCTCGATCAGCGCACCTTCGAGCTCCGGCGCCAAGCCGCGACGACATACTTCCACCTCCGGCAATTCCGGCATTGCTTGTTCCTCCGGGCAAACCCAAATAACATCACAAACTTATCGGATTCTATGCGTTCCAATAAGCAATTCTGGCGCGAACATCGCGCAAACCTCGATCGAAAGCCGTCCATGCAACTGAAGCGAATCGCTGCCGCCCTCACCCTCGCCCTGGGCCTGACCCACGGCGGATACGGCCAGGCTGCCGGCGAAGCCCCCGCCAAACCAGCCGACAAGCGCCCGAGCACCCAGGCCGCCTCGGAAGACCTGCTCGCCCGCACGGTTTTCCAGGCACTGGTCGGCGAATTCGCACTGCAGCGCGGCGACGCCAAACTCGGCTCCGACGCCTGGACCGATCTCGCCCAACGCACGCGCGACCCGAAAGTCCTCGCCCGGGCCACCGAAGTAGCCGGCTTCGCCCGCCAGTTCGACCGCGCCCTCGAACTATCCAAATTATGGCTCGAAGTCGAGCCCGACTCGACCAAAGCCCGGCAATCCCAGTCCTCGCTGTTGATCCTTGCCAACCGCCTCGACGAACTCGCCCCGCAATTGGCGGCCCTGCTCGCCCAGGACAAGCCCAATCTGGGCAACAACCTGATGCATCTCAACCGCATGCTGGCCAGGCACACCGACAAAAAAGCCGTCCAGTCGCTGGTCGACCGCCTTGCCGCTCCTTACGACGACCTGCCTGAAGCCCATTTCGCCATGGCTCAGGCCGCCGCCAATGCCAACGACAACCTGCGTGCGCTCAACGAAACCGAAAAATCCCTGCAACTTCGCCCCGACTGGGAAAGCGCCGCCCTCGCCCGCGCCCAGCTCCAGACCCGGTTATCGCCCCAAACCGCCATCGCCAGCCTGAGCACTTTCGTCGACGCCAACCCAGCCGCCCGCGACGCCCGCCTGGCGCTCGCCCGCCTGCTCATCAGCGAAAAACGCTACGACGAAGCCCGCCGCCATTTTGATCGCCTGATCAAGGACAACCCGGACAACCCGGACGTCATCTACCCGGTCGCCATGCTTGCCTTGCAGCAAGGCGACACGACAACCGGACGGACCCAGCTCGAGCACCTGTTGACCACCGATTTTGCCGACAAGAGCACCATTCATTTCTTCCTCGGCCAACTCGACCAGGAGCAGAACAAGACGGAAGCAGCGGCTGAACATTACCGCCAGGTCACCGTCGGCGAGCAATACATCGCCGCCCGCTCCCGGCTGGCGCAAATCCTCCTGCAACAAGGCAAGACCAATGAAGCCCGGGAACTGCTGCACAACACGCGCGGTGGCACGGTAGCCGAACGGACCCAGCTGATCCTCGCCGAATCGCAGATCCTGCGCGAGGCCGGCCGCCACAACGACGCCTACATCGTTCTCGACCTTGCACTGACTGCCCAGCCGGACAACCCGGAACTGCTTTACGAAGCGGCGCTGACCGCCGAGCGCATAGGCAAGCCCGAAATTCTCGAAATCCATCTCAAGCACCTGCTGGCGATCAAACCGGACCATGCCCACGCCCTCAACGCGCTCGGCTATTCGTTGACCGAACGCAACATTCGCCTGTCGGAAGCCCAGGAACTGATCACCAAGGCGCTCAGCCTGACGCCGGAAGACCCCTTCATCATGGACAGCATGGGCTGGGTGCTCTACCGCCAGGGCAAGCTGCCGGAAGCTCTGCTGACGCTCGAACGGGCCTATCGCATCAAGGCTGACCCGGAAATCGCCGCCCACCTCGGCGAAGTACTGTGGCAAATGAACCGCAAGGACGACGCCCGCCGTATTTTGCAGGAAGCCACCAAGGCCCATCCGGGCAACGAAGTCCTGACCAGCACCGTCAAGAAATACCTGCCTTGAAATTACGCTTCACCCTGCTGCTGGCGGCCAGCCTGCTGACCGCTTGCGCCAGCACGCCTCCGGCGCGACTGGCCGCTCGCGAAAATATCCGCGACTTTGCTCTGGAAGGCCGCTTCGCACTACGCGTCACGCTACCCGGCCAGGCCGTGCAAAACTCCGGCGGCCGCCTGACCTGGACACACCAGAACCGCAGCGACCGCGTGCTGCTCTCCAGCCCGCTCGGCTACGGTCTGGCCGAAATCGAAACGACACCGGAAATTTCCCGCCTGCGTACGGCCGAAGGCAAAACCAGCGAAGCAAGCGACCCCGACACGCTGATCGAAGAGGTCACCGGCCAGCGCCTGCCGGTCAGCCGCCTGCCCGCCTGGCTGCTCGGTCGTTCGGGCGGAACGGCGCGGATCGAGTCAGACGCCCATGGCCGCCCAGCCCGACTAAACGAAGACGGCTGGCAAGTAGACTATGCCTTTGAAGACGACAGCCCGGGCGCCCTGCCCAGCCGCCTGACCCTGTCGCGCAATGGTGAAATCGAACTGCGCCTGCGCATCGAGGAATGGAAAGAAACGCCGTGAGCAACTGGACCTGGGATAGCGACTGGCCGGCGCCGGCCAAACTGAATCTGTTCCTGCATGTCGTCGGTCGTCGCGCTGACGGCTATCACCTGCTGCAAACCGTCTTCCGCTTCATCGACCGCGCCGACACACTACATTTCGACTCACGCAGCGATGACAAAATCGTTCTCGCCACACCCATTCCCGGCGTCCCCGCCGACAGCGACCTGACCGTCCGCGCCGCCCGCCTGCTGCAGGAAACCACAGGCTGCCGGCAAGGCGCGACCATCCACCTCGACAAGCAACTGCCGATGGGCGGCGGGCTGGGCGGCGGATCATCCGATGCCGCCACCGTACTGCTCGCCCTCAACCATCTGTGGCAGACCGGCCTCAGCCGCCCGGCGCTGGAAAAAATCGGCCTCACGCTCGGCGCCGACGTCCCGGTTTTCGTCCATGGCCGCAACACCTTCGCCGAAGGCGTCGGCGAAGCCTTTACCGACGTCGACCTGCCAGCAGAAAGTTATCTGGTTCTGCATCCTGCGGTCCACGTGCCAACTGCGGCCATTTTCGGCGCCCCCGAACTGAAGCGCGACAGCCCGGCCATGCGCCCGGCCGACTGGCGACACGGGCAGGGCCGCAATGATCTCGAAACAGTGGCCTGCACCAAATTTCCGGCCGTCGCCGAGCATCTGAACTGGCTCAAAAGCCGCGCCCCGCACGCCATGATGACCGGCTCCGGCGCCTGCGTCTTCGCCGGTTTTCCCCGACGCAGCGAGGCCGAAGCCCTTCTGGCAAGCCTCCCGGCCGGCATGCAGGGCTGGATCGCCGACGGCCTACCCGAACATCCGCTGGCAAAAATTCGCTGAGGGGCTGGATTTCCCCAAAGAGCTCCTGTATTATTCGCGCCTCGCTCGGACGCGAACCCGTTCGAGCAACCCGCTGGGGAGTCGCCAAGTTGGTCAAGGCACCGGATTTTGATTCCGGCATTCGAAGGTTCGAATCCTTCTTCCCCAGCCAAGTTTCCTTCGGGCAGGTCACAAGCCTGCCCGATTTTCATTGTGGCGGGCAAATGCACGTAAGCATGCAGAAGGTCCGGAGGAATGTGGGAATGGCCTACAACAGCTTGATGGTCTTCACCGGCAATGCCAATCCAAAACTGGCTGCCGATGTTGCAACGCAACTCAGTGTCGATCTCGGCCGTGCCAACGTCGGCCGTTTTTCCGATGGCGAAGTCAGTGTCGAGCTGCAGGAACACGTTCGTGGGCGCGACATTTTCGTGCTGCAATCCACTTGCGCTCCGTGCAACGACAACCTGATGGAACTGCTGGTTATCGTTGATTCGCTCAAGCGTGCCTCGGCCGGCCGCATCACCGCTGCCATCCCCTATTTCGGCTACGCCCGCCAGGATCGCCGTTCGCGTTCGTCGCGCGTGCCCATCGCCGCCAAGCTGGTCGCCAACATGCTCGTCGCCTCCGGCGTCGACCGTGTGCTGACCATGGACCTGCACGCCGAACAAATTCAGGGTTTTTTCGACATTCCGGTCGACAACATCTACGGCCTGCCCATCCTGCTCGACGACATCCAGAAACAGCATTACGAAAACCCGATGGTCGTTTCGCCCGACCACGGCGGCGTCGTCCGTGCCCGGTCGCTGGCCAAGCGTCTCGAATGCGACCTGGCCATCATCGACAAGCGCCGCCCGAAGGCCAACGTTTCCGAAGTGATGAACATCATCGGTGAAGTCGATGGCCGCACCTGCATCATCATGGATGACATGGTCGACACCGCCGGCACCCTGTGCAAGGCCGCCACTGCACTGAAGGCCAATGGCGCCAAGAAGGTCGTTGCCTACTGTACGCACCCGGTGCTGTCTGGCCCGGCTGTCGAGCGCGTCAACAGTTCCGATCTCGATGCCCTGGTCGTCACCGACACCATTCCACTGCGCGACGATGCTGCTGCCTGCCCGCGCATCCGTCAGCTTTCCGTGGCCGAAATCATGGCCGAAACCATTCGCCGCATCAGCAACGACGACTCCGTCTCGTCGCTGTTCATCGATTAAGTTTTTTTAACCTTCCCGTTCTGGTCGCGGACCGGGAAAATTATTGGAGTATCACCATGCAATTTGAACTTATCGCCCAAGCGCGTACGCTGCAGGGAACGGGTGCGAGCCGCCGCCTGCGTCGCGCTGGCACCGTCCCGGGTATTGTTTACGGTGGCGAAGCCGCCCCGCAAGCCATCGAAGTCGTCCACAACGACCTGCTGCTCAAGCTGAAGAAAGAGGCCTTCCATTCTTCCGTCGTCAACCTCGTCGTTGATGGCAAGAAGGAACAAGTCCTGCTGCGCGATTACCAGATGCACGCCTATCGTCCGCTGGTTCTGCACATCGACTTCCAGCGCGTTGATGCCACGCACGAACTGCACATCAAGGTGCCGCTGCACTTCACCAACGAAGAAGTTGGCCCGGGCGTCAAGCTCAACGGCGGTCTGGTCAACCACGTCATCACCGAAGTCGACGTGCATTGCCTGGCCAAGGATCTGCCTGAGTTCGTCGAAGTCGACCTGTCCGCACTGAATGTCGGCGACAGCATCCACCTCTCCCAGCTCAAGCTGCCGAACGGCGTCAAGCTGGTTGCCCACGCTACTGACGACGTCGTCGTCGGTATCGTTGCCGGCAAGGTTGGCGCTGCTGACGCTGCTGAAGGCGAAGCTGCTGCCGAGTAATTTCCGGCATCCTGCAGTCATAGCCGCCGCTGGCATCATGCCGCCGGCGGCTTTTTCGCACTTATAGCCCATGAACCCACCTCGCCTGATCGTCGGCCTCGGCAACCCCGGCCCGGAATATGAAGCGACCCGACACAACGTCGGCTTCTGGTTTGTCGACCATCTGGCTGACAAACTGAAGGCTTCGCTCGCCCCGCAGGCCAAGTTCTTTGGCAAGGCGGCGCGCATCGGCGAAACCTGGCTGCTGCAGCCGATGACCTTCATGAACCGCTCGGGCCAGTCGGTGGCGGCGCTAGCTAATTTCTACAAGATTCCCCCGGAAGAGATTCTCGTCATCCACGACGAGCTCGACCTGCCACCCGGCGGCATTCGCCTCAAGCTGGGCGGCGGCAACGGCGGGCACAACGGCCTGAAAGATATCCAGGCCAAACTCGGCACACCTGATTTCTGGCGCCTGCGCCTCGGCATCGGCCACCCGCGCACACTCGGCCTGTCCCAGCAGGTCGTCGATTTCGTGCTGCACCAGCCGCGCAAGGAAGAATTGCCGGATATCGAACACGCCCTCGCCCGCTGCCTGCTGGCCTGGCCCAAACTCGCCGCCGGAGATTTTGCCGGCGCCCAGCAACAGTTGCACGGCAAAGCCGTTTAGTTGGCAAAACCTTAGGAAAATCCATGTCTTTGAAATGCGGCATCGTCGGCCTGCCCAACGTCGGCAAATCCACCCTCTTCAACGCCCTGACCAAGTCCGGCATCGCGGCGGAAAACTATCCCTTCTGCACCATCGAACCGAATGTCGGCATCGTTGAAGTGCCGGACAAGCGCATGGCCCAGTTGGCCGAGATCGTCAAGCCGCAGCGCATGCAGCCGGCCATTGTCGAATTCGTCGATATCGCCGGTCTGGTCGCTGGCGCTTCCAAGGGCGAAGGCCTGGGCAACCAGTTCCTGGCCAACATCCGCGAAACCGATGCCATCGTGCACGTCGTACGCTGCTTTGCCGACGACAACGTGATCCACGTTTCCGGTGGCGTCGATCCGCTGCGCGACATCGAGGTCATCGATACCGAACTGGCGCTGGCTGATATGGCCTCCGTTGAAAAGGCGCTCAACCGCTACCGCCGTCCGGCCAGTTCCGGCGACAAGGAAGCGAAGATTCTGGTTGCCGTGCTGGAACGCTGCTTTGCCCAGCTTGACCAGGCCAAGGGCGTACGTGCCCTCGATTTCTCGAAGGAAGAGCTGGCGCTCTTGAAACCGTTCTGCCTGATTACCGCCAAGCCGGTGCTCTACGTCGCCAACGTCGCCGAGAACGGCTTCGAAAACAATCCGCTGCTTGACGCTGTGCGCGCCCACGCAGCTACCGAGAAGGCCCAGGTCGTTTCTGTTTGTGCCGCCATCGAAGCTGAAATCGCCGATCTCGACGAAGAAGAGAAGCAGATGTTCCTGGCTGACCTCGGCCTCGAAGAACCGGGACTCGACCGCCTGATCCACGCCGGCTACAAGCTGCTTGGTCTGGCCACCTACTTCACGGCCGGCGTCAAGGAAGTACGCGCCTGGACCATTCATCAGGGCGACACCGCGCCGCAGGCGGCCGGCGTCATCCACACCGACTTTGAGCGTGGCTTCATCCGCGCCCAGACCATCGCCTTCGACGACTTCATCACCTACAAAGGCGAAGCCGGCGCCAAGGAAGCGGGCAAGATGCGGGCTGAAGGCAAGGAATATGTCGTCAAGGATGGCGATGTGCTGAATTTCCTGTTTAACGTCTGACTGGAAGATTAGAATAATCTCATATACAGTCTGAATGACTCTATGACCAGCGCCAACGCAGTAGCGAGCAGCCTGCCCCCACCGGACAAGGATCTCTTGTCCGGGAAGGTCTTTCTGTGTGCCTTCGAGCAGAGCGATGAAGGCATGCTGGTGACTGATGGCCAGAATCTGATTGTTGCGGCTAACGGCGCCCTGTCCCGACTGAGTGGCTATTCGCTTGCAGAGCTGATCGGGCAGAATCCGCGAATTTTGTCGTCCGGCCGGGCCTCCCCTGACTTTTATGCGGCCATGTGGCAGGCGCTGGACACGCAGGATTACTGGGAAGGCGAGATCTGGAACAAGCAGAAGGATGGCGCCAACTATCCGCGCCTCCTCAAGATTTCGGTATTGCGCAACGCCGATGGCAGCGTCCGCAACCATGTCGCCAATTACACCGAGATCGACGCCAGCCACGAGGTCGCCGACCGCCTGGCCTACCTGGCTTATCACGACCCGCTGACCAATCTGCCCAACCGGCTGGCCTTCGAGTCGCAACTGGCGCAATCGCTGCGCAGTTGCGAGCGAGAGGGCAAGCAGCTGGCGCTGATGCTCATCGACCTCGACAATTTCAAGAACATCAACGACACGCTGGGCCATCATGTCGGCGACCAGTTGCTGCAGAATGTCGCGCTGCGCCTGCGTGAATGCGTGCGTGCCAGCGATCTCGTGGCACGCATCGGCGGCGACGAATTCGTCGTCGTCCTGCCCGACATCGAATCACCGCTGACCGCCGCCCGCGTCGCCAGCAAGATTCAGAGCAACCTGGCCGACAGCTACCGGATCGCCGATCACGTGCTGTACGCCACGCCAAGCATCGGCATCAGCCTCTATCCGATCGACGGCGGCGATCCCGGCACCCTGTTGCGCAACGCCGATACGGCGATGTACCACGCGAAAAGTGCTGGTCGCAACAATCACCAGTTTTACACGGCCCGGATGAACGAGGCGGCGGGCGAGCGTCTGGCGATGGAAAACGAGCTGCGCCAGGCGATTGCCGCCATTTCACCGGCGAGCAGCGAGTTTTCGCTGCACTTCCAACCGCAAATCGAAACGGTCAGCGGTCGGGTCCTCGGCGTCGAGGCCCTGCTGCGCTGGAACAATGCAAAATTCGGGTCGGTATCACCGTTGCGTTTCATCACCATCGCCGAAGAAACCGGCCTGATCCAGCCGCTCGGCGACTGGGTGATCTGGGAAACCTGCCGGCTGATCCGCGTCATGAAAAAGCAAGGTATCGACGGCATCCGCGTCGCCATCAACATCTCTGCCCAGCAGTTGCGCCATGAAAACCTGCTGCTCCTGGTCCGTGGCGCGCTGGCCTGCTACGACCTGCTACCCGGGGACATCGAGCTTGAGGTAACCGAGAGCACGGCCATGGAAAACCCGGAGATGACGCTGTCCATCCTCGACCAGCTGGCCGCCATGGGCATCGTGCTGGCCATCGACGATTTCGGCACCGGCTACTCCTCGCTGGCTTACCTCAAGCACCTGCCAATCAAGCGGCTCAAGCTCGACCGCTCGTTCGTCAAGGACATCGAGACCGACGTCAACGACGCGGCCATCTGTACCGCGACGATTGCGCTGGGCCACAGCCTGGGTCTCGAGCTGGTCGCCGAGGGTGTCGAAACCGAGGCCCAGCGCGACTTTCTCTCCGGGCTGGGCTGCGATTTCCTGCAAGGCTACCTGTTCAGCCGGCCGATGCCTTTCGACGATACGGTGGCCTACCTCAAGGCCCACCTCGCCACTGAGCGGCGCTAACGGATGACCTTGCGCCACTCGTCTTCGAAAGTGCGCACCAATACCTGATTGTTCAACTGATTGATCTCGGCCGGCAGGCGCGCCATGTCCGCCGGGAATTGGAACAGGCCGGGCAGGATTTCCGATGTCAAAAATCGCGTTTTTTTCCGGTCGACCGTGGGAATCGAAAATTCCTGCCGTCCCGCGATGATGTAGCCCCATTCGCCGAAAGACGGGACCAGCGCGTGGTACGGCGCCGTCTTGAAGCCGACACTTTCCAGCGTCGTCACGACGCACCAGTAGGATTGCCGGGCGTAAAGCGGCGAAGTCGATTGGACGACGATCAGCCCGCGCGCCGACAGACGTTTTTCGAGCAGGCGATAGAAGGCCGAGGTATAGAGCTTGCCCAGCGCGTAATTGGCCGGATCGGGGAAATCGATGACGACAAAGTCAAAATAGTCGCGGCTTTCCTCCAGCCACTGCAGGGCGTCGGCGTTGACTACCGTGACCTTGGGCGAACTCAGCGCGCCCTGATTGAGCGCGACGAGGGCTGGGGCCTTTGAGAACAGATCGGTCATCGCCGGGTCGAGATCGACCAGCGTTACCGACTCGACATTCGGGTATTTGAGGATTTCGCGCACGGCCAAGCCATCGCCGCCACCAAGTACCAAAACCCGCTTCGCCCCCGGCAAACTGGCCAGACCAGGATGAACCAGCGCCTCGTGGTAACGGTATTCGTCGTGCGAGGAAAACTGCAGATTGTTGTTGATGAACAGGCGCAGGTCGTCGCGCCAGCGGGTGACGACGAGGCGCTGGTAGGGCGTCGTTTCGGCGTGGATGATGTCGTCGGCGTAGAGGTGGGTTTCGGCAATGGTCGTCAGTTGCCCGGCCCCGGCGAAACCAGCGGCGAGCAGGCCGAAGACCGTCCAGCTTTGCACAGCAAGCCAACGCCGCGATGGCAGTTGATCGCGAAACAGATGCAGCGCCCACAGAGCGACGGCAACGTTGAGCACACCAAACAACAGGCCGGTACGGACCATGCCGATCTGCGGTGCCAGCACCAGCGGAAAGAGGATGGACACCGCCAGCGCACCGAGATAATCGAAAGTGAGTACTTGCGACACGAGATCCTTGAAGGCCAGTTCGCGCTTCAAAATTCGCATGACCAGCGGAATCTCCAGCCCGACGAGGACGCCGACACCGAACACCGCGAGGTAGAGCACGAGCTTGAACGGCCCGCCCAGCCAGGTGAAAACGAGGAACAGCCCGATCGCCGAAAAGCCGCCGAGCAAACCGACCATGAGTTCGATCTGGATGAAGCGCCCGATCAGGTCGCGCGTGATGTATTTCGACAGCCACGAACCGGCGCCCATGGCGAACAGGTAGGTGCCGATCACCGTCGAGAACTGCGTCACCGAATCGCCGAGCAGGTAGGACGACAGCGCGCCGGCGATCAGCTCGTAGGCCAGGCCGCAGGAGGCGATGACGAAGACGGAGAAGAGGAGGGCATGCCGCATGGGCAGCGATGCTACCGCGAATTGAGGGGAACGGCTTCTACCCCGCACGGTCAGACCGCCATCGCCATTTCATTTTTGGCCTTTTTTTCCGGTTGACCGTGAGACTCCTCCCCGCCCTGCTTTTTGCCGCCTGTCTGCCCTTGGCCGACGCCGCCGAATACACCATCGACCCGGCGCACACCTACGCCAGCTTCGAAATCGACCACCTCGGCTTTTCGACGCAGCGCGGCCAGTTCAACCGGAGCAGCGGCGTCGTCGAATTCGACGCCGAGACGAAAACCGGCCGCATCGACATCAGCATCGAAACCGCCTCGCTCGACACCGGTTTTGAATTGCGCGACGACGTGCTGCGCGGCGACGACTGGTTCAAGGCCAAGGACTTCCCCTACATTTTCTTTCGCAGCCAGAAACTCATTTTCACCGAAGAAAAACTCAGCGCCGTCGACGGCGTCCTCGTCATGCTCGGCGAAAGCCGGCCGCTGCGCCTCGAAGTCAGCCGCTTCAAATGCGGCCTCAATCTGGCCAGCCGCCTGCGCGGCTGCGGTGCCGACGCCATCGGTGTGCTGCGCCGCTCGGAATTCGGCCTGAATAACGGCATACCCTTCATCGGCGACGAAGTCCGCCTGCGCGTCCAGGTCGAAGCCTACCTGCCCTGAATGTCGGCGCGGGATCAAGGCACTAAAGTCATGTGCTGATCCCCTGTTTCTGCGAAAATAGCACCCCCCTTTTGCTGTTCCCGGACACCCCAATGCCACCCCATCCCGCCATCGCCAGCACCGCCGAGATCGTCGCCGAACTCAAGGCCGGTCGCATGGTCATCCTGGTCGATGAAGAAGACCGCGAAAACGAGGGCGACCTCGTCATGGCCGCCGAACACATCACGCCCGAAGCGATCAATTTCATGGCCAAATTCGGCCGTGGCCTGATCTGCCTGACGCTGACCGAAGCCCGCTGCCGGAAGCTCGGCCTCGTCCAGATGGCCAAGAACAACAAGACCCAGTACGGCACCGCCTTCACCGTCTCGATCGAAGCCGCCGAAGGCGTCACCACCGGCATCTCGGCCGCCGACCGGGCGCGCACCATCCAGGTCGCCGTCGCCAAGAACACGACCATCGACGACATCGTCCAGCCCGGCCACGTCTTCCCGATCACCGCCCGCGAAGGCGGCGTGCTGGTCCGCGCCGGCCACACCGAAGCCGGCTGCGACCTCGCCGGCATGGCCGGCCTTGAGCCGTCCTCGGTGATCTGCGAAATCATGAACGACGACGGCACCATGGCCCGCCTGCCGGAGCTCATGGAATTCGCCAAGGAACATGGCCTGAAGATCGGCACCATCGCCGACCTCATCCACTACCGCGCCGCCTCGGAAACCCTGGTCAAGCGCGTCACGAGCAAGACCATCAGCACCGCCCACGGCGATTTCACCATGCACGCCTACGTCGACCAAGCCAGTGGCGCGACCCATCTGGCACTGGTCAAGGGCAGCATTCCGGCCGGCGACGAAACGCTGGTTCGTGTGCATGAACCGCTCTCCGTGCTCGATTTCCTCGATCCGTCCAGCAAGCGCCAATCCTTCTCCATCGAGGAAGCCCAGGCCGCCATGGCCAAGTTCGGCCACGGCGTCATCGTCCTCATGCACCGCCCGGAAGACGGCGAGGCCATCCTCTCGCGCCTGACCGGCACTGCCCCGAGCGGCCCGGTCAAATGGGACCCGCGCACCTACGGCATCGGCGCCCAGATCCTGCGCGATGTCGGCGTTTCCAAGATGCGCCTGCTCTCCAGCCCGCGCAAGATGCCCTCCATGACCGGCTTTGGCCTCGAAGTCACCGGTTTCGTCACGACACCAGCGGAGCTATAAACGATGTCCCGTTTCGACAACATCTTTGAATACGACAACAACCTCGATGGCGCCGGCCTCAAGGTCGGCATCGTCATGAGCCGCTTCAATTTGCCGGTCTGCGAAGCCCTGCTCTCGTCGTGCGTCACCGAACTCAAGCGTCTCGGCGTCGCCGATGCCGACATGACCATCGCCAACGTCCCCGGCGCACTGGAAATCCCGCTCGTCCTGCAAACCATGGCGCAAAGCGGCAGCTTCGATGCGCTGGTCGCCTTGGGCGCCGTCATCCGTGGCGACACCTACCATTTCGAAGTCGTTTCCAACGATTCCTGCCGCGCCATCATGGAAGTCCAGCTTGATACCGGCGTGCCCATCGCCAACGGTATCCTGACCTGCGACACCGACGAACAGGCCGAAATCCGCACCCAGCCGAAGGGCAGCGACTGCGCCCAGGCTGCCGTCGAAATGGCCAACCTTCAGAAAGCCCTGCTCCAATGACCACCTTCCTCAGCGACAGCGAACATCCCCACGACGTCAAGGCGCCGCCCAAGTCGGCCCGCCGTCGGGCCCGTGAATTCGTCCTGCAGGGGCTCTACCAGTGGCGCGTCGGCGGTGCCGATGAAGCTGCCATCGAGGCCTATGCGCCGGAGCAGGAAGGCTTCGCCAAGGCCGACCGCGAATTCTTCGTCGGCACGCTGCGCGGCGTCATCGGCCAGCGCGAGACGCTGGTATCGCAAGTCACGGCGCACCTTGACCGGCCGTTCAGCGAACTCTCGCCGATCGAAGCCTGCGTCCTGATGCTCGGTGCTTTCGAGATGAACCACCATCCCGAAACGCCCTACCGCGTCATCATCAACGAGGCCATCGAACTGGCCAAATCCTTCGGCGGCACCGACGGCCACAAGTACGTCAATGGCGTGCTCGACAAGATCGCCGCCGTCGTTCGCGCCGACGAGGTTGCGGCGCGCAAGCAGGGCAAGTAATTCAATGCCGGGCGAGTTTGACCTGATCAACAAGTACTTCGCCCGGCCCACCCCGTCGGCCGTCCTCGGCCCCGGCGACGACTGCGCCCTGATCGCGCCGACGCCCGGCAAGCAACTGGCGGTGACCACCGACATGCTGGTCGCAGGCACCCATTTCCTGCCCGACACCAATCCCAAGAACCTTGGCTGGAAAGCCTTGGCGGTCAATCTGTCCGACCTCGCCGCGATGGGCGCCCAGCCGCGCTGGGTGACACTGGCCGGCGCCTTGCCGGCCGTCGACGAGCCGTGGATCGCCGCTTTCGCCGAAGGCTTCTTTGCCTGTGCGGCAGAGTACGGCGTTGATGTCATTGGTGGCGACACCACCAAGGGCCCGCTCAACGTCTGTATCACGGCCATCGGCGAAGTCGAACCGGGCTGCGCGCTGCGCCGTGATGGCGCCAAGATTGGCGACCAGATCTGGGTTTCCGGCCGCCCCGGCCTGGCCAGCCTTGGCCTGGCCTACCTGCAGGACAAGATCAAACTACCCGAGCCGTGGCCGCGCCTGTGCGTCGGCGCACTTGAAAAACCGCGCCCGCGCGTCGCCCTCGGCCTTGCGTTGAACGGCATCGCCTCTTCCGCTATAGACGTTTCCGACGGCCTGCTCGCCGACCTCGGCCACATCGCCGAACGCTCGGGCTGCGCCGCCGCCGTCAAGCTCGTCCAGTTGCCGCATTTGCCCAAGGGCGAGAGCTACGACGCCGACCTCCGGCGCATCGCTCTCGAATGCCAGCTGACCGGCGGCGACGACTACGAGCTGTGCTTCACTGCACCAGGCACGCAAAGCCTGGCCATCGCGCAGATCGCCGCGACACTCGAACTGCCGCTGTGGTGCATCGGCGAGATGGTGGCCGGCCCGACCGGCGAGGTCACCGTCCTTGATCCCGACGGCAAGCCCGTCGAATTCGGCCAGAAGGGATACGACCACTTTGGCCAAGCGACCTGACCTCAATTTCCTGATCGCCCACCCGGCGCATTTCTTCGCGCTGGGCTGTGGCAGCGGGCTAGCTCCGAAAGCACCAGGCACCTTCGGCACGCTGTTCGCGTGGGCAACGTTCGCCCTCTTCCACCACCATTTTTCCGATTTTGGCCTGTTTTTCCTGTTGACCGTGGCATACCTCGGCGGCATCTGGTTCATCGACGTCACCGGCCGCGCCATCGGCGATCCGGACCACGGCAGCATCGTCTGGGATGAAATCGTGCCCTTCTGGCTCATCCTCATGATGACGCCCGCCACTTTTCTCTGGCAACTGGCCGCCTTCGCGCTGTTCCGCTTTTTCGACATCACCAAGCCGCAGCCGGCCCGCTATTTTGACGAGCACGTCAAGAACGGCTTCGGCGTCATGGCCGACGACCTTGTTGCGGCCGGCTACACTTTGCTCTGTCTCGCCCTGCTCAAGATCGTTTTCGCCTGACACGGCAAGACCGCACAGGCATAGAATAGCCGGCATAACCTGCTCGGAGATTCGCCATGAGTCACAAGCATGCCCACCTGATGCGCAGCATCTTTCAGGACCCGCCGTCGGCCAACATTCATTGGCGCGAGATCGAATCGCTGCTCAACCACCTCGGCGCCGAGATCGAACCGGCGCACGGCGCCCGCTACAAGATCACGCTCAACAAGGTTGAAGCCTTCCTGCATCACCCGCACAACAGCAATACCTGCAGCCGGACGGATATCAAGTCGATCCGCGAGATGCTCAGCCATGCCGGGGTAACGCTATCCGCCTACGAGGCGGGAGAGGCTTGAGCCAATCGCGATGAGCGTCGATATTTCGAACGCCCGGATGCGGCGGCGGGCCTATCGCCTGCAATGGATATCGCTGAGCATCGGCCTGCTTCTGCTCGGGGCGCAAATCGCCTTCGACCAGATCCAGGCCTACGGCCGGATCGAGGCAGAAGCCAGGGAGCGGCTCGAGAACCACAGCCTGGTCGTCGCCGAGGAACTGGAACGCCGGCTAAAGTCGATGAGCACGGTCATCGACAAGCTTCGCGACACCCTGCCCGTGCAACTCACCCACCAGGACGGGTTGGCCATCGTCTCCCACGAACTGGGCATGCTGACCCAGGCCCTGGGCGGCATGCGCACACTGGCCTATTTCGATGCCAGCGGCACGCTGCAGGCCAGCAACCGGAGCCAGCTGGTCGGACAAAACTTTGCCCAGCGTGACTACTTCCAGACCGTCCTGAAAAATCCGGACCCGGACAAGCTCTACCTCAGCGAACCCTTTGTCACGACGCTGGGCGCCTACACGATGATGCTGGCGCGCATGGTCAAGGGACCGGGCGGTGAGTTCGCCGGCATCGTCACCGCCACCATCGATAACGAAAGCATTGGCAGCTTGCTCCACTCCATCCATGCCGGCCGCGAAACCACCCTTTTTGTGGTGCATGGCGGAGGCAAGATGCTTGCTCTCGTACCCGAGCAAGCAAAAACGATCACCGGGGTCTCCTTGAACGTTCCCGGCTCATTTTTCCAGCGCCACATGGCCAGCGGCCAGACCGCCAGCCTGATGACCGGCGTGTCGTACGCACTCGGCAGGGAGCGCCTGGTGTCGATGCGCACCCTGCAACCCGAGGGCCTGCGCATGACCTCGTCACTGGTTATCGGCGCAGCCCGCGACCTCGACGAAATATTTGCTCCCTGGAAAACCCAGGCCAGCACCCGCGCCCTCCTTTTCCTGCTGGTGGCGGCCGGCTCCACGCTGCTCCTCTTCCAATACCAACGTCGACAAAAAGCCTTCGATCGCCAGCTTCAGCAAAAAAACGAAGAAAACCAGCACGCCCTTCTGACCTTCCAGCGTTTCATCGACCATATCCCGGGTACGGCTTACCTCAAGGATGCCGACTCCCGCGTGCTCATGGCCAACCGCGGATTCCAGACCCTGCTCGGCATGGATCCGGCCGGCATGATCGGCAAAACCAGCCAGGAACTTTTCCCCGGCGAATTCGGCGAAAAAATTGCCGACGACGACCGGAAAGTGATCGAAAACGGCGGCACCGTTGTCATCGAGGAAAGTTTCAACGGCCGGGATTACGAGTCGACCAAGTTTGTCGTCGATGACGGCCACGGCAATCGACAACTGGGCGGCATGACGATGGACATCACCCAGCGCAAGCAGGCGGAACACAAACTCAAGGCCCAGCTCAAGCAGCTACGCGAACTCAACCAGCAGCTGCAAACCGCCGAAGAAGGCTTGCGCCGGCTGTCCACCGCCGTCGAGCAAAGCCCGGCGAGCATCGTCATCACCGACCTCAAGGCCAAAATCATTTTCGTCAACGAGGCCTTTACCAAGGCCAGCGGCTACACGGCAGCCGAGGCCATTGGCCAGAACCCGAGCATTCTCCAGTCCGGCGAGACGCCCCCCGAAACCTATCGCGAGATGTGGCCAACCCTGCTCGCCGGCAAGGCCTGGCGCGGCGAATTCATCAATCAGCGCAAGGATGGCTCGCACTATCTCGAACTGGCCACCATCTCCCCGGTGCGCGACAACAACGGGGCGGTCACCCACTACGTCGCGGTCAAGGAAGACATCACCGAACGCCGGCAGACCGAGGCTGAACTGCACGCCCACCGCCGGCACCTGGAAAAACAGGTCGAGCAGCGCACGAGCGAACTGGCTGCCGCCAAGGAAAAGGCCGATTCAGCCAATCGGGCCAAATCGGAATTTCTGGCCAACATGAGCCACGAAATCCGCACGCCGATGAACGCCATCATCGGCCTCAACTACCTGCTCAGGCAAACCCCCCTGCAACCCGACCAGCACGAAAAGCTGCTCAAGGTCTCGGCCGCCGCCGAGCATCTGTTGCAGATCATCAACGATATTCTCGATCTGTCGAAAATCGAGGCGGGCAAGGTACTGCTCGAAAGTTACGCTTTTGCGCCGGCCGAGGTCTTGCAGAACATTGGCGCGATGATTCGCGACCGGGTCGCCAGCAAGGGACTGAGCCTGCACATCGATACGAGCACTTTGCCGGAACGCGCCATTGGCGACGTCACGCGCCTGCGCCAGGTGCTGCTCAATTTTGCCGGCAATGCAGTCAAGTTCACGCAAAACGGTTCGATTTCAATCGCCGGCGAACTGCTGGGCATCGAAGGTGACGAAATGACCTGCCGCTTCAGTGTCAGCGATACCGGCATCGGCATCCGTCCCGAAGATACGGCACGCCTGTTCAACGCCTTCGAGCAACTCGACAGCTCGACCACCCGGCGCTTTGGCGGCACCGGTCTGGGCCTGGCCATTGCCCGCCACCTCGCCGAACTGATGGGTGGCGAAGTCGGCGTCGAAAGCACGCCGGGCGTCGGCAGTCGTTTCTGGATAACCGCCCGCCTTGGCGTGGCCAGGGATGAAGCGGCGCCTGTGCCGGAAAGCGTGCAACAGGGACAACTCAAAGGACGCGTTCTGGTGGTCGAGGATGAGCGAATCAACCGTGATATCGCCGTTGAACTACTGACCAGCGTCGGTCTCGAGGTCGTCACCGCAGAAAATGGCTTGCTTGCGGTCGACCGGTATAAACAGTCAAATTTCGATCTCATCCTGATGGATATCCAGATGCCGGAACTCAACGGACTGGATGCCACCCGGCAAATTCGCGCCCTGGAAAACGGGGCCTCGGTACCTATCATCGCACTGACGGCAAACGCCTTTGACGCCGACCGGGAAAACTGCCTCGAGGCCGGCATGACAGACTTTCTGGCCAAGCCGGTCTATCCCGATGCGCTCTATGCCTTGCTCGCCAAACACCTGCCCGCAACGGATGTCGCCCGACGCACAACAGCCACGCCGCAACCGGATGAGATGGAAGAAAAAGCCAATGCTCAGGCGCTGCTGAAACAAATCGATGCGCTGTACAAGTTGCTGAGCACGGGAGATATCGAAGCAACCCGCCAGTTCAATCAGATCAAAACGGATCTAAAGCGTTGTTGCCCGGCCGAGTGCGAGCAATTGCGCCAGCAAATCGCCATTTTCAACTTTGATGGCGCAATGGCCCTGACCGAAAGTATAAAAAAACAGATAGCCTGAAATTATTTCTCGAGAACGTGCGCAATGCCTTGTCTGAGCGAGCTTGGCGAGGGAGACTAGCGTTCGTGAATGAAATGCGAGGGGAGCGGGAAGCATGACACACCAGGACAACAAGACTCAGGGGCCAGGCAAGCCCATTGTGCTTATTGTCGACGACGTGCCGGACAACCTCGCCGCCATTTCGGAAATGATCAGCAACCTCGGCGTTGACGTCCGGGTTGCCAACAGTGGCCCGGTCGCCCTGCGCTACGCCAGGCTGCCGCCCCACCCCGACCTCATCCTGCTCGATGTCATGATGCCCGAGATGGATGGCCATGAGGTGCTCCGGGCGCTACGCGCCGATGCCGAAACCTGCGACATTCCGGTGATATTCGTTACCGCCCTCGACGACCCGGAAAACGAGGAACGCGGCATCCACGAAGGCGCCGTCGACTACATCACCAAGCCGATCAATCCGGCGATCCTCGGCATCCGCGTCAAGGCCCAGCTTGAACTGAAACGGGCCCGCGACATGGTGGCCGGGCAAAAGGCCTGGCTTGAGCAGGAAGTTGCCCGGCGGGTGGCGGAAAACACTCAACTCGATGCCCGCCTGCAGGTGGCCCTCGCCACCTCCGGCTTCGGCATTTGGGAACACGATCACGAACGCGGCAGCAACCAGTGGAGCCCCAGCCTGTCGCGGATCCTCGGCTTGACAGAAGGGCCGACGACCATCGCCGCCACTCTCGAATTGATTCACCCGGAAGACCGCAACGCGATAGCGCAAAGCATGGAGGACCAGCCCAGCCAGGGTGACGAAATCCATGTCGAAGAATTGCGCATGCGCCATGCTGATGGTCACTGGGTGTGGATGGAGGCGCGGGGACGGATACTGCGCCGCGATGCCCAGGGAAAACCAGCGCTGGTTCTCGGGACCATGGCCGACATCAGCCGGCGCAAGACGGCCGATGCCGAGCAACGGCTGTCATCGGTTGTCTTTACCGGCATCAGCGATGGCGTCTGCATCACTGACGCCAACAGCGAAATTCTGCTCACCAACCAGGCTTTTTCCAAGGTGACCGGCTACAGCAGCAGCGAAGCGCTTGGCAAAAACCCCCGCATCCTCCGTTCCGGGGTGCATGGCCCTGAGTTTTATCGCGACATGTGGGAAGCCATCAACCGGCACGGCAACTGGCAGGGCGAGATCACCAACCGGCGCAAGGACGGCGAACTGGTGACCGAATGGCTGAACATTTCGGCCGTACGCGACAGAAGAGGGAATCTGACAAATTACGTCGGCGTATTCAGCGATCTTTCGGAGCGCCATGCCGCGGCCGAACGCATTCAATACCTGTCCAGCTTCGACCCGCTGACCAACCTGCCCAACCGCAGCCTGTTTGCCGACCGCCTCGGCCAGGCCCTGATCAGTGCCCACCGCTTCAATCGGGAGACAGCGGTCCTCCTGCTCGACCTCGACCGCTTCCGCTTCATCAACGACACGCTCGGCCCTCCCGTTGGCGACGCGATACTGATTGAGGTGGCGCGCCGCCTCAATCTGCAGGTGCGCGATGGCGACACCATCGGTCGCCGCTCCGGCAACGAATTCGGCTTCGTGATGGCCAACCTGAGCCACGAGCGCGACACCATCGCGCTCGCCCAGCGCATGCTCGATGCCATCGCCGTGCCCTTCGAGGTCGGTGAGCACACCATCGCCATTACCGCCTGCATCGGCGTTGCCGTCGCCCCCCGCAACGGCAACGATGTCGATGCCCTGATGAAGTGCGCCGATGCTGCCCTGCTGCGCACCAAAAAGAGCGGGCAAAACACATTCCGTTTCTATTCGCCGGAAATGGATGCCGATGCCGCCCGCCGACTCGGGCTTGAGGCTGCCTTGCGGCAAGCCCTGCAACGCAATGAACTGACTGTTTACTACCAGCCGCAGATCAGCCTCGACAGCGGCAACATGATCGGCATGGAAGCCCTGCTGCGCTGGAACAATCCGGCATTCGGCTCGATCTCCCCGGCCGAGTTCATACCGATCGCCGAAGAAACCGGGCTTATCCTGCCCATCGGTGAATGGGTGTTGCGCACCGCCTGCCTGCAAACCCGGCAATGGCTGGACCTTGGCCTGGCCAACCTGCGCATTGCCGTGAACCTCTCGTCTCGCCAGTTTCGCCAGGCCAACCTGCCTGGCCTGGTCAGCCAGTGCCTGGCCGAAACCGGCCTGCCAGCCGGGGCGCTGGAACTGGAGATTACCGAGAGCGCCCTGATCGACGATATCGACGAAGCCATCGCCCAGTGCCGAAGCCTCAAGACACTCGGCATCAAGATTTCGCTCGATGATTTCGGCACAGGTTATTCGTCGCTGGCCTATATCTCACGCCTGCCCTTCGACAAGATCAAGATCGACCAGAGCTTTGTCCGCGACATTACTGAAAACCCGGTGAACGCGGCGATTGCTTCGGCGGCGATTGTCATGGCCCGCAGCCTCAACCTGAGCGTACTGGCCGAGGGTGTTGAAACCGAAGCGCAGGCCAGCTTCCTGCGGAGCAGACGCTGTGACGCGATGCAGGGATATCTGTTCAGCAGGCCGCTACCGGCGGCGGAATTCGAGCAACTGCTGGCCGGCAAAAAGCGCCTGCAGCTCGCCGACACGCCGCAGGAAAAGGCGCAGACGCTGCTTATTGTCGACGATGAGCCGAATATTCTGACTTCGCTGTCACGTTTGCTGCGCCGGGAAGGCTTCAACATCCTGACAGCCAATTCGCCCGCCGCGGCTTTCGAGCATCTGGCCAAGCATCCGGTACAGGTCATTCTCTCCGACCAGCGCATGCCCGACATGTCGGGGACCGAGTTCTTCGCCCGCGTTCGCCAGCTCTATCCGGACACCATCCGCATCGTACTGACCGGCTATACCGATATCGAATCGGTGACGGGGGCAATCAATCGCGGTGCCATCTACAAATTCCTGACCAAGCCCTGGGATGACGACATGCTGCGCGAACAGATCCGCGAAGCTTTCCGGATTGCCAAAGGGTGAGCATGAGCTCTAGCCCGCGAGCCACTTTTCTCTGGCGCTTCCTGCCGGTGGCTTTTGTGGTCATCGTCGGCACCTTGTTCCATGGCGATGGCGACGGGACACCTGAGAAGTGGGTCGTGGCCGGGGCCCTGCTCCTTTTCGCAGCGATGTGCATCTTGTTCTGGCTGCGCACCCGGATGCGCGAAATGGAGCAAGAGGCAAGATTCCGTGCCATTTTTGACTATTCCATGGTTGGGATCGCCACGATATCACCCGAAAAAACCTTGCTCTCGGTGAACCCGTCGCTGTGTCGAATTTTGGGCTACAAAACCGAAGAGCTGATGCAAAAAACATGGTCAGAACTGACTCACCCTGATGACGCAGAAATGGACATCAAGAAATTTGATTCCGTCCTGCGAGGTGAATCCGACGGCTATGCGATGGAAAAACGCTTTATCGGCAAGGATGGCGCCGTTGTTTTCACAGCCATCTCGGCGCGCGCGATCCGCCAGGCTAACGGGAAGGTTGATTTTTTTGTCGTCATCGTCGAAGACATCAGCAACTGGGTACTTGCCGAAACCGAGTGGAGTTCCTCGGTCAAAATGCTCCAGCGTTTTATCGACCATCTGCCCGGCAGCGCCTACGTCAAGACAGCCGACTCTCGCATTCTGTTAGCCAACAAAGGCTTTCAGGATCAATTCGGAATCAAACCGGAAGAGTTGCTGGGCCGCCTCTCGACCGAGGCATTTCCTGGCGAATTCGGCCAGAAAGTATTCGCCGACGATGAGCGCATTCTGGCCACCGGCATCACGGAAAAAATCGAGGACGAATGGAACGGGCGGGTCTTTGAAAGCACCAAGTTCATCATTCCCCGCGACGATGGCAGCGCCGACCTGGGCGGCATCACGATCGATGTCACCGAGCGTCGCTTGACCGAGCTCAAACTTGCCCAGCAGGCCCGCTGTTCTGCTGTCTTGCTGGAGTTGCCGAAAAAAGCCGAGGAATTGCCTGAAAAAGCGTTCATGCAATACGCGCTGGAGCGCGCCGAAGAACTAACGCAAAGCGTCATTGGCTTCATGCACCTGGTCAATGACGATGGGGTGACCATCGAACTGGTTGCCTGGTCGTCCAGCACGCTGAAGAATTACTGCACGGCCGCCTTCGACAGCCATTACCCCATTTCAGAAGCGGGCATCTGGGCCGATGCAGCGCGTAAAAAACAGCCTGTCATTATCAATGACTACGCCAGCGCCGAGAACAAACACGGGCTTCCCCCCGGCCACTCGGCACTGATCCGCCTGCTCAGCATTCCGGTCATGGCAGAAGGCGCCGTCCGCATGATGACGGGCGTCGGCAACAAAGCCGAGGATTACACCGATTTCGACGTCGAAACGGTGCAATTGATCGGCAGCGAGACCTGGCGGATCGTCTGCCGGCAGCGTTCCGAAAACGCGCTGCGCCTGGCCACGCAGGTGGTCAATGCGAGCCAGGTGGTTTGCTTCCGCTCGCGCAGCACCGAAGGCTGGCCTTTGGTCTTTATTTCGGACAATGTCCGGCAATGGGGCTACACACCCAAACAACTGATCGCGGGGCAGCCCACCGTATTTGATGTGATTCACCCCGACGACCAGCCACGGGTGCTGGACGAAGCAAAGCGCTACGCCGCCGAAGGGGTGCCACGCTTCGCGCAGGAATACCGCCTGGTCACAGCCGAAGGCCAGGTTGTCTGGGTGCTTGGTCGAACCATCGTTCGTCTCGACGCCGAGGGCAAACCCGAGTTTTACGATGGGGTGCTGACGGACATTACCGAACGCAAAGCCCAGCAATCGCTGATGGACGATGCGCTGAGTCAGCAGAAAAAACTCAACAAGCGCCTTGAAGAAGCCAACAACCAGTTGATGCAATCGGAAAAAATGGCCTCCATCGGACAACTGGCGGCTGGCGTAGCCCACGAACTGAATAACCCGATCGGCTTCGTTCACTCCAATCTGGGTACGCTGGATGGCTACGTACATGACCTGATAGCCATCATCGCTGCTTACCAAACCCTGTTCTGCACGCCGGGCGAAGCCAACCCCCACGAAGATGAAATCAGGCGACTGCTCGAGCAGCACGATTTCGCCTTCCTCAAGGAAGATATTTTCAGTCTTCTCGCCGAGTCGAAGGATGGCCTTGGCCGGGTCCGCAAGATCGTCCAGGATCTCAAGAATTTCTCGCGCGTCGGCGAGCAGGAGTGGCAGGAAGCGGACCTCCACCAGGGGATCGATTCAACCCTGAACATTGTCTGGAACGAGCTGAAGTACAAGGCCAAGGTGGTCAAGGAATATGGCGAGATTCCCCATGTCTTCTGCCTGATTTCGCAACTCAACCAGGTTTTCATGAACCTGCTGGTCAATGCCGGCCATGCCATTGAAACGCAAGGCAGCATCACCATTCGCACTAGCCGGCGCGGCGAAGACAGGATTTGCATCGAAATCAGCGATACCGGCAAAGGGATCGCGCCGGAGCACATCAACCGGATTTTCGAGCCGTTCTTTACAACCAAGCCGGTTGGCAAGGGGACCGGGCTAGGGCTTTCGCTGTCCTACGGGATCATCAAACGGCACGGCGGCCAAATCGAGGTTGAAAGCGTTGAGGGGCAAGGCACCACTTTCCGTCTGTTGCTGCCCATCAATCAAAAACAGAACACTGAACCAAAAGTTTCGGAGACTTCATCATGAGCGAGGCGATCGCCCCTCCCACCCTGCTCTTCGTCGATGACGAGCCGGGCATTCTTTCCGCCCTGCGTCGACTGTTCCGCCCCCACGGCTATCGCATCTTCATTGCCGAAGGCGGCGCCGCCGGGCTGGAAGTGCTCGAGAAAGAACAAATCGATCTGGTCATTTCCGACATGCGCATGCCGGAAATGGACGGCGCCACCTTTCTCAAGGAGGTTCGTGCTCGCTGGCCCAATGTCATGCGCATTCTGCTGACGGGCTACGCTGACATCACATCGACCGTTGCCGCGATCAACCAGGGCGAAATCTATCGTTACATTTCGAAACCGTGGGACGACAACGAGATCGTCAGCATCGTCGCCGAAGCCATCGAACACCAGAATCTGAAGCGGGAAAACCTGCGCCTCTCTTCGCTGACCCAGGCGCAAAATGATCAATTGAAGGAGCTCAACGCTAGTCTCGAACAAAAGGTCGCCGACCGTACCGCCGAGTTGCGCCAGGCACTGAGTTTTGTCGAGCAAACTCACAGCGAATTGAAAAAGGCGTTTCTGACCAGCGTCCAGGTATTTGCCGGGCTGATCGAACTACGTAGCGGTCAGGCCGGCAGCCAGATTTCCGGCCATGGCCGGCGGGTGGCGGAGCATGCACGCAGCGTCGCCCAGCGCCTCAAGCTGCCCGATGCCGAGGTCCAGAACATCATGCTGGCCGGCCTGCTGCACGATATCGGCAAGCTCGGCCTGCCCGACGAGCTATTGGGCAAGCCCTTCAATACGCTGACCCCTGAAAAACGGGCGCTGGTCATGAAGCACCCGGTCATTGGCCAGAACATCCTGATGGGCATCGACAAATTCAAGGACGCGGCCATCCTTGTTCGCCATCACCACGAAAGCTATGACGGCAGCGGTTACCCCGACCACCTAGCCGGCATCGCCATTCCGCAGGGCAGCCGCATCCTGCAAGCGGTCAACGAATATGACTCGCTGATCATCGGCACCCTGGTCCAGCGTCCGCTGAAGCCTGCCGAGGCACTGAATTTCCTGATCGAAAATCGCGGCAAGCGCTACGACCCGGCCGTTGTTGACGCCTTCGCCACCCTGCTCGCCGAAACCGTCAAGAGCGGCTTTACGGAAATCCCCCTGCGCACCATGCACCTGAAGACGGGAATGCTGCTCAGCCGCGACCTCATGCACCGTGACGGTTATCTGCTGCTGGCCAAGGGCACGGCACTGACCGCAGAAATCATCGGGCAACTGGTCAAAATGGAAAATTCGGAACAGCAAATGCTGACCCTCTATATTCGCCAGGAGGAAAAATGAGCCGCATCCTGATCGTCGATGACGAGGAATCCATCCTCAAATCCCTCAAACGAGTCCTGCGCCTGGCGCCGTGCACCTATGGCGCGAAGAGCTACACCCTTGAAATTTTCGATTTCAATTCACCGCTGGCCGCGCTGGAGGCCGCACGGAACGACGAGTTCGACCTGTTCATGAGCGATTACCGGATGCCGGGCATGGATGGCATCGAATTCCTCAAGGCGGCCAAGGCCATCCAGCCCGATGCAGCCCGCCTGATTCTTTCCGGTTACGCCGATCTCAACGCCCTCGTCCGCGCCGTCAATGAAGTCGGCATCGATCGTTTCATCGGCAAGCCGTGGAACGACTATGACCTCATGTCGGCCATCGGTCAGGCCCTGGCCCACCGCGACCTGATGCTGGAAAACCGCCAGCTGGCCAATCTGGTCCGCCTCGAAATGGGTGATATCACACCCGAACAAATCGAAGCCGAACGGCTGGAGCGCATCGAGCCCGGCATCACCGAAGTCAATTGGGGGCCGGACGGTTCGGTCGTTCTCGATCCCGAGTTTCAAAGCAAAGGCTGACTGCGCCATGCCGGAAAGCGATGCCCAGCACCTGAGCTTCAAACTGGTCTATTACGGCCCGGCGCAGAGCGGCAAGACGACCAATCTACTGCGCCTGCACGACCTGCTGGCCCCGGAATTGAAGGGCGAGGTCATGACCATGGAGACCAAGGACGACCGCACGCTTTTCTTCGATCTGCTGCCACTCGGCTTTCGCGCGCCATCGGGGCTGCTCATCAAGTTCCGGCTATTCACCGTGCCCGGCCAGGTCGCCCATGACGGCACGCGCAAGGCCGTGCTGTCGCGCGCCGATGGCGTGGTTTTCGTCGCCGACGCCGATCGTGCCCAGGAGACCAACAACGGTGAATCCTTCCAGAGCCTGGCCGCCAACTGCGCCCGGGTCGGCCTGGATTTCGAGCACCTGCCCATGGTCGTCCAGTTCAACAAGTGCGACCTGCCGAATGCCGTTCCCGAGGCCGAAATCCGCGAACGCTGGTCAGCCGCACCGTGGCCGCTGGTCTTTGCCGTCGCCTTGAACGGGCAGGGCATCGAAACGACCTTTGAATTGCTCATTCGCACGGTCTACCGGAATTTTGGCCCAAATTTGAAATTGCAGACGGAGCACGGCCTCAGCGAAGATGCCTTCGTCGCCGGCGCCCTGGGGAAAAGCGCGTGACCCAGGGCTTCGACCGCGAGTGGCGGCTCGACGAACTGCTTGACGCAGCCAGCCACGAAAGGCTCGGCGCGGCACTCAGCGAATTACTCGGCGGCGATTTCGCCATGATCGACAATGCCGGGAAAACCCTCTGGGGACAGCCCTCGCCCGAGGCTCGCCGCGAACCGTTGATCCTCGAACTCGAACCGGTCGGCTACCTGCTGAGCCGTACCGCGTCGGCTGCGGCCCTGAGCGCCGCGCGCAATCTCATGTTGGTGCTGCTGCGGGCCCAGGTGCGCTTCAAGATGGCATCGACACTGCACCTTGAATCGGTCGCCGAAGACTTCGAGTCGCTCAAGCGCGAACACGCCCGCCTGAGCGAATCCGAAGCCCGTTACAAGGCGCTGTCGGCCGAACTCGAAGCCCGCGTCAAAAAGCAGGTCGGCGAACTGGAAGAGCGCCAGCAAATGCTCTACGAGGCCGAAAAACTCGCCTCTGTCGGTCAACTGGCTGCCGGCATGGCGCACGAGATCAACAACCCGCTCGGTTTCGTGCGCAGCAATCTATCCACCTTCGAGAAGTACGTCGGCAAATTTGCCGAACTGAAATCACATCCGGGTTCGGCCGCAGAAAGCTGGCAGGCGCTCGACCTCGACTTCATACTCGAAGACAGCATCGATCTGCTCCACGACAGCGCCAAGGGCATGGAGCGCATCGCCCGCATCGTCGCCGATTTGAAGGCGTTTTCGAATGTCGACCGGGCTAGCGAAGAATACGCCGACCTCAACAACTGCCTGCACGAGGCAGCCAAGATGGTCGAAACGCAGATGCCGGCCGGCATCAATTTCCGTTTCGACCTGCTCCCCCTGCCCAGCTTCGTTTGCCTGCCGGGGCATATCAATCAGCTCTTTTTCAACGTCATCCGCAATGCCGTGCTGGCGATCAAGGATTCCGGCCGGCCCGGCGAGGTCAAGATATCCTCCGAAGCGGACGACGAGGGCATCGTCGTCCGCATCCACGACACCGGTGTCGGCATGACCAAGGAACAAATGGAGCATGCCTTCGAGCCGTTCTACACGACGCGACCGGTCGGCTCCGGGGTGGGCCTGGGGCTGGCGACAGCGCGCAATGTCATCCACGCCCACAGTGGCCGCATCAGTCTCGACAGCCAGCCCGATGTCGGCACCACCGTCACCATGTTCTTTCCAACGCCGTCATGACCGATTATTCCTCACTATTCACCGGCAAGACCCCGGCACCGCAGGCGCCGGCAACGCACCTCACACCACCGCGCTACCGCCTGCTCTTCGTCGACGACGAACCGGGCATCGTCAAGGCGCTCAGCCGCGTTTTTCGCCAGGAAAACTACGAGGTCATCACCGCCTGGAGCGCCAAGGAAGGACTGGAAAAATTCGCCACCGGGCCCATCCATCTGGTCATCAGCGATTTCATGATGCCCGGCATGAACGGCGCGCAGTTCCTGCAGGAGGTCAAGAAACGCTCGCCGGAAACCATCCGCATCATGCTCACCGGCCATGCCAACACCGATGCGGTGATGGGCGCCATCAACGAAGGCGCCGTTTACAAGTTCATTCTCAAGCCCTGGAACGACGACGATCTCCGCATCACGGTGGCCCTGGCCCTCGAACAGTTCGACCTGATCAGCCGGAACAAGAGCCTGCGCGCTGAAAACGAACAGAAGGCGAAGGAAATTTCGGCCCTCTCGCGCCTCGCCGCCACCCATCGCAGCCGGCTCGGCATCATGCTGCACAAGAAGAACCTGCTCACCGATGCCCAGTTACAGGAACTGACCCTGCAGCAGGAACGGCGCAAGGAGCCGCTGATCACCTTGCTGCTCGAGAACGACTGGGTGTCCGAACGACGCATCCGCGAGCTGCTCAAGACCGACATGATGATCGAGGAAGTCCAGCTGCCGGAATTCCAGGTCGATGCCGCGCTGACCGATCTGATCCCGCGCAGCTTCTGCCTTCGTCAGGGGGTCGTCCCGCTCAAGCTCGACGGCCGGCGCCTGTTGCTGGCCATGGCCGACCCGCTCGACGAGGGGCTGATCGATGAAGTCCGCTTCACGGCCGGACTCGACATCAATGCGGTTACAGCCGACATCGCGGCCATTCGCAAGAAGGTCGATGAAATTTACGGGGGCGGCGAGGTCGACTTCAAGGAACTCGAAACCCTGGTCAGTTCGCCCGATCCCTACGAAGGCATCGAGATCGTCATCGAGGATGACGAGGTCGCCAAGCTCGAAGACCTCTTGCGCGACACCGAGGCCCCGCCGGCCATCCGGCTGGCCAATGCGATCATCGTCGAGGCGATCCGCCTTGGCGCCTCCGATATCCACATTCAGCCGCGCACCAAGAGCGTCGTCGTGCGTTACCGGATCGACGGCGTGCTCGCCGACAAGATCCATATCCCGCATCACCTGCATCAATCGCTCGTCTCGCGCCTGAAAATCATGTCGGAACTCGACATTTCCGAACGGCGTCGGCCGCAGGATGGTCGCATCACCGTCAAGACGCCGATGCGCATGGTCGATCTGCGGATTTCGACGCTGCCGACGATCAATGGCGAAAAAATCGTCATGCGCATTCTCGACCGCAACTCGACAGTCCACAGCATCGAGAAACTTGGCTTTTCGAGCAGCGACCTGCGTCGCGTCACCGACATGGTGGCCAAGCCGCAAGGCATCATCCTGGCCACCGGCCCGACCGGCAGCGGCAAGACGACGACCCTCTACTCGCTGCTCCAGCACGATGCGACGCCCGACAAAAACTACGTCACCATCGAGGATCCGGTCGAGTATTACCTCGACATGGCCGGCCAGGTGCTGATTCGCGAAAAGATCGGGCTGACCTTCCCGGCCGTCCTGCGCGCCCTGCTCCGCCAGGACCCGGACGTCATCCTGCTCGGTGAAATCCGCGATTTCGACACCGCCGAAGTCGCTTTTCACGCGGCGCTGACCGGGCACCTGGTCTATTCGACCCTGCACACCAACTCGGCCGTCGCCACCATTGCCCGGCTGTTCGATCTCGGCCTCAAACCCTATGTCGTCGCCACCGCCCTCGAAGGCATCATCGCCCAGCGCCTGGTGCGCAGCGTTTGTCCGGACTGCAGCCAGCCGGCGGCGCCGGACCCGGCCGTCATCTCGCGCCTGGGCAGCACCTTTGCCGAGGTCAGCGAAATCCGCCGCGGCCAGGGCTGCACTACCTGCCACGGCAGCGGCTACAAGGGCCGCCTCGGCATTTACGAAATTCTGACCCTCGACGACCAGTTGCGTGACTGCATCGGCAGCGGCGCCAGCGTTCTCGAAATCAGCCGTCAGGCCCGGCAAAGGGGTCTGCGCAGCATCATCCATCACGCCGTCGAGCGTGTACAGGCTGGCGCCACCACCCCGGAAGAAATTCTTCGGGTACTCGGCCCGGTGACGGGAGAAGATTGAGCATGGATATTTTTGTCTGGAATGACAGCTTCGTTACCGGGGAGCCGGTGGTCGATACCGAGCATCAAGGCCTGGTCAGCCTGATCAACTGGATCATCGAACACCAATCCACGTCCACCCCACCGGAAGAAATCGACAAGGTGCTGGTGCAACTCATCGAGTATGCGGTAACCCATTTCCAGCATGAAGATGAGCTGATGGTCAGTACCGGCTGCGACCCGCGCTTTACCGAAATCCACCGCAAAGTGCATGCCGATTTCGGCCAGCAGGTGGTCAAGATGCGCGACATGCAGAGTGGCGATCTGGAATTCCTGTTACGTTTCCTGAGCAGTTGGCTGGCCCATCACATCCTCGGCATGGACCAGTCGATGGCCCGCCAGATCCGGAAAATCCGGGCCGGCATGGCGCCGGAACAGGCTTTCGAAGAGGAAAAAAGCATGGTCGCCGACCCGGCGACGACCAGTCTGCTCAACGGCATGAATGCGATGTTCCGGATGATCGCAGCACGCAACGATGAACTGGAAAAGGCCAACACGACCCTGGAAGCCCAGGTTGTGGCGCGCACCCAGGCCCTGACGCAGACCAACGAGCAACTGGTGGTCGAACAGGGGCGTCTGAAGCTGGCCATGCAGCAGGTCGAATTGACCCAGAAAAAGCTGCTCGAATCGGAACACAAGCGGGCCGAGGCGAGCAAGCGCAACATGCAGCAGTTGCTTGCCCAGATTATTGATGGCGACCCGGTGCCGACCTTCGTCATTGATGCCAGGCATCAAATCACCCACTGGAACCAGGCCTGCGCCATGATCAGCGGGCTGCCGGCGGCCGACATGGTCGGCACAATGGAGCAATGGAAGGCTTTTTATCCGGAAAGCCGCCCGGTCATGGCCGACCTGATCGTCGACGGCAGTCTTGAAGATAAGTTCGACACTTATTATCACGGCCATTTTCGCCGCTCGCCCAACATCGCTGGCGCCTTCGAGGGCGAAGCCTTGTTCCCCCACATGGGCGATAACGGGCGCTGGCTATTCTTCACCGCGGCGCCACTGTGCGATGCCGACGGGCAACGCATCGGCGCCATTGAAACCCTGCAGGATGTGACCGAGCGCCACCGCGCCGAGGACGACCTGCGGCAGTACCAGAATCATCTGGAAGAAATCGTCGCCGAGCGCACCTCGCAGCTCGGCGAGGCCAATATCAAGTTGGAAAACGACCGCAAGGAACTGGAACTGCTGCTGACCAAGGTCGAAGAAGCCCAACAGCAATTGCTGCAATCCGAAAAAATGGCCGCCATCGGCCAACTCGCGGCAGGCGTCGCGCACGAGATCAACAATCCGGTCGGCTTCGTCAATTCCAACCTGGGCACCCTGAAGACCTACGTTTCCCTGTTGCTCAACGTCATCAGCGCCTACGAAAGCGGAGCCCCCGACGATATTTCAGCGGCTCGCCAGAAAGCGGATCTCGACTTTCTGCGCGAAGACCTGCCGTCATTGGTCGCCGAATCGCAGGAGGGCCTGAGCCGGGTCACCAAGATCGTGCAGGATCTCAAGGACTTTTCCCACGTCGACCAGGCCGGACACCAGCAAGCCGACCTCAATGCCGCGATTGAAAGCACCCTCAACGTCGTCTGGAACGAGCTCAAATACAAGGCTGAAATCGTCCGCGAGCTGGGGGACATTCCACCGGTCGAATGCGTCCCCGCCCAGATCAATCAGGTATTCATGAACCTGCTGGTCAATGCCGCTCAGGCCATTGAGCAACAAGGCAAGATTTTCGTCCGCTCGGGAACCGGGAACAAGCAAGTGTGGTTCGAGATCGAGGACACCGGACAGGGCATGAGCGAAGAAGTGCGAAACCGCATTTTCGAGCCTTTCTTCACCACCAAACCCGTAGGCAAAGGGACCGGGCTGGGCTTGTCGATCTCCTACGACATCATCGTCAAAAAGCACGGCGGGAGCCTGGATGTACGCAGCACCCCCGGCCAGGGAACGTGCTTCCGAATCAGCCTGCCCCTTGAAGGCAAGGCGCCATCCTGATTTCCGTACGAGGATCAGTCCGACATGAAAAAGGCCACTCGAAAGTGGCCTGAATCATTGAATATTGGTGCGCCCGACTGAATTCGAATCAGTGACCCCTGCCTTCGGAGGGCAGTACTCTATCCAGCTGAGCTACGGGCGCCTTGGGAGGGGAGGATTCTACCTCCAAGGGAAGCCTTGCGTCCATGCTGCGAACAGCATTAAGCTTTTATAAATCAACAATATTGCATAAATCGCCCCCAATGACCCATAGCAACAACGAGTTGTCTCCGGAAGACCTGCAGAAGGTCATTGCCACCATCGATATCCCGACCTGCCCAGGCATGGTCAGCGATGCCATGGAAGAGGGACAAAAAGACGAACCGGACCTGATTCGGCTCGCCGAGATCATCAGCAGCGATGCCGGCATGTCTGCGGCAGCCCTGAAGCTGGCCAACTCGCCCCTTTTTGGCACGAGCAGCCCGGTTTCCAGCGTACGCAAGGCCGTCGCGCGTCTCGGGACGAAGAATGTATTGTGCGTGGTGGTCGCCTCGGCGCTGCGCGCCAGCGTCACGGGACTGCCGGCAGCGTGGATCGAGCAATTCTGGAAGCGGACAACAATGCTGGCTCTGGCATCGAGCCTGATTGCTCGCCGCCAGTACGGGATTTCGCCCGATGCCGCCTACACCTATGCGCTGTTTCACGATGCAGCGATACCGCTGTTGATGCGCCGCTTTCCAAATTACGGCGAGGTTCTGGAGAAATGCCGCCGCGAAGGCATCATGCTGAATGTGGCAGAAGAACAGTATTCCCCCTGCAGCCATCCCGTCGTCGGTTCATTGCTGGTCCGCAACTGGGGGCTGCCGGCCATTCTTGGCCAGGCTATCCGCTTTCATCACGAGAAGGATGCCTACGACCTGCCGGATCGGACTTTACCGGGTGGCGCGCTTTCCCTGATTGCCGTAACCCAGGTCGCCGAGCACCTGCTCAGCGAAATCCTTGATGAGGACATCGAGGTCGGCAACGATCTGTTCGCGCGGGCGCTGGACTTTCTTGGCATCTCGGGCGACGACCTAGATGACTTGCGGCAGCGCGTTGCTACGGCGATTGAATCAGCCGCCAACTGAGTTCAGTCGAAGAGCGTTCTCGCCGCTTCAAAACGCGAGGCGTAATAGCTGTCGCTGAGACGATCGATGCGGACCTTGCCGTTGGTCGAGGGGGCATGGATGAAGCGGGCATCGCCGATGAATATCCCGACATGCGAAAACGAGCGGTTAAGCGTGTTGAAGAAAACCAGATCACCCGGCCGCAATTCGGCCCGCTCGATCGCCCGACCATTGCGGGCGATATCCGCCGCGCTACCCTGAACCTTGAGGCCCGCCGCCCGGCCGTAGATGTAGCTGACCATGCCGCTGCAATCGAGCCCGGCTTCGGGGTTCTTGCCACCAAACCGGTAACCGGTATCGATCAGGCCCATGGCATAGAAGACCACTTCATTGCCCTTCTCGCTGACCGGACGCGAGCCTTGCGCTATAGTTTCCGGCGATGAACCAGAACGCAGCGCGGGACTGCCGCAGGCCGCGAGCAGCAGGGCTGACAGGAAGATAGGGATCAGGACGGGAATACGCATCAAGCTAGAGTGCCTTCTTGGAACAATTTGCAACTTACCGTTTTTACAGGAATTTTCAAGACCATGAATCTGCAAAACACCGACTTGCTACGGTCAACCGGAAAAATTGGCCAAAATTGGAATGCCGCTGATGACGGTTCGACCTTCGCAGTGATCAACCCGGCGACCGGCGAGCAGATCGGCGAAGTGCCGCTCTGCGGCGCCGCCGAAACGCGCCGGGCAATCGACTCAGCCAACGCCGCCTGGCCAGCCTGGCGCGCCCTGACCGCCCGCCGCCGCGCCCAGATTCTGCAGACCTGGAACCGGCTGATCCTCGACAACGTCGACGACCTGGCACAGATCATCACGGCCGAATGCGGCAAGCCGCTGGCCGAAGCAAAAGGCGAAGTCATCTACGGCGCCTCGTTCATCGAATGGTTTGCCGAAGAAGGCAAGCGCACCTACGGCGAGAGCATTCCCAGCCCGGCATCGAACACGCGGCTGATCGTCATCAAGCAGCCGATCGGCGTCTGCGCGGCGATCACGCCGTGGAATTTCCCCTTCGCCATGATCACCCGCAAGGTCGCCCCGGCCCTCGCCGCCGGTTGCCCGGTCGTCATCAAGCCGGCCGAAGCGACGCCGCTCAGTGCGCTGGCGCTGGCCGTGCTGGCCGAGCAGGCGGGTTTCCCGGCCGGGGTGTTGAATGTGGTGACCGGCAAGCCGGCCGAGATCGGCGGCGAACTGTGCGCCAATCCCATCGTCCGCAAGCTGTCGTTTACCGGCTCGACCGCTGTCGGCCGACTGCTCATGGCGCAATGCGCGCCGACCATCAAGAAACTGTCGCTCGAACTCGGTGGCAACGCACCGTTCATCGTTTTTGACGACGCTGATGTCAATGCCGCGGTCGACGGCGCCTTGGCGGCAAAATACAGGAACACCGGCCAGACCTGCGTCTGCGCCAATCGCTTTCTCGTGCAATCCGGCATCTACGAGGAGTTTGCCGCCAAGTTCGCCGAGAAGGCGAACGGCCTCAAGGTCGGCGACGGCACCGAAACCGGCGTCGCCCAAGGCCCGCTGATCAATGCCGCCGGCCTGAGCAAAGTCGAGGCCCATGTCGCCGATGCGCTCGGCAAAGGGGCCCGCGTGCTGTGCGGCGGCGCCCGTCACGAACGCGGCGGCAATTTCTTCCAGCCGACCGTGCTGGCCGATGTAACGACCGCCATGCAGGTCGCCCGCGAAGAAACCTTCGGCCCGGTCGCCCCGCTCTTCAAGTTCGAGACCGAAGCCGAAGCCATCGCCATGGCCAACGACACCGAGTTCGGCCTGGCCGCCTATTTCTTCACACGCGATGTCGGCCGTTGCTGGCGGGTGGGCGAGGCGCTCGAATACGGCATGGTCGGCGTCAATACCGGGCTGATTTCGAACGAAGTCGCGCCCTTCGGCGGCATCAAGCAATCCGGCCTCGGCCGCGAGGGCTCGAAGTACGGCATCGAGGATTACCTCGAAATCAAGTACCTCTGCTTCGACGTCAACAGCTGAGCATGGGCAAGATCATCCTCATTTCGCTGTTGGTGCTGGCCAGCGTGGTGCTTTGGCGCAACTGGAGCCGGCAGAGGCGCGGCGCCTACATCGCCGCCTATCCTTACCAGCGTTTTCTCGACAAACGGCTGGCGGCACGCCGGCCGGAACTGAGTGCCGAGCAGCGCAGCGAAGTTTTCGCGGCGCTCGACGATTATTTTCAGCTTTGCCGCAAGGCTGGCCGGCACATGGTCGCCATGCCATCGCAGGCGGCCGACGATGCCTGGCACGAGTTCATCCTGTTCACGCGCCAGTACGACAAGTTCTGCCGCCACGCCTTCGGCCGCTTCCTGCACCACACGCCGGCCGAGGCGATGAGCACGCCAACCCAGGCCAGCGATGGCCTCAAGCGTGCCTGGCGGCTGGCCTGCGCTCACGAGAAGATCGACCCGAAAAAGCCGGAGCGCCTGCCCCGCCTGTTTGCGCTGGATGCGGCGCTGGGCATCGCCGGTGGTTTCGTCTATCAACTCGACTGCCTGGCGGCGAGTGGCGGCGCGGCGGGTTCCGGCTATTGCGCCAGCCACATTGGGTGCAGCGGTGGCAGCGGCGGATGTTCCGGCGACTCAGGCTCTTCCGATGGCGGTGGTTGTGGCGGCGGGTGCGGAGGAGGCGGGGACTAGCCGATTATTTGTGGTAAGTCCGGCTGCTGCCAGACCCGCCGCGACTGGATTCGGCCACGTTGTCGAACAGGTTCCAGCCCTGCTGCTGGGCGTAGGCAAAAAGCAGCAGGGCGAAGACGCCGGTGGCCAGGGAGAATTTGTCGAACATCAGTCGTCTCCGTCCGCGTCGTCACTGCTCACCGGCGCGTGGTCGCTTTCGGCCCAGCGCCGCGCCTCGAAGGCGGCATGGCGCATGGCGCTGAAAATCGGGAAAGCGATCAGGAAAATCATCACGAGCACGAAATTCGACCAGCCGGCACCAGCCGTATGGACTTCGACGGTGTCTCGCACCGCCACCGGCTTTTCCGGTGCCATGTCCGGATCAAGCGTCAGGTAATAGGTACCGGCCGGGATATTCAGGAAGACGACTTCGTCATCCCGACTGCCCTCACTCCACGCGCCATCGTCGTAGCCGCTGTAGTACGACACCTCCCGAGCCGCTGGCCACGCCGCGCCAGTGGCCTTGTTGACCAGCACCATGTCGAGGCCAATCCAGTTGTTGTTGAGTGAGGTCTGGTTTTTCACAGCAATCTTGCGCGGCTTGCCGGTGATCTCGAATTCGCGGGTCTGCACCTCATCACTGCGCAAAGGCTCGAAGGTGAAATCCTGGCGCAGCAGCAATTTGCCGCTGGAAATAAAGATGAAGAAGGCCTGAACCAGAATGGTAGCCAGCGCCAACTTCCAGAACAGCCCCCAAATCCGCCGATTCGTCTCGCTCCATGAATTCGGCTGGTTGGCGAAAACGCCTGTCGGCTCGGGCAAATCTGCTTTCAGCTTGAAAGCCTCGGCGATCACTTGCGGCTCGGCGTAGAAGCCCTGCGACCAGGTCAGATCGTTGCCCGTCGACTCGCTCGACAGCATGAGCGGCGGTGCCACGTAATCGACGACGCGATTGGTTTCGCCGCGCCTGACCTGCCACGTAAATTCACCGGCCACCTGAACAACTTCCGCCGCCGGCGTGGTCGTGAAATGCTTGAAGGCCTGGCCGCCAAAGAGAACGTTCTCGACTTCGACAATGCCGCCTGCCGGCGGTCGGGAAAGCACATCGACCACATTCCAGTGGCCGTTGTATTCGGTCAGCCAGCGATAGGTGCCGTTCTCTCCAGCCAGCAGGTATTCGCTCCAGTTGTAGAAAAGGCCCTCAGCCACACAGCGTTTGACGAGAAAGCCGATGACTTCGACCGGCTTGCCCTCAAGCCGTCCCTTGCTGCCGAGCTGCAGGCGCGGCGTGTATTTCTCGTCGCGCATGCCGAGCGACTTCGACAGAACCTTGTAGCTCTCGTCGGCCGTATCGACCACCGCGCCGCATGAAGCGCAGCCGACCGCGAGAATTTCCCGCGAGCGGGCCGCCATCGGCGAGCCGCAAGCTGGGCAGCGAAAAACGCGGGCTTCGACGGCCTTGGTCGGAATGGCCATGCCGTCGCGCAGGTTGGCCATTTTCAGCGAACTGAACTCGACCGCCTCGCCGACAAACAACAGCGGCGGCGTTTCCGAATAATCCAGCGTGGCGAAACTGGCCTGATTTCTCAGGTCGACCGCAGCAACCGGATAGCCGGCGCCGACCTTGAACGGCAGCTCGCCCTGGCCGGCCACGCACTCGGCGTTTTCGATGTTGCTGACCGTCCACGTCTGGCTGGCCAGCACGAAGCGCTGGCCGATCTTGAGGTCATCGAATTGCGGCAACGCCTCCGCCACGAACTGCGCGAATGTGAGCACATACTCTCCGCCAGCCTCCGACAGCCAGCCGGTGCGCATGTCGTCGAAGAGCAGGTGCCACTCGTTCCAGATACCCTGGCTGTACTTGATCTGGATGCGCCCGATCAGGGCGAAATGGACGCCCTTGTAGCTGCCTTCGGCCCCCAGTTGCAGCGGCGAACGGTCCTCGACCAGCGCCGCCATCTTGCCGATGTCTTCGAGATTCTGGTCGTGGCGAACCAGCGTGCTCTGACAGTATTCGCAGACGGCAAAGACCGAGGACGCCGATTTGAAGACAACCGGCGCCCCGCAGGAAGGGCAGTGGGCGCTTACAGCCACGTTGCTACGGTCAACTCAGTTTTTTGAGCAATTCCGCTTTTTTGGCGTCGAATTCGGCCTGACTCAGGATGCCTTTTTCGACCAGCCCGTGCAGCTTTTCGAGCGTCGCCACGACTTCGTCAGCCGACATCGGCGCCGCTACGGGGGCAGCCGCTGCCGGCTGCAAGGCAGCGCCCATCGCCTGACCCATAACCTGCCCAAAGCCTACACCGGCGCCCAGGCCAACGCCCATCGCGGCCAGCCCGCCCTCGTTCTTGGCCGCATCTGGAATGCTGTTGGCGACCTGGTACTGCGTGTAGCGCTGCATGTCGCCGATCATGTTCATGCCGATCTTCTGGTCGAGAATCTTCTGCAACTCTTCCGGCAGCGAGACGTTCTGGACGACCAGAGAATCAAGCGCCAGACCGTATTCGGCAAACATCGGCGCCGCCTTGGCCAGCATCGCCTTGCCGAACTCGTCCTGATTGGCCGCCATGTCGATGAAGGCCACGCCGGATTCGCCGAACAGGTCGGTCAGCCCGGCGACCATGGTGTTGCGCAACTGGCCTTCGAGTTCTTCGCGGGTGTAGATGTCGCGGGTGCCGGAAATCTTCTGGTAGAAAACTTTCGGATCAGTCAGGTGATACGAATAGATACCGAAGGCGCGCAGGCGGACGATGCCGAATTCCTTGTCGCGGATGGTGATCGGGTTGGGCGTGCCCCATTTCTGATCGAGCTGGGTGCGCGTCGAGAAAAAGTAAACGTCGGACTTGAACGGTGATTCGAACAGCTTGTCCCAGTTCTTCAGGTAGGTCAGAACCGGCAGCGTCTGCGTCGTCAGCTTGACCATGCCGGGGCCAAAGACATCGGCGACTGTGCCTTCGTTGACGAACAGCGCGACCTGCGAGTCGCGCACGGTCAGGCTGGCGCCGTTCTGGATTTCCATCTCGGCCATCGGGAAACGCCAGGCCAGCGTCCCGTCGCCATCCTCGGTCCATTGCAGGATGTCGATAAACTGTTTCTTGATGAAGTCCATCAGAGCCATGAGTTTTCTCCTTGAATGGTCAGGCGATGCAGCCGGCGTTGAGGATGCCGATGCCGAGGGAAAGCGAAGCGAGGAAAATCCCGGAGGCGACCTTGCCCTGCGGAATGTTCAGATTGATCTGCGGCAGCGCGAAGCGGGCGACGATGTAGGCCATGAGCTGGACGACACAGGCGACGACGCCCCAGCCGATCATGGCGCCAATGTTATGGCTGACGGCGACCGATACGGCAATCGGCAGGGCATAACCAACAATGGCTCCGCCCAGGCTGATGGCGGCGGCGGTATTGCCCTCGCGGATCAGGGCCAGCTCGCTGTAGGGCGTGACGAAAATGTAGAGCACGAGAAAGACGGCAAGCAAACCGACGGCCGTGGCGAAATAGCCGGCAAAGGCCGGCAGGCTGCTAATGACCGGATCGAACATGGAATCTCCCGGAGGTGGCGCAATGACAGCGGATTGTCACCGCTCGCCGGCGTTTGTTCAAGCGTCGAACGCCAGACGGAGCAAACCTTCCAGCGGCAAATTGGCCACCGCCCGCCAGCGGATGCCCAGGTGCGGAGCCAGACTGGCCGCGTTGCCACCGGACAGCAGGCAGACCTTGTCGATATTGCCGAGCCGCTGCCAGGCCCGTTCGATGGCCCCGACCTGCGCTTCGATGCAGCCGGTCACGATGGCGTCATCGGTGCAGCGCGGATAGTCGGCGTGGCGGCCATCGGCGAATGGCAGCGCCGCCGTGTCGGCGGCCAAAGAACGGCGCATCAGCTCGCCGCCGGGGAGGATCAGGCCGCCGAGGAAATTGCCGTCGGCGTCGAGGGTATCGACGGTCGTCGCTGTCCCGGCCATGACGACGATGGCTGCCGTCGTGCTCAAGCCACGGGCGCCAAGCAGCGCACACCAGCGGTCGACACCGAGTTGGCCCGGCTGGCGATAAAGGTTGGTGACGCCGCAACGCGTCGTTTCCGAGCGGGCTTCAAAAAACACCGGCAGCCATGGCGCCAACTGCTCGCGAAGTCGCTCACCAGCCTCGGCACCGGCGACGTTGGTCAGCATGACCTTGTCGGGATTTGGCCAGTCGCTGACCAGTTGCCGCAACTGCTCGACCTCGGCGTGGGCAACTGCGCCCTGGGCGAGCCATTGCTTGCCATCATGGACGCCCCATTTGATGCGGCTATTGCCGCTGTCGAGACAAACGATCATGCGCGGCGCAGGCTGACATCGCCGGAAAAAATGCGTTCGATCCCGGCCGCAGTTTCGAGCAGCAAGGCGCCATCGTCATCGACACCGAGGCAGCGGCCGCGCTTTGAATCTTCACCATCGCCAAGGATTTGCACGGCCTGATTCTGCCAGGCATGGTAGCTCTGCCATTTCATTTTTAGCCCAAAAAACCGGTTGACCGTGAAAGTGTCGAGGACAGCTGCCAACTGGCCGAGGATGGCGGCCAGGACGTCGTGGCGATCAAATGGATGCAGACAAGCCTGGCTCAAACCGGCCGCGGGTTGCGGCAGGTCGCCCGTTGGCGGTGCCAGATTGAGGCCGATGCCAATGATCGCCTGCGTGCCACGGCGGTCGGAGGAAAGTTCGATCAGGATGCCGGCCAGTTTGGCGAAATCGTCACCGGAGCGCAGCAGCACATCGTTCGGCCATTTCAGGCAAACGCCCTTGGCGCCCAGGTTTTCCATGGCTTGAGCAAGGCCGACCCCGACAGCCAGCGACAGACCGCTCAGACTGGCCGCATTACCGGGAAATCGCCAGAGCAGCGAAAAGGTCAAACTGGATTCCGGCGATGACAACCAGCTCCGCCCCCGCCGCCCCCGCCCGGCGCTTTGCCGGTCGGCGACGACGACCGAGCCGGACGGCGCGCCGCGCTCAGCCCGGCGCATCAGTTCGCTGCTCGTCGAGTCGCATTCGTCCAGCGCGTCGACATCAAAGCGGCCGGCCAGGCTAGCCAGCCGCCCTTTCAGCAAGACGGGATCGATCAGTGTCATACGGCGGATTTTACTCCGCCGCGTGCTCCTTGCCGCCATCGATGCCGAGTTCGGCAATCTTGCGGGTGATCGTGTTGCGGCCGATGCCCAGCGCCTGCGCCGCCTCGATACGCCGGCCGCCGGTATGAGCCAGCGCCCGCGCAATCAGGATGCGCTCGAAAACCTGCGACAGAACGCCGTGGATGTCCGGAATACCGCGCCCCAGCATGCGGTCAGCCTCGCCTTCCAGCGCGCTTTCCCAATCGGTGGACAAAGACACCGGCGTCGCCTCGCGCAATTCACCTGGCAGGTCGCTGATATCGACCTGTTGGCCCGGTGCCATGACGGTCAGCCAGTGGCAGAGGTTTTCCAGTTGGCGCACGTTGCCCTGAAAATCGAGGCCGCTCATGTATTTCAAGGCGGCTTCAGTCAGGCGCTTGGTTTCGACGCCGAGCTCCCGCGCACTCTTCTGCAGGAAATGGCGAGCCAGCAGGGGAATATCCTCGCGCCGTTCACGCAGGGCCGGCAGACGGACGCGAATGACGTTCAGGCGATGGAACAAGTCTTCGCGGAACAGGCCATCCTTGACCCGCGTGTCGAGGTTCTGGTGCGTCGCCGCGATGACCCGGACGTTGGCCTTGATCGGCGAATGGCCGCCGACGCGGTAGAAGTGCCCGTCGGACAAGACGCGCAGCAGGCGGGTTTGCAGTTCGGCCGGCATGTCGCCGATTTCATCAAGAAACAGCGTGCCGCTCTCGGCCTGCTCGAAACGGCCGCGCCGCTGGGCCTGGGCACCGGTAAAGGCGCCGCGCTCATGGCCGAACAGTTCCGACTCAAGCAAATCCTTGGGAATTGCCGCGGTGTTGATGGCGATGAACGGTTTGTCGGCCCGCGGGCTGTGGCGATGCAGAGCGCGCGCCACCAGCTCTTTGCCGGAACCCGACTCGCCGGTAATGAGCACCGTCGCGTGCGACAGGGCCAGCCGGCCAATGGCGCGGAAGACTTCCTGCATGGCAGGCGCCTGACCGAGAATCTCCGGGACCAGCCCCTCTTCCTCAGCCGCACCGCTTTGGTGCATTGATTCATCAATGGCGCGGCGAATCAGCTCGACCGCCTGATCGACGTCGAAGGGTTTCGGCAGGTATTCGAAGGCGCCACCCTGAAAGGCGGCGACCGCGCTTTCGAGATCGGAGTAGGCGGTCATGATGATGACCGGCACCGAGGGGAAACGGGTTTTCACCTCCTGCAACAGCTCCAGCCCGGACTGGCCGGGCATGCGGATGTCGGACATCAGCACTTGCGGCGGTTCGATGCCTTGTTCGAGCTGCGAAATGGCCTCGCTGGCCGAGGCAAAACTCTTGAACGGGATACCTTCGCGGGACAGGGTTTTTTCCAGCACCCAGCGAATGGAGCGATCATCGTCTACGACCCAGACCGGTTTCATATTTTGTTGGCTCATTATGTGTTCAGAATGGCCTTGATAGAAGCAAGACTCAAGCCTGCTCAACCGGCAGATTCAGCGTGAAGACCGTGTGGCCGGGCCGACTGACACAATTGATCGTGCCATGGTGATGCTGGATAAAGTTTTGCGCGATGGTCAGCCCCAAACCGCTTCCCCCTTCGCGCCCGGAAACCAGCGGATAGAACATGCGTTCACGGATTTCGTCAGAGATGCCGGGGCCATTGTCGATGACCTTGATTTCCATGGCCAGGCGATAGCGCTTTTTGGCCAGCGTCACCTGGCGCAACGAACGCGTGCGGAGAACGATCTCACCCTCACCGCCCATGGCCTGTGCGGCATTGCGAGCAATATTGAGAACGGCCTGGATCAGTTGCTCGCGATCACCGACTAGTTCGGGCAGGCTCGTGTCGTAATCGCGACGAACACTCAGCGAGCCGGGGAACTCGGCGGTCAGCAGGCTGCGCACCCGTTCAAGTATTTCGTGGATATTGACCGTCGTCGGCAACATCGCCCGATGCGGGGTCAGCAAACGCTGCATCAAGTCCTGCAGGCGATCCGCCTCCTTGATGATGACCTGCGTGTATTCCTTGAGCGAAGGGTTGGCCAGTTCGTGTTCCAGCAACTGGGCGGCGCCCCGGATGCCGCCGAGCGGATTCTTGATCTCGTGGGCCAGATTGCGGATCAACTCGCGACTGACTTGCTGCTGCTCGATCAGGCGCTCTTCTCGCGTCGCCGTCAGATGATGCTGAATCGGCTGCAACTCGAGCAGCAGGCGGACGCCGGGCGCGATATCCGGGCGTAGCGGCGTCACCGTGCAGTTGATGTTGAGGGCTTCGCCATCGCTGAGTTTCAACTCGACATTCTGGCCGGTGTAGCCCCAGTTGTTGTTCAAGCCATTATCGAGCGCCGACTGCAAACTCGCCGAGCAGGTGCAGATTGTCGTCAGCGTCTTCCCGACCACGGCACGACTGCTCACCGCCAGCAGGTTTTCGCCCGCGGCATTGATATAACGGATGGCCAGTGCGTCATCGAGCAGAAGCACCGCAGAAGCCAGCAGATCAAGGCCGGCAAAGGAAGAATGTGTAACGTTCATGCCCGCCATTGTAGCGATTCGACACCCCCTACTGATGATAACTTGCGTTACTGACCAATCGTTCATTATCATCCGAACACTGTCCACCGGACCTCCCAATATGATCAAGACCGCTCCCCGTGTTGCCGCCTTGCTGCTTACTGCAGCTACCGTTCTCGCCGGCTGTCAGGCTGGCGACAGTACGCCACCGGCGCCCCGCGCCGTACTGGTCCAGGCCGCAGCCAGTGCGCCGCTGACCGGCAGCGTCTATACCGGCGAAATCCGCGCCCGGCATGAGGTCGATCTGGCTTTCCGTGTCGGCGGCAAAATCGCCGCCCGTCTCGTCGATGCCGGCGCTGAAATCAAGGCCGGGCAGCCGCTGGCCCGCCTCGACCCGGCCGATCTCGAACTGGCCGCCGCTGCCGCCCGCGCCCAACTGGCTGCCGCCGAAAGCGAGCACGCCACGGCGCGCGCCGAACGCGAACGCTACGCCGGCCTGGTCGCCAAAAAATTCGTCAGCCAGGCTGCTTTCGACGCCAAGGACAATGCCTACAACAGCGCCCAGGCCCGTCTCGAGCAGGCCCGCGCACAAAGCCGAATCAGCGGCAACCAGAGCAGCTACGGTACCTTGAGCAGTGAATTTCCGGCCATCGTCACGGCCGTTCTCGTCGATGCCGGTCAGGTTGTAACCACCGGCCAGGCCGTGATGCGCGTCGCCCGCCCGGAGGAAAAGGAAGTCGCCATTGCCATTCCCGAAAGCCGTTTGGCTGAACTGAAAGCCGCCAAAAACCTCGCCGTCAGCCTGTGGGCCGCCCCCAAAATCATCTTGCGCGGCGAACTGCGCGAGCTTTCGCCCGCCGCCGATCCGGCAACGCGCACCTACGCGGCGCGTATTCGTATTCACAATCCGCCACCCGAGGTTCGCCTTGGCATGACGGCCCGCGTCGCCCTTGATGGCGCAGTCGATAGCACGCTTATCGTCCCGTTGAGTGCAGTGATCGACATCGGACAAGGTCCGCTGGTCCGCGTCGTCAAGGATGGCAAGGTTGCTACCCGCCCGGTCAAGGTTGCCCGCTTCCGCGAAGATGGCGTCGAGTTGAGCGGCGGACTGGCAGCCGGCGAACTGGTCATCATCAGCGGCGCCGGCAAGCTGGTCGACGGTCAGGAAGTTCAGGCCAAGGCGGCCACGACGCCGGATCGGCAGCGCTAAGCGATGAGCCACCGCTTCAACCTGTCCGACTGGACCCTGCACCACCGCACGCTGGTTGGCTACTTCCTGCTCGCCATCGCGCTGATGGGTGTTTTTGCCTACGGCAAACTCGGCCAGGCCGAAGATCCGCCCTTCACCTTCAAGATCATGGTGATCCGCACCCTCTGGCCGGGCGCCACGGCGCGTCAGGTCGAGCAGCAACTGACCGACAAGATCGAGAAAAAACTGCAGGAAACGCCCTACATCGACCGCGTTTCGAGCTTTTCCCGGCCCGGCGAATCGACAGTGATGTTCTTCGCCAAGGACAGCACGCCGCCAGCCAACGTACCCGACGTGTTCTATCAGGTGCGCAAGAAAATCGGCGACATTCGCCACACCCTGCCGGCCGGTATTCAGGGACCGTTCTTCAACGACGAGTTCGGCGACGTTTTTGGAAATATTTACGCGTTGACCGCGGAAGGCTTCGATTATCCACAACTCAAGGACCAGGCCGAGCGCATTCGCGATGAATTGCTGCGCGTGCCACAGGTCGGCAAAGTTGAAATCTTCGGCATACAGGACGAGAAGATTTACGTTGAACTCTCCAATGCCAAACTCGCTACGCTGGGCATCGACCAAACGACCATCGTCCAGGCAATGAATCAGCAGAATGCGGTGGCCGGCACCGGATTCTTCGAGACGGCCAGCGAGCGCATCCAGATTCGCCCCGGCGGGGCTTTCAACAGCGTGCAGGCCGTCGCCGATACCCTGATCCGGGCTGGCGACCGCAGTTTCCGGCTCGGCGATATCGCTGACATCAAGCGAGGCACCATCGACCCGCCAGCCATGCAAGTCCGCTTTGGCGGCAAGCCCGCCCTCGCCATTGGCGTCTCGATGGCCAAGGGTGGCGACATCATCGAACTCGGCAAGGCCTTGAACACACGCATCGCCAAACTGCAGGCAGCCTTGCCGGTCGGCGTCGACATCGGCGTGGCGACCAGCCAACCGAAAGCCGTCGCCCGCTCGGTCAAGGCCTTCACGCAGGCGCTGGGCGAGGCAGTGATCGTTGTGCTGCTCGTCACCTTCATCAGCCTCGGCATCCGCACCGGACTGGTCGTCGCCATCTCGATCCCGCTCGTGCTCGCCGCTACCTTCCTCGCCATGTACCTGTTCAACGTCGGCCTGCACAAGGTGTCGCTCGGCGCGCTGGTTCTGGCCCTCGGGCTGCTGGTCGACGATGCGATCATCGCCGTCGAGATGATGTGGGTGAAGATGGAACAGGGCTGGGAACGCACCCGCGCTGCCTCCTTTGCCTACACGAGCACGGCCGGGCCGATGCTCTCCGGCACGCTGGTCACCGTCGCGGGCTTCATTCCCATTGCCCTTGCCAAGTCATCGACCGGCGAATATGCCTTCGCCTTCTTCCAGATCAATGCCGTCGCCCTGCTTATTTCGTGGCTGGCCGCCGTCATCGCCATCCCTTGGCTCGGCTACAAGCTGCTGCCCAACCCGCACGCGGCGCACCAGAGCAGCCGCCTGGAAAAACGCCTGCCCCGCCTCGCCCGCCTGTTCGACAAGATCGGCCTGAACGGCCCTGCACACGCCGAAGACCATGACGTCTACGGCACGCCGTTCTATACCCGCTTTCGCCAACTGGTCAGCTGGTGCGTCGGGCGGCGCTGGTTGGTCATTGGCGTCACCATCATCCTGTTTGCGCTATCCATCGTCGGTATGATCAAGGTGCAGAAGCAGTTCTTCCCGAACTCGACCCGCCTGGAACTCAATGTCGAACTGCGTCTCCCCGAGGGGGCGTCGATCGCCGCCATCAACGCCGAGACAAAGCGCCTTGAACAGTGGCTGGACAAGGACAAGGCGGAATTCGACCAGTTCGAACATTACATGGCCTTTGTCGGGACCGGAGCGCCGCGCTACTACCTTGGCCTCGACCAGCAACTTCCGGCCAGCAATGTCGGCCAACTGGTTATTGTCACGCGCGACGTCGAGGCGCGGGAAGCCGTCCGCGGTCGACTGATAAAACTGTTCGAAAATGACAGCTTCGCTGCTCGCGGCAACATCGCCCGCATCGAGAACGGGCCACCGGTCGGTTATCCGGTGCAATACCGCATTTCCGGCGAAGACTTCGCCACGCTGCGCCAGGCGGCCACCAAGGTCGCCACGGTCATGCGCGAGAACCCGGAGTTATCCAACGTTAACGTCGACTGGAGCGAACTCTCGAAGTTGGTCGAGATCGAAATTGATCAGGACAAGGCCCGCCTGCTCGGCGTTTCCAGTCAGGACATCGCCGCCCTGCTCAACATGTCGCTCAACGGCTATACGGTGACCAGCTACCGCGAAGGCGAAAAGAGCATCGACGTCGTACTACGTGGCGACCGCGAGGAACGCAGCCACCTGTCGTCACTCGATGATCTGTCGGTACCGACACGCGCCGGCAAGAGCGTTCCGCTGAGCCAGATCGGCCGTCTCAAACACAGCTTCGAAGCAGGACTGATCTGGCGCCGCGACCGCCAGCCGACCATCACGGTACGCGGCAACCTGTACGGCAAGATTCAGCCCGCCACCGTTGTCGACCGCATCAAACCGGAGATCGATGCCATCCAGGCTACCTTGCCCGACGGCTATCACATTGCCACCGGTGGCTCGGTCGAGGAATCCTCCAAGGGTTCCGGCTCGGTGATGGCCGGCATTCCACTCTTCGTGCTGGCCGTGATCACCATTCTGATGATCCAGCTGCAAAGCGTCTCCCGCGTCGTCATGGTCCTGCTCACGGCGCCGCTCGGCATCATCGGCATTGCGCTGTTCCTGCTCGTCTTCCGGCAACCTTTCGGCTTCATGGCCTTGCTCGGCACCATTGCGCTGTTCGGCATGATCATGCGCAACTCGGTGATTCTTGTCGATCAGATCGAGCAGGACATGGCTGCCGGCAAACCGCGCCATGAAGCAATTGTCGAGTCGACGGTGCGGCGTTTCCGGCCCATCGTGCTGACTGCTGCCGCGGCCGTACTGGCGATGATTCCGCTATCGCGCAACGATTTCTTCGGACCGATGGCCGTCGCCATCATGGGCGGCCTGATCGTCGCCACCGCGCTGACGCTGCTTTTCCTGCCGGCACTCTATGCGGCTTGGTACAAGGTCAGGATCGAGGATCGAGCTGCTAGCCGTTAGCAAACAAAAGCAAAGGGCGCCTTGGCGCCCTCAAACTTCCCCTGATAGCTCGATCCTGATAGCTGACAGCTACCTCAAATTCCCCAGTTCCTTCTGGATCGCCTGGATATTGCGCTCATGTTGCCCGACGCGGTCGCGGTAGGGTGCTAGCCGGTCACTGCTCGAACCGGCTGCCTGCTGCTCGGACAGATCCTTGCGTGCCTGCTCCAGGTTGCGTTGCTCGCCAGCCAGTTCCTGCTCGAGAATGTGGCGACGATCACCGTCACGCGCCCTCTGGGTGTCTTCCTGCACACGCGGAAAACCTGCAGGCGACGGATTGGCTGCAGCCCCTGCCGGCTTTGCCCGGGGTGGCGCCGGCATGGCGTTTTCCGGGCCGCTGGAAATCACCTTGCAATTCTTGTCGATCCGGGCACTGGCATAAGTCGTATTGCCATTGACATCGACACATTTGTAGATCGTCTGGGCCGAAACCGAGAACGGCAACAAAGCGACAAGCAGGGCAAGCGGACTGCGCATCATCGTCAATATTCCTGTCAATTATTTGAGTGTACCGGACTTAACGGCCGAGCCAGGAAAAAGTAAACAAAAAAAGGGCGGGAAATCCCGCCCTCTTTGCGTATCCGGCTTATTAGCAGGAGTAGTACAGATCGAACTCGACCGGGTGGGTCGTCATGCGAACCTTGTTCACTTCGTCCATCTTCAGGTCGATATAGGCATCGATCCAGTCGTTGGAGAAGACGCCGCCACGGGTCAGGAACTCATGGTCAGCCTTCAGCGATGCCAGGGCTTCTTCGAGGGAAGCGCAGACGGTCGGGATGGCTGCATCTTCTTCCGGCGGCAGATCGTACAGGTTCTTGGAAGCCGGGTCGCCCGGGTGAATCTTGTTCTGGATACCATCCAGGCCGGCCATCAGCAGCGCGGCGAAGCACAGGTACGGATTGGCGATCGGATCCGGGAAGCGGGTCTCGATACGACGAGCCTTGGTCGAGGCAACGTACGGAATGCGGATGGAAGCAGAGCGGTTCTTGGCGGAGTAAGCCAGCTTGACCGGAGCTTCGTAGTGCGGGACCAGACGCTTGTAGGAGTTGGTACCCGGGTTGGTGATGGCGTTCAGTGCCTTGGCGTGCTTGATGATGCCGCCGATGTAGAACAGGGCCAGTTCGGACAAACCTGCGTAGCCGTCGCCGGCGAACAGGTTCTTGCCGTCCTTCCAGATCGACTGGTGAACGTGCATGCCGGAACCGTTGTCGCCAACGATGGGCTTCGGCATGAAAGTAGCAGTCTTGCCGTACTGGTGGGCAACATTGTGCACAACGTACTTCAGGATCTGGGTCTGGTCGGCACGCTTGACCAGGGTGTTGAACACGGTACCGATTTCGCACTGACCGGCAGTAGCGACTTCGTGGTGGTGAACTTCAACCGGGCAGCCGAGGGCTTCCAGGGTCAGGACCATGGCCGAACGGATGTCGTGCAGGCTGTCGACCGGGGGAACCGGGAAGTAGCCGCCCTTGACGGTCGGACGGTGGCCGGTGGAGCCGGAGCCGTCGTTCTTCTCGCCCGAACCCCAAGCTGCTTCGGCAGAATGGATCTTCAGGGAGCAGCCGGACATGTCGACATTCCACTCGACGCCGTCGAAGATGAAGAATTCGGGTTCCGGACCGAAGTAGGCGGTGTCGCCAATGCCGGAGGACTTCAGATAGGCTTCAGCGCGCTTGGCGATGGAGCGCGGATCGCGGTCGTAACCACGGCCATCGGTCGGATCGATCACGTCACAGGTCAGGACAACGGTGGTTTCGTCGAAGAACGGGTCGATGTAGGCAGTTGCCGGATCCGGATTCAGCTGCATGTCGGAGGCTTGAATGCCCTTCCAGCCGGCAATCGAGGAGCCGTCAAAAGCGTGACCGTTTTCGAACTTGTCTTCGCTGAAGGCAGAAACCGGCACGGTGACGTGCTGTTCCTTGCCACGGGTATCGGTGAAACGGAAATCGACGAACTTGGCGTCGTTTTCCTTGATCATCTTGAGCACGTCTTGCGGGGTTGCCATATGCCTTAATCTCCTAAGAAAACAAGTTGCCGGGCGATCCGGCGACAATCAAAAATTTGTAACCCGGTTCATTTAGCAGAAAGCATGCCAAACGCCGACGAGTAATCTTTGCATTTTGCCACAATGAGATGCAGGGTTTAAGCAAAGAATTTGCGCACCACAACTGTGCCAAGCAGTAAAAACGAAGCACTATTTTGGTGCAACAAGACAGTTCAGTGATATCCGACGAATCAGCGGGTGCGTTTTCAGACGGTCGATCAGGAGAATCTCGGCCTGCCGTAGCGCCTCGCCATTTTCGAACAGGGCGGAACTGTAGAAGACCTCCGCCTCGATCCGGCCTTTCAGATAATGCAGCACGATTTTTTCCGGCTCGGGCAGGCCGGCCAGCAATGGTTGCAGTTCGCTGAGCAAGGCATCCCGCGCCGGCAATCGGATCGCGTAGGTATCCGGGTCCATGTCGTCTTCCGGGTCGATGTGCACGAGCACATCAAGCACCTCGGGATGTTCGCGCAGGACCCTGGCGCGGGCAGATTCGGCAATGCGATGGCCTTCCGAGACGCTGATCCGCGAATCAACCTGGACATGCGTGTCGACCAGCGCCTGATGGGCCATGCGCCGGGTCCGCAGTTGGTGCAGGTCGCGCACGCCCGGCGTCGCCAGCAGGGTCTGCCGGATGGCCTCGACCTGGGCGTCGTCGAGGCCGGTGTCGATCAGTTCCTTGATGGCGCCCCAGGCCAGACGGCCCCCCATATGCAGGATCATGAAACCCATCAGCGCCGCGGCCAGCAGGTCGAGAAAGGACCAGCCGAGCAGCGCACCGCCAATGCCGACCACGACGACCAGCGCCGACGCCGCATCGGCTCGCGTGTGCAGGGCATTGCCGATGAGTAGTTGTGAGCGCAGCTTTTCGGCAACACGTATCAGGTAGCGATACAAGGCCTCCTTGGAAATCACCGTGGCCACCGCCACCCAGAAGGCGGCGAGCTCGACGGTCGGCAGGGCCTCGACATGCTGGAGACGCATGCCGGATTCCCACAGGATGCCGCCACCGATCAAGACCAGCGAGGCTCCGAGCGCCAGCGTTGCGGCGGTTTCGACGCGGGCGTGGCCGTAGGGATGGGCCCGGTCGGCCGGGTGGGCGCTCTGCCGGGTGGCGTAAATGACAAGAAAATCCGACAGCAGGTCGGAGAACGAATGCAGGCCGTGCGCAACCAGCGACTGCGAGTGGGCCAGCCAGCCGACAACGAGCTGGGCGACGGTCATCACCAAGTTGACGGCGACGCTGACCCAGGTCGCCTTCTGCGCCGCGGCCGCCCGCTCGGCCGGCGTGGCGATGGCGGGGTGATGCTCAAGTCCCATGATGTCTGCCCTATACTATTAGTGTGCGATTTTAGCAGTTGGAGATTATGGGAAAGTTAACCGAGATACTCAGTCTGGCCCAGGCGCGTGGCCAAGCCCTTGGCCGCGCCTATCAGGGCGAGCTGACACCGCAGGAGGCGAGCGACTTGTTGCGCCTGGCCCCCGGCGCCAAAATCGTCGACGTGCGGACCCGCGCCGAATGGGACTGGGTTGGCCGGGTCGCCGGGGCGGTCGAGATCGAGTGGAATCAGTACCCCGGCGGAGTGCGCAACCCGAATTTCGTGGCCGAACTCAAGCGCCAGGTCGATCCCGAAGCGCTGGTCATGTTCCTCTGCCGCAGCGGCGTGCGCTCGGTCGCTGCCGCCACCGCCGCCACCGAAGCCGGCTACAACAGCTGCTACAACATCCTCGAAGGCTTCGAGGGCGACAAGGATGCCAGCGGGCATCGCAATACCATCGGCGGCTGGCGCAAGGCCGGGTTGCCGTGGATTCAGGGATAATCCCACGGTCAACCGGAAAAACCGGCCAAAAATGAAATGGCCAGATTCAGAGAACAGCATGCAAACAGCCACCATCGCCTTCGACCCCTTCAACCGCCTCTCCGACGAGGCCTGCCATGAACGCATCCGCGTCGCCCGGGCCAAGCTCGGCAAGCGGGCCGTCATCCTCTGCCATCACTACCAGCGCGCCGACGTCTATCAGTACGCCGACCTGACCGGCGATTCGCTCAAGCTGTCGCGCCTGGCCTCGCAGACCGATTCGGAATTCGTCATTTTCTGCGGCGTGCACTTTATGGCCGAAGTCGCCGACATCATGACCGCACCGCACCAGAAAGCCATCCTGCCTGACCTCGCGGCTGGCTGCTCGATGGCCGACATGGCCAACCTGGCCAAGGTCGAGCGCTGCTGGCGCGAACTCAACGAGGTGCTCGACGCCGAAGAGGAAGTCACGCCGGTCACCTACATCAACTCGGCCGCTGATTTGAAAGCCTTCTGCGGCGAGCATGGCGGCATCGTATGCACCTCGTCGAACGCCGGCACCATCGCCAAATGGGCCTTCGAGCGGAGACCGAAAGTGCTGTTCTTCCCCGACCAGCATCTTGGCCGGTGGACCGGCCACAACATGGGCATCGCCATGGACGAAATGGTCGTCTGGGACCCCGACCTCGAACTCGGCGGCCTGACGCCGGCCCAGATCAAGCAGGCCAAAATCCTGCTCTGGAAGGGCCACTGCTCGGTGCACCAGATGTTCCAGAAATCGCAGATCGACGCCTTCCGCGCCAAGTATCCGGAGGGCAAGGTCATCGCCCACCCGGAATGCAATTTCGAGGTTTGCGCCGCCTCGGATTACGTCGGCTCGACCGAGCACATCGTCAAGACCATCAAGGAAGCGCCGGAAGGCACGCGCTGGCTGGTCGGCACCGAGCTCAACCTGGTCGACCGTCTGGCCAAAGAGGTTTTGCCGCAGAACAAAATCGTCCAGTTCATGGCCACCACCATCTGCATGTGCTCGACCATGCAGCGCATCGACCCGCAGCACTTGGCGTGGACGCTGGAAAATCTCGTCGACGGAAAAATTGTCAATCAGATAATAGTTCCTGAAAACGAAACAAAAATGGCAAAACTTTCACTCGAGCGAATGTTGACGATTTCATGACACCGTTCCACCGCTAACCTACGGAAATAGGGGGGCTAACACAGAATTGCACGGCTCGTGATTTATCTCACAAAACTTCACCAAGTGGCTTTGACGAGGCCAATATGGCAGTGTCTAATCGCTTTTTTAAAGCGATTTTCACAAAGTGCCTTGGTTTCGCCTATTTTTCCTGTTTTTCGGATTCATCCTGTCGCCACCAGGCAGTTCCGAAACAGCCGTCGCTCTGTATTACGGAAAGCCCCTCCCGTTAACGGAGCTCAGGGCTTTTGACGTTGTCGTGGTCGACCCTGACCACGACAACAAGCCACTCGATTACCGCCGCCCTTATAGCCAGCTTTACGCTTATGCTGCGGTCGCCGAGGCCCATCCCGGCCGCCCATATTTCCCGAAAATTCCCGACGCCTGGAAAATCGCCCGCAACTCGGATTGGGGCTCGATTGTCATCGACCAGAGCCCAGCCGACTGGCCAGCTTTTTTCGCCGAACAAGTCATTGCTCCGCTGTGGGCCAAGGGCTATCGCGGATATTTCCTCGACACTTTGGACTCTTACCGACTTGCCGCCAAATTTGATGAAAAATCCCAGCAACAAGGCCTGATTCGCGTCATCGAGACGCTGCACCAGCGCTTTCCGGGCATCAAGCTGATTCTCAACCGCGGTTTCGAAATCGTGCCGAGTGTCCGCGACAAAATCCAGATGGTCGCAGCCGAATCACTGTTTCGCGGCTGGAATGCGCGGACCGCCCGCTACGAAGAAGTTGCCGCTGCCGACCACACCTGGCTGCTTGCTCAGCTCAACACCATTCACCAGCGTGACGGCTTGCCCATTCTCGTCATCGATTATGTCCCACCGCACGACCGCGCTACCACCCGTGCTACTGCCGACAAAATCCGCCAACTCGGCTTCATTCCCTGGGTGTCCGACCAGGCGCTCGGCACCATCGGCATTGGCGCCATCGAAGCCGTGCCACGCCACATACTCGTCCTGCACAACAGCGCCGAAGCGCCTTCCGTCAAATTCAGCACCGCCCATCAGTACCTCGAAATGCCCTTGAATCACCTGGGCTACATCGTCGAATACGCCGATGTTCAGAACGACCTCCCCGCCAACATCCATGCCGATCGCTACGCCGGCGTAGTGACCTGGTTCTCGGGTGGCATGCCGGACAAGCCAGCCAGGGCACTCAGCCGCTGGCTCCGGAGCAAGCGCGAAGAAGGGCTACCGGTCGCCGTGATCAGCGATTTCGGCTATCCGCTTGAGGGTGAATCGGCCCGCAGCCTGGGCTTGACGCTCCAGGCTGCGCCGGTCGGCACGCTCAGCATCGCCAGCCAGCACGCCATGATCGGCCTGGAAGCACCGCCCCGCCCGGAGCGCAGCACCTTGACGGCGATCCACAGCAGCGGCCCGGCCGACCAGCCGCTGCTCAGCCTGCGCGACAGCCAGGGCAAGCTCTACACCGGCGCCGCCATCACTCCCTGGGGCGGCTTCGTACTTGGCCCGTTTGCCATCAGCGAGATTCCCGGCAGCGACCGCGTGCGCTGGATCATCGATCCGTTTGCCTTTTTAAGTACCGCCCTGCGCCTGCCTCCGATTCCGGTCCCGGACGTCACCACCGAAAACGGTCGCCGCCTGTTTTTCTCGCACATCGACGGCGACGGCTTTCCATCGGTCGCCGAGCTCCCTGGCCGTCCGCTGGCGGCCGAGGTGCTTTACCGCGATGTGCTGCAAAAATACCGCATCCCGACCACCGCATCAGTGATCGAATCCGAAGTCGCACCGGACGGTCTTTACCCCAAGCTGAGTCCGCGCATGGAAAATGTGGCGAAGCAGATTTTCAGCCTGCCCCACGTCGAAATTGCCAGCCACTCTTATTCGCACCCCTTCAGGTGGCACACCATCAAGCATGGCATTTTTGCCAATGCCGAAGAGGAGTACCACCACCTCGAAATTCCCGGCTACACCCTGAATCTCGAGCGCGAAATCGTCGGCTCCATAAATTACATTCGCAATCGCCTGGCCCCCGCCGGCAAGCCGGCCAACATCCTGCTCTGGTCCGGCGACACCAGCCCGGGGCCGGACGCCCTGGCCATCGCCGCGAAGGCCGGACTGCTCAACATGAACGGTGGCGACACCTACATTTCCCGCCGGCATCCATCGTTGACCGCAGTCGGTCCGCTCGGCATCCGGAGCCAGGGCTTCCTCCAGGTCTACGCCCCAATCACCAACGAAAACATCTACACCAACCTCTGGCGCGGCCCGTTTTACGGCTACGAGGAAGTCATCGAAACCTTTGAAATGACCGACCGCCCACGCCGATTGAAGCCGGTCGATATTTACTATCACACCTATTCCGCCAGCAAGCCGGCCGGGCTCAAGGCCCTGCACAAGGCCTTCGCCTGGGCGGAAACGCAAGCGCTGCACCCGGTTTTCGCCTCCGAATACATCCGCAAGGTGCAGGACTTCTACACCATGTCCATCGCCCGTGACGGTGCAGGCTGGCGCGTGCGCGGCGATGGCCACCTGCGCACGCTGCGTCTGGCGGCAGCGCTGCGCCCAGATATCGATTCGGCCCGGGCGGTAGCCGGCCTCAGCCGCGGCAGCGAAGGCGATTACCTGCACCTCGCCGGCCCCGCCGCCTGGTTTGCCACCGACAGCGCCCGCGCGGCCAATCGCCGGCCCTATCTGGTCGATGCCAACGGCCGCCTGAGCGACTGGCAAACGCAGAAAACGAATTCGAAATTTGGCCTTGTTTTCCGGTTGACCGCACACACCGCCCTCGATTTCCGCCTGGCCAACCTCGATGGCTGCCAGACCCGGATCAACGGCAAGCCGGCCGCTGCCACCCGATCCGAGGCCATCGACGGCCATTCCATCACCCGTTTCAAGCTCAAAGATGCTGCTGCGACGATCGAAATCAGCTGCGCAGCGCACTGAGCGCCCGACGCTGGCACCGCTCTGGCTCCTGCTCCTGATGGGCGGGCTGATCGTCGTCGCCCTGATCCTGATCTACCCGGAACAAAACCTCATCCAGCGCGTCGTCAAGGCACCGGAGAGCGAGCTGAGCAGCGCCTACGTCACCAACCTGCTACGGACCGACCCCGACAACCCGAGGCTGCACCTGCTGCAGGCCGAGCAAGCGCTGGAACGCGGCAATTTAACCGCCCTGCGCGCCGTCCTCGAACCGGTGCTGGCCACCGACGATCCGGTCCTCCATCGCGAAGCCGTCTGGCTACTGTGGCAAGCCAGCCGGCTGGAATTCAAGAAACTTTCGACTCAGGGCAGCACCCAGCTGCAAGCCATCCGCCAACAACTGGAACAGCAACTGGCGGCGCTGGCCAAGGAAGAATGGCCGACCGCGCGGCAAATCGAGATTGCCAACCAAGCTTTCGAATTCGGCCAACCGACCCTCGGCCTCGCCGTCTACCGGCAAGTCGCAGAGCGCAGCGGGACGCCGGACGAAGCAGCCGACTGGCTGGTCCAAGGCGGCAGAGCCGCACTCGGCCACGGCCTCTACCGGAACAGCGCCGAACTCTATCTGCAGGCGAGCCGGAAAACGACCGACCCGGCCCGTGCCAAGGCCCTTTTCCTGACTGCGCTGCGCACCCTGCAATCCGGCAATCTGCTGGCCGAAGCGCTGGCGATGGCCGAGCACGGTATCGGCAAGCTGGCCGACGACCACGAAACCCTGTTCTTCGTTACCCAACTCGCCCGCGCCGCCGGCCGGCCCGATGTTGCCGACCGCTACGTTCGCCAGCTGTTGCGCCTCAGCCTGCTCCGCCAGCTCGAACAGGTACGGCTGGCCGAAGCCCATGGCGGCGCCCTGCCGCAAAAAGTGTCGCTGCGCGCCGGCGGCCCGCAACTGCCCTTCGACGACAAGACCTACACCCTCGGCTACGAAGTCTTTCTCGAAAATCGCAAGCTCGAAGACGCCTGGAAAGTCGCCGCCTCGGCCGTTCGCCAGTCGCCGGCCGACATGGCCTGGCGCGAACGTCTGGCCAAGGTCGCCGAATGGACCAGCCGCCCCGCCATGGCGCTCGACCACTGGTGGCACCTGGCCCGCGAAACGCAGCGCGACGAAGCCTGGCAAGCCGTCCTCCGCCTCGCCCCCGGCCTGCTCAACGACCCCGCCCTGATCGCCGCCCTGCAGTACCAGTTGACCAGACAACCGAACGACCTGCGCCAGTTGCAGGAACTCGTCGCCGCCTGGGAGCGCCAGGGCGAGCCCAAGGCTGCGCTCGACTATCTCGAACGCCACAACCAGCGCAGCGCCCGGCCGCAAACCCTGGAAATGATGGCCGAACTGGCCGACCGCGCGGCCGAACCCCGGCTCGCCCTGCGCACCTGGCAACGCCTTTTCGAGCAGTCGGCCGAAGCCACGCCGCCCCGCCTGGTCAAGGCCGCCACGCTGGCCCTGCTTCAGGGCAACAACGCGCAAGCCCGGCACTGGCTGGAACTGGCGCCGGGCAATAACGATGACGAAAGCGAACGGGAAATCCTGCGCCTGACCGGGAAACTCGCCGCACAGGAACAACGCGAGGCACAGGCAATCCGCGCCTTCACCCGGCTCAGCCAGCACGAACTGGCCGAAGAAACCGATTTCGATGCCCTGATCGGCCTGCTCAACAGCAGCCACCCGCGTGAAGCGGCCCGCGTCGCCAGCCGCGCCTGGGAGCATTTCGGCCACGCCCGGCACCTCATCCAGTGCCTCGACCTCTATGCCGGCGAACAACAATGGGCCGCCATCGGCACCCTGCTCGGCCGCCTGTCGCCGACCGCCAATCCGCCCTACAACAAGCTGGCCGAACTGCGCCGCCGGCCCGAATTCCTGCGCATCAGCGGCGCCTACCACCAGCAGGCCGGCCAACTCGCCGAGGCCCGCCGCGACATCGCCGCCGCGCTCGCCCTCGCCCCCGGCATGAGCGACCTGCAAAGCACCATGCTCTGGCTGCTCATCGACAGCAACGACGCCCCCGGCCTGCGCCGCTTCCTGGCCAGTCGCGAGCCGGCCTGGCGCCACGATCCCGGCATGCACGACAGCCTGGCTGCCGCCTATCTCGCGCTGTCGCGCCCCAAGGTCGCGCTCGATCGCTACCTGACGCCGCGCCTCGGCGCGCACCAGAACGATTTCCTGTGGCTGATGAACTACGCCGACGCCCTCGACCAGAACCAGCAATCCGACCGCGCCTGGCGCTTGCGCCGGCACCTGTTGAGCGAGGAATGGCGGACAAATCAGACTGCTACGGTCAACCCGAAAAATGGCCAAAAATTGAAAGAAAAAGGCTCCTTGGTCGGCGACGATCTCGACCCGGCCCGCCGCCTCGCCCGCACCCGTCTGCTACTGACCCAGCGCAGCGGTGACAGCGGACTCGACACCCTGCGCGAACTGCTCCGTCTTGACCGGGATGCCGACGGCAAATACTCCAACGCCGCCATGGAAACCGCCATCGGCTGGCTGCAGGACGCCGGCGAAACCTCCGCCGTGCGCGGTCACCTCTGGCAGCAATACGCGCGCAGCCAGGGCAAGGCTGCCAACCGTCCGCTGTGGGCGGAAATTTCCGTGGCGCTGGCCAGCGACGATCCTGCTGCGCTGCGCCCCATCCTCGAACAATACGGCGAACGCCTGCCCCGCTACGACCGGATCAGCGCCGCCCAGCGCCTGGGCGACAGCCGCCTGGCCCAGAGCGACGCCTTCGAAACCCAGGACGACCAAAGCGACGACGACGCGCTGCACATGCAACTGGCCGAATCCCTGCTCGCCTTCAGCGACCATGCCGGCCTCGCGCTGGCCAGCCGCCAGCTCGGCGCCATCGACGAACAACTGACTGCGGCCGACGGGCACCTCGCCCTCAACCCCAAGCTCTCCCTCGACTTCCAGCTCGGCAGCCTGCAACGCAGCAACCGCGACGACGCGGTGATCCGCAACGTCCCCGACGAACGCTTCGCCAGCCTGCGCATCAACTGGCAGCACGACGACGGCCAGACCACCCTGCTCGCCGAACAGCGCCACAGCCTGAGCAGCTACACGCCGCTGCAACTCGAACACGAGCACCGCATCGACAACCGCCTGTCGCTGCGCATCGGCCTCGGCCAGCACCTGGTCAGCCAGGAAAGCACCGCTCTGCGCGTCGCCGGCATGAAAGACCGCCTTGCCTTTAGCCTGAGCTACCAGCCGACCCGCGTCGACCGCATCAGCTTCGAGCAGCTTTTCGAGCGCTACGAAGTGCAAACCGGCTCGCCGGTCGGCCGCGGCACGCACAGCACACTCACCGTCGCCCACGCCCTGCGCGACCTCGAAATCAGCGCCTTCTGGTCGACCCACCACTTCAGCCGCGAAGCCAGCTACAGCGACCCGGCGCTCGGCCCGTTGCTGCCCACCGGCGTGGCCAGCGTCAGCGCCCTGCAGCCCTCGTTCTTCCTGCCCGACAACTTCGATTTCTACGGCCTCCGCCTGGCCACCGACACCCGTTACGAACGCCAATACACCCGCACCCTACGCCCCTACGGCAGCCTCGCCGCCACCTGGCACAGCCAGCTCGGCGCCGGCTACGACCTGCGCCTCGGCGTCGCCGGCAGCATCCTCGGCGCCGACCATTTCAGCCTGACCTGGGGCCAGGCCAAAGCCGGCATCCAGACCGGCGGCCTCACCCGCGACCTCAATTTCAACTATCGCCTGCATTACTGACCTTAGCCCGAAAGCTCACCATGACCACGACTCTTCGCTTCCTGTTGCTCACCGCCCTAGCCCTGCTCCTCGGCGCCTGCTCGACGCTCGACCGCAGCACCGCACCGGCCATCGACCGTCAGGCGCAATGGATCGTCCTCCCCTTCGCCAACCACACCGAAACGCCGCTTGCCGGCCAGCGCGCCGAAAGCATCGCCGAGGCCATCCTGCACAGCAACGGCATCAACAAGATCAAGCGTTACCCGGGCAACCTGCAGCAGGAAGCCCTGTTCGATGCCGGCGACCGCAAGCAGCAGGACGAAGCCCTCGCCTGGGCCCGCCAGCAAGGCGCCCGCTACGCCCTGAGCGGCGCCGTCGACGAATGGCGCTACAAGGTCGGCGTCGATGGCGAACCGGCCGCCGGCGTCGCCCTGCAAATCATCGACGTGAGCAGCGGCGACACGCTGTGGAGCGGTGCCGGCGGCAAGAGCGGCTGGAGCCGCGAAGCCCTGTCCGCGGTCGCCCAGCAACTGATCCGCAGCCTGCTCGGCGCCGGCCTCGCCGCTGCCAACTAAGCCGTCATCATGCCCGCTCTTGATCTCACGGCCCCCCGGCCACCCGCCGCCCTTGCCGATCAAATCCCGCGCAATCCGCGGGTCGAAGCGGCCGAACCGCAGTGGAGCGCCCTCGGCCAACTCACCTCGCCGACCACCAGCCGCTGGGCGATCGTCGGCGAAACCATCCTGCTGCCGATCATCGCGGCCGGCCTCGGGCTCTGGCTCAACCCGCAGGATCCGCTGTGGACGCAGGCGGATTTCCCGTGGGCATGGCTCGCCCCGGTCGTCCTCGCCCTGCGCTACGGCCCGCTGGCCGGCATCGGCGGCGCCGGCATGCTGCTTATCGCCTGGCTGCTGCTCAATCCCGGTGGCCAGACGGCCTTTCCCAAGCTGGTCTATCTCGGCGGGCTGATCCTGGTCATGGTCATCGGCGAATTCTCCAGCCTGTGGCTGGCCCGCACCCGGCGCGCCGAAGCGGTCCAGCGCTACCTCGACCAGCGCCTCGAATTCCTGACCCACCAGCATTACCTGCTGCGCCTGTCGCACGACCGCCTGGAACAGGACCTGATCAGCCGCCCGATGGCCATGCGCGACGCCCTGAGCAGCATGAGAAACTTGGTCACCGGCGACCATCATGAGTCCGATAGCGTCTGCGCCAACGCCCTGCTCCGCCTGCTTTCCCAGTATTGCCAGCTGGAAGTCGCCTCCCTGCACCAGATACAGGCCGGTGCCATCCAGACCGAAGCGCTCGGCACGCTGGGGGCCACCACGCCGCTCAGCGTCGCTGACCCGCTGATCGTCCACGCCATGGAAACCGGCCAGCTCTGCCACATCAGCCAGTCGGTGGCCGAGGACGACCTTTCCAGCCGCTACCTGATCGTCGCCCCGCTGAGCAACCTCAACGGCGAGCGTTTCGGCCTGCTCGTCGTCGAGCACCTGCCCTTCTTTTCGCTGCAGGACGAAACCCTGCAAACCATCAACCTGCTGCTCGGCTACTACGCCGACAGTCTGTCCGTGCAGGCGCTGGCCGATCCGATCCGCCGCCGCTTCCCGGACTGCCCGCCCGAATTCGCCTTCGAACTGCAACGGCTGTGGCATATCCGCCAGATCAGCCAGGTGGTCAGCGCCGTTGTTGTCCTCGAAATCCGCGACCGCCCCGGCACGCCGGACCTTGCCCAGCAGATCCAGCGCCAGAAGCGGGCGCTTGATGAAAATTGGCTGATTTCCGGCGTTGACCGTGGATTCCTCGCCACCTTGATGCCGCTTGCCGGGGCCTCGGCGGCCGAGGGCTATCTCAGCCGCCTGGAAATCTGGGCCCATCAACGCAGCGGCAAGAAGCTGGCCGAACTCGGCATTTTTGGCCACATCCTGACCCTGGACAAGCAAGCTCCGCTCGCCCTGTTGCAACAGATCGACGACATCGTCCATGCCTAGCTTCAAACTCGGCCTCTACGCGCTGCTCCTCGAACTCGCCGCCTGGTCGGGCGGCGCGCTGCTCGGCGACCAGGCCGACGGCCTGCTGCTCTGGTATCTCGTCCTGCACGGCGCCGCCAGCCTGCTCCTCGCCGGCTTCGCCATCCTGCTCCTGCCCGCCGCCCTGACCCGGCCGCGCCGCCCCCTCCTGCTGCTCATGGCCGGCTGCAGCTATGCCGTGCCCATCCTCGGCTTCATGGGCGTCCTGGCCGCCATCGTCGTGCTGCGCACCTACCGCCACCGCGTCATTGAGCCGGAATTCGCATCGTTGCAATTGCCGGAGTTCGACCCCCACCAGCACACCACCGGCGGCTTCCGGCAATCCGGCCTGCGCGTATTTCTCGGGAATGCCGAAGCGCCGATCGCCTCACGCATGGGAGCGCTCGTCGCCCTGCAATACGTTTCCGGAAGACTCTCCTCACCTCTGTTGCGCGACGTCCTGACCGACCCCAGCGAAGACATCCGCCTGCTCGCCTATGGCATGCTCGACAACCAGGAAAAGCGCATCAACCAGGCGATCGACGAGGAACTGAAAAAACTGGCCAACAGCCGTGACACCGAAGGCCCGGAAGAACGCGGGCCACAGACGCTGGCCGCGGCGCGCCGGCTGTCCGACCTCTATTGGGAATTGATTTATCAGCGACTGGTGCACGGTGACCTGCGCACTCACGCCCTAGCCGAATCGTCGCGCTACTGCCAGATGGTGCTGCGCCACACGCCGGACGACGCCGCCCTCACCCTGCGTCAGGGCCGGCTGCTGCACGATCTCGGCCATCCCGAAGGAGCGGCTGCCGCCTACTACAAGGCGCTCGCCCTCGGTCTGCCGGCCACCCGCGTCCTGCCCTATCTGGCCGAATTGCGTTTCGATCAGGGCGACTACGCCGACACCCGGCGCCTGATGGGTGACCTCGCCAGTTGGGCGGCCCTGCCCCGCCTGCAACCCGCCATCGAATACTGGAACCCGCGATGAGTTTCCCGACAGCCCCTGAAGCCGACATCGCGCTACTCCTTGAAGGCACCTACCCCTACGTCAGCGGCGGGGTGTCGAGCTGGGTCAACCAGATCATCCGTGCCTACCCGGAATACCGTTTCGCGCTGATTTTCCTGGGCAGCCGGCGCGAGGACTACAAGGGCTTCAAGTATGAATTGCCGGCCAATGTTGTCCATTTTGAAGAGCATTTTCTCTACGACGGCCTGTCCACGCACGAAAAGCCACGCGCTCGCCAGGGTGACGAACAGGCTTTCCAGGCTGCCGCCTGCATGCACGCAAAATTTGCCCCCGGCGTGCCAATGGCCGAAGCCATGCAGGCTTTCAAGGAGGTCGCTCACGCCATGATGCCGGGCGGCAAGCTGACGCTGGACGATTTCCTGCACAGCGAACGCGCCTGGGAAATCGTCTGCGAGCGCTACCGGAATTTCTGCACCGATCCGTCCTTCGTCGATTTTTTCTGGACCGTGCGCATCATGCACACGCCGCTGTGGAAGCTGGCCAGGATTGCCGACGGCTTGCTCAAGGTCAAGGTGCTGCACACCATTTCTACCGGTTATGCCGGCTTCCTCGGAGCACTGATCCACCAGACCCGGGGCACGCCGCTGATCCTCTCCGAACACGGCATCTACACCAAGGAACGCAAGATCGACCTGTTCAAGAGCGAGTGGATCCGCGACAACCGCAACGTCTTCCAGCGCGACCCGACCGAGCTTTCCTATTTCCGCCAGATGTGGATTCATTTCTTCGAGTGGCTGGGCCGCTTCTGCTACAACGCCGCCGACCCGATCATCGCCCTCTACGAGCAAAACCGCCTGCGCCAGGTGGCCGATGGCGCCTTGCCCGAACGCACCGCCAACATCCCGAACGGCATCAACCTGCCCCGCTTCAAGGCGCTACGCCCCGCCCGCCCTGAGAAGGTGCCGCAGGTGCTCTGCCTGATCGGCCGCGTTGTGCCGATCAAGGACATCAAGACATTCATCCGCGCCATGCGCAGCGTCGTCAATCAACTGCCCGAAGCCGAAGGGTGGATCGCCGGGCCGGAGGACGAAGACCCGGCCTACGCGCAGGAATGCCGCAGCCTCGTGCACAGCCTCGGACTGCAGGACAAGGTGCGCTTCCTCGGCTTCCAGAAAATTGACGATTTGCTGCCAAAAATCGGGTTGACCGTGTTGTCGTCAATCAGCGAGGCGCTGCCGCTGGTCATCCTCGAAGGCTACGCCGCCGGCGTGCCGACCATCTCGACCGATGTCGGCTCCTGCCGCCAGTTGATCGAGGGGCTGGACGACGAAGACAAGGCGCTCGGTGCTTCCGGCGCCGTGGTCAACATCGCCGACCCGCAGGCGCTTGCCGCTGCGGCCGTTGCCTTGCTGAACGATGAAAGCCGCTGGCAGACCGCCAGCCGGTCGGGCATCGCCCGCGTCGAGCGTTATTACACCGACGACCTGATGTTCGGCCGCTACCGCAGCGTTTACGAGCGGGCGCTGGCCGCCGGCGGAAAGGTGCGCTGAGATGGCCGGCATTGGTTTCGAACTCCGTCGCCTGCTGCGCAAGAACACCCTGCTCGGCCTGGTCGAGGCCTACACCTACGCCGGCATCATCAGCTCCGGACCGTGGGTCTTCTCCATCGTCGGCATCTTGCTCGTCGGCCTGATCAGCGCCAGCATCGCCACGCCGTCGTTCATGATCACCCAGTTCCAGACCTCGGTGACCTATCTGGTCGCCAGCAGCCTGGTGCTCACCGGGCTGGTCCAGCTCGCCTTCACCCGCTTCGTTTCGGACCGCCTGTTCGAGAAGCGCCACGACTGGATCATGCCCAACCTCAACGGCCTGCTGCTGGTCGTCGTGCTCGCCGCCAGCCTGTTCGGCACACTCTGTCTGTTCCTTGTCTTTCCCGGCCTCAGCCTGCTTTACCGGCTGTTGATGCTGGCTGGCTTCGTGCTGATGTGCGTGGTCTGGGTGATGACCGTTTTTCTTTCCGGCATGAAGCGCTATCACGCCATCGTCATCCTGTTCGGCGTCGCCTACAGCCTGATCATCGCCCTCGCCCTGCTTCTCCGGCCGTATGGTCTGGAAGGTCTGCTCGCCGGCTTCGTGCTCGGCCACCTGGTGCTGGTCGCCGGCATGTGGCTGCTCACCGCCCGCGACTTCCTGCCGCGTGACCGCCTGATCAGCTTCGACTTCGCCCGTCGCGACATGCTTTACCCAAGCCTGATGGCGATCGGCCTGCTCTACAACCTGGGCATCTGGGTCGACAAGTTCATGTTCTGGTATTTCCCGGACACCTCCGAAGTGGTCATCGGCCACCTTCAGGCCTCGGTCATCTACGACCTGCCGGTATTTCTCTCCTACCTGTCTATCATCCCCGGCATGGCGGTGTTTCTCGTCCGCATCGAAACCGATTTCGTCGAGTATTACGACAAGTTCTACCACGCCGTGCGCAGCGGCGGCTCGCTCGAATTCATTGAAGGCATGCGCGACGAAATGGTTTATTCGATCCAGCAGGGTCTCAGCGAAATCGGCAAGATACAGACGCTGGCCGTGCTCGCCACCTTCGTCGCCGGCCCGGCCCTGCTCCGTGCGCTGGGCATCAGCGAGCTCTACCTGCCGCTGCTCTACATCCAGGTCATCGGCGCCGGTTTGCAGGTGGGGCTGATGGCCGTGCTCAACGTCTTTTTCTACCTCGACCAGCGGCGCATCGTGCTCTGGCTGTGCGCCGAATTCGTCGTCCTCAACATCGTGTTCACCGCGTTCACGCTGGCCTGGGGCGCCGCACTGTATGGCTACGGCTTCACGCTGGCCGTGCTGATCACGCTGGTCACCGGCCTGACGCAACTGTCGCGCCGCCTCAACCGGCTGGAATACGAGACGTTCATGCTGCAATAAGGGGCAAGGCGCGGTAACCTTGTCGGCAGCGGCCGTCCTTCAGCGCGGCCAGCACCAGTCATCGGAGCCTTCCCCCCTTGAGCACGCCCAGCCTGCACATCACCACCTACAACATCCACAAGGGCTTTTCGCAGTTCAATCGGCGGATGATGGTGCATGAGCTGCGCGAGCGTCTGCGCGGTCTGAACCCGGACATCGTGTTTTTGCAGGAAGTCCAGGGCCTGCACCTCGGCCATGCCGAGAACCACGACGACTGGCCCGACTCGCCGCAGCACGAGTTCCTCGCCGAAGACGTCTGGGCAGCCTCGGCCTACGGTCGCAACATGCTCTATGACCACGGCCACCACGGCAACGCGATCCTCTCGCGTTTCCCCATCCTGCACACCCACAACCAGGACGTCACCCACCTGCAGTTCGAAAAGCGCGGCATGCTGCATTGCCGGATCGAACTGCCGGAAGGCCCGGCGGCGCATTGTGTCTGCGTGCACCTGTCGCTGTTCGGCTATTCGCGGCGCAAGCAGATGGCGGCGCTGGCCGATTACCTCGACAGTCTGGCCGAGCCGAATGCACCGCTCATCGTCGCCGGCGATTTCAATGACTGGCGCAACCGGGTTGGCGAAAACCTGACGCGCCGCCTCGGCCTGCAAGAGGTGTTCAGCGGCCCGGCCGGCAAGCCGGTGTGCAGCTTTCCGGCCGCCATGCCGATGTTCCGCCTCGACCGCATTTACGTGCGCGGTTTCGACGTCAAGCGTACCGAAGTCCATCACGGCATGCCGTGGTCGGCCATTTCCGATCACGCCGCGCTGTCGGCTCACCTGACCCGGCATGGCCGCTGAGTATGTGCCGGGCAACCGGCTCACTCTGCTCAACTCGGGCGAAGATTATTTTCCCGCGCTGCTCGCCGCCATCGACGCGGCCGAAGTCGAGATCTACCTTGAAAGCTACATCTTCGCCGACGACGTAATTGGTCATCAGGTGGCCAACGCCCTGTGCCGGGCTGCCGAGCGCGGCGTCCAGGTCAATGTCACGGTGGACGGCTTCGGGGCACGCAATTTCAAATTCGACTTCTTTTCCCGGTTGACCGTGGCAGGCGTCCGCGCCATGTTCTACCGGCCCGAAATCGGCCGCTTCCACTTCAAGCGTCACCGCCTGCGTCGCCTCCACCGCAAGCTGGTGGTGATCGATGCGCGCCTCGCCTTCGTCGGCGGCATCAACGTCATCGACGACAACAACGCGCCGCTCGACATGCGCCCGCACTACGACTACGCCGTGCGCGTCGAAGGGCCGGTCCTCCGCCAGGTGCATCACGCCGTGCGCCGCATGTGGGAAACGGTGTCGTGGGTCAATTTCAAGCGACGTTTCCGCCTCGCCCCGGTGGCCGATCCCTGCTGTGCGGCCGCCGGCGACCAGAACGCCGCTTTCCTGATCCGCGACAACATCCGCCACCGCAACGACATCCTGCACGCCTATCTCGACGCCATCGACAACGCCAAACACGACATCCTGATCGCCAACGCCTACTTCCTGCCCGGCCTGCGTTTCGGCCGCGCGCTCTATGCTGCGGCCCAGCGCGGCGTGCGCATCACCGTGCTGCTCCAGGGCAAGAGCGACCACCAGCTGTTTCGCTACGCCACCCAGACCCTGTACGCCACCGCACTGGCCGCTGGCATCCGCATCTTCGAGTACGAAAAGAGTTTCATGCACGCCAAGGTCGCCGTCATCGATGGCCAGTGGGCCACCGTCGGCTCGTCGAACATCGACCCGTTCAGCCTGCTCCTGGCCAAGGAAGCCAATCTCGTCGTGCGCGATGCAGGCTTTGCCGGCGAACTCGAAGCCAGCCTCAGGAACGCCATGGCCATCGGCGCCCGCGAACTGCTCGCCGAAGAACTGTCGCGCCAGCCCATCCACTCGCGCTTCCTGCGCTGGCTGGCCTATGGGCTGGTCCGCGCCATGGTCGGCATTGCCGGCTACAGCCAGCGCCACTGGCACACCGAAGAAACTAAGCCAGAGGAACGATGATCGCCGGTTGCCGCGGAATCGCGGCGAACGACCAATTCGCCAGCGCCCAGCCCCAAACCTCGGCGACCGTTGCCCGGGCCAGTTCGGCCGGCACGGCCTGACCGAGAAAACCCAGCGCCCGAACCAGCTCGGCCGCCGCGATCTCACTCGCCAAAGGACGGGCCAGCGTCTGCTTTGACAGCTTTTCCCCGGCCGCATTGGCCGCCACCGGCAGATGCGCGTAGCTCGGCGTGGCAAAGCCCAGACAGCGTTGCAGCCAGATCTGGCGCGGCGTCGAGGCGAGCAGATCGGCGCCGCGCACGACTTGCGAAATTTGCTGAAAATCGTCGTCGACCGTGACAGCCAACTGGTAGGCGAACAAACCATCGGCCCGGCGCAGCACGAAGTCGCCGACATCGCTTTCGAGATGCTGGGCGACGCGCCCCTGCAGGCGATCAGCGAAAGCGATTTCGTCGTCATTGACGCGCAGCCGCCAGGCCCGTGCCGTCCGCCCCGCCGGCAAGCCGTCGCGGCAGGTGCCGGGATAAGCCAGCCCGCCATCGACCGCCGGGCGCGTTGCCGAATCGGCGATTTCCTTGCGCGAGCAGGCGCAACCATAGGCCAGGCCGGCACACTTCAATTTCTCGAGCGCCGCCGCGTAAGCCTCAAACCGCTCGCTCTGATACAGCACCGGCCCATCCCATTCAAAACCAAAAACCTCCAGCGTTTTCAGGATGGCATCGGCCGCCCCCGCCACGTTGCGCGGCGTATCGACATCCTCCATGCGCACCAGCCACGCGCCGCCCTGCGTGCGGGCATCGAGGTAGCTGCCAACGGCGGCAACCAGTGAGCCGAAGTGCAGGGGGCCGGTGGGCGATGGGGCGAAACGGCCGCGATAGGGGTTGGTGGACACGATTTTGAGCGATGACAGGAGCGAATCCGGTTAGCGACTATACCAAGCCATTGGCCAAGGATTGAAGCGCTTGGCTTTTCCGCAGGGAATCTTCGGGCCGCCCTGCTTGTCCGAAAGGGGACTGTCCGGTAAAAGCAAACAATCGATTCACCAAGGCCCCCATGGACCACAACATTCCCCTGATCACCACGCTCGCTGCCGGCTTCGGCATCGCCCTGATCCTCGGCTTTGCCGCCGAACGCCTGAAGATTCCCGCACTGGTCGGTTATCTCGCCGCCGGCATCCTGATAGGCCCGACCACCCCGGGCTTCGTGGCCGACATGCAGATCGCCGCCCAGCTCTCCGAAATCGGCGTCATGCTGCTCATGTTCGGCGTCGGCCTGCATTTTTCGCTGGGCGACCTGATGGCCGTCAAACGCATCGCCGTCCCCGGCGCCGTCGTCCAGATGGCCTGCGCCACCCTGCTCGGCATGGCCGTCGCCTGGGGTTGGGGCTGGGAATGGGGGCATGGCCTGCTCTTCGGCCTCTCGCTGTCCTGCGCCAGCACCGTCGTCCTGCTCAAGGCGCTCGAAGCGAGAGGCGTCCTCGACAGCATGAACGGCCGGATCGCGGTCGGCTGGCTGATCGTCGAAGACCTGGCCACGGTGCTCGTCCTCGTCCTGTTGCCGCCGCTGGCCGGCATTCTCGGCGGCAACGCGTCGGCCACCGCCGGAGACCAGGCCCTGTGGATCACCATCGCCAGGACGCTGCTTGAAGTCTGCGCCTTCATCGGCCTCATGATGCTCGTCGGCCGCAAGCTCATCCCGTGGCTGCTCTGGCACATCGCCGCCACCGGCTCGCGCGAGCTGTTCACGCTGTCCGTCGTCGCCGCCGCCATCGGCATCGCCTACGGCGCAGCCCAGCTATTCAGCGTGTCGTTCGCGCTCGGTGCCTTCTTCGCCGGCATGGTCATGCGCGAATCCGAGTTCAGCCATCGCGCCGCCGAAGAATCCCTGCCCCTGCGCGATGCTTTCTCCGTGCTCTTCTTCGTCTCGGTCGGCATGCTCTTCCAGCCGTCGATTCTGGTCGACAAGCCTTGGCAGGTTCTCGGCGTCGTCGCCATCATCATGGTCGGCAAAACGCTGGCCGCCATGGGGCTGGTGCTCGCCCTCAGATACCCGCTCAACACGGCGCTGACCGTCGCCGCCAGCCTGGCCCAGATCGGCGAGTTTTCCTTCATTCTGGCCGGGCTGGGTCAGGCCCTTGGCCTGATGAGCAGCGAAGGGATGAGCCTCATCCTCGCCGGTGCACTCTTCTCGATTGCCCTCAATCCGCTGATGTTCTCGGCCATCGAGCCGCTACGCCGCTGGGTTCTCGACAAATCCACTGTCGCCCGCGAACTTGAGCAACGCGGCGATCCGTTCGCCGAACTGCCGATGAGTACCGAACGCAAGTTTCTCGAAAAGCAGGTGGTGCTGGTCGGTTACGGCCGGGTCGGGCACCGGATAGCTGAGGCGCTGGAGCGCCAGGGGATTCCCTACGTGGTCGCTGAGCAAAACCGCGAACTAGTCGAAAACCTGCGCAACAAAGGCGTTGCCGCCGTCTCGGGCGACGCCAGCGAGCCCTCCGTCCTGATTCAGGCCCATATCGCCGACGCTGCCATGCTGGTCATCGCCAGCCCCGACCCGATCAACGTTCGCCAGATGGTCGACACGGCACGGGCCCTCAATCCGGACATCGAAATCGTCTTGCGCACCCACAGCGAGGCCGAGTCCGAAATGCTGCGCAAGGACAATCTGGGCACAGTTTTTTATGGCGAGGAAGAATTGGCCAAAGGCATGACCGGCCACGTCCTGGAGCGCTTCGCCCGGCAAGCCGACGTGACTTGAGGCGGATCGGATGACTCAGGAATTCGTCGATCAGATTTCATTTTTGGCCGCTTTTTCCGGTTGACCGTAGCAATCGCTCCGGGTCGTCCGCGCGGGCAAAACCGACAGCGCCGATTTACCCAATCCGGCAGTAGCAATAGACAAACTGCTGGGGCCGGCCGAATGGCGTGCGATGTTCTTCCTTGTGGTGAGCCAGCAGTTTGAACCCGTCGCCGAACTCGGCGTGCAGTTCGTCCGCGCTGTAGCGCATGACCGGTAGGCCGCTGCATTGCTCCGGGCCGTCTTCGGCAAAGGTGGCGACGATGACATGGCCGCCCGGGCGAACCGCCCGCATCACCTGCTCGACGTAGCGCCGGCGGCTTGCCGCATCGGTCAGAAAATGGAATACGGCGCGGTCGTGCCAGATGTCGAATCGGGCGCTGGGCAAATCGACCTGGGTGATGTCGCCTTCGATCCACGCCACCTTCCCGGCCGCCGCCCCGAGTCGCTGACGTGCTGCGGCCATGGCGGCAGCCGAAAGGTCGAGCACGCTGACATCGGCAAAGCCGGCCGCCAGCAGGTCATCGACCAGGGTCGAGGCGCCGCCGCCGACATCGATGATCGCCGCCTCGCTGCCCAGTCGGGTCGATGCGATGAGCCGCAGCGACTCCTCGGCGTGGTCCTGAAACCAACTGACCGAATCGGGACTTTTCGTCGAGTACACGGACTCCCAATGCGATTTTGAATCCATGCTTCACTCCACGGATGATCAAGCGAGAATGCCGGAAAATCCGGCGTCCAGCCATGATTTTGTCAGACGCTCAGGTTCGGCATCAAGGCAGCCAGCGCCATGCGTTCCTTGGTAAAACTGCCCTGCAGAACGAAGCCGCTGGGCTGGCCACTCGCCTGATCGACGAAGAGCGCCCGCAGGCCGTCCTCGGTGATCGCCGCATCCCATTGACCGGGCGCGCCGGGCGGTGGCGAAACGACGGTCGGGCAAGCCGGCGTCTTGAGCACGATGGGCATCGCCGGGTAAGTCACCGGTTCGGGATGGCCGGTCAGGGTGCCGGCCAGTTTTTTGGCGCCCAGCATGATCGGCATGACGTAAGGCAGGAACAAGCCGCCCAGTTCAACGCAGTCGCCCAGCGCATAAATGTGCGGGTCGGAGGTTCGCAGAAAGGCATCCGTGACGATGCCCAGACCGGTCGCCAGCGCGGCCGTTTTGGCCAGCGCCAGATTGGGCCGCAGACCGATGGCCGAGAGCACCAGGTCGTAGGGCCGGGCGTTGCCCTGGCTGTCGATCAGGATGTAACGGTCGCCGTCGCGGCGAATGGCTTCGAGCCGCGCGCCGAGATGAAAGCCGACGCCGATGGCCGTCAGCTTGTCGCGCAACTGCTGCGCGGCGGCGGGCGGCAGCAGGCGGCCCATGGGTTGTTCGATCTGGTCGTACACATCGACGGCGAAATCGCCCAGACGCAGGTCGTTGGCGAATTCGCAACCGATCAGCCCGGCGCCGACGATGGCGACGCTGCGTTTGCCCGCCAGTCGGCTGCGCAGGCGAGCGTAATCGGCCAGGCTGTTGATCGAGATCGCATCCTGCACGCCGTCGCCGGCCAGCGGCAGCGGAATCTGCGAGGCGCCGACGGCGAGGACAAGTTGGTCGTAGGCCAGCGTGCCCTGCGTGCACACGACTTCGCGGCGGCCGGCATCGATGCGGGCAACGGCGGTATGCGCCATGATCCGGATGCCGAGGTCGCGCTCCAGCTTGGCGGCCGGGGTCAGGACCATTTCCTCCGGCCGCTTGTTGGCGGCAAAGGCGTTGGACAGGTTGGGCTTGGAATAGAAGCCGCCATCATCGGCCGTGATGACGATGATTTCGCGCTCCTTGTCGAGCTTGCGAAGTTCGCGGACCAGCGTGATGCCGGCCAGGCCGCTACCGATGATCAGGGTGCGATTGTTCATGTGCTGACTTTCAACGGAGGCCCCGCCCCGGTCGATACCAGCATCGACCGGGGCGAGCCGGACTGCATCAGGCGCCTTCGAACTCGTCGTAGGCGCGGACAGCTTCGGCGGCATACATCAGGGTCGGGCCGCCGCCCATGTAAACGCAGATGGCCAGCGTTTCCATCAGTTGCTCGCGCGTCACGCCGAGCTTGATCAGGGCTTTCATATGAAAGCCGATGCAGGCATCGCAGCGCGAGGCGACGCCGATGGCCAGCGCTGTCAGCTCCTTTTGCAAGGCCGACAAAGTGCCTTCGGCCAAGGCTGCCTGCGACATCTGGCCAAAGCCCTTCATCGTCTCCGGAATGGCGCTGCGCAGCTTGCCCAGCGCCTTCGAGACGTCCCCGGTAATGACCGAAAACGATTTGCTCATCTCAGACCTCGTCGACCTTGGCGATGGTGAAGGGGAGCGGATTGCGCATGCTGTTGGCAACCGGCGAGTAGTAGTTGGCCTTCTGCACGATGTCGTCGAGTTCTTCCTGGCTGGCATCGCCTTCGACGATGACCTTGACGCGGATTTCCTTGAAACCCATGTCGGACGGCAGGCGCTCGGCACCGCCGGCACCCCAGGCGGCGGTGTTGCCGATGTCGGCTTCGAGGAAGATTTCGAGGCGCGAGAGTTTGACCTCGCGATGCGTGGCAATCGCCGTGATGCCGACGCCAAGGCAGCCGCCGAGGGCGGAGAGAACCACTTCGCCGGGAGCCGGCGCAGTGTTTTCGCCGAACAGGTGGAGCGGCTCATCGACGACGACCGGGTTGTGGATGCCGACGAAACTCCACGAGCGGAACTGGCCCTGCATCACGGTGTGCACCTTGTTGGTGCCGCGGCGTTCCGGGTTTTCCTTGCCGCCGGCGGCGAATTTCGCCAGGCCATCACGGTCGATCGGACGGAGGTAGGTTTTGGTGGTTTCAGTCATTTTGAGGCTCCAGTAAGTTGGGGAATTACGAATTTCAGGTTGAGCGCTACCCTGCCCGTCAAAAACGGGCGTGCAACGCCGGCTTGCAGGGAATCCCCGCCGAGGCGGGGCGAAACGGGATTAGTAGGTCTTGTAGGGCAGGAACTTGCCGGACATGGTGATGCTGACGCGGTCACCCATCGGGTTGGCTTCGCGCTGCATGTCCATCTTGAAATCGATGGCGGACATGATGCCGTCGCCGAATTCTTCGTGGATCAGTTCCTTGAAGGTCGTGCCATAGACGCTGATCAGTTCGTAGAAACGGTAGATCAGCGGATCGGTCGGCACGGAGGTCGGCAGCGAGCCCTTGTAGGGCACGACCTGAAGCAGGGCGACCGCTTCTTTCGGCAGCTCGAAGATGTCGCCGAGGATGGCTGCCTGCTTGGCATCGAAAGTCATCTGCCCGAGACAGCCGGCGGTGACCCACTCCTTGGACAGGCCAATCTTGGTGGCGACATCGGCCCACTTGATGCCTTTGGTGATCTTGGCGCCGATGATCATTTCAGTTACGTCGTTGCGGTTCATTTGCGTGCTCCTGGAGGGGGTTATTGATTGACGACCTGTTTCAGAATGGGGCGGGTGCTGTCGGTCGGCGGCGGCTCATCGGCAGCCAGACCGGGGCGGACAACTGGCGGATGCCGCGCGTCGTGCAGCACGGCGGCATCGCTGCCGGCATAGCTCTTCGAGCGATTCACAAGGAAATCGACGAGGTGATTGCGGATCCGATAGAACTGCGGATCGTGGTGCATCTCGGCCCGCGTCCGGTCGCGCGGCATGGTGATCTCGACGATCTCGGCGATCTTGGCGAGCGGACCGTTGCTCATCAGGATCACCTTGTCGGCGAGCAGGATGGCCTCATCGACGTCGTGGGTGATCATGAACACCGTCTGGCTGGTGGCCTGGACGACCTTCAGCAACTCGTCCTGAATTGTCCCGCGGGTCAGCGCATCGAGCGCGCCGAAGGGCTCGTCGAGGAGCAGCATCTTGGGCTCGATGGCAAAGGCGCGGGCGATGCCGACACGCTGCTTCATGCCGCCCGACAACTCGGCCGGTTTTTTGTGGATGGCATGGCCGAGGCCGACCATCTCGAGGTAGGTCGTGCAGTGCTCATCGATCTTGGCCTTGGACCATTCCGGCCAGCGCGACTTGGCGGCGAAGGCAACGTTGCCGAGTACCGTCATCCACGGCATCAGCGCATGGCTCTGGAAAACGACGCCGCGATCCAGGCTGGGGCCTTTGACTTCCTTGCCGTCCATGATGACGACCCCGCTGCTGGCTTCTTCAAGGCCGGCCAGGACATTCAGGATGGTCGTCTTGCCGCATCCGGAGTGACCGATGATGCAGACGAATTCGCCGCGCTCGATCCCGAAGTGGATGTTGTCGAAAACCGGCGGGTTCGGCTTACCGTCGGCAGCCGGATAAACTTTTTGCAGGCCTTCAACACTGAGGAAATGCTGGGTCATCTTGATTACTCCCGGTAGGTGACCAGCTTTTGCAGCGAGCCGAAGAGTTGGTCGAGGACCATGCCGACCAGCCCGATCATGGCGACGGCAAAGATCACGTTGGGCAGGGCCAGGTTGTTCCACTCGTTCCAGACGAAGTAGCCGATGCCGGTGCCGCCGACCAGCATCTCGGCAGCGACGATGACCAGCCAGGCGATGCCCATCGAGATGCGCATGCCGGTCAGGATGGTCGGCGCGGCGGCCGGCAGGATGACCTGGAAAGCCTTGCGCAGCGGCTTGACCTCCAGCGTCCGGGCGACGTTGATCCAGTCGCGGCGGACGGCGGCGACACCGAAAGCCGTATTGATCAGCATCGGCCACAGCGAGCAGATGAAGATCACGAAGATGCCGGAAACGTCGGAATCCTTGAGGCTGTACAGGGCGAGCGGCATCCAGGCCAACGGCGAGATCGGCTTGAGGATCTGGATGAAGGGATTGAGCGCCTGGAAGAGCAGCGGCGACATGCCGATGGCGAAGCCCAGGGGAATGGCGACGATCACCGCCAAAAAGAATCCGAGACCGACCCGCCACAGCGAATGGGCCAACTGGATACCGATTCCCTTGTCGTTCGGTCCCTTGTCGTAGAACGGGTCGGACAGGTAGGTGACGAATGCGGTACCGACTTCGCCGGGCGGCGGAAAGCCGCCGGTCTTGCCGGCGCCCTTGCCCATCATTGCTGCGTATTCGGCATCGGCCGCGCTCACCGGAGCTTCCTTGTGATACGTGGCCAGCGACCACGTACCGATGAAGATCAGGAAGATCAGCAGCGAAAGCAGTCCGGCCTTGAGCCCTAACTTGCTAAACATGATGTGCTCCCTCAAGCCTTCTTGATGGCAAAACTGTTGGTGTAGGCGTCGACCTTGGCCGGGTCGAACTCCTTGCCCATGACCATGAACTTCTTGCTGTTCTCCTTGGGCGGATTCATGCCCAGGCCAGCCATCTGCTTGCGGGCATCGGTCAGCAGGTACACCTTCTCGGCGATGTCCTTGTAGCGGACGTCGCCCTTGATGTAGCCCCAGCGCTTCATCTGCGACAGGATCCAGTAGGCCATCGAGTACCACGGGAAGGGGTCGTAATCGACGCGCTCAGGAACGTTCCTGACGTTGCCCAGACCATCGGCGAACTTGCCGGTCAGCACCTGTTCGATGACGGCCTTCGGCTGGTTCAGGTAATTGGCCGGGGCCAGCACTTCGGCCATGATCGGCCGGTTTTTCGGGTCGCGGGCCATGGCAGCGGACTTCAGGATGGCACGGTAAAGCGCAGTGAAACTGTTCGGGTTTTGCTGGATGAACTCGGCCGGAATGGCGAAGGAGCAGCACGGGTGACCGTCCCAGATTTCACGCGAGAGAATATGGATGAAGCCGAGGTCGTCATAGACGGCGCGCTGATTGATCGGATCGGGGCCAAGGAAGCCGTCGATGTTGCCGGCGCGCAGGTTGGCGACCATTTCGGGCGGCGGCAGGACGCGCAACTGGACATCGGTATCCGGATTGATGCCGTTCTCGGCCAGGTAGTAGCGCAACAGGAAGTTGTGCATTGAGAATTCGAACGGAATGGCCAGCTTGAAGCCTTTCCAGTTCTTCGGGTCGCGGTTGGTTTTGTGCTTGTTGGCGAGCACGATGGCCTGACCGTTGACGTTCTGGATGGTCATCACGTTGGTCGGTGATGCATTCGAGCCGACGCCCATCGAAATGGCCAGCGGCATCGGGGCGAGCATGTGCGAGGCGTCAAATTCCTTGTTGATCACCTTGTCGCGGATCAGCGCCCAGCCGGCCGTCTTCATCATCGTGACGTTGAGACCTTCTTTTCTGTAGAAACCCAGCGGGTCGGCCATGATCAGCGGGCTGGCGCAGGTGATGGGAACGAAACCGATCTTCAGGTCTTTCTTTTCCAGGCTGCCCTTTTCCTGGGCCATCGCTTCCAGGGCACCGAACGGGATCAGCGATGAAATTGCCGCCCAGGCTGCCGAGGCGCCCACCGTGCCCAAAAAGCGACGACGCTCGACGTCCTGAGGAAAGAGGGCGCGCATCACGGTCGATTGGATGACACGCTGGTTCAGGGCATCAACCTCGGCCAGTTCATGTTCGGCCTGCGAGCCATGCTGGCCGCAGCTACAGCCACGATGCAGTGTGCTGTCGGGGTCGAAAGGGTTATTCAGTGACATGGCGAACTCCTTGGGGTTTTAAGATTCACTATTGCAATGCAGCAATCGTTCCTGCCTGGCGAGGGTGCTGCAGATGATGCTTGCTTCTCTGTTTTTCCTGCTTCCGGCTTTTTCAGCGCTATTTTCATCAGGGCCAATGCACAAACATGGTGCATTCGGCTCACTGTTTTAGAACTCGACCGCTTCGAAATCGGCCTTGGTCACGCCGCACTCCGGGCAATACCAGTCCTCGGGAATGTCGGCAAAGGCGGTACCGGGGGCGATGCCATGCTCGGGATCGCCAGCGACTTCGTCGTAAATCCAGTTGCAGACCTTGCAGATCCACTGGGTTGTTTGGGCAACTTCAGACATGTGTTTTCTCTCGGGAAAGATGGCGGTTGATATCAGGCGGTGCAGGACAAACCGTCCTCGATGCGCGCGATCTCCCGCCGCAGGTGCTTGGTGGCCGGGGTCACGATGGCGACGAAATAGGCTTCCCGCAGGCGGCGCTGAGCGGCATTGCGCACCAGGTAACCTTTGGCCCCCTGATGCAGCATGGCGGCGTGGGCGGCACGGACCGACAACTCGCCACCGGCCAGGCGGAGCTTGAGGATGTCCAGCGTCCGATCGGCATCCGTGCCCAGTTGCACCTCATCGGCCAGGGCGTAGGTTGCAGCCCGGCCTTCCTCGAGGGCGGATTCGATGTCCTCGAACTGGTCATCGAGATATTGATTGACGTGGGCCAGTGTCCGGTTGGACTGCGCCATCAGTTTGCCGCAGGCATCGATCAGGCCGAGGCCCATGCCCATCTGGGCGAGGATCATGCCCGGCTTGATGCGCTTGACGTAGGCGGCAGACTCGCTGGGCTGGGCGAGCACCATGTTGTCCGGAATGAAGACTTCCTTGAACTGGCAGGCCAGCGTCCGCGTCCCATCGAGGCCGATGAAGTGGGCGCAATCGACCAGCTTGAAGCCTGCCTGCTGACAATCGACCAGGATGAAGACCAGACCTTCGTTGCTGCCATCCTCGTTGCGAACCGGGCAGCCCGTGGCGAAGTAGTGGTTCTGGCCGAGGTTGGAAACCCAGGGCAAAACGCCGTTGACGATGTATCCGCCATCGACGCGCTTGGCCGAAAGGCGGTACTCCTCGATGTTGTCGCAGGACTTGATAGTGTTGGAGAGACCGGTGCCGACCAGCAGTTCGCCGGCGGCGATGCGTGGCAGGAATTCCTTTTTCACCCAGGCGTTGTCCGAGAGCTGGATGTAGCGGGCACAGGCGGTCTGACACCAGACCAGGAAGCCGCTCGACATGCATTCCTTGGAGACTTCTTCCATGACCTGGATGACGTGCTTCAACCCCAGCTCGTTGCCGCCGAACTCCGCGTCGACTGCACCGCGAAAGCCGCCAGCCCGGCCCAGCGCCCGGAGAAACTCCTCCGGATATTCGGCCTTCAGATCGATGTCGAGGACCTTCGGTTTCAACTGGGCGGCGATCACCTCGCGGATGGCGCCAAGGCTTTCTTCCGAGGCGCATAGCGAGAGGGAGTAGTCGCGGATCAGTTGATCGGCGGCGGGAATGGCAAGAGCGGAAGCGGACATGAATATCTCCTGGTCAGATGGGCTGAGCCCACAGGGTTTGGCTTGTCTCTTCTATCGCAAGCCACATGCCAGGTGATATCCATCAATAAAATCAATAAGTTGCTGTAAATTTGAAATTTGTGTACAAATCAATTTGTACACAAATTGTTTACAAATTGGCCGATCTTTTAGCCGGCACGGCAATGCCGAGAATCTCGATCCGGTAATTCAGCTGACGCAAGGTCAGATTCAGCGCCTTGGCCGTTCTCGACTTGTTGCCGCCGTGCTGGACGAGCGCGGCGTGAATCTGTTCCCGATCATCGACAGCAATCGCCTGATGGCCGCGCACGACGGGGTAGGAACTTTCCGCCACGGGCAATGGCTGACGGCTCGCCACCGGCGCCGGCAAGGCTTCGATGGGCTGGCCCTGGGCCTCGGTAATCAGGGCGTAGTCGACCGTCGCTTCATCGATCTCGTCGCCGCGCGAGAGCAGGATGATGCGTTCAAGGACGTTGTACAACTGTCGGATATTGCCCGGCCAGGGATAGGAAACCAGCCCGCTGAGCCCTTGCGGCATGATCAGGATGTTGCGCTGATGGCGCTGATTGAGCTGCGAAACAAAATGGCGAACGAGCAGCTTGATGTCGCCCGGCCGCTCGCGCAGTGCCGGCAGGCGGATCGGGATGACGTTGAGCCGGTAGTAGAGATCAAGCCGGAAGCGCCCGGCGCGCACCAGCGCCATCATGTCCTGGTGCGTCGCCGCAACGATGCGCACATCGACGGCGATTTCACCGCGCCCGCCCAGGCGCTCGATGACATGTTCCTGCAGCACGCGCAGCAGCTTGACCTGAACCGGCAAGGGAAGATCGCCGATTTCATCGAGAAACAGCGTGCCGCCATTGGCTTGTTCGAAACGCCCGATACGTTGCTGGCTGGCGCCGGTGAAGGCCCCCTTTTCATGGCCGAACAACTCGGCCTCGAACAGGGTTTCCGGAATTGCCGCGCAATTGACCTTGACGAAGGGCTTGTCGCGACGCGGGCTCTGCAGATGCAGGGCGCGGGCGAACAACTCCTTGCCGGTGCCCGATTCGCCGAGCAACAGGACCGTCGCCTCGGTGCCGGCCACCTGCTCAAGTTGGTCAAGCGCCGAAATCAGTTGTGGCGCCTCGCCGATGATGCCCCAGTTCGATTTACTCAGACTTTTCTGTTGCAAGGCAGTTCTCAGCGACCGGTTTTCTTCCTTGAGGGAGGCCGTGCGTTTTTCGATCAATTGATTGATCTTGAAAATCTGCCCCATCAGTTCCGCTACCGTGTGCAGAATCTGCAAATCCGCCCCCAGCGAGCGCTGCCGGGAACGCAGGCGATGCACGCCGAGTACCCCGGCGATCACCCGGTCCACCATGATCGGTAGCGCAATGAACGACACCGTGCCTTCCGGCAGAACGCTACGATCAACCGCCCGCGCCAGGTAAGCCGGTTCGTTATCGATATCCTGAACGATCAGCACTTCGCCGGACTGCATGACGCGTCCCGTAATCCCCTCACCCAGGCGGTATCGTCCCCGCTCCATTTCGCGCCGGGTCAGGCCATAGGCAACGCGGATGGCCAGTTCGCCCGTTTGCCCATCAGGCAAAACCACCCGGCCGCGATTCAGGCCAAGCAGCTCGGACAGGAGATGCAACATTTCGCGAATGGCCTTTTCGGGCTCGAGGCCCCGGCTCAGCAAGCGGATGCTTTCGCGAATCAGGAGCTGCTCGTGCTCGACCAGTTCTTCCTTGATTGCAATGGGATGGATGTAGCGAGTTTTCATGGTGCCGGAAAAATTGGAGAGAGTGAGCGAAGGGTCCAACGGGATTACTAGAAGCAGCTTGCATGCCAAATAGTCCCCAGGTAGCCCCGAGCAACAAAAATCGAGAAACTTTTTCCCCTCTTAGCACTCTTAGGCAGCGAGTGCTAATATATAGAGGTAAATGAAGGAGGACATTACGCCATGACCCATGCCCTGACACTTCCCATCCCGTCAGCAATCGGCAACATCGACGCCTATATTCAGGCAGCGAACCGTTACCCCATGCTGTCCGAGGTTGAGGAAATCCGGCTGGCCGAGCGTTTCCACAACGAAGGTGATGTGGAAGCGGCGCGTCAGCTCGTGCTTTCGCACCTTCGCCTCGTCATCTCCATCGCCCGCGGCTATCTCGGCTACGGCCTGCCGCATGCCGACCTGATCCAGGAAGGCAATATCGGCCTGATGAAGGCCGTCAAACGTTTCGATCCGACGCGCGGCGTCCGTCTGGTGTCGTTTGCCATGCACTGGATCAAGGCCGAGATTCACGAGTACATCCTCAAGAACTGGCGTCTGGTCAAAGTGGCAACGACCAAGGCCCAGCGCAAGCTGTTCTTCAACCTGCGCAGCCTGAAGAGCGATTACGAGGGCGTCGATACCCTGAACGGCACGCAGGCGGCTGAAGTCGCGGCGCGTCTGGGCGTCAAGCAGGACGAAGTGGTCGAGATGGAAACCCGCCTGTCGGGCCGCGACATTGCGCTCGAAGGCAGCCCGGACGACGGCGACGAAGCCTTTGCGCCGATCGATTACCTGGCCGACTCGCGCTACGAGCCGACCCGCGTCCTGGAAAACAAGGCGGTCGCCCGCCTGCAGGATGAGGGGCTGCACGAAGCCTTGGCTACGCTTGACCCGCGCAGTCGCCGCATCGTCGAGGCGCGCTGGTTGCCGGAAGGCGAAGCCGCCACGCTGCACGATCTGGCTGCCGAGTTCGATGTTTCGGCCGAGCGGATTCGCCAGATCGAGGTCAAGGCGCTGCAGAAAATGCGCAGCGTGCTGGCCGAAGCCTGAATGACGGCGTAGCGCATTTCATTTTTGGCCGTTTTTTCGGGTTGACCGTAGCAATCAGCCACGAACCCGAACAAGCCGGCCAGACAGCAAAAAAGGGAGCCTCGGCTCCCTTTTTCGTTATTCACTGACCAATCAGTTCTTTTTCTTGCCCTTGGGCGCTTTGCCTTCGGCCAGATCACCCTTGAAATCGTTTTCGACGAGCGGCGGCGCGTCGACTTGCGGCACGTGGCATTGCGTGCAGTTATGGCGCAGTGACGAGGTGGTCGGCAGAACCTTGCCGTCGCGATCGCGGAAGTGGCTATCGCCGATCTTCGGCGCTTTTTTCTTCTTGTAGGTATCCGCGCTGTGGCAGGTCAGGCACTGGTTTTCTTCCAGGGTGATTTCGTCGAAGTTCTCGACCGCGTGCGGGATCACCGGTGGCTGGTCGCGGTAGGTGCGCGCCACTTTCTCCTGGCCGCCCGGTTTGCCGCCCAGGTATTTCTTGGCTTCCGGCGCCTGATCGGTAGCGCTCACGTCCGCCCCCCGCATCGGCTTGGGGGCTTCCTGAGCCAGCGCGAGCGGACCGGAAAGCGCCCAGCAAGCAGCGGCTGCCAGAATGGCAAATCTCGTCTTCAGCGTTGTTTTCATGATGGGCGCTCCTCCTCTTGAACTCGATAATCAGCGGGCTTCCGACTGCGTCACCGCAGGCTGGGCAGTGGAAACCGGGTTATTGAACCGCAACCCGAAGGTAAAGACCTCCTTCGAGCAGACATCAATGCAACGACCGCAATTGGTGCAGTTCGGACTCAGAATGACCGGGCCGACGCCCTTGCCTTCACCCTTGAGCGCCGGCCGGATGACCTGCGGTTCAGGGCAGACTTCGAAGCAGTCCATGCAATCGTTGCAGGCGGCCCGCGCCGGCGCCGAAACCCGGAGCGGACTCCACCGGCCGATCAGGCTGTAAAAAGCGCCAACCGGGCAAAGCCGGCCGCACCAGCCACGACTGGTCACGAACAGATCGAACAGGAAAACGACGAGGACCACGGTCCACGCCATTCCCATGCCGAAAATCAGGCCGCGATGCAGCATCGAAACCGGATTGATCAGCTCCCAGAGCACAACGCCGGTCAGGGCCGAGCCGACGAGGGTCATGCCGAGTATCCAGTAGCGCGTGCTGCGGCTCAATTGCGAGCTGCCCTTGATGCCAAGACGGCCACGCAGCCAGCCGGCCGCATCGGTAACGATATTGACCGGACAGACCCAGCTGCAATAAACCCGCCCGCCAACCAGCAGATAAAAGACCAGGACGATGGCCAGGCCGACCAAGCCCAAGGTTTCCGGCAAATGCCCGGTGACCATCGATTGCAGGGCAACGTAGGGATCGGTCAGCGGCAGGAAGCCCAGCGTGTAGCTGTAGGCCAGATTGCCCTTGACGATCCACTGGCCAAACCACGGCCCGGCAAGGAACAAGGCGAGAATGGAAAACTGCGAGATGCGGCGCAGGATCAGCCATTTGTGGGCCCGCAGCCAGCCTTTTTCGGCCACGGCTTCGGCCCCTGTACGTTTACCCTGGACGGCGCTCATGGCTTGCCTCCCAGTCCGGGCGGCAGGCTCGGGATGGCGCCCGCTTCGCTGCCGGGCATGCCGCGCAAGGACTCGGTGTGACCGCTGGCCGGATCGTAGTGACCGGGCAGAACGGCGCCCTCCGGCAGGCGGTCGGGCAGGTCCATCATTTTCGATTCGTCGATCAGCGACTGGCCGGCCTTCGATTTTTCGTCCCAGCCGATACGGTAGTGCTTGCCGAGCTCGCCCTTGGCCAGCTTGGGCGGCAGGACGCGAATCGCCGCCTCTTCGAGGACACAGGATTTCTCGCACTTGCCGCAGCCCGTGCAGTGCTCGGAATGAACCGTCGGCAGGAACATGGCGTGACGACCGGTGCGCGTGTTGGGCACCATGTCGAGCGTGATCGCCTTGTCGATGACCGGGCAGACGCGATAACAGACGTCGCAGCGCAGGCCGAGGAAATTGAGGCAGGTTTCGTGGTCGATGAGCACCGCGACGCCCATCTTCGCCTTGTTGATGTCGGTCAGGCTGTGATCCAGCGCGCCGGTCGGGCAGGCCTTGATGCACGGAATGTCGTCGCACATCTCGCACGGGATGTTGCGCGCATTGAAAAACGGCGTGCCGGTCGCCACCGGCGTTTCCGGCTTGGCCAGTTCGAGCGTGTTGTACGGGCAGTCGCGCACGCACATGCCGCAACGGATGCAGGCACCGAGGAAGTCATCTTCCGGCAGGGCGCCGGGCGGGCGCAGGGCGAGCGCCGGCAAGGCCTTCGACTGCTTGGCGTACAAACCAAGGCCGAGGCCGAGCATGCCCACGCCACACACCATCTTGGCCGAGTCGAAAATGAACTGGCGGCGGGCTGCCGCGCTTTTTGGGGTTTTTTCTGTCATCGCTTTCATCACTTGTTCAGTTCAGCCGGCACGGGTGGGCCCCGCTCCCACCCGTTCGGCACTCCCTGATTGCTCTTCCGGTCAGTCCCTCAAGCCTTGACCACCTTGCACGCGCACTTCTTGTAATCAGTCTCTTTCGAAATCGGACAAGTTGCATCCAGCGTCAGCTTGTTCACCAGACGATGTTCGTCGAAGAAAGGCACGAACACCAGGCCAAGCGGCGGTTTGTTCCGCCCCTTGGTTTCGACCCGCAACTGGATTTCGCCACGCCGGGTCGCCACCTTGACCACGTCGTTACGGGCCAGACTACGCTTCTTGGCATCTTCCGGGTGCATGTAGATCACGGCATCGGGCATCGCCTTGTAGAGCTCCGGCACGCGCCGCGTCATCGAGCCGGTGTGCCAGTGTTCGAGCACGCGGCCGGTGCATAGCCACAGGTCGTATTCGGCATCGGGCATTTCGGCCGCCGGCTGGTAGGGCAGCGCGAAAGCGATGGCCTTGCCGTCCGGGTAACCGTAGAAACGCACGCCCTCACCCTTCGGGACGTAGGTGTCGTAACCCTCGCGGAAGCGCCACAGCGTTTCCTTGCCATCGACCACCGGCCAGCGCAGGCCGCGGGCCTTGTGATAGACGTCGAAGTTAGCCAGATCGTGCGCTTTGCCACGCCCAAACGAGGCGTATTCCTCGAACAGGCCTTTCTGTACGTAGAAGCCGAAGGCCTTGGACTCGTCGTTCATGTAGTCCTTGATGCCGTGGGCGTTGACCTTGGCGACCTCGTCGAGCCCGAACTTGTTGACCTGGCCGTTGGCGAACAGCACGTCGTACATCGTCTTGCCCTTGTACTCCGGGTTCTTGTCGAGCAACTCGGCCGGCCAGACTTCTTCGATCTTGAAGCGCTTCGAGAATTCGAGGTACTGCCAGAGGTCGGACTTGCCTTCGCCCGGCGCCTTGACCTGCTGGCGCCACATCTGGCCGCGCCGTTCGGCGTTGCCGTACATGCCTTCCTTCTCCATCCACATGGCACAAGGCAGGATGAGGTCGGAAGCCATCGCCGAAACAGTCGGGTAGACATCGGAGACGACGACAAAGGCTTTGGGATTGCGCCAACCCGGGTAGATTTCGTCATTGACGTTCGGCCCGGCCTGCATGTTGTTGGTCGTCGACGTCCAGTAGAAGCCGAGCTTGCCGTCCTTCAGGGCGCGGCTCTGGGCCACGGCATGCAGGCCGATCCACTCGGGAATGGTGCCGGCCGGCAGCTTCCAGAGCTTTTCCGACAGCTCGCGGTGCTTGGGATTCATCACCACCATGTCGGCCGGCAGACGATGGGCAAAGGTGCCGACTTCGCGCGCCGTACCGCAGGCTGACGGCTGACCGGTCAGCGAGAACGGCCCGTTGCCCGGCTCGGAAATCTTGCCGACCAGCAGGTGCACGTTGTAGATCATGTTGTTCACCCAGGTGCCGCGGGTGTGCTGGTTGAAGCCCATGGTCCAGTAGGAAACTACCTTTACCTTCGGGTCGGCGTAGGCCTTGGCCAATGCCTCAAGGTTTTCCTTGGGTACGCCGGAAATCTCGTGCGCCTTGTCGAGCGTGTATTCGGAGACGAAGGCGGCGAACTCGTCGAAAGTCATCGGCGTCGAGTTGTTCGGATTGCCCTTCGGCTTGCCTTCTTCGCCCGGGTAGCCGTTGTTCATCGCCACCTTTTCGAGCGGATGATTCGGGCGCAGGCCGTAGCCGATGTCGGTCACGCCCTTGGCGAACTTGACGTGTTTGGCGACGAATTCCTTGTTCACCGCACCAGTCTGGATGATGTGGTTGCAGATGTAGTTGAGAATGGCCAGATCGGACTGCGGCTTGAAGATCAGGGTGTTATCAGCCAGCTCGCAGGAGCGGTGGTTGAAGGTCGAGAGCACGTGCACCTTGACGTGCTTGGCACTGAGCCGGCGGTCGGTGATGCGCGACCACAAGATCGGGTGCATCTCGGCCATGTTCGAACCCCACAGCGCGAAAACGTCGGCGTGCTCGGCGTCGTCATAGCAACCCATCGGCTCGTCGATGCCGAAGGTGCGCATGAAGCCGGCGACGGCCGAGGCCATGCAGTGGCGGGCGTTGGGATCGAGGTTGTTGGTACGGAAACCGGCCTTCATGAGCTTGGCGGCGGCGTAGCCTTCCCACACCGTCCACTGGCCGGAGCCGAACATGGCGATATTGCGCGGCCCGCCTTCCTTGAGCGCGGCTTTGCACTTCTCTTCCATGATGTCGAAAGCCTGGGTCCAGGTGATCGGCTTGAAGTCGCCGTTCTTGTCGTACTTGCCGTCCTTCATGCGCAGCATCGGCGACATGAGACGGTCTTTACCGTATTGAATCTTCGAGAGGAAATAGCCCTTGATGCAGTTCAGGCCGCGATTGACCGGGGCATCCGGGTCGCCCTGGGTGGCCACGATGCGCCCCTCCTTGACGCCGACCAGCACGCCGCAACCGGTACCGCAGTAGCGGCAGACGCCCTTGTCCCAGCGCACGCCATCGCCCTTGCCCGCCTGCTGCGCCATGACGGCGTTCGGCACGCTGATGCCGGCGACGGTAGCGGCCGCCGCGACTGCGTTGCTCTTGATGAAATCACGCCGGGTAAGTTTCACTTCGATCATCTCAGGCCTCCTCATCTGGATCGGATTCGTACTGGTGATAAACCAGCGAGGCCGAAATCACTCCCGGCATCTGGCGTATCGCCTCAAAGATATTGCTGGTGTTGTCTTCGTCGCCGGATTCGATCGTCACGATCATCCGGCCATCTTCGCCAACCGCATGGACCTCGACCCCCTCGAGTTCGCGCAGGCTCTTGCTGAGCATCGCCGTGTCGGCGGGCAAAACGCCGAGAATGACGCTGGAAATATTGATGCCGGAGGAAACTTTCATGTCCATGCCACGCCCCGTCGGTTAAGTGTCAGCTCGGGCAATCTACGCCCATAAGGCGACGCTTCTTTAGCGCAGATCAAATCGGGGAAATACCCCTAAACTTCTTGGTGGAATGTTGACGGCGATCAAATGCCGCACCAGCCAAGGCAGCCGGACCATCCATTTGCGACGCGACGGCGCTCGGCCCCCGCTTCAATGGCGGCCCCGGAGAATGCTAGGATTGCGCTCGCCCCCCCCCAACTGCAGACCTTGAGGAAACACACCTTGAAACGCTTCACGATGCTCTGCCTTGCCGCACTCGCTTCGGCAAGCGCCGCCGCCCAGACGGCCGGTTTCCTGTGCTGCAACATGCGCACCGATGGCGCGTGGATCAGTGACATCAACTATCTTGGTCAGGGCAAGACGATGATTCCTGCCGGAACGCCTTTGACCATGAACGGTTACGGCAAGAACCGTGTCCATGTCGTGATCAATGGACGCAAGCAGGACATCGGCAACGATTACAGCCGCAGCATTTCGCTCGAAACGTTTGCCCGGCGTTACGTCGTTGCCCAGGACCCGCTCGAGAGACTCAACACCTACCCCCGGAATATTCAGGAAGCCATCGGCACCGCCCGCCTGACCAAGGGCATGACCCGCGAGCAGGTCATCATGGCGGTTGGTTACCCGGTCAGCGACGAGAATCCGGATCTGGAAAGCAAGACCTGGCGTTTCTGGCTGAGTAGCCGGGGCGAATTCAAGGCGATTTTCGATGACGCTGGCCGGCTCACCAGGATCGATGCCAATGCCGAGATCCGCCCCCTAGTCGTCGCCGAGTAATCGGCGCCAGCCGGCCTAGATATCCGCTTGCAGGGCCGGCAGCGCGGCCCGGGCATTGGCGGCCGTCTGCGCCACCAGCGCAGGCAGCGAGATACCGCGCAATTCGGCCAGCACCTCGGCGATGCGCGGCAACTCGGCCGGCGCGTTGCGGCCACCGTTGAGCCAGGCCGGCGGGATGTCCGGCGCATCGGTTTCGAGGACGATGGATTCGAGCGGGAGTGTTCGTGCCAGTTCGCGGATGCGCGTCGAGCCGCTGAAAGTCATGGCGCCACCAAAGCCCAGCGCGAAGCCGAGCTTGATGAATTCGTCGGCCTGCTGCCGACTGCCGTTGAAGGCATGGGCGATGCCGCCGCGCACGCCGATCCGGCGCAACTGTTTGAGCACCGGATCGATGGCCCGGCGGACGTGGAGCAGCACCGGCAAATCAAACTCGCGAGCCAACTTCAATTGTTCGACGAAGAAGTGGGTCTGACGCTCGATGTCGAGGCCGCTTACGTAAAAATCCAGCCCGATCTCGCCGACGGCAACCGGCGGCACCTGCTGGAGCCAGTCGCGCAGCCGGGAGATGTCTTCCGGGCTGGACTGGTCGACGTAAAGCGGATGGATACCGTAAGCCTCAAGGCAGCCAGGGTAGTCGGCAATTATCGTTTTTGGCCGAAATTTCCGGTTGACCGTGACACCCGGCACCACGATCCGCCCCACCCCCGCCGCCGTCGCGGCGGCATACACCGCGTCCCGATCGGCATCGAATTCAGCCGCATCGAGATGGCAGTGGGTGTCGATCAGCATTTAACCTTGAAACCTCAGTTGGACGGGGCCGATGGTGCGTTTGGGCGGGATGGCCGGCGCGAAGCGACGCCGCAGCAGGCTCATGCCTGCAACAAGGAGCGAAAACGAGCCAATGAAAATCTCAAGCATTGGCGAGTTTCGGCGAAGCCACAAAGCCGGACGCCCGACCAGATGTGCCAGCGGCCGCGTAGCGCTGTCACCCGGTGGGTGGATCGAATCGAAGGCACAGAAGCCAGTATTCATGCCGCTGGACGGGGACGGGTAAGCGGTCAACTGAGGTTTCAAGGTTTAACGAAGGGGAAATCCGGTTCGGGCTGGGCGCCGCTCATCAGGTCGGCCAGGGCGGCCGCCGAGCCGCAGGCCATCGTCCAGCCCAGCGTGCCGTGGCCGGTGTTGAGCCACAGGTTGCCATAACGCGTCTGGCCGATGATCGGCACGTTCGACGGCGTCGCCGGGCGCAGGCCGCACCAGAACTCCGGCTCGCCGAGCGTTTTGAGTTCGGGGAAAAGCTGGCGGGTGCGCGTGATCAGCGCCTGGCAACGCACCGGATTGAGATCGAGGTTGTAGCCGTTGAACTCGGCCGTACCGGCGATGCGCAGGCGGTTGCCGAGGCGGGAAAAGACCAGCTTGCACTCGTCGTCGGTGACACTGACCGTCGGCGCCACGCTATCCTCAGCCAGCGTCAGCGTCGCCGAATAGCCCTTGGCCGGATAGACCGGCAGGCGGATGCCGAGCGGCTTGAGCAAAGCTGGCGAATAGCTGCTCAGCGCGACAACATAGGCGTCAGCCGTCAGCAGCTCAGCCCCGTTCTTGCCCTGAGCGACGACACCGGCGATCTGGCTGCCGCCAGCCGCAATGCGTTCGATGGCCGTACCGAAGCGAAAATCGACGCCAAGCGCCGTCGCCCGCTCGGCCAGGGCACAGGTAAATTTCTTGGCGTCACCGGTTTCGTCGGAGCGCGTGTAGTCGCCGCCGACCAACAGCGCCTTGGCGCCGGCCAGCGCCGGTTCTATTTCCAGGCATTTTTCGGCGTCGACCGTGAGACGATCGAGCCCGAACTGGCGCATGAGCTGCGCCGCCTCGACCGCCGCCGAAAACTCCTGGCGATCGGTATAAATGTGCAGAATGCCGCGTTCGAGATGGTCGTATTCCAGCGCCAGTTCCTGACGCAGCGCCTGCAGGCGGCTACGGCTGTACAGCGCCATCGCGACAATCGCCGCAATGTTGCGCCGGGTCCGGCCGGGCAGGCATTCGCCGAGGAAGCGCAGACCCCATTCCAGTTGCGCCGGATCGGCCCGCCAGCGCCAGAGCAAGGGCGCATCTTCGCGGCCCAGCCATTTCACCAGATGGGTCAGAACATGCGGATTGGCCCATGGCTCGGCGTGAGAAACCGAAATCTGCCCGCCATTGGCAAAGCTTGTTTCATCTGCGGCCGCCGGCTGACGGTCGATGACCGTCACCTGATGCCCGGCACGGGCGAGATACCACGCGCTCGTTGTACCGACAACGCCGGCCCCCAGCACGAGGACCCTCAAGTGTCGCCTCCCCTTTCACGGGTAATACGGGTGACTTCCGGGATGTGGCGCATGCCGCGCATGACCGCCGCCAGATGGTTGCGATGGGCGACCTGGATGGTGAAACGCAGCGAGGTAAACAGGCGTTCCGGGTCGGCGTCCATCGAAACATGCTCAATATTCGACCCGGCCTCGGCAATGGCCGACGCCACCTGGGCCAGCACACCGCGCGCATTCTTGACCTCGACGTTGATGCGAATTTCGAACAGCTTGCCTTCTTCCGGCTCCCATTCGACATCGATCCATTTCTGCGGCTCGGTCGACCGCGACTTGCGGATAGCCTGGCAATCATGCGTGTGAATGATCAGGCCACTGCCCTTGCGGATCGAGCCGATGATCGGATCGCCGGGAATCGGCTGGCAGCAACGCGCCAACTGGATGGCCATGCCTTCGGTACCGTGGATGGCCAGCGCCATGCCGCTCGGCACCTCGTTGGTCATGTCTTCGCGGGCCAGCAGGCGGCGGGCAACGACCGAAGGCAGACGCTTGCCGAGGCCGATTTCGGTATAGACCTCTTCGATATTCTTCTGGCCACCAGCCTTGACCATCTGATCCCAGGCCGCCGTCGGGATCGAGATCGGCACGACGCCGAGCGACAGTAATTCCTGGCGCAGCAGGCGCTCGCCGAGGCGGGCCGATTCCTCGTTCTGCATGGTGCGCAGGAAATGGCGGATCTTGCTGCGTGCCCTGCCCGTCTTCACATAGGTCAGCCACACCGGGTTGGGGCTGGCCTGCGGCGAGGTGATGATCTCGACCAGGTCGCCATTGCGCAGATCGGTGCGCAGCGGTGCCAGCTCGTGATTGACGCGGGCCGCCGAGCAGTGGTGACCGACGTCGGTGTGCACCGCGTAGGCAAAGTCGACCACCGTCGCGCCGCGCGGCATGGCCATGATCTTGCCTTTCGGCGTGAAGACGTAGACCTCGTCCGGGAAGAGGTCGATCTTGACGTTCTCGAAGAACTCGGCCGAATCGCTGGTCTGCATTTCAAGCAGCGATTGCAGCCACTTGTGCGTCTTGATCTGCAGATCGGCACTGGACTCGTCCATGTCCTTGTAGAGCCAGTGGGCGGCGACGCCTTCCTGCGCAACATTGTGCATTTCGCGCGTGCGGATCTGCACTTCGACCGGCGTGCCATAGGGGCCGATCAGCGTCGTATGAAGCGACTGATAGCCATTGGCCTTGGGAATCGCGATGTAGTCCTTGAACTTGCCGGGCACCGGCTTGAACAAGCTGTGCAGCGCGCCGAGCGCCAGATAGCAGGTCGGCACGTTGTCGACGACGACCCGAAAACCGTAGATGTCGAGCACCTGCGAAAACGACAGGTGCTTGTCCTTCATCTTGCGGAAAATCGAGTACAGGCTCTTCTCGCGACCGAACACCTCGGCCTTGAGGCCGGCATGCGCCAGCTTGTCGTTGATGCCGTCGAGAATCCGCGTCAGCAGTTCCTTGCGATTGCCATGCGCCGTAGTCAGCGCCTTGGTCAGCACCTCGGCGCGATGCGGGTGGATGAGCCGGAACGAGGTGTCCTGCAACTCGCGGTAAAGCTTGTTGAGGCCGAGGCGCAAGGCAATCGGGGCGTAGATTTCCAGCGTTTCGCGGGCAATGCGGGCACGCTTGTCGGCGCGCATCGCCGACATCGTCGCCAGATTGTGCTGGCGGTCAGCGAGCTTGATGAGCACGACGCGCAAATCGCGCGCCATGGCCATCAGCATCTTGCGGAAATTTTCGGCCTGCGCCTCCTGGTAGGAGGCAAATTCCATCTTGTCGAGCTTGGACAGGCCATCGACCAGCTCGGCAACTTCCTTGCCGAATTTCTCGGCCAGCTCGTGCTTGGTCGTCCCGGTGTCTTCGAGCACATCATGGAGCAGGGCCGCGGCAATCGCGTCGACATCCATCCGCCACTCGACGACGGCGCCGGCGACGGCCAGCGGATGCGTGATGTAGGCTTCGCCCGACATGCGCCGCTGACTGGCGTGCGCCTTGGCTGCGTAGGCGTACGCCGCCTTGATTTTCTCTAGTTCAGCCGGGGAAAGATAATCGAGACTATCGAGGAAAACCCGGTAGGCGGGTTCCTCATCAAAAGGCGGCAGAGGCGACGGCACGGAACCCATCAGTCTTCACCGCCCCTGCTTTCAGGACTGGCCGCGGTTAAGCACTTCCAGACCGATCTTGCCGGCGCCCATTTCCTTTAGCGCAACAACGGTCGGCTTGTGTTTTTCGCCGTCGACCAGCGGGGTCGCGCCATTGGCCAGCTGACGGGCGCGATGGGCGGCTGCCAGGGTCATCATGAAGCGATTGGGAATTCTTTTCAGACAGTCATCAACGGTAACGCGAGCCATGGGAACCTCAAAAATCAGATCATTCTTTGAAACAGGGCAGCGTGTCGGGCACGCTGAGCCCCAAAACTCAGGCGGGAGGCGCGTACAACCGCACGCAAATCATCCAGAGCCTGAGCCAACTGGTCGTTAATAATAACATAGTCGAATTCCCCGACATGGCGCATTTCGGCCTGCGCAGCGGCCAAACGGCGGGAAATGACGTCGGCACTGTCGGTGCCGCGGCCGGTCAGGCGGCGGGTCAGCTCTTCCATCGACGGCGGCAGAATGAAGACACCGATCGCCTGCGGGAACAAGGCCCGCACCTGCTGCGCGCCCTGCCAGTCGATCTCGAGCAGGACATCGCGATCGGCCGCCAATTCGTCGGCAATCCATTTCTTCGAGGTGCCGTAGAAATTGCCGTGCACTTCGGCCCACTCGAGGAATTCCTGGCGGGCGATCATCGCCTGGAATTCGGTGGCATCGACAAAATGATATTCGCGCCCGTTTTCCTCACCCGGGCGCGGCGCGCGGGTGGTGTAGGAAATGGAGAGCTGGACCGTTTTTTCCTGCTCGAGGAGCAGGCGAACCAGCGTCGTCTTGCCGGCACCGGACGGTGCGGCCACTACATAAAGATTTCCGGCCATGGGACACCTCAGAAAAACGCCCGCCGCTGCGGGATTACCAACTTGCTACGGTCAACCGGGAAAAACGGCCAAAATTGAAATTGGCCTGCGCCGTCCGCAGGCCAACGCGCCACTTCCGATTTATTCCAGGTTCTGGATCTGCTCGCGCATTTGCTCGATGAGCAGCTTGAGCTCCATCGACGCCTGCGAAACTTCCGTAATTGCCGATTTCGAGCCCAGCGTGTTGGCTTCGCGATTGAGTTCCTGCATCAGGAAATCAAGGCGCTTGCCGCAGGCACCGCCCTGCTTGAGCACGCGCTCGACTTCATCGAGGTGGGTGGTCAGGCGGGCCAGTTCTTCGGCGACATCGATGCGCGTCGCGAAGACGGCAACTTCCTGCAGGACGCGGTCTTCGCTGGCGCCGCCCAAGGCTTCGGTCAGGCGCTGGCGCAGCTTTTCGGTGTAGATCGCCTGCGCCTCGGGAATACGGGGCGCGACGCGGCGAACGATGTCGCGCATGGCGTTGACGCGGTCGATGATGGTTTCGGCCAGCTTGTCACCTTCGCGGCCGCGGGTTGCCGTGAAATCGACCAGCGCGTCGCGCGCCAGGGCCATGACTTCAGGACTCAGTGCAGCGAAGTCGACGTTCTGTTCGCCGAACATGCCGGGCCAGCGCAGGGTTTCGTTGACTGACAAGGGGATCGCCTCGGGCATCTCGCCGCGCACGCGTTCGTTGAGCGACTTGAGCGTGGACAGGAGTTCGCCATTGATTTTGAGCTGGTCGGCCCGGGCGGCTGCCGCGTTGAAGGAGAGACGGCACTCGACCTTGCCGCGATTGATGCGGGCGGCGAGCATTTCGCGCAGCGGAATTTCCAGCGCGCGCAGATCTTCGGCGATGCGAAAATGAAAATCGAGATAGCGTGAATTGACGCTTTTTAGCTCGAGTTGCAGCGTTCCGTACTCTAAATCACGTGTTTTAACGGCATAACCGGTCATACTACAAATCATTATCGGGAATCCCTTGCTTTACAGTCCGGACAACACGCCCGAAAATGCCTGAAATTGCATCATAACCGCGAGCTCCATGGCGCAACAAGCCAATCAGCCGTTACCGAACGGCCACCTGCTAGAAGAGTACACAATAGACCGCCAGCTTTCGCTCGGCGGCTTTTCTATTGTCTATCTGGCGACTGACCAGGCCGGGCGACAGGTCGCGATCAAGGAATACCTGCCCAACAGCTTGGCCCTGCGCACGCGCGGGGATATCAACCCGGTCATCACGGCCGAACATCTGGGCGCCTTCCGCTATGGCATGAAGTGCTTTTTCGAGGAAGGCCGCGCCCTGGCCCGCCTGTCGCACCCCAACGTGATCCGCGTGCTGAACTTTTTTCGCGCCAACGACACCGTTTACATGGTCATGGAGTACGAACACGGCCGGACGCTGCAGGAATTCATCCAGAAACATCAGGGGCACATTTCCGAGCGCTTCATGCGCGGCGTGTTCACCCGCATGCTCAACGGCCTGCGCGAGGTGCATTCGAACAAGCTGCTGCACCTCGACCTCAAGCCCTCGAATATTTACCTGCGCGGCGACAACACGCCGGTCCTCATCGACTTCGGCGCCGCCCGCCAGACCTTGATCACCGATCAGCCGATCCTCAAGCCGATGTACACCCCGGGCTTCGCCTCGCCCGAGCATTACGGCTCGCGCAAGGATCTCGGGCCGTGGAGCGATATTTACAGCGTCGGCGCCTCGATGTATGCCTGCCTGGCCGGCAGCGCACCGCAAGCCGCCGATGCGCGCATGAAGAAGGACACCCTGGCACCGGCCATGATGCGCTGGGACGGCCAGTTTTCCGACCGCCTGCTTGAGATCATCGACTGGTGCCTCAACCTCAACCATCTTTACCGTCCGCAAAGCGTTTTTGCCCTGCAAAAGGCGCTCGTCGAGACCGTCACCCCACCCCGCCCGAAGCCTTCGCCGAGCTGGATCGGCCGCTTCGTCGATAAACTCAGGAAGCCGATCCAATGAGATTCACCATTTATCAGGAAAGTCGTCAGGGTGGCCGCGCCAACAACGAGGACCGGACGACCTATTGCTACTCGCGCGATGCCCTGTTGATGGTCGTTGCCGATGGTATGGGTGGGCATCACTACGGCGAAATCGCCGCCCAGATTGCGGTTCAGACGCTGGCCGATGCATTCCAGCGCGAAGCGCGCCCGGTGCTCGGCGACCCCTTCCGCTTTCTGCAAAAGGGCATGACCAACGCCCACCACGCCATTCTCGACTACACCGCCCGCCATCGCCTCAAGGACACGCCGCGCACGACCTGCGTCGCCTGCATCGTCCAGGACAACGTCGCCTACTGGGCGCATGCCGGCGATTCGCGGCTCTATCTGATCCGCGAAGGCAAGGTCATCACCCAGACCAAGGATCATTCGCGTATCCGCCTGCTCGTCGAGGAAGGCATGATCACCGAAGCGCAAGCCGTGTTTCATCCGGACCGCAACAAGATCTACAGCTGCCTGGGCAGCCCGCATCCGCCGGAAATCGAGTTTTCGCGCAAGACGCCGCTCGCTCACGGCGATGTCGTCCTGCTTGCCACGGATGGCCTGTGGGGTGAAATGTCCGGCGAGATGATGGCTGTCGCGCTGAAGGGCTCCAACCTGCTGCAAGTCGTGCCGATGCTGCTCAACCAAGCCGAACTCAAGGGCGGCGCCCACGGCGACAACCTGTCCGTCGTCGCCGTGCGCTGGGAGGACGCCTACGTCGAAACGGCGAGCAGCGCCATTTCGACCCAGACCATGACCCAGGACGAAGTCACCACGCGCCTCGACGAATTCGGCCGCAACCCGGCCTACAAGAGCGACCTCAGCGACGACGAAATCGAGCTGGCGATCGAGGAAATCCGCTCCGCCATCGACAAATACACCCCGAAAAAATAAGGAACACCATGCGCCCCAGCCAACGTCAGCCGGATCAGCTCCGCACCGTCAAAATCACCCGCAATTTCACGCGCCATGCCGAAGGCTCGGTGCTCATCGAAATGGGCGACACCCGCGTGCTGTGCACGGCCAGCGTTGAAGAAAACCTGCCGCCCTTCCTGCGCGGCAAGGGTCAGGGCTGGGTGACGGCCGAGTACGGCATGCTGCCGCGCGCCACGCACACCCGCTCGTCGCGCGAAGCGGCCAAGGGCAAGCAGACCGGCCGGACCCAGGAAATCCAGCGCCTGATCGGCCGCAGCCTGCGCGCCGTAACCGACCTCAAGGCCCTCGGCGAACGCCAGATCACGCTCGACTGCGACGTCCTGCAGGCCGATGGCGGCACCCGTTGCGCCTCGATCACCGGCGCCTGGGTGGCGCTTTATGAAGCCTGCGAAAAGCTCGTCACGGCCGGCAAGCTGCCGGTCAACCCGGTGCGCGACCACGTCGCCGCCATCTCGGTCGGCATCTACAAGGGCGCCCCGGTCCTCGATCTCGATTATCCGGAAGATTCGGACTGCGATACCGACATGAACGTCGTGATGACCGGCAACGGCGGCATTGTCGAAATCCAGGGCACGGCCGAAGGCGAACCGTTTACCCGCGAGCAGATGAGCGTGCTCGTCGATCTCGCGACGATGGGTATCCGCCAGCTGACTGCCGCCCAGCAAAGCGCCCTCGCTTCGTGAGTTCTTGCATGAAAAAGCTCGTCCTCGCCTCGAACAACGCCAAGAAAATGAAGGAGCTCAACGCGCTGCTGGCGCCGCTTGGCTTCGAAGTCATTCCGCAAGGGCAGTTGGGTATTCCGGAAGCCGAAGAGCCGCACTGCACCTTTGTTGAGAACGCGCTGGCCAAGGCCCGCCATGCTGCCCAGGCCTCCGGCCTGCCGGCGCTGGCCGATGACTCCGGCCTGTGCGTCGCCGCCCTCGGCGGCGCCCCCGGCGTCTATTCGGCCCGCTATGCCGGCGAGCCGAAATCGGATGCACGCAACAACGAAAAACTGCTCGCCGACCTCGCCGGCCAGGATGACCGCCACGCCCATTTCGCCTGCGTGCTGGTCCTTGTCCGTTCAGCCAACGACCCGCAACCGATCATCGCCGAAGGCGAGTGGCACGGCACCATTCTTGAAGCCCAGCGCGGCGCCGACGGCTTCGGCTACGACCCGCTGTTCTACGTCCCGACGCATTTTCAGACGGCGGCCGAACTGGATGGCGCGATCAAGAACAAGCTGTCGCATCGCGGCCAGGCCATGCAGAAACTGATCGCCCGCCTGCCGACGCTGTAAACCGTGGCCCGCACAATTCCCATTTTTAGCCAAAATTTCCGGTCGACCGTAGCACCGCTCGAATTCCGCGTTTCCCCACCCTTGGCGCTCTACGTCCATGTGCCATGGTGCGTGCAGAAGTGCCCGTACTGCGATTTCAACTCGCACGAGGCGAACGGCACGATTCCCGAGCGTGAATACGTCGATGCGCTGATCGCCGACCTGCAATCGGCCCTGCCGCTGATCTGGGGCCGGCCCGTAGTCAGCGTTTTCTTCGGCGGCGGCACGCCCAGCCTGCTCTCGCCGGCCGCCATCGACGAACTGATCGCCGCCTTCCGGGCGCTCGCCATGCTGGCGCCGGATGCCGAGATCACGCTCGAAGCCAATCCGGGCACGGTCGAGGCCGAGAAATTTGCCGGCTTCCGCGCGGCCGGCGTCAATCGCCTGTCGCTCGGCATCCAGAGCTTCAACGACGATCATCTGAAAGCCCTCGGCCGCATCCACGGCGCCGCCGAAGCCAAGCGGGCTGCACAACTGGCCGGCGAACATTTCGACTCGTTCAATCTCGACCTGATGTACGGCCTGCCGGGCCAGACGCATGAGCAAGCGCTCGCTGATGTCGAAACCGCCCTGTCGTTCTCACCGTCGCATCTCTCCTGCTACCAGCTGACGCTCGAGCCGAACACCCGCTTCGCCGCCTTCCCGCCCGAGCTGCCGGAAGGCGACATCTGCGCCGACATGCAGGAAAGCATCGAAGCCCGTCTGGCCGCGGCCGGTTTCAGCAATTACGAAACCTCGGCCTTTGCCCAGCGCGGCAAGCAGTGCAAGCACAACCTCAATTACTGGTATTTCGGCGACTATTTGGGCATCGGTGCCGGCGCCCATTCGAAGCTGACGCTGCACGACCGCGTCCTGCGCCAGATGCGCTGGAAGCACCCCAAAGCCTACCTCGACAACATCCGCAGCGGCAACGCCATTCAGGAAGAAACGCAGGTCGAGGCCAAGAGCCTGCCTTTCGAATTCATGATGAATGCGCTGCGTCTGGCCGACGGCTTTCACCCGTCGCTATACGAAGCACGCACGGCCCAACCAATGATCGGCATCCAGTCGGAACTGAAGGCGGCCGAGGCCGATGGCCTGCTCGAAATCGGCCCGGAAAAAATTGCGCCGACCGCGAAGGGTCGGCGCTTTCTCAACGTTCTGCTCGAACGTTTTTTATAGAACGAGCGGCGGTCTTAACTGAACAGACCGCCCTTTTTCAGCATATCCAGGCCTTGAGCGAGCAGATCGCCGCCTTCGGGAACCTGGCCATTCGGGGTCAGCTTGTCGACTACTTGTGGCAGTAGATCGGCCAGACCGCCCGACGCTTGCTCCGTCGACATGCCCAGTTGCGTAGCAATGTTCTGCAACTGGCCGCCGCCGAGGACCGCCTGAATCTGTTCAGCCGAAATCGGCAGATTCTGGCCGGTGGAAACCCATGAATTGACGATATTGCCCAGGCCGCCCTGCTGGAAGGACTGGACCAGACCGCCCAGACCGCCGGTCTGCGGGTTGTTGATCAGTTGCATGACGATGTTCAGCAAGGGGCTATCGCCACCGGACTGTCCGCCAGCGAGTGCGCCGACGACGGAATCAAGAAGACCCATGATTTGTTCTCCAGAAGGAATTAGGTTTGGCCATCCTAATCCAGCGGCATGACACCGATTGTGAATATTTGCGAAAAGCCGCTGGCTAGGCAGCCAGCTTCTTCTGCGCCGCCGAGGCCTCTTCGCGCACGCGCTTCGCTTCGTCGAGCAGGTAGCGCTGGTAATCTTCGAGATCGCCGTCGAATGGCGCCACGCCGCCCTTGGAAACCAGCCAGAATTCGTCGCAGACCGAGCGGAGCAGGGCGCGGTCGTGGCTGACCAGCATGACGGTGCCTTCGAACTCGTTGAGGGCGACGGCCAGGGCTTCGCGGGTGCTGAGGTCGAGGTGGTTGGTCGGTTCGTCAAGGAGCAGCAGGTTGGGGCGCTGCCAGACGATCATGCACAGCACTAGTCTGGCCTTTTCGCCGCCGCTCATGGTGCCGACGGCCTGCTTGACCATCTCGCCGCCAAAATTGAAGGTGCCAAGGAAGTTGCGCAGTTCCTGTTCACGGCCCGGCACATTGCTGCGGCCGTTGGCAATCGCCTCCTTGGCCAGGCGGACCATGTGTTCGAGCGGCGTGTCCTGCGGGCGCAGGACGTCGAGTTCCTGCTGGGCGAAGTAGCCGATGTTGAGGCCCTTGCCCTCGGTGAGGTCGCCGCCGATCGCCGCCAGTTCGCAGGCGATGGTCTTGACCAGCGTGGACTTGCCCTGGCCGTTGGCGCCGAGGATGCCGATGCGCTGGCCGGCCATCACCGAGCGATTGATGCCGCGCACGATGACCGTCGGCGGCGTGCCGGCCGGCGCTTCTTCGGCCGGCGGGTAGCCGATGGTGACGTCCATCATCGACAGCATCGGGTTGGGCAGGTTCTGCGGTTCCTGGAACTCGAAGGTAAATTCGGCGTCGGCCAGCACCGGCGCGATCTTTTCCATGCGGTCGAGCGCCTTGACCCGGCTCTGCGCCTGCTTGGCCTTGCTGGCCTTGGCCTTGAAGCGGTTGATGAAGGATTGAAGGTGGGCAATCTTCTCGGCCTGCTTGGCCATCGTTGCCTGCTGGAGCAGCATCTGCTCGGCGCGCATGTCCTCAAACTTGCTGTAATTGCCGCCGTAGCGAACGAGTTTGGCGTTGTCGATGTGCAGCGTGACCTGGGTGATGGCATCGAGGAATTCGCGGTCGTGGCTGATCATGACCAGCGTGCCCTGATAGCGCTTCAGCCACGCCTCCAACCAGACGAGGGCATCCAAGTCCAAGTGATTGGTCGGTTCGTCGAGAAGCAGGATGTCGGACGGGCACATCAGGGCGCGGGCCAGTTGCAGGCGCATGCGCCAGCCGCCGGAGAAGCTGTTGACCGGGTTGTGCAGCTCGGAAACCTTGAAACCGAGGCCGAGGATCAGCGACTGGGCGCGCGCTTCGGCGTCGTGCTCGCCGGCGTCGTTGAGCGCCATGTAGGCCTCGGCCATGCGCATGCCGTCGTCGCTGGCTTCGGCGTCATGCACCTCGTTGCGGGCGGCGAGCAGCCTGGTGTCACCGTCGATGACGAAATCGGTAGCCGACTGCTCGGTTTCCGGCATGTCCTGCGCCACCTGGCCCATCTGCCATTGCTTGGGAATCGAATAATCGCCGCCATCCTCATGCAGCGTGCCGTTGAGCAACGCGAACAGCGTGGACTTACCGGCACCGTTGCGACCGACCAGGCCGACCTTCTCACCGGGATTGATGGTGACGGAGGTCTTGTCGAGCAGCACTTTCGAGCTGCGGCGCAGGGTGACGTTCTTGAGGATGATCATGGGGTATTCGTTTTCTTCAGAGGGTGGGCGCAGGCGCCCGGTCAAGCGGTGATGGTGCCTGGGTCAATGTCGCCATCGACATAGAACCAGCGGCCGTCTTCGCGGACGAAGCGGCTGATTTCGTGCAGCCGATGGCCGCGTCCGTCGATGCGGTAGCGGGCGACGAATTCGACGGTGGCGTGATTTTCATCCTGCTGCGCGCAGCGTTTGATCTCCAGCCCGAGCCATTTGGTACCGTCGTCCTCGGCCAGGTCCATGCTGGCCGGCCGGGTCGAGGGATGCCAGCTGGCCAGCAGGTAATCGGCCAGCTTGAGCACATAGGCGCTGTAGCGCGAACGCATGAGCGCCTCGGGCGTCATTTCATTTTTGGCCGAAAAATGCAGTTGACCGCAGCAATCGGCATAACGCCTGCCGCTGCCGCAGGGGCAGGCGTCGATGTCTTTCATTTTTCTTCGACGACCTCGCCGCCCAGCGCGTCGAGCAGTTGCGGCAGGAAACGCGACAGTTCGCCGGTCATCAGCGCGAAATCGGCGTCGAACTGCTCGTCGGCGTGTTCAGCCGATTTCTCGGCTTCTTCCTTGAGCAGGTCGAGGAAGGCGAGGCGCTTGATTTCCATCTTTTCGCCGAGGACGAAAGAGATGCGGTCGTCCCAGGTCAGGGCCAGCTTGGTTGGCATCTTGCCGGCGGCCAAATGGGCCTTGATCTCGACGCTGATCTCGTCGCCGTCGAGCGGATGGCGAACGTAGCGCACGGCCGCCTTTTCCTCGCCAGCCGCCTTCAGTTCGCAATCGCGGTCGATGGTGAAGCCGGCCGGCGCGTCACCACCCGCCAGCCAGTCGGCCATTGCCGCTTGTGGCGAAACCTGGGTGTGGAGCATGGTCAGCGGGAAGTCGTCGAGGCAATGACGCAGATGTTCGATGACCTCTTCCGCCTTGGCCGGGCTGCCGGCATCGACACAGAACCAGCCATTTTGCGGGTCGAGCCAGACGTAGGTCGTGCGGCGGCGGGTGAAGGCGCGCGGCATCAGTTCTTCCGTAACGCGTTCACGCAATTCCTTGAGCTGCTTGCGGCCCGGGGCGTAACCCTGCTGGGCTTCGACCAGCTCGGCGCGCTCCTTGACCTCGTCATTGACCACCGACGACGGCAGCAGGCGCTGCTCGACGCTCAGGGCGATCATCCACTGCTGGCCGAGCGAATAGACCAGCGCGCCATCGCGGCGCGGCGACACCCAGCCCCGGCTCATCGGCTGGTTGCTCGGGCATTTCACGAACGGACCACGGGCCAGTTGCTCTTCGAATTTGGCGAGATCGACGGCCCACGGCGTCGGCAGGCGGTAAAGCTGGAGATTACGGAACCACATGAATCATTCCCGGTTTGCTGTCATTGAGGCGCGAGAGTTTAACAGCCCGCCAACCCCGGCGCATGACGAGCCGACAACTTCCGTCCCGGCAAGTACCGGCAAAGCCCTGAGCAGACGGCCATCTTGCCCGGCAAAAATAAAAATGCCGGCATCGAGCGATGCCGGCATTTTGCCGATCAAGCGGCCGGCAGGCCGCTGAAGCTTATTTGCTGGCGGCAGCGCCACCCGTCTTGCTGACCATGAACTCGACGGCCGCCTTCATTTCGGCATCGCTCAGATTGGCCAGGCCACCACGGGCCGGCATCGAGTTGTGACCATTGATGGCCGATTTGATCAGCGGATCGACGCCATTTTGCAGGCGCGGTTTCCAATCGTTCATGTCACCCAGTTTCGGCGCACCCTGCTTGCCGCTGGTGTGGCATTCCTGGCAGCGTTCCTTGACCACCTGTTCGCCTGTACGCGACTTGACCGGTTTCATGACCTTTTTCGCATCAGCCGCCTTGCCGCCGCTAACCATGTAACCGACGGCCCGAGTCATCTCGAGATCGCTCAAGGCTGCCTGGCCGCCGTGGGCCGGCATGTTGCGCACGCCGGTGATGGCATTCTGCGTCAGCTTGTCCAGACCTTTGGCGGCACGTTCTGCCCAAGCGGCCTGATCGCCGATCTTGGGAGCGCCATCCTTGCCAGTCGTATGGCAGGCGGCACAGACCGTATCGACGACTTCCTTGCCAGAACGATCAGCGGCAAATGCCGGCGCAGCAGACAGCGCGATTACCAGGAAGGGAAGCAACAAACCAGCGGAAGTAATTTTCGTTGTTTTCATGATTTCCTCACTTTTTCTAACAAATCCTGATTCTCATTCTACTCAGGCGCCATTAATCTGCCAGTTATTTTTTCCGGAAAATAACATCCCAAACGCCATGGCCCAGGCGGATCCCGCGATTCTCGAATTTGGTCAGCGGGCGGTATTCCGGACGCGGCGCAAAGCCGTCGGCGCTGTTGACCAAAGTCGGTTCTGCCGAGAGCACTTCGAGCATCTGGTGGGCGTACTCTTCCCAGTCGGTGGCGCAGTGGAAATAGCCACCCGGCTTGAGGCGGGAGGCGAGCAACGCGACGAAGGGCGACTGGATCAGCCGGCGCTTGTTGTGGCGCGCCTTGTGCCACGGGTCGGGGAAAAAGACATGGACGCCATCGAGCGAGGCTTCAGGCAGCATGTCGCGGACGACTTCGACGGCGTCATGCTGGCAGATGCGCAGGTTGCTCAGTTCGCGCTCGGCGATCTGCTTGCACAGGGCGCCAACGCCCGGCACGTGCACTTCGACGCCGAGGTAATCGTTGTCGCGATTGGCATCGGCGATCTTGGCCGTGGTCTCACCCATGCCGGTGCCGATTTCGAGGATTTTCGGGGCATTTCGGCCGTAGACCGTAGCGAGGTCGATGGGCTGCGGGGCGTAGACGACGCCGATCTTCGGCATCATCTCGGCGTAGTAGTTTTCCTGCGCCGACGACATGCGACCAGCCCTGCGAACGTAGCTCTTGATGTGGCCGTAGCCCTCGCGGCCTTCTTCGTAGACGCCTTCGCCGACGGCAGCCGGTTGAATCAGGGGGGTATCGCTCATGAGCCGATCAATCCGGAAGTCGGCGATGACGGGTCGGCCGAGTAGAGTTTGCGCGGCATGCGGCCGGCCAGAAAAGCCTCGCGGCCTGCTTCGACACCCTTCTTCATGGCGCTGGCCATGAGAACGGGATTTTTTGCATGGGCGATGGCGGTGTTCATCAGCACGCCGTCGCAGCCAAGTTCCATGGCAATCGCCGCGTCGGAGGCCGTACCGACACCGGCATCGACAATGACCGGCACCTTGGCGTTGTCGATGATCAGACGCAGATTCCACGGATTGAGGATGCCCATGCCGGAGCCGATCAGCGAAGCCAGCGGCATGACCGCAACGCAGCCGATTTCTTCGAGCATCTTGGCCTGAATGGGGTCGTCCGAGCAGTAGACCATGACGTGAAAGCCGTCCTTGACCAGTGTTTCGGCCGCCTTCAGCGTTTCCGGCATGTTCGGGAACAGGCTGGTTGGATCGCCGAGGACTTCGAGCTTGCATAGCGGGTGGCCATCGAGCAGTTCGCGGGCCAAACGCAGGGTGCGCACGGCGTCGTCGGCGTTATAGCAGCCGGCGGTATTGGGCAGGATGGTGAATTGCGAGGGTGGCAGGGCGTCGAGCAGGTTGGGCTGGCTCGGGTCCTGACCGATGTTCATGCGGCGGATCGCCACGGTAACGATCTCGGAGCCAGAGGCGTCGATGGCGGCACGGGTTTCGGCGAAATCCTTGTACTTGCCGGTGCCGACCAGCAAACGGGAACGGTACGCCTTGCCGGCGATAGTCAGTTGATGCATGGGGTAGGCTCCTTAACCGCCGCCGACGGCGACGACAATTTCAAGTTGGTCGCCCGACACCAGCGCCGTCGTGGCGTGCTGGCTTTTGGGGACAATTTCGCCGTTGCGTTCAACAGCGATACGCTTGCCGGTGTAGCCGAGTTGTTCGATCAAGCCGGTCACGGTCAGCGCTTCGGAAAACTGGCGGGCTTCGCCGTTGATCTTGAGTTCTAGCATCAACCTTGAAACCTCAGTTGGACGCGGCTGATGGTGCGTTTGGGCGGGATGGCCGGCGCGAAGCGACGACGCGGCAGGCTCATGCCTGCTAGGAGGAGCGACAAAGCCGGGCGCCCGACCAAGCGTGCCAGCGGCCGCGTAGCGCTGTCACCCCATGGGTGAATTGATTCGAAGGCACAGAGGTCAGTATTCATGCGGCTGGACGGGGATGGGTAAGCGGTCAACTGAGGTTTCAAGGTTCAAGCTATTTTAACAAGCCGCGCGGCTTGCGCGGGGCGCCTGTGAACAGGCGATCGTATAGCCAGTTGGGCAGGGCGCGCAGGATTTTGGCGACGACGCCCATCGGCCAGGGGATGACGGCATAGCTGGTGCCGCGCGCGATCACGGCCGCGAAACGGGATGCCGCCTGATCGACCGGCAGCAGGAACGGCATTTTGTAGGGGTTGATTTCGGTCATCGGCGTTTCGATGTAGCCGGGCGCGATGGTCACCACCTTGATGCCGTATGGACGCATTTCGAGGCGCAGGCTTTCCAGATAGGCGATAGCCGCCGCTTTCGAGGCCGAATACGCCTCGGCACCGGGCAGGCCGCGAATGCCGGCGACCGAGGCGATGCCAACCAGGCGTTTCTCGCCGGCCGCCGCCTTCATGGCGGAAATAAACGGGGCGAAGGTGGCCGCCATGCCGAAGACGTTAATGTCCATGATCCGGCGAAAAGCCGCGAGGTCTTCCTCGAATTCGGTCAGCGTTCCGGCTGAGACGCCGGCGTTAGCGATGATGATGTCCGGCGCGCCGAAGCGGGCAATGAAATCGGTAGCCGCGGCATGCAGGGCCGGCGCATCGCTGACATCAAGCGCATAACAGGCATGCTGACCGCCCAGACGCTGGTTCAGCGCCTCAAGAAATTCGCTTCGCCGCGCTGCCAGGCCAAGGGTGGCGCCTTGTCCAGCGTAGTAAACGGCAAGCACCTCGCCGATTCCCGACGAGGCGCCCGTGATGAAGACTTTAAGCGTCAATTATTTCTTGCCGGCGCCCTTGGATTTCTCGCTGCGCGCCTGGGCGATCAGCTTGTCGGCCACGGCCAGCTTCTCGTTGAAGCCCATGTCGCCGATCAGGAACTTGCCATCGACTGCCAAAGCCGGCACCCCCTGGATCTTGTAGGCCTGCGCCATCTGGTCGGCACGCTTGACCTTGCTCATGACACCGAAGGAATTGAAGGTTTCGCCGAATTTCTTCGCGTCGACGCCCTTCTTGACGACCCATTCGGTCAGCGTTCTTTCGTCGAACAGATTGACGCGCTCGCCATGAATCGCCCGGAAAACGTCGCCTTCAAGACGATGCAGGTCGCCAGTGATTTCGAGCGCGTAGTAAAGCTTGGCGATATTGGCCCAGGCCGCACGCCCGAAGGTGATCGGCACCTTCTTGACGACCACGTCGGCCGGCAGCTTGGCGGCCCAAGCCGTCAGCAGCGGATTGAAATCGGCGCAATGCGGGCAGCCGTAGCTGAAAAACTCGAGGACTTCGATTTTCGCCGCATCCTCAGTCGGCTGGGCCGGGCTGATCGGTGTATAGGCCGGGCCCTGAGCAAACGACGGCATTGCTACGGTCAACCCGAAAAAAAGGGCAAAAACGGAACCGACGAAACTGCGACGTGCATCCTTCATTCGTAACTCCTATTTGGCAAGTTGGGCTTCAACGCCTGATTTGGCAAGCTCGGCGCGTACTTTGTTCAATTCATCGATCTTCGTGTAGGGACCGACACGGACCCGATAGAAGGTCTTGTCCTGAATCATGACCTGCTGGACGACGGCCTCTATACCCATAAACGCGAGCTTGGCCTTTTGGTTGTCAGCGTCCTGCGCCGTACTGAACGAACCGGCCTGCAGGAAGAGCGGTGTCTTCGACTCTTTGGACTCTTCCTTCTTGTCCTCCTTCTTCGGCTCTTCCTTTTTGGCGTCCGGCTTGGGTACCTTGTCGGGCACGGCATCGGCCTTGCCGGGCAGGATGTCGTAGAACTGGAAGCGTTTTTCCGGAATCGGATCGCCCGGTTTGCCGGGCAGCGCCAGCGGCTGGCTCGGCTGACCGTTCTTGCCATTGGCCGCATCGCCCCGGGCCGGCGGCTGCGCCCGCTCGACAAAAGGCAGCGGTGACTTGTTGAGGTACCAGACGACGCCCGCCGCCATGCCGATGCCGATGACCAGACCAATGAACATGCCGACCAGCGTACCGCCAGCCGCCTTCTTTTTCGCCGGCTGGCTCTTGCGGGGCTTCATATCGCGACTCATGACAATTCCTTACATGGATTCCGGACAGCTGACGCCCAGAATGGTCAGCCCATTGCGTATCGTCTGGCGAACGGCGACGGCCAGGGCGACGCGGGCATCACGCAGGGCAGCATCGTCGACCAGCATGCGCTCGGCGTTGTACCAGCCATGGAATTCGCCGGCCAGATCCTTGAGGTAGAAGGCGATCAGGTGCGGCGCCAGTTCGCGGGCAGCGTTGTCGATGAGATCGCGGAACTCGGTCAGCTTGCTGGCAATGGCCAGTTCGCGCGGGTTGCTGAGCAACGATAGGTTGGCATCTTCCAGCGTCGCCTGATCACCGGCCCACTGATTGACCACCGAACAGATGCGGGCATGGGCGTACTGGATGTAATAAACCGGATTCTCGTTGGTTTGGCTCTTGGCCAGATCGAGGTCGAAGTCGAGGTGCTGGTCGGACTTGCGCAGGGCGTAGAAGAAACGGCAGGCATCGTTGCCGACCTCACTGCGCAATTCGCGCAGGGTGACGAATTCGCCCGAGCGCGTCGACATCGACGCCTTCTGGCCGTTGCGGTAGAGCACGGCGAACTGGACGAGCGCCACCTGCAACTTGCCGGCATCCAGCCCAAGCGCCGTGATCGCGCCGTTAACGCGGGAGATGTAGCCGTGGTGGTCGGCGCCCCAGATGTTGATGACCTTGTCGAAACCGCGCTCGAACTTGTTCAGGTGATAGGCGATGTCCGAAGCGAAATAGGTGTAGAGGCCGTTCTCGCGCTGGACGACACGATCCTTCTCGTCGCCGAACGTGGTCGACCTGAACCAGCGGGCGCCATTCTGAACGTACAGATGGCCGTTCTTTTCGAGCAGATCCACGCAGCGGGCAACCAGACCGGTATCGAACAATGCCTGCTCGGAGAACCAGACGTCGAAATGAACGCCGAACTCCTCCAGATCGTTGCGGCCATCGGCCAATTGCTCGGACAAGGCGTGCTGATGGACATAAGGCCAGTCGGCGCCGAGCAAGGTCTTGGCGTTGGCGATCAGGGCATCGAGGTGCTGGTCACGCTGGCGCTTGGCCTCGTCGTCGGCCCGCTCGGCGTCCGGTAAACCAGGCGTTCCGGCCAGCACGTCGGCTGCCGGGCGAACAAATTTGGTGCCGTGCGCGGCGCTCATCTGCTTGGCCATATCGCGCACATAGTCGCCCTGATAGGCATTTGGCAGGAAGGGCACATCGACGCCGTTCTGCTCGAGGTAACGCAGCCAGGTCGACAAGCCCAGGATGTCCATCTGCCGGCCGGCGTCATTGACGTAGTACTCGCGGGTCACATCCCAGCCGGCGAAGGTCAGCAGGTTGGACAATGAAGCGCCATAAGCCGCGCCGCGGCCATGGCCGACGTGCAGCGGACCGGTCGGGTTGGCCGAAACGAACTCGACCTGCACCTTTTGCCAGCCACCCAGCGTAGACCGACCGAAATTCTCGCCCTCGGCCAGCACGGCCTTGACGACGCTCGCCTTGGCCCCGGCATCAAGGGTGAAATTGATGAAGCCGGCCCCGGCCACCTCAGCCTTGGTCACCAGCGCCGACACCGGCAATTCGTTGACCAACTGCTGGGCAATCTCACGCGGGTTTTTCTTCAGCGCCTTGGCCAACTGCATGGCCAGGTTGGTAGCGAAGTCACCGTGCGTCGGATCGCGCGGCCGCTCAAGTTGAATGGGGGTATCGGTTGCAGTCGGTGCAACGCTGGCCAGTGCCTGTTGCAGGAGGGCGGTCAGCTGGGATTTGACGTCTAGGGGCATTGATTTGGGGCGAAAATTTGCAAAACGTCGATTATACGCTGCCGATCCCTACTTATTTGGCCGGCGCAACAATCGCCGACCATGCGGCAAGCTTGTCTGCATAGCGGCTGGCGGCATGGGCGGGACTGGTCGATGGCAAGCGAATCAACTGCAAATCCGCCCCCGGCAGGGTGGGCAAGACATAGCGGCGAAAAGTCGCCTCGGCTGCCCCGCCATTGAAGAAAACACGACGAATCCCACGGTGAACGGCAAAAAACGCCAAAAAATCATTAACACAAACCGAGTCTTTGACGATATCGGCATCCAGGCTGCCCGGCCGCTCGCCGGCGGCGATCACGTCCCACAGCGCAATGCCGGCCGAGCGCAAGCTCTCCAGCCGCTGCGCATAAGGCAGGTCGGGTCCGGCGCCGATCAAGTCGCCCATGATGCGCCAGAAGGCGTTTTGCCGGTTGGCGTAATACTCCTGCGCATTGAGCGAGGCCTTTCCGGGAAGACTGCCGAGAACGAGCACCCGCGCCGACGGATCGGCAACCGGCGGAAAGCCGTGACTCAAGTCCATCGACAAACGATCCGTCAGCCGCCCATCACGCGGTTCTTGCCGGCGCGTTTGGCCAGGTACATCGCCTGGTCGGCGCGCCGGATGGCATCGGTAGCGGACTCGTCGACAGCCAGCTGGGCAACCCCGGCACTGAAGGTGATCAGGATCTTTTCATTCCCCGCCATGTAGATCGCCTTGGTCAGCTCCCGCTGCAAGCGGGCCATGGCCTCGATGCCCTGCTCAAGCTTCGTATCCGGCATGACGACCACGAACTCTTCACCACCATAACGGGCCAGCGTATCGCTCGGCCGCATGCTGCGCCGCGCCACATCGGCCAGATGAACCAAGGCACGATCGCCGGCCTCGTGACCGAGACTGTCGTTGAGCTTCTTGAAATTATCGATGTCGAGCAAGCTGACCGACAATGGTGCTTCCTTGCGCCGCATGCTCGAAATTTCGCGATCCATCGCCTCCTCCAGCCCCTTGCGATTCAGGGCATCGGTCAGCGGGTCGTGGCGGGCGAGGGCACTGGCGCTATCCAGTTCCTGATGCAGATGGATAAGCTCCGCCTCGGTCACCACCACCTTTTCCTGCAGACCTTTCAACTGTTCGCGCGAGCTTGCCGTCTCCTCGGCCATCGCATGCGTCGCCGCGATGACGTCGTCGAGCAAGGGTTTCAGATCCTCGATACGGGAGACCTTTTCGATCTGTCGGGCGCTGGCTTCGATCCGCCCCTCGAACTCGGTGCTCGATTGGTTCATTACGCCCAAGCGCTCGATAAACTCGGCAAGCATATGGCGCATTTCGGCCTGCGCTTCAACCGAACGCGATTTGGCGCGCCCCTGCTTCTCCATGACGTCACGCAGGCGCCGTTCCATTTCGTCGAGATGGCGCAGGGTCAAGGGCGGCGCCACGCTGGCCAGCAGGCCGTCGATCTGACCCTTGAGCCAGCTGTCGTCGGAACTCAATTCGCCGATGTTTTCAATAATCAGGTGCAGCAGCTTGAGCAGGGAGCCCTTGATCTCTACCTGCTCCTCGGCCGCAAACACGGCCTGGTATGTCAGGCTGCCAAAGAGCGCCTGCACATGCCCGATATCGACCGTCGGCTGCCGCAGCAACAGGAGCAGCTCACCGGCCACGCTGAGAATTCGTGAATCTTCTTCACCAAGCGCCGGCAGCACGCACTCGACGAAACGCGCCAGCTTGCCGGCAAATTCACCCGGCAGGGCTGGCGCTAGGGCGTGCATACCTCCCTCATGGAGGCGCGACTCGCCAGCTTGCGCAAAGGCAGCCAAGGACTCTTTGACCCCCTGCCAGCTACGCTTGGCAATCGCCGCAGAAAACCTGTCCAGCTGCTTTTTCTGCGCTTCGTTGCGGACCGGCAACTCGCCCAGCAGTTCCCGCAGTTGCGCCTCCGGAAATGCCGGGGCATTGGGAAGATTGGCGATTTCGTTATAGCAAGCCTGGTAATTGGCCGGCGTCGGGGCCAATTGACTGCTCGCGAGTCGCCTGAGCGCTTCGCGAGCGATAACGGAGGGATGTTTCGGTTCGTTCATCAACGCTTCGAATAACTAAGGGTGGCTAAGCATGACACCGGCAGGTTTCAATATCGAGTTTATCTCATTGCCCATGCGTCCTTGCAAGATTGTTGGCGCCGCCCGGACTGGCTCAAACAGTCGCAAATCACGGGGGCGCAACCGCCGTTGGCGTGTTAACATGCTCGTTTAGCGATTTTGCCCGGCCCGGCCGGCGTTTACAGTCCACATGCGTCTCCTTCGTTTGCTCAAGATCGCCTCAGTCGCCAGCCGTTTCGGCCTCGACGAAATGGTGCTCGAACACGAGCCGAGCGGCCGCCTGGTACGCCTCGCCAACGCCCTGCAATTCTGGCGCGACCTGTCCACGCCCCGCGCCGTTCGCCTGCGCCTTGCCCTCGAATCGCTCGGGCCTATTTTCGTCAAGTTCGGTCAGGTACTGTCTACGCGACGCGACTTGATGCCGATGGACATTGCCGACGAACTGGCCAAACTTCAGGATCGGGTCCCGCCTTTCGCCTCCGAGCTCGCCCTCGCCGAAATCGAAAAAGCCTATGGCCGACCGGCCAGTGAGGTTTTCGCCGAATTCGACCCGACGCCAATCGCCTCCGCATCGATCGCGCAGGTCCATTTCGCCAAGCTGCACGCCGAAGATGGCGGCCATGAAGTAGCCGTCAAGGTATTGCGCCCCAACATGCTGTCGGTCATCGAGCACGACCTCGCGCTCATGGACAACCTGGCCATGCTGCTCGAAAAGCTGTGGGCCGACGGCAAGCGCCTCAAGCCACGGGAAGTGGTCGCCGAATTCGCCAAATATCTGCGCGACGAGCTCGACCTCATGCGCGAAGCCGCCAATGCCTCGCAACTGCGGCGCAATTTCACCGATTCGAAGCTGCTGATCGTCCCCGAGATTTACTGGGATTTCTGCACGTCGACTGTGATGGTCATGGAGCGCATGAAGGGCACGCCGATCTCGCAGATCGACAAGCTGCGCGCCGACGGCATCGACCTCTCCAAGCTGTCGGCAGCCGGCGTCGAAATTTTCTTCACCCAGGTTTTCCGCGATGGCTTCTTTCATGCCGACATGCATCCCGGCAACATCTTCGTCGCCCCGGATGGCCGCTACATCGCACTCGACTTCGGCATCGTCGGCACGCTGACCGACTCCGACAAGAACTACCTGGCGCAGAACTTCCTCGCCTTCTTCCGCCGCGACTACAAGCGCGTTGCCGAAGCTCACATCGAATCCGGCTGGGCGCCGAAAGACACCCGCGTCGACGAGTTCGAAGCTGCCATCCGCGCCGTCTGCGAACCGATCTTCGACCGGCCGCTCAAAGACATTTCCTTCGGCAAGGTGCTGCTCCGCCTGTTCCAGACCTCGCGGCGCTTCAATGTCGAAATTCAGCCGCAGCTGGTCATGCTGCAAAAGACCTTGCTCAACATCGAAGGCCTCGGTCGTCAGCTCGACCCGGAACTCGACCTGTGGACCACCGCCAAGCCTTTCCTCGAACGCTGGATGAGCGAGCAGATCGGCTGGCGCGGGCTGCTTCGCAGCTTCAAGCAGGAAGCTCCCTATTTGGCCCGGACCATTCCGCAACTGCCGCGCCTTGTCCATCAGGCGCTGGCCCAGCCGGCCAAGGCTGACCTGCAACCGCAACTCGATCGCCTGATCGCCGTCCAGCAGCAGCAAAACCGCTGGCTGGCCATCATCGCCCTGCTCCTCGCGCTGCTTGTCGGCGCGCTGGTTGCCTGACCGCCGATGGCCGTAGTCAACCTCACCACCTTCACAGAAGAGAACATCGCCGAGTGGTTCGCCACGCGCGACATCAACAAGGCCCGGCCTTACGTTGACCTGGTTCGTGACCTGAGTATCGAGGGCAGCCAGATGCGTGCGCTGGTGCCTGGTTCGTCTTCCGAGCCCTACGTCGCACAGGCTTACCTGAGCCAGGCCCAGAGCGGCGAGATGGCGGTGATCAGCCGCTGCACCTGCTCGGCCGGCAAGCATTGCAAGCACGTTGCCGCCATGTTGCTCAAGGCTATCGAAGAGCGCAATCCGAAGGAGCACGTCAGCGGCAGCGCCTTGTCCTGGCTCGAAGACCTGCGCCGCGTCTCGGTCGCCGTCGCCAAGAAAAAAGCCCGTCCGGCCAGCGCCCGCCAGCAGCTGTTCTACATTCTGAAATGGACGGCCGACAAGCGCCAGTTCGGCATCGAGATCCGCAAGGGCAAGTATCCGGAGAGCGCCGAGGAATGGTGGAAGGTGGACCGCGCGCTGGTCACCCCGCCACAGTTCGTCAATGAAGAAGACCTCGGCATCCTGCGCCTGATCTGGGCCGACCGTGGCCATGAAACCGGCCTGCGCGCCTTCGGCCTGGGCCCCAAGAACGGCGCCGAAATCCTGCAACGCATGGCGGCCAGCCACCGACTGTACCCCGAGGACGATCTTGGTCTGCCGCTCAACGCCGGGCCAACCCGACCGGCCAGCATCGGCTGGCAGGTCGACGGCATGGGTTTCCAGCGGCCGCACCTGAAGCCGGATCCGTCGGCCGAGATGATCGTCGCCGTCGATCCGCCGTGGTACATCGATCTGGCCGAGGGCGAAGCCGGGCCGCTCGAGGTCACCGGCAATCCGGACGTGATCAACCGTCTGTTCTCGCTGCCGCCGCTCTCCGCCAACGAGGCGGCGCTGGTTGCCGAAGCGCTGTCCGAACTGGCGCCCGATCTGCCCCTGCCTGGCTCCGATGCCGGTGCCCGCCTGCGCCTGGTCGATGCGCCGCTGATTCCCATCCTGCAACTCGAAACGCTGCATACGCACGGCCAGCGGGCCTGGCGCAGCTATCCGCAGAACTTCGGCGGCGGCCCCTTCGATGTCGCCAAGGTTATTTTCCGTTACGGCGATGCCGACGTTCGCCCGGAAGAAAAGAGCGAATTCATCACCCTGCCCGAAGGCGAAACCATCCGCCTGAAGCGCCGCCCCGACGATGAAGCCAAATCGCTGCTGGCGCTTGAAGGCTGTGGCCTGCAGAAGATTCCCGGGCACACCCTGCACACCTTCGGCAGCCCGCCGGAAGGCATCTATGGGCTGGCCGAAGAGGCCAGCTGGGTGCCCTTCATGCAGGATGGCACCCAGCGCCTCAAGGAAGCTGGCTGGCAGATCGAGTTCCCCGAGGACTTCCGTCACCACGTCATCGAAGTCGATGGCTGGGAGGCCGAGCTTTACGAGGCCGACAACGGCTGGTTCAACCTTGACATGGGCGTCATGGTCGAAGGCGAGCGCCTGCCGCTCGCTCCCTTGCTGGCCAATCTTTTCCGCACCGACCCACGCTGGCTCGAAGCAACCGAACTCGAACGCGTCCCCGACGACGAGGGCATCGATCTCTACACCCCGCGCGGCAAGCGCCTGCGCGTCCCGGCTGGTCGCCTCAAGCCGCTGGCGGCGACGCTGATTGACCTGTTCGACGGATTTACCGGCGGCAACACGCTGCGTCTGTCGCGTTTCGACGCACCGCGGCTGGCAGAACTGTCCGACATCAGCCGCTGGCAGTTCCGCGGCCAGAGCGACATCATGGCGCTGGCCGAGCGCCTGCTCAAGGCGCAGGGCATTGGCGACGTTGAACCGCCGGCCGGCTTCAAGCTCGAACTGCGCCCTTACCAGAAGGAAGGCCTGGCCTGGCTGCAGTTCCTGCGCGAGCATGAACTGTCGGGCATCCTGGCCGACGACATGGGTCTCGGCAAAACGGCGCAGACACTGGCCCATCTGTTGATGGAAAAGGAGGCCGGGCGCCTCGACAAGCCGGCCCTGATCATCCTGCCGACCTCGCTGATCTTCAACTGGAAGAACGAGGCGGCGCGCTTCGCGCCCGACCTCAAGGTGTTGTCACTGCATGGCCCCGAGCGCAAGGTCCTGTTCCCGCAAATCATGCAGCACGACGTCGTGCTGACCACCTACCCGCTGCTCTGGCGCGACGCCGAGGAATTGATGCAGCACAGCTACCACCTGCTCATTCTCGACGAGGCGCAGACGGTCAAGAACGCCCAGAGCCAGAGCGCCGAGGCCGTGCGCAAGGTCGATGCGCGGCATCGCCTGTGCCTGACCGGTACGCCGCTGGAAAACCATCTCGGCGAGTTGTGGAGTCAGTTCGACTTCCTGCTGCCTGGCTTCCTCGGCACCAGCAAACAGTTCACGCGCCACTGGCGGACGCCGATCGAGAAACAGGGCGACCTTCGTCGCCGCAGCCTGCTCGCCCGCCGCATCCGCCCCTTCATCCTGCGTCGCAAAAAGGAAGACGTCGCCCAGGAGCTGCCGCCGAAAACCATCATCATCCGCAGCGTCGAACTCGAAGGCGCCCAGCGCGACCTGTACGAAACGGTGCGCGCCGCCATGGATGCCAAGGTCCGCGACGAAATCGCCAACCGCGGCTTTGCGCGCAGCCAGATCGTCATCCTCGACGCCTTGCTCAAGCTCCGTCAGGTCTGCTGCGACCCGCGCCTGGTCAAGGCCACGGCGGCCCGCAAGGTGCCGGAACGGGCCAAGCTCGACCTGCTCATGGCGATGCTTCCCGAACTCGTCGACGAAGGTCGCAAGGTTCTGGTTTTCTCGCAATTCACCAGCATGCTGGCGCTGATCGAGCACGAACTCGACAAGGCCGGTATCGCCTACGTCACGCTGACCGGCGACACGGTCGACCGCGAAGTGCCGATCCGCCGCTTCCAGGACGGCGAGGTGCCGATTTTCCTGATCAGCCTGAAGGCTGGCGGCGTCGGTCTCAACCTGACCGCGGCCGACACCGTGATCCACTACGATCCGTGGTGGAACCCGGCCGTCGAAAACCAGGCTACCGACCGTGCCCACCGCCTCGGCCAGGACAAGCCGGTGTTCGTCTACAAGCTGATCGTCAGCGGCAGTATCGAGGAAAAGATTCTTGCCCTGCAGGAACGCAAGGCGGAGCTGGCCGCCGGCATCCTGTCCGACGATTATCGTGTCGACGTCAAGTTCGGCACCGACGATCTCGCCGCGCTGTTCGAGCCGCTGCCTGAATAAGGTTTTTGGCTGTTTTTTCGTGTCGACCGCAGGCGCAGGACATCGCCTACAATGAGCGCATCAGAAATCGCTAATACAGGAACCCGCATGCGCCACCTTACATTTCTGCTGTGCTTCGCACTGACCGCTACAGTGGCCCAAGCCGATGAGTGGATGGTCAAACGAAAGCTGGCCGGCAATTTTGTCGACACCCGCGACGCCATCGTCATGGCCATCGAAAACCGCGGGCTGGTGATCAATTACACCTCGCATATCGCCGACATGCTGAACCGCACCGGCGCGGATATCGGCGCGACGCACCAGATCTTCGAGCAGGCGGAAATCATCGAATTCTGCTCGGCCGGACTGTCGCGCAAAATGATGGAAATGGACCCACACAACATCGTTTTCTGCCCGTTCGCCATCTCGATCTACACCCTGCCCGGCGAGAAAAACACGACCTGGGTGAGCTATCGGCAGCCCCAAGGTCCCGCCGCCAAGCTGGTCGCCCCACTGCTCCAGGCAATCGCCGCCGAAGCGGGACTTTAAGATTTCAAATTTGGACGGTTTTTCCGGTTGACCGTGGCAGTTGGGAAAATCCGGGACTTGCGCCTGTCGCGCCGCCCAGCCAGTGGTACAAAGCTGTATAAAGCAGGGTCGGATTGACCGGCTTGGTGACGAAATCGTTCATGCCGGCCTGCAGACACTGCTCGCGGTCTTCGGCAAAAGCGTTGGCGGTCATCGCCAGAATCGGCAAGCTCCGGCCATCCGGCAGCTGTCGAATGCGCCGGGTCGCCTCCAGCCCGTCCATGCGCGGCATCTGCATGTCCATGAGGACCAGCCCGTAGTTGTTCCGGGACACCTTGTCCACCGCCTCGATACCATCCTCGGCCACGTCGATGGCCAGGCCGACGTCTTCCAGCAGCATCTGCGCCACTTCACGGTTGATCGGCTCATCCTCGACGAGCAGGACAAGCCGTCCGGCAAATTTGCTGCGCAGCATGGCCTCGACGTCGCTGCCCCGCACCGGGGAAGACGGAAAGCCGCTGTCATCCAGTTGGCGCTTGAGGCGCGCCGTGATCCAGAACACGCTGCCTTTGCCCGGCGTACTATCGGCCCCAGCCTCGCCACCCATCAAGGCCGCCAGGTGCCGGGTGATCGCCAGTCCGAGGCCAGTGCCACCATATTTTCGGGTGGTCGACGGATCGGCCTGCTCGAAGGGTGAAAACAACCGGGCGAGGGCTTCGGGCGCGATGCCGATGCCGGTATCCGAAACCTCCAGCCGGATCAGCACGCTGTCCGCATTTTCCTCTAGCACCTTGCAACGCAGCCTGATCGTGCCGCGCTCGGTGAATTTGATCGCGTTATTGGCATAGTTGAGGAGCGCCTGACGCAGCCGCGTCGCGTCACCGAGCAGGCAGCCCGGCAGCACGGCGGACTCGACGCGCAAGGCCAGGTTCTTCTCGCGCGCCGGCCCGGCCAGTATTTCGGCAACCTCGTTCATCAGGCGGGGCAGCATGAGCGGCGCCTCTTCAAGCACCAGCTTGCCGGCCTCGATTTTCGACAAGTCGAGAATGTCGTCGATGATCGACAGCAAGTGCTGACCCGAAGCTTCAATACGGTTCAGCGGCACCTTCAGGGCACCGTCCACCCCGCCGCGGCGCATCAGGTACACCGAACCGAGAATGGCGTTCATCGGCGTCCGGATCTCATGGCTCATGTTGGCCAGGAAGGCACTCTTCGCCCTGGTCGCCGACTCGGCCAGATCCTTCGCCTCGCGCAATTCCTGCTCGACCCGCTTGCGTTCGCTGATGTCGCTGACGAAGGTGATGAAACGCGCCGGTTCGCTGGCCGTCTCCGGCCGAAAATAGATGTTGAGGTGCACTGGAATCAGGTGGCCGTCGCGGTGCCGATTCCAGCTATCCAGGCTGGCGCGGCCGGTCTGCCGAATTTCCACCGTCGCTTCGACAAATCCGCCCGGGTGAAAGGCCGGGTCGATATCGGGGACGCCGAGAAGCAGCAATTCGTCGACCGAATAGCCGAGTATCTCGGCCGCCACATGATTGACGTACACAAAACGTCCGTCAGCATCGACCCAATGGATGCCCAGCCCCACCCGGTCCATCGCAAACTGGGTTTGTTCGAGGCGGGCATTGGCCTGCGCCAGGTCACGGGTACGTTCGGCCACCATCGTTTCAAGATGGCGCCGATGCTGCTCCAGTTCGGCTTCGCTATTGCGCAAGGCCTCCTCGACCCGCCGGCGCTCGGTGATATCCCGCGCCACGCCAAGCACGCCGATCAACTCCCCCTCCTTGTCGCGCATTGGCGTCTTGATCGTCTCGAATAGCCCCCGATAGCCGTTGTCGGCGAACGTCAGCCATTCCTCGTTAATCGTCGGACCACCGGCAGCGGCCGCCGCCCGATCGTTCTCGCGGAAAAATTCGGCCAGTTCCTTGCTGACGAAATCATCATCGGTGCGCCCAACAATGTCGTATTCACTCGCGTTGTAGAGCCGCGAAAAACTCGGATTGCACGACAGATAGACACCGTCTGGATCCTTGACCCAAGCCAGGTCGGGAATCGCGGCATAGAGCGAATCGAGAAAAGCCCGCTCGCGTTCACTCTGGGTCAGCGCCACCGCCAGTTCGGCCCGCGCGTCGTCGCGGTCATTGGCCAGCGCCTGGGTCAATCGCTCATTGTTGCGACAAAGAATAATCGCCTTGGCCAGATTGGCCAGAACCGGCTGGAATATCTGCGTCAGAGGGAGCTCGGAGGCCGGTGCTGCAGGCGACAAAAGCAGGATGGTGTACTGCGCATCAACCGGCAGGCGAAGACAATAAACGTAAGCCTCGTCGAGCGAAAACGCGCGTAGCAGAACGGCGTCGTCGAGCAACTGGACTTTGCCGGCAAGCACGCCGGCCGGCAAATTGAAAGTCGCCCCGTGGCGTTCGGCCAGCCGGTAGTCGCCGACAGAGGTTTCGAGCGTGGCCGATACTCCGAACTCCGTAACATTCGGCGCTGCCAGGACCACACCGGCCGGAAACGAGGTATGGAAAAGCAGGCGCTGCAGCGTTTTCTTGAGCAGGCTGTCGAGGCCGACCTCGCCGCCGATGGTCAGCGAAAGATCATAAAGTACGCTGATAATCTGCTCGCGATTCATGGCACGGGCCAGGGCGAACAGACCAGGGTTGCATTGTGGAACATCGGGTAGCCCCAGCGCACCGTACTGCCTATCTCCCCGAGCGACAGGGCGCCAGCCAGCTCGCCAACACCTGTTGCCGCTTGCAGCTCGGCCAGTTCCTTTTCGGCATCGCCGCCGAGATGCATGCGCCGACCGGCACAATAAAACACCAGCACCTGCGTCCCCTGCAGCGAGCCATGGGCACTACGCAGATGCTCGGCCAGGCGACCAATGCAGCCATGCGCCCCGGCAGCAGGCGCCTGGAGCAAAACCAGCATGGCGTTCTCGGGAATTTCGCCGACACAGAAGAGCGAACCATCATCAGCCAGCGCCACGGGAATGCGCACCACGACGTCCCCATTGGCGCGGAGGATGCCGAACGGGAAATGCACGGCGTACTCGTAGAAATTATCACGCGTCAGGTCGATGCCGTATTGCGCCTTGATGATTTCCTGATAGACGTCGAATGCCGGTCGCCAGTCGATCATGGCGACCCGGTTGCCCTCGGTCGACGTCGCACTCATCGCCCGTTCCGGCTGCTCGAAGCCATGCTCGAGCGTCGGCGCCATGGTGCCTGGCAAGAGCAGGCCAAGGACGCCGTCGCCCAGCACCTGCCTGTCGTCGAACAGGCAGGGCATAGGCTGAAATGTCTCGCTACCGGCATTGACGCCGCCGTACTCGACGCGATTCGACAGCTCCAGGTAGATGCCATCAAGAAGGCTGGCAACATTGGGCAGCATGCCATCGAAAACCATGAACAAGGTCGGCTTCGGCGCCCCGGGTGGGCAGGCTTTCAAGCCCTCACGCGCCGCCGCAACGACCGCCCCGACGACATCGGCCGCTGTGTTTAGCGCCGGCAACAGGAAATGCGGCGGCATCTGATCAAAACAGAGCAGCCAGACGCCGTGGGTCAGAAAACGCCGCTCGCCGACCAAAGCCGGGAAAATGCCACCGGCCAAAGCCAGGCCGCGCTCCCGACAAGCCTCCTGCAATACCGAAAGATGATCTTTTTCCGCCTCCGGCAACAAGGCTACAACGCCCGCCCCAGCCTGACTTGGAGACCATTCGTTCAGTGCCTGATCGATGGATTCGCGATTGAGCTCAACGTAACGCATCGATATCACCCGGCCGACTTTGCATGGTGCTTTTTTTTCGAATTTTTGTGTTATTTCCGAGTATCCCGGAAAACCCCGGCTGCCTCAAGCGCTATAAACAGCCACACCAATTCGTTCAATCAGGCCATTGAGCGCGTGGCGGACAGATTGCTCGCGAACCGCCGTCCGATCGCCGCTGAAAAGGCAGGTCTGCGCCTCGCATCCTGCATCCTTGCCGGCCCAGGCAAAACAGACGGTGCCGACCGGCTTGTCCGGCGAACCACCACCCGGCCCGGCGATGCCGGTAATCGCCACCGACCAGTCGGCCCGGCTATGCGCCAGAACCCCCTGCGCCATCGCCCTCGCGACTGCTTCGGAAACGGCGCCATGGCGCTCCAGTACGCTTTCGGAAACGCCCAGCATGTCGACCTTGGCAGCGTTGGAATATGTGACGAAGCCACGGTCGAACCATGTCGAGCTGCCGGCAATCGCCGTCACCGACTGGGCAAGCCAGCCGCCGGTACAGGACTCGGCAGCCGCCAGCCATTCGCCACGCTCGATGAGCAGGCGGCCAAGACTTTCGGCAAGTTTTTCCAGTTCGGACATAATGGTCAATCCTAGCATGTGACCCAGAAGCAATGCCTATCCCGACCGCCAAAGAACCCGAACAGCTGATTACCGGTGTCATCCTGGCCGGCGGACTGGGAACGCGCATGGGTGGCGTCGACAAGGGATTGCAGCTCTATGAGGGCAAAGCGCTGGTCTGGCATGTTGCCAAGCGCCTGGCCCCACAGGTCGACCACCTGTTGATCAACGCCAATCGGAGCACGGCAGAATACGCGGCCTTCGGCTACCCGGTATTGGCCGACGAGATCACTGGCTTCGCCGGTCCGCTTGCCGGTCTGCATGCCGCCCTTGCTGCCGCCAAAACACCGCTGGTTCTCACGGCGCCTTGCGATTCGCCCGAGCTACCGCTCGATCTGGTCAATCGTCTATACGGCGCTCTGCGAAATACACAAGCAAACCTGGCCATCGCCAGGGCCGGTGGCCGTCTGCACCCGGTATTTTGCCTGTGCCGCTGCTCGCTTCTAGCGCCGCTGGCAGCCTACCTTGAGGGCGGAGGCCGCAAGGTTGCGGCATGGTGCGCCGACATGGGTGCCATTGAAGTCGACTTTTCCGACCAGAGCGAAGCCTTCGGCAATTTCAACACTCTGGACGACCTAGCGAAAAGCTGAGCCCGACAGGCTCGCAAAGAACCTGTGGTAAACCGATATTGCACCGCAACATATTAGGGCTATACTCGACTGGCAGAAACCATAATTGTCCATAAATCGAGAACAGCCATGAACGTCAAGATCCATTACCGCATTACCCAGGACCGCGCCGGCATCCCGCAGGACTACTCGGGCGCCCGCCATTTCGTCGTAAGTGAAGGCGAAGCCATTGAGGACATTGCCATGCACCAGCTCGCAACCGATTACCAGGTGCCGAAAAGCGCTGTCGAGATTTGCCGCATCGAAAGCTGAGTCGCCAAAAAACTGGCGAAAAGCCATCGGCACGGCACGCCCGAAAAGGCGCTTCCGTGCCTTTTTTACGCTTGCTTGCCAGCCTTGTGCATCGCACAAACTTAGTACAGCCACATTTTGTTACAGAAGGCTACGAAAGAACGACAGACTTCGGGAGCACGGGAACCTACACTGCAACTGTGCATTGAACCCCTCCTCTCGAAATTCCCCCTTTCGAGAATTTCAACCCCGCCGCTGGCGGGGTTTTTTTTGCTCAGCCGCCGCCCCGCGCCGTTATAATGGTGTTTTTAAACATTGCACTGGGGTCTTGAGCATGGCCGAGCAACATTCTTCCAAGAGCATCATGTGGGCAACGATTATCGTCGCCGCCATTCTGATTGCTGTCATTTACCCGCTGACCGCCAACAAGGGCGGCTCCACGGCAACCACCAGCAGCGCTGCCGACGAAGCAGACATTCGCATTCAACCGGTTGCCCGATTTGAACTGGCCAAGGCTGAAGCCCCTGCTGCCAGCGGCCCCCGTGATGGCGCAACGATTTACAACACGGTCTGCGGCGCCTGCCACAACACCGGCGCGGCCGGCGCTCCGAAGATCGACGACAAGGCTGCCTGGGCTCCGCGTCTGGCTACCGGCAAGGATGCGCTGATCAAGAGCGTCACCAATGGCAAGGGTGCCATGCCCCCGAAGGGCGGCGCCACGCTGTCCGACGACGAAATCAAGGGTGCAGTCGAATACGTGATGGGCAAAGCAAAATAAGACGTCCTCACCCAAATCAAGGGAGGCTGCGGCCTCCCTTTTTCGTGCTCGCAATTTTCGTGGACGTAAAAAAGGGCGCCTCGTGGGCGCCCGGTCTTGTGCCGCTTTTGGCTGGCAGCGACTGACTTCCTTACTTCTTGACCGCTTCGGCAGCCTTTACAGCTTCCGGTGCCACGGCGGGTGCGGCGGCCGCAGCCGGCTCGACGGCCTTCTTCGCCTTCTTGACCTTGGCAACCGGCTTGGCTTCTTCCTTTTTCACTTCCGTGGCGGCAACTGGGGCGGCGGCAGCCTTCACTTCAGCCGCGGCCGGTTTGACGTCAGCGGCGTGGGCAACACCAAAAGCGGTGGCAAGGATGATGGCGACGAGTTGTTTGGTCATTTTTGTTTCTCCAGTGTTGTTGATTCGGTTTTTGATCCGGCTTTGCAAAATTGCGCTGCCTTGTGCCGAATAACGCGACTGGTTACTGCCCAGATGTCATGAGCAAAGTAACCCGTTGTAACGGGGTGTCACCAAGCGGTTAGCGCTTGTTTCCGGCCAGCATGGCCTTCATGGCGTCGAGCCGGGCGCTGCCGGTGGCCTTGTCGGGCGGAACATCCTGTTTGCCGCCGGTGAAACGAACATCTTCCTTGCCCATTTCATCGATGAAGCGCGATGGCTCGCAGGGCACGAATTCGCGCGCCTGTTTGCGGCGTTCGCAGTAGGAAATGTTCAGGGTGTGCTGGGCGCGGGTGATGCCGACGTACATCAGGCGGCGCTCTTCCTCGATCTTGGTTGGATCGATCGATTCGCGGTGCGGCAGGATGCCTTCCTCGACGCCGACCAGGAAGACATTTTTGTACTCCAGGCCTTTGGCGGCATGCAGCGTCGACAGTTGCACGGCGTCGTAATCGTCGTCGTTCTTCTTGTCGAGCATGTTGATCAGCGCGATGCTCTGGGTCAGGTCCACCAGCGTCTTGCCGTCGAGTTCGCCCTTCTTGTTGAGCCAGTTGGCAAATTCGCAGACGTTGGCCCAGCGCGTTTGCGCCGTGCGCTCCTCTTCGTGGTCGTAGAGGAAGGTTTCGTAATCGATGGCCTTGAGCAGATCAGGCAGGACCTGATGGGCCGGTTCCTTGCTGGCCCGCGACTGGGTACGGTTGATGAAATTGCAGAATTCGAGCAGGGGATCGAGCTGACGGGGCTGGACGCGGTGCGCGAAACCCTCTTCAAAAGCGGCCTGGAAGAGCGAGACGTGGCGCTCGCCGGCATAGATGCCGAGCACCTGCAGCGTCGCCGCGCCGATGCCGCGCTTGGGCGTGGTGGCGGCGCGGATGAAGGCCGGGTCGTCGTCTTCGTTGGTCAGCAGGCGCAGGTAGGCGGTGATGTCCTTGATCTCGGCCTTGTCGAAGAAGGATTTGCCGCCCGAGAGCAGGTAGGGAATACGGTGGTCGCGCAGGTATTCCTCGAAAATCCGCGCCTGGTGGTTGGAGCGGTAGAGGATGGCGTAATCCTTGAACTTGGCGCGATGCTCGAACTTGTGCGCCTGCAGTTTCATGACCACGCCTTCGGCTTCGGCGTCATTGTCGCGGCAGGCGGTGACGGAAATCTGTTCGCCGTGGCCGAGATCGGACCACAGCTTCTTGTCGAACAGCTTTTCGTTGTGCGAGATGACGTTGTTGGCGGCCTTGAGGATTCTTACGGTCGACCGGTAATTTTGCTCGAGTTTGATGACCTTGAGGGCGGGAAACTCAGTCGGCAGTTTCTTGAGATTCTCGATGTCGGCACCACGCCAGCCGTAGATCGCCTGATCATCGTCACCGACCGCCGTAAACTGGGCGCGCACGCCGGTCAGCAGCTTGAGTAGCTGGTACTGGCAGGCATTGGTGTCCTGGTATTCATCGACCAGCAGGTAGCGCAGGCGGTTCTGCCACTTGTCGGCGATTTCCGGATGCTCGCTGAACAGCTTGACCGGCAGGCCGATCAGGTCGTCGAAATCGACCGCTTGGTAGGCTTTCAGCGTCGCTTCGTAGGACAGGTAGGCGTGGGCGGCGAGCTTTTGGTGCTCGTCGGTGGCCAGATGGCGCGCCGCCTCGGGTGTTATGAGCCCATTCTTCCAGTTGGAAATGGTGGACTGGACGATGCGCAGAGTCGCCTTGTCGACGGTGCCGGCCGTTTCGCTGATGATGCCGGCGCAATCGGCCGAATCGAAAATCGAGAAACGCGGCTTGTAGCCGAGCGCCTTGGCTTCTTCACGCAGGATGCGCACGCCGAGCGAGTGGAAAGTCGAAATCTGCAAGTCATCGGCTTGCGGCTTGGAGAGCAGCTTGCCGATACGCTCCTGCATTTCCTTCGCCGCCTTGTTGGTGAAGGTAATGGCGGCGATGTTGCGCGGATTGAAGCCGCAGCTCTGCACGAGGTAGGCGATTTTCTGCGTGATCACCCGCGTTTTGCCCGAGCCAGCGCCAGCCAGCACCAGCAGGGGGCCGTCGAGGTAGTGGATCGCTTCGCGTTGCGGTTGATTGAGGCCGGACATGACTCTGCAAATGACGGCGCCCCGACGAGGCGGGGCGCGCTGGATAGGTTGCCTTGATTCTAACCTACCGACTCAATGCTGAAAATCGACCATTTTTACGTTTCACGCAATAAATCCGGTTGACCGTGGGAATGGCTTCAAACCGTGTCGTCAATGCCGATCAGGCGATCGAGCGGCACACCGGGCTTGATCAGGCTGTCCGTGCCGAAATCCATTTCAAGCAGTTGCGCCGCAACGTCGCGCGCCCCTTGCAGCACGCGCTCCTGACCGTGAAAGTCGCCGACGGCACCCGGATCAACCTCGGCGATTTCCTGCAGCAAACTGCGCTGGCGATCGCCTTCGATGCCTTCCATGACTTCGACCCGCCGGATCTGCTCGTTGTCGACCGGACGCACGCGCTCGCTCGATTCACGAGTGGCGCGTTGCGTGGTGCTCGACAAACGGGTGAGTTTCATTGGGGGCTCCTTGCCCCCAATTACGGCAGTTAAAGCCGATAGCTTTAATTCAGCGCGCCGAAGACGTTTTTCAGCAGGTCGCTGCCGGCGCCCAGCGGATTGGCGCGCAGCTTCTTTTCCTCTTCGGCGATCATCAGGAACAGGCCATCCATGGCTTTCTGCGTCACATAGCTGTCGACATCGGCATTCTGTTTATCGACCAGACCGGCGCTCGCCGCCTTGCCGGCAAACTTGTTGTACTGGTCGGCCAGCTTGAGCTTGGCGGTTTCCTTCTTGACGATCGGCTTGAACTTGGCGCTCAGCTGATCAGTGGACGTGCGCTTGAAATACTGCGTCACGCTGTCCTCGCCGCCGGTCAGGATGTCCTTGGCGTCCTTGACGCTCATCTTCTTGATCGATTCGGTGAGGATCGGCTTGGCTTCGGCCACGGCATTTTCGGCCGCGTGGTTCATCGTTTCGACCAGCTGATCGGCCTGCTTGCCCATACCGAACATGCGCAGCGCCGAATCGGCTTTTTCCAGATAGCCGGGCAGCTTGATCTTGACCTTGTCGTTGCCGAGGAAACCGCCGTTCTTGCCGAGCGACGCAACGGCGTAATCAGCGCCCTTAGCCAGTGCTTCCTTGACGCCGGCACTGGCGTCGCCGCTGGAAATGGCGTCGAGCGCCCCGGCCTGGGCGAATCCCACGGTCAACCCGAAAAACAGGGCAAAAACGGAATGTTTCAAGGCGTGCATGAGAGGCTCCTTTGGCTCAGACGATGTCGAGGTGACCGATGCCGGTCGATAGATCGCGGTCCTTCGACTCCTTGCCATGCAGCTTGATCTGCAGGCGTAGGTCGTTGAGCGAGTCGGCGTTACGCAGCGCATCTTCGTAAGTGATCTTGCCGGCTTCGTAGAGGTCGAACAAAGCCTGGTCGAAAGTCTGCATGCCGAGCTCGCGCGACTTTTTCATGATCTCCTTGATCTCGTGCACCTCGCCCTTGAAGATCAGGTCGGAAATCAGCGGCGAGTTGAGCATGACCTCGATGGCCGCCATCCGCCCGCGGCCGTCCTTTTTCGGAATCAGGCGCTGCGAAACGAGAGCGCGCAGGTTCAGCGAGAGGTCCATGAGCAGTTGCTGGCGACGCTCTTCCGGGAAGAAGTTGATGATCCGGTCAATCGCCTGGTTGGCGCTGTTGGCGTGCAAAGTCGCCAAGGCCAGGTGGCCGGTTTCGGCGAAGGCGATGGCGTAGTCCATGGTATTGCGGTCGCGGATTTCGCCCATCAGGATGACGTCCGGCGCCTGGCGCAGCGTGTTCTTCAGCGCCGGGCCCCAGTCATCGGTATCAACACCAACTTCACGCTGCGTGACGATGCAGTTCTTGTGCTCGTGCACGTATTCGATCGGGTCTTCAATCGTGATGATGTGGCCATACGAATTCTCGTTGCGGTAATCGACGAGGGCCGCCAGCGACGTGGTTTTACCAGTGCCGGTGCCCCCGACGAAGATGATCAGGCCGCGCTTGGTCATCGCCAGATCCTTGAGCACCGGCGGCAAGAGCAGTTCGTCGAGCGTCGGGATGCTCATGTTGATGGTCCGGCAGACGACACCGACCCGCCCCTGCTGAACCAGCGCATTGACCCGGAAACGGCCGATGCCGGCCGGCGAAATGGCGAAGTTGCATTCCTTGGTCGCTTCGAACTCCGAAGCCTGGCGGTCGTTCATGATCGAACGCGCCAGTTCCGCCGTGTGCTGCGGCGTCAGAATCTGATTCGAGACCGGCGTGATCTTGCCGTCGATCTTGATGGCTGGCGGAAAGCCGGCGGTGATGAAAAGGTCGGAGCCTTTCTTTTGCGACATCAAACGCAAAAGATCGTGCATGAATTTCATTGCCTGGTCGCGTTCCATACTTTCCCCTCGTTTGTGCTATTGGCAACCCGGATCAGGCCGGGAAAGCATCCTTGTTGGCGGCGCGGAAGCGCGCTTCGGCGCTCGACACCACGTTGCGCCGCACCAGTTCGATCAGATTCTGGTCGAGCGTCTGCATGCCGAAATTCTGGCCGGTCTGGATGGCCGAATACATCTGGGCGATCTTGTTTTCGCGGATCAGGTTGCGGATGGCCGGCGTGCCGATCATGATTTCGTGCGCCGCGACCCGGCCGCTACCGTCCTTGGTCTTGAGCAGCGTCTGCGAGATGACGGCGCGCAGCGATTCGGACAGCATGGAGCGAACCATTTCCTTTTCCGCCGCGGGGAAGACGTCGACCACGCGGTCCACCGTCTTGGCGGCCGACGAGGTGTGCAGCGTGCCGAACACCAGGTGGCCGGTCTCGGCCGCAGTGAGAGCCAGGCGAATGGTTTCGAGGTCGCGCATTTCGCCGACCAGGATGACGTCCGGATCTTCGCGCAGGGCCGAGCGCAGCGCGTTGGCAAAGGACAGCGTATGCGGTCCGACTTCGCGCTGGTTGATCAGGCACTTCTTCGACTCATGGACGAATTCGATCGGATCCTCGACGGTCAGGATATGGCCGTAATCGTTTTCGTTAACGTGATTGACCATCGCCGCCAGCGTCGTCGATTTGCCCGAACCAGTCGGCCCGGTACACAGCACGATGCCGCGCGGATACTCGGAAATTTCCTTGAAAATCTTCGGGCAGTTCAGCTCTTCGAGCGTCAGCACCTTGGACGGAATGGTCCGGAAGACGGCGCCGGCGCCGCGATGCTGATTGAAGGCATTGACCCGGAAACGCGCCAGATTGGGGATTTCGAAGGAAAAGTCGCACTCCAGCGTCTCTTCATAAACCTTGCGCTGGCCGTCGTTCATGATGTCGTACACCATGCCATGAACGTCCTTGTGTTCCATGGCTGGCAGGTTGATGCGCCTGACATCGCCATGCACGCGGATCATCGGCGGCAGGCCGGAGGACAGGTGGAGGTCGGAGGCTTTGTTCTTGACGCTGAAAGCCAGCAGTTCGGTGATGTCCATGCGGATCGTCCTCGGAGCGCGTGTATACTTGGTTTGTTGTTAATTCCCAATGGATTATGAGCGCAATCGCCGACAACCTGCAAGCTGTCCAGGCCCGTATCAGCGATGCCGCGGTGCTTGCCGGTCGTTCACCGGAAAGCATACGCCTGCTGGCGGTCAGCAAAACCTGGCCGTTGGCCAGCGTGATCGAAGCCGCCGATGCAGGCCAGCGCGCCTTCGGCGAAAATTACGTGCAGGAAGGTGTCGACAAGGTGGCGGAGACTGCCGGACGCAATCTCGAATGGCATTTCATCGGCCCGTTGCAGAGCAACAAGTCGCGCGCCGTGGCCGAGCACTTCGACTGGGTGCACTCGATCGAGCGACTGAAAATTGCCGAACGTTTGTCGGCCCAGCGCCCGGCCAACCTGCCGCCCCTGCAGGTCTGCGTCCAGGTCAATGTTTCCGGCGAAGCCAGCAAAAGCGGCTGCGCGCCGGATGAAGCGCTGGACCTGTGCCGAGCCGTTGCGGCCCTGCCCGGGCTGCAACTGCGCGGCCTCATGGCCATCCCCGAGCCGACCGACGATCCGGCCTCCCAGCGCGCGCCGTTCCGTCAGGTCCGGGAAATTTACGACCACATCCGGGCGGCGGGCATACCGCTCGATACCCTGTCCATGGGCATGTCCCACGATCTTGAAGCAGCCGTGGCCGAAGGCGCGACCATCGTCCGCATCGGCACGGCCATTTTTGGTGAGAGAAATTACAGATGAAGATTGTTTTCCTGGGTGGCGGCAACATGGCCAACGCGCTGATCGGCGGCATGCTCAAGCAGGGCTTCGTAGCCAGCGACATCGAAGTCATCGACCCGGGCACCGACGCCCGCGCCAAGCTGGCCGCCGCGTATGGCGTCACCTGCCATGACAGCGCGGCCAGCGCCCCCGCCGCACTGGACATCCTCGTGCTCGCCGTCAAGCCGCAGCAGATGAAGGAAGCCGTCGCACCGCTCGTCGGCAGGCTGGGCAACGCTGTCGTCATCAGCATCGCCGCCGGCCTCGACATGACGGCCCTGTCGCGCTGGCTGGGTGGCCATCGCCAGATTGTCCGCTGCATGCCGAACACGCCGGCCCTGATCGGCGCCGGCATCACCGGGCTGTGCGCCCTGCCGGAAGTGAGCGCTGACCAGTGCGCTGCCGCCGACCGGGTTTTGCGCGCCGTCGGCACCACGGTGTGGATCGAGGACGAGGCGAAGATCGACGGCGTCACGGCCATTTCCGGTAGCGGCCCGGCCTACGTTTTCCTGTTCATTGAGGCGCTACAGCAGGCTGCCGCCGACCTCGGTTTCACCCCCGAGCAGGGTCGCCTGCTTGCCATCGAAACGGTGCAGGGCGCTGCCGCTCTGGCTGCCCAGTCGAGCGAACCGGCGGCTATCCTGCGCGAACGCGTCACCTCGAAGGGCGGCACGACGGCAGCAGCCCTGCAGGTCATGGCCGAACGCGGCGTCAAGGACGGCATCGTCGCCGGCTGCATGGCCGCTGCGGCGCGCGGCCAGGAACTTGGCAAAATTCTCGGAGCTGATTGATGCAAGCCCTCGTGTTCCTGCTCGACGCCGTCGTCAGCTTCTTCTGCACGCTGTTCCTGCTGCGTTTCATGATGCAGGCGATGCGCGTTTCCTTTGCCGGACAGATCGGCGATTTCGTCGTCAAGCTGACCAACTGGGCGGTCAAGCCGCTGCGCCGCATCATCCCCGGCGCCGGCGGTTTCGACTGGGCCAGCCTGGTTGCCGCGTTGGCACTGCAACTGCTGTTCACCGGCATCATCGTCGGCGCTTCCAGCAGCTTTGGCGAAGTTGACGTCGCGGCGCTGGCACCGATGATCCTCTTGCATGCCGCCCGCGCGCTGTTGCGGCTGGCGGTGTACATCCTGATCGGCGCGCTGATCCTGCAGGCCGTGCTGTCGTGGGTCAATCCCTACTCGCCTCTGTCGGCCCCGGCCCACCAGCTGACCCGGCCGCTGCTCGATCCGATTCGCCGCATCGTGCCGCTGATCTCGGGCATCGACCTGTCGCCGCTGGTCGCCATCCTGCTGCTGCAAGCGCTGCTGATGTTCCTGTGAGCGAGTGGTTCCGCCAGGCCGCCGATGGCCGCATCACGCTGACCCTACACATCCAGCCCGGCGCCAAGAAAACCGAGTTTGCCGGGCTGCATGGCGACGCCCTCAAGATTCGGCTCGCCGCACCGCCGGTGGACGGCAAGGCCAACGAGGCGTTGGTCAAGTTCATCGCCGAAACGCTGAAACTGCCGAAATCGGCGGTGAACCTCAAAAGCGGCCAGACTTCGCGGCGCAAGGTGCTGGAAGTTCAGGGTGCCGAGGTTGGCGCCATTGCTGCTTTCGCCTCGGCGTAAATTCGGGCGCTTAAAGCATCCCGCGTTCGCGGATAAAGGCGATGATTTTGTCCAGGCCTTCGCCCGTTTTCAGGTTGGAAAAGACAAAAGGCCGCTCGCCACGCTGAACCTTGGCGTCGTGCGCCATGACCTCGAGCGAGGCGCCGACCATCGGGGCGAGGTCGATCTTGTTGATGACCAGCAGGTCGGACTTGGTGATACCCGGTCCGCCCTTGCGCGGAATCTTCTCGCCGGCGGCGACGTCGATGACATAGAGCGTCAGGTCGGAAAGTTCGGGCGAAAAAGTGGCGGCGAGGTTATCACCGCCGGATTCGACGAGGATCAGTTCGACATCGGGAAAGGCCCGTTGCAGGCGGTCGATGGCCTCAAGATTGATCGAGGCATCCTCGCGAATGGCCGTGTGCGGGCAGCCGCCGGTTTCGACGCCGATAATCCGCTCGGGTGCCAGCGCCGAATGATTAACCAGAAACTTGGCGTCCTCGGCCGTGTAGATGTCGTTGGTGACGACGGCCATGTCGATCTGCTCGCGCAAGGCCTGGCACAGGGCCAGGGTCAGGGCGGTCTTGCCGGAACCGACGGGGCCGCCGATGCCGACGCGTAGGGCTTGTTTGCTCATGCGTTGAGTGCTTCCAGTTGGGTTTGCAGGTGTTCGTAAACGCCCGGGAGATTGTTCAGGATGTCGCGATTGGCGTAGCGCAGGACGTGCAGGCCGTGGCTTCCCAAGAAGGCTGTGCGCTGGGCGTCGTATTCAGCCTGCTCGGCATGGCTGTCGCCGTCGACTTCGATGACCAGCTTCAGTTCGGCGCAGTAGAAATCGACGACGTAGGGGCCGATTGGTTTCTGGCGGTGGAATTTGTGGCCGTCGAACTGGCGGCTGCGCAGAACTTTCTGCCAGAGCAGGTTCTCGGCGGGAGTAGGGGCTTTGCGGTTGGCACGAGCGAGGGTGGTCAGGCGTTTTTCGTATTTGAGAAACCCCAACCCCTCCCCTGCCCTCCCCTTGTCAGGGGAGGGAGTGTTCTGCTCCCCCCCTGACAAGGGGGGGCTGGGGGGGGTTAGGGGTTTGGCCGTCATCTCAAGACCGAAACAACCTTGAATACTGCGTTTCATGCCGCGCACAAGCAATCGCGAAGGCCGGCGTGAAGTTGGACCATTTCGTTTTTGGCCAATTTTTCCGGTTGACCGTGACATCGGGGATTTGCCGCCCGAGATCGGCCAGCAGGCGTTGTCCGGCCGCCTGACCGAGCGGCACAGCCTTCAAGGCGGCCATCACCTGGTTTTCGGCCCATGACCAAAGGTAGGCGGTAAGCGCGGCTTCCGGGTCGATCTGCCAGGCGGCGGCGATGCCGGACCAGACCGTCGGGAAAGCGACTTCCGGCAGGGCTTCGACCGTGGTTATCACGCCGCCCAGCAAATCGTCGCGCAAGTCACGCAGCAGACGGCGCATCGAAAAACCCATTTGCGCCGTTTCGGCCCGCAGTTCGGCCGATTCCCGGCTGGCCAGGAATTCGGCGTTGAGGCAGTCGATCTCGGCCGTATCGCCAGCCGACCACGCCGCCATCAAGGCGACGACCAGTGGCGCCTCGTAGCTGCCAATGCCATTGTGTAGCAGGTCGGCAATCCATTGACCGGCCCCCGCCTCATCACGAATCACGCTGGCCTCAACCGCCCACTCCAGCCCCTGCGAATAGGTGTAGGCACCGACCGGCAGGGCCGGGCTGGCCAGTTGCAGCAGGCGGGCGAGTTGCAGCATTGACGAAGCTGGATTCATCCGGTCGCTTGCTGCTTTTTCCAGTCGTCAGTGAGCAGCCCGGCGAAACCCCAATTCTCGTCGTCGATTTCCTGGATGACGATGTGCGTGTGCTCTGGCTTCTTGCCCAGCACACGGGCCAGCGAGTCGGTGATATCACGAACGATTTCTGCCTTTTGTGCCCGGGTGGCACCCTTGGTGATTTGAACGTTGACGTAGGGCATGTCGGCGAACTCCCCGTTTAGCGCGGCTTGAACTGGTGGATTTTCGGCACCGAGCGATGCGGGCCATGGCCGGGGTTGTGCAGGTCGGAGACCGGTTCATCGTCGCCATGATGGTGGTGGCCACCTTGGGCACCATAGGCGCCGGATTCCGGCTGGAACGGCGCTTCGGTTTCGCTCACGGTGCAGCCAAGGCCGCGCACCATGTCGGCCAGTACGTGGTCGGTCTGGAAGCGCAGCTTGCCGCCGTTTTCGGTCGGCAGAATTTGTACGGGCACATGCCGGTTGCCGAGGTGGTAGGCGGCCCGGGCGAAGAGCAACGGGCTGTCGGCGACGGCCTCGATGAGCTTTTCCGGGGCGGCGAGGATTTCGACGACTGCCGAGCCATCTTCGGCGGCCAGTTTGTCGCCACCGTGCAGATGGTCGCCGCGTTCGAGAAATATGCCGGCTTCGACACCCGAAGCGAGCGTCACCTTGAGGCGGCTGCGCTTGCGTTCGTCGTAAGCAAGGGCGACCGAGTCGGTGGCAGGAGCAGAGGTGCGTTGGTTGAGTATCAGGTAAAGGCTAACCCCCCCTAGCCCCCCCTTGTCAGGGGGGGGATCGGTCGGCGAGTGCTGAACTGCCACTCCCTCCCCTGACAAGGGGAGGGCCGGGGAGGGGTTTGCTTTTGTGTGATTCATAAGCCCTCAAAACAGGAAGTAGCGCTGCGCCAGCGGCAATTCCGTCGCTGGCTCGCAGACCAGATGCACGCCGTCTGCCTTGACCACGTAGGTTTCGGGATCGACGGTGATTTCCGGCGTGGCGCCGTTGTGCACCATGTCGGATTTTTGCAGTTTGCGCGTGCCGGAGACGGCGACCAGCGGTTTGTTCAGGCCGAGCGCAACGACAGCCGGGTTCTTGAGCGCAGCCTGCGAAACGAAGGTCACCGACGTCCTCAGCGCCTTGCCGAAGCTGCCGAACATCGGCCGGTAATGCACCGGCTGCGGCGTCGGGATCGAAGCATTGGGGTCGCCCATGGCGGCGGCGGCGATCATGCCGCCTTTCAAAATCAGCGATGGCTTGACGCCGAAGAAGGCCGGTTTCCAAAGCACCAGGTCGGCCAACTTGCCGACTTCGATGGAACCGACCGTGTGCGCGATGCCGTGGGTCAGCGCCGGGTTGATGGTGTATTTGGCGATGTAGCGTTTGACGCGGAAGTTGTCGTTGCGGGCGCTGTCTTCGGGGAGCGCTCCGCGCTGCACCTTCATCTTGTGCGCCGCCTGCCATGTGCGGATGATCACCTCGCCGACGCGGCCCATGGCTTGCGAATCGGAAGACATCATCGAGAAGGCGCCGAGGTCGTGCAGGATGTCTTCGGCGGCGATGGTTTCGCGGCGGATGCGGCTTTCGGCGAAGGCGATATCCTCGGCGATGCTCGGGTCGAGGTGGTGGCAAACCATCAGCATGTCGAGATGCTCGTCGATGGTATTGACCGTGTAGGGCATGGTCGGGTTGGTCGAGCTGGGCAGCACGTTGGGCAGGCCGGCTGCCTTGATGATGTCCGGGGCGTGACCGCCGCCGGCGCCTTCGGTGTGGAAGGTGTGGATGGTACGGCCCTTGAAGGCATCCAGCGTCGCTTCGACGAAGCCCGATTCGTTGAGCGTGTCGGAGTGGATGGCGACCTGGACGTCCATCTCGTCGGCCACCGTCAGGCAGCAGTCGATGGCGGCCGGCGTCGTACCCCAGTCCTCGTGCAGCTTGAGGCCCATGGCCCCGGCTTCGACCTGCTCGCGCAGGGCATCCGGCAGGCTGGCGTTGCCCTTGCCGAGAAAGCCGAGGTTCATCGGGAAGGCGTCGGCCGCTTCGAGCATGCGGTGGATGTGCCACGGCCCCGGCGTGCACGTCGTTGCAAAGGTGCCGGTGGCCGGGCCGGTGCCGCCGCCGATCATGGTCGTGACGCCCGAGTAGAGCGCCTCGTCGATCTGCTGCGGACAGATGAAGTGAATGTGGCTGTCGATGCCGCCGGCCGTGACGATCATGCCTTCGCCGGCGATGACTTCGGTGCCGGGGCCGATCACAATCGTGACGCCGGGCTGGATGTCCGGGTTGCCGGCCTTGCCGATGGCAGCGATGCGGCCGTCCTTGAGGCCGATGTCGGCCTTGATGATGCCGGTGACGGCGTCGACGATCAGCGCGTTGGTGATGACGGTATCGACCGTTTCGGCGGAAACGCGCTGGCCCTGGCCCATGCCGTCGCGGATGACCTTGCCCCCGCCAAATTTCACTTCTTCGCCGTAGATCGTGTGATCACTTTCGACCTCGATGATCAGTTCGGTATCGGCGAGTCGCAGGCGGTCGCCGGTCGTCGGGCCGAACATTTCGGCGTAAGCCTGACGGGTGATTTTGGTACTCATAGCGCCCCCTGAATCAGGCCACGGAAGCCGTAAACCTTGCGGTCGCCGGCCAGCGCAACGAGTTGCACGGTGCGTGTCTGCCCCGGCTCGAAGCGCACGGCAGTGCCGGCGGCGATGTCGAGGCGGAAGCCACGGGCGGCTTCGCGGTCAAAGCTCAGGCCGGCGTTGGTTTCGTAAAAATGGTAGTGCGAGCCGACCTGAATCGGCCGGTCACCGGTGTTGGCGACAACCAGCGTGATGGTCGGCCGGCCGGCGTTGAGTTCGAGTTCGCCGGGTTCGGCGAGGAGTTCTCCGGGAATCATAGTTTCTCCGTAAACGAGAAGGGGGAAAACCCCTCCCCGGCCCTCCCCTTCTCAGGGGAGGGAGCGATGCCTCGGTCGGCCGAGGTGTTCACTCCCCCCTGACAAGGGGGGCTGGGGGGGTTTAGGGGTTTGCATCCGGCAACTAAACAATCGGGTTATGCACGGTGACCAGCTTGGTGCCGTCCGGGAAGGTGGCTTCAACCTGAATCTCCGGTATCAGCTCGGCGATGCCGTCCATCACGTCGGCGCGGGTCAGGACCTGAGTGCCGGCGTGCATCAATTCGGCGACCGTCCTGCCTTCGCGGGCACCTTCCATGATGGCGCAGGTGATCAGCGCCACGGCTTCCGGGTAGTTGAGCTTCAGGCCCTTGGCCATGCGCCGCTCAGCCAGCAGGCCAGCGGTGAAGATCAGCAGCTTGTCTTTTTCGCGCGGTGTCAGTTCCATGAAGACTCCTCAGGTATTCCAGATTCGTGGGGTAACGGCCGGTCGACCGCAGCAGGCCGGGCGCAGGATGGCCCAGAGGTCGGCGAACCACAAACGGGCGGCTTCGCTGCTGTCACCGAGGTAACGGGCGACGAGCATGCCGGGCAAGGCGCTCAGGCCATGATTGGCGCCATCGGCGGGGATGATCTTGCGGCAGGCTTCGAGCAGGGCCGCCGCCTGCTGCGGCAATTCGGGAAAGGCGCACAGCAAGGTGCCGCACACCGTAGCGCCAGCCCAGCCGGCCGGGCTGCTCAACATGGCATCGTTGCCATCGAAACCGCCGCGCTCAAGCCAGATCGGCGCATTGCCACGGTCAACCCGAAAAAACAGGTCAAAACGACCTTTTTCAAAACGCTCGCCAGCCGCCGCACGACCAAGGCACAGTATCTCCCAGCCGATATAACGGCTGTCGGCGGCCAGCGAAACACGGGTTTCCATGCGCGCCCTGGCGCCGTCGAAAACGATGGTTTCCTGCGGCAGCCATTCCAGCGTGGCACCCTCGGCCACCGTAAAAGCAATGCACTGCGAGGCCTCGGCGCCGCCGCTGCGATACCACTTGCCCGCCCCCGGCGTGGTCAGTTGGGCGTGGGCGCCGGCACCAAGCTCGGCCGAAATCGCCAGATGATCGCCGCCGGCAATGCCCGACGGTGGATGCAGCACTATGGCCTGACAGACAGCATCGCCCTCCGGATACAGCGCCTTCTGCACCCGCAACGGCCCGCGATGCCGATTTTCGCGCAGCACCGTGCGTTCGCCCTGACGGACGAAGCCAAGATGCAACTCGGCATGCCAGCTCGGCGAATGCTCGGGCAGAGACACAGGAAGGCGCGAGGTCATGGCCGGATTATCGGGGAAAGCAAAGGTCGACGGGAATACGCAGTAATGCGCACGCCCTTACGTGTTCGAACCAACCGTCAGTAGCAGCGCCGGTGTTTCGGGTAGCGGGCGGAGTGAACAATCCTGAAATTCATTGCGATCAACTTAGCAATCCCCGTCAGCAATAATCCCAGCTCCAAAATGGCCAGAGCCGATTTGCCATCGAAAATCCATAGCGTGCCAAGCACCGCGCCGAGATACAAAGCGACGAGTGCTACGATCCGAATTCCCTTCCCTTTTCGTGTCATGGGCAACGGTGATCCGAGCGTGGCCAGCGCCAGCAGGAGGCTGATGGTGAAAATCAACGTGTTGTTGAGCATGCCCGGATCATGAAAAAGAGAAGGTAATTCACTGTAAAACGATCTATATGGTTTATTGATGACAGAATTGTGAAAATATTTAATTTATTTTACTAATCGAAATCTCCCGCTATTGGATTCGAGGCACTGAAGACTGCGAAATCACACGGCCAGCGCCTCCCGCACACCATCCTGCGGCATCGTTTCACCGCGGCCACACATGATGAATTCACCGCGCTCCATGAGCAGGTACTGGTCAGCCAGCGATTCGGCGAAGTCGTAGTACTGCTCGACCAATAGAATCGCCATTTCGCCGGTTTCGGCCAGCATGCGGATGGCGCGTTCGATGTCCTTGATGATCGAGGGCTGGATGCCTTCGGTGGGTTCATCGAGGATGAGCAGTTTCGGCCCCATGGCCAGGGCGCGGCCGATGGCGAGTTGTTGTTGCTGACCGCCGGAGAGGTCGCCGCCGCAGCGGTGCATCATCTGTTTGAGGACCGGGAACATGTCGAAGATGCGTTGCGGAATCGGCGTGCATCCCGGTTTGGTGGCGAGGCCCATGAGCAGGTTTTCTTCGACGGTCAGGCGCGGGAAGATCTCGCGGCCTTGCGGCACGAAGCCGATGCCGGCCTTGACGCGTTCGTGTGGTGGCAGGTGGGTGATGTCCTTGCCGTCGAAGGTGATGCTTCCCGATTTTGTTTTGACAAGGCCCATCAGGGATTTGAGCAAGGTCGTTTTGCCAACGCCGTTGCGGCCGAGGAGCGTGGTGACTTCGCCGGTTTTGACCTCGAAGCTTAGACCACGGAGGATGTGGCTGCCGCCGTAGGCTTGGTTGAGGGTGTCGACTTTTAGCATGATGATTTCCCTTCGAAATTAGCTTGGGGTTCCGCCTTGCTGGCGGGAGTACTTTCTTCTTGCTTCGCCAAGAAGAAAGTAGCCAAAGAAGAAGGCGACCCTGGGTCGGTGCCGGCTACGCCGGTTCCCTGCGCTACTCGGGACTGGCGGGGGCTGCGGAACTCGGGCTTCGCCCTCAGACAGTCCTCGCCCTTTATCCGCCAGCCCCTGCGTTG
>JBAQOL010000005.1:0-39980 GCA_049304775.1 Ferribacterium limneticum
CGATGTCGGCTCATCTCATCCTGGGGCTGTAGCCGGTCCCAAGGGTATGGCTGTTCGCCATTTAAAGAGGTACGTGAGCTGGGTTTAAAACGTCGTGAGACAGTTTGGTCCCTATCTGCCGTGGGCGCTGGAAATTTGAAGGGGGCTGCTCCTAGTACGAGAGGACCGGAGTGGACGAACCTCTGGTGTACCGGTTATGACGCCAGTCGTATCGCCGGGTAGCTATGTTCGGAAGAGATAAACGCTGAAAGCATCTAAGCGTGAAACTCGCCTTAAGATAAGATTTCCCGGAGTCTTGAACTCCCTAAAGGGTCGTCGAAGACCACGACGTTGATAGGTCAGGTGTGGAAGCGCAGTAATGCGTTAAGCTAACTGATACTAATTGCCCGTGTGGCTTGATCCTATAACCTTGTAATACACTGCAGACACTCATATTCGCAGTCACAACAATCAACCTTCTACCCCATTTTGCGCTTGGCGCGGTTTCCCGCGACAAGCATACAAGTTACGTCTGGCGTCAATAGCCTTCTGGTACCACCCCTTCCCTTCCCGAACAGGACCGTGAAACAGATGAGCGCCAATGATAGTGAGCTTCCGCTCGCGAAAGTAGGTCAACGCCAGACCCCCCATGCAGGCCCCCTTCAGCACAAGCTGAAGGGGGTTTTGCTTTTAGCGCCCAGAAATTGAGTCTTCGCTTCGTTCAACCTCTTGAATTCGCCTGTACAGCCCCCAACTCTCAATCCACGTTCTTAATGTTTCATTGGGAGTTTCAAGCATGTCCGAGTCTGCAACCGCGAACGCAAATCGCGAAACCCTGGGCTTCCAGGCTGAAGTAAAGCAACTGCTGCAACTGATGATCCACTCCTTGTACAGCAACAAGGAGATATTCCTGCGCGAGCTGGTTTCCAACGCTTCCGACGCCTGCGACAAGCTGCGCTTTGAAGCGCTGAACAACAGCGCACTTTACGGCGACGATTCTGAATTGAAGATTCGCGTTGCCTTCGACAAGGCGGCACGCACGATCACCATTTCCGACAATGGTATTGGCCTGTCGCGCGACGAAGCGGTCGAGCATCTCGGCACTATCGCCAAGTCTGGAACCAAGGAGTTTTTCTCCGCGCTGACCGGAGACCAGGCTAAGGACGCCCACCTGATCGGCCAGTTTGGTGTCGGTTTCTACTCGTCGTTCATCATTGCCGACAAGGTCACGGTGGTTTCCCGCCGCGCCGGCGTCGAGGCCAATCAGGCTGTCTGCTGGGAATCAGGTGGCGAGGGCGATTACACGGTTGAAATGGTCGAGAAGGCCACGCGTGGCACCGATGTCACTTTGCATTTGCGCGAAGGCGAGGATGAATTCCTCGGTGGCTGGAAGCTGAAGTCGATCATTCGCAAGTACTCTGATCACATCACCTTGCCTATCGTGATGAAGAAGGAAGACTGGAAGGACGGCGAGCAGGTCGCGAGCGAGGAAGACGAAACCGTCAACCAGGCCAACGCGCTGTGGGTTCGCGCCAAGTCGGATATTACCGACGACCAGTACAAGGAGTTCTACAAGCACGTCGCCCACGACTTCGAAGATCCGCTGGCTTGGACGCATGCCCGCGTCGAAGGCAAGCAGGAATACACGCAGTTGCTCTACATTCCTGCCCGTGCGCCGTTCGATCTGTGGGACCGCAACGCCCGCCATGGCATCAAGCTCTACGTGCGCCGCGTCTTTATCATGGACGATGCTGAACAGCTGATGCCGCTTTATATGCGCTTCGTGCGCGGGGTGGTTGATTCTGCCGACCTGCCGCTCAACGTCTCGCGCGAAATCCTGCAGCAGAGCAAAGATATCGACGGTATCCGCAGCGGTTGCACGCGCAAGGTGCTGGGCATGCTGGAAGACATGGCAGAGAACGACAAGGAAAGTTACACCAAGTTCTGGGATGCTTTCGGCGCCGTGCTCAAGGAAGGCGTTGGCGAGGACCATGCCAACAAGGAAAAGATCGCCGGCCTGATTCGTTTTGCCTCAACGCATAACGACACGCCCGAGCAGAACGTTTCATTGGCTGACTACATCGGCCGCATGAAGGAAGGCCAGGAGAAGATTTACTTCGTCACGGCCGATACCTTCAATGCTGCGAAGAACAGCCCGCACCTTGAAATCTTCCGCAAGAAGGGCATCGAAGTGCTGCTGCTCTCCGACCGCGTCGATGAATGGGTCGTTGGTCACTTGACCGAGTTCGAAGGCAAGCATCTGCAATCGGTCGCCAAGGGTGGCCTGGATCTCGGCAAGCTGGAAGATGAAGCTGAGAAGCAGGAAGCCGAAAAGGCGGCTGACGAGTACAAGGAGCTGCTCGAGAAGGTGAAAACCTCGCTCGGCGACAAGGTGAAGGATGTTCGCGTCACCTATCGCCTGACCGACTCGCCGTCCTGCCTGGTGTCTGACGAACATGATCCGTCGGGCAACCTGGCCCGTCTGATGAAGGCGGCTGGTCAGCCGATGCCGAACTCGAAGCCTATCCTCGAAATCAACCTGCAGCACCCGGCGGTGATGCGTTTGAAGTATGAGGAAAGCCGTTTTGACGACTGGGCGGCGCTGCTCTTCGAACAGGCGACGCTGGCTGAAGGTGGCCAGTTGGACGACCCGGCCGGTTTCGTCAAGCGCATCAACGATCTGATGATGGCGCTGTCAGCGAAGTAATCTGCCGAATTTTTCGGCAAGGAAAGTGGGCCGCCCTTGGGTGGCCCTTTTTTGCGAGTGGAAATTGGCATGAATTTCCGGTTGACCGTAGCATTGGATATCAGGTTTCGCGCCGCCTGGGCCGGCAAACCGGGTACACTGTTCTCCTTTCGAGAAACTGATCTCAGGCTGGCTATTTTTCCGGCCTTTGACCCGCTGATTCCCCGCCGTTTCTCATTCCCCTGATATTGATAGGTACTCCGATGCATCCAGTCCACGACGTTGACTCCCTTCTCATTCTCGCTACGGCCCTTTCTTCCAAGCGGCGGCCGGCCGAGCTGGTCGAGATCGTCTCGGCGGCTGATCTGCTGCAGAACAACATTCCCAACGAGGCAAAGCTGGTCGAGGCTTTCGACCGGCTGGCCAAGAGTGGCTTGATCAAGGCGGAGGGCGGTGGTTTCGTGCTGACCGCTGTGGCGCAGGAGATCGTGACCGGCCTGCCGCGCAAGGCGGAAAACCCGGAGCGATTGTTCGCCATCAAGGACCGCCTCTCGGAATACAACATCAAGGGCGAGCACGCCGGCGTTACCGTTGATCCTGCCGATGTGACAAAGGCCATTCTGGCCCATCGCGCCGCGGAGAAGACGACAGCCAAGAACCTGCTGGTGCCCAAGCCGAAGCAGGAAGCCGAGGTGCACAAGCCGGGCCAGCGCCAGCGCAAGCCGATGCCGGCGCGCAAGCGTCGGGATTGAGCGACGCATGAGCGAGACTACTGCTGCCAGCAGCGCTTTCGATACGCTGCCCTTGTCGCCGGCCATGCTGGCCAATCTGGCGCAGCTTGAATACCTGAGCATGACGCCGATCCAGGCCGCCAGTCTGCCGCTGGCCCTGGCCGGCAACGACCTGATTGCCCAGGCCAAGACCGGTAGCGGCAAGACCGCCGCCTTCGGCCTGGCTTTGCTCAACCGCCTGAACACCAGCCGTTTTGCCGTGCAGGCCATGGTCCTCTGCCCGACGCGCGAACTGGCCGATCAGGTGACGCAGGAAATCCGTCGGCTGGCCCGTTTTGAAGAGAACATCAAGGTGCTGTCACTGGTCGGTGGTTCGACGCTGCGCAATCAGGCCAATAGTCTGGAAAACGGCGTGCATATCGTTGTCGGCACGCCCGGTCGCATCATGGACCACATGGAGCGCGGCTATCTCAAGCTCGACGAGCTGAACACGCTGGTCCTCGACGAAGCCGACCGCATGCTCGACATGGGTTTTCATGACGACATTGCCTACGTCGCCAAGCGTTGCCCCGCGCAGCGCCAGACGCTGCTGTTCTCGGCGACTTATCCGGAAGGCATCGCCCAGCTGGCCAAGCAGTTCTTGCGTCAGCCGAAGGAAGTCAAACTCCTTGAGCAGCACGAAGAAACGAAAATTCGCCAGCGTTTTTACGAGGTGAAACACGAAGAGCGTCTCGACGCCGTCGTGCGCCTGCTCAAACATTACCGCCCGGTCAGCACGCTGGCCTTCTGCAACACCAAGCAGCAGTGCCGCGATCTGGTCAATGTCCTGCGCCATGCCGGCATTCACGCGCTCACGCTGAATGGCGATCTGGAACAGCGCGAGCGCGATCAGGTGTTGATCCAGTTCGCCAACCGCAGTTGCTCGGTGCTCGTGGCTACGGACGTTGCGGCGCGCGGCCTCGATATCGACCAGCTCGAAGCGGTCATCAACGTCGATGTGACGCCCGATCCGGAAATTCACATTCACCGCATCGGCCGCACCGGTCGTGGCGACGAGGAGGGCTGGGCTCTGAGTTTGTGCAGTTCCGGCGATCGCCGCCGCGTGGCGACCATCGCCGAAATGATGATGTGCAAGCTCGATGTGCTCGACTTAAAAACGCTCGAAGTCACCGATGACTCGCCGCTGGTGCCGCCGATGTCGACGCTGCTCATGCTCGGCGGGCGCAAGGACAAGATCCGTCCCGGCGACGTCATGGGCGCACTGGCCGGCGAGGCTGGCCTGACCCGCGAGCAGGTCGGCAAGATCACGGTGACCGATCAGAGTACCTACGTCGCCGTGGCACGTGCTGTCGCCAAGGACACCGTGCGCAAGCTGTCGGCCGGTAAGGTCAAGGGCAAGACCGTCAAGGTGCGGATTCTGACCAATTAAGCGGTTTTGAAATCACGCCAGCCATTGGCGTGATTTCAATTTTGGCCATTTTTTCCGGTTGACCGTGGAAGTCACTTGGCGTCGCTCCCCTCCGGCTTCCTACCTAAAATTCATACGATACGGCAACAACGCCGGTGGCCGACGTCGCCTGGCGCGTCAGCGGGCTATCCTTCGCATCGCCTTGCAGGCTGCTGACCGAAACGGTGGTCAGGATCGCCACGCTCGGCGTGATTTGATAGCTCAGCGCTGCGTTGGCGCGAACGTCACGCAGGCCGAATTCCGGGCGGTAAGCCGTGTAACCACTTGACGCCGACTGGGCTGCGGTAACGCCAAAATAGGACTGCATGTAGTCCTCGTTGGCCAGCGTCATGCTGGCGCCGAAACCGAGGCGCCACAGCGGGGACAACTTTGTCGAATAGCCCGCACCGAGATCGATGACCATCCCATTGCTGTCATTGCCCGAGCCGTAACGCAGCGATGAGGTCAGGGTGATTTCCTTGTTGAGCGAATAGTTCAGGAAGGCGCCCAGCTCCGGTTTCGGGTCGATATCGCCCATGCCGCGCAGCGCATCGGAACGGCTCTCGTCGCGCCCGAAATCAGCCGTGATGCGCAAGCCGTACTGCAATTCCCGAGTCCGGCCAAAATTGTAGCCGATGCCATTGCGGGTGCCGGCAAACCAGCCGTTTCGCCACTGATAGTCCAGCCCCGGCAAAACCAGCGTTCGCCGTTCGTCGGCGCCCTGGTAAGCCATGCCGGCAATGGCCGCCAGCCCGACGGAGCCACGATCCTTGTCAGCAGATCCTCCGGCCAGGCGAACGGCATCAAAGGCCTGGGCAAATGCGTTGGGTGCCGCGAGCGAAAGCAGCCCGATCACGGCGAGGCCTTTTAGCGAATTTTTCATGGGGACTCCGTTGGGAAATGACTGGCTGTTAAATTTGATTGAGGCTGGCTTGCGACCTTGGTCAAACCGCTTGCCATGGCGACTTCCTGCATGTTGACGCGGGCTTTCAATCGAGCAGCCAGCAAATAAAGCCCGCCCAGCTTGCGGTGTAGAAAGAGCGCGTCGGCCGGCGGGGTGTGCCAGAAATCGCGGTCCATGCCGAGCACCATGCCGGCATCACGAATGCGCACGCCGAGGTCGGATGCGCCAAAGTCGTATTCGCCCGTGTGGCCGAGTGGTTCGCACGCCAGCGCAAAAATGTCGAGCACGGCCTGGCGCTGGCCTTCCTTGATGTCCTGCTGGAAATAACCGATGGCGATGGCGGCCTCGTTCATGCCCGGGCGGTCGTTGAGCATGGCGCAGGCCATCAGTTGCCGATAGCCGTCGACCATCGACGCCGCGTAGGCACGGGTGGCGCCGAAGTCGAGCAGGATGAGCTGTTGCGACGCGGCAGCGTAGCGATAGTTGGCAAAATTCGGGTCGGTCTGGATCAGCCGGAATTCGAAAATCTCGCGAAACAGCAGGCGGAAAAGCTGGCTCACGATACGGTCGCGTTCGGCCTGTGGCAGGTGGTTCAAACTCTCCAGCGCATCGCCGTCGAGGCGGGTCATGGCCAGGATGTTTTCCGTCGTCAGATCGTCGTGCATCTCCGGCACCATGAACTCGTCGGCATCGGCCAGCAGGCTGGAAAACTGCATCATGCAGGCGCCTTCGCGGCGATAGTCGGCCTCGTCGTGTAACTGCTTTTTCGCCTCGTCGAGCAGTGGCTTGATGTCCAGCGACTTCGGCAGCAGGCCGGACACGCGGAGCAGGGTCGCGACATTGTCGACATCGCTGTCTATGCTGCGGCGGATGCCGGGGTACTGGATTTTGACGGCGACTTTTCGTCCATCCTTGCGTTGTCCAAAATGCACCTGGCCAATTGACGCCGCGGCCGTCGGGGTGAACGAGAAGCGCTCGAAATGGCGATCCCAGCCCTCGCCCCAGTTGGCGTTGAGGGCGGCGACGACCTGGCTCATCGGCATCGGAATGGCATCGGCTCGCAGCCGGGAGAGGATTTCGGCCAGTTCCGGCGGCAACAGTTCGCCGGCATCCATCGACAGCAGTTGCCCGACCTTCATTGCAGCGCCGCGGAGTTGGGCCAGTTGGTCGGCCACCCGGCGGGCGTTGGCCGGCGTCAGCAGCAGTTGGTGCATTTGCGGCCGCTTGCCCTGGGCAAACTGTCGCGCGCCCTCGGCCAGCATGTTGCCGGCCACGCCGCCGGCCAGCGAACCCAGTCGGGCCAGCCGTGACCAGCGACCGTGGGGAACGGCCGACGACTTCGTTACCGGCTCATCGGCCATGCGGCTTCCCGTGAGGCTTCCATTTTGGCGGCTCGTCCAGCGTTTCCGCCTCGTCCAGCGGATAGGCATCGGCGACATAAGCCGGGCCCTTCATCATCATGACGATGAAGGCGGCAATGCCGATGGTGAGCACGACCGTCCAGTGCAGGATGATCAGGCTGATGACGTAAATATCGGTGGTGGTGACCGCCAGCGCATCATCCGGGTTGGCGGCTAGTCGGGCCAAAAGCGAGGGAACGGCGAGCAGCGCTGTACCGAGCAGAAATGTACGAGGGAGCAAGCGGAGGACGACACGTTCCTTGCCGGCCGGGGAGCGGGGGAAACCGGGCAAACGATTGAACAGGTTCATGGCGCGACCTCCGGGAGTTTTCCGTAGTTAAACACAGGTAGCGAAAACGCTACCGGCGGCACCAGTGACCAGTGCGATGTTGTTCGTGCGGGTTCTTGGGGCTAACCATGTTGTCCTGAACGAAAAATATTTATTGGCTCGTGTTACGAATAGTTGGCCTATTATTGCGATTGTTGTCTTTGTTTGTCTAGGACAAAATTAAGTCCGTGTCGTTCGAAAGTATTTTGAAATGCCTTCCGAAAGCCTGCCCATGTCGTCCATTCGCTCCGCCATCCTCGCCCTGTTATTCGCCCTGACGCTGGCAGCCTGTTCGACGGCACCGCCCGAAGGCGTTCGTCCGGTGACCTCATTCGACATCAATCGCTACCTCGGGCAGTGGTACGAAATCGCCCGGCTCGACCATTCGTTCGAGCGCGGCATGAGCGACGTCAATGCCACCTACCAGTTGCAGGACGACGGCAGCGTCAAAGTCATCAACCGGGGATACGACACCCAGCGGCAGGCGTGGAAGGAGGCCATCGGCCGCGCGCTGTTCATCGGCGACAGCAGTACCGCGTCGCTCAAGGTGTCGTTCTTCGGCCCGTTCTACGGCGGCTACCACGTGATTGCGCTCGATCAGCAGAACTATCGCTGGTCGCTCGTCGCCGGGCCGGATCAAGATTATTTGTGGATTCTTGCCCGCGAAAAGACGCTGCCAGCCGAGGTCCGCGAGCAACTGGTCAGTCAGGCGCGGGGGCTGGGCTTTGCCACCGACAAGCTGATCTGGGTCGAGCAAAAGCGGACCGATACGAATTGAGGCCGCCGGCTTTCTGAATGCGCACCACGAAAAAATCCGATCTGCCGAGCAAAATCTGCCTTTCCTGCGGTCGACCGTATTTCTGGCGCAAAAAATGGGCGGCGGTCTGGGCTGAGGTCCAATATTGCTCCGAGCGTTGCCGACGAAATCGCCAGGGAAAATCATGACCACCCTCCGCCTCATTCTCGGCGACCAGCTCAACCCCGAACACAGCTGGTTCTCGGCGCATGATGACAACACGGTCTACGTGCTGATGGAGGTCCGTCAGGAGACCGATTACGTCCTGCACCACGCCCAGAAAATCATCGCCATCTTTGCCGCCCTGCGCGACTTTGCCCGGCAGCTTCGCCTCTCGGGCCATCGCGTGCATTACCTGGCGATTGACGACCCAGCCAACCGACAATCGCTGCCGGCCAATCTGGATGCGCTGATCGCCGAGTATTCGGCCGGCGCCTTCGAGTATCAGGCGCCCGACGAATGGCGGCTCGATCAACAGCTTGCTGACTACGCCAGCCAGCTCGCCATCCCCGGCCGGATGGTCGATAGCGAACATTTCTACAGCCGCCGCGACGAAACCGCCCAGTTATTCGCCGAGCGTAAGCAATGGCTCATGGAGCATTTCTACCGCCAGATGCGGATGCGTCATGGCGTGCTGATGGCCGGCCCCGGCAAGCCGCTGGGCGGCCAGTGGAATTTCGATCATGACAACCGCAAACCCTGGCCCGGCCTGCCGCGCGAGCCATCCGACTGGCGCGACGAGCACGATCATTCGGCACTCTGGCAGAGCATCCTGCAGGCCGGTGTGGCGAGCTTTGGCGCTCCGAGCGCGCAGCGTTTTTGCTGGCCGTTGAACCGGGCCGAAGCCCTGCAGCAGCTCGATCATTTCATAGCCGAAGCTCTGCCGAATTTCGGCGATTTTGAGGATGCGATGTCCCATCGCGCCTGGCGCCTGTTCCACTCGCTGCTTTCCTTCGCCCTGAATACCAAGATGCTCAATCCGCGCGAGGTGGTTGCCAAGGCGGCCGAGGCGCATGAATCCGGCCGCGTGCCGCTGGCCGCCGCGGAAGGTTTCATCCGGCAGATTCTTGGCTGGCGCGAATACGTGCGCGGCGTCTATTGGGCCAACATGCCTGGCTACGAAGCACAGAACTACTTCGATCACCAGCAGCCGCTGCCCTCATGGTTCTGGACCGGCGAGACCAAAATGCGTTGCCTGGCGCATGCCATCGGCCAGTCGCTCGAACACGCTTACGCCCATCACATTCAGCGCCTGATGGTGATCGGTAACTTTGCGCTGCTTGCCGGGTTGAATCCGGTAGCTGTGCATGGCTGGTATCTCGGTGTTTATATCGATGCCTTCGAATGGGTCGAGTTGCCCAATACCATCGGCATGAGCCAGTTTGCCGATGGTGGAAGGCTCGCCACCAAGCCCTACGTGTCGAGCGCCGCCTACATCGACCGCATGAGCGATTACTGCAAGGGCTGCCATTACGACAAAAAGGCGCGCCTCGGCGAGCGGGCCTGCCCCTTCAATGCGCTCTACTGGGATTTTTTCGCCCGCAACGGAGAACGGCTGGCGGCCAACCCAAGGCTGGGCATGGTCTATCGCCAGCTCGCCAAAATGAGCCCGGAAGCCCTGGATGCTGCGCAGGGCAGGGCCGATGAAATTCGGGCCGGGATAGAGGATTTGTAGGCGGCTGCCTTATTGGGCCGAGGGCTGGCCGTTACGTACCCAATCGGCAAACCATTCAGTCAGCGGCCGGCTTTCACCCAGTCCGGCCAGCCGATGGTCGATGGCATCGTGGTTGCCCCAGACCACATCCGGCAGCGCGCCATCGGCGACCTGTTTTTCGATGTCGTGGCAAAACAGCCCGAGGTCGCGCTGCATGTAAAAACCGTAGGTGCGGCAGGCCACCGGGCGGTGCAGATAGACCGGGCAGGCGCCGGAGGCACGGTCGAGCAGCGGGCAGATCACCGGGCGCTCAGCCGAACCAGCCAAAGCAGCCAAAGCAGCGATCTCCCGGCTGATGGCCTGCAGATGATCCGCTGCCAGCCCGGCCAGCCCCTCTCGCAGCAAGTCCCACTCGGCGGCCGTCAGTTGCGGCACTTCGGCCAGTCGCTTGCAGCAACTGTCGCAGCCTTTGCCGCACAGCCAGTAGGCGTTGTTTTCGCGGATGCTGACGACGCGGGCATCGATATCCGCGTGGAGTTCGGTCAGTTGGCTCATCGGCAGATCATTCAATGCGTCGGGCCGGTTCGGCGGCCCTGGCGGAAAAGCTCGGTCCCGAAATATCCGCCTCGCTCAGGCCGCGATTGACGTCCAGCCCGATCAGCCGCCAGTCATGCACCGGCAGGCTGGGGATCGGTTTGCGCAGACGCTCGTAAAAGCGGGTCGGCCAGATGACGCCGGCGATCTCCTTGTGGTCAAAAAAATCGACCTCGGCGATGGCGCCCTGCGTCGATTCCAGACCTTCCATGGTGAAGCGGACACGGCGCAGCAGGTGGTTTTCGGTGTCGATGAACAGCAGGTAGCGATCCTCGGCCGACAGCCCGTGGCCGGGGCGACGCACGGCAACCAGCGTCGTGCACGCACGGCCTTCGACGGTTTCATCATCGCCCACTTCCAGACTCAGGTTGCCATCGAGAAAATAGAACGGCCCGGTCAGGAACATCCGGTAGCCGTCGGCGACCAGCGCCGCCGCAGCGAGCACATCGCGGTCGGCGGCCGGCGCGTCGTTGTAGAAAACCTGCACTTCGCCGCTGCGCCGGATGACCTGCTTGCTGCCCTTCGGGCCAAGGTGGCGCTGACCAATCAGCGGCCCACCCTTGAAAATGATGCGCTCCTGCGAGCCTTGACGGAAATCGGCATCGATCAGCGTCGGCTGCACCTTGCTGACCAGCCCGTACCATTCGCCGGCATAGCCGACACTGAGGTCGTCAATCTGGCGGAAGGCAGTCAGGCCATGCGCTTCCGCCGATTTCTGCAGCACGGCGCGTGCTGCCGGTTGTTCTCCGCTGCCGACGGCTTGCGGGATGCCACGCGACGCGCAGCCGCCGAGGAGCAGAACGAGGGCGAATGGCAGCAATCTGATCAGGCTTGAACGCATGTTTTTCTACTCCGTGTCGTTGCAGAACAATTTCAATTTTGGCCGTTTTTTCCGGTTGACCGTGGCAAGCACAGTCGATCGTGAAACTCACGGATTTCCGGCCGAAACCTCGGCCACCCACAATGGCGGGCCGCCGGCGGCCAGGTGACAGAGATAGGCGCGCAGGTCGAATTCGAGCTGGAAGTAATTCGCCTCCATGTGCTGGCACAGCTGGTAGAACGCCTTGTCGTGCTCCGCTTCCTTGAGATGCGCGATTTCATGGACGACGATCATGCGCAGGAACTCCGGCGGCATCTCGCGGAAAACGCTGGCGACGTGTATTTCGCGCTTGCTCTTGAGCTTGCCACCCTGCACGCGGGCGATCCGGCTGTGGATGCCGAGCGCTTTTTGCAGCGTCTGCAGCTTGCCATCGAAGGCCACCTTGCTCGGCTGCGGCGCGTTGCGCAGATACGTTGCCTTGATCTCCTGAACGTAGTCGTAGAGTGCCTTGTCGGTGCGTATTTGGTGCACTTCGGGATACTTCTGGCGCAGCACTTTGCCGAGTTGATCCTGTTCGATCAGCCGGTGCACCGAATCCGTCAGATGCGCGGGATAGCCGGCGAGATAGTTGGGCGTGGCGGGTTTGGTCATGGCGCGCCGATTTTACTGGAAGCCTCGGCGCTTTTCTGGTGGGCACGCTGCAATCAACGATAAGCTAGCGCGAAATTTCAAAATCGATTCACCCATGCAAAATCCCGTCCTCATCATCGTCATCGCCCAACTGTTCGGCACCTCGCTGTGGTTTTCAGCCAACAGCGCGGCCGACGACCTGATCCGCGCCTGGGGCATCGCGCCGGCCGACATCGGCACGCTGACCAACGCCGTCCAACTCGGCTTCATCCTTGGTACGCTGACCTTCGCCATTTCCGGCCTGGCCGACCGCTTCGCCGCGAGCCGCATCTTCGCCGTCTGCGCGGTGCTCGGCGCCGTCTGCAACGGCGCCTTTGCCCTGCTGGCCGATGGCATGGCCTCGGCCGTGCCGCTGCGTTTCGCCGTCGGTTTCTGTCTGGCCGGCGTTTACCCGCTGGGCATGAAGCTCGTCGTCAGTTGGGTACCCGAGCGGGCCGGCGCCGCGCTGGCCCAACTGGTCGGCATGCTGACGCTGGGCACGGCCTTGCCGCACGGCATCCGCCTGGCCGGGGCGGGGTGGTCGTGGCAGGCGACCATTCTTGTTTCGTCCGGGCTGGCGTTGCTGGCTGCCATCATGATCTTCCGCCTCGGCGACGGGCCGCACCTCAAGCGCCGGCATGGCGCGCCGCCTTTACGTCTGGGCCGCGTCTTCTACGCCTTTTCGGTGCGCGAATTCCGCGCCTCGGCTTTCGGCTATTTCGGCCACCAGTGGGAGCTTTACGCTTTCTGGACGCTGACCCCGGCGCTCGTCATCCTGAGCGGCCTGGCCGAGGCGGGGAGCCGCCAGCTCTCCGGGCTGGCCTTCGCCATCATCGGCATCGGCGCGCTGGGCTGCTTGTTCGGCGGCTGGTGGAGCCAGCGCATCGGTAGCGCGCGTGTGGCGGCTGTCGCCCTGGCCAGTTCGGCGATCTGCTGCGCGCTGTTTCCGCTGACCGGCGACTGGCCTGCCGCCGCCAGGATTGCCTTGCTGCTCCTCTGGGGCGCCACGGTCGTCGCCGATTCGCCACATTTTTCGGCCCTCTCGGCCCGGGCCTGCCCGCCGGAAATCGTCGGCAGCGCGTTGGCTTTTCAGAACTCCATCGGCTTCGCCATCACCATGTTTTCCATCCAGCTTGGCACGGCGTGGATAGCCGACTGGGGTATGAGTATCGCCTGGCTCCTCCTGCCCGGGCCGCTGCTCGGTTTGCTCGGCCTATACCCGCTCTGGCGTTCGGCGCGCTGAGCCGGGCTCACCAGGGTAATTCGGCGTTGCCGTCGGTGGCGCTGCGGTAAGCCGCGAAGCGTTCGGTCAGGAAATCGAGAAACACCCGCACCTTGGCCGACAGGTTCAGGCGTTGCGGGTACAGCGCGTAGATGTCGGCCGGGCTGCCCGACCATTCTGGCAAGATGCGGACCAGTCGGCCGGCGCGCAGTTCGGCCGCCGTATCCCACAAGGAGCGCAGCAGGATGCCATGGCCGTCGAGCCCCCAATCGACCGCCACCTCGCCGTGATTGGTACTCAGCTTGCTGCTCACCTTGACGTTGCGACACTGCTTGCCGGCGCACAGCGTCCACGTCCCGAAGGCGCCGCTGCCTTCACGGATGACGATGCAGTCATGGCTGCCCAGATCGTCCGGGTCCAGCGGCTCACCGCGGCGGGCCAGGTAAGCGGGCGAGGCAAACAGATAGCGCTGATTCGAAGCAATCTTGCGGGCCACGACGCGCGCCTCCGGCGGTTCGCCAAAACGGATGGCGATATCGAAACTCTGGTCGCCCGGCATGACAGCCTGATCGCCCAGCGTCAGCTGGATGTCCACAGCCGGATACTGACGGACAAAGTCGGAGACGGCCGGGGCCAGCTGACGGCGGCCGAAACCGTAGGTGGCATGGATGCGCAGCAGGCCGCGCGGTTCGGCCCGGGTGCGCGTCAGCGTCTGTTCCAGCGCCTCGATTTCACCGAGGATGCGCCGGCTTTCCGCCAGGTAAAGCTCGCCCTCCGGCGTCAGGCTCATCCGGCGCGTCGTCCGCGTCAGCAGGCGAACGCCGAGGCGCTGTTCGAGCTGGGACAGGCGATGGCTGACGGCCGGGCCGGTCAGCCCAAGCTCGCGGGCCGCCCGGGCCAGGCTGCCCTGCTGGGCAAGCAGACTGAAGAAAGCAAGTTCGGATGACATCGGTTTATTGATAAATAAAATTAACGAATCAAGTAAATTTAGCGACATTTTAGCTTTTGTGCAAAGCAGTAACATGGCCCGACATTATTTCCGAGTCCAGCCATGATCCTCGCCCTAAGCCTTGCCTTGCCCCTGCTGATCGGTGCCGCCCTGGGTTTGGCCGGCGGCATCTTCGGCATTGGCGGCGGCATCATCGCCATTCCGGTGATGACCGGGTTGTTCGGCATGGATCAGAAACTGGCGCAGGGCACGGCGCTGGTCATGATGGTGCCCAACCTGAGCATTGCCCTGTGGCGCTACTGCCAGCGCCAGCCGCTGCCGAAACTGCGCACCGCCTTGCTCGTGCTCTGCTCGGTGACGGCCACGGCCTTGACCGCCCACTACGCGAGCAATCTGGCCTCCAGCGAACTGCGTCGCTATTTCGGCGCCTTCCTGCTCTGGCTGGCCGTCCACAGCCTGTGGTCCCTGCGCGCTGGCCGCTCGCGCTGGTCGTTCGCCCTGCCGGAGCGGCTGATTCCGCTGGTCGGTTTGATCGGCGGCACCTGTCAGGGACTGATCAGCATCGGCGGCGGCATGATCACGCCGCCCATTCTCGTCACCTTTTTCCGGCAAACGCAGGCCATGGCCCAGGGCTTTGCCATTGCGCTGGTCACCCCCAGCTCCATCGTCGCCTTGCTGACCTTTTCAAACACCGGGCTGGTCGACTGGAAGATGGGAATCCTGTTCGCGCTGGGCGGCGCGCTGACCGTTTCCTACGGCGTCCGCATCGCTCATCGCCTGCCCGAACGCCGCCTGCGCGTCGCCTTCGCCCTGATGCTGCTCGCCACCGCACTGTGGATGATCTGCCTCGGCTGAGTTTTGGCACAATGGCGTTCCGCCTGAACGCTGCCGTCAATGAACCCCGAAGACCTTCTCCTCCTCGTCACCCGCGCCATGCCCTTCGGCAAGCACAAAGGCACGCTGATCGCCGACCTGCCCGGCAACTACCTCAACTGGTTCGCCCGCGAAGGCTTCCCGCCCGGCGAAATCGGCCGCCTGCTGGCGCTCATGCAGGAAATTGATCACAACGGGCTGTCGGATTTGCTGAAACCCTTGCGCCGGCCTTAGCGCCTGCCGTTCAGCGAACGCCAGAGGCAGCGTTTTGGTTATCCTGCCGCCGGTAGCTCGCGCATGGCGGCCAGTTTTACGTAGAGCGTGCTGCGCGAAATGCCCAGATTTCGTGCCGCCATCGACAGGTTGCCGTGGCTGTTGGCAACTGCGGCGTTGATTGCCGTGCGCTCCATTTCAGCCAAGCGGCCGGCTGCCACGGCTGGCGTTACTTCACCGCGCGCCAGCACGGCATCAACCGCCGCACCGGCAATGTGCGGCGGGAGCAGGCTGCCATCGATACGATTGCTATCACTTAGCGCAAACATGGCTTCGAAGACATTCTGCAATTCGCGGATATTTCCCGGCCAGCGATAGCGCAGCAGATGGTGCAAGACTTCCGGGGCCAGGCTCTTCGGCGGGCAGCCGTATTTACGGGCCAGGCGCTGGTTGAGATAGCCGATGATCGCTTCGGTATCCTCCGGGCGCTCGCGCAAGGGCGGCAGGTGCAAGCTCACAACGCAGAGCCGGTGGAAAAGATCTTCGCGGAAGCGGCCGGTACTGGAATCCGTTTGCAGGTCGCGATTGGTCGCGGCAATGATGCGCACCGCCACTTTGCGTTCCTTGGTGTCGCCCAGCCGGACGACCACCCCATCCTGCAGCACACGCAAGAGATGAGGCTGCATGTCGAGCGGCATTTCGCCGATTTCATCAAGGAAAAGGGTGCCGCCGTCGGCCTGTTCGAACTTGCCAGGCAGCCCGCCGCGGCGGGCGCCGGTAAAGGCGCCTTCGCTGTAACCGAACAATTCGCTGGCCAGCAGCTCGCGGGTCAGTGCACCGCAATTGACGGCGATGAAAGGTCCTTCCGGTTTGCTGCTCGCCTTGTGGATGGCGCGGGCAAAAATCTCCTTGCCGGCGCCGGTTTCCCCGAGCAACAAGACGGGCAGATCAAGCGGTGCGATGCGTCTGGCCCGGGCTTTCGCTGTCGAAATGGCCTGGCTGGTGCCGATGATCTCGGCGAAGACTTCGTCTGTCGCTTTGCTCGCCGGTGAAGGGGTGCTGACCGCTTGTCGAGCCGGCGTGCCAATGGGGATGACCAGCAAGGTGCCGAGGTCGCCATCGCGGGAACGCACCGGGTGCAGCCACTCCGGGCGCAGCCACAGTGGCGTCTGGCGAATGCGCTCATCGGGATGGACAGCGAAATCGAGGGCAAGTAGCTGGCTGCCGACTTCGAAAGGCAGGCGCACACCGTACATTTCGCGGGCCTGTTGCATGCTGCCGCTGGTTTTGACGATACGACCGCGCTGGTCAAACAGAACGACGCAATCGTTGCCATAGCGGCTGAAACCATCCATGGCGTGCTCGAGCAGGCGGCCATGCAATTCGGCATCGCGCCGTGCCAAGACCCCCTCGATCTGCTTGGCGGCTGAAATGACCAGGCCCAACGTATGGCCATGGAAGGTTTCCTTGACGCCAGAGACGTCGACGACGCCGAGCAGGTTCCTGCCCAGCGGGTCGAGGATGGGGGCAGCGGCACAGGTCCAGTGCTTGACGTCGATGCAATAGTGCTCGCTGGCGTAGATTTGTACCGGCTGATGCGTGGCAATGGTCGTGCCAATCGCATTGGTGCCGATCAGGTCTTCGCTCCAGCAACCGCCGGGTGCCAGGTTGATCTGTTCGCCAGCGTCGCGGGCACGGGTTTCGCCATTGAGGTCGAGAATGGTCCCACTCGGGTCGCTGAGCATGATCAGCGTGCCTGACTCGCGCAGGATTTCACGTAGCGTTTCGAGCACGGGCTTGGCAGCCTCGTAGAGATCATGGGAGCGCGCCCGCAACAGGTGAATCTTGTCGCCATTGGCCGTCGGGGCGCTGCCGATGCCTGGATCGACGGCCTCCGAACGGCTGCGCCGCCAGGAGTCGAGGACCACATTGCGCACGCCGACCCCGGGCAATGGCCGGTTCTCGAGGAATCGTTCCCATGAACTGGCGACGGCTGACTCGTCGCCGATTCGGGGAATAAGCAGATTGCTGTTGGGGGTCACATTGGGCTCGTGGCGGGCTCCGGAGTATTCACGGTAAAACAATAAATTAACTTAAACATAACCGTAGCCGACGATACTGCCCAAGTCAATAAAGTCGTTGTGTATCAATGGCTTGTGCGGCGCAACAAATAACTTGTGAACTGTCCGGAATCCGGACAGTTCGAAATTGGCGTCGTTATTCAGGACGTTTTTCGCTTTTTCACCGGACAGCTGCCGTCTTCCACAAGTTTTCGCCAAGTTGATGATTCGTCAACGGAATTCGGTGAATCGACAGTTGTTTCGCGGCCTGGCCCGGCCCTTGCCATTAAGTCTGCGTGGGATCACTCGCCACGACACACCAATGACAGGAGACAAACATGGAAACTCAGCAGTCAAACGTACAGGTAATGGGAATCGATGCCGGCGGCACGATGACCGATACCTTCTTTGTCCGGGCCGACGGTCGTTTCGTCGTCGGCAAGGCACAAAGCAATCCCGGTGACGAATCGCTCGCCATCTACAACTCTTCAGTCGACGCGCTCGAACACTGGGGCCGCAACGTCGATGACGTCTATCCGGAACTGGCGACCTGCGTCTATTCCGGAACGGCCATGCTCAACCGCATCCTGATGCGCAAGGGTCTTGATGTCGGCCTGATCTGCAACAAGGGCTTCGAGCAGATTCACTCGATGGGTCGCGCTCTGCAGAGCTACCTGGGCTACGCCCTGGAAGATCGTATCCACCTCAATACCCACCGTTACGACGAGCCTCTGGTGCCCGTCTCCCGCACCCGCGGCGTCACCGAGCGCACCGACGTCCAAGGCAGGATCGTCATTCCGCTGCGTGAAGAAGAAGTGCGCCAAGCCACCCGCGAGCTGGTCGAGGCCGGTTCCCAGGCCGTCGTCATCTGCCTGCTGCAATCGCACAAGAACGAACTTAGCGAACAGCGGGCGCGCGATCTGGTGCGTGACGAACTGAAAAAGCTCAAGTCGGACATCCCGGTCTTCGCCTCGGTGGACTACTACCCGTCGCGCAAGGAAAGCCACCGGATGAACACCACCATTCTCGAAGCCTACGGCGCCGAACCGTCGCGCCAGACGCTGAAGAAGGTCAGCGACCGCTTCAAGAAGCATGGCGCCAAGTTCGACTTGCGCGTCATGGCGACGCACGGCGGCACGATCAGCTGGAAAGCCAAGGAACTGGCCCGCACTATCGTCTCCGGCCCGATCGGCGGGGTCATCGGCTCCAAGCTGCTCGGCGAATACCTCGGCGACGAAAACATCGCCTGCTCCGACATTGGCGGCACCAGTTTCGACGTGGCGCTGATCACCAAGGGCAACTTCGCCATCAAGTCCGACCCCGACATGGCCCGCCTGGTCCTCTCGCTGCCGCTGGTCGCGATGGACTCGGTCGGTGCCGGCGCCGGCAGCTTCGTCCGCCTCGACCCCTACAGCAAGTCGATCAAGCTCGGCCCGGACAGCGCCGGCTACCGCGTCGGCACCTGCTGGCCAGAAAGCGGGCTGGATACGGTCTCGGTCTCCGACTGCCATGTCGTGCTCGGCTACCTCAATCCGCAGAACTTCCTCGGCGGTGCCATCAAGCTCGACGTACAACGGGCCCGCGACCATATCAAGGCACAGATCGCCGACCCGCTGGGCCTGTCGGTCGAAGATGCGGCGGCCGGCGTCATCGAGTTGCTCGACCTGACGCTGTCCGAGTACCTGCGCGCCAACATCAGCGCCAAGGGCTACAACCCGGCCGAATTCACCTGCTTCTCCTACGGCGGCGCCGGCCCGGTGCATACCTATGGCTACACCGAAGGCGTCGGTTTCAAGGATGTCGTTGTGCCAGCCTGGGCGGCAGGATTCTCGGCTTTCGGCTGTGCCTGTGCCGACTTCGAGTACCGCTACGACAAATCGGTCGATCTCGGCGTCGCCCAGTTCGCCAGCGACGAGCAGAAAGCGGCAGCCTGCGCAACCCTGCAGGAAGCCTGGGGCGAGTTGGCGGTCAAGGTCATCGACGAGTTCGTCATCAATGGCTACAAGCCCGAAGACGTGCTGCTGATCCCCGGCTACAAGATGCAGTACATGGGCCAGCTCAACGACCTCGAAATCGTCTCGCCGGTGACCAGCGCCGCCACCGCCGCCGACTGGCAGCAGATTATCGAGTCCTTCGAGAACACCTATGGCCGCGTCTACGCCAATTCGGCGCGCTCGCCGGAACTGGGCTTTTCGGTTACCGGCGCCATCCTGCGCGGCATGGTCGTGACCCAGAAACCGGTGCTGCCAGAAGACGCCGATGCCGGACCAAAGCCGCCCAAGGACGCCTATCTCGGCACCCGGCCGTTCTATCGCCACAAGAAGTGGGTCGAAGCGGCGCTGTGGAAGATGGAGTCGCTGAAGGCCGGCAACCACATTGTCGGCCCTGCCATCATCGAATCCGACGCGACGACCTTCGTCGTGCCCGACGGCTTCGAAACCACGATCGACAAGCATCGCCTGTTCCATCTCAAAGAAGTCAAGTGAGGAGATAAATCATGAATATGATGAGCACAAAAGAAATCGGCATCGGCAACCTGCTCGAAAGCGGCATGACGCTCAAGCAGCACCGCGACGCCATCCTCGAGCGCACCCAGTCGACGGGTTACTACAACGGCCTGGAAAATCTCGAATTCCGCGACAGCGACCCAATCCGCTACGAGAAGCTGTTCTCCAAGCTGCGCGGCGGCCTGGTCCACGCCCGGGAAACGGCCAAGAAGATCGCCGCCAGCCCCATCGTCGAGCAGGAAGGCGAACTCTGCTTCACGCTCTACAACGCCGCTGGCGACTGCATCCTGACCTCGACGGGGATCATTATCCACGTCGGCACCATGGGCGCGGCGATCAAGTACATGATCGAGAACAACTGGGAAGCCAACCCGACGATCAACCCCGGCGACATGTTCACGACCAATGACTGCGCCATCGGCAACGTGCACCCCTGTGACATCGCCACCATCGTGCCGATCTTCTGGGCTGGCAAGCTGATCGGCTGGGTGGGCGGCGTCACCCACGTCATCGACACCGGCGCCGTCACCCCGGGCTCGATGTCCACCGGCCAGACCCAGCGTTTCGGCGACGGCTACATGATCACCTGCCGCAAGACGGGCGTGAATGACGAACCGCTGCGCGACTGGCTGCATGAGTCGCAGCGTTCGGTGCGCACGCCGAAATACTGGATTCTCGACGAAAAGACCCGTATTGCCGGTTGCCACATGATCCGCGAACTGGTCGAGGAAGTGATCCGCGCCGACGGCCTGGACGCTTACGAGAAGTTCTCGGGAGAAGTCATCGAAGAAGGCCGCCGTGGCCTGATGAGCCGGATCAAGGCGATGACCCTGCCGGGCAAATATCGCAAGGTTTCCTTCGTCGATGTGCCTTTCAAGCACGAGGACATCCAGGTTTCCAACGCCTTCGCCAAGCTCGACTCGATCATGCATTCGCCGGTCGAAATGACCATCAAGCCGGACGGCAAGTGGCGCCTCGACTTCGAAGGCGCCAGCCGTTGGGGCTGGCATACCTTCAATGCCCACCAGGTGGCCTTCACCTCGGGCATCTGGGTGATGATGTCGCAGACGCTGGTGCCGACCCAACGCATCAACGACGGCGCCTACTTCGCCACCGAGTTCCACCTGCCCAAGGGTACCTGGTGCAACCCGGACGACCGCCGCACCGGTCACGCCTATGCCTGGCACTTCCTGGTCTCCGGCTGGGCGGCGTTGTGGCGCGGCCTGAGCCAGTCCTACTTCAGCCGCGGCTATCTGGAAGAGGTCAATGCCGGCAACGCCAATACCTCCAACTGGCTGCAGGGCGGCGGTATCAACCAGGATGGCGAAATCCACGCGGTCAACAGCTTCGAGGCTTCGTCGTGCGGTACCGGCGCCTGCGCCGTCAAGGACGGTCTGAACCACGCCGCCGCCATCTGGAATCCGGAAGGCGACATGGGCGACATCGAAATCTGGGAAATGGCCGAGCCGCTGCTCTACCTGGGGCGCAACGTCAAATCCAACTCCGGCGGCTACGGCAAGTACCGCGGCGGCTGTGGTTTCGAAACCCTGCGCATGGTCTGGAACGCCCAGGACTGGACAATGTTCTTCATGGGCAACGGCTACATGAACAGCGACTGGGGCATGATGGGCGGCTACCCGTCGGCCACCGGCTACCGTTTCGAAGCGCACAACACCGGCCTCAAGGAGCGCATCGCCATCGGCGACTCGCTGCCGCTCGGCGGCGATATCGATCCCAGCGCGCCGGACTACGAGCGCCACCTCGACGCAACGGCCGTGGTCAAGCGCGACAAGCAGTGCATGACGACTGAGGACTGCTATGACAACCATGACCTCTACCTGAACTACCTGCGTGGCGGCCCGGGCTTCGGTGATCCGATCGACCGTGAAGTCCTGGCGATCGAGAGCGACCTCAACCAGAAGTTCCTGCTGCCGGAATTCGCCGAAAAGGTCTATGGCGCCGTGTTCACGCAGGATGCCAAGGGGGTGTTCAGCATCGATGCCGAACTGACCAGGCAGCGCCGCACCGAAATCCGCAAGGAGCGCCTGGCCCGTGCCCTGCCGACCCGCGAGTGGATGAAGGAAGAGCGCGAACGGATCATCAACAAGCATGCCGCGGTTCAGGTCCAGCACATGTTCGCCACCAGCTTCGGACTGTCCGAGAAGTTCACCAAGGAGTTCAAGGATTTCTGGAGCCTGCCGGCCGACTGGCAACTGCTCGAAGATGAACTGGGCGTGCCGACCTACGGCTCCAAGCACCGCATGGATCTCTCGCTGATGCCCGACGTCAAGACCGTCGTCCAGGTCGAAGAGTAATCCGCGCAAGTCACTATCTGAATCAAGGAGACAAAAATGTCATATACCAATGAACAGGTTTCTCATCTGGTCGAAGGCTCGCTGGACTGGGAAACGACCTTCCGCATGCTGTCGATGCCCAAGGACAACAGCCGCTTCGAGCAGTACCTCGCGGCGCTGCAGGCCAAGGTCAGCTTCAAGGATCGCATCGTCCTGCCGCTGGCCCCGCACATGTACATCGTGCAGTCGGCCAAGACCAAGCAGTGGCTCATCAAGTGCGACTGCGGCCATGAGTTCTGCGACTACAAGGAGAACTGGAAGCTGCACGCCTCGATCTACGTGCGCGACACCGAAGAGGCAATGACCGAGGTCTATCCCAAGCTCATGGCGCCGGATACCCAGTGGCAGGTCTATCGCGAGTATTACTGCCCGACCTGCGGCACGCTGCACGACGTCGAGGCGCCGACCCCGTGGTACCCGGTGATCCACGACTTCGAGCCGGACATCGAGGCCTTCTACAAGGAATGGGTGCATCTGCCGGTACCGGAGCGGGTTGATTAAGACCGTGCCACTCCTCCCCCTTCAAGGGGGAGGCCGGGAGGGGGATGGGTGTGTCGCGGCGTCCTCATAACCCATCCCCACCCCAGCCCTCCCCTTGAAGGGGAGGGGGTGCAGACACGTCTGCTCGACACTAATCCCCTGGAGACAGTCTAGAAATGAACAAGGTTTATGCAACGAGCGAGGCCGCACTGGACGGCCTGCTTTTCGACGGCATGACCGTCGCCGCCGGCGGCTTCGGCCTGTGCGGCATTCCGGAGAATTTGATCGACGGTCTGCTGCGCGCCGGCACGAGCGATCTGACCATCGTCGGCAACAATGCCGGCGTCGACGATTTCGGCATGGGGCCGTTGCTCAAGACGCGGCAGGTCAGGAAGGTCATCGCGTCGTATGTTGGCGAGAACAAGGAATTCGAACGCCAGGTGCTGGCCGGCGAACTCGAGCTCGAACTGGTGCCGCAGGGCACCCTGGCCGAGCGTCTGCGCGCTGGCGGGGCCGGCATCCCGGGCTTCTACACGCGGACTGCCTTTGGTACCCGATTGGCCGAAGGCAAGGAAACCCGCCATTTCGACGACCAGGAATACGTGCTGGAACCGGCCATCCGCGCCGATGTCGCCATCGTCAAGGCCTGGAAGGGCGACCATGCCGGCAACCTGGTTTTCCGCAAGACAGCGCGCAATTTCAACCCGATGATCGCCACCTGCGGCCGGGTCACGGTGGCCGAAGTCGAAGAACTGGTCGCGCCGGGCGAACTCGATCCGGACCAGATCCACACGCCGGGCATTTACGTGGACCGCATCATTCAGGGGGTCGGCTACCAGAAACGTATCGAGTTCCGCACCACGGCCGGCGGTGCAACGCCGGGCAAGCAGGATCCGCTGCGCGAGCGCATGGCCCGGCGGGCGGCGCAGGAATTGCGCAGCGGCTATTACGTCAATCTCGGCATTGGCATCCCGACGCTGGTCGCCAACTACATTCCCGAAGGCATGCACGTCACGCTGCAGTCGGAAAACGGCCTGCTCGGCATTGGCCCCTTTCCCGGCAGCGACGATGTCGATGCCGACCTGATCAACGCCGGCAAGCAGACCATCACGAGCATTCCCGGTAGCAGTTTCTTTTCCAGCGCCGATTCCTTCGCCATGATTCGCGGTGGCCACATTGACCTGTCTATTCTCGGCGGTCTGGAAGTCTCGGAAAACGGTGACCTGGCCAACTGGATGGTGCCCGGCAAGATGGTCAAGGGGCCGGGCGGGGCGATGGACCTGGTGTCGGGCGTCTGGCGCGTGATCGTCCTGATGGAGCACACCGCAAAGGACGGCGCGGCGAAGATTTTGCCCAATTGCAGCCTGCCGCTGACCGGCAAGGGCGTGGTGGACATGATCATCACTGACCTGTGCGTATTCACCGTCAATGCGGGCGGCGGCCTGACCCTGAGCGAACTGCACCCCGGTGTTTCGGTGGACGAGGTCAGGGCAAAAACAGCTTGCAGCTTCTCCGTGTCGCCGGGCCTCAGCGCGCGCCATGTCACGGAGCTTGCTGCCGTCTCATGAAAGCCGATGCTGCCACGGCGGGCGGTGGCCTGTCGTCGCTCGGAAATTCGCGTGACACCATAGATATGGTCGGCAAGCTGTGGGATATTGAGTGCCGCCATTTGCTCGGGAAACTGACCCGGGCAGAGTACCGGCGCGCCGTTGTGGCGCTGCGCGGCGACTCGGCAAGATGGCGCTCGCCAACTGCCCACTCAAGGAGAAAAATCGATGACTGATGCCTATATCGAAGGGCTTGAAGTTCGCCGACAGGTCATGGGCGACGAGTTCGTCGACAAGGCTTTTGCCAATGCCACGGAATTCACCCGACCCTTGCAGGATTTCATTACCGCCAACGCCTGGGGCTCCGTCTGGTGCCGCGGCGGCATTGATCTGAAAACACGTAGCCTGATCACCATCGCCATGCTGACGGCCCTGGGGCGGCAACACGAACTGCGCGGGCATGTTCGGGGTGCGCTCAATAACGGCGCATCCGCCGCGGAAATTCAGGAAGTTCTCCTGCACGCTGCCGTCTATTGCGGCGTGCCACTGGCCGCCGATGCCTTTCGGACGGCAGAACCCATCCTTGCCGAGCAGGCGTTGACCAGCCCTTGATTTGAGTGCGGTCGCTTTCCACGACGGGAAGCGACCGTAAACGCTACGGCTGATCGAGCGTCATGCTGATTTTTGCAATCCCACGGTCAACCGGAATTTTTGCCCAAAAATGAAATGCCATCTGCCCGGCAACTACCTCAACCGGTGCGCCCGCGAAGGCTTCCCTCCCGTGAAATCGGCTGCCTGCTGGCGCTCATGCAGGAAATTGACCACAACGGGCTGTCGGATTTGCTGAAACCTTTGTGCCGGGGATAAGTTTGCTTCTGATGGAAGCAGATGACCTTTGTCCAGCCGTGGGCGTTTTGTTTTTCATGTGCCCGACATATGTGATTCACGCTGGGGTATATTTTTGAATGCGACTTTGAGTATGGACAGGACGGAAGTAATGCTAAGACGACTGGCTGGCTTTCTTGTCACACTTATCCTCTGCATTGCTGCAAGCCCTTCAATCGCCGAGCAGCGAACGTGTGCTGTGGTACTGATGCACGGCAAATGGGGTAATACGCAATACATCAGTTCCTTTGGCGATAGGCTTGAACCGACTTGTATTTACAAATCGATCGAACTTCCGTGGGCCAAGCGTAGGAACTACGACGAGCCCTATCCCGTTGCCCTGAAGGAAATAGAGGCACAGGTCGGAAAGTTTCGTGAGCAGGGCTATAAACGAGTCTTGCTGGCGGGGCATAGTTTTGGCGCAAATGCTGCCCTTGCTTACATGGCCGAGATCGGCGATGCGGATGGAGTGATTGCCTTGGCACCAGGCCACAGTCCCGCATTTATGTACCAAAAAGGTATTGGCAAGGAAGCTGTCGATCAGGCGCGTGAATTAGTCACCGCAGGCAAAGGTGAACAGAGTTTGAGTATGGATGACCTCAACCAGGGAGGGCGCCAAAGTATCAGGATGCGTGCCAGCGTGTTGTTAAGTTACTTCGACCCGTTTGGTCTTGGTCACATGCCCCTGACCGCCTCGCGGTTCAAGAAGGCCGTCCCCTTTCTGTGGGTAGTTGGCACGCGTGACCCACTGTATCCTGCTGGGGCAAACTATGCCTTCAATAAGGCGCCATATCATGTCGCCAGCAAATACTTGATTGTCGAGGCGGATCATGCCAGCACACCGGATATTGCCGCAAAGGATGTGTTGGAGTGGATTGAGCGCTTGTCTGACTAAAGACCAATAAGAACGGGCCGCTCGAATTTATTGCAACAAGATAACTCTTTCTTTTTTTCCACGGTCAACCGGAATTTTTCTCCAAAAATGAAATGCCGGTTTTCCGGCATCCCGTGGCCTTATTTCACGCCGAACTGCTCACGCAGGCAGGCTTTGTGTTCCGGGCCGAGTTTGTCCTGGCAGGCGGCGCGGGCTTTTTGGTGTTGCTCGCAGCGGGCCTGGTTCGGGGCTTTGCTGCAGTCGACCGGCGGCATTTTCTGTTGCATGCACTGGCGGAAGGCGGGGCCGGTCTGGCCTTGGCATTCCTTGTAGGCCATTTTGCGTGCTTCGCATTGCTGCGGGTTGCCGGCTTTGGCGCAGTCGAAATTCTGCCGCTGTTCCTGCATGCATTGCCGGCGTTGCGGGCCGGCGGTGTTCTTGCAGGCTTCCCGGGCTTGGGTGCGGGCTTCGCGCTGGGCGGTGCAGGCGGCCGGGTTCGGGGCCTGGCTGCAGTCGCGCGGGGCACGGGCGCGCGGGCCGCCGCCTTGCATCATCCCGGCGCCGCCGCCGGGGCCCATGCCGTTCATGCCGCCGCCTATGCCTCCCGAGCCTTGGGCGGGCTGGGCGCTGGCCGGCAGGCAGATCAGGGAAGCCAGCAGGGCGCTGGCGATCATCATCAGGCGGGTTTTCATTTTTCGCTCCTTGCGAGTGGGGTACAGCTTCATTCTAGGTGCATGAAATGGAATGTTCCCGGCAAGTTGTAAAGGTCTGCAAACAGAGTGCTTTCTGGTTACAAATCGTTACCTGCTGCATGCTATATTGCCGCGCATGAGCGACAAGAATATTGGCGAACACCGCCTGGCACTGACCGAAGTGCTCGACTGGATGGTGGAGGATGGGCTGGTCAGCCGGGAGGCGGCTGATGCGCTCAAGAGCGAGCGTCGTCTGCATGGCGGCAAGACGCATCCTCTGGTTGTCATTGGCGATCAAAAGTGGCGACAGGCCGGTCCGCCCACCCGCGTGCTGACGCTGGAAGTACTGACCGAATGGCTGGCTGGCCGGGTCGGCCTCGACTACCAGCACATCGACCCGCTCAAGATCGATTTCACCGGCGTTGCCGAAGTCATGTCGAGCGCCTATGCGGCGCGCTTCGGCATTCTGCCGGTGCAGGTGACGACGCGCGAGATCGTCATCGCGACGGCCGAGCCCTTCGTTCGCGAATGGGTCGAGGAGTTGCAGCAGATCCTGCGCAAGCAGATTCGCCGGGTGATGGCCAATCCCGAGGACATCAGCCGTTACCTCGTCGAGTTCTTCAACCTCGCCAAGTCGGTCAAGAAGGCCAACGCCCGGGGCGACGTGACCTCCGGCCTGTCGAGCTTCGAGCAACTGGTCGAGCTGGGCAAGGCCAACAAGCAGTTCGACGCCAACGACCAGCACATCGTGCACATCGTCGATTGGCTGTGGCAGTACGCCTTCGATCAGCGCGCTTCCGACATCCACATCGAACCACGGCGCACCCTCGGCATCGTCCGCTTCCGCATCGACGGCGTGCTGCATCAGGTTTACCAGATTCCGATGGCGGTCATGAACGCCATGACCAGCCGTATCAAGCTGCTCGGGCGCATGGATGTGATCGAAAAACGTCGCCCGCAGGACGGCCGGATCAAGACGCGGACGCCGGCCGGGCAGGAGGTCGAGCTACGTTTGTCGACGCTACCGACGGCCTTCGGCGAAAAGCTCGTGATGCGGATTTTCGACCCGGAAGTGCTCGTTCGCGACTTCCGCTCGCTGGGTTTCTCGGATGAAGACCAGACGCGCTGGAAGCAGATGACCGCGACGCCAAACGGCATCATCCTGGTCACCGGCCCGACCGGCTCAGGCAAGACGACGACGCTTTACACGACGCTCAAGCAGCTGGCGACGCCGGAAGTGAACGTGTGCACTATCGAAGACCCCATCGAAATGGTCGAGGCTTCGTTCAACCAGATGCAGGTCAGCCCGGCCATCGACCTCGGCTTTTCCGACGGCGTGCGCGCCTTGATGCGGCAGGACCCGGACATCGTGATGATCGGCGAAATCCGCGATCTGGAAACAGCCGAAATGGCCATCCAGGCCGCGCTCACCGGCCACCTCGTGCTGTCCACGCTGCACACCAACGACGCGCCGTCGGCCATCACCCGCCTGCTCGACCTCGGCGTGCCGGCTTACCTGATCAACTCGACGCTGCTCGGCGTCATGGCCCAGCGCCTCGTCCGCACCCTGTGCCCGCATTGCAAGAAGGCCGTGACGCCGCGCGAAGAACAACGCGCTGCCTGGCGCGCGCTGGTCGCCCCGTGGAAATCGGCTGAGCCGACCCAGATCTGGCAGCCGGTTGGTTGCCTGGAATGCCGGATGACGGGTTATTCCGGCCGGGTCGGTGTCTATGAAATACTGGTCAATTCGCCGGAAATTCGCCGCATGATCAAACCGCTCACCGAGATTCCCAAGCTGCGCGAACAGGCCTTCCGCGAAGGCATGCGGCCGCTGCGCATTTCCGGCGCGCTCAAGGTGGCGCAGGGGATAACCTCGCTCGAAGAGGTCATCAAGGTCGCACCGCCGTCGGACGACAGCTAGGCCAGCATTTCAGTTTTGGCCGTTTTTTCCGGTTGACCGTGGAAGGGCGGTTTCGCGGCCGGTAGAACCCCTAAATCAGGCTCGCCTTGCGCTTCACCGCGTCGACGTAGGCCATCGCGTCCATCGGCTGGCCCTGGCTCTGGGCGCGCCAGATCGTTTCGCCGAGGCAGTCGAGCAGGACGTGCTCGGCGTCGTGCGGGTCCATGCGGGCGCGCAGTTGCTCGAAGGCCAGGCGGATGCCCGGCGGCTGGTCGATGCTGACCTGCTCGTGGATGGCGAGGTGCAGCGAGAGGTGGAGGAAGGGGTTCATGGCCCCGCCTTCCGGTGTCCATTCCTTGTCCACAGCAGCTTTCGGGTCATTCAGCAGCGGGTGGTATTCCGGGTGGCGGGCGGCGATATCGGCGGCGGTGACTTCGGCGCCGACGAGCGGCAGGCGGTCGACGTGCTTTTTCCAGGCATCGCAAAAGAAGAGGCGGACCTGCTCGCGGGAGGGATTAAACATGAGCGCTTTCGAACAATAAGGTGAGTGCAGTGTTGTGGAACAGGCGGTTGTGCCCGGCCAGCGGGGCGATTTGCCCGGTGCCGTAGGCGCCGAGCAACGGCGTGTCGGGGAAGGTGTCGCGGAAGGCGACGAGGTCGCGGTCATCGTTGCCATAGAACAGCGGGCCGCGGCCGATGCAGGAAAACATCAGGGCGAAATTTGGCCGTTTTTTACGCGTCGCGTAGTAAACCGGGTTGACCGCGGCAGTGAGTGCTTCCCGCATTTCCTGCTCGGCGGCGAGCGGCTGGCGGATGGCCCAGATGATCGTGTCGCCCTCGTTGAGGTTTTCGGCCAGGGTCAGTGAGCCATCGGCATTGGCGGAGAGGATGGCGATGCCCGGTGTGTCGGCCTGGCGCAGCGCGGCGATCAGGTGCAGGGGCGGGCGTTCGCGTAAATCGGCGGGCAGGGCGCGATGCAGACTGTCGACGGCGCTGTGGCCGCCAAGGCGGCGCAATTCGTAGCCGGCGCATTGCTCGACAGGCTGTGCCTCGCCAAGCAGGCGCAGGCCGGACGAGCGGACCAGACGGGCATTGACGCCGGGCAGGTGAAACTCGGCGCAGCCATTTTCCGCCGCGCGGCCATGCGACCAGACGGCTGCATCGGTGTCGAGAAGGCCGACTCGCGCCGGGCCGTCCTGCCACTCGAAGGGCAGTCGGCCGTGGCCGCTGAAGGAGAGCAGCGGGGATTCGGCCGATAGCTGGCTGGTCGGCGCTGCATACACGAGGGCTGCCGCCGCCGGTTGGTCGAGGCGCCAGCCACGCTCGGTAAACAGCCCGCTGGCCGTGCCGCCGCTAACCGCCAGGCAGCCGGCAGCGCGCGCCGCAGCCAGGACAGCGGGTTGCGGATTGCGGTTGAAATCGTGGGTCAGAAACAGGACGACGTTATCGGCGCGCGCCAGCCCGGCGGCGGCCAGCGCTGCCTGGACAGCCTCATGGGCCAGTTCCGCTTCCGGTCGCTGGCCTGAAACGAGGGCGCTGCCAGCTTTCATACGCTCTTGCTCCGGTAGCTGCACAGGTCGAGCACGACGCAGCGGCCGCAGTCCGGCTTGCGTGCCTTGCAGACGTAGCGGCCGTGCAGGATCAGCCAGTGGTGAGCGTCCTTCTTGAATTCATCGGGCGTCGCCTTGAGCAGCTTCTTTTCGACTTCCTCGACCGTCTTGCCGGGGGCCAGCCCGGTACGGTTGCCAAGGCGGAAAATATGCGTGTCGACGGCGATGGTCGGCTGGCCAAAGGCAGTGTTGAGCACGACATTGGCCGTCTTGCGGCCGACGCCGGGCAGGGCTTCGAGGGCCGCGCGGTCGTCCGGCACCTCGCCGTCGTGCAGTTCGAGCAGCATGCGGCAGGTGGCGATGACGTTTTTGGCCTTGGTGCGGAACAGGCCGATAGTCTTGATGTATTCAGTCAGGCCTTCTTCACCGAGCGCCAGCATGGCGGACGGGGTTGGCGCCACCGGGTAGAGGCGCGCCGTCGCCTTGTTGACGCCGACGTCGGTGGCCTGCGCCGAGAGGATCACGGCGATCAGCAACTGGAAGGGCGTGGCGTAGTGCAGCTCGGTGGTCGGCGCCGGATTGGCGTCGCGCAGGCGGCTGTAGAACTGCTCGATGGTGGCTTTTTTCACGGTGGGGGGCGAGAGTGGATTGTCAGGCGCAGCGGGATGCGCCATATTGTCACAAACAATTCTACCCGACAGAGAAGGGAGACTCCCATGCCGCGTGCGACAGATGGCAACGTCATTGCCTTGAAACAGTTGGTCGAAGGCAACCCGGTGGCGACCATCGTGATCGATGCCGAGCACCGGGTCGCGCACTGGAACCGTGCCTGTGCCGTGCTGACGGGCGTCGCGGCCGAGGACATGATCGGGAGTTCCGATCAATGGCGGGCGTTCTACGACACATCGCGGCCGATCCTTGCCGATCTAGTTGTCGATGGTGCGCAGGAAGCTGCCATCGACCGGTTTTATCACGGGAAATTCAGACATTCGGCGCTGATGGACGATGCCTTCGAGGCGGAGGACTTCTTTCCGTCATTCGGCCAGGGTGGCCGCTGGCTGTTTTTTACGGCGGCGGCCATTCGCAACGCGGCCGGCGAAATTATCGGCGCAATCGAAACGCTGCAGGACGTCACGGAAAGGCACCGGGCCGAGGTGGCCTTGCGCGATAGCGAGGCCTATCTGGCGCAGATCGTCGATGGTTCGTCGGTGGCCATGCTGGTCATCGATGCTGGGCACCGCGTCACGCACTGGAACCGCGCCTGCGAGTCGATGACCGGGACGCTGGCGCGCGACGTGATCGGCACCAGTGACCAGTGGAAAGCCTTCTATGCGTCCAAACGTCCGATCATGGCCGACATGGTCCTCGATGACGCCAGCGAAATTGCCGTCGACCGGCTCTATCACGGACGTTTCCGGCCCTCCTTGCTGATTCCCGGGGGCTACGAAGCCGAGGATTTTTTCCCGCATTTCGGTGACCGGGGGCGCTGGTTGTTTTTTACGGCTGCACCGTTGCGCAACGCGGCGGGCGAGGTGATCGGCGCGCTTGAAACGCTGCAGGATGTCAGCGAGCGCCGTCGCGCCGAAGAGGCGCTGCGCGAAAGCGAGGAGCGTTACCGCAGCCTGAGCCAGACCGATTCGCTGACCGGCCTGTACAACTCCCGCTATCTGCGCGAACGCCTGCCCGGCGAGCTCGAGCGGGCGACGCGCTATGGCCGGCCGCTGTCGATGCTGGTTATCGACTGCGACAATTTCAAGAGCATCAACGACTGCTATGGCCACCTCGACGGTGACAAGGTATTGCAAAGCCTGGCAGAGGTGATCCGGCATTGCCTGCGCCGCTCGGACAGTGCTTATCGTTACGGCGGCGAGGAATTTGTCGTGCTGCTGCCGGAGGCCGACGCGATGGCGGCCATGACCCTGGCCGAACGCCTGCGCGGCATGTTTGCGGCGCAGGAAACGCTGGCGACGAACGGCGAAATAATCCGCTGCACCATCAGCATCGGCGTTTCCCGGCACTTGCCGACCGACAATGAGATCAGCCTGATCCGCCGGGCTGACGAAGCGAGCTATCGGGCCAAGGAGCGCGGCAAGAACTGCGTCGTGCTCGAAGGTTAAAGAGCCGGAACCGGCGCCCGGCGCATTTCATTTTTGGCCGATTTTTCCGGTTGACCGTAGCAATGGGCGAGCGCTTTCGCGGGCCCGCAACTGGCCGCAGCCACCATCGACATCCTGCCCGGCCGAGTTGCGCACCGTCGTCCGGATGCCCTGCGCGTGCAGGTAGCGGGTCAGTTCGGTAATCCGCTCAAGCGGTGGGCGCTGGTAGGACAGCGCCGCCGTGGCGTTGTACGGGATCAGGTTCATGATCGCGTACTTGCCGGTGAGCAGGCGGACGATGCCGTCCATTTCCTCGAAGCTGTCGTTGATGCCGTCGATCAGCGTCCATTGATACTGGATCGGGTAACTCGTCGTCCGGGCGTAGTGCTCGGCCAGTTCGACCAGTTCGGCGGGGGCTATGCGCGAGGCCTTGGGCAGCAGTTCGGCGCGCAGTTCGGCGCGGGTCGAATGCAGCGAAATGGCCAGCGCCGGCTTGACCGTTTCCTGCGGCAGCCGCTCGAAAACGCGCAAATCGCCAACCGTCGAGAAAACCAGGTTCTTGTGGCCGATGCCGCCGGCCGTGCCAAGCAGATCAATCGCTTCGAGCACGTTGTCGATGTTGTGCGACGGCTCGCCCATGCCCATGAAAACAACGCGGGTCACCTTGCGCCGGGCGCGACCGAGGATGACTTGGGCGACCATCTCGCCGCTGCTCACCTGGCGCAGCAGGCCATCGCGGCCGGTCATGCAGAAGGTGCAGCCAACGGCGCAGCCGATCTGCGTCGAGATGCACAGGCCGTCGCGCGGCAGGAGAACGCTTTCGACGGTCTGGCCATCGGCCAGTTCGACGAGCAGGCGGGCCGAGCCATCGTCGCCGGGGTGTTCGGAGCGGACGCGAGCCAGCGCCGAGAGTTCATCGTGCAAGCTGGGCAGCGCATTGCGCAGGGCCTGCGGCAGAAAGGTTTCGGGCGGGTGACGGCTTGGCCCGGCATCGAGCGGTTTGCCCTGCGCCCAGGCGCGCATGACGCGGTCGACGTGGCAATCCTTGGCGCCCGTGGCGAACAGGGACTGGCGGATGGTTTCGATGCGCATGCGGGCGTTTCCGTCAGGCCCGCAACGGGCCGCCGGGAATGATCAGTGGCAACCGGCCGTGGCGACCGGGGCTGGCGGCTTGCGTTTGGCGCGCTCGGCGGCACGGGCTTCGATCCAGTTCTTCCAGGCGATCATGCAGCCGAGCAGGATGAAGGCGCCGGGTGGCAGCAAGGCGAGCAGGAAGCCGGGGTAGCTTTCCGGCAGGACCTGGATCGGTTGCAGACTGGGGAAAACCATGTCGATGCCACCGAGGATGGTGCCGCTACCGAGAAATTCGCGCATGGCGCCCAACAGACCGAGCGTCCACAGCATGCCGATGCCCATGAAAATGCCGTCAAAACTGGCCTGTGCCGGCGCGTTCTTGGCGGCAAAGGCTTCGACGCGGGCAAGCACGATGCAGTTGGTGACGATGAGCGGAATGAAGATGCCGAGGACCAGATAAAGCTCGTGCAGGTTGGCGTTGAACAGCAAATCCACAACGGTGACCAGCGCGGCAACGATCAGAATGAAGACCGGGATGCGGATTTCGTGCGGGATCAGGTTGCGCAGCGAGGCGACGGCAAAGCCCGAGATGGCCATGACGATGATCGTGGCCAGCGACAGCATGATGCCGTTTACGGCATTGGTGGTGACGGCGAGCAGCGGGCACAGGCCGAGAATCTGGACGATGGAGGTGTTCTGCTTCCAGATGCCGTTGCCGGCGATGGTCTTCAATTCATCACGCGTGATCATTTGGCGGCTCCTTCGGCGAACAGTCGGTCACGATTGGCTTCGGCCCATTGGACAGCCTTGAGCACGGCTTTCGAGACTGCTCGTGGTGTCACGGTGGCGCCGGCGTGATAGTCGATCTGGCCGCCATCCTTCTTGACCTTCCAGTCTTTGTCGGCAACCTTGGCCAGCGACATGCTGTTGAATTGCGTGATCCACGGCCGGGCCTTGTTCTTGTCCTTCTTGATCTCGACGTAATCGCCGAGTCCGGGCGTTTCCTTGTGTTGCGTGACGCGCACGCCAGCCACTTCGCCATTGGCGCGCATGGCAATGATCAGGCGGATCTTGCCGGCGTAACCATCGGGGGCAACGGCTTCGAAAACCAGGGCGACCGGCTGGCCACCCTGGCGGGCGCGAAACAGCGTAGTCGGGTCTTTCAGGCCGAGTTCAGGCGTTGCCGGCAGGGCTACGGTGTCTGCGAGCAGGGCGTTGTCGTACTCGGTGCGCGGCAGCACTTCGTCGACCAGTTTCATTTTTTCTTCGGTAGCCGAAGCCTCGATGGCCGGCTTGGTCCACAGATAGGCACCGGAAAGCAGGCCGGTAAAAATGGCGACGAAAACGAACAGCGTCGCTGCCGTGCGGGCAGCCATGACGGGTGCGGTGTATTCCTTCGGCGCGCTGGTCATGCCTTGTCCTTCATGCCGAAAACCGGGGGCTGGGTGAGCAGGTCGATGACCGGGGCGGACAGGTTCATGAGCAGCACGGCGAAGGCGACGCCGTCCGGATAACCGCCAAAAACGCGAATGATGTAGGCGAGCAGGCCGCAGCCGGCGCCGAAGATCAGCTTGCCGCGCGGCGTCGTGCAGCCGGAAACCGGGTCGGTGGCGATGAAGAAGGCGCCGAGCATGGCTCCGCCGGAGAGCAGGTGAAAGAGCGGACTGGCAAACTGGCTCGGGTTGTAGAGCCAGAGCGCACCGGAAATCAGGCTCAGGGAAGCGACGAAGGCGAGCGGCACGTGCCAGGTGATCAGCTTGCGATGCCAGAGCCACAGGCCGCCGAGCAGGTAACCGGCGGCAACCCATTCCCAGCCGCGCCCGGCGAAGTTGCCGTAGATGTCCTGGTTGGCGAGCAGCGTGCTGACATCGAAACTGCCTTCGCCGAGCTTGAGCGCCGTCTTCATCGCGTCGAGCGGCGTCGCACCGGTCAGCGTATCGACGCGCGGCGCCCAGCCCAGAATGATGTTCATCTGGTCAATCAGCCCGAGTTGCAGGCCGACGCTCGGCCACTGCGACATCAGCGCCGGGAAGGCGACGATGCAGACGGCGAAGGCGACCATGGCCGGGTTGAACGGGTTCTGGCCCAGCCCGCCGTAGAGGTGCTTGGCGACGACGACCGCAAAGACGGTGCCGGTGACGACCAGCCACCACGGCGCCAGCGGCGGGAAAGTCAGGGCGATCAGCCAGGCGGTGACGATGGCCGAGCCGTCGGTCAGGAAGAGGGCCAGCGGTTTGCCGCGCAGCTTGAGCATGACCGCTTCGGCGAGCAGTGCGGCGAGCGTGGCGATGACCAGTTGAACCAGGATGGCCGGGCCGACCAGGCTGGCATAGGCGGCAATGCCCGGGATCAGCGCGACGCAGACCTGGATCATCACCTGGCTGACGCTGACATCTTTGAGGAGGAAGGGGGCGGGGGCGAACATTATTCGGATTTCTCGCTGGCCGGGGTTGCCGGCTCTGGCTCTATCAGGTGGGCGGCGATGCGGCGCGCCTCGATGTCGGCAGCAACCTTCTGCTGATCGGGCGTCAGGTTGTCGGTGTTCTTCGGCTGGACGGCTTCGCGCTGTGCCTTGGCACGGGCCATGGCGGCCTCAATCGTTGCGCGTTTTGCCTCTTTTTCCGGGTTGACCGTGGCAGCCGGTGCATCGGCAGTGACTGCCGGCGAAGTGGCCGTATCGGCGGCCGGCGCGGCGCCGCTTTCCGCTGCCGCTTCGGCCGCCTTCTTGGCGGCTTGCGCGGCGGCGGCCTTGGCCAGCTTTTCAGCCTTGTCGGCCTTTTCACGCTCTTCGCGGTACTGCTTGAACTCGAAACGCGTCTTGGCCTGGTCGGAGGCATTCTTTTCGCGTTCGCGTGCCCAGATTTCGCTCTTGGCAAAGCGGAAATACTGGACCAGCGGGATGCGCGATGGGCAGACGTAGGAGCAGCAACCACATTCGATGCAGTCGAAAATGTTGTATTCCTGCGTCTTGCCGAAATTCTTGGCGCGCGAGAACCAGTACATCTCGAACGGTTGCAGTTCGTGCGGGCAGGCCCGGGCGCAGGCGCCGCAGCGGATGCACGGCATCTCCGGGGCCTTGGGCGGGAACAGCCGGTCATCATGGGCGATCAGGCAGTTGGTCGTCTTGACCACCGGCACCTGCGGGTTGGGTACCAGGAAACCCATCATCGGGCCGCCCATCAGGATGCCGTCGGTGTCCGGATGCGGCTGGGCCAGGGCCAGCAGTTCGCCCATCGGCGTGCCGATCAGCACTTCGTAATTGCGCGGCGCGTGGACGTTGCCGGTGATGGTCAGGATGCGCGAAATCAGCGGCTCGCCATGGGCGACGGCGCGCCAGGCACTGTAGGCGGTACCGATGTTGAAGACCTGGACGCCCATGTCGGCGGTCGACCGCATCGAGCCCGGCACTTCCTTGCCGGTCAGCACGCGGATCAACTGCTTGGCACCACCTGCCGGGTAAAGCGTCGGCACGGCAACGACGGAAAATGGTTCTTTTTGGGCGTCGACCGCGGCACGCATGGCGGCGATGGCTTCCGGTTTGTTGTCCTCGATGCCGATCAGCACCTTTTTCGGTTGCAGAAGATCGCGGAAAACGGCGATGCCGCGCACGACTTCATCGGCGCGCTCGCGCATCAGCAGGTCGTCGCAGGTGATGAAGGGTTCGCACTCGGCGCCGTTGATGATCAGCTCATCCATCGGCACGCCCGTGGACGGGGTCAGCTTGCCGTGGGCCGGGAAACCGGCGCCGCCGAGGCCGACGATGCCGCATTTCTGCAGGTGATGGAAAACGTCGGCCGGCGCTGCAGCCTTGTGATCGATCGGCGTGCGGGCGATCCACTCGTCCTTGCCATCCGGTTCAATGACGACGCACAGCGAGTCGAGGCCGGACGGGTGAGGACGAACATGCATCGCCACCTCGAGCACCGTGCCCGAGGTCGGGGCATGAACGGCGGCGGAAATCCAGCCGTCTGCCTGGCCGATCATCTGGCCCTTGAGGACGTGATCGCCAGCGGTGACGATCGGCTGCGGCGTGCCACCAATGCTCTGGTGGAGCGGTACGACCAGCCGCGAAGGCATCGGTGCCTGGGCAATCGGCAGGTGGTTCGATTGCAGCTTGTTGCTCGGCGGCTTGACGCCGCCCTTGAACTTGAACAGATTCATCAGCATCAGGCTGCTGCCTTGATCTCGACGACCGGGTATTTCCACTTCCAGTTGTCGATGGTTTCGGGGATGACTTCCATGTGGATGCACTCGACCGGGCAGGGCGGCAGGCATAGTTCGCAGCCCGTGCATTGCTGGGCAATGATGGTGTGCATCTGCTTGGCGGCGCCGACGATGGCATCGACCGGGCAGGACTGGATGCACAGCGTGCAGCCGATGCAGGTGTTCTCGTCGATGATGGCGATCTGCTTGGGCTTTTCTTCGGCGTCGAGCGGCTTGACTTCGCGCCCGAGCAGGTCGGCCAGACGCTGCACGCCTTCGGCACCGCCCGGCGGGCACTTGTTGATTTCCTCGCCATTGACGATGGCTTCGGCATAGGGCTTGCAACCGGGGAACCCGCACTGGCCGCACTGGGTCTGCGGCAGGATGGCTTCGATCTTTTCGACCAGCGGGTCGCCTTCGACCTTGAATTTGATCGCGGCAAAACCGAGCAAGGCGCCCAGCACGATGGCCCCGAGGGCCATGATGGCGATGGCGAGCAGGATGTCCATTATTGGTACTTGTCCAGGCCGGCAAAGCCCATGAAGGCCAGTGCCATCAGGCCGGCGGTGACCATGGCAATGGCGACGCCGCGAAAGTGGGTGGGGACGTCGGCGCCTTCGATCCGTTCTCGGATGCCGGCGAAGAGGATCAGGACCAGCGAGAAACCGACGGCGCTGCCGGCTCCGAAGAGCAGGGAGTCAATGAAGTTGTAGCCGTTCGAGATATTGAGCAGCGGCACGCCGAGCACGGCGCAGTTGGTGGTGATCAGCGGCAAATAGATGCCCAGCGTCTGCTGCAGCGTCGGCGAGGTCTTGGCGATGACCATTTCGGTGAGCTGGACGATGGCGGCGATGGTGACGATGAAGGACAGCGTGCGCAGGTATTCGAGCCCGAACGGCATCAACAGGTAGTGATCGATGATGTAGCTGGCGCCGGTTGCCATGGTCAGCACGAAGGTCGTCGCAGCGCCCATGCCGTAGGCGGTCTCCAGTTTCTTGGAAACGCCCATGAAGGGGCAAAGACCGAGGATCTTCACCAGCACGACGTTGTTGACCAGGACCGCGCCGACGAGGATGAATAAGTAGTGGCTCATAAATTGGGCAAGCGTATGGCGCGTATTATCGGGCTTTGCTGCAGTGCAAACAACCGCGCGCCGCTTGTGGCTTTAGCTGGTTTTCCGCATGACGTGGGCCAAAGTTTCCGCCACTTCGGCCACCAGATCGGGGCCGCGGTAGATGAAACCGCTGTAGAACTGCACCAGGCTTGCGCCGGCGCGGATTTTCTCGGCCGCATCCTCGCCGCCCATGATGCCGCCGACGCCGATGATCGGCAGTTCGCCAGCCAGGGCAATCGACAGTTTTTTCTGTACGGCGGTCGATTTCTCGAAAACCGGCTTGCCCGACAGGCCGCCGGTTTCAGCGCCATTCGGCAGGCCTTCGACACCGTCACGCGATAGCGTGGTGTTGGTGGCGATGACGCCGTCGAAACGGTGGCGGCGTAGCGCGTCGGCGATGGCGGTGATCTGCTCGTCGTCGAGATCGGGCGCGATCTTGAGCGCCATCGGCACGTATTTGCCGTGCTGCTCGGCCAGTTGCAACTGCTTGGCCTTCAACTGCGAGAGCAGGTCGTCGAGCGCCTCGTCCTTCTGCAGTTCGCGCAGGTTCTTGGTGTTCGGCGACGAGATGTTGACCGTCACGTAGCTGGCGTCGTTGTAGACCTTGTCGAGGCAGATCAGGTAGTCGTCGGCGGCCTTTTCGATCGGCGTCGTGGCGTTCTTGCCGATGTTGATGCCGAGAATGCCCCCGTTTTTCGGGAATTCGGCGCGGCGGACGTTTTCCAGCAACTTGTCGACGCCGGCGTTGTTGAAGCCCATCCGGTTGATGATGCCCTGCGCTTCCGGGATGCGGAACAGGCGCGGCCTCGGGTTGCCATCCTGCGGGCGCGGCGTGATCGTGCCGATTTCGATGAAACCGAAGCCAAGCTTGGCCAAGGCATCGATGTGGTCGCCATTCTTGTCGAGGCCGGCGGCCAAGCCAACCGGATTCGGAAACTTGAGGCCCATGACCTCGACCGGGCAGGCGGCGACCTTTTTGGCGACCAGGCAGGAGAAGCCGGCGGCGTTGAGAAAATCGATGCCATTCATGCCGATGCCGTGGGCAGTTTCGGCGTCGAGGGCGAAAAAGAACTTGCGGATAAGGGGATAGAGCATAGTGGGGCGGGATTTTACCGCATTGCGGGGGTGGCGTTTGGGTTCCGTGTTCCGAACTATCGGGACAATCCCAGTTCTGTTCGGGCAAATTGGCATGGGGTTCCGCCCTTGCGGGGCGTCTCACTTTTTCTTGCTTCGCCAAGAAAAAGTAAGCAAAAAGAAGGCGACCCTGGGTCGGTGCCGGCTGCGCCGGTTCCCTGCGCTACTCGAAAGGCCGGGCGGCTGCGGAACTCGGGGCTGCGCCCCTCAAACAGTCCTCGCCGAAGGCCCCCGGCCTTCCTGCG
>JBAQOL010000006.1:0-552886 GCA_049304775.1 Ferribacterium limneticum
GGCTATTTGGCACATCTATGGCGCAGCCATCACAAGCTGGCATATCGCCCGATCAGATTTTTTTGAGCCTCGGCAGAAGCAAGCGCAGTACCTAATCACATGGCTCATTCCTCTTCTCGGCACGGCCTTCATTCTTCGCATGCTTGGCCCGGAAGTTCGCACCCGGCGCCCTGGCTGGTCATTACTTGAGCCAATAATCTTGGCATCCTTTGGCATCTCCGCTTCCAACGCAATCAATTCAGCCAGCAATGAAAACTCGTCCACAACTTCAACACCTGATCAAAGTAGTGATTCCGCCAGTGACGACTGACAAACCTTCTAACATCCCGCTCCAGCCGACCGTCAAAAAGCTACGCTTTTTGCCGTCGGCTGAGCTTGCACGTTATGCCTTAAGAGAACACTGATGGACATTTGGGATGCCAATAAGCTCTTGCTATTTATAGCCTTCGTGATTCCAGGCTTTGTCAGTCTCAAAACTTATGAGCTGCTCTTTCCCGGCACACCGAAGGAGTCTGACAAGCTGCTCGTTGACGCCGTTGCCTACAGTTCAATCAACTACGCTCTCCTGCTGTTGCCGATTTATTCGATTGAAACCAATCAAGTTCGGCAGTCGCACCCCACTGCGTACGTGTTGTTCTATGTGTTCGTTCTGCTGATTGCGCCAATAGCTTGGGCCTGCGTGCTCAAAATGCTTCGAACAACTGAGTTTTTCCAGCGCTCGATGCCGCATCCCACCGCAAAGCCATGGGATTTTGTCTTCGCTCAACGGAAGCCGTACTGGGCAATCGTTACGCTGAAAGATGGAAAGAAGATTGCTGGGCGTTATGACTCCGATTCGTTCGCTTCAAGTTCACCCGCAGCCGAGCAACTCTACCTTGAAGAGAACTGGGTGCTGAATGACGATGGAGGCTTTGAACGCCCACGAACTGAAACCGCGGGAATTCTCATCCTGTCATCCGAGATATTGACAGTTGAGTTGTTCAAACTAACCGAAGGAGAAAGTAATGTCAGAGAAGAAACGAGTTCCGGCAACTGAAGGTTGGCAACCTGTCCAAAAAGGTTATCAGCCATCTTCCAGCCCAATGCCGGCACCGGCTGGCGATAAAGTACAAGGCGGCTATCAGCCCACGACAAGCGAGGCAAAACCTGCCCCAGTTGCGCCACCAAAGAAGCCGTGAGGCATAACACCGCAGTCGAGGGCGCTCCTCACCCTGAACGTTATGCGTTGCAAATCACCAGTCCATCCAACCAAGGAGATTGAAAATGGCAGACCCCAGAGCATTTATCAGTTTTGACTACGATCACAATGAGACCGAGAAGATTCTTTTTGTCGGCCAGGCGAAAAACTCCAAGACCCCTTTCTCAATTCAAGATTGGTCGGCCAAGTCATCAATGCCACAGTCCCAATGGGAGGCCATCGTAAAGGACAAAATCAACAAGGCAAACATGCTGATTGTTCTGGTTGGCAAAACAATGGCAAGTGCAACAGGAGTGGTCAAGGAAATTAAAATGGCGAAAGACCAGAGCGTCCCCGTCTTTGGCGTCTACGTTGGCGGTGCAGATACGTCGAGTAACCTACCTGAAGGTCTTCAACGCAATCGCACGATAGCCTGGGACTGGGAAAAGATTGCCAACGCGATTGACCAGATGATGGGTGAAGGCAAAAACAAGAAATGAGTAAAACATTATGAGAAAAGCACTCGTTGTAGGGGTCAATGACTATCCATCGTCGCCGCTCAGCGGGTGCGTGAACGATGCGAATGCAATCGCAACAATGCTTGAATCTCACGGCGATGGCTCCCCAAATTTTGGCGTTCGCCTGATAACTTGCCCAAGCACGGCAATTACGCGCCCGGTACTTAGAGAGGGAATTGAGCAGTTGTTTACCGGTGATGCGGATATGGCTCTACTCTATTTCTCTGGACACGGCTATGTAAAAAGTACTGGGGGATATCTCGTCACCACTGACGCAAAAAAATACGACGAGGGTGTGTCAATGGATGATGTACTAGCCCTCGCAAATCAATCGAAGGCAAAGAACAAAGTAATTATCTTGGATTGTTGCCATTCAGGCGCAATGGGTACGCCGAGCCTTGGAGCGGTCGCCATCGCCCAGTTGTCTGAAGGGCTTTCGGTTCTTACCGCCAGCCGAGATACGGAGTATGCAATTGAAGTCAATGGCTCCGGGGTTTTTACCTCATTAGTTATTGATGCCCTTCAGGGTGGAGCAGCAGACCTGCGAGGCAACATCACCCCGGGATCGCTATACGCGTACGTCGATGAGGCGCTCGGAGCGTGGGACCAGCGCCCAATCTTTAAGACCAACGTTACAAGTTTTGCCTCATTACGTAAGCTCCCTCCAAAAGTGCCATTCGAGGTAATGCGAAGAATTACGCAATACTTCACAACCCCAGACTCCGAGCACAAGCTTGATCCGTCATATGAAGATACCTATACACAAGCAAAACCGGCCAACGTAGCGATATTCAAAGATCTTCAGAAACTTCAAAGTGTTGGGCTGGTTGTGCCAGTGGACGAGGAGTTTATGTATTTCGCCGCCATGAACTCAAAGTCATGCCGTCTTACCGCACTCGGCTATCAATACTGGCGTCTTGTGAAAGAGAAAAAACTTTGATCTTGCAGCGCAAAAACCGCATAACCCGGTGCTCAACCTCGATCCCTTCGGTCGCTGGACGCTGCGCGATAAAGCCGCGCAGCGCCGGTTACATAGAACGTTCTGAGCGTCCGCTTTACCAACTGGCCTATGTCCGCAAAGGGCACACAACAGCCATCCACGGTCAACCGGGAAAAACGGCCAAAATTGAAATCGCTCAGCTACCGCGCATCTTGCTCATGGCCAGATTGGCTGCGGCCGTGCGCGTTTCGACGCCAAGCTTCTCGAAGACGTGTTCGAGGTGTTTGTTGACCGTGCGCGGGCTGTTGCCGAGGATTTCGCCGATGTCGTTGCTCGTCTTCCCTTGCACCACCCAGTAGAGCACTTCGGCTTCGCGCTGGGTCAGGCGGAAGGCGGCGATCAGCGATTCGACGGCTGAGGCGTCGTTTTCCTCGCGCAGCACGACCAGCCATTCGTCGTCGCCGGTCTGGTCGTGGAAGGAGGCGAGCAGGCGCTTGTTGCCTTCGGCGATGAGCAGGGCCGGCGCATCGCGGCCGTCGGCGCGGGCGCGCAGGGCGGCGGCGATCCAGCTCAGCAGTTCTTCCGGGGCGACGGTTTCCGGGTTGGCGAAATAGGCGTTGAGCAGGCCGCGGGCTAGCGGCGTCTGCCAGACGATCTTGCTGTCAGCGGCGCGCACGGCGACGGTGGCCTGGCCGAAGGCGTCGAGCGCGCTGCGCGCCTGCTTCATCTGCCGGGCGTTGGCCATGTGGGCGGCGATGCGGGCGAGCACTTCGGCCGGACGGATCGGCTTGGTTACGTAGTCGGCACCACCGGCGGCGAAGGCGGCGACGACGTGCTCGGTTTCGGTCAGGCCGGTCATGAAGACGATGGGGATGTGCTGGGTCGTGAAGTCGGCCTTCAGCCGGCGGGCCACTTCGAAGCCGTCCATGCCGGGCATCAGCGCGTCGAGCAGGATGACGTCGGGCAGGCTTTGCCGGGCGCGTTGCAGCGCCGCTTCGCCGTGCGTCGCGACGAGCACGGTGTAGCCGGCTTCGTCGAGCGCATCGTGCAGCAGGGAGAGGTTTTCCGGCACATCGTCCACGATCAGGACGATGTCGGAGATGGTCCGGTCAACGGCTGGCATCGCGCATTTTCCTGAGAATTTCCTTCATCGCATCGAACTGGAATTGTCGCGCAAGATCGCGCAGGACGCGGACGAATTCGGCGTGGCTGGCATCGAGGCGCTCGATTTCGGCGAGCTTGTTGAGAATGCCGCGCAGGTAGCCGAGGGTGATCAATTCGTCGAGGGCAGCCATTTCGGTTTCGTCGGGCGGCAGCAGCGGCAGAGGTTCGACCGGCGCGGCGGGGGCAACAGCGGCCGGCGCATCGGCGGTCACCCATTCGAGGTCGAGCTTGCGGCCCAGCCAGGCGAGCAGTTCGTCGACCTTGAGCGGCTTGACGATGAAGTCTTCGGGCTGAATGCCGACATCGTTGTCCAGCCCCTTGTCGTAAGCGTTGGCCGAGAGGATGGCGATGGCCGCCTCGTTGTGGCCCTGCTGGCGCAGGCGGCGAATGGTTTCCCAGCCGTCAATGCCGGGCATGCCGAGGTCCATGAAAACGAGGTGCGGCGCGAAACGCGGCACGGCAGCGAGGCATTCGTAGCCGCTGGCGGCTTGCTCGACGACGAAGCCGAGCGGTTCGAGGACGTTCTGCAGCAGGTCGCGGTCGACCTTTTCGTTATCAACAACGAGGATGCGCCGCCGCACACCGACGTAGCCGATGCGATTGAGTTTCGGCAACTCCTTCGCCGCCTGCGCCGAATGGACGGCGGGCAGGAAGAGCCGGATGCGGAACAGCGTGCCCTCGCCCGGCGTGCTCGACACCTGCATCTCGCCGCCCATGAGGTCGGTCAGCATGCGGGCGATGGTTAGCCCGACGCCGCTGCCACCGGCCTGCACGCTGCTGCCGCGCGTAAAGGGCTCGAAGATGCGCTGCATGTCGACAGCCGGGATGCCGGGGCCGGTGTCGCGGATGTCGAAAATCGCCATGTCGCGCCGGCATTCGACGCCAAAGGTGACGCCGCCGCGAACGGTGAATTTGACGGCGTTACCCAATACGTTGATGAGGATTTGGCGCAGGCGTTTTTCGTCGGCGCGGACGACGGCCGGGATCTCGCCCAGCGGCCGGTAGTCGAAGCTCAGCCCCTTGTTACGCGCCTGCAGCTCGAACATGCCGACGATCTGCTGCATGAGTTCGGGGAAATCCATGGCCTTGACGTCGAGCGTCAGCTTGCCGCCTTCAATGCGGGCGATGTCGAGCGTGCCTTCGATGACCGACAGTAGGTGGTCGCCGGATTTGCGGATGACGCTGACCGCCTGGGCGCGGTTGGGCGGCACGTCTTCGTCGGCGGCGAGGATCTGGGCATAGCCGAGGATGCTGTTCAAGGGCGTGCGCAGTTCGTGGCTGATCGCCGTGATGTAGCGGCTCTTGGCCTGGTTGGCATGCTCGGCGACGACGCGGGCTTTTTGCAGCGCCTCGTCGGTACGCTGGTGCGATTCGATTTCCTGCATGAGCAATTGCGTCTGGCGGTTCGATTCTTCCTGCGCGACGCGTCGGCTTTCCTGGGTCAGCACCATCCACCAGGCGATGACGCCGGAGAGCATGAGCAGTGCGGCGAAGGTCTTGATGAAACTGTCCTGCAGGCGGGCGATGACGGCCTGCTCCGGCGCGCCGAGGGCCAGCAGTTCGTGCGTGTAGAGCACACCGAGGATGAGCGCCAGGATGGGCACTATGCCGGTCATCAGCAGCAGGTAATGGCCCAGACCGGTCTCAAGATAAGGCAACGCAGCCCTGGGCAGGATGCGCCGAAGCACCGCGTTCCATTGCGCGCCAAGGCTGGCCTGTGGCTTGCACTGGTCATGGCAACGGGCGTCGAGCGTGCAGCACAGCGAGCAGATCGCGCCTTGGTAGGCGGGGCAGTAAGCCATGTCCTCGCTCTCGTAGTCGCGTTCGCAAATTGAGCATTTTTTCCGGTTGACCGTGGGATTCTCGTTTGGGCGAACGAGGTAGTAGCGCCCCCCCGTTCCCCAAGCGATCAGCGGCGAGATAACGAACGCGGCGACCAGCGCGACGAACGGCGCATAAGGCTGCAACGCCTCGCCGAACAGCCCGACGAAGGTGCCCACCGACAGCGCCGAGGCGATGGCCATGGCGCCAACGCCGACCGGGTTGATGTCGTACAGATGGCTGCGCTTGAACTCCAGCCCCGGCGGTGACAGGCCAAGCGGCTTGTTGATGATGAGGTCAGCCACCACCGCCGCCATCCACGAAATGGCGATATTCGAATAGAGGCCGAGCACCTGACCAAGCGCCTGGAAGACATCGAGTTCCATGAGCAGCAAGGCGATCAGCGTGTTGAAGACAACCCACACCACGCGACCGGGATGGCTATGGGTCAGCCGGGAAAAGAAATTCGACCAGGCCAGCGAGCCGGCGTAGGCGTTGGTGACGTTGATCTTGAGCTGTGAAATTACGACGAACAGCGCCGTCGCCGCAACGGCCAGCGTCGTGTTGTCGAAGACGTGCGAGAAGCCGATCAGGTACATCTGGTTGGGATCGACAGCCTTTTCGGCCGGGATGCCGTTGCGCAGCACGAGCCAGGCGAGCAGCGCCCCGCCGAGCATCTTGAGGACACCGGGCACCACCCAGCCCGGCCCGCCGATGATGACGGCGAGCCACCAGCGCCGGGTGTTGGCCGGCGTTTTTTCCGGCATGAAACGCAGGTAATCGACCTGCTCGGCCATCTGGGTGACTAGCGCGATTCCGACGGTCAGCGCCGCAGCGAACAGATGCGGATTGAAACTGGCATCGCCCCCCCGCTCGCCGCCGTACAGCCAGAGACCGGACAAGGCCTGCGGATCTTCAAGAAAAAGGAAAGCGTAGGGCAGGACGAGCAGGAATATCCACAGCGGCTGAGTCCACGCCTGCAGCTTGCTGATCGCCGTGACGCCGTGGGTGACCAGCGGGATGACGACCAGCGCGCAGATCAGATAGCCCCAGACTGGCGGGATGCCGAAAGCCAGTTCGAGCGCGTAGGCCATGATCGCCGCTTCGAGGGCGAAGAAAATGAAGGTGAAACTGGCATAGATCAGCGAAGTGATCGTCGAGCCGATGTAGCCGAAACCGGCGCCGCGCGTCAGCAGGTCCATGTCCAGACCGTGCCGCGCCGCCATGACGCTGATTGGCAGACCGATCAGAAAAATGATCAGGCCGGTGGCAAGAATTGCCCAGAAGGCATTGAGAAAACCGGCCTGGACGAGCATGGTCGCCCCGACCGCTTCGAGCACGAGAAACGAGGCCGCGCCGAAGGCCGTGTTGGCGACGCGCAGCTCGGACCATTTGCGGAAACTGCGCGGTGTAAACCGCAGTGCGTAGTCTTCCAGGGTTTCGTTGGCAACCCAGGTGTTGTAGTCGCGCCGAATCTTGATGATGCGCTGGGTGGCCGTCGTGAGCTGTGGATCCATGCGACGATTAAACCATGAATCGACAGCTCAGACGGGCAGGTGCATCAGTCCTGAAACCGCCTCAAGCCTGATAAACGACGCGCCCGCCAACCAGCGTGGATTTCACCTTGCCGGTCATCATGTAGCCGGTCCATGGCGAATTCTTGCCGCGGCTTTTGAGGGCATCCGGCGTCAGTTGCCAGGTCGCTTCCGGGTCGAAGATGCAGATGTCGGCAGCCGCGCCAACGCCCAGTTGACCGCTCGGCAGGCCGAGGACAGCAGCCGGCGCCGAAGTGATGCGTGCCAGCGCGTCAGGCAGGCTGACACCGGCTTCTTCCGCCCATTTCAGGGTGAGCGGCAACAACACTTCAAGCCCGGTCGCCCCCGGCTTGGCTTCGCCAAAGGGCAGCAACTTGTCGTCGGCGCCAACCGGCGTGTGGTCGGAACAGATGGCGGCCAGCCCGGCAACGGCCGCTTTCGACAGCGCTTGACGGTCGCTTTGAGCGCGCAATGGCGGGCTGAAACGGGCGTGCGGGTTGAAGTAGCCGATATCGTTTTCGGTGAGCAGCAGGTGATGGACGCCGATGTCGAAAGTGACCGGCAGGCCTTCATGCTGCGCCCGCTGGACCAGCGCCACGCCGGCCGCCGACGACAGGCGGGTCAGATGTACACGACAACCGGTATCGCGCACCAACTGGACAATCGTGCCGACAGCGATGGTTTCGGCGGCGACCGGAATGCCGGCCAGGCCAAGACGGCTGGACACCTCGCCCTCATGGGCGATGCCGTTGCGCGACAGCCAGTAATCCTGCGGCTGCAGCCAGATGGCGAAATCGAAGGTGGCGGCATACTCCATGGCGCGGAGCAGCGCTTCGGTATCGGTCACCGGCTTGTTGGCCTGCGAGAAGGCGACACAGCCGGCCTTCTTGAGACCGGCCAATTCAGCGAGGCGTTCGCCCTGCAAGCCGAGGGTCAGCGCGCCAAGCGGCAGCACACGAGCCTTGCCGATTTCCTTGGCGCGATGGACCAGACGGTCAGCCAGTTCCGGCTCGTCGAGCGGGGGATCGGCGTCGGGCGGGACGACAACCGAAGTCACGCCACCAGCGACAGCAGCAGCCAGTTCGGCTTCGATGGAGTTGAGGCGGGCGCCGAGGTCGATCAGGCCCGGACAGACGACGCAGCCAGCCGCGTCGATGGTTTTGTCGGCGACGAAGCCGGCCGGTGCTTCGTTCAGCCCGGCTACCTTGCCGTCGGCGATGAATAGCGAAGTGCTACGGTCAACGCCGTTTTTCGGGTCAATTACGCGGCCGTTCTTGATTTCGATGTTCATTTGATCAATTCCCCGCAACGATGCTCATGACGGCCATGCGGACCGCGATACCAAACGTGACTTGCGGCAGGATCACGGCCTGCGCCCCATCGGCCACCGCCGAGTGGATTTCAACCCCGCGGTTCATCGGCCCCGGGTGCATGACAATGGCGTCGGGCTTGGCCAGCGCCAGCTTTTGCGGCGTCAGGCCGTAGTGGCGGAAATATTCGCCGGCCGAGGGCAGCAGCGCGCCGGTCATCCGTTCGTTCTGCAGGCGCAGCATGATGACGACGTCGACGTCTTTCAAACCCTCGTTCATGTCGTGGAAGACATGCACGCCGAGCTTGTCGAGATGCTTGGGCAGCAAGGTTTCCGGGCCGATGGCGCGGACTTCCGGGACGCCCAGCGTGGTCAGGGCATGGATGTCGGAACGGGCCACGCGCGAATGCAGGATGTCGCCAACGATGGCCACACGCAGTTGCGTGAAATCCTTCTTGTAGTGACGGATCGTGTACATGTCGAGCAGGCCCTGCGTCGGGTGGGCGTGACGCCCGTCACCGGCGTTGACGACATGGACGTCGTCGCGGCCGATGCGCTGCAGGTGCTCGGCGATCAGGTAGGGCGCGCCGCTTGAAGCGTGGCGCACGACAAACAGGTTGGCGTGCATGGCGACGAGGTTGTCGATGGTGTCGAGCAGGGTTTCGCCCTTGCTGGCCGACGACTTGTTGATGTCGAGATTGATGACGTCGGCGGAAAGACGCTTGGCGGCGATCTCGAAGGTCGTCCGCGTGCGCGTCGAATTCTCGAAGAACAAGTTGAAGACGCTCTTGCCACGGAGCAAGGGCACCTTCTTGACGTCGCGGGCCGAGACTTCCATGAAGGACGCCGCGGTATCGAGAATCTGCGTCAGGATGCGCTGCGGCAGGCCTTCGATCGACAGCAGGTGGGTCAGTTCGCCATCCTTGTTCAACTGCGGGTTATGCATTTTCCATCCTCCAGGCCAGTCGACCGTCATCCTGTTTGGCGAGCACCAGATTCAGGTTGTCGTTCAACTCGACGCCCCAGGCGCCGTAGGTCGCAGCCACCGGCAACTCGCGGCCGCCGCGGTCAGCCAGCACGGCCAGTTCGATGGAGGCCGGGCGACCGTAGTCGAACAGTTCGTTGATCGCCGCCCGCGTCGTGCGCCCGGTGTAGAGCACGTCATCGACGAGGATCAGGTGGCGCCCTTCGACATCAAACGGAATGACCGTCGGCTTGCACTGCGGGTGCAGGCCCTTTTCGGCGAAATCGTCGCGATAGAAGGAGACGTCGATCAGGCCGATCTCTTCCGGCAGATCAAGTAGTTCGCGTAGGCGTTCGGCGATCCACGCGCCGCCGCTGTAGATGCCGACCAGCGCCGGATTGCGCGACAGTTGCGGACGAATCAGTTCAGCCAGTTGGCGACATTGCGCCTCGGCATCGGGTAATACTTCAGGCTGGGGTGACATGGTGCGGGCTTTCGAACCAGGTTTGAAGGATGAGTTGGGCGGCCACGGCATCGAGCAGGGGCTTGGCGGATTTGCTGTTGCGGCCGGTTTCACGCAGGCGGGACTCGGCGTCGACCGAGGTCAGGCGCTCGTCGGCAAAGCCGACCGGCAGGTTGTAGCGGCGCTTGAGGCGCTCGGCAAACTTGGTGGCCAGCCGGGTCATTTCATGCGGCGTACCGTCGGCGTGCATGGGCAGGCCGACGACCAGTTGCACCGGCTGCCATTCGGCGACCAGCTTGCCGATGGCAACAAAACGGTCGTCGTTGGATTCGGCGTGGATGGTGGTCAGCGGGTGGGCCGTGCCGAGCAGCGTTTCGCCGGTGGCGACGCCGATGCGCTTTTCGCCAAAATCGAATGCGAGAACAGTACCCATCAACGAGCTGACCGACTCATGCGTGTCCGGCCACGTCGGAAAGCTGGGTGAAGCTGATACCGAGCTTTTGCATGGCGGCCGGCAGGCGCTCTTCGGGCGGCAGGTCGAAGAGGATTTCGGCCTTGGCCGGCACGGTCAGCCAGGAATTTTGCGCCAGCTCGTTTTCAAGCTGCCCGGCATCCCAGCCGGAGTAGCCCAGCGTGACGATGATTTCGGCCGGCAGGCCGGCGCTGCCCACGGAATTGAGCACATCGCGCGAACTGGTCAGGCCGACCTCGCTATTGACGGCCAGTGTCGACTGCCATTTGCCGATTGGACGATGGAGGACGAAGCCGCGGTCAAGCTGGACCGGGCCGCCGAAATAGACGGGCAGGTTGGCCAGACTTTCTGCCTCCAGCTTGATGTCGATCTTGTCGAACAACCCGGCCAGATTCATGTCAATCGGGCGATTGACGATGATCCCCAAGGCCCCGTTCTCATTGTGTTCGCAAATGTAGATCAGGGAATTGGAGAAATACGGGTCTTCCAGCGTCGGCATCGCGATGAGGAAGTTGTCGGTCAGGTTGACGTTGTCCATGACTGGAATTTTAATCGCCGGGAGGGTACAAACCAACCATGAAAAAAGAAAAAGCCCTCGTCTGGTTTCGCCGTGACCTGCGCGACCATGACCACGTCGCCCTGAGCGCGGCACTGGCCGGGGCGCAACAGGTTTATTGCGCCTTTGTTTTTGACAGCGAAATTCTCGATGCCCTGCCCGGCCGGCGCGACCGACGTGTTCATTTCATTCGCGAATCGCTGGTCGAGCTTGATACCGCCTTGCGCGCCAAGGGGGGCGGTCTGATCGTCCGCCATGGCCCGGCGACCGAGGAAATTCCCGCGCTGGCAAGGGAACTCGGCGTGTCGACGGTGTTTGCCAACCGCGATTACGAGCCCGCGGCCAAACGGCGCGACTCCCTCGTCACCGAGTCGCTGAAGGCGAGCGGCATCGAGTTCCTCGCCTTCAAGGATCAGACTGTCTTCGATGGCAATGAGGTGCTGACCCAAGCTGGCAACCCTTTTTCAGTATTCACGCCTTACAAAAATGCCTGGCTGAAGCGCCTGACCGCTGCCGACTGCGCCGAGTGGCCTTGCCGTGGGCAACTGGCCAGCAAGGAATTGGCAGGCGTCCCGACGCTGGCCGACATCGGCTTCGCGGCGACTGACCTCGACGAACTGGGCATCCGCCCCGGCATGTCTGGCGGCCGCGCCTTGTGGGACGAGTTCCGCCAGGGGCGCATTGAACGCTATGGTGCGCTGCGTGATTTCCCCGCGGTCAAGGGCGTTTCCTATTTATCGGTACATCTGCGCTTCGGCACCATCGGCATTCGCGAACTGGTCCGCACTGCGCTGAACGCCAGGGACACGACCTGGCTCAACGAACTGATCTGGCGCGATTTCTATTTCATGATCCTCGATCATTTTCCGCACGTCGTCGGCAGCGCTTTCAAGCCGGCCTACGATGCCGTGCGCTGGGACGACTGGCCGGATGGTCTGGCCGCCTGGAAGGAGGGACGCACCGGCTATCCGCTGGTCGATGCGGCGATGCGCCAACTCAAGCACAGTGGCTGGATGCACAACCGACTGCGCATGATCGTCGCCTCTTTCCTGAGCAAGGATCTCGGCATCGACTGGCGGCTCGGCGAGCATTATTTTGCCGAGCAGCTCAACGATTTCGACCTCTCGGCCAACAACGGCGGCTGGCAGTGGGCAGCCTCGACCGGCTGCGACGCGCAACCTTATTTCCGCATTTTCAATCCGGTGACGCAGTCCGAGCGCTTCGACCCGGAGGGCAAGTTCATCCGCCGCTATGTGCCCGAACTGGCCAAAGTCGCCAACAAATATATCCACGCTCCATGGCAAATGGGGCGCATCGAACAGGAGAGCATTGGGGTGGTGATCGGGAAGGATTACCCGGCGCCGATAGTCGATCACGCTACTGCCCGGGAAAAGACTTTGGCGCGCTACGCCATACTTAAAAATTAGGCATTTTTTCGGGTTGACCGTGGGATTCCACGGTCAACCCGAAATTCAGGCTATTTTTTGCAATAGCCGGCCACGATGCCCAACAACTCGGCTTCGTCGTAGGGCTTGCCAAGGTAGTGGTTGGCGCCGATTTCGAGCGCGTAATTGCGATGCTTGTCGGCCGTCCGCGAGGTGATCATGACCACCGGCAACGAACGCAGGCGGGCGTCGGCGCGCAGGTTACGGACCAGATCGAAGCCATCCATGCGAGGCATTTCGATGTCGGAGAGGATGACATCCGGCGTCACTTCGACCAATTGCTCCAGCGCATCGACGCCATCTTTGGCCAGAATGACCTGATAGCCCTCACGCATGAGCAGGCGGCTGGTGATCTTGCGCACGGTGAGCGAATCGTCTACCACCATCACGGTCGGCAAGTGGGCGACTTCCGTCATCACCGGCGGCAGCATGGTGGGCACGGCGGTATGGACGCTGGAAACCGTTGTCCGGCTGGCCAGCGCGACCGGATTGAGGATCAGCACGACCTTGCCGTCGCCGAGCACCGTGGCACCGGCGATGCCGACCACGCGGGCGAGCTGGGCGCCGATGTTCTTGACGACGACTTCCTGGTTGCCCTTGAGTTCATCGACGAGGATGCCGACCCGCTGCGAGCCCGAACGTAACAACAGCGCCCAGTACTGACGATGCGCTTCCGGTACGGCCTCCATGTCGCCGAGCAGGTGAGGCAGGAAGTGGAAGGGGTAACGATTGCCCTGCCACTCGATCTCGCCTTTTTCGCGAACGACGGCGAGCGCCTTTTCCTTCATTTCCTTGACCTGTTCGATCATCGTCGATGGCACCGCGTAGAGATGGGTGCCAACACGAACGAGCAAGGTCTGCGTTACCGCCAGCGTGAGCGGCAGGTAGAGACGGAAGGTGGTTCCCTGACCAAACTCCGACTGGATTTCGATACGGCCGCCAATTTCGCCGACCTCGGTTTTCACCACATCCATGCCGACGCCGCGGCCGGACAGCTGGGTTACTTCGGAAGCGGTCGAGAATCCGGGCTGGAAGATGAAATCGAAGAGCGTTTTTTCATCGGCCGTCTGCCCCGGCTGGAGCAGGCCCATGGCCTCGGCGCGGGCCCGGATGCGGCCCAGATCGAGCCCCTTGCCGTCGTCGCTCATGGCCAGAACGATTTCGTTACCTTCCTGCGACAGCTTGATGACGATTTCGCCGGCCTCGGCCTTGCCGGCGGCGAGGCGCTCGTCACGGCTTTCGACGCCGTGTGTCACGGCATTGCGCAACATGTGTTCGATCGGCGCCAGCATCTTGTCGAGCACCGAACGGTCGATATCGACCTGCCCGCCGACGATATCGAGATTGGCCCGCTTGCCGACTTCCTTGGCGGTCTGCCGGACAATGCGGTAGAGGCGCTCGGTCTGGCTGGCGAACGGCACCATGCGGACGCCCATGAGTTCCTGCTGCAGGCTGCGGTTGAGGCGCGACTGGGCAAGAATCGCCGCATTGGCGTCATCGAGATTCTTGAGCAGACTTTGCTGTACCGTCGCCACGTCGTTCACCGACTCGGCCATGAAGCGGGTCAGTTCCTGGAAGCGCGTGAAACGGTCGAGTTCGAGCGGATCGAAATCGACCTCGCTGTCCGGCGTCTGGGCGACACGCGCCTGAATCTGCGACTCGGCCTGAATTTCGATTTCGCGCAACTGGCGGCGCAAACGAATGACGTTTTCCGTCAATTCGAGCAAGGAGCCCTTCAGGCTGCGCATTTCGCCTTCTATCCGGGTACGGGCAATCGACAGTTCGCCCGCCTCGCTGACCAGACGATCGATGAGGTCGGCGCGGACGCGCAAGGTTGCCCGCTGACCGCCAGCCTCGGCATCCGCCTCGGTTTCGGCCGCCGGCAATTGACCTTCGGCGGCAAGCGTCTCGGTGCCCGGTTCTGGCGCCGCCACTGCAACCGGCTCCTGAGGACCGGCGCGCAGACGCTCGACGGCCTGGTCGAGCACATCGCAGCCACTTTCGATTTCGTCGATGAAAGCCGGCGTCACGTGGCCGGCGCGCAGCATTTCTTCAAGCCTGGCTTCGAGATGGTGGGTCGCTTCGCCGAGATTCATTGCCCCGGCCATGCGCGCACTGCCCTTGAAGGTGTGCAGCAGTCGGGCAATCGCATGCGGCGCCGCATCACCGGCCAGATCGCTACGCCAGGCACGGACCTGGGTGGTCAGGTCGCGCGTCAGATCGACTGCTTCCTCAAGGAAGATCGGCAGCAGTTGTTCGTCGAGTTCGTCGTTCAGTTGCGGCAACACGGGGGCCGGCGCGACCTGGACCGACTCGGCAACAGCCTCGGCGACTTCGGTCGCCTTGCCCGGAAGTTCGATGATCTCGGCACCAGCGGGTAGAGCTTCCTCAGCAGGCTGGGTGGCATGAAGGAATATATCCTCCAGCGCCGCAATCAACTGGACCTGCTCGTCCGGCGAGCGTTGCAAGGCCAGCCCGGCAAACATTTCTTCGAGCGTGATGATGGCCTGACGAACGGTTTCAATGCCTTCAATGCTTTCCGCCTGCCCCGAACCGTCACGCCGCAACAAGGCATGTTCAAGGGCGATGGCCAGCCGATGGAGCGGCATCAGGCCGACGGTTGCCGCAATGCCACCCAGTGTGTGAGCGGCGCGGGTCATTTCAAAGGTGGTCGGCGCCGATGGATTGGCATCGATAACGGCGTAACTCTCGACCAGCGTCTGTAGATGGCCGCGGGCTTCTTCGCGGAATATGTCGTAAAGCGTCGGCGATTCGCTGGCCGGCGGCGTCGAGACATTCGAAATTTGCTCGTTTTCCGGCGTTGACCGTAGCACTGCCTCTTCCGGCTCGGCCTGAATCTCCGGCTCCTCCGGCAAGGCCTGAATTTCGATCTCTTCAGATTCCGGGGCCGGTTGATCGACGTCTTCCGGCGTACTTTCGAGTTCCGGCAGTTCGATGGCGAAGTCGGACACTTCCTCTGCCACCAGCGGAGCCTCTTCAAGCAAGGCGACAGGCTCTTCAAGTGACTCGAGCTGTTCTTCGACCAAAGCCGGGGTTTCTTCCGGCAGTTCAAGTGCCGGCACCTCGACTGGCTCGCTAACCGGCAGGACTGTCTCAACAATCACCGCCGGTGTTTCTTCAACCGTTACAGCCGCCGGGACATCGACGCCACGCAGGCGTGCCGCCAGAGCGACCAAAGCCGTCGGGTCGGGAGCTCTGCCCTGACCCGACTCGAGATGAACGACCCACTCGGCAAACAAGGCATGAGATTCCTCGATCATGCGCTGGAGATCAGGCGTTACTGCCGTATCCTGACGCAGCCAGAGGTTAAGCGTCTGCTCCAGTTCCCACGCCGCTTCGCCGAGATCCTTGAGGCCGACCATCCGGCCACTGCCCTTCAGGGTATGCATCGAGCGACGAACTGTGGTCAGCGCCTCGACGTTATCCGGGGTGGCTGCCAGCAAGGCTTTCTGCTCAGCGATGGTGGCCAGCACTTCGTTGGCTTCTTCGAGGAAGATAGCCAGCAGTTCAGCGTCGATCTCTTCGTGGGTCGATTCGGCAAGTTGCAGTGTTTCAGCGGAAGGCGCTGGCGCATCGGGTGCCTGGGGCATGAGCCCGGACAAGGCGGCATCAAGCTCGACACCGGACTGCAAGGCAGCCAGCGCCGCCTTGGCCGACTCGCCCAGTTCGCGGTTGGCGACAAGGTCAGCATCCTTCTGGATGTCCTGCAAATTTTGCTTGAGTTCATCGTGCAGACGAGCATCTTCCGGCGCTTCCTTGAGCGCATCGGCAAGAACCTGCATGTCGCGCGCCTGCTGGACAAGGAGTGCCTCGACCGTCGGCGCCGCGGCAGCCTCCACTTCCGGCACCGGCTCATCCGAAACCTCGCCGCTCATGCGACGAACGAAGGCATCGAAATCGGTTTCGCCGTTTTGCAGGGAATCCACAAAGAAGCCGAGTAACGACAATTGGTCGGCAACTGCTTCGAAGTCCTCACTGGCCGGCTGATATTCCGGCTGGGCGAATCGATGGATGCTGGCGGCGCATTCCTTGAGGCTGTTGACCGCGCCAAAATGGCCAAGCATGGCCAATGCCCCACTGATCTGCTTGATCGGATTGTCCAGCTGGAGAAGGTCATGCGCCTTGCTCGGATCGCGGAAAAATCCGTCGAGTGCCTGTTCGATCTGGGCCAGATTGTTCTGGATTTCCCGGCCAACCTGACCGATCAGCAGTTTTTCCTGAGCTCGCCGGGTCATCTCGTCGAGCAGCGGAATGCCCTCGTCGGCCGCCGGCCGGCCGGCAATACAAGAGTAGAGGCGAGCGACCATGAGGTCGACCTGCTGGGCAAAATCGGTGCCCAGCCGGCGGAAATTCTCCTGCGCATTCTCGAGCAGCAGGATGGTGGTGGCCACTTCCATGGCCACCGCATCGTTGAAGCGGGAAGGCTCTTCGGACAGCCAATTGGCGACGGCACCAAGCCCCTGACCTAGACGCTTGAGATCGGTCTGGCCAATTTCCTCGGTCAGCTGGGCGCAGTTGCGCGCATTGTCGACAAAACCAGCCAGACTGCCCGTATTGCCCGTACAAAACCGGCTCCATAATTCTTCAGCCGCCGTCAGCGTCTCGCGCAACTTGCGCAATTCACCGTGATGCGGCAGCGGTGCCACCTGCGAAGCGGCGCTCGGCAGCAGATCGGCCAAGGCAAAAACAGACTGGACCTCGGCAATTTCAGGGCTCAGATCGGCCGGCGCCTGGGCAATGTAATAAAGCGATTCGCGCAGAACGCGCTCGGCCACATTGTTCGAGCCGCCAACCAGACGCCGGATCTGGGCGTCGATGCGTGAACAAAGCTGACGCGACGATGGATCGGCGCCGAGCACGGGATCAGCCAGTGCTTCAAGGACACCGAGAGAAATCCACCAGAAGGAACGCGCGGCCGGCGTCGGCTGGACGGCTTCGATTTCGGCGATGGCCTCACGCATCATGCGGCGACCGGTTTCAGCATCGGCCGGATCGCGCAACCAGCGCAGCAGGCCTTTCTGGAACTGCATCCGCTTGACCTTGAGCGTGCGCAGCAGCTCGTCGGAATCAAGGATGGGAACGTCGCCCTCACGTTTCGGCGGACGACGCGAGAGATCGGGATAAAACAGATCGCAGGGATGCGCGCCGGGCAGGCCGCGAGCAGCCTCCAGTTCCTGATAAACAGGCAGCAGCACGAGCGGATGGTTGGGCTCGCCCGCCATCAGGTCATCGAGATACTGGCGCAAGGCACTCAGTGTCTGGCGCAGAACGGTGACCGCCGCATCCCCGGCGGGCAGTCGATCCTCCTCCATGCCGGCGAGCAAGGCTTCGGTGGCTTCGGTCAGCAGTGTTACGCCGTCCAGGCCAACCATGGCCAGCGCACCATGCACCTGGTGAACATGGGTCCGGCAGAACTTGAGCTGCGTCCGGTCGGCGCTCGCGACATATTCGTCGAGCGCCTGCTCGGCGCGTTGCAAGGCCAGATCAATTTCGCCCTTGACCCACGTCAGCGGGCCCAAATCAAATTCCGTTGCCGCGTTCATAATCTCTCGCGATTATCGTCAGTCGACCTTGAAGCCGGCGACCGAGCCCTTCAGTTCGGAAGCCAGCGCAGTCAGCTCATCGACCGCCTGTGCTGTGCGCTGCGTACCGGCCGTTGTCTGTTCCGTAACGTGCAGGATGTCTTGCATCAGGCGCGCCACCTGGGTAGCCGAATCAGCCTGATTCTGGGTTGAGGTGGAAATACTCTGAATCAGGTCGGCCAGATTGCGTGACACGTCGCCGATCTCTGACAGCGCCTGACCGGCCGCATCGGACAGCTTGGCCCCTTCGACCACACCGCGGGTCGACTGTTCCATGGCGGACACAGCATCCTGCGTGTCTGTCTGAATGGTCTTCACAATCGCCGCAATCTGTTTCGTTGCCTCGCCGGAACGTTCGGCCAGCCGCTGCACTTCCTCGGCGACCACCGTAAAGCCGCGCCCGGCATCACCGGCAGAGGCGGCCTGAATGGCGGCGTTCAACGCCAGCACGTTGGTCTGCTCGGTAATGTCGGAAATCAGTTCCACGATTTCACCAATTTCCTGAGAGCTTTCACCAAGGCGTTTGATGCGCTTCGAGGTTTCCTGAATCTGGTTGCGAATTTCGTTCATGCCCTTGATCGAATCCTGCACGGCCGCCGTACCCTTTTCAGCGGCCTGCAGCGACTGCCGGGCAACCTGGGCTGACTCCGTCGCGTTGCCGGAAACCTCGGACATTGAGCGCGCCATTTCCAGCGCCGACTGACCGGCCTCCTGAATTTCGGAGGATTGCCGTTCGGCCGCATCGAGCAGTTCGGCTGAGGTCTGGCGAGCGATTTCGGTTGCCGCAGTCACGCGGTTGGCCGCGTCGTTGATACGACCGACCAGCACGCGCAGTTCTTCAATGGTGTAGTTGATCGAGTCGGCGATCGCGCCCGTGATGTTTTCACTGACGGTCGCGGTAACGGTCAGGTCGCCGTCGGCCAGGTCACCCAGTTCATTCATCAGACGCAAAATGGCGTCCTGGTTTTCGCGGTTGGTCTGCTCCGAGGCGTGACGCTGGTCTTCCGCGTCCGCAGCGCGACGCCCGGTATCGTCAAGATAAATCTTGGCCAGCAAGGCCAGCGTGGCCAATGCAATCAAGGTCAGCGCGATCAGCAGCACGATATACATGCCGCGTTCAGCCAGACCTTGCTGGTAACCCACGGCCAGTTCGTCGGTTGATTTCAGCAAATCCTCGCTCTCGCGGAAAATCCGCGAACCGGCCTGCTTGGAAAGGACCAGCGGCTGCATGTTGCCGAGAATGCTGGCAATTGCCCCCTGGTACTCCTTGAACGCCACCTCCAGGCTATCGAGCTTGCTGCGGCTGTCGGCATCGTTGCCACCCTTGCTCAGGGCGCCCAGGATGTCGCGGAAGGCGTTGGTATCCTTGCCGAGAAGGAAGGCGACTTCCGGGTTGATTTCATCACCGACGAGCAGGGCCGAGGCGTTCTTGGCGATGCGCTGGGTGAGCATGACCAGCTGATTGGACGAGGCAATGTCACGCGACGATGCACCGCCCTGCAGTTTCAGCGTAGCCAGCTGTTCGGTCAGCTCCAGCATCGCCGAATTCTTGTTGTCGATGGTCGCGACGTTCTTGCCCAGAGCAACGAGGTTCGCCTCCTGGGCGATCACCGTTTCCGCGTCCTTGTCGGTCGTTCCCCAGCGCTCCCCGAGGGCTTCAAGCTGCGGGCGAACGCTGTCGGGCGAAGGCGGAACGCTGACATTGCCGATTTCGCCACCATTCGAGAGTTGATCGAACAGCTTGCCGAAGGTTTCCCGCGACTCTTTCAACTGCGTAAAGGCCACCGCATTGCCCTGCAGCGCCAGCGACGACGCTTTCGCCAACCGCTGTGACAGCATGCGCATTTCGCCCGAGGCCGCGATGTAGGCAGTGTTGTGGGTCGACTCACGGTTGTCATGGAAAACCAGGCCGGCAATCAGCAGGAGCAGGGCGATAAAGATACCGCCGAGTATCTTCATCTGCTGGATGACAGGCTGCCCGGCAAGGAAAGCAGGCAACGGCATTTTGCCCGGGGGCATATCGGCCGAAACGGTCATCTGGGCGGATGACCCACCACCTGCCATCTTCGGAAGCTTGAAACTGAAAGCCATGGAAATCCTCCACTTGGGGTAGGGGCGAAAGCCCTCTGTTAAACCCCGATATTCATGAAATCCTGATCGGCGAGCAGTTCGCGCACCGAAAGCTTGTGCCAGACTTTTCCCTGCGTATCGGCAAAACGCTGCCTGCCCCAGGCCGGCATCGAAGCATCGACCGGTTCGGCGGTGAAATCATCAGGATTTTTCAGGCCAAGCATGCGCGATACGAGCAGCGCGGCATTGACGCCGTGACGGGCACCGATGAGCAGCAAGCGGGCGTTGGCATTCTGAACGATGGGCGGACCGCCGCGAAAGAGCGAAAAGTCGCTGACCGCATGCAGGTTGCCGCGAATATTGGCAATCCCGGCAAACCACGGGTGAGTCATGGGGACCGGCGCCAGCAGAGAGGCCTGAACGATTTCGCCACCGTCTGACAGATCGACCAGCCAGGATTCGCCGCCGGCCTCGACACCGAGCCAGGACGACGATCCCTTACCCTTGGCCGCATTGCTCAGACGCGTCGCCAGATATTCCTGAAAATCACGAAGACTGGTTTTCCGGGCCATCTGGATTACGGCAGCGCGGCAATTCGTTGCAGCAATTGTTCCGGATTCAGCGGCTTGACGAGGTAGTCGACCGCACCTTGGCGCAAGCCCCAGATCTTGTCGGTTTCCTGCCCCTTGGTGGTGCAGACAATGATCGGGATATTCTTGGTTTCGTCATCGCGGGTCAGGGTGCGCGTTGCCTGATAGCCGTTCAACCCTGGCATCACGACATCCATGAGAATCAGGTCGGGCTTGCTGGCCTTGGCCTTGGCGATCCCCTCCTCGCCATTTTCCGCAGTGGTCACCTGATAACCGGCCTTGGTCAGCAAGTCGACGGTAAAAAAGCGCTCAGTGGGCGAATCGTCGACAACGAGAATATTCTTTACGGGCATGTGCTCTCCCTGAGCTACGTATTGGATTCTGTCTCGGCCGGCAGAGCAAACGTGGCGACCGTTTGCAGCAGGCTGTCTTTTGTGAATGGTTTGGTGAGGTACTGGTCGGAACCGACCATGCGCCCGCGCGCCCGGTCGAACAAACCGTCCTTTGAGGAAAGCATGATGACCGGCGTGGCCTTGAATTTAGGATTTTTCTTGATCAGCGAGCAGGTCTGGTAGCCGTCAAGACGCGGCATCATGATGTCGCAAAAGATGACGCTGGGCTGATGGTCGGCAATCTTGGCCAACGCATCGAACCCGTCTTCGGCCAGAACAACCTGACAGCCCGCCTGGACGAGAAAAATCTCGGCGCTACGCCGTATTGTATTGCTGTCGTCAATGACCATGACCCTGACGCCGCGCAGTCTGGATAAATCAGCCACTATCCCTGTCCCCTGTGCCTCTGACGGAGGCGTTATCGGTGCATCATACTACGGAAGTATTACGGCAAGGCAATGCCTATAACAGTGTCACAGCTTTCCGATGAGCACTTCGGCAGCCTCGAGATTCGGATAAAATCGCGGCCATCTTACCCAATTCCCTTCGCTCCCGCCAAGGGCGCGAATCATAATGAATTCCACCACCCCCACACCGCCCTGTCCGCCGATGGTGCTGGTCTTTTCGGCCAGCGATCCATCGGCCGGCGCCGGCATGCAGGCTGACATCCTCACTTTGGTCAGCCTCGGCTGCCATCCGCTCAGTGCCTTGACGGCGCTGACCGTGCAGGACACGGTGGGGGTGCAGAGCGTCCAGGCAGTCAGTGCCGAGCTGCTCGAGCAGCAGGCGCGAACGGTTCTCGAAGACATGCCGGTGGCCGCCTTCAAGATCGGTATGCTGGGCAGTGTCGAGAATGTCATTGCGGTCGCCGAAATTATTTCGGACTACCCGGAGATCCCGGTGATCTTCGACCCGGTGCTCGCATCCGGGCGGGGCGACGAGCTGTCGAGCGAGGATGTCATTTCGGCGATTCGCGAAATGTTGCTGCCGCAAACCACCTTGCTCACACCGAATGCGCCGGAAGCGCGGCGACTGGCCGAAAGCGACGAGGACGAAGGCGAGCCGTCGATTGACGTGTGCGCCCAGCGCCTGATCGAAATGGGTGCGCAGTACGTGCTGATTACCGGCACGCATGAAAACACCCCGAAGGTCGTTAACACGCTATACGGTGCCGATGGCGTCATCCGGCGCGACCAGTGGGAACGCCTGCCGGGCAGTTACCACGGCTCCGGTTGCACGCTGGCCTCGGCCATTGCCGGCTGCATCGCCGGCGGGGCCAGCATGGAAGACGCCGTGCGCGATGCCCAGGATTACACCTGGCAAGCCCTGGCCGCCGGTTTCCGGGCTGGCATGGGCCAGTTCATCCCGGACCGCTTTTTCTGGGCTCGCGGCGACGATAACGAACCGGGCCAAAATGAAGAGAAGGACGACGGCAAAACCGATGGAGCATAAATTGCGCGGCCTTTACGCCATCACGCCGGAACACACCGATGGCGCCCGCCTGCTCAGCGAGGTTGACGCTGCTCTGTCCGGCGGTTGCCGCATCGTTCAATATCGCGACAAAACCAGCACCATGCCCGAACGCGTCGCCCGCGCCCGGGCGCTGCGTGAACTGACCCGCCGTTACAATGCAAATTTGCTGATCAACGACGATCTGGCCCTGGCCGTTCTCGTCGAGGCCGATGGCGTGCATCTGGGCAAGGATGACGGCAACCTCATGGCGGCCCGCGCCATGCTCGGCCCCAACCGCATTCTCGGCGCTTCCTGCTACGCCGACTTCGCCGCCGCGCAAACGGCCGAGGCAGCCGGCGTCGATTACGTCGCCTTCGGCGCCGTCCATCCGTCGCCGACCAAACCGAACGCGCCGCTCGCCGGCAGCGATTTGTTTTTTGCCGCAAAAAGCCGGTTGACCGTAGCAAGCTGCGCCATCGGCGGCATCACGCTGGCCAACGCCCCGCCGCTCATCGCCGCCGGCGCCGACCTGCTCGCCGTCATCACCGACCTGTTCAGCGCCCCCGACATCACGGCGCGCGCTGCCGCCTATCAACGTCTTTTCGAGGAGCACTCCGCATGACTTCCCGCAACCAGCAACTGTTCGAACGCGCCCAGCGCCACATTCCGGGCGGCGTCAATTCGCCCGTCCGCGCCTTCCGTTCGGTTGGCGGCACGCCCTGTTTCTTCCAGAAGGGCGTCGGCCCCAAGGTGCAGGATGCGGACGGCAAGTGGTACACCGACTACGTTGGATCGTGGGGCCCGATGATCCTCGGCCACGCCCATCCTGATGTCATCGCTGCCGTCCAGGCTGCCGTCGTCGACGGTCTGTCCTTCGGCGCGCCGACCGAGAAGGAAGTCGACATTGCCGACCTGCTCTGCGAACTGGTACCGTCGATGGACATGGTCCGCCTCGTTTCCTCGGGCACCGAGGCGACAATGAGCGCCATCCGCCTGGCCCGTGGTTACACTGGCCGCGACATTCTGATCAAGTTCGAGGGCTGCTACCACGGCCATTCCGACGGCCTGCTCGTCAAGGCCGGCTCCGGCCTGCTGACCTTCGGCAATCCATCGTCGAGCGGCGTTCCGGCCGGCGTAGCCGAGAACACCATGGTGCTCACCTACAACGACCCGCAGGAACTGGCCGAGGCGTTTGCCAAGCATGGCGACAAGATCGCTGCTGTCATCGTCGAACCGGTGGTCGGCAACATGAACCTGATCGCCCCTACCCAGGCCTTCCTGAACGCCATGCGCGAGCTGTGCACGAAAAACGGCTCGGTGCTGATTTTTGACGAAGTGATGACCGGCTTCCGCGTCGGCCTGAAAAGCGCGCAGGGCCTGTTCGGCATCACGCCGGACCTGAGCACCTTCGGCAAGGTGGTCGGCGGCGGCATGCCGCTCGGCGCCTTCGGCGGCAAACGCGCCATCATGGAACAGATCGCCCCGCTCGGCCCGGTCTATCAGGCCGGCACGCTGTCCGGCAACCCGATTGCCACGGCGGCCGGTCTGGCCACGTTGAAGCTCATTCAGGCGCCAGGTTTCTACGAAACCCTGACCGCCAAGACCAAGGCGCTGTGCGATGGCCTCGTTGCCGCCGCGAAAAAACACGGCGTCGCCTTTGCCGCCCAGAACATCGGCGGCATGTTCGGCCTCTATTTCGCCGAAAAGTGCCCGGGCACCTACGACGAGGTGCTGGCCTGCGACAAGGAAGCCTTCAACCGCTTCTTCCATGCCATGCTCGACGCCGGCCATTACTTCGCGCCGTCGGCCTTCGAAGCCGGCTTCGTCTCGGCCGCGCATTCCGACGCCGACATCGCGGCAACCATCGCCGCCGCCGACGCTTACTTCGCCACGATCAAGTGAGCTCGGCTTCCGCCTGGCTGATCCTGTTCGTCGCCGGCCTTTGCGAGATCGGCTGGGCGGTCGGGCTCAAATACACCGAGGGTTTCAGCCGCCTGGGGCCATCGGCCGCGACGGTGGTGGCGATGATTGCCAGCGTCGTCCTGCTCGGCTGGTCGCTCAAGGTGCTGCCGCTCGGCACGGCCTACGCCGTGTGGACCGGGATCGGCGCCGTCGGTACGGCGATCCTCGGCATATTCCTGTTCGGTGAATCGAAAGAGGTGGCGCGGCTGGTCAGCATCGGGCTCATCGTTGCCGGCATCGTCGGTTTGAAGCTCCTGACGCCAGATTCGCACTGATCGCCACGGTCAACCGGAAATAACGGCCAAAATTGAAATGGCCGCCCGCTTACATCAGCAGTAGCGTCGCCAAGCCGAGAAAGATGAAGAAACCGCCCGAGTCAGTCAGCGCGGTGATCATCACCGAACCGCCCATCGCCGGATCGGCGCCGAACTTCTGGCGCAGCAGCGGAATGCCGACGCCGGCCGACGCGGCCAACAGCAGGTTCAGCGTCACCGCCGAGGTCATCACCAGGCCGAGCTTGACGCTGCCGTACAGCCACCACGCGGCAATGCCGAGCAGGCTGCCCCAGATCAGGCCGTTGATCGTCGCCACGCCAAGTTCCTTGCGGAGCAGGCGGCGCATGGCGTCGGGCTGGACCTGCCCCATGGCGATGGCGCGGACGATCATGGTGATCGTCTGATTGCCCGAGTTGCCGCCAATGCCGGCGACAATCGGCATCAACGCGGCAAGCGCCACGAGTTTTTCAATCGAATCCTCGAAAGCGCCGATGACGCGCGAGGCAAAAAAAGCAGTAACCAGATTGACCGCCAGCCAGGCCCAGCGGTTCTTCACCGAGTCCCAGACCGAGGCGAAAATGTCTTCTTCCTCGCGCAGACCGGCCTGGGCCAATTGCTCGTGCTCGGCTTCTTCGCGGATGTAGTCCACCACCTCGTTAACCGTCACGCGACCGACCAGCCTGCCATCCGGGTCGAGCACCGGGGCCGAGACGAGGTCGTAACGCTCGAAGGCCTTGGCCGCCTCTTCGGCGAGGTCGTCGGGTTCGAATTCGACGAAATCGGTCTGCATCAGCGTACCAACTTCGACTTCGACCTCATTGACCAGCAGGATGTTGAGCGGCAGCACGCCTTTGAGGTGTTCATCGCGATCAACGACGAAAAGTTGATCGGTATGGTCGGGAAGTTCGTCGAAACGGCGCAGATAACGCAACACAACTTCGAGCGAAACGTCCTCTCGCACGGTGACCATGTCGAAGTCCATGATCGAACCGACCGACTCTTCCGGATAGGACATCGCGGCGCGCAACTGCTCGCGCTCTTCGATTGGCAAACCGCGGAAAACGTCATCGATAACGCCTTGCGGCAAGTCGGGCGCGAGGTCGGCGAGCTCGTCGGCATCGAGCGTTTCGGCGGCAGCGACCAGCTCGGTGCGCTCCATCGAGTCGATCAGGGTTTCCCGAACGGCGTCCGACACTTCGAGCAGGACTTCGCCTTCGAGCTCCGGATTGACCAGCCCCCAGACAATCAGGCGCTCGTCCTGCGGCAAGGCTTCGAGAACGTAAGCGATGTCGGCCGGATGCATCGGCTCGAGGCGGGCCTGCAGCGCATTCAGGTGCTGCTTGTGCACCATTCCCTCGACCAGGTTGTGGCGCGGACCTTCCTGCCGGTGCACCAGCTCCTCAACCAGCTTGTGCCGGGCGAGCAGGGTCTGCACCTCGGCGAGGCGTTCCTGCAAGTCTTCGGTATCGGTCAGCTGGGCTTCTTCGCTCATGGTGCGGCGCCGCAAAAGGTGGGGCATTTTAGCACCGGGGGAAGGGCCGGGTTACTGCGTTAAACCCGTATTCCGGCAATAAATCACGGCACCTCGGCGCCCGGCATTCGGCCCAGAATGATCGCCGCCTTGCGCCCCAATCCGGGCGCGTTGCGATTGCGGTCATAAAAGCGCGGATTCGGCACCATGCCGGCCAGCCGGGCCGCCTGTTCCGGCCCGAGCTGGGCGGCGCTGGCGTTGTAATAATGGCGGGCTGCTGCTTCGGCACCGAAGACGCCATTGCCCCACTCAATCACGTTGAGATAGACCTCGAGAATCCGTCGCTTGCTCCACAGGTTTTCCAGCATCAGCGTGATGATCGCCTCTTCGGCCTTGCGGAAATAGGACTTGGTTGGCGTCAGGAACAGATTTTTTGCCAGTTGCTGGCTGATGGTCGAGCCGCCAGCAGCGAAGCGCCCCCGCTTCTGGTTCTTTTCTATCGCTTTTTGCATGCCTTCCCAGTCGAAGCCTTCATGATCGACGAACTTGGCATCCTCAGCAGAGATGATCGCGCGCTTGAGATGGATCGAAATCCGCTCATAGGGCACCCACTGTTTTTTGAGCCGGGCATCAGGTGCCTTCTGGCGTATTTCGGCCAGACGAATTTCCATGAAACGGGTTTCACCGGGATTGATCCAGCCCCAGAACAGCACCCAGCCGAGCAGCCAGAGCTGCCAGATCAGGAATAGCCCGAGCAGACCCAGCGCGGCCCATTTCAACCAGCGGCCGACGACTCTCATCCGGCCAGTTTGGCTCTCAGCTCGGCCAGCACCTGCGCGGTCACCGGGCGCACGCCACGCCAGATGAAAAAGGCTTCAGCCGCCTGCTCGACCAACATGCCCAGGCCATCCGCCCGCTGTGCCGCACCCTGCTCGCGGGCCAGAGCCATAAAGGGCGTTTCGCCTTTGCCGTACATCATGTCGTAAGCCAGACTGCCCGGCGCGAAGATTCCCGCCGGCAAGGGCAGGCTTTCGCCGGAAAGGCTGGCTGAAGTGGCGTTGATGACCAGATCGAAGCTTTTATCTGCGGTTTTTGCGAAATTTCCGGCGTCGACCGTGGCAATGTCCGAAAACGCCTGAGCCAGCATGACGGCCTTGTCAGCGCTGCGATTGGCGATGAACAGTGAAGCCGGCTTGTCTGCCAGCAAGGGCGCGATCACGCCACGAGAGGCGCCACCGGCACCGAGCAGCAAAACGCGTTTGCCGGCCAGCGAAAAGCCGAGGTTATGCGCGATGTCGCGAACCAGCCCGGCGCCGTCGGTGTTGTCGCCGAAGATTTCGGCGCCGTTGAAGGCCAGCGTATTGACCGCCCCGGCCCGCGCCGCGCGCTCGGACAGGCGCGTCGCCAAACGGAACGCTTCTTCCTTGAACGGCACGGTGACATTCGCCCCTTTTCCCCCCGCCGCAACGAACTCGGCAATCGCCTGTTTAAAGCCGTCGATCGGCGCAAGGCGCGCCTCGTAGATCAAATCCTGCCCACTCACAGCAGCAAAGGCCGCATGGATGGCCGGCGATTTCGAATGGGCAATCGGATTGCCGAAGACGCAGTACAGATCGCTCATTTGTTGGCCGTATTGAGGGCGTCGCCCTGCATGAAATACCACGTCCGGGCAAAGGACAACACGGTCGCCCCGCCCAAAGCCTGCTGCGGAATGGCGCCGAAGGGCGCCGACATCCGGAGGATGCGCAACGCCGCCTGATCAAGAATCTTGTGCCCGGACGAACGCGAAATCTCGGCGCTGTACAGGCTGCCGTCCTCGGCGCGCAATTCAACAAAAATCACCACCGCGCCATAGAGCTTGCCACGCGCTTCCGGCGGATAGTTCAGCGTGCCGATGCGCTCGATTTTCTGTTTCCAGCCATCGAGGTAGGCGGCCAGCCCATATTCTTCGGTGCGCGCCCCAACAAATTTCTTGCGCGGCCGTTTGCTGTATTCGTCGGCCGACTTGCTGATCTCGCCCTCGAGACGGGCCATGGCCCTGGCCGATTCGGCGAGATCCAATCCACTGACTACGGGCACGACCGGCGATGGCTGCTCGGTGGCCGTATTCGCCGCAGCGATGTTGCGCAGACTCTTCGCCTGAGCGAGCAACCGCTGCTGAGCGGTTTCCAGTTCCTGGACGCGACGCTGCATCTGCTGGATGGCGTCGCCATCGTTTTTCTGCGGCGAGGGTGGCAAAGGCGTCTTGGCCCGCCGGTTTTCATCGGTATTGCCACCACCATCGAGATTGGCCTGAGCCAGCGCCTGGGCATCCGTCGGCTTGCGCGCGGATTTGGCGTTGACCAGGATGATGTCCATGGCCTTTTCGCGGAAGGCCTGGGAAGCCTCCGGAAACTGGAAATTCAGGAACAGCAACAAGCCATGAAAAAGTACAGAGATGCCCACTGCGAGCCACAAGCGGCGATCTTGCTGCGCCGCGCGGGCGGCGCGCAGGGACGATCTCTTCTTTTTCACTGCTCTTCGTCCTCCGTGGCGTCGGCCAGATTGTTTTCGCCAAGCAGGCTCACGAAACGACAGCTCACTTCCGGCGCCAGCAGATCAAGATTCTCGATGGCCAGACGCACGCGCTGCCCTGCCACCAGATCAGCCGGCAGGGATGGGACGCGCAGCAACAAAGGCAAATGGTCGAGCTTGACGCTCTGCTCGCGGCGTACAGTCGCCTCGATTTCAGTCACCCCGCGTTGCTGGATCCAGCGCAGGCACCAATAACGCTCCATCTGCCGCTGAAAATCTGCATAAGCGGCGTATGTCAGCTCGAAATCGCGCATAGCGCCGAACAATTCGGCTGACTTCTGGGCAAAGGCCGGCGTTTCGCCCTTCAAACAGGCAATCAGCTGCCATTGATTGACCATGTCGCAGTAACGGCGCAGCGGCGAGGTCATCCAGGCGTATTGCGGCACGCCGAGGCCTTCGTGCGGCAGCGGCGAAGTCGTCATGCGGACCTTGCCCTGCGTCTGGGCGCGGTACAGGCAAGCGACGTTCCTCTCGGCGAGCAGGCCGCCCCAGGTCGAGTTGGCGACGATCATGAGTTCGGCGACCAACTTGTCGAGCGGGCTGCCGCGCTTGCGCTCGGAAATTTCGACGGTGCAACTGTCCGGATCGGCCAGATCGCCGTCGATTTCAAAGTTGTAGTCGTTGATACCCTGCATCGCCGACGGCTTGCCACGGCGGCCTTCGCAGGCGTTGGCGAAATGCCAGAGGTGCACCAGTTCGTCCTTGAACGGCTGGTCGGGCAGCGGGCCGTTGATCGTTTCGGCGTTGAACCACGGTTCGATTTCGTGGTGACGCAGGTTGGCGGCGATGTGCACCATTTCCAGCCGCGATTCGTGGCTGAGGATTTCCAGCGAGTCGTTGACCGTCAGGTAGAGCGACACCGCCGGGCAATCGACGCCGCCGGCCAAGGTGTAGTTCTGGACCACGGCATCGGGCAACATGGTGATCTTGTTGCCGGGCATGTAAACCGTCGACAAACGGGCACGGGCGATGCCGTCGAGCGGCGAGCCATGCGCGATGGCCAGCCCCGGGGCGGCGATGTGGATGCCGATGCGCGAGCCGATGCCAGGCACCCGGACGACCGACAGCGCGTCGTCGATTTCGGTGGTGTTGGCGTCGTCGATCGAGAAGGCACGGACGTCGGCGCGCGGCAGGTCGCGCGGCAGTTTCGGCGCCTCAAGGGCGGGAAAGGCGACGCCCTTGGGGAATTGTTCGTGCAGAAAACGGCGGTAATGCAGAAAGTAGGGCGACTTGATGGCGCCGCACTTGAAGAGCATTTGCGCAGCGCTCAGGCCGGTTTCGGCGCAGGCGGTTTCGAAGGCCTTGGTTTCCGGCTTGTTGCGGTCCGGCGCATAGAGCAAGGCATCGGTCAGCACGCCGATTTCCGGCGGCAGGCGGAATTCCTTCAGCTCGCCAATCCAGCCTTCCATCGCGAGCGCTTGCTGACGCTTTTTTTCAAGACTGGCCAAAGCAGCTGCGAGAATGTCGGCAGGCGCCTTGCGGAAGCGGCCCTTGCCTTTGCGGTGAAAATAGACGGGCGCGGCGTGCACGGCAAGCAGCACCGCCGTCGCTTCGAGCGGGCTGGGCTCGTGGCCGTAGTAATCACGGGCAAAATCAAGAAACGAAAATTCGCCATCGTTCACGCACTCCCAGAGGAATTCTGCTTCGATTTCTTCGGCCAGCGGCGTGGCCTGATCGAGCAAGGCCGCCGCCGACGGTTTCTCGAAACGTAGCAACACCGTTGCGGCCTTGATCTTGCTGCGCTTGCCGGTAGGCATTTCGACCTGCAACGAGCTGTCGTTGTCGGCCATGATGCTGCCGGCCTTGAAGCCGCCATCTTCTTCAAACAATACATTCATCGACGGATTATAGCCCAGCGTATTCAATGATTTGCGGCACGAAGCCGGGAAATTGCGTGAAGCCGTGGTCGCCGCCCGGCAACACCGTTTGCCGGCAGCCGGCGTAGAAATCCACGGCCTGCCGGTAATCCAGCACCTCGTCGCCGGTTTCGACGAGCAGCCAGTAACGTTCGGGGGTCGGCTGCCTTACCTGAGCTTTGAGCTGCGCAGCGTGCGCTTCGGTGAAGGTGAAACGCTCACCGCTATGGAAGTTGGCGTGGTCACCGACGAATTTGGCCAAATCCAGACGGTCGACCGCAGCAGGGTTGATCAGCACGGCGTTCACGCCGTGCTTTTCGGCCAGATGGTTGGCGTAGTGGCCGCCCAGCGAACTGCCGATCAAGGTCACCGGCCCGCCGGCCTGTTCGATCAGGCGGCTGACACTGGCCACTGCCTCATCGGGTACCCACGATAGTTGTGGGCAAACGAACTGCGCCGCCATGCCACGGCGCGCCATCTCTTCGGCCAGCAACTGCGATTTCCACGACGCCGGCGACGAGCAGAAGCCGTGCAGGTAAACGATCAGTGGGCGGTCCATTGCACCCAACCGAAGTGGGCGGTCATCAGGACGACAATGCCGAAGACGATGCGATACCAAGCGAAGGGTGTGAAATCGTGGCTGGAAATGAAACGCAGCAGCCAGCGCACGCACAAAAAGGCCGAAATGAAGGCGGAAATGAAGCCGACCACCCACATGCCGATATCGTCGGCACTGAGCAAGGCGCGTTCCTTGTAGAGCTGATAGACGGTGGCCGCGCCGAGCGTCGGGATGGCGAGGAAAAAGGAAAACTCGGTCGCCGCCTTGCGCGACAGGCCGAAGAACAGCCCGCCGATGATCGTTGCGCCGGAACGCGAGGTGCCGGGAATCAGCGCCACGGCCTGGGCGAAGCCCATTTTCAGGGCGTCGAGCAGGGTCATTTCCTCGACCGTCTGAACGCGGATGGTGTGCTCGCGCTTCTCCGCCCACAAAATGACAAAGGCGCCGAGAATGAAGGTGGTGGCGACGGCAATCGGGTTGAACAGATTAGCCTTGATGGCCTTGCCGAAAGCCAGTCCGAGGATGGCCAGCGGCAGGAAGGCGACGAACAGGTTGAGGAGGAATTTCTGCGCCGCCTTGTCGCTGAAGGCGCCACGCGCCACGACGAGGAGGCGTTCGCGATATTCCCAGACGACGGCCAGAATGGCACCGGACTGGATGACGATCTCGAACAACTTGCCGCGATCGTCGTTGAAATCCAGCAGATCGCCGGCCAGAATCAGGTGGCCGGTCGAGGAAATCGGCAGGAATTCGGTCAGCCCTTCGACGATGCCAAGAATGAGGGCTTTGAGGAGAAGAATCGGGTCCATGGGGTGCAGCCTGCGCTTATGCCAAGTTGGGGAGGCCGCATTCTACTATCCCGGATGTGTCAAAACTTCGAGTTCGGCCAGCCAATTAAGCGCATGCTCTCGGGATAAACCGCACATCTCGGCTGACGCTTGCAGGCCAGCGCAGCAATCCGGCCGCTCCGGACTAGCGAAAATCAGGCAGCAAAATTCGCCATCGAGATGCCGACATGGCACCCCCGCCGGCTTGTTCAGCGAACTGATCGACGGCGCAATGCAGCAGGCGCCACAATTGGGGCGGCAGGCCATCGGCAACGGAACGGCGGGGCAAGGCTTTTCGGACATAGCCGATTGTCGCAGATTCGGCTGTCCTGTTCGGCGCCGATGACTGCCACGGTCAACCGGAAAAATCAGTCAAAAATGAAATGGGGGCCATCGGCCCCCAAGTTTCAAATAACCAGATTAACGACCAGCCGGCTTGGCACCATCACCGGTAGCCCCGCGCGGACCATCGCCACGGCCACGCGGACCGCGCTCGGTCGACTTCATTTCAGCCAACTGCTTGCGCTGCTCCGGCGTCAGCACCTCGAATACCTGACGATCCGCCTTGGCCCGCGCCAGGGTCATTTCCGACATCGCCTTGGCTGCCTCGTCAGCCAGACCGCGCGCCTTGGCTTCGCTGTAATCCGCCGCCGAGGTCAGCGCCCGCAGATCGGTTTCGGCCTTGCGCAGCGCCTTGGCCTTGTCGCGCATCACCGGCGCCTGGGCATGCATGATCTCGAAGACCTTGTCCTGCTGCGCCTCGGTCAGATTCAGGGTGCTCAGATGCGGTGGCATCATGTTGCCACCCATCATGTGGTGACCGGCGCCACCATGTGCCTTCATGTCGCAGCCGGCATGACCACCGTGACCGCCAAAGGCTGCCGCAGAAAGCGGAATGGCCAAAGCCACGCTGGCGGCAATCAGGAAACGTTTGATATTGCTGTTCGGAGTAGTTTTCATCTCTTCGTCCTCTTGTTCAAATTAGCCGACCCAAGCGGGCCAAGCGACAGGACGAATACTCCCCCAAGGCCCTGTTAAGGTGGGTTACCGGGCTGTAAATGAAAGTAAATGGCGTAACAGCAACACCGCACTTGCGCTGGGACAAAAAGCGGCGTAATTTCCGCTTTCGATACCAGAATAACAAAAGGGGAAGCCATGACCACCGTACTGCACACCGGACCTGATACCGACCTTGCCACCCGCTATCTGGCCAGCGCCCGACGCCTGCACACGCAGGCCGAAATCGCTACCCATCTTGGCGTAACCCCTCGCGCTGTGCGCCACTGGGAACTCAAACAAGAAGTCCCGCAGAAATACATTTTCGGCCTGCAACGCCTGCTGCCGCTCGAGCTGCCGCTGGCCGACAACGCCGCCTTTTCCTTCATCGACCTGTTCGCCGGCATCGGCGGCATTCGCATGGCATTCGAAGAACTCGGCGGCCAATGCGTGTTCACCAGCGAATGGGACAGCTACGCGCAAAAGACCTATGTCGAGAACTACCCGAGCGGCCACAGCATCAACGGCGACATCACCAAGATCGACGCGGCCGACATCCCCGACCACGACGTGCTGCTCGGCGGCTTTCCCTGCCAGCCCTTCTCGATTGCCGGCGTCTCCAAAAAGAACGCCCTCGGCCGCGCCCATGGCTTTGCCGACGAAACGCAAGGCACACTGTTCTTCGACGTCTGCCGCATCATCGAGAAAAAACAGCCGCGCGCCTTCCTGCTCGAAAACGTCAAGAACCTGATGTCGCATGACAAGGGGCGTACCTTCGACGTGATCAAACGCGCCCTCGACGATCTCGGCTACGACATCCACACCCGCATCATCGACGGTGCCCACTTCGTACCGCAGCACCGCGAACGCATCATGATCGTCGGCTTCCGCAAGGCCGACCGGATCAGCTTCGACTGGAACGCACTGCCGCTGCCCGCCAAGGGCCGGCGAACCATGGCCGAAATCCTGCACAAGACGGACGGCAGCGAAGCCAAGCTGGCTTGGGATGGCGACCGCTTCTTCAACCATGCCAGCGGGCAGGTCGATAGCAAATACACCCTGAGCGACAAGCTCTGGGCCTACCTGCAAGGCTACGCCGCGAAACACAAAGCCGCCGGCAACGGATTCGGCTTCGGACTGGTTTACCCCGACAGCGTCGCCCGCACCCTCTCCGCCCGTTATTACAAGGATGGCTCGGAAATCCTTGTGTATCAGGGCGAGGGCATTAATCCACGCCGGCTGACGCCACGCGAATGTGCGCGGCTGATGGGATTTCCGGATTCGTTCAGGATCTCGGTTTCGGATACGCAGGCTTATCGCCTACTCGCCGATGCCGCTGTCGTACCAATGATTGCCGCAACGGCTAAACTCATGCTTCCGTTATTAACGCCTAGGGAGCCGGCAGCGACCGCATCGGTGGCACTGCCTGAAAACATCATGAGTTCTGGCCGCTGGACTAAAGATCAACTGAAGCTCGCTTTCCATTTGTATTGCCAATTGCCGTTCGGCAAATTGCATTCAAAAAACCCGGAAATCATTCAACTGGCGGAATTGATCGGCCGTACGCCGTCAGCAGTTGCCATGAAGCTCGTCAATTTCGCCAGCCTCGATCCGGCAATTACCAGCACCGGCCGCAAAGGCCTTGATGGCGCTTCAAATTTCGACCGCGAAATCTGGGCCGACTTCCACGCCGACTGGGAAGGCTTGGCCCTTGAGAGCGAGCAACTCCGCGAGCAATTTGGCCTTATTCCTACGGTCGACCGTCCGGAAGAGGCAAAAACCGATGACTTCCAGATTCCTGATGATTTCACCGGCGAAACCCGCCGCGTCTTTACCGAGCAACGCATCAAGCAAAACTTTTTCCGCCGCGCCGTTCTCGCCAGCTACCGTGGCCGCTGCTGCATGTCCGGCCTCTCCGAACCGCGCTTGCTAATCGCCAGCCATATCGTGCCGTGGAGCAAGGACAAGGCAAACCGACTAAACCCGAGCAATGGACTTTGCCTTTCGGCCATCCATGACCGCGCCTTCGATAAAGGGCTGATTACCCTGAGCGACGATTGGAAAATCGTTCTGTCCGAAGAACTGCGTAAGCGCGACGAACCTTTCGTTCAGTCGGTTCTAAAGCCACTGGAAGGCCGCGCAATTGAGATTCCGGAACGCTTCGTTCCCGATGCCGCATTTCTTCAGCGCCACCGTGCTGAAATCTTTCTGGACAATCGCTCGGGGAAATAGCCATGACCGAATTCAGCATTTTCGATTACCTCTATCGCGATGCCAGCAACTACAAGTCATGGGGTAGTTTGCTACTTGAAGGGCACGCGACTGAGACAGAACTCCAACAACTTCGAGCCCAACTCAATTGCGACGAGTTTTTTATCGCCGAACAGGTTGGCATTCCACCGCTCTACGCTGAGCTATGGAAGTTCAGCGACGGCCCCACCGAAGACGACCACGTCTGGCATACCTTCCACGAACTCCGTCAGGCAGAGGTGGAAGAAATAAACGGCGAACCTTGGGGGAGTGTTTCTGAACTCATCGCACGTTTCAAATCGGTGAATAAATGGGATGAGCAGTTATCACCGAATTGGGATATCTGAATGCAAAAAACGACCGTCTTTCACGAGGACGTGTTCTACGAATACTTCCGCCCGTTCAGGCACCCGTTGGCAAGCTTCGGTGATATTTGGGGCGGTCATGGACTGGAAACCTACGGCGACGATTTGCAGCTCGCGTTCAAATATGACTCAGATTTTGTGTGGACCGTTGTGGACTGCGGAGAAAGCTCGAGCGAGTGGATCATCCCCGGCTTTCATCGCGTCAATCGCATTTGTTTTCTGCTGACGGAGGTCGCGCACTTCGATGCACCCATTGAGTTCCGCATAGAACGCGGGCCTCACTCATTAACGCCAATTGGTCTGGCGCGTCGGATTACCACGCTCAAGCGAATTCTGAGTGAGGCCAAAGCCAAAGATTGAGCGCCACGGCAAATTTCAATTTTGGCCATTTTTTCCGGTTGACCGTATCAGACCTTGCTATAAACCTCAGCACCAGCCTTCACGAACTCCACCGACTTCACTTCCATCCCCTTTTCCAGCGCCGCTGCTTCATCCAGCCCTTGCTGCGCCGCGAACTCACGCACTTCCTGCGTGATCTTCATCGAGCAGAAGTGCGGGCCGCACATCGAGCAGAAGTGGGCGACCTTGGCGGATTCCTTGGGCAGGGTTTCGTCGTGGAATTCACGCGCCTTGTCCGGGTCGAGGCCGAGGTTGAACTGGTCGTCCCAGCGGAACTCGAAGCGCGCCTTGGACAGCGCGTTGTCGCGGATCTGCGCGCCGGGGTGGCCCTTGGCGAGGTCGGCGGCGTGGGCGGCCAGCTTGTAGGTGATGATGCCGGTCTTGACGTCGTCCTTGTCGGGCAGGCCGAGGTGTTCCTTGGGCGTGACGTAGCAGAGCATGGCCGTGCCGTACCAGCCGATCATCGCGGCACCGATGCCGCTGGTGATGTGGTCGTAGCCCGGCGCGATGTCGGTGGTCAGCGGGCCAAGGGTATAGAACGGGGCTTCGTCGCAGTATTCGAGCTGCAGGTCCATGTTCTCCTTGATCATGTGCATGGGCACATGGCCGGGGCCTTCGATCATGACTTGCACGTCGTGCTTCCAGGCGATCTGGGTCAGTTCGCCCAGTGTCTTCAGCTCGCCCAGTTGCGCTTCGTCGTTGGCGTCGTAGATCGAGCCGGGACGCAGGCCGTCGCCGAGGCTGAAGGCGACGTCGTAGGCCTTCATGATTTCGCAGATTTCCTCGAAGTGGGTGTAGAGGAAGCTTTCCTTGTGATGCGCCAGACACCACTTGGCCATGATCGAACCGCCGCGGCTGACGATGCCGGTCATCCGGTTGGCGGTGAGCGGCACGTAACGCAGCAACACGCCGGCGTGGATGGTGAAGTAGTCGACGCCCTGTTCGGCCTGTTCGATCAGCGTGTCACGGAAGATTTCCCAGGTCAGGTCTTCGGCCTTGCCATTGACCTTCTCCAGCGCCTGATAGATCGGCACGGTGCCGATCGCGACCGGGCTGTTGCGGATGATCCATTCACGCGTTTCGTGGATGTTCTTGCCGGTGGACAGGTCCATCACGGTGTCGCCGCCCCAGCGGATCGACCAGGTCATTTTCTCGACTTCTTCCTGAATGGAAGAACCCAAGGCCGAGTTGCCGATGTTGGCGTTGATTTTGACGAGGAAGTTGCGGCCGATAATCATCGGCTCGCTTTCCGGGTGGTTGATGTTATTCGGGATGATGGCGCGGCCACGGGCGATTTCGCTGCGGACGAATTCGGGGGTGATTTCTTCCGGGATACTGGCGCCGAAGTTCTGGCCGGGGTGCTGGCGGCAGAGCAGAGCCGCCATTTTTTCGCCCATTTTGCCGGTTGACCGTAGCGATTCGATGTAGGCGCGGCGATTGTTGTTTTCGCGGATGGCGACGTATTCCATCTCGGGGGTGATGATGCCTTGGCGGGCGTAGTGCATCTGGCTGACGTTCTGGCCGGCCTTGGCGCGCAGCGGCTTGCGGTGCAGGCCGGGGAAGCGCAGTTCGTCCAGCGAGTTGTCGGTAGCGCGCTTGCGGCCGAATTCGGAGCTCAGGTCGGGCAGCTCTTCAACATCGCCGCGTTCGGCAATCCAGCCGGCGCGCAGGGCGGGCAGGCCGGAGCGGATGTCGATTTTGACGGCCGGGTCGGAATAGGGGCCGGAACAGTCGTAAACGTAGATCGGCGGGTTCTTTTCGCCACCGAAGGCGGTCGGCGTGTCGTCCTGCGAGATTTCGCGCATCGGGACGCGGATGTCCGGACGGGAACCTTCGATGTAAACCTTGCGGGAATTGGGCAGGGGCTGGACTGCGGCCGCGTCAACGTGAGCGTTGGCGGCGAGAAACTGTTCTGTGGCGTTCATGGTTATTCCTTGCGTGGATGCAGCGGGGTAAGACGGGCAAGGAGCAACAAAGTTCGTTTCCCTACGACGGCATGACCCGGTCAGGTTCGAAGGGTGATTCTCAGCCCGAATCCAGTCGGGCACCCCTAACGAGAGGCTGCAAGTTACTGGAAATACAGGCAAAATGCAAGGAATGACAAAATGCGCTCAAGATTTCTCGAAACCAGCCGAAATATCATCGACAAGCGCCAGAATTCAAAGAGAAAACATGGGAACCAAGATGCGCCTACTGATGATCGCCAGCCTGCTGGTCGCCCTGCCTTTCGGTGCCGCAGCCGCGCCCGCCTGGCAAACCATTTCGGCCGAACCGGGCAAACGCATTGAACTCAACCGCACGAGCCTGAAACGTGACGGCAACATCGTCGAGGCGCAGGGTCGGGTCGTGCTCGAAAAGGAACTGGTGGACGGCCGCTCCGGCGCGCCTTACCGCGTGATCGAGGCATTCACCCGCTACGACTGTTCGACGCGCAGCGCCAACACGATCAAGCGCGTTTTCAAGAAAAATGAGAACGACGTTGTCCGCGAAGAGGATATCAAGGGCGCCGACCTGCCGGTGCGCACCGGCACGCTGGACGACAAGGTGCTGCGTGAAGTCTGTCGCCCGCCCAAGGAGGGCGCCGCCGAGATTGCGCAGAAGGCCAACGAGGCAGCCGGCCAGCTGAAAGCCGCCAACGAGGCGATGCTCAAGAAGGAAATGGCCAAGGCCGAAAAACCGGAGGCCGTGAAAGCCAGCGACGCAGCGCATGGCGCTACACCGCTGAAAGAAAGCGCGATTCCGTCGATCCGGCCGAACCTCAAGGCGGCCATGGAAGGTGCCAAGGAAAGTGCCAAGGAAGCGACACCTCCCGCACCGCCGCCACCGGCACCCACGCCGGCGCCGGCCAAGGTGGCTGCACCGAAGGCGGCGACCGTCGTCGTTCGCACCAGTCAGGCGCCAGCACCAAAACCGAAAAAAGCACCCAAGCCCCAGAGCACCCACTCCGAAGGCTACATGCTGGAACTGGCCCACAGCGAGCCGGCGGTGCAACATGCGCACATCCACTGGGATTACGAAGGCGCCGGCGGCCCGGAAAACTGGTCGAAACTCGACCAGAACAACAAGGTGTGCGCCATTGGCCAGCGGCAGTCGCCGATCGACATCAAGGATGGCATCAAGGTCGATCTGGAACCGATCAAGTTCAATTACCAGCCCTCCACCTTCCGCATCATCGACAACGGCCACACGGTTCAGGTCGAAATCGGCGAGAGCTCGATTTCGCTGACCGGCAAGACCTACGAACTGGTCCAGTTCCATTTCCATCGTCCGTCGGAAGAAAAGGTCAATGGCCAGCGCTTCGACATGGTCGCCCACCTCGTGCACAAGGCCGACGATGGCCAGCTCGCCGTTGTCGCCGTGTTGCTCGAACGCGGTACGGAGAACGCGTTCATCCAGACCCTGTGGAACAACATGCCGCTGGAAAAGAACCTGCCGGTAGCACCGCCAACCACCACGATCGACCTGAACACCCTGCTGCCGACCGCCCGCAACTACTACACCTACATGGGCTCGCTGACCACGCCGCCGTGCTCCGAAGGCGTGCTGTGGCTGGTCATGAAGCAGCCGGTGCAGGTTTCGCCGGATCAGATCAACATTTTCAGCCGGCTCTACAAGAACAACGCCCGGCCCATCCAGCCCTCGGGCGGCCGCCTGATCAAGGAAGGCCGTTGACCGGCAAGTAGTCGCGATGGTAACTTAATGACCAAAGAGTCATTAAGTTACCATGTCCGCCATCCCCACTCCCCGCAAGCGACGCAAGGAAGCCCGCCCCTCCGAACTTCTCGAAGCGGCGCTTCATCTTTTCGTCGAAAAAGGCTTCGCCGCCACCCGTCTGGAAGATGTCGCGGCGCGCGCCGGCGTGTCGAAAGGGACGCTCTATCTCTATTTCGAGAACAAGGATGCGCTGTTCAAGGCCGTGGTTCAGGAAGGGATCATCCCGGTCATCGCCGAAAACGAGGCGATTGCGGCCAAACATAACGGCTGCAGCTTCGAGCTGCTCGAACTCCTGCTCCAGAATTGGTGGACAAAAATTGGCCAGACCGCATTTGCCGGCATCCCCAAGCTGATAGTGTCCGAGGCGCGAAACTTCCCCGAACTGGCCAGCTACTACTACGAGAACGTCATCAGTCGCGGCCGGGCACTGGTCGCCAGCGCCCTGCGCCGTGGCATGGAGAGTGGCGAATTCCGCACCATGGACGTCGAAACCACCGTCGACGTGGTCATTGCCCCCATTCTGATGCTGCTCATCTGGCGCTATTCGATGAGCTGCTGCCAAAGCGCCGAGAGCGATCCGCAGACCTATTTGCGCATACATATGGACCTGCTGCGCCAGGGTTTGCGCAAGCCGGAAAAAGAGAGTCGGGTATAATTTTGATTTGTCGGAATCAATATATTAGCTCGTGCTAATATTCAGTCTGCGGAGACCCACCAATGAACATCGAGCAAGCACGCTTCAACATGATCGAACAGCAGATCCGTCCCTGGGATGTTCTGGATCCGCAGGTTCTCGACCTCCTTTTCGTCGTCAAGCGCGAGGATTTTGCTCCTCCGGCCTATCGCAACCTGGCTTTTGCCGACATGGAAATCCCGCTCGGCAACGGCCAGATGATGCTGGCGCCGAAAATTGAAGCCAAGATGTTGCAGGAACTGGGCCTCAAGAATTCCGACAAGGTTCTTGAAATCGGCACCGGCAGCGGCTACATGGCTGCCCTGCTGGCTGCCCGCGCCGAGCACGTGGTTACCGTCGAATGCCGCCCGGCGCTGGTCGATATCGCCAAACAGAATCTTGAGCGTGCCGGCGTTACCAATGTCACGGTCGAACTCGGTGACGGCGCCAATGGCTGGTCCCAGCGCGGCCCCTACGACGCCATCGTCGTTTCCGGCGCGCTGCCCGCCGTTCCCGCTGCCCTGCTCAAGCAACTGCGCGTCGGTGGCCGGCTGGCTGTCGTCGTCGGCGAAGCACCGGTCATGGAAGCCCAGTTGATCACCTGCACGGCCGACGGCATCTACAACACGGTCAACCTGTTCGAGACGGTCATTCCGGCACTCGACGGCGTCACCGCCAAGGATAGTTTCTCGTTCTGATGCAACAGGTTCGCGCCCAACAACTTGCCGAATGGCTGGCCGACGAAAGCCGGCCCAGCCCGGTTCTGCTTGACGTGCGCGAACCTTGGGAAATCGAGCTCTGCCAACTGGCCGGATCGCAGAATATCCCGATGCATCTGATCCCCATGCGATGCGCCGAAATCGAACCCGGGCAGGACATCGTCGTTATCTGTCATCACGGTGGCCGCAGCATGCAGGTCGCCATGTTTCTCGAGCGCCAAGGTTACGGCGCCGTCTATAACCTGATGGGTGGCGTCGAGGCATGGGCCGGCGAAGTCGATTCCAGCATGCGTCGTTATTGAGGTTGGCATGAAAAAACTCGCCTGGCTGCTCGTTTCTCCGTTGCTCGCCTCCCCGCTGTTTGCTGCCGACCTCATGCAGGTCTATCGCGAAGCGCAGGACAACGACCCGACCTTTGCCGCGGCTCGGGCGACACTCGATGCCGGTCGCGAAAAAGCACCGCAGGGCCTGGCCGGGCTGCTGCCCAGCCTGACGCTGTCGGGCAACACCGTGTGGAACAAGAACGAGATTTCGACCCACAACGGCCCAACGCTGTCGAAGCCGCAATACAACTCCAACGGCTACCAGCTGACGCTGTCGCAGCCGTTGTTCCGCTGGCAGAACTGGGTATCCTACGACCAGTCCAAACTGCAGGTGGCGCAGGCCGAAGCGAATTTCGTTCAGGCCCGGCAGGATCTGATCCTGCGCGTCGCGCAAGCCTATTTCGATGCGATCTACGCCGTCGAAAATCTCAAGGCCGTGCGCGCCAACAAGACAGCCATCGCCCAGCAACTGGAATCAGCCAAGAAAAACTTCGAGGTCGGCACCGCGACCATCACCGACTCGCATGAAGCGCAGGCCCGCTACGATCTGGCTTCGGCTCAGGAGATCGCCGCTGAGAGCGATTTCGAGGTCAAGCAACATGCCTTGCAGGCGATTATCGGCAAGACGCCGGGCAATCTCGCCACCACGCGCAAGGATGCCGAACTGACCATGCCGCAGCCGAGCGACATGAATCAGTGGGTCGCAGCCGCCGAAAAGGACAGCATCACCGTGCAGGTCCAGCAGGCCGCTGCCGACATTGCGGCGCGCGAGGTGGACAAGCAGCGCGCCGGCCACTATCCGACGCTCGATCTGGTGGCCAATCAGGGCCACTCGAAAAATTTTGCAGCGGCATACGGCCTGGCCGACACCGACTACACGAATATCGGCCTGCAACTCAACATCCCGCTTTTTCAGGGTGGCCTGACCGTTTCGCGCCAGCGCGAGGCAGCTGCCAACCGCTCCGCAGCACAATCCGGCCTTGATGCCGCCCGCCGTGGCGCCGCGTTGTCGGCCCGCCAGTATTATCTCGGCGTGACCAATGGGCTGGCCCAGGTCAAGGCGCTCAAGGCAGCGCTCGTCTCTTCGCAATCGGCCCTGGAATCGAACAAGCTCGGCTACGAAGTCGGCGTGCGCATCAATATCGACGTGCTGAATGCCGAAAATCAGGTTTACGTTACCCGCCGCGATCTGGCCAGAGCAACGCTCGACACGCTGCTGTCGCAACTGCGTTTGAAGGCGGCAACCGGTTCGCTGGGCGAGGACGACGTCGCCCAGATCAACGCTCTGCTGGATCCGTCCAGCGCGCTATAAGCGCCAGCATCCGCCCAGCCGCGCCCTGATGGCCGCGGGCGAATAATCCCGCCGCTGTGCGCATTTCGGCCAATTTCATTTTTTGGCCAAATATCCGGTTGACCGTGGCAGCGAGCATTTCCGGGTCGTCGACGCGCAATGCGGCGCCGGCCGCAATCGCATCCTCGGTCGCCTGCTTGAAATTGAAGGTATGCGGGCCGACGACGACCGGACAGTCGCAAGCCGCCGCCTCGATGAGGTTCTGCCCACCCAGCGGCAGCAAACTGCCACCAATGAAGGCCAGATCGGCCAACGTGAAATAGGCCGCCATCTCACCCATGCTGTCGCCGAGCCAGACCTGTGTGTCGGCCGCCGGCAGACTTTGGCTGCGCCTGACACAACGTAAGCCTTGCTGCTCGAGCAAGCCAGCCACTTCGTCGAAGCGCTGTGGATGACGCGGCACGAGCACGAGCAAGGCATCGGGAACGGCCATCCGGCGCCACGCTTCGAGCACCAGCAGCTCCTCGCCTTCGCGCGTGCTGGCCGCCAGCCAGACCGGCCGCTGGCCAATCGCCGCCCGCCATTCATGGCCAAGGGCGAGCTTGTCGGCGGGTGGAGTGACATCGAATTTCAGATTGCCGCAGACCTCGACGGCGGTCGCGCCCAATTCGGCGATCCGTTCAGCATCACCTGCGGTTTGTGCGGCAACGCCGGCCAGCGCGGAAAAAGCCGGACTGGCCAAGGCCAAAAATCGCCCGTAGCCGCGTGCCGAGCGCGCGGAAAGCCGGGCGTTGGCGAGAAAAATCGGCACTTTGCGGCGCATCCCAGTCGCCAGCAGATTGGGCCAGATTTCCGTTTCCATGAGCACCCCGAAAGCCGGCGAAAAATGGCGGAAGAAACGGTCGACCGCCCCGGGATAATCGTAGGGCAGGTAAGCCTGAATGACCTTGTCGCCGTAGACCTGCTGCCCGGCGTCGCGGCCGGTCGGCGTCATGCCGGTGAGCAGGATGTGATGGTCCGGCCAGCGCGCCTGCAAGCCTTCGATAAGCGGCTGGGCAGCGCGGGTTTCGCCGACCGAGACAGCGTGCACCCAGATCACCTTGGCCGGCACAGGCTGACGATAGAAACCGTAGCGCTCGCCGAGATGCTGGAGATACTCCAGCTGCTTCCGACTGCGCCAGAGCAGGCGCAGCCAGATCAGCGGCGTAATCAGGTAAAGCAGCAGCGAATAGAAAAATCGCGCCATCAGGCCAGCGCCGACTGCAATTCGGCAAGCACGGCTGCCGGTGAAGGAATCTGCTCCTTGCCGCCCAGATTGCAGCAAAAGCCGACACCGAGGACGCCGGTCAGTCCGGGATCGGTCGCCGTGTAAAGGGCGACGGTCGGCACCTTGAGGGCAACGGCGAGATGGGTCAGGCCGGTATCGACGCCGACCGCGGCACGACCACCGGCGAGCAGTGCCGCCAGATCAGGGATGTTCATGGCCGGCGCGGCGACGGCGCCGGGAATCCCCGCCGCCAGCCGACTCGCCCGTTCGCGCTCGACCGGGCTGCCACCGGGCAGGACCGCGCTGATCCCCTGCGCATTGAGTTGCTGCCCCAAGGCCAGCCAGTTCGCTTCCGGCCACAGCTTGTCGTCGCGACTGGTGGCGGTCAGGAAGACGACGTACGGCCGATGCGGCAGCCAGCCAAATCCGGCAGGTGCCGCCTCGATACCGTAATCGGGCTCACCATCGGCCGCATAGCCCAGCGCAGCAGCCGCCAGCCGACGGTTGCGGACAACGGCGTGCAGTTCGCGGGAAACGCTGAACTTCCGGTCGTAGAATCTGGCTGCCATCGGCTCGCGGGCCGAGTTGGCGTCATAGCCCAAGGTCGGACCATTTGCCTGACTGGCCATCAACGCGCTTTTGAGCAAGCCCTGGGTATCGACAATGGCATCGTAAGGCGCTGCCTGCAAGGCGCGTCTAAATTCGCCAATATCCCTCCAGGTGGCTGCACTCAACAGGTTCTTTCGCCAACGCCGGACGGCGACCGGAATGATCTTGCCAGCCCCGGGATGCAGGCGCGGAATAGTCGCGAAACTCTCTTCCACGCACCAGTCGACCGTCGCATCCGGAAAGTGCCGTCGGATGTCGCTGACCACCGGCAGGTTGTGGATAACGTCGCCGAGCGAGGAAGTTTTCACGATCAAAATGCGCATCGACGGATAAAATCACGACTTTCGAAGCCGCAATTATAAATGCCGGCACGTGTCAGCCGCCTTCGATTGCGCGCATCCGACTGAATATGCACAAGCGTCATAAATTCGATGCTGCACTGCGATAAAATCTGGCAACTTTTCTTCAGGGCAATTCCGTGAAAATTCTCGTCACCGGCGCCGCCGGATTTATCGGCATGACCACCTCGCTGCGCCTTCTGGCGCGTGGCGATGAAGTTGTCGGCCTCGACAACCTGAACGATTACTATGAAGTCTCGCTCAAGGAAAGCCGCCTGCAGCGTCTGACCTCGCTGCCCGGCTTCCGTTTCGTAAAGCTCGACGTGGCCGACCGCGCCGGCATGGAAAAGCTCTTCGCCGACGAGAAGTTCGACAAAGTCATCCACCTGGCCGCCCAGGCCGGCGTTCGTTATTCGCTGCAAAATCCGCACGCCTACGTCGAGAGCAACATCGTCGGCTTCACCCACATTCTCGAAGGCTGCCGGCATAACAAGGTGCAGCACCTGGTCTATGCCTCGAGCTCCAGCGTTTATGGTGGCAACACCAAGATGCCGTTCTCCGAGCACGACAGCGTCGATCACCCGGTCAGCCTGTACGCCGCAACCAAGAAGGCCAACGAGTTGATGGCGCACACCTACAGCCACCTCTACGGCCTGCCGACGACCGGCCTGCGTTTCTTCACCGTCTATGGCCCGTGGGGCCGGCCGGACATGGCGCTCTTCCTGTTCACCAAGGCCATCCTTGAAGGCCGTCCGATCGATGTCTTCAATTTCGGCAACATGCAGCGCGATTTCACCTACGTCGACGACATCGTCGAGGGCGTCATCCGCGTGCTCGACAAGAATGCTGCGGTCAACGCCGAATATGACGCCATTTCCGCCGATCCGGCGACCAGCAATGCGCCTTACCGCGTCTTCAACATCGGCAACAACAATCCTGTGCAGTTGCTCGACTTCATCGGCGCCATCGAAAATGCCCTCGGCCAGAAGGCCGAAAAGCGTCTGTTGCCTTTGCAGGATGGCGACGTCCCGGCCACCTACGCCAACACCGATCTGCTCAACGACTGGGTTGGTTTCGTCCCGGGCACGCCGGTCCAGGAAGGCGTCAATCGCTTCATCGCGTGGTATCGCGATTACTACAAGGTTTAAGGATCAGCTATGTGTGGCATCGTCGCGGCAGCAGCCGACAAGAACATCGTTCCGGTTCTCGTCGAAGGTCTGAAGAAACTCGAATATCGGGGCTATGACTCGGCCGGACTGGCCGTCATCGCCGGCAACGGCATTGAGCGCGTCCGCTCGGTCGGCCGCGTCGCCGAACTGGAAGCCGCCTCGGCCAACACCCAAGCCATCACCGGCATCGCCCACACCCGCTGGGCGACCCACGGCGTGCCGTGTGAACGCAACGCCCACCCCCACGTTTCCGGCAGCATTGCCGTCGTTCATAACGGCATTATCGAAAACTACGAGTCGCTGCGTACGGAACTGACCGCCCAAGGCTACGTCTTCACCTCGGATACCGACACCGAAAGCATCGCTCACCTCGTTCAGGCCACGCTGAACACCGAGCCGGATCTGCTCAAGGCCGTGCAGGTCGCCTGCCAGCGCCTGGTCGGCGCTTTCGCCATTGCCGTCATCGATCACAACCAGCCGGGCAAGGTCATCGTCGCCCGCGAAGGCTCGCCGCTGCTGCTCGGCGTTTCCGACACCGGCAACTACGCCGCCTCCGATGCATCGGCCCTGCTGCAAGTCACGCGCAACATGGTCTATCTGGAAAACGGCGATATCGCCGAGTTGACCGCCGCCAACGTCAGGATCACCCGCCTCGACGGCACACCGGTCCAGCGTCCGGTGCATGTTTCCCAGCTCTCGGCCGCCGCGGTCGAACTCGGCAACTACCAGCACTACATGCAGAAGGAAATCTTCGAGCAACCGGAAGCACTGGCCAATACGCTGGAAATCGTCGGCGGTAGCAAGAGCATCCAGCCGGGCATTTTTGGCGCCGAAGCCGGGAACTTGCTGGCCGATGTCGACTCGATACTCATTCTGGCCTGCGGCACCAGCAGCCATTCCGGCTTCACCGCCCGCTACTGGCTTGAGCGCATCGCCGGCGTGCCGTGCAATGTCGAAATCGCCAGCGAATACCGCTACCGCACTTCGGTGCCCAACCCGCGCCAGCTCATCGTCGCCATCTCCCAGTCCGGCGAAACGGCCGACACGCTGGCCGCCCTGCGTCACGCCAAGTCGCTCGGCCAGAGCAAGACGCTGGCCATCTGCAACGTGCCCGAATCGGCCATCGTCCGCGAAAGCGCGCTACGCTTCATCACCCGCGCCGGTCCGGAAATCGGTGTCGCATCGACCAAGGCCTTCACCACCCAGCTTGCCGCGCTCTTCCTGCTCACCCTGGTCGTTGCCAAGGTAAAGGGCCGCCTGAGCGAGGAACAGGAAGCCACCTACATTCACCAGTTGCGCCACCTGCCGGTCGCGGTCAACAAGGTGCTCGAGCTCGAAGACGAGATCAAGGCCTGGGCCCAGCGCTTTGCCGACAAGCATCACGCCCTTTTCCTCGGGCGCGGCCGCCATTACCCGATCGCCATGGAAGGCGCGCTCAAGCTCAAGGAAATCTCCTACATCCACGCCGAAGCCTATCCGGCCGGCGAGCTCAAGCACGGTCCGCTGGCTTTGGTCGATGCCAACATGCCGGTCATTTCAGTCGCCCCGAATGATCAGTTGCTCGACAAGCTCAAATCCAACCTCAGGGAAGTCCAGGCGCGTGGCGGCGAACTCTACGTCTTCGCCGATGCCGACTCGGAAATTCCGGAATCGGACGGCGTGCACATCCTGCGCCTGCCCGAGCACTACGGCGAGCTGTCACCCATCCTCCATGTCATTCCGCTGCAACTGCTGTCGTACCACGTGGCGCTAGTCAAGGGTACAGATGTGGATAAGCCGCGCAATCTGGCGAAATCGGTCACCGTCGAGTAAGCGGGAATTTCAATTTTGGCCATTTTTTCCGGTTGACCGTAGCAATGAGCACTTACGCCATCGGCGACATCCAGGGTTGTTATGACTCGCTGCAGCGGCTTCTGGAACGCTGCGCCTTCGACCCGGCCAACGACCGCCTGTGGCTGGTCGGCGATCTGGTCAACCGCGGACCGCATTCGCTGGAAACGCTGCGTTTGATCAAGTCGCTCGGGTCGGCGGCCATCACCGTGCTCGGCAATCACGACCTCTACCTGCTCATGGTCGCCGAAGGTGGCGCCAAGTTTCGCGGCAAGGACGACACGCTGCAGGAAATCCTCGACGCCCCCGACTGTTCTGAGTTGCTCGACTGGCTACGCCATCAGCCACTCTGCCACACCGAGGGCGAATACTGCCTGGTCCACGCCGGCCTGCTGCCGCAATGGACCGCGGCCCGCGCCCGCGAACTGGCGCGTGAAGTCGAAGCCGCGCTGCAAGGCCCCAATTTCCGCGAATTCATCCTCAACCTGTGGGGCAGCGAGCCGGCTGGCTGGTCCGACAAGCTGAGCGGCTGGCCGCGCTTGCGCGTCATCGTCAACGCCATGACCCGCATGCGCTTCTGCACGCTGGATGGCGTCATGGAGTTCAAGGTCAAGGGCAAACTGGCAAACGCGCCGGCCGGCCATATTCCCTGGTTCGATCTACCGAACCGGAAAAGTGCCGACGCCGTTCTCGTTACCGGCCACTGGTCGGCACTCGGCCTGAAAGTTACGCCGAATCTGCTGGCGCTCGACTCAGGTTGTCTGTGGGGAGGCCACCTGACCGCTGTCCGGCTCGAAGATCGGCAGGTGTTTCAAGTGGATTGCTCGCCAACGGAAGCCCAGCCGCTAAAGCGATAGCTTCGCGCGCCTCGGCCGCCACCTGCTTGCGGTCTTCACCATTCATGCCACGCACCGGCGTGGTCACCAGCCGGGCAATCAGCCGTTTTCGGCCGAGGATGGCCGCCGTGCATTGCCCCATCGAAATATCACCGTCGTAACGCGGCGCCAGACTGCGCTGGCCATCGAGTTCCCAGTACGAGATCGCCACCGGCAAGACCGGTCGCCCGGCGCTCAGCGCCGGCTGAATCAGCGCGGCGTGGAAATGCAGCAGGCTCCGGCCATCGGTGGTCGTTCCTTCAGGAAAAACGGCAACGTGCTTTCCCTTGTCGAGAAACTCGGCGACCTGCTCGTTGATCACCTTGGCGTGCCCACGGCTGCCGCGACGCAAAAATATCGTGTCGTTCTTCGCCGCCAGCCAGCCGATCAGCGGCCAGTGCCGGACTTCCTCTTTCGATACGAAGGCCGCTGGCAGCGCCGAATTGATGACATAGATATCGATCCACGAAATATGATTGGCCACCAGCAAGGCCCCCGGAACCGCATGCGTCAGGTCGGCCTCGACTTCGACGCCGAGTGCGTCAAGCAAAGCAGCCGCCCAACTGGCCTTGAGCGCCAGACGCTGGCGGTCGCTGCACAACGGGAAAACACACAGCGAAAAAATCACCCCGCTGATGACCAGCAGGGTGATACGAAGTATCCGGAAAGCGCGAATCGCTAAATTGGTCTGGCTCAGTGTTCTTATCCCAGGTAGTGCTTGGCGTAGCGGCCGGAAACCTTGGCCATCGGCATCAGGATCGGCAGATCGGCGGTATTGAAATCAGGATCCCACGCCGGCTCACCGCAGATCCAGGCCCCGGCGCGCAGGTAGCCCTTGATCAACGGCGGCGTTTCGGCCGGCAAATCCTGCTGCAGGGCAGCCAGAGGCAGCGGACAACGCGGAAAAACGCGGTACTCCTGCGGCCCAAGGTGATCGGCAACCAGACGATTATACAAGCTGGCCGCCGCGTGGCCGCCATCGGCCATGCTGATCGAGGCGCAGCCCATCAGGTAGTCGTAGCTGTTCTCGATCATGAAATTGGCCAGGCCTGACCAGAGCAGAGTGATCGTTGCGCCGGTCCGGTAGTCCGGATGAACGCAGGAGCGGCCAATCTCGACCAGCCGCGAACGCAGGTGTTGCAGACGGGTCAAGTCAAACTCGTTTTCCGAGTAGTAACCGACCTGGCGGGCATTTTCCGGCGTCAGGATGCGGTAGGTGCCGACGATCTCGCTGGTCTGCGTATCGCGCACGACAAGGTGCTGGCAATACGGATCGTAAATGTCGTGATCGACGCCGGGGACGCGGCTCGGCAGGTTGGCGCCCATTTCACCGGCAAAAACGCGGTAGCGCAGGCGCTGCGCGTCGAGGATATCGCTCTGGCTGCGGGCAAAGCCGACAGCCAAGCTTTTCTTTTCGGGACGGCTGCGACCAGCCGCCTTATGGATATTTTCCATCTTTGTTCTCCTTGTATTCGTGGAGAACAAGTCTGGACGAGCGTTGTTACATGCACTTTGCCCAAAGATGACAGCGATGTTTCATCGCTGCCCGCTTACCAGGGTTGGGTACCGAAGGCCTTGCGGAAACGTTCGGCGATTTCCTCACGGCTCGGCTGATGATTCTGGCCACCGCGATGAGCGATCTTGATGGCGCCCATGACCGCGGCCAGACGGCCCGTCGTCAGCCAATCGAAACCGTTGGCAATGCCGTAAAGCAGACCTGAGCGGTAGGCGTCGCCGCAGCCCGTCGGATCGAGGATTTCGTCGGCCGCGACACAGGGAATGTCGTGACGCACACCGTCGGCGTAGATCTCGGAGCCTTCCCCACCACGCGTCACGATCAGCGCCTTGAGGCTGCCAGCCAGTTGCTCCAGGCTGTGACCTGTCCGGTCGCACAGAAGCTTGGCTTCGTAGTCATTGAAGCAGGCGTAATCGGCCAGCTTGATGAAATCGAGCAGTTCATCGCCATTGAACATCGGCAGGCCCTGGCCCGGATCGAAGATGAAGGGCACGCTGGCGTCGGCGAAGTCACGCGCATGCTGCATCATGCCTTCGCGACCGTCCGGAGCAACGATGCCGAGCTTGGCATTGGCGCTTTCAACCTTGTTCAGATGCGAAAAACTCATCGCCCCCGGGTGAAAAGCAGTGATCTGATTGTCGTCGAGGTCGGTTGTGATGAATGCCTGTGCCGTGAAGCTGCCGCTGACCTGACGGACATGGGTGCGCGGCAGACCAAGCTGGTCCAGGCGGTCGAGATAGGGCGCGGCGTCGTCACCAACCGTCGCCATAATCATCGGCTCGCCGCCGAGCAGCATGAGGTTGTAGGCAATGTTGCCGGCACAGCCACCGAACTCGCGGCGCATTTCCGGCACCAGGAAAGCCACGTTCAGAATGTGAATCTGCTCGGGCAGGATGTGATTCTTGAAACGGTCCGGAAAGACCATGATGTTGTCGAAGGCCAGCGAACCGCAAATTAGTGTTGTCATGTCAGATCAGGGATAAAAGATATAAAGACGGTAACCGGAGGCGCCGCTCTCCTTGGCCTCGATCCACAGCTTGACGGCCATTTCGCCGTTGGCCGGAAAGGTGTCGGAGATCGTGCCAGGTGGCAGATAATCGGCGGCAAACATGACGCGTCGGGAAACCACTGCATCGTTGGTATCGGTCAGGCTCAATTCCAGCGCCGGCCAAGCCTGGGCATAGCCGGCCCGGTTTTTCAGCGTGGCTTGCAGCACGAACAGGCCGCGAGCGTTATCCGATTGCAGATCGGATGTTTCAATCGAAACCAGCGCCGCATTCCGCGGCAGAGGAATGTCCACCGCAGCAAGTTCGTACAGCCCGACAACGCCGGGGAAACGCAGCACGATATCGGTGCGGAAGTAGTAGACCAATTGGCCGAGCAGGCCGACCAACAGCAAAATCACGACGAGAACGAAGGGCCAGACCGCCCGGTGATTCGATTCGCTCTCGAAACCGCCCAAACCATCACTGGCCAGCGTTCCCGCCGACCAGCGGTTGAAGGAGCCCGAGTCGATCAGTTCGCGCGCGGCAACCAGCCCGGCCTGACGCGCCGCCTGCGTCGACTCCTCGGGAGACTCGACTAGCGGCTCTTCAAGCGGCGCCTGAATCGGCTCGGCTTCAACAGCCAGCAGTGCCTCGGACTGTTCGGCGTCAACAGGTGGAATATCCTCCGGCGCGGCATCGACCGGTTGTTCGAACTGTTCTGGCGGCTCGACATAAGGCTCTTCAGCCGTTTCCGGCGGCTGATCTCCGGCCCAATCAGCAACCGCAGCTTCCGGTTCGACGTCCGGTTCAATTTCCGGCACCTCGATTTCCGACGCCTCGAAAGACGCATCAGATTCAGGGAACGCTGGTTCGTCTTGCGGTACAGCCACCTCGGCAACAGGCGTCTCGATCAAGGGCTCGTGCGCCTCGCTGACCAGTTCGTCAAAAGCGTTGAAGACGGCCTGACAGTTACCGCAACGAACCTTGCCCGCTCTCAGGCGCAACTGCTCGGACGTCACACGGAAAACCGTGGTACAGACCGGACAGCGCGTCCGCATCAAGGTTTGATTCCTTCCAGACACACCCAGTCTTCGCGCTTATCGGCGACCTGCATCGGCAGCCACTGGGCGTAGATGGCGATGATTTCTTCCGCCTGTTCGCGGAGGATGCCGGACAGGGCCAGACGTCCGCCGGAACGGACATGCGCGCAAATAGCTGGAGCCAGAACGCGCAGCGGATTGGAAAGGATATTGGCCACGACAACATCATACTCGCCGGCGACCGGCATGGCCGAATCGGCGAATAGTGCGACCACGCCATTGCGTTCGGCATTCGAGCGGGCCGCGTCGACTGCCAGCGGATCGATATCGACGCCAGCGACGCGGCCAGCGCCCAGACGGGCGGCGGCAATGGCCAGAATCCCGGAACCGCAGCCGTAGTCGAGCACGGTGCAGCCGTCGGAAACGTTGCGCTCCAGCCACTCCAGACAGAGCCGGGTGGTCGGATGCGAGCCGGTGCCGAAGGCCATGCCCGGGTCGAGAATCAGATTGACCGCCGCCGGGTCCGGCGTTTCGTGCCATGAGGGCACGATCCACAGGCGCTCTGAAACGCGGATCGGGTCGAATTGCGACTGGGTCAGTTGCACCCAGTTCTGCTCTTCCACCGTCTCGACCGTGTAGGCCGGCGCTTCACTGAGGCCGATGGCCGCAATTGCCTCGCCGAGCAGCGCATCGATATCGGCATCCGGCTCAAGCAGGGCGACGATGCGCGAATGCGTCCAGCCCGAGCTCGGCAGGGATCCCGGTTCGCCGAACAGTGGCTGCTCGTCCGGCGTGCCGGCATCGGCATCCTCGATGCTGGCCGACAGCGCGCCCGCTTCAAGCAGGGCATCGCAGATCGGCTCGGCATGCGACGCGTCGGTCAGGAAACTGACACTTTGCCAGCCCATCGCTTACAGCTTCACTTCGCCCTTGTCGGCGAGTTTCTGTTCAAGGTAATGAATGCTCGTGCCGCCTTCGACGAAACGAGCGTCCTGCATCAGTTCCTGATGCAGCGGGATATTGGTCTTGATACCCTGGATGCTCATTTCGGACAAGGCGATACGCATGCGGCGGATGGCCTGATCGCGGGTATCGCCATAGGCGATGACCTTGGCGACCATCGAGTCGTAGTGCGACGGCACGGTATAGCCTTGGTAAATGTGCGTATCGACGCGGATGCCAGGGCCGCCGGGCGGGTGATAAAACTCGATCTTGCCAGGGCATGGCACGAACGTGAAGGGATCTTCGGCGTTAATGCGGCATTCGATGGAATGGCCGCGGAAGACGATATCCTTCTGCTTGTAGCGCAGCTTCTCGCCGGCCGCGACGCGAATCTGCTCCTGAACGATATCGACGCCGGTAATCATTTCGGTGACCGGATGCTCGACCTGAACGCGGGTGTTCATTTCAATGAAATAGAACTCGCCGTTCTCGTAGAGAAACTCGAAAGTACCGGCGCCGCGATAACCGATCTTCCGGCAGGCCTCGGCGCAACGCTCACCGATACGGGCGATCAGGCGGGCAGGAATATGCGGCGCCGGAGCCTCTTCGATCACCTTCTGGTGACGGCGCTGCATCGAACAATCGCGCTCGCCGAGGTAAATCGCATTCTTGTATTCGTCGGCCAGAACCTGGATTTCCACGTGACGCGGATTTTCCAGGTACTTTTCCATGTACACGGCAGGATTGTTGAAGAAGCTGCCAGCCTCCTGCTTGGTCATCCCCACGGCATTGACCAGCGCCGCTTCGGTGTGCACGACGCGCATGCCACGACCACCGCCGCCGCCAGCGGCCTTGATGATGACCGGATAGCCGACGGCGCGGGCAATCTTGACAATCTCCTTCGGGTCGTCCGGCAACTCGCCCTCGGAGCCCGGCACGCAAGGCACCATGGCTTCCTTCATCGCATTCTTGGCCGACACCTTGTCGCCCATCAGGCGAATGGTTTCGGCGCGCGGACCGATGAAAACGAAGCCGGAAGTCTCGACGCGCTCGGCAAAGTCGGCGTTTTCCGACAGGAAACCGTAACCCGGGTGAATCGCCTGGGCATCGGTCACTTCCGCCGCCGAAATGATGGCCGGAACGTTGAGATAGCTCAGTGACGACGAGGCTGGTCCGATACAGACCGACTCGTCGGCCAGCTTGACGTATTTCGCGTCGCGGTCCGCCTCGGAGTGCACGACCACCGTCTTGATGCCAAGTTCACGGCAAGCACGCTGAATACGCAAGGCGATTTCGCCGCGATTCGCGATCAGAATCTTTTCAAACATGGCCATATCAGCCAATCACATAAAGCGGCTCACCGAACTCCACCGGCTCACCATTCTCGACCAGGATGGCCTTGATCACGCCCGAGGCATCAGACTCGATCTCGTTGAGCAGCTTCATGGCCTCGATGATGCACAGGGTTTCGCCCTGCTTGACGGTCTGGCCGATCTGCACGAAAGCTTCGGCGCCGGGTGACGGCGAGCGGTAGAAGGTGCCGACCATCGGCGACTTGACGATATGACCATCCGGCAATTCATCCTCATCATCAAGGTTGACAGCAGATACAGCCGGCGCCCCCGGTGCCATCTGGGGAGGCGGTGCATAGTATTGCTGCGGAGCGGCAGCAACGGTGCCGTAATGCTTGGCGATGCGAACCTTTTCTTCGCCTTCCGTCACTTCCAGTTCGGAAATACCGGATTCCTGAACGAGGTCGATAAGTTTCTTGAGTTTACGCAGATCCATGGAGACTCCCTTCTATGTTGTGCCCGTCGGGCACAAGTGTCCGGCCTGAGCCGGACTATTCAATATTAAGCTTGTTAAGCAGATATTCGAGGGCCAGCAGATAGCCCTCATGACCCAACCCGCAGATGACGCCGATGGCCAGGTCCGAAAAATACGAGTGATGGCGGAACGGTTCCCGCGCATGCACATTGGAAAGATGCACTTCGACGAACGGAATCGCCACCGCCGCGATGGCATCGCGCAAGGCGACGCTGGTATGCGTGTACGCTGCCGGATTGATGATGATGGCGCGGACACCCTGTTCGCGAGCGGCATGGATGCGCTCGATGAGCGCACCTTCATGGTTGCTCTGGAACGCCTCCAGATCGACACCGGCCGTTTCGGCCATGCGCGCCAGCGACATGTTGATGTCCGACAGGGTTACCCGGCCATAATGCTCGGGTTCACGTGTGCCAAGCAGGTTCAGATTCGGCCCGTGGATGACTAGGACACGAGGCTTTTCGACCGGCTTGGAAGCAGTTTTTCGCTTCGTCATAGCTGCAAGTTTGCCGCAAATGGCTGCAACTTGTCCAGTCTATTCCTTTAGTAAGGCGCGCAGGGTATCAGCCCGGATGCGCTCATGCGGTCGCCCATCGTGACGTTTGAGGCTGACGCGCTCCATGTTTGGCGGCATGATGATGAGGTCGGCGTCGGCCGTATCGGTTTCCATGCGCAACACTGCCTCAACCCGTTCATTGCGCACCTCGACATGGGACGCATCGATTCCCCGATTGAGCAGGAATATCTCGACCTCCTTGGCGCTATCGGCAAACAGCTGGATGTCGATGCGCGAATGTTCGCCGGCCGTACCATCGAGTACCGATCCGGTCAGATAAGGATTGAACGCGGCGAGCAAATCAAGCAACTCAAGCGCCGTGTGGCGCAATGCCGCGACAAGCTCTTCATGCTCTTCACCCTGATAAAGGCTGCGGTAGGCGCGCAATTCGGCCTCGACCTCGGCATTGTCCGGGAAGGCTGAATTTTCAGGCAGACCCAACTGGCGGGCCGCCTTCTTTTTCGCGTGGTGATAATCGGTAATGCCATCCTCCGCCATCAGACGGGCGGCGGCGCTAGCGATGCTGGCCCGTGTTCCGGGGCTAGTACGTTGCCGTTCATGACGGGTCATGGGGACTCGATCAAGGTAAAATCGCCCCCATTCTAACGGCTCGAACTGAAATGCACATTCACATTCTCGGCATCTGCGGCACTTTCATGGGCGGCGTCGCCCAACTGGCGGTCGATTCCGGCCACAAGGTCACGGGCTGCGACGCCAACGTCTATCCGCCGATGAGCGACCAGCTACGCGGCGCTGGTATCGAATTGATCGAAGGCTTTGACACCGAGCAACTGGCACTCAAGCCAGATATCTTCGTGATCGGCAACGCCATTTCGCGCGGCAATCCGCTGCTCGAAGCCATTCTCGACAAGGGCCTGCCCTATGTTTCCGGGCCGCAATGGCTGGCCGAAAACCTGCTGCAAGGCCGCTGGGTATTGGGCGTGGCCGGTACGCACGGCAAGACGACGACAGCCTCGATGCTGACCTGGATACTCGAGGCCGCGAACATGGACCCCGGCTTCCTGATCGGCGGCGTACCGCTCAATTTCGGCGTCTCGGCCCGGCTCGGCGGCACGCCATTCTTCGTGATCGAAGCCGACGAATACGACACGGCGTTCTGCGACAAGCGTTCCAAGTTCGTCCATTACAAGCCACGGACGGTCGTCCTGAACAACCTTGAGTTCGATCACGCCGACATCTTCAGCGACCTGGCAGCGATCGAGACGCAATTCCATCACCTCATTCGCACTCTACCGCAGTCCGGCCTGATCGTTTCCAATGCCGCCGAGGCCAGCCTGGATCGCGTTTTGCAGCGCGGTTGCTGGACGCCGGTCGAACGTTTCAACGACCCGGCCGGCTATCGCGTGACGGGTGACGACGCCCGCGGCGAGCTGGTTTTACACTCGCCCGATGGCAAGATTCGGCGCACCGTCTGGGGACTTTCCGGCGATCACAACCGGGCCAACGCCTGCGCCGCACTACTCGCCGCCCGCCATGTCGGCGTTCCGCTCGAACAGGGGCTCGACGCGCTGTCGCGCTTCGAGAATGTCAAACGGCGCATGGAGGTGCGCGGCGAAGTGCGCGGCGTAACTGTTTACGACGATTTTGCCCATCACCCGACGGCCATTGCGACGACGGTTGCCGGCCTGAGGCGCAAGGTCGGCAAGGCGCGCATTCTGGCCGTGCTCGAGCCGCGTTCAAACACGATGAAGCTGGGCACGATGAAGGCGCAGTTGCCGGATAGCTTGCGCGAAGTCGATATGGCCTTCTGCTACGCCGGCAATCTTGGTTGGGATGCGCGCGAGGCACTGGCACCGATGGGCGAGCGCGCTGTCGTTGAGGATGACCTGGCCCGACTGGTCGACCAGATCGTTATCTCAGCCCAGCCCGGTGACCACATCCTGGTCATGAGCAACGGCGGTTTTGGCGGCATTCACGGCAAGATACTGGCCGGTTTGACGGAGTAAAGCCCCAGAAACTGCATTCCCACGGTCAACCGGAAAAAACGGCCAAAAATGAAAAAGGCGCGGTGAGGTTTCCCTCCCGCGCCTTTTCGTTGCGCCGGGTTTAGCGCTCCATGGATTCCACAACAGCCAGCGCCGTCATGTTAACCAGGCGACGCACGGTGGCGGTCGAGGTCAGCACATGCACCGGACGCGCCGCACCGAGCAGGATGGGGCCGATGGTGACCCCTTCGCCACCGGTCATCTTGATGAGATTGTAGGAAATGTTGGCCGCGTCGATATTCGGCATGACCAGCAGGTTGGCCTCGCCCTTGAGCGGTGAATCCGGGTTGGCTTCACGGCGTAGGTCTTCATTGAGCGCCGAGTCACCGTGCATTTCGCCATCGACTTCGAGTTCGCCGGCCGACATGGCCGAAACCAGCCCGGCAGCGACGCTCATCTTGCGTGCCGACTCGGAATTGCTCGAACCGAAATTGGAATGCGAAAGCAGCGCGACCTTCGGATGGCTGCCGAAACGCTTGACCTGCTCGGCGGCCATGAGCGTCATTTCAGCAATCTCCTGGGCGTTCGGGTTTTCGTTCACATGCGTATCGCAGATGAACAGCGAACGGCCCGGCAGCATCAGGTAGTTCATCGCGGCCAGCGTGCTGACGCCGGGACGCTTGCCGATGATCTGGCTGATCACGCCGAGATGGTGGCTGTACTGGCCGGTCATGCCGCAGATCATGCCGTCGGCGTAGCCGAGCTTGAGCAGCATGGCGCCGATCACCGTCGGCTTGCGCCGCATGGCTTCCTTGGCGATGGCCGGGGTGATGCCCTGACGCGCCATGGCCTTGTGGTAAGCCATCCAGCACTCGCGGTAGCGCTCGTCGGATTCCGGATTGACAACATCGAAATCGACGCCAGGCTTGATGCGCAACTTGGCTTTTTCGAGGCGATGCTCGATGACACCCGGACGACCGATCAGGATCGGTCGGGCAAACTTTTCCTCGATGACGACCTGCGCGGCGCGCAGCACGCGCTCGTCTTCACCTTCGGCGAAGATGATGCGCTTGCCCTTGGCCTGACGAGCTGCCTGGAAGATGGCGCGCATGCCGACGCCGGTGTGATAGACGAATTCGGAGAGCTTGGCGCGGTAAGCGGCCCAGTCGGTGATCGGACGCGTCGCGACGCCCGAATCCATGGCGGCTTGCGCGACCGCCGGCGCGATCTTGACGATCAGGCGCGGGTCGAAGGGCTTGGGAATCAGGTATTCCGGGCCGAAAGACAAATCGGCGCCCGGGTAGGCCATGGCCACTTCATCGGTCACTTCGGCTTCGGCCAGTTCGGCGATGGCGCGTACGGAGGCCATCTTCATTTCTTCGGTAATGCGCGTAGCCCCAACGTCGAGCGCGCCGCGGAAGATGAACGGGAAGCACAGGACGTTATTGACCTGGTTCACGTAGTCGGAACGGCCGGTGGCGATGATCGCATCCGGGCGGACTTCCTTGACCAGTTCCGGCATGATTTCCGGGGTCGGGTTGGCCAGCGCGAAGACCATCGGCTTGTCGGCCATTGCCTTGACCATGTCCTGCTTGACTACGCCGGCGGCAGAGAGGCCGAGGAAAATATCGGCACCGACCAGCGCTTCGCCCAGCGTGCGCATCTCGGTGTTCTGGGCATAGCGAGCCTTGGTTTCGTCCATGCCGCCCGGGCGGCCGACGTAGATGACGCCCTTGGAGTCGCAAATGGTAATGTTCTCGCGCTTGACGCCAAGATCGCACCACAGATTCACGCAGGAGATGGCTGCCGCGCCGGCACCGGAGACAACAACCTTGACCTCGTCGATCTTCTTGCCGACGACCTTCAGGCCGTTGAGCATGGCAGCGCCGGAAATGATCGCGGTGCCGTGCTGGTCATCGTGGAAGACCGGAATATTCATCCGTTCCTTGAGCTTCTGCTCGATGTAGAAGCACTCAGGGGCCTTGATGTCTTCAAGATTGATACCGCCGAGCGTCGGCTCGAGGGCGGCAATCATGTCGATCAGCTTGTCCGGGTCGTTCTCGGCCAGTTCGATGTCGAAAACGTCAATGCCGGCGAACTTTTTGAACAAACAGCCCTTGCCTTCCATGACCGGCTTGGAAGCCAGCGGGCCGATATTGCCGAGGCCGAGCACGGCGGTTCCGTTGGTCACGACGCCGACCAGATTGGCGCGCGAGGTGTACCAGGCGGCCGTCGCCGGATCTTCGACGATCGCATCGCAGGCCGCAGCAACACCCGGAGAGTAGGCCAGCGCGAGGTCGCGCTGATTGGTCAGGCCCTTGGTCGGGCGGACTGAAATCTTGCCCGGGGTGGGCCAGCGATGGTATTCGAGAGCGGCTTCGCGCAGATCCTTTTCCACGGATTCTCCTGGGGATTTAGGTATTAGGGAAAACCCGTTAGGGTACTCCAATCGTTGCGCCGCTGGAAGTGTAATTCATAATTACAGATCAAAATCGATGGCTGATGGTCAGGCGCAAGCTTCTCGGCTCGGTTGGATGAATATGCCGATCATCGACCGCAGCCCCCTCGGAGGCCAGCCGCGAGTCGTACCAATATTCGATGTCATTTACCTTGCGGTCGAACAGGTTGTAGACATCGAGTGCCAGTTGCGTCCGCCGGCCAAATTTGTAGCCGACGCGCAGGTTGGTCAGTGCCGAAGATTGGGAGCGGACCGAATTGTCCTCGATCAGCGGCCGCGGCCCGAAGTAGCGCAGGCGTACGGCACCGAACCATGGGCCGAGGTGATCGAGGGTCAGCCCGATGTTGGCGGTTGTCGTCACTGCCCCCGGAATATAGTCGCCGACCAGCGGATCATGATCACGGAAACGTGCATGCGACCAGGCGAGGTCAGCATCGACCGCCAACCAGTCGGACAAGACATAGAGATTGGTCCATTCGACACCGTAGCGGCGCGACGGGCGGGAAGCTTCGGTCGTCCCGGCATCGCCGACGAAAAGCAGTTCGGAGGCCGAATCGAGTTGCCACAGGGCGACGGTCGACTGCCAGCCCGGCACAATTTCCGAACGCAGGCCGAGCTCGTAACCCTTGGTCCGGACCAGCGGCTTGACGGCCTGAACCGGCGTTACGCCATCGGCAGGATCGACGCGAATGGTCGTCCCGCGCGCATCGTTGGAATGGAAACCGTGGCCGTAATTGAGATAGAGCTCGGTCTTGCGCCACGGCCCGAAGATCAGCGACAGCTTGGGCGTCACCATCTGGTCGCTGGCTTTTCCCGAATTTGCCGCCAAATTGCTGTCGACCGTGAAATCGTAGGTGTCGGCGCGCAGGCCTTGCACAGAGCGGAACCACTCGGTCCACCGCGTCTCGTTTTGCGCCCACAGCCCGAGGCTGCGCTGCGTCACCTTGTCTTCACGCACCGTGCTCAGCGTTTGGCGGGCGCTGGTGGCATACAGGCCGACCGGATTGAGGTCATCGACCCGCCCCTGCAGGCCGATACTGTTCTCGACTTCAAAACTGCCCCAGCGATCAAACATTGCATGCGAAACAGCGAACCCGCCGGCCTGCCGACGTTCGGCCTGCTTGAACTGGTCGCCCGGCGGACAACCGGCATTCAGGCAATACTGGAAGTTGGACCACAAATCGAGGTCGGACTTCAGCCACCAGACATTGGCCTTGCTCTGCGCCTTTTCCCAGCGCTTGGCCCACTCGCCGGACAGGCTGTAGCGATGCGTCTCGCCGCCAGTCGTCGGATCAAGCGAGCCGAAACGGTCGACGGTGCCGCTGGAAATGGCGCGCAGGGCGATCTGGTCGGTCGATGTCCAACGACCGGAGTAAGCCATGCCGGTAATCGAAAAACCGTCATTTCGCGTGCCCTGGCTGTAACGCAGGACGCCGTTCAATTTGCGGTAATGCTCCTCGATCTGCCACGGCCCGTCGTTATGGAACAATTCGAGGGCGTAAAGTAAATGTCCGCCACCCAGCTCAGGCGAACCGGCGAGCAGGCTGCGCGCATAGCCGTTCTGGCCGAGCGTCAATTGCGCCAGCGCGCCGTCGATCTGACGAAAATAGTCAATGTGCGCCGCGCCGGCTGACGAGAAATCGCCCTCCTCGGCAAAGTACGGCCCCTTGCGGAAAGTGATGCGGTCGACCAGCTCGGGAATCAGGAAATTGAGATCGGTGTAGCCCTGGCCGTGGGCATGACTCGGCATGTTGACCGGGACGCCGCCAACATAGGTGGCGAAATCGGTACCGTGATCAAGATTGAAGCCACGCAGGAAATACTGGTTGGCCTTGCCGTCGCCGGCGTGCTGGGTGACGATCAGGCCGGGCACCATTTCGAGCGCCTCGCCGGGGCGCAGGATGGGCACTGCCGCCAGCCGCTGGCTGGAAACCACGCCTTCGCTGCCTGACGCCGCAATGCCTTCGAGGTTTTCCGCCTTGGCGCGGACTTCGACGGCGGACAGTTCGGTCGACTCATGGGCCACGACAGCCGTCATTGCGACCATCAAATATGAACTAATTATTTTTCGTCTTAATTTCATCGCTTAAAAAAGCCGGTCGCCCGGCCATCCCCCATCGCTATGTCGTCAAGCCACCACCGGCCGGCGCGTCAGGCGCACCGCTGCGATGAAGCTCAGGGCAATGATCGCCACCAGAGAAAAACCGAAAATCAATTCCTTGCCGTCGCTCCACATATCGACCGCCGGCGACAACATCTTGGCGGCGCCGAAGGCAGCGACGAGCAGGCTGACGCCCGACACCACCAGCGCCATGACGCGCGAGGCAATGAGTGCCACCTGGTCAGCGCGGGCAATCAGTCGGGCGATCCACAGGCCATTGACGCCATCGGTCAGCAACATGCCGAGCATGAAGAGCAGAGCGAGTACCAGCGCATGTTCCCAGCCGCCGAACTGGGTGGCGGTCAGGGCGAAGAAAGTGGCTTGCGACAGGGTGTCGAAGGAGAGCGCGAACAGGGCACCGACCAGCGCGATGAGCGCCGGGTGGGAAACGTGACGCAGGTTGCCGAGCAGGCGGCCCTTGAGGCCGACCGGCTGGACCATTTCATGCGGTTCGGCGGCGAGCACGGCGGCCAGGTTGAGGCTACCGAGCGCGACGAGAAAAATAATGGAGATCGCGGCGCCCAGCGTGCCGAACCATTCCGGCACCGCCCACTGTCCCGCCAGCGCCGAGACACCAAGGGCGATGGCCATGACCACAGCACCGTGACCGAGCGAGAACAGGGTGCCGCAATAGCGGGCCAGCCCGGGGCGCGAGCGGGCATTGTAGCGGGTCAGGCCGTCGATGGTGGCCAGATGGTCGGCATCGAAACCGTGCTTCATGCCGAGCACGAAGGTCAGGATCAGTAGCGACAGCCAGTCGGAGGGCAGGGTTTCCATGGGCTCTGTATGAAATTTATAGCTATCTTCATACAAAGACCGTGCCAGATCAATAAGTCGTTGTTCGTATTGACTTCATCATCTGAAAGCTGGCCAAAACGCCAGCCAACTGGTCAGTGACTTTCCACCGGAAGTGCAAGGACAAATTCCGCCCCGCCGCCCGGGATGTTGTGGGCGCTGAGCTTGCCACCATGCCGTTCGACGATGCCGTAGCTGATCGATAATCCGAGGCCAGTACCCTGGCCGACCGGCTTGGTGGTAAAGAATGGCTCGAACAGGCGGCCGAGATGTTCTTCCGAGATGCCGGGGCCGTTGTCGGCGAAACACAGGGTGACCATGCCGCCTTCGCTGGCGCCGGAGATGGTCAGGCTGGGTTCGGACTGGCTGGCCGTGGCATCGCAGGCGTTCTGCACAAGGTTCATGACGACTTGCTGCAGTTGCCCCGACGACCCGGAGCATTTCAAATTTGGCAATAAATTCGTGTTGACCGTGAACTTCGCCGCCGCGCTCTGCACCACCCAGCGCACGGAACGTTCAACGACGTCGTTGAGGCTGACCTGCTCGGGCGTCATCTTGTCGACAGCTGAAAAGCGTTTGAGCGCATCGACGATGTCGCGCGTGCGCTCGGCCCCTTCGATCATGCCGTCAATGAGGTGCGGCATGTCGGCGAGGATGCGGTCGATGCGCAGTTCGTCGCGCATGGCCCTGAGCGCCGCGTCATCCGAGGCGTCAGTCGCATGCACGGCATGGAGGTAGCTTTCGAGGCGACTTTCGTAACGGCGCAAGGACAGCACGTTGCCGAGCACGAAGCTGATCGGGTTGTTGAGTTCATGCGCCACGCCGGCCACCAGACGGCCGAGCGAGACCATTTTTTCGGCGTGCAGCAGTTGCCCCTGCGTCCGCTTGAGGTCGTCGTGCGCCTGGCGCAAGGCGGAATAGGCGCGGCGCAGTTCGCCGACCGGCCGGCCTGTGACCACCATGCCCATGAGCTTGCCGGTCTGCGACAGGCGCGGCGTGCAGTTCATCGACACCGGCACGGTCGAGCCGTCGCCGGCGCGCAGGAAGAACTCGCAATCGTGGACGCCTTCGCGGCCGTAGCGGGCGAAGATGTCGCGCGCCTTGGCCCGTTCGATGTCGTCGGCAAAGAGGTCGAAGACGAGGGTGTGTTCGAGCTCTCCGGCCGTCTTGCCGGAGATGTGGAGCAGCGAGGAATTGACCTCCTCGATGCTGCCGTTGCGGTCGCAGACAATCAGGATGTCCGACATCGAGGCGAGGACGCTCTCGATGAACTGGTGCGACTCTTCAAGCGCCGCGTTCTTTTCTTCGAGGGCGACTTCGTATTGCAGGAGGTCATTGTAGACCTCGTCCATCTTCTGGATGACTTCGATCCACGCCTGTTCGCCGCCCGGCGGCAGGGGCGAATCCGCCGACAGGTCAGCGGGCGGGGCGATAGTGGACATGGGCTTCGCCGTGGTCGTCGTGGGCGTGATGGTGTTCCGCTTCGAGGGCGATGACGTTGAGTTTGCCGTGACGGACGCCGCGTTCGGCCATCAGCGCATCGGCAAATTGGCGAACATCGGCCGTCGAGCCTTTCAAAATGACCGATTCGAGGCAATTGTCATGATCGAGGTGGCTGTGCAACGCTGCCACCGTCAGGTCGTGGTGGTCGTGCTGCAGGCCGGTCAGGCGTTCGGCCAGTTCGCGTTCATGGTGGTTGTAAACATAGGACAGGTTGGCGACGCAGTGACCGGACGGCGTTTCGCGCTGGCGGTCGCTTTCGATGGCGCCGCGGATCAGGTCGCGCACGGCTTCCGAGCGGTTGCTGTAGCCGCGGGCCGCGATCAGCTGGTCGAATTCCTTGGCCAAAGCCTCATCCAAAGAAATTGTGAAGCGTTCCATGTTCTTTGCTCCGTGCTAAATACGGCCTCAAAACGCGATGCTAGGATGGCCGCACCACATTCTAACGTCTGGCTCCGATGACCGCTGCCCTCGATACCGAACAGATCCGCGCCGCCCTGCGCAAGGTGGTCGACCCCGAGGTCGGCGCCAATATTGTCGATCTCGGCCTGATCTACCGGATCGAAGTCGACGGCAGCAAATTGCTCATTGAAATGACCATGACCTCGCCGGCCTGCCCGATGGGCGAGATGATCGTCGATGACGCCTACGCGGAGCTCGACCGCATCCTGCCGGCCGATTGCCAGCCGGAAATCCGCCTCGTCTGGGAACCGCCCTGGACACCGTCGATGATGAGCGAAAAGTGCCGGCTGAGCCTGGGCTGGAACGAGGCGGACAGCGCTTAATGGCCGACCTCAAACCCGGCGGCCGCTTACCGCTGCTCTTTTTCGGCATGCTCTCGCTGCTCGGCGGCGTCATGGCCGGCCTCGCCCGCCTCGGCTGGGATGTGCCCGCTCCCGCCATGCAGGCGGCCGGCGTGCATGGGCCACTCATGATCGCCGCCTTTTTTGGCACGGTGATCAGCCTAGAACGCGCCGTCGCGGCGGGCCGGAACTGGGCCTATCTTGCTCCGCTGGCGGCTGGCGCCAGCGGTATTGCACTGCTCGCCGGCGCTCCTTTAATACTTGGCCAGATCCTCGGAAGCCTTGGCGCGCTCGGCCTGATCGCCGCCAGCGCCGTCGCCCTGCGCCGTCAGGTCGCCGTGTTCACGATCATCCTGACGCTGGCCGCCGGTTGCTGGCTGGTCGGCAATCTGCTCTGGCTGGCCACGGGCAACGTCAGCGCTGCCGTGGCGTGGTGGCTGCTTTTTCTCGTGCTGACCATCGCCGGCGAACGCCTCGAACTGACCCGCTTCCTGCCGACGCCGCCGCTTGCCCAAAAACTGTTCATCGCCATCGTCGGCATTCTGCTGCTCGGCGCAGCGGCCGGGCTCGACCGGATCTTTGCCGGCGGCCTGATCGCCCTCGCCATCTGGCTGCTGCGCTACGACATCGCCCGCCGCAACATCGCCACCGAGGGCCTGACCCGCTTCATCGCCGCCTGCCTGCTTTCCGGCTACGCCTGGCTCGCCGCCGCCGGCTTGCTCGGGCTGGTTGGCGCCTTCTCGCCCGGCCACGAATGGCGCGATGCAGCCTTGCACGCGATCGGCCTCGGCTTCGTGTTTTCGATGGTTTTCGGCCACGCGCCGATCATTTTCCCGGCCGTCACCCGCATCAAGATTCCCTACCACCCAGCCCTTTACCTGCCGCTCGCGCTGCTCCACCTGACGCTGGCGCTGCGCGTCTTCGGCGGGCTGGCCGACAATTTCGATCTGCGCCACAACGCCGCCCTGTTGAACGGTCTGGTGCTCATCGTCTTCATTGCAACGCTGGTGACTTTAGTCCGGCGTAACGCCAAACGAGGTGCCCGATGAAACGCCATGCCGCCCTGCAGCAACTATCGCGCGAACACCACCACGCCCTCAAGCTGTCGCGATTGGCCCGCTTCGCCAGCGATTCGGGACATGCGCTGGCTATCGCCGAGGCGGCGGAAAAGATTGTCGAGACCTTTGCCGAGGCGCTCGAAAACCATTTCCAGAGCGAAGAAAAAGACTTGCTGCCGGCACTGGCCGCTGTTGGGGCCGGCGAACTGGTAGCGCGCACGCTGGCCGAACACGCCGAGTTGCGCGATCTGAACCGGCGGCTGGCCGAACCGGACAGCGAGCTCCTCGCCCGCTTCGCCACCTTGCTCTACGACCATGTTCGCTTCGAGGAACGCGAGGTGTTCGAGACGGCGCAGAAACTGCTCTACCCGGAGCACTGAACGCTCCAAAGAGGGGCACAAATTGTCGGATTTCTACGGTCAACCGGAAAAAACCGCCAAATTTGAAATTGCCATTTTGCCCGTCATCAAAGCCGCAAATGGCCATCCACCAAGGGTTTGCACACCCTCTCGATGACTACTACCCGATACCGGGAACGAAATATGCTCGACTAAACCCGTAGCACGCTGGATCCGTTAACCGGTCTAAGAGCGCATGGAGGAAGTCATCATGGCACACAGTGAAATCCGACTCTCGGTCGCTGAAGAGCGCACCATCTACGACGTGGCGGCCATCGACCGCGCCATGGAAGAAGCCGCCGGCAATCGCAACGAAGCGCTGGCCAGCCTCTACGACAAGATGAAACAGCGCGGCGGCGGCCGTTTCCTGATCCGCCCGACCGGCGCCGACATGATCGACGACCTCTACGACACCTGCCCCAATTTCAGCGACGTGATCGACGACCTCAAGAAGTACGTCGCCCTCTCGGTGGCCGGCAACGAGCCGATGAGCTTCACGCCTATTTTGCTGCTCGGCGAGCCAGGCATCGGCAAAACCCATTTCGCCCGCGAACTGGCCAACCGCCTGGGCACCGGCCACGAATTCATCTCGATGAGTTCGCTGACTGCTGGCTGGGTGCTCTCGGGAGCATCCTCGCAGTGGAACAACGCCAAGCCGGGCAAGGTGGCGCACACGCTAGTGCATGGCGACTACGCCAACCCCATCGTGGTGCTCGACGAAATCGACAAGGCCGGCGGCGATTCGCGCTACGACCCGATGGGCTCGCTGTACGGCCTGCTCGAACACGACACGGCGCGCGCTTTCAAGGACGAGTTCATCGACATCGACATCGACGCCTCGCACATCCTGTGGGTGACGACGGCCAACGACGAACGTTCGATTCCCGAGCCCATCCTCAACCGCATGAACGTCTACGAGGTGCCGCGCCCGGACCACGACGCGGCGATCAGCATTGCCGCCGCGCTGTACCGTGAAATCGTCGGCCAGCACGACTGGGGTTTCCCGCCGGAAGCCGACGAGGCGGTGCTCGAACGGCTCGGCTCGCTGCCGCCGCGCGACATGCGCAAACGCCTGCTCGCCGCCTTCGGTACAGCCAAGCTCGAAGGCCGCAACTGGCTGGAAGGGCGGGATTTCGAACAGGCGCGTATGGGGCGGAGCCGGAAGATCGGCTTCTGAACGCGGGGCGCGATGCTGCGCCCCCTTTCAAACCTCTTCGATGCGCACCGACACCGGAAAATGGTCGCTGTAGCCGTCGAGATTGACGTTTTCAGCGACATCGCCGGCCGGCAGCCCGAAACGGATCGGCCCCTCACCGACGCGATGGCTGACCATGGGCGGATAGGCCTCGATGCGCGCGCTGCCACCAACCGTCCGCCATCCGCTCTTGCCGGTGAGCAGGCCGGGTGAAATCAGGATCTGGTCGAACAGGCTGGCATCGCCGCCGAAATACAGCGTGCCGTTGAGCAGGCGCTGGTTGCCCTTGTGGTCCTGGGTCATCACCGTCAGATATTCCCAGCTCAGGTTGTAGAACTTGGCGCTCTTTGCCCGCGAAACATCGCCCTTGTCGCGCAGGCCCTGGGCATGGATGGTGACGGATCGGTCGAAGGGTTCGTCGTTGAAGTCGCCGAACGCGATGACCGCGGTATTGTCACCCTTCTCTTCGCGAATCCGGCCGTGCCAATAAGCCAGCGTTTCGCCCGCCGTGGCGCGGAAACCGGCCGAATATTCCGCCCCGTCACCGGTCGATGACGAGCGTGACGGCCAGTGGTTGGCCAGCATGACCAGTTGCTTGCCGGAGGGCGCGACAAAGGTGATCTGCGTGATATCGCGCGTGCCGGTCTGGCGCATGACCCAGTGCGAAAACAGCTCGTCCAACTTGGCCGTGAACTGGTTGGCGTCGAACAGGAAAGCGGTATCGATGCCGCGCTGATCGCGCCCCGAATCGACATGAACGAGCTGGTAATTGCGCGCCGGCAAGGCCTGGTTGAGCTGGTAGGCAAGCGCCTGCAGGGCAAAACGGTTTTCAACCTCGCAAACGCCCAGAATGTCGGGGCCGGCGCCGTCCTTCATGCGGACGATGATAGCGCCGAGCTGGGCGATCTTTCGCTTGAACAACGTCTCCGACCAGCCCTTGAGCTCCTTCTGCATGGCCTTGGCGAGCCACGGCTCGCGCCCCGGAAAGCCTTCGGGCGCGAAGAGATTTTCAAGATTCCAGAAGGCAATGAGCGCGGACATTTTTGGACTCCTTCGCTAGCGGATCGGGCGGATCAAGCTCCGCACGGCAACAGTTCCAGTCTAATGAGCCAGCAGGGAAAATACCAAGTCATTTTCCGTCGGCGCGACGGTCACTCGAGACGGCGGAAAACGGTCGTCGCGCCATCCCGCTCCTTGAGTCTGAACTCGGCGCGCTCGACGGCAAGCACGGGGGTCGGATCGTCGATCACCCGACTGCCCTGCTTGATGCTCCAGATGATTTTTTTGTCTTCATAGCGCCAGACGCCGTATTGCAGGATGCTGCCGTCGTCCTGGCGGATTTCCCACTCGCCGTTGGCGGCCAGATGGATGGGCGTAACGGCGCGTGAGGACTGCCATTTGCCGACGAAATCACTGGCGCTGAACCGCTGGCAGGCAGCCAGAGCGACGACGAAAAAGCTGCAGGCCAGGAAGCCGGCGATCCGGTGAAGCGGCATTCTGGCGCTGATCTCAGCTTGGCGCACGCGACGAAAAATCACTCGCCCGACGAAAAACTGCGCCCACGGAAGCGCTCGATTTCACGCTGCCGGCGGGCCAGATCCTCTTCTTTCGCCCGCCGTTCGGCCTCTTCCTTGCGGCGGATTTCTTCCTCCCGAGCCCGCTCGGCCTCCTGCTCGGCGCGCCGCAGATTGGCCGAGACTTCGGCCCCCAGACGCCGGGACTCCTCCTCGAAGCGCCGCTGTTCGCGTTCCTGCTGCTCGACGAGACGCTGACTCTGGGTTTCCTCACGCTCGGCCTGTTCCTTGCGCTTCATATCGGCCAGCAGCAAATCTGCCTCGGCCTTGCTCGCGGCGCGAATACCGTAGGTCTGGTAGAAATCCTGGAGATAAACCTTTTCGGCGGCTGGCGAGGCGGGATCACCGCCGCCCAGCGCCGAAGCCCGCTGGTAGGCCATGTAGGTGGCGCCAATCTGCATGACCATGCCGAAAATCATGAGGCCGGCGATGATCGTCAGCAAGCGACGGATCGGGCTCCATTTCGTCGCCTCCAGCGCCACTTCGATATGCATGGTCTGCTCCGCCAGCGTCGGCGCAACGCCGCGCGTGGTCAGGCCGGCATCGTAATCCGAGCGGCGCGACGGGCTGGAAAGTACCTCGTAGGCATGTTTGACCAGCTTCAGCCGAAACTCCGCCTCGGGCGCGCTGAGCGGGCTGTTTCCCGAGGCCAGCTCGCGGGAAATTCTCAGGTAGGTGGAGGTGATCTCGGCCAGATCGGCATGCGAGCTCACTTCCAGCAAGTCGTAATAGGTCGTTGTCTGCTTCATGCGATGCGCTTTTCAGGCTGGACTAGCGGCCAAGCATACCAAAGGCATGCGCCGGATAGCACCCGGCGAGTTTCAATTTTGGCTGTTTTTCCCGGTTGACCGTGGAAGTCACGGTCAACCGGGAAAAACAGCCAATTTTCAAATATTACCGGGTCGAATCGGAAAATCTCAGCCAGAGAAAACCGAGCGCCCCGGCTATCAGCGAGGCACTCAGGATGGCCATTTTCGAGCCATTGACGAGCTCCGGACTGCCCGGGAAAGCCAGGTTGGCGATGAAGATGGACATCGTGAAACCGATGCCGCCGAGCAGGCCGGCGCCGAAAATGTGGCGCCACTTGAGGTCGCCGGGCAGGACGCAGGCACCGACCAGGACGGCAAGCAGGCTGGCCAGGAAAATGCCCAGCGGTTTGCCGAGAACGAGCCCGCCCAGAATGCCCAGGCTGTTGCTGGACAGCAGTTCGTTCTGCCAGCCGGCGGCAATGACGATCCCCGTATTGGCCAGCGCGAAAATCGGCAGGATCAAAAAAGCCACCGGCTTGTGCAGCCAGTGTTCGAGATGGTGCGATGGCGAGGATTCGTCATCGGTAGGGCCGGAAAAAGGAATGGCGAAAGCCAGCAAGACCCCGGCAATGGTGGCATGCACCCCGGATTTCAGCATCAGGAACCACATCAGCGCACCGCCCAGCAGATAAGGCAGCAGCGACATCACGCGCAGGCGATTGAGCACGATCAACACGCCAAAAACACTGAGCGCAGCGAGCAGATAGGCCGGCGAGAAATTGGCCGTGTAGAAAATGGCGATGACGACGATGGCGCCCAGATCGTCCATGACCGCCAGCGCCGTCAGGAAAATCTTGAGCGATGCCGGCACCCGGCTGCCGAGCAGAGCCAGCACGCCGAGCGCGAAAGCGATGTCGGTCGCCATGGGAATCCCTGCTCCGGCCTGAGTCGGCATCTCGGCATTGAGCGCATAGTGGATTCCCGCCGGCACCACGATGCCGCCCGCCGCGGCGATGATCGGCAACAAGGCCTTGCGGAAATTCGACAGTTCGCCGACGTACAACTCGCGCTCCAACTCCAGCCCGACAAACAGGAAAAACAGCGCCATCAGCCCATCGTTGGCCCAGTGTTCGAGACTCAGCCCGGCCACCTTGATATGCCAGAGATCCATATAGCCCGGGCCGAAAGCCGAGTTGGCGACGACCAGCGAGATAATCGTGCAGAAAATGAGCAAGACCCCGCTCGATTTTTCCGACTCGAAAAACCGGTTGAAGGTGCTGGAGAGTGTTATCTGAAGACCGGGCATGCTTTCCTGAGGCTGATCGCGGTGGCTGGATTGCTACTTTACCCGAGGTGCCGGGAAACACTCACCGGGTCAATGCACCGTGCACACCATGCACGGGTCGAAGGAGCGCACGACATGCTGGACCGTTGGCGGCGCGCCTTCGCCGGCGGGCTGGCCGACGAGTGCCTGTTCGAGCGGGCCGGGCCGGTTCGAGGCATCGCGCGGGGAAAAGTTCCACGTGGTCGGCGCGATGATCTGGTAGCGCTCGATGCGGCCGCGCCGGATGCTGAGCCAGTGGCCGAGGCTGCCGCGGGCGGCTTCGACGAGGCCGGTGCCGGTGGCTTCATCGGGCATCTCGCCGTGGGCGCAGAAGGGCTCGCCGGGCTGCAGGGCATTCACCCAGCCTTCCATGGCCGGCAGGACGAGGGCGAGTTCGAGCAGGCGGGCGACGACGCGTGCCATGACGCTGGCGCCGTCGCGCTGGACGAGATCGAGGGCCAGCGGGTGGCCGGCAATGACCTGCCGGGCCAGCGCACCAACTTCGTAGGGCTGGCCGGCGTAGCGCGGCGCCTTGCACCAGGTGTAGGCGTCGGGCTTGTTGGCATCGACGATGGTTTCGCCCTGCGCCGGATGGCGCGCCTGGCCGGCGGCCAGCCAGGCGCTGGTGGTGTCTTCGTCGATGGCGACCGGATCGAAGGTCGCTGCCTGCCCGGCTTGCCAGGTGCCAGCCGGGAACATCTCGTAGGCGCCGTAGGACAGGAAGGCGTCGTAGGCGCGGCCGAGCTGGTCGAGACCGAGGTCGCTGGCGGCGTGCAGGAAGGCGGGGAAATCGCCATGTCGTCCGTCGGCCCAGGCGAGTAGTTGATCCTTGCTGGCCAGTTGGGCGACAGCAGCCAGCGAGTCGCCGAACAGGCGTTTTTCGACAAAGCCGCGGAAGTCGCGCAGCAACGCCAGCAGGCGAATGCGCTCTCCAGCCGTGATCGCCCGCGTGCTGCCGCCGGGTTGGATGGCCAGAGTGTGCGGCCAACGGCCGGCGAGGAAGCCCATGAGCCGGAGGAAGCCGGCACGGGCCGGCAACACCTCTGCGGCGGCGTCTCCCTTAACTGCTGTGAAGCGTTGGGCAACGGCCGGATACCAGCGCCGGTCGGCATAGGCCGGGCGGGCAAAATCGGGCATGAAGAAGAGGTAGAAATGCGTCAGGTGATCGGCCAGGTTTTCGGTGGCACAGATCAAATTTCGCGATATTTTCCCGTTGACCGTGGGAACGATGCCCATCGCCTCGGCCAGCGCCGAGGCCGCCGCCGCCGATTGGGCGACCGAGCAGATGCCGCAGATGCGCGGTACGATGGCCAGCGCGTCAAGCGGGGCGCGGCCGACCATGATCTGTTCGAAGCCACGGAAGAGTGGCGAATTGACCTGCGCCGACTGGATGCGGCCGGCCTCGACGTCGAGGCTGACTTCGAGATCGCCCTCCACGCGATTGAATGGCCCAACGACGATGCGCGTCACTTGCCACCGCCCTTTTTGCGCACCGCCGGCATGACCACCGGGTGATCCTCGACGGCATTGTTGCGTACCCGCTTCGGGGTCGCCGACTTGGATAGCGCGGCCAGCGCGACGAACCAGGCTTTCGGCATGTCGGTCGGCAAGCCGATCGGGATACCCGCCAGCTTGGGCGTTTCCTGGAAGGCGTGGCCGGGCGACTCGAAACCGGGTTCGGTGCAGGCGATGCAGGCGAAACCACCGCGCAGGCAGGAACCGCTGCCGTTCCACGGCCGCAGATTGCAGTCGGCGTGGGCCTGCGTGCCTTTGCAGCCCAGGTTTTCCATGAGGCAGCCGAGGTCGGACTGCTTCATGGCGCTGGCCTTGAATTCGTAGAACTCGTTGCGGGCGCAGCCGTGATGGACCAGTTCGCCGGCGTAAAGCAGCGGCCGTCCATATTCGTCGAGGTCCGCTACGGTCACCCCCTCCAAAACGGCTTTTTCCAGCGTGTCGACGACCCAGCCGGGATGCGTCGGGCAGCCGGCGATGTTGATCACCGGCAGGCCGGCGCCCGACTGGAAGCCGGCGCCAAGCAGGCCACCCGGCGTCTGCTCGTCGAACTGCAAGCCGCAGGCTTCGAGCGGGTTGCCCGGCGTGTTGGCCGAAAAACCGCCGTAGGCCGTGCACGAGCCGATGGCGAAAACCCATTTGGCGTGGCGGGCCAGACGGGCTACCCATTCGGTCAGCGGCCGGCCGCTGCCGGCCATCAGGTGGAACTTGCCGGTGCCGTTCGGGCCACGCAGCATGGCCCCTTCGATGCACAGGGCGTCGAAGGTAAGCCGGCCTTCGGCGCAGTCTTCGAGGATGGTGAGCGCCTCCTCACCGCTTTCGACCGAGAGCGCCGGGTGCCAGAGAAATTCGATGCCGGCGTCGCGCAGTTCGTCGAACAGCGAGCGCGGCTCTGAACAGAGCATCGACTGCGTGCAACCGCCGCAGCCACCGCTCTGCAGCCAGAGGACCTTCATTCGGCCTGCTCCAGGCCGTGACGGACCAGCTTGGCGCGCAGGCCGACGCGCGACAAACCCAACTCCCGCGCCGCCCGCGACTTGTTCCAGCGATGGCGGCTCATCGCTTCCTTGAGGACATGCATTTCGAGCTGGTCCATGCGCTCCTTGAGACCGCCGCTCAGGCCGGCCGCCCAGGCCAGTTCATCGGATGGCTTGTTTTCATCAAAGTCGCCAACCGGCGTGCGCAACACGCGCGGCGAGAGGAGGTCGGGACCGAGCAGCGGTGTCGTGGACAGGGCGACCATGCGCAGGATTTCGTTCTGCAATTCGCGCACATTGCCCGGCCAGCGGTAGGCAGCGATGGCGGCGAGCGCCTCGTTGGTGAAACCTTCGACCGGCTTGCCGAGGGCGTTGCAACTGCTGACGAGCAGACGGCTGGCGAGCAGCGGCAGGTCCATCGGCCGCTCGCGCAACGGCGGCACATGCAGGGCGATGGTGGCCAGCCGGTAATAAAGGTCTTCGCGGAAGCGGCCGGTACGGACATCGTCTTCGAGATCGCGGTTGGTCGCGGCGATGACCCGGACGTCGACATGCACCGGGCGGTTGCTGCCGAGCGGGCGGAACTCGCCCTCCTGCAACACGCGCAGCAGCTTGACCTGGAAAGCCGGGCTGGTTTCGCCGATTTCGTCGAGGAACAAGGTGCCGCCATCGGCCTGCTGGAAGAGGCCGACGCGATCATCGACGGCGCCGGTGAAGGCGCCGCGCTTGTAGCCGAAGAGCTCCGATTCGAGCAGGTTATCGGGCAGCGCGCCGCAGTTTTCGGTGATGAAGGCCTTGCTCGCCCGACTGCTTTCGTAGTGAATGGCACGAGCGATCATTTCCTTGCCGGTGCCCGACTCGCCGGTGACCATGACCGACAGGTCGAAGGGCGCGACGCGGCCGACCATGTCGCAAACGGCGTTGATCGGGCTGCCCGGGGCGCGGATCAGGCTAGCCAGGCCGAAGCTGCTTTTGACCTTTTCCTGCTTGCTTTCAACCTGCTTTTTGAGCACCGGCTCGGCGGTACGCAAGTCGAGCGACAGGCGCTGGTTTTCCTGCTGCAGACGCCAGACTTCGGCGGCGCGCTGCAGGGTCAACAACAATTGCTCGGGCTGCCAGGGTTTGAGCAGGTATTGCCAGATGCCGGCTTCGTTGACGCCGGTGATGATGTCCTCAGCGTCGGTATAGCCGGAGAGAATGATGCGCACGATGTCCGGCCAGCGGGTGCGGACTTCCTTGAGAAACTGGACGCCGGTCGTCCCCGGCATGCGCTGGTCGCAGAGGACAATGCGGATCGCCTGCTCGCGCAAGAGGATTTCCATCCCCTCGTCGGCGCTCGAGGCGCAGAGCACTTCGAAATCCTCTTCCAGCGTCCGCCGCAAGGCCTCCTGCGAACGTACCTCGTCGTCGACGACGAGGATGGCCGGCAGGCGGCGCAGGCTGCTGTGGGAAGAAGACGGAAGGGTCATGCCGGAACTTTCCAGTCGAGATCGCGGTGGCGGGCAAGGTGGCGCGGCGTCCAGGAATGGGCCGAGCGGGAGACGAAATGATAGCGCGCGACGTGATACGAGGGGTCGAAGCCGTAGAAGTTGCGGCGCATTTCGGCCAGTTCCTCGGCGCGATAGGCGCCCAGCGGCTTGGCGGCTTCGTCGGCGCGGCGTTTGGCCTGCTTGGCGGCGAGTTTTTCGGGGAAATTGGGGGCGGCGGCCAGTTCGGCGGCGCGCCGGGCGACATCGACGGCAAAGCCGGGGCCGGGCAGGCAGGCGTCGTAAAAGCCAAGCTTGACGGCTTCCGGCGCCGTCATCGGCAGGCGGTGGCGCATGATGGCCTTCGCCCCCTCATCGCCGACGCGCGGCGGCAGCAGGTAGGTCCAGAATTCCGAGCCGTAGAGGTTGCCCATGTTCTTGTAATGCGGGTTGAGCATGACGCCGTCGCGGGCCCAGACGAAATCGGCAGCACGGGCCAGGAAGCAGCCGCCGGCGCCGGCGTTGCCGCCGACAGCCGCTACGGTCAACTGCGTTTCGCAGCGCAAAATGGCCTCGGCCAGATCGTCGATGGCGTTGATGTTGGCCCACGACTCGTCGGCCGGGCTTTCGGCCGCCTCGATGGTGTTGAGGTGGATGCCGTTCGACCAGAAATCGCTGCCGCCGCGCAGCACGATGACTCTCGTTGGCCGGATCGTCGCCCACTGAAAGGCTTCGGTCAGGCGCCGGCATTGGCCGGTGCTCATCGCACCGTTGTAGAACTCGAAGCTCAGGAAGCCCACGCCGCCAGCCTCTTCGTAGGCGATGTCCTGCCAGGTCGGGGTCGGCGATTTCCAGTAGCCGCCGTCTAGCGGCAACTCTGGCAGCTCGGCAGCCTCCGTAAAAGCCAGCGTTGTCGGCAGCTTGATGCCACCAGCCGGCTTGACGTGGCCGATCCATACCGAGCCGTCAGCCGTTGCCCGACAAATTGCCGTTTCACGGCGGCCAAGCAGACTACCCGGCTCGCCCTTGAGCGTGGCTTCCGGCCAGGCATCGAACAGGTGACAGGGCTGGCCGAACAGTTCATCGGCGACGCCAGGGAAGCCGTCGGCCGCATTGAGCTTGGCCAGGATGGCGGCGCTGCTTTCGGTCCGCCAGTCGATAGTGCGGTCGGTCTGCCTGATCAGCGCGTGCGCCTGCCCCGGCACGCGCGCCGGTTTGAAATTTGGCTCATTTTTCCGGTTGACCGTGGCAATCACCGCCTGGACGGCTGCTTCGGTCACTTCGTTGCGATAAATCGAGGCCTTCCGGGCCGAGCGCATCGGAAAGGTCGCCGACGCCCAGACCGGCCCCGCATCCATTTCAGCCTCGGCTTGTAACACTGTGACACCCCACTCCCTGGCGCCTCCCTGAATCGCCCAGTCGAGCGCCGATGGTCCGCGATCGCCAACCGGCCCTGGATGGACGATCAGGCAGCAATGGCGCGACCAGATCGATTCGGGAATCGCCCGTTTCAAAAACGGCGCGATGATCAAATCAGGCTGAAACAGCGCCACAGCCTCCTCGCTGACCGCGTCGGCAATGTCGAATTCGATGCTGATTTCGTGGCCGCGCGTAACAAGTTCGCAACAAAGTCGCTGGGTCAGGCCGTTGAAGCTATGGGAAATGAGGAGAATTCGCACGATTTACAGTTCTTTACAATTCATGTCAGCAACGTGAAGCAAGGCAGGACGGGGCTTTGCGGGGTGCGTCGTCCCATGCTGCATACTTCTATAACTTTCGCGATATTTTTCAGACACTTGGCTTTGTCTACGATGCACATCAATAAAAATGGGATCGGAGAACAACAATGCAAACACAGCACAAGCGAGCCAAACCTCGGGATCTTCCCGTCAGCCGGGCACCGCGTCCGGAATACGTCGCCGCCATCCGCTATCCGGACGGTCGTCGTGACCTGTTCCACATCCGCAATGCCGACAATTACGCCGACGCCCGCGAGCTCGTCATTTCCGAAGTCGGCGACGTGCTGTCGGTGATGATCGCGCTGCGCCACTAAGCCGGTCTCAGCAAATCCGCGGCAACTGCTCGCCGCTCAACCAGTCCACGATACGACGACCGCCAAAACCGGTCGTCATCTGGACGAAATGGTGCTCATCTTCGAGCACCCTGCCGACAATGGCCGCCGCAGCCCCTAACGGATGGGCGCGCATCGCGGCCAATAATTTTTCAGCATCCGGCTCGGCGCAAATCGCCACCAGTTTGCCTTCGTTGGCAACGTAAAGCGGGTCCAATCCGAGAAACTCGCAAGCCGCATTGACCGCCGGATTCACTGGCAAAGCCTTTTCCTGCAGCATCATGCCGACGCCGGATTGCTTGGCAATCTCGTTGAGCGTCGTGGCCAGTCCACCGCGCGTCGGATCGCGCAGGACATGGATATCGGCACCACTGGCCCGCATCGCCTCGATCAAACCGTGCAGCGCAGCCGTATCGGAAACGATGGGCGACTCGAAACCGAGGCTTTCGCGCTCGGCCATGATCGCCATGCCGTGATCACCCAGCGTGCCGGAAATCAGGATGACATCGCCCGGCTTGGCGTAGCGGCCGGACAGTTCGCGACCCGGCGCCACGACGCCGACGCCAGTCGTCGTGATGAACACCCCGTCCCCCTTGCCGCGCTCGACGACCTTGGTGTCGCCGGTCACCACCGGCACGTCAGCCTCCTTCGCCGCTGCCGCCATGCTTTGCACGATGCGCGCCAGATCGGCGAGTTTGAAACCCTCTTCAAGGATGAAGCCAGCCGAAAGATAGAGTGGCTTGGCGCCCATCATGGCCACGTCGTTGATCGTGCCATGCACCGACAGGCAACCGATATCGCCGCCCGGGAAGAACAGCGGCGAAACGACGTGCGAGTCGGTGGCCATGACCAGTTTGCCCTCGCCCGGGTTCGGCAGCAGCGCGCCGTCGTCGCCTTGGGCCAGGTATTCGTTGCCGAGGTATTTGGCGAACAGTTCCTCGATCAATTGCGCCATAGCCCGGCCGCCGGAGCCGTGGGCCATGTCGACATGGCCGTGCTTGATGTCGAGGGGACGGACGTAGGTTTTGCGGGTTTCGGTCATCGGTATGTTTTCTACACAAGCAGTGTTTTCCGCGCTTGAGGCGCGGGCGTACTTTCTTCTTGCTTCGCCAAGAAGAAAGTAGCCAAAGAAGAAGGCGACCCTGGGTCGGTGCCGGCTGCGCCGGTTCCCTGTGCTACTCGGAAGGCCGGGCGGCTGCGGAACTCGGGGCTACGCCCCTCAAACAGTCCTCGCCGAAGGCCCCCGGCCTTCCTGCGTTGCTCGGCACCTCTCAAGGGGCCCGGTGAAACGACCCGTTTTTGAGCTTGGGTGCCTGAATGGCGGATTTCATTTTTGGCCGTTTTTCCCGGTTGACCGTAGGAATGTAATTCTTGGGGCAAATCGGTTGAGCATGGACGCTTTTGGGGTCCCCGTGGAAGGCGCTGAGCAACGCAGGAAGGCCGGGGGCAGTCGGCTTGCGTTGTCTGAGCCGCAGGCGAGTTTAGCAAGCCGCCCGGCCTGCCGAGTAGCGGAAGGAACCCGCAGGGCGCCGACCTTGGGGTCGCCTTTTCTTTGGCTACTTTCTTTTGGCGAAGCAAAAGAAAGTACGCCCGCGCCTCAAGCGCGGAAAACAACCGTCGAGGTGGCACCCAAACTTTAGGCCACATCCTTATACCGCCCGTACGTATAGTGCGCCGCACAAGCCCCCTCCGACGACACCATACAAGACCCCACCGGATTCTCCGGCGTACAAACCGTCCCAAAAATCTTGCAGTCTTGCGGCCGCTTGACCCCGCGCAGAATCGCCCCGCACTCGCAGGCCTTATGGTCAGCCACCGATTGATAACCAAGCGGAAAGCGTTTTTCAGCATCAAATTGGGCGAACTGGCTGCGAATGCGTAGTGCCGAGTAGGGCAGGATGTTCAAACCACGCCATTCGAAGTTCTTTCGCATCTCGAACACTTCGGCGACCAATTGCTGCGCCTTCTTGTTGCCGTCACGATCAACCGCCCGTGAAAACTCGTTTTCAACCTCGGCCCGCCCTTCATTGACCTGGCGAATCAGCATCCTGATCGCCTGCATGACATCGAGCGGCTCGAAACCGGCGATGACCACCGGCTTGCGGTATTCCTCGGCGAAAAATTCGTAGGGCCGACTACCAATAATGGTCGAAACATGCGCCGGGCCGATGAAGCCGTCGAGCGGCACGGTGCCCCACTGGCGCACTTCCGGCGATTCGAGAATGCTGGAAATCGCCGACGGCGTCAGCACGTGACAGCAGAGCACCGAGAAATTCTTGAGGCCGAGCGCGGCAGCCTGCTTGATGGCGACGGCCGTTGGCGGCGTTGTCGTTTCGAAACCGATGGCGAAGAAGACGACTTGTTTGTCGGGATTTTTTTGCGCCAGCGTCACGGCGTCGGCGCTCGAATAAACCATGCGGATGTCGCCGCCACGCGCCTTGGCCTTGAGCAGCGAGAGGCTGTCGGAGGCCGGCACGCGCAGGCAATCGCCGTAGGTGCACAGCGTGACGCCCTGCTCCAAAGCCAGCCTGATCGCCTGATCGACGCGGCCGATGGGCAGCACGCAAACCGGGCATCCCGGACCGTGGATCATTTTGACGTTGGTCGGCAGCAGATCGGAAACGCCGTAGCGCGAAATGGCGTGGGTGTGGCCGCCGCAGAATTCCATGAAATGGTAGCTGCGCGCCGGGTTCGCCTCGCGGCGGATGGCTTCGGCCAGGCACTTGGCGACCTCGCCGTCGCGGAATTCGTCGATGTATTTCATCAGTGGAGGGTCACGTCGCCGTCGGCCGGCAACTCGCCCATTTCAGCAAACAGCTTCAGGGTCTTGGCGGCTTCTTCCGGATCGAGCTTGTTCAGCGCGTAGCCGACATGGACGATCACGTAATCGCCGACCACCACACCCTCGACCAGGGCCAGCGAGATTTCCTTCTTGACCCCGGCCAGATCGACCAGAGCGTTGTCGTTATCGCGCAGTTCGACGACTTGCGCGGGAATGGCCAGACACATGACGGCTCCTCAAACTCTCAAAATGCGATTCATCGCCGGCCACTCAGGGCGCGCAGAAAGCCGCGCCGGCTGACCGGCTGGCGTGGCTCATCGCTGGCCGCTACGACATGAGCGCCGAGGCCCAGGGCCGAACGGGCATCGCCGACCAACAAGCGAGCCGCCGCCATGCCCAGTACCTGGCTGATCGGCTGCACCAGATCGACGCACTGATAATCGCCAAGTTCCGGGTCGTGGGCCGCGACGAAGCGCCAGTCCATGTTCCCCAGCGCCAGATAGCGTTGCTGGCCGAGCGGAATGTCGCCCCACAGTTCGCCGCCCCCGGGCAAGAGAAAAATGCGGACAAAACCCGGGGCAATCACACCGGCCAGCCAGTCGCCGCGCTCCTGAACGCACCAGCAAACCTCGCCCGTCAGCGCCGAATTGACCGGTAAGCCTTCGGACAGGGCGGTGCAGCGCCGGGCCAGCGCACTGGCCGGATCAAACTGCCACGAAGTTGGCGCCTTATCGCTCAAGACATTTCCTTTATCGAAACCTGTTCCGACCGATTTTCGCTGCTCGCCTGCCGGTCGGCAAGCGCCAGACGGCGGGCGATCCAGGCCTGACCGAGAGCCAGTCCGCCGTCGTTGGGCGGCGCCTGACGGGCTTCGAGCAGCTCGATGCCGGCCGCGTCGAAACGGCTGCGCAGCGCCGTCATGAGCACGGCGTTCATGGCGCAGCCGCCGCCGATGGCGATTTTAGTGCCTTTCAAATTTGGCCCTTTTTTCCGGTTGACCGTAGCAATTGCCCAATCGGCCAGACCGGCCGCCACGGTGGCGTGGAACAGCGCGGCGCCGTGGGCGGCGTCGTCCTTGCAGCCCATCAGGGCCGACAACATCGGCGAAAAGTCGAGGATCGTGCCGCCTTCGAGCAAGGCATAGCCGCCGGGCAGCGGCTCGACCGGGCCGTATTGGGCGGCCAATCCTTCGAGCTCCATCGCCGCCTGACCTTCGAATTGCATGAGGTCGCGCACGCCGAGCAGGCCGGCGGCGGCGTCGAACCAGCGGCCGAGACTGGTCGTCGGCGGGCAGCGCAGATTGCGGGCAAGCATGGTGAGCAGCGGGCCGGGGTCGCGGCTCGGGTAGTACTGCTTGATCCAGCCGCCGACGCGGTAGCCGAAGCCGGCGCCATGCAGAGCCGAGACGGCCATGCGCCACGGCTCTTTCGCGGCGCGGTCGCCGCCCGGCATGGCCAGCGGACTGAGATGGCCGAGACGTTCGCAGTTGGCGCCATCGAGGTAGAGCAGTTCGCCACCCCATGCGCCACCATCCGGGCCGAGGCCGACGCCATCGAGCGCCAGGCTGATAACCGGCTCGTTGACGCCATGTTCGGCGCAGATCGCGGCGACATGGGCATGATGATGGCCGATGGCGATAGCCGGAATGCCGAGCTTTTCGGCCAAACGGACGGCCAGATGCGTAGACGGAAAATCGGGATGCAGGTCGTGGGCGACGAAGTCTGGCCGGACATCGAGGATGGCCAGCAGATGATCGACCGTTTCTTCGAGGAAACCGATGGCCGCCGCGTTGTCGAGACCGCCGATGTGCTGCGAGAGGAAGGCTTCACGACCTTTCATGACGCAAATCGTGTTCTTGAGGTAACCGCCGAGCGCCAGTATGGTCGGGCCGTCGTCGGCCAATGCAATCGGCACCGGCACGTAGCCACGGGCACGACGAATGAGGGCCGGGCCGGCGCGGACGACGGAATCGTCGCAGCGGATAACGATGTCGCGGTCGTGCAGCAGGTAGGCATCGGCGATGCAGGACAGGCGTGCTATCGCTTCGTCGTTGGCGATGACCAGCGGTTCGCCCTGCGGATTGGCGCTGGTCATGACCAGCAGTAGCTCGTTCGTGTCGTTCAGCCAGTTGGTGCCGGCCGGGCGCCCGGCCGCTTCGTGCCAGAGCAGCAAGTGGAGCGGCGTTGCTGGCAGCATGGCGCCGAGCCAGGCCAGGCCGGGAGCGATGCCTTTCAGTTCGGCGTCGCCCTTGGGGCAGAGGACAATGGGTGCGGCAACGCTGTGCAGCAGCGCCAGTTCGTCATCGCCGATCCGTGCAAATTCGGCGAGCGAGGCGGCGTTGAGGCCCATCACGGCGAAGGGCTTTTCCTCGCGCTGCTTGCGTTCGCGTAGTTCGGCGACGGCCGTTGCATTGCGCGCATCGCAGGCGAGGTGGAAACCGCCCAAGCCCTTGATGGCGACGATTTTGCCATCGCGCAGCAGGTGCAGGGTTTCGCTGATGGGATCGCCGGCCAGCGGCTGACCGTCGTCGGAAAGCAAGCGTAGTTGCGGGCCGCAGTCCGGGCAGCAGGTGGTTTCGGCGTGGAATCGGCGGTCGGCGGGAGCAAGGTATTCGTCGCTGCACGACGCGCAGAGGGGAAACGCAGCAAGGCTGGTTTGCGCCCGGTCGTAGGGAATGCGCTGGCTGACGGTATAGCGCGGGCCGCAGTGGGTGCAGGTGGTGAAGGCGTAGCGCCAGCGGCGACTGGCCGAGTCACAGATGTCGGCGATGCACTCGGGGCAAATGGCGGCGTCGGGGCCGATGGCGGTTTTGACTTCGCCCGATTCGCTGTCGAGGATCACGAATCCGTCACCACTCACCTCGGCCGCCTCGTCTTCGATCGCATCAATACGCGCCAGACGCGGTGCTTCCAGCGGCAGGCGGGATTTGAATTTTGGCCAATTTTTCCCGTTGACCGTGACAATCACGCCGGCGCCGTCGTTACGCACCCAACCGGTCAACCCGAGTTCATTCGCCAGCCGCCAGACGTAGGGTCGGAAGCCGACGCCCTGGACGAGACCGCGAATGCGGAACAGGCGGCCGCTCATCGGCGGCCTACTTTGCCGCCAACTGGCGCTCCAGCTCGGCCACCCGGCGCTTGAGCGCGTCGACGGATTCGGAACGTTTGGTGCGCTGGGCTTCGAGGCCGGATTGAATCCAGTCGAGCCAGGCGGACAAACCATCGCCGCTGGTTGCCGAGACGCGGAAAATGGTCAGGTCGGGATTGACCCGACGGGCGTTGGCTTCGGCCAGATCGGCGTCGAATTCAAGGTAGGGCAGCAGGTCGACCTTGTTGAGCAGCATGACGTCGGCTGCGGCGAACATGTCGGGGTACTTGAGCGGCTTGTCCTCGCCTTCGGTGACCGAGAGGATGGCGACCTTGTGATGTTCGCCGAGATCGAAGGCGGCCGGGCAGACGAGGTTGCCGACGTTTTCGATGAGGAACAACGATTCGTCGGCCGGTTGCAGGCGTTGTACGGCATGGCCGACCATGTGGCCGTCAAGGTGGCAGCCCTTGCCGGTATTGATCTGCAGCGCCTGAACGCCGGTGGCGCGGATGCGCTCGGCGTCGTTGGAGGTTTGCTGGTCGCCTTCGACAACGCTGATGGCGACCTTGTCTTTCAACAGTTCGATGGTCTTGCAGAGCAGCGTGGTCTTGCCCGAGCCGGGGCTGGAAACGAGATTGAGCGCGAAGATGCCTTTGTCGTCGAAACTCTGCCGGTTGGCCGCGGCGTAGGTGTTGTTCTTGGACAGGATATCCTGCTCGATCTGCACCATGCGGGCCTGCGACATGCCCGGCACATGGGCGCCGGCCGGGCCGGTGCCGTAGTCGAGATCGCCGGCGACGCCGTGTTCGTGGTGATGGTCGTCGCCGTGGGTGTGTTCCTGGTCATGCCCGTGGTCGTGCGTATGGGTATGCACCGTGCCGTCCTCATGGACGTGCGTATGTTCGTGCTCACCTTCGATCTTCGTTTCCCCTGCGCCGCAGCCGCAAACTGTACACATATCCGTCTCCTGATTACTCGATCTCTATTTCCTTGACCCGCATTTCCGTGCCACCGGTGGCCTGGACCTGATGGCTGCCGCATTTCGGGCAGGCGCCGTAGAGCTCCTGCATCGGCACCGTTTCGGCACACAGCATGCACCAGCCGGCGCCCGGCACGTTAACAATCTCCAGCGCGGCGCCCTGGGCGATGCTGCCGTGCGTCACCGCCTCAAAACAGAACTTTATCGCCTCCGGTTCAACTGACGACATGCGGCCTATTTCCAGTACGACCAGTTTGACCCGCCTGGCGTTCTCGCGTTTTGCGGTGTCTTCAACCAGTTGCAGGACGCCTTCGGCCAGCGACATCTCATGCATCGACCACCTCCGCGACATAAGGCAGACAGGGATCGAGCGCCAGTATGGCCCGGTTCAAGCCCCGTCTGGCCTGATCGAGAGTGGCAAACTCAAGATTACCGAGCAGGGATGACAGGGCCGTGGCATCGGCAAAATAACTGTCGGTCGGCGCCTGGACACGGTAATTGGCCACCACGCCCTCAACCACATGCACGGCATGCGTCAACACGCCACGCGCCGTCATGGTTTGCCCGACGCCCCAGCCGTCCTCGCCGGCACCGGCGACGGGAAACGGTGCGCCGCTGGCCAGGGCATCGACGGCGGCCAGGGTTTCGGCCAGGCGCGCCAGAAAAGCCGAGCGAATCGAGGTCGGCACAGGCAGCGCCGGCATTTCCGCCGCCGTGCCCTGCCAGTATTCCAGCCAGGCCTGGGGGGCGAGCGAAGGGGCGGCCGGAATCTCCAGTTCGCCATCGTCCGGCGCCACTTCGTCGGTGCTGCGGTCAACCAGCATTTCGAGGCATTTTTCAGCAAGGGGGCGCAGGCTCTGGTGCAGCAAATTTTGCGTTACGGCCAGACAATCTCCGCCCTGCCGCGCGTTGCGCCAGGCGATGAAGGCTTCCTTTTCCGGGCGCAGGCCGAGGGCCGGCGGCCAGTCGAGCAGCAGGCGCCAGAAGTTTTCATGCAGCACTTCGAGCCACAGTTCGGCGCTATCGAAAGCCCGCGGCGCCTCGCCCAAGGCTGCTGTCACCGCGGCCTGCGCCGCTGCCCGCTGGGCATGGGCGCACAGCGTGAACAAGTAGGGCACGGTCTTGGTCACCGCATCGGGCAACTGGCCGACGAACAGGCGGGTGACCGAAGGGCGCGTCAGGTCGACGCGAATGTCGTGCAAGCCGCGCTCCTTGAAGCGTGCCTTGACGGTGAGCAGGCCGGCGCTGGTGGTCATCGCCCCAACCCGAGAAAGGCGCGGCGGCTGGTCGCCTTGGCTGGTGGCGGCTCGGCCAGCGGGTCGGCGAACAGCGCCTGCGCCGCGGCCAGCGCGGTCAGGCGGGCTGCTTCATGGCTATCGAATTCCAGCGCTGGCGAGAACAGCGAACAGAGGTGGTAGATGCCGATGCTGTCTTCCTCGGCCACGGTGAATTCGTAATCACCGGACGGAAAATGCCAGTCATGCTTGCTGCAGGCGGCCAGCGCCGGCCAATCCTCTGCCTGACCGGGCAGGCAGAGCAGGTTGATCGCCCACGGCGTGATCATCGCCCCGGCCCAGTGGCCATCAGGCCGTCGCTGGAAGCCGACGGCCTCGACCTGGAGGTTCCGGTTGCAGATCGGCACGTCATTCATCCGGGTCCGGGCGATGGTGGCGAAGGCGGCGACCAGAGCGGACGACGGGTCGGTCGTCCAGAACTTCATTTGGCGCCCCTCACTCGGTCACCATGAACTTGTGTTTCGGCGCATCACAACCCGGGCAACACCAGTCGTCGGGCAAATCGGCGAACGGCGTGCCGGGCGGAATGCCGCGCACGTCGTCACCCTGCTCCGGGTCATAAACCCACCAGCAGATGCCGCATTCCAGCCGGTCGCCCGGCTGGACATTGAGAAACGAACCTTCGAAGCGCATGAAGAAGGAGACTAAACGGGCTCCACCATCATGTCGAGGTATTCGCGCAGGCGTTCGACGGAATCGACAAAGTCCTCATCGGCCGCCAGCGCCACTTCGGGCATGGCGATGACTTCGATGGAATTGAGGATCAGCGCATCCATGCTGTTGAAGTATTGCACCCACCAGACGTTTTTGAGCCGCGTGCTGGTGATCCGGCAATTGCCGTAGCCGCGCGACAGGATGGACACTTCGCGGTGGCCGAGCCAGCCGTAGAGCGTGTCGAGATCGGCATCGCTGACCGGCAACAGCGTCAGGTTGATGATGTGCGCCGCGTCACCCGGCTGCCACGCTGCTGCCTGCATGCGGATTTCCTCGATCAGGGCCTGGGCATTCATGCAGCCGGCCGGGTAGTCGGGCGGCGCCAGATCGGCGGTCGCCGTGGCCAGCATGGTGTCGGTCAGCGCAGCGGGAATGTCGCCGGTCTCGAGGCGATCGACGACCATCGCGCCGTCGTCGGCCACCTGCAGCACGCGCCAGATGCCGGAAAAGGCTGTCTCCTGCACGCGCCAGTGTTGCGGCGCCGTGGTGAAGGCGCTGACTTCGCCGAAGCCCATCGACTGGTTGATGACATCGCGCATCGTCGCGCCGAGGTCGCGCAGATTGAGCGTGGCACCGCCGGCAAAGCCGACTTTCTCGGCCTCGTCGACATAGGCGCCGAGCAGGCTGGCCGCCAGATTGACCACCTCTTGCGGCACGTTGTCGGGCAAGCGCGGCTGCGAGAAGGTTTCCATGCCTTTCGGCATCGGCAGGTAATCCGGCGCTTCCTCGCCTTGCGAGCCGGGGCCCATGGCGACGACGGAAATCGGGAAGGGACGCATCGTGGACGGGTTCATGCGCAGGCTCCTTGCGTGCTGGCGGCGCAGACGGGGATGCCGATCGGCTTGGGTTGAGCCGGCCCGGTGAGCAGGCGGGCGATTTCGTTCTGGTATTCGTTCCAGTCACGGATGCCGTTGAGGACGCCGACGAACTGGCCGTCACGCAGGAAGACGACAGCCGGGGCGCGCGGCACGCCGTATTGCTGCATCAGCGGCGCCGAAAATTCGGGGCCGGCAACCCAGCGAGCGATCTGCTCGCCGACCGGTTTGAGGGCTTCGGGCAGGATGACGCAGGCGTCGAGCACTTCGAGATTGCGTTGCGGGTCTTCGGTGAGGAGCAGGGCGGTCAGACCGGCCGGGAATTCGGGATTGCTACGGTCAACCGGAAAAAAGCCATGTTTTTGCAAAAGGCGAGCGATGGCTGTTTCGAGTCTTTCGAGCGAGGTCGGGCCGGCTTTGAGTTCGAGGCTCATGATTGTTGTGTCCTCAGGAAATCTGGGAGTTGGGGTTCGCGATCGAGATCGGCGAAGAAGGCTGAAAAATCGGTGGCGCCGGCTTGCGCAGCGTCGAGCGCATCGAGTGCCGCGTCGATGGCGGCCGCCCGTTCGGCGTCGATTACCTCGCGCGCTGCATCGAGAAAAGTCATGAGCCAGGTGCCAGGCAGTTGCTGGCCGACCAGACTGAGGTCGACCCGCATTTCGCCGTTACGACCGGCGCAGCGGGCGAAATGTTCGCCGCATTCGAGCACCTGAACAGGGATACCGAGGCACATGTCAGGCGGTTTCCATATTCAGAAAACGCGCATCGCCGAGGCGATAAGCGACTTCCGCCGGCGGCCGTTCGGACTCATAAACGTCCATGGACAGCGCGCTGTCGGTGATGTTTTCGCTCTGCCCATCGCGCACCCGCCCCGCCGCGCCCCATTTTTCCAGCCAGTCGAGCGCGACGTTGAGGGCCGGCACCATCTGCGCCTTGACGACGTCACGCAGGCTGCCGCCGAAATCTTCGAGTTGCTCGGCCTGAACGCCAACGAGGACGAGTTCAGCCGGCAGTTTTTGCGTCAGTTCGGCCGCCATGAGCACTTCCTGAAAACCGGTCTGGTGCAGACTCATTTTCTTGACGCCCATGAAGCGCGGCACCTGATCGCCGACCACGACGCGCAACCGGCCCGGCTCGTCGCCGTAATCGACGGCATCGAAAACCAGCAGGCAATCGGCCTCCTGGACGTAGGGCAGCAGGTAAAGGCCCTGCGTGCCGCCGTCCATGACCGTCACCTGCGGCGGGAATTCCCAACCGGCGTTGAGGGCTTCGACACAGCGCACGCCGAAGCCTTCGTCGGCCCACAGGATATTGCCGATACCGAGGACCAGTATGCGTTTTGAAGTCATTGTTACCACCTGAAAAAGTGCCCCGGGTACGGCTGTACGCCGGGGCGAACGCAAGTTGAAGCCTCAGTCCTTGAACATCCGCCAGCCGGAAATCATGGTCGAGATCAGGCTCTGACGACTCATGATGTCCTCGCGGATCGCCGCGTAGACATGCACCAGCACGAAAGTCATCATGATCCACATGCCGAGCCGGTGCAGGTTATGCACCTGCATCGAGCCGCCGAGGGCCGGAATGACCCAGCCGAACAGCATGTCCTGCCAGCTGCCCAGCCCGGCGCCTTCGCTGTACAGCGCGAAGCCGGTGAACAGCATGCCGACGGCCAGGATCGTGAAGAAGAAGAACATCATGAGCTGGGCCATCGGGTTGTGCCCGACGTACTTTTTTGGTGTCTTTTCGAGGAACAGATACCAGCGCAACTCGAAGAAGACTTCACTCCACCACTGCGGATTGGTGATCGGCAGCCGGAAGATCTGCTTGGCGTGGTGATTGCCGACGAACGCCCAATACACCCGCCCGAGCAGCCCGACAGCAAAGATATAAGCGGCCGAGAAATGGGCGAAACGGATGTAGCCCATCAAAAAGTTGTCCGACGCTTCGCCGGGCATCGTCGGCAAGGGCTTACCGATGAAATACCCGGTTACCGCCAACACCACCATGGCCAGGGCGTTGATCCAGTGCCAGAGCCGCACCGGTGCTTCGTAGACATAGATCGAACGGACCTGTTTACCGTGCCGTTCGGCCTCGAGCATGTCCTGTTGAGAGAGCATGATTGCCTCCTTTCCGGACCGCTTAGCGGACCTTGACCGACGTCATTTCCTGTCCATCCGGGCTCATCACGTGCGTCGAGCAGGCCAGGCAGGGATCGAAGGAATGCAGCGTACGCAGGATTTCGAGCGGCTCGTCAGCCTTGGCCACCGGGGTGTCCATCAGCGCCGCCTCGAAGGCACCGATCTGGCCCTTGTGGTCGCGCGGACCGCCGTTCCAGGTGGTCGGCACGACGCACTGGTAATTGTCGATCTTGGTGTCCTTGATCTTGATCCAGTGGCCGAGTGCGCCGCGCGGGGCTTCGGTGAAGCCGGCGCCCATCGCTTCCTTCGGCCAGGTACTCGGCTCCCATTTCTCGATGTTGGCCGTGTTGAGGTCGCCGGCCTTGAGGTTGGCCATCAGCTTGTCGAAGAAGTAGGACATCTTGTGACCTGCCCACTGACATTCCAGACCGCGCGCCGCGGTGCGGCCCAGCGTCGAGAACAGCGCGGTGACCGGCACGTCGAGTTCCTTGAGCAGGGCGTCGACCGGCTCCTTGAATTCCTTGTTGCCCTGGGCGTAGCCAATGATGTAGCGGGCCAGCGGGCCGACTTCCATGGCGTGGCCGCGCCAGCGCGGGGCCTTGATCCACGAGTACTTGCCGCCTTCGTCGAGCTCCTTGATGTTGGTCTTGGTGCCCTTGGTGTTCGGGCCGAGCACGAAGCTCGGCTCGGTGACGCCGTCGAAGGGGTGCAGGCCCTTGCTTTCGTCGGCGTATTTGTACCAGGAGTGATTCACATATTCCTGAATCTGCTCCGGGTCCTTGAGGTCGATTTCATGGACCTTGGACAGGTCGCCATTGATAATGGCGCCGCGCGGCAGCAGCAGGTTGCCGGCCGAGTAGTCGTTGGCCTTGTCCGGAATGTCGCCGTAGGACATGACGTTCTTCGACGACAGGCCGCCGCCATGCAGCCAGCCCTTGTAGAACTTGGCGATGGCGATCAGGTCGGGGATGTACACCTGCTCGGTGAACTCGATTGAGCGGTCGATGATGCTCTTGACCAGATTGAGCCGCTCCATGTTCACGGCGCCGACCGCCCCCGTGCCTTCCATGTTGATGGCGCAGGGCACGCCGCCGACCAGCCAGTTCGGGTGCGGGTTCTTGCCACCGAAAATGGTGTGCACCTTGACGATTTCTTTCTGGAAATCGAGGGCTTCGAGGTAGTGCGCCACCGCCATGAGGTTGGCTTCGGGCGGCAGCTTGTAGGCCGGGTTGCCCCAGTAGCCGTTCATGAAGGGGCCGAGCTGGCCGGATTCGACGAACTTTTTCAGGCGATTCTGGATGTCGCGGAAATAGCCCGGCGACGACAGCGGCCAGCTCGAAATACTCTGGGCCAGCGCCGAGGTGGCTTTCGGATCAGCCTTCAAGGCGGAGACGACATCAACCCAGTCGAGCGCGTGCAGGTGGTAGAAGTGCACCAGATGGTCATGCACCTGCAGGTTGAGCTGCATGATGTTGCGGATGCTGTTGGCGTTTTCCGGGATCTTGATGTTGAGCGCATCCTCGACGGCGCGCACCGAGGTCAGCGCGTGGGTGCCGGTACAGACGCCGCAGATGCGCTCGGTGAAGGCCCAGGCGTCACGCGGATCGCGGCCCTTGAGAATGACTTCGAGGCCGCGCCACATGGTCCCTGTGGACACGGCATTGCGAATGACGTTCTTGTCGTCTAGATTGACTTCCACCCGCAGGTGGCCTTCGATGCGGCAGACCGGGTCAACGACGACGCGCTTGCCGGAGTTGTCGAGCTTGAATCCTTGAGTTTCGTAAGCAGCCATTTTTTACTTTTCCCCCTCTTTTTCCGGTTGACCGTGGGACGTCGAACTCCGCGCCCTCGCCAGTGCCGAGACGGCGGCATGGGCAGCAATCGCGGCGCCAACGGTGCCGGCGGCAGCCTTGCCGATGGTGTCGGCGTTCGCTTCGACGCCGAAAGCCTTGATGTCAGTCACGCGATCGTAGAAGCTGCCCTTGTCCCAGAAGCCCTCTTCCGAGCAACCGATACAACCGTGGCCAGATTGCACCGGCCACGACACGCCGCCGTTCCAGCGCATCGACGAGCAGGCGTTGTAGGTCGTCGGCCCCTTGCAGCCCATCTTGTACAGACAGTGACCCTTGCGCGAACCCTCGTCGTCCCAGGCTTCGGCGAACTGGCCGGCATCGAAGTGGCCGCGGCGATAGCACTTGTCGTGAATGCGCTGGCCGTAGAACATTTTCGGGCGGCCCTGACGGTCGAGTTCGGGAATGCGGTCGAAAGTCAGCATGTAGGTGACGACACCGGTCATGACTTCAGCAATCGGCGGGCAACCGGGGACGTTGATGATCGGCTTGCCGGTAATCACCTTGTGCACCGGCGTGGCGCGTGTCGGATTCGGCTTGGCGGCCTGGACGCAACCGTAGGAGGCACAGGCGCCCCAGCTGATGATGGCCTTGGCGTCGGCACAGGTTTCCTTGAGCACTTCGACGAACGGACGGCCGCCGTGGATGCAGAACATGCCGTCCTCGTTGAGCGGCGGATTGCCTTCGACGGCAACGATGTAGTTGCCCTTGTACTTCTTCTTGACCTCTTCGATGATCGCCTCGGCCTGGTGCCCGGCAGCGGCCATCAGCGTGTCGTCGTAGTCGAGCGAGAGCATCGAGAGCACGACATCCTTGGTCAGCGGGTGCGCCGAACGAATGAAGGATTCGGAGCAACAGGTACATTCCAGACCGTGCAGCCAGATCACCGGCGTGCGCGCCTTGGTTTCCAGCGCATGGGCGATACGCGGCGCGGCGGCGCTGCCCAGCCCGAGCGACGTCGCCGTCAGGCTGCAAAATTTGAGAAAGCTACGCCGGGTGATCCCCTGGCGGCGCAGCACTTCATAAAAGGTTTCGGTCACTGGTATGTCCCCCGTTGGTTTTGTTGCCGAGCAGGGGAACCACTACGCAAAGCGTGTGCCACACACCGGCACTTATTGATTTATCGATTGGAATCAAGGCATTTCCCAAGCCAAACCCGACCATGGGCAAGCCTTGAGGAGGCGCCAGATGGTCACTGGCAATCCATGGTGGAAACTGTACTTCCACATCCGAATAGGCCGTCCGATTGACTCCCATCAAGCGGAAAACAGCAGGAATCGTTCTAGAATTCGAAGATGACAAGAAAACGCGCGACCAGAATCGTCGAGCTGATATCCACCCAAAGTGATCGCGTCGAGCCCGGCCTCAGCCTGCGCGAGGTGACTACACGCATGCTGGCGGCGAAAATCTCGTCAGTCATCATCGTCGACCAGGGCAAGGCGCTCGGCATCATTACCGAACGCGACATCGTGCGCGTCATGCGCCAGCATCATTCGCCGGACCAAACGGCCGGCGACACGATGACCAGCCCGGTCCATAGCGTCCCGGCCGACATGCTGTTCCAGCAAGCCTATCGCGAAGCCGCCAGTCTGGGCATCCGCCACGTCATCGTCACCGACGCGGCGGGATTGCCACTCGGCGTCGTCAGCGAATCGGATTTCCGCAAGCATCTCGGTGCCGATTTCTTCCTCCAGCTCAACAGCGCTGACACGCTGATGGAACGCACCTTCCCCCGCCTGCCGGCTGATGCCCATCTCGAAGATGCGCTGACTGCCATGGCGGCAGTCAGCGTCAGTTGCGTCTTCGTCGTCGATGGCCGGCGACCGCTGGGCATCGTCACCGAACATGACATTGTTCGCTTCTTTCTCGACGACCAGCCCAATCCAACGCTGGGCGCCATCATGACCCGGCCCGCCATCTGCATCCGGGCCGACCGCCCGCTGGCCGACGCCGCCCAGCAGATGCTCGATCACGACATTCGCCACCTCGCCGTCGTCGACGACAAAGGCCTGCTCGTCGGCCTGCTCTCCGAACATACACTGATGAGCCCGCTCAGCCTCGGCCAGGTGGACTCCATGCTGAGCGAGCAACAATCGATACTGCGCAACCGCGAGCAGATTCTTGAAGAAACCGCCCGCAACGAGCGTTACCAGCGTGCCCTGCTCGACAACTTCCCCTATCTGGTCTGGCTCAAGGATACGGAATCGCGCTTTCTGACCACCAACCGCGCATTTGCCGATGCAGTCTGCCTGCCCAACACCGGTGCCATCGTTGGCATGAGCGATCTGGATTTCTGGCCGCCCGAGATGGCCGATCATTTCCGGGCCGACGACGCTGAAGTCATGGCCTCGCGCAAGAACAAGGTGGTGGTCGAACAGATCGTCATCGGCCACCAGAGCATCTGGCACGAAACCTACAAGGCCCCGGTCATCGGCGACGATGGCAGCCTGCTCGGCACGGTCGGCTTCGCCCGCGACATTTCGGAGCGGAGGCGCGGCGAAGAAGCCATGCGCCTGCGCAACGCCGCGCTGGCCGGAATGATCGGCGGCGAAACGCTGCCCCGCGCCCTCGAATTGCTCATCAAGTCGGTCGAAGCCGAGATGCCGGAGTGGCGATGTTCGATCATGCTCAGCGACGAAGCCGGGCAGCAGCTCCGCGTTGGCGCCGCTCCCAGCCTGCCGGCAGCCTATAGCGCCGCGATCGACGGCCTGCCGATCGGCGAAGGCCTCAGTTCCTGCGGCACGGCCGCAGCGCTGAGGCAACGCATCATCGTCGAAAACGTCTTCGCCGACCCGCTGTGTGCCGCCTATCACGAACTCGCCCGGGAAAGCGACATCGCCGCCTGCTGGTCGGACCCGATCATCGGGCCGGATGGCCTCTTGCTCGGCACCTTCGCCGCCTATCACCGCCAGCCCAGCCAGCCGCGCGAAGAGGATCTGGGCTGCCTGACCCAAGCCTGCCAGCTGGCCGCGCTGCTCATCGCCCATCAGCGTCGGTCGCAGGAGCTGGGCCGAAGCCTGGAAACCTTCCACGGCATTTTCAACCGCATCAGCGAAGCGCTATTCATCCAGTCCGAGGACGGCACCTTCCTCGACGTCAATACCGGCGCCGAGCAAATATCCGGCATCCCCCGTGCCCAGTTGATCGGTCTGAGCCATGCGGCATTTACGCAACCCGGGCTGACCGATGTAGCAACCATCAACCAGCACATCACCGCGGCACTGGCTGGTACGCCACAGATCTTCGAAGTCCTCGCCAAAAACACCGGGGGCCGCATTTTCCCGGTCGAAATCCGGCTCCACAGCGCAAGATACTTCGGCCGGCCGGCGGTCATCGCCTCCGCCGTCGATATTTCCGAGCGCAAGAATGCCGAGTTGCGCCTTGAAATCGAGCACGACATCGCCCAGGCGCTGGCCGCCGGTCTGCAGCGCGACGCCGTGCTGCAGGTGCTGCTCAGGGCCGCCCTGCGCTTTCCCGATATCGATGCCGGCTGCCTGCACTGGCGACAGGCCGATGGTAGCTACCAGCTAATGACCCACGTCGGGGTTTCCACCGACTTTGTCGACAAAGTTGCCCATCTCGATGCCGATAGTCCGTTTGCCCGTTTCGCGCTGGACGGCGGAACAATTTGCAATTGCCAGGAGCCGAGCGATCACTGCGCTGACGCCAGCGTCCTCGACAACGAAGCGATCCAGAGAGAAGGTCTAGGCTGCCTGACCACCTTGCCGATCATGCTGGCCGGTCAGCCGGCCGCCTGCATCACGCTAGGCAGCCGACGGGCCACCGGCATCCTGGCGTCGACGCTGCGTTCGCTCGACATGCTGGGCAATCACTTCAGCCAGACCCTGCTCCAGCTCGATGCTCAGGAGCAAGCCCGGCGCCTGCAACAAAACCTGAGCGGCCTGTTCGACGCGCTCAAGGATTTCATTTTCATCCTCGACGAGGATGGCCGCATCCTGCATTACAACCGGGCAGTTGCCGACGACCTCGGCTATGGACCTGAGGCCCTGATCGGCCAGCCGATTGCCACGGTACACCCGAAAAATCTGCAAAAAATCGCCAACGACAGCATGGCCGACGTCATCGCCGGCCGCCGTTTCAACTGCCCGCTGCCCATCCTGCACGCCAATGGCGAGCAAAGCATGATCGAGACGCGGATCACCCATGGCTACTGGAACGGTCGCCCGGCGCTGATCAGCACATCGCAGGACATCACCGAGCGCCTGATCGCCGAAGAGCGCCAGCAACTTGCTGCCAGCGTTTTTGACAATGCGCACGAAGGCATCATGATCACCGACCCGAAAGGGCGCATCGTCGAAGTCAATTCAACCTTCAGCGAACTGACGGGTTATCCCCGCGACGAAGCGATCGGCCAGACCGCCGACCTCCTCAAATCCGGACACCACGACCCCGCCTTCTATCATGAAATGTGGCAAAAAATCGGCGAGGAAGGCTATTGGCGCGGCGAGATATGGAACCGCAAGAAATCCGGCGAAATATTCGTCGAACTGCTCACCATCTCCACCGTCCGCAACCGGAACGGCGAAATCGCCAACTTCGTCGCCATTTTTTCCGACATCACCGTCATCAAGCAGCACCAGCAACGCCTCGAGCATCTTGCCCATTACGATGCGCTGACCCAGCTGCCCAACCGCATGCTGCTCAGCGACCGCCTCCAGCTGGCCATGGCGCAAACCGAACGCAGCGGGAAGATGCTGGCCATCTGCTATCTCGATCTCGACAACTTCAAACCGATCAACGACCAGTTCGGCCATTCGGCCGGCGATTTCCTGCTCATCGAAGTCGCCCAGCGCCTGAAGACCTGCGTCCGCGCCGGCGACACGGTGTCGCGACTAGGTGGCGATGAATTCGTCCTGCTCGTTTCCAATCTTGATGACCTGCACGAGTGCGATCACGCCGTCGGCCGCATCATTGGCGCGCTGAGCCAGCCTTTCCGCGTCTCCGAACACAGCATCACCATTTCGGCGAGTATCGGCGTCACCCTCTACCCGCATGACGGCTCCGACGCCGACACCCTGCTCCGCCATGCCGACCAGGCGATGTACGCCGCCAAGCAGGGCGGCCGCAATCGCCACCACCTGTTCGACCCGGAAAACGACCGCCGCACGCGCATTCGCCGCGAAGAAATCGGGCGTATTCGGGAAGGCCTGGACAAGGGCGAGTTCGAGCTCTACTTCCAGCCCAAGGTGAACATGCGCAAGGGCCGCGTGACCGGGGCCGAAGCGCTGATCCGCTGGCAGCACCCGGAAGAAGGGCTGCTCCTGCCCGGGCGCTTCCTGCCCGTCATCGAGGACAGCGAACTCGATATCGAAGTCGGCGACTGGGTCATCCGGGAAGCACTCCGCCAGATGGACGAATGGCATGAACAGGGCGTCGACCTGCCGGTCAGCATCAACATTTCCGGCAAGCACCTGCTGCACGAGGGATTTTCCCGGCGCCTGGCCGAACTGCTCAGTGCCCACCCCAATCTGGCCCCCGGCCTGATCGAGCTTGAAGTCCTCGAAACCGCCGCGCTTGAAGACATGGCCAAGGTCGCCGAGCTGTTCGCCGAATGCCGGCGCCTCGGCGTCAGCTTCGCCCTTGACGATTTTGGCACCGGCTATTCATCGCTGACCTACTTCCGCCAGTTGCCCGCCGATGTGCTCAAGATCGACCAGTCATTCATCCGCAACATGCTCGACGACGCCGACGATCTGGCCATCGTCGAAGGCGTCATCGGCCTGACCCAGGCCTTTCGCCGTCAGGTCATCGCCGAAGGCGTCGAAACGGTCGAGCACGGCCTCGTCCTGCTCCTTCTTGGCTGCGACATGGCGCAGGGTTTCGGCATCGCCCATCCGATGCCGGCAGCACTGATGCCCGCCTGGATTCGGCAATTCAAGCCGGATGAGCTGTGGGGACTGGCCACGGCCTTCAAGTGGTCACGCGAGGATTTGCCCATGCTGATCGCCGACGTCGACCACAACCGCTGGAAAAAAGCCCTCTACACCTACCTTGATGACACTACCGGTGCCCTGCACCCGCCGGAACTCAGCCATCATCAATGCCGATTCGGTCGCTGGTTCGACAGCCAGGAAGGACGACGCTATGCCAGTGTCGAAGCGTTCCAGGCGCTCGAAGGCCTGCACCGGCACCTGCATGATCTCGGCAGCCAACTGCTGCGCTGCCGCGATGCCGGTGAAACAAGTGCCATTGAGGCGCTGAAACGGGAATTCGAGGAGCAGGGCATCAGGCTGACTGATTGCATCCAGCACATTCAGGCCGAAGTGCTCATGAACACTCAGACCAGCAAGCGATAGGCCGAAGAACTCAGGCCGCGCACGGCATCGAGCAGCGCCTCGATGGCCTTCGGACGCACAAAGCCCGGCCGCCAGGCCAGCGCCACGCGGCGTGCCGGAGCGGGTTCCTTGAAAGGAATGACACTGATCATGTCGTTGCTGTAAGGATGTCCCAGCGCACTGTCCGGCAACACGGAAACCCCCAGGCCGGAGGCCACCATGCAGCGGATGGTGCCAATCGAATGACCGAGCCGGACATCGGTTTCCGGGCTGCTGACCTGCGGACAGGCACCCAGCACCTGATCACGGAAGCAGTTGCCGGCTTTCAGCAAGAGCACTTCGTCACCGGCCACATCCTCCGGCGCAATCCACTCCCGGTTTTCCCAGGGATGGCCGCGCGGCACGACGACCTTGAAGGATTCGTCATAGATGGCCCGGGTCAGCACCCCCGGCACATCGAAGGGCAAGGCGATGATGACGACGTCGACCTCGTTGTCGTGCAGCATGTCGGCCAGACTGGCCGTCATGTTTTCCTCGATGGCGAGCGGCATGGCCGGCGCCACCACTTTCAGGGAATGAATGAGTTGGGGCAGCAGATAGGGGCCGATGGTGTGAATGACGCCGAGCCGCAATGGCCCCTCCAGCTGATCCCGGCCAAGCATGGCCACCTGCCGGACTTTCTCTGCCTCGCCAAGCGCCCGCTTGGCCTGTTCGACCACCTTGGCGCCAACTGCACTCGGGCTGACAAAACCCTTGCCACGCTCGAACAACTGGACGCCAAATTCGTCTTCCAGGCGGGCGATCGCCACACTCAGCGTCGGCTGGCTGACCGAACAGTGCTCCGCCGCCCGGCTGAAATTACCTTCCTGAGCCAAAGCAACGATATAGCGCAACTCGGTTAAGGTCATTTACTGCTCTCCATTTCAAACACGAGGGCTCATGTCCCTTCCAGCTATAGGGACTAACTATAAGCCCTATAACCAAAACCCATAAAAATCATTGACTTGGATCAATACTAGCACACACCCCGAGGGGAGAATCGACCACCGATACTTTTTCACCGAAGGAGATAAACGATGAAATGCACTACGTTGTCATTCGCCATTGCACTACTTTCCGGCGCTATTCTCAGCCAGGCCGCGATGGCTGCCAGCAAGGAGCCGATCCAGCCGATTGCGCCAGCCAAAGTCACCAACCCAGCCCTTGTCGAACTCGGCAAGAAGCTTTATTTCGATCCACGCCTGTCCAAGTCCGGCTTCATCTCCTGCAACTCCTGTCATAACCTGTCGATGGGTGGCACTGACAACATCAAGACCTCGATTGGCCACAACTGGCAGGAAGGCCCGATCAATGCGCCGACCGTGCTGAATTCCAGTCTGAACGTCGCCCAGTTCTGGGACGGCCGCGCCGCCGACCTCAAGGCGCAGGCCGGAGGCCCGATCGCCAATCCGGGTGAAATGGGTTTCACCCACACGCTGGCCGTCAGCATGCTGCAAACCATCCCCGGCTACGTGGCGGAATTCAAGAAAGCCTTCGGCTCCGAGACAGTCGATATCGACAAGGTCACCAAGGCCATCGCCGCCTTCGAGGAAACGCTGGTCACCCCGAACTCACGCTTCGACAAATACCTGAAGGGCAACAAGAAGGCCATCACCAAGGATGAACTGGCCGGCTACCAGTTGTTCAAGGACAGCGGTTGCGTCACCTGCCATAACGGCCCTGCCGTCGGCGGCAACTCCTTCCAGAAGATGGGCCTGGTCGAAGCCTACAAGGCCTCCAGCCCGGCTGAAGGCCGTTCTGCCGTGACCGGCAAGGATGCCGACCGTTTCAACTTCAAGGTACCGACCCTGCGCAACGTTGAAATGACCTATCCGTACTTCCACGATGGCGCCGCCAACACCTTGCCGGAAGCAGTCGACACCATGGCCCGCATCCAGCTCGGCAAGAAGTTTACGCCGGAAGAAAATGCCAAGATCGTCGCCTTCCTGAAGACCCTGACCGGCGACCAGCCAAACTTCAAGATGCCGATCCTGCCGCCATCCTCCGACGCGACACCGCGTCCGACACCGTTCGAAAAGAAATAACAACCGCTCCAGAGAATCGACGGGGGCTGCAGCCCCCGTTTTTCTTGTTGGTGTTTATTTGATTCCCGTTAATCTGCCGTTAAACTTGCGCGTCCATAATTTGTGCCTGATTTCTTTCGGTTTTCCCCCTGATGCTTGAAGCTGACAATCTGGAATGCGTGCGCGGCGAGCGCCGCCTGTTCGCAGGCCTTGGCTTCAAGCTGGAGGCCGGGGAGCTGCTTTACCTGCAGGGCAAAAACGGCGCCGGCAAGACCAGCTTGCTGCGCATGCTGATCGGCCTTTTGCCGCCGGAAGCCGGCGAAATCCGCTGGAAAGGCCAGCCGATCAAGTCCGATGAGTTCCGTGCCGACCTCTGCTATCTCGGCCACCTGAACGCCATCAAGGAAGAGCTGACGCCGCTCGAAAACCTGCTCGCGTCGGCCCATCTGACTGACGAGGAACTCTCCGAGGACGATGCGATCGATGCGCTGGAACAGGTCGGCCTGGCCGGCCGCGAAGACCTCGCCTGCAAATACCTGTCGCAAGGCCAGAAGCGCCGCGTCGCGCTGGCCCGGCTGGTCAAGGAGAAGCGCCCGCTGTGGATACTCGACGAACCTTTCGTCGCCCTCGACGTTGCTGCGGTCGACTGGCTGGCCGGCATCATTTCAGGCCATCTGCAACGCGGCGGTCTGGCCGTGATGACGACGCACCAGCTGGTCAACATCCCGGCCGGCACTGTGCGCGAATTGCGGCTCGGTTGAGAGCGAGGCGCTGATGTTCAAGATCATCACCGCGGTCATTGGTCGCGATCTCAAACTGGCCATGCGGCGCCAGGCCGACATCGTCTCGGCACTATTTTTCTTCGTCATCGTGGTCAGTCTGTTCCCGCTCGGCATCGGTCCGGAGCCGGATCTGCTGCGCAAGCTGGCCCCCGGCGTGCTGTGGGTTGCGGCCCTGCTCGCTACCATGCTGTCGCTGCCCCGCCTGTTCGCCGACGACCATCGCGACGGCACGCTTGAGCAACTGGCGCTGGCCCCGCACCCCCTCGGGCTGGTTGTTACCGGCAAAGTGATTGCTCACTGGCTGGTCTCCGGCCTACCCTTGGCGCTGATCGCACCGGTCCTCGGCATCCAGTTCGACCTGAGCACCGATGCCCTGCTGATGCTGACCTTCGCCATCCTGATCGGCACCCCGGCGCTGTCCGGCATTGGCGCCATCGGTGCCGCGCTGACCCTGGGCCTGCGTGGCGGCGGCGTGCTGCTCTCGTTGTTGGTTCTGCCGCTATATATTCCGGTGCTAATATTCGGCGCTGGCGCAGTGGATGCGACGGTGGCCGGGCTCGGGGGAGAAGGTCACCTGTCACTGCTCGCCGCACTTACTTTTGCCTCACTTGGCTTCGCCCCCTGGGCGTCGGCCGCTGCCTTGAAGATCGCCCTCGAATGAAAGATCGCTTCAATCTCTACCGCTTCGCGTCGCCCGCCACTTTCTATCCTCTGGCCGGCACGCTGATTCCCTACTTCGTCGCCATATCGGTTGTCTTCGGCCTCGCCGGACTATGGCTTGGCATGCTTGTCGCCCCGACCGACTTCCAGCAGGGTGAGGGCTACCGGATCATCTTCATCCACGTTCCGGCCTCCTGGATGTCGATGTTCATCTATCTGGTCATGGCCGGCTGGGCTGCCATCGGCCTCGCCTTCAACACCCGCCTGTCGGGCATGATGGCGCAGGCGCTGGCGCCGACCGGCGCGCTCATGGCCCTCCTCTCGCTATGGACCGGCGCCCTGTGGGGCAAGCCGATGTGGGGCGCCTGGTGGGTGTGGGATGCCCGCCTGACTTCGGAACTGATCCTGCTCTTTCTCTACATCGGCTACATGGCCCTGACCGCCGCCATCGACGATGCCAAGCGGGCCGACAAGGCCGGCGGCCTGTTGCTGCTGGTCGGCGTCGTCAACATCCCGATCATCTATTTCTCGGTCAAATGGTGGAACACCCTGCATCAAGGCTCGAGCGTCAACCTGACCAAGTCGTCGATGGCCGAAACCATGCTTTGGGGCATGCTGCTCATGGCCATGTGCTTCTGGATGTATTCGATTGCCATCGCCCTGATGCGCGTGCGGACCATCATGCTCGAACGCGAGCGCAATACCGACTGGGTCAAGGCCGAATTGGCGGGAGACGAAAAATGATCCACTGGAACAGTTTTTCCGACTTCATCGCCATGGGCGGCTACGGCTTTTACGTCTGGGGCTCGTTCGGCCTGACCGCGCTGATCATGATTGTTGAACCGATTGTCGTCGTCCGCAATCGAAAGAGCACCATCGCCCGTCTCAAGCGCCAGTTGCGCGCCGAAACAAGGAACACCGCTGAATGAAATCCCGTCACAAGAAACTCGCCCTGATCGGCGGCGCGCTGGCCATCATCGGCATCATCGCGGCGCTGGTTCTCAACGCCCTGAACAGCAATATCGCGCTCTACATCACGCCGACCGAAGTGGCTGCCGGCAAGGCGCCCAAGGACAAACTGTTCCGCATCGGTGGGCTGGTCAAGGAAGGCAGCATCAGTCGCCAGACCGACGGGGTCACCATCGGCTTCACGATCACCGACACCGAAAAGGAAATCCCGGTGCATTACAAGGGCATCCTGCCCGACCTCTTCAAGGAGGGCAAAGGCGCCGTGGCCCAGGGCAAGCTCAATGGTGAGGGTACCTTCATGGCCACCGAAGTGCTGGCCAAGCACGATGAAAACTACATGCCGCCAGAAGCCGCCAAGGCCGTCGACGACGCCCAGGCCCGCGCCGCCGGCAAGCATGTTTCCCCGTCTTCCTCTGGCGACAAGCCGAAAGCGAGCTACTGAGCATGATTCCCGAACTCGGCCATTTCGCCCTGATCCTTGCTGCGCTGGTCGCCCTGATCCTTGGCACCCTGCCGCTGCTCGGCGCCCACCAGAACCGCATGGCCTGGGTTGCCGTCGCCCGTCCGGCCGCGTCGGCCATGGCGCTGCTTGTCACTTTTTCCTTCGCCTGCCTGACGCAGGCCTTCGTGACCAACGATTTCTCCGTGGTCTATGTCGCTCAGCACTCCAATTCGCTGCTGCCGCTGCAATATCGCGTCGCCGCCGTCTGGGGCGGCCATGAGGGCTCGCTGCTGCTGTGGATGCTGATGCTGACTTGGTGGGCCTTCGGCGTCGCCATGCTGTCGAAGCAACTGCCGGAAACGATGGTGGCCCGCGTCCTCGGCACCCTCGGTCTGGTCGCCTTCGGCTTCATGCTGTTCATCCTGATCACGTCCAGCCCCTTCGAACGCCTGCTGCCGGCCGCAGCCGAAGGGCGTGACCTCAACCCGCTGCTGCAGGATTTCGGTCTGGTCATCCACCCGCCGCTGCTCTACATGGGCTACGTCGGTTTCTCGGTCGCTTTCGCCTTCGCCATCGCCGCCCTGCTGTCCGGCCAGTTGGACGCCGCCTGGGCGCGCTGGTCGCGGCCGTGGACGATGGCCGCCTGGTGCTTCCTGACCCTGGGCATCGCCATGGGTTCGTGGTGGGCTTATTACGAACTGGGCTGGGGCGGCTGGTGGTTCTGGGACCCGGTCGAAAACGCCTCGTTCATGCCCTGGCTGGTTGGCACGGCGCTCATTCATTCGCTGGCGGCCACCGAAAAGCGCGGCAGTTTCAAGAACTGGACGGTGCTGTTGGCGATTTCGGCCTTCTCGCTGTCGCTGCTCGGCACCTTCCTCGTCCGTTCCGGCGTGCTGACCTCGGTTCATGCTTTCGCCACCGACCCGCGACGCGGCATTTTCATCCTGATCTTCCTCGTCGCCGTCATCGGCACCTCGCTCGCCCTGTTCGCCTGGCGGGCGCCCAAGGTTGGGCTGGGCGGCCGCTTCGGACTGGTGTCGCGCGAATCGCTGCTGCTCACCAACAACGTGCTGCTCGTCGTCGCCTGCGCCACCGTGCTGCTCGGCACGCTCTATCCGCTGCTCATCGACGCGCTCGGTGTCGGCAAGATTTCGGTCGGGCCGCCTTACTTCAATGCCGTCTTCGTGCCGGTCATGGCACCGGTGCTGTTCCTCATGGGCGTCGCCCCCTTCGCCCGCTGGAAGGACGCGTCGATATCGGAAATCACCCGGACCGTGCGCTGGGCAATGATTGCCGCTGCCGTTGTCGCCATCGCGCTGCCGCTGGTTTATGGCCAATGGACCGCACTGACCGCACTCGGCATTCTGCTTGCCGCCTGGGTCACCTTCACGACGCTGACTGCCTACATCCAGCGCGTCCAGCACACCCGCGCCGGTCAGTCTTTCCTGAGCGCTGCCTTCAAGCAGCCGCGCAGCTTCGTCGGCATGTGCGTCGCCCACTTCGGCATCGCGGTGTTTGTCGTCGGCGTGACCATGGTCAGCAGCTTCCAGGATGAAAAAGACATCAAGATGGCGCCCGGCGATACCGTCGATGTCGCCGGCTACAGCTTCAAGTTCAATGGCGTCAGGGAAATTCAGGGGCCGAACTACGTGGCGGCGCAGGGCGACTTCGATCTCACGGTCGACGGGAAATTTCGCCTGAAAATGAAACCCGAAAAACGCAACTACGCGTCGTCCGGCATGCCGATGACCGAAGCCGCCATCGACGCCGGTTTCCTGCGCGATGTCTATGTCTCGCTCGGCGAACCGATCGAACGCGACAAGCCGGAGGGCGAATGGGCCGTCCGTGTCTATTACAAACCCTTCGTGGACTGGATCTGGGGCGGCTGCGTGCTGATGGCACTGGGCGGCCTGCTGGCCATGCTCGACCGGCGCTATCGCGCCAAATCCCGCAACTCCGCGACTGTCACCACCCCGGCTGGAAGCCAACACGCATGAATCGTTACTACTGGATACTCGGCGCTTTCGCCGCCCTCGTCGCCCTGCTTGCCGTCGGCCTCGGTCTCAACCCGCGCGACGTCCCGTCGCCGCTGGTCGGCAAGCCGGCCCCGGCCTTCAACCTGAATGTCCTGGCCACACCGGAAAAAACGATGGGCCCCAAGGACATGCAGGGCAAGGCCTGGCTGCTCAACGTCTGGTCTTCGTGGTGCGTCTCCTGCCGCGCCGAGCACCCGGTGCTCGTCGAGTTTTCGAAGAAGGCCAACGTGCCGCTGGTCGGCCTCAACTACAAGGAAGTGCGCGGCGACGGCAATTTCGACATGAGCAAGATGCCGGCCGATGAAGAAAAGAAACTGGCTTTCCAGCGCGCCAACCAGTGGCTGGCCCAGCATGGCGACCCGTACACGCTGACGATCATGGACATCGACGGCCGCGTCGGCATCGACTACGGCGTCTACGGCGTGCCGGAAACCTATGTCATCGACAAGACCGGGATCATCCGCATGAAGCACACCGGGCCGATCTCGCCCGACGTGCTGGCCCAGAAAATCATGCCGCTGCTTGCCGAGCTGAACAAATGAAGCGCCGCATCCTGATCGCGCTTTTCATTTTTGGCTCTTTTTTCGGGTCGACCGTAGCATTCGCCGATGCGGCTACCGAAGCGGCGACGGCCGCCGATCCGGTAGCCGAAAAGCGTCTGCAAAAGCTTTCCGAGGAGTTGCGCTGCCTGGTTTGCCAGAACCAGACCATCGCCGACTCCAACGCCGAACTGGCGCAAGACCTGCGCCGCGAAGTCCGGACCATGATCAAGGACGGCAAGAGCGACGAGGAAATCGTCGATTTCATGGTCGTCCGCTACGGCGATTTCGTCCTCTACCGCCCGCCGGTCAAGGGCATCACGCTGCTCCTCTGGGGCGGCCCGGTCGCCCTCATGCTGCTCGGCCTCTTCATCCTGCAACGCTACCTGCGCCGGCGCGCCACCCGCATCAATGCCGAAGACCAGCCGCTGTCGGCTGACCAGACCAGCCGCGCCGACGCGCTGCTCAAGGAAATCGACCCGAAATGACCCAGTTTTCCATCTTTGCCGTCCTGCTTATCGTGGTCGTTTCCGCCTTCATCCTGCCGCCGCTGTGGCTCGGCCTGCGCTCGACCAGCAAGGCCGACCGCAAGGAAGCCAACCTCGCCATCTTCCGCGACCAGCTGGCCGAACTGTCTCGTGAAAAAGCCGAAGGCTCGCTGGCCGAAGCCGATTTCGAGCAAGCCCGAGGCGAGCTGCAACGCCGCCTGCTCGAAGAAGTCGAGCCAGCCACTGCCGACGGCGCCGCCCAAGCCACGCATGGGCCGAGCCACAAGATGGCCATAGCTATCCTGATCCTGCTGCCCATCCTCGGCCTGCTCGGCTACGGCATCCTCGGCAATCCGAAGGCGCTCGACCCGGTGCAAACCGCCGCGCCGCAGGAAATGACGCCGGAAAAAATCGACGAAATGGTCACCAGCCTGGCCGCCAAGATGCAGGCCAATCCCGACAACATGCCGGGCTGGCTCATGCTCGCCCGCTCCTACAAGTCGCTGGGGCGCTACGACGAGGCCGTCCAGGCCTTCGCCAAGGCCGAATCCGCCATCAACGACGATCCCGACCAGCTTGCCAGCTACGCCGAAACCATCGCCATGGCCAACGGCAAGGGCATCACCGACAAGGCCCTCAAGCTCATCGAGCGCGCCCTCAAGGTCGATCCCAAGCATGGCCACAGCCTCTTCCTGGCCGGCGCTGCCGCCATGGAAGCCGGCGACAACAAGAAAGGCATCGCCTACTGGGAACCTTTGCTGGAACAGGTCGAGCCCGGTTCCGACATCGACCGGATGCTGCGCAGCGGCATCGACAAAATGAAGGCCGGCAAGTAGCCGGAGCATCATGGTCAACCTGTCCCGGCGCGGTTTCTTCCGCGGTCGACCGCGCCCCCGGGCCGAAATGCGCCCGCCCTGGGCCCGCCCGGAAGGCGAATTCATCGACCGCTGCACGCGCTGCAATGATTGTCTGAAAGCCTGTCCGACAAAAATTCTGGTGGCTGGCGACGGCGGCTATCCAACTGTCGATTTCAGCATTGGCGAATGCACCTTCTGCGGCGACTGCGTCACGAGTTGCCAGCCCAAGGCCCTACTGCGCCAGGATGCCGAACAGGCCGCCTGGCCTTACAAAGCGGCCATCGGCGAAGACTGCCTGCCCCATCAGGGGGTCGAATGCCGCGTCTGCGGCGACTTCTGCGATGCCCGCGCCATCCGTTTCGCGCCGCGCCTGGGCGGCAGCCCGCTGCCCGAGATCGACCCGGAAAAATGCACCGGCTGCGGCGCCTGCGTCGCGCCTTGCCCGGTCATTGCGATCAGCGTTCGCTAGCCTCTTCCAATGAAGGCGGAACCAGTGGTGGCGGCGAAAATCCAAGGGCTATCATCTCGGCCTCCAGCTTGATGCGAAGGATCAGCAGCCCATGCAAGGACTCCCGCGCCTTGTCGTCGGCCCAGTTCTCGTGGTGATTGCGCAAGCAGGCATCAATTTCGTGGCGATTGGCCAGGTTGACGCGACAGACAGCAGCGTACCGGTGAATCTCGCTATCAAGATCCCGCAATTCGCGATCATAATGTTCAAATCCGCTCATCGTTCAAGCTTACTCCGGAAGGAGCGACCATGCATTGGTTAACATTGCCCGAACCGCGCAAGAATATCGCTCAGGCCTTTCACGACCTGGCATCGGCAAAAACCTGGTTGGCCAGCCAGCCACAAGCCCAGCCCATGCACATGCTGGCCGCCATCAGCCTGCAGGTCGAGGCCATCGAGGCGTCGACGCTGCCGCCGACACTGGCCGTCGAATTGCTCAACCTCTTGCGCACCGCCTCCGTGCCCGGCCAGGAAGCCATCGAGCCGCGCTATGTGCGCAAGGCACTGCCCATGCTCGACGACGACCAGCGCGCTTTCGACGTCGCCCAACGCCTCTGGCTGCGCCTGGGAACGGCTTACCTGCGCCTGGCGCCGCATTTTGCCCCGGCCGACAAAAGCGAACTGCTGCACCGGTCGGCCTGTGCCATCCGGATGGCTGAATACTGCCATTTTCTGGCGGCCAGGGAATGTCCGACCCTGCTCGATCAACTCCTCTTCGCCATCCTCGACCAGGCCGAAAGAGATGGCCTGATGCGCCATTCCCTGCCCGACCCGGACTTCCCGCATCTGGTCGACACCACCATCGCCGGCCATCTGGCCTGGGCTTTCATGCTGCGCCTGATCGACCCGTATCGCCTGTCTTCCGCCCAGCTCGCCGTTGCCAACCGGGCGCTCAGTCGCTGGCGCGAACTGGCCGGCTTCCAGACCATGCCGGACGATGACCCCAAGGGCCACTCGGTCGATCTCGCGCCGTTGTTTGGCGACAGCTTGCCGGAAGGCATTCCGCGCTGGCTCGACGTCCCCAGGGTGACCCGCAAGATCGCCCAGCGAATTGCCGCGCTCAAGGCGGGCGAATCACCCGAGGCACTGAAACTTGGCCGCGAACTGTCACCGGCGGCGTGCATTCGCCTGCTCCGCGACATCGAGGCCAGCCTTGAATCGCATGGCCAACATCGGAGCACGGAAATCGGCGAAATCGAACTCGCCTTCGGCGCTGAATACGCTTATGCCGCCTTTACCGGCGAAATGATCGTGCAGAGCGGGGCGCTCGATGCCACCAGTGCATCGCTGGCCCATCAGCGCACGGCCATGTTCGGTTTCGACCGCGTGTCGACCATGCCAACCGCCGTCAAGAAACTCAATGTCCCCGGTGAAAACTGGCTGCTCGTGGACGGCAAGGCCATCCGCCCGGCTGACCGCAAGGGCGCCCGCCGCCAGTCGCCCTGCCTGATCGCCTCGGCCTCGCTCGGCAGCCCACGACTCGGGGTCATGGTCGGCCTGCAAAGCATTCCCGGCGGCGCGCTGGCCGCCGATCTGCAGTGGTACGAGGAACGCATCGAGGCCGGCCGCCTGGCTCGTCCGGCCGCACCGGGCCAGACCAACGTCGTGGTGCCCGTCTTCCTGCTCCATGACGGGGACGACTGTTCGCTGATCGTCCCCAGTGTGGCCGGTATCCGCCTCGATACCGGCGTAACGCTGGAGGGAACCTCGGTCAGCCACCTGATGCCGACTGAAGTGCTCGAACGCGGCGTTGATTTCGTCCGTTACGCAATCAACAAACAATAAAAAAGGCCCGCCGGTTGGCGGGCCTTGGATGCTACGGTCAACCGGAAAAACCGGCCGAAAATCAAATCACTCGAATTCGATGATGACTTGATCCACCGTCAGGCTTTCGCCGGCGGCCGCTGAAATCTTCTTGACCTTGCAGTCCTGGTCGGCCTTGAGGATGTTTTCCATCTTCATGGCTTCGATGACGGCCAGCTTCTCCCCTGCCTTCACTTCCTGACCAACCGTCACCGCGACTTCGCGGAGCAGGCCAGGCATCGGCGAGATCAGGAACTTCGACAAGTCCGGAGCCTGCTTTTCCGGCATCAGCGCCAGCAGTTCGGCTGCGCGGGCGCTCATCACCATGAAGTCGGCGCGCGTGCCCCAGTGGAACAGCGAGTATTTCGTCTTGTGCCGCTCGACCTGCAGCGTGAATGACTGACCGTTGCAGGTACCGACGAACAGCGATTCGCCCAGTTTCCACGATGAACGCAGCTCGTAGTGCTGACCGCCGTACTCGATGTCATAGCCGCCATCGACCAGACGGGCGGTGACCGGATGATGCTGATTGCCAGCGGCATCGAGGCGAACCACCATCCAGTTGTCGCTGACCAGACGCTCGTGGCCCTGTAGCTGGCCGGAGATGGAAGCGGAGCGATCGGTAAAGGCGCGATAGACATAGGCAGCCACCGAAACCAGCAAAGCCGGATCATCGTGCGGCACCATCGAGGCATCGAAGCCCGTCGGGTAGTGCTTGGGGATGAAACCGGTGTCGAAGATGCCGGAATGGAATACCGGGTGCTGCATCAGCGCAGCCTGGAACGGGATGTTCGAGGAAATACCGCGGATGACGAAACCGTTCAGGGCGTCGCGCATGCGGGTGATGGCGGTGTTGCGGTCCTTGCCGTGCACGATGAGCTTGGCGATCATCGAGTCGTAGAACATCGAAATCTCGCCACCATCGTAAACACCGGTATCGACACGGGTGGTGCCGTTGGCGTCGCTGGTTTCCTTGGGCGGCTGGAACTTCACGAGACGGCCGGTCGACGGCAGGAAGCCGCGGAACGGGTCTTCGGCGTTGATCCGGCATTCCATGGCCCAGCCGTCGATCTTCACGTCGGCCTGGGTCAGCGGCAGCTTCTCGCCGTAGGCGACGCGGATCATCTGCTCGACGAGGTCGAGGCCGGTGATCAGTTCGGTAACCGGGTGTTCCACCTGCAGGCGGGTATTCATTTCCAGAAAGTAGAACTCCTTGGTCGCGCCGGAAACCACGAATTCAACCGTACCAGCCGATTCGTAGTTCACCGCACGGGCCAGGGCCACGGCCTGCTCGCCCATCGCCTTGCGCATTTCGGCATCAACAAAGGGGCTCGGTGCTTCTTCGATGACCTTCTGGTGACGACGCTGGATCGAACAATCGCGCTCGTTCAGGTAGACGTAGTTGCCGTGCGAATCACCGAGCAACTGAATTTCGATGTGGCGCGGCTCGAGAACGTACTTTTCGATGAAGACGCGGTCATCACCGAAGGAGTTGCGGGCTTCATTGACGCAGGAAGAGAAACCTTCGTGCGCTTCGGCATCGTTGTAGGCCACGCGCAGACCCTTGCCGCCGCCGCCGGCGGAAGCCTTGATCATCACCGGATAGCCAATGCCCTGGGCGATCTTGACGGCTTCATCCGGGCCGGAGATGGCGTCGTTGTAACCAGGAATGGTATTGACCTTGGCTTCGATGGCCAGCTTCTTGGACTCGATCTTGTCGCCCATCTTGGCGATGGAGTAGTGCTTCGGACCGATGAACTTGATACCCTCTTCTTCCAGACGACGCGAGAACGCGGCGTTTTCCGACAGGAAGCCGTAGCCCGGATGAACGGCCTGAGCACCAGTCTGCTTGCAAGCAGCGATGATCTTGTCGGCAACCAGATAGGACTCTTTCGAGGCAGCCGGTCCAATACAGACGGCTTCATCGGCGAGGTCGACGAACAAGGCATCCTTGTCAGCTTCGGAATAGACGGCGACGGTCTTGATGCCCATCTTGCGGGCCGTCTTGATGACGCGGCAGGCAATTTCGCCGCGGTTTGCGATCAGAATCTTAGTGAACATATTCCTTTTTCTCCCTGACGCTTACAGAGGAATGTTGCCGTGCTTGCGCCACGGGTTGTCGAGTTTCTTGTCGCGCAACATGGCCAGCGAGCGAGCGATACGCTTGCGGGTGGCATGCGGCATGATGACGTCGTCGATGAAGCCACGGGCGCCCGCCACGAACGGGTTGGCGAACTTGGCCTTGTATTCGGCTTCGCGCTCGGCCAGCTTGGCCGGATCGTTCTTTTCCTCGCGGAAAATGATTTCCACGGCGCCCTTCGGCCCCATGACCGCGATTTCTGCCGACGGCCAGGCGATATTGACGTCGCCACGCAGGTGCTTGGACGACATCACGTCGTAGGCGCCGCCGTAGGCTTTGCGGGTGATCACGGTAACCTTCGGCACGGTGCATTCGGCGTAAGCGTAGAGCAGCTTGGCGCCATGCTTGATGATGCCGCCGTATTCCTGCGTGGTGCCCGGCATGAAGCCCGGGACATCGACGAAGGTGACGACCGGAATATTGAAGGCGTCGCAGAAACGGACGAACCGGGCCGCCTTGATCGACGACTTGATGTCGAGACAGCCGGCCAGCACGAGCGGCTGATTGGCAACGATACCGACCGGGTGACCGTCGATACGACCAAAGCCGATGATGATGTTCTTGGCGTAATCGGCCTGCAGCTCGAAGAAGTCATTGTCGTCGACCACTTTGACGAGCAGTTCCTTCATGTCGTACGCCTTGTTGGCGTTGTCCGGCACTAGCGTGTCGAGCGAGTAATCCATGCGATCGACCGGATCGTTGGTCGGCGTCACCGGCGGCTTTTCGCGGTTGTTGGCCGGCAGGAAATTCATGAAGCGACGCAGCATGGAGAGGGCTTCGACGTCATTCTCGAAGGCCAGATCGGCCACGCCAGATTTGCTCGTGTGGGTCACGGCACCGCCCAGTTCCTCGGCGGTCACGTCTTCGTGGGTGACGGTCTTGACGACTTCCGGACCGGTCACGAACATGTATGACGAGTCCTTGACCATGAAGATGAAGTCGGTCATCGACGGCGAATACACCGCACCACCGGCACAGGGGCCCATGATCATCGAGATCTGCGGCACGACGCCGGAGGCCATCACGTTGCGCTGGAAGACGTCGGCGTAGCCGCCCAGGGAAGCAACGCCTTCCTGAATCCGCGCGCCGCCCGAGTCGTTGAGGCCGATCACCGGGGCGCCGACCTTCATGGCGTGGTCCATGACCTTGCAGATCTTTTCGGCGTGGGTTTCCGACAGCGAGCCACCAAACACGGTGAAGTCCTGGGAGAAGACGAAGACGAGACGGCCATTGATGGTGCCGTAACCGACCACGACACCGTCACCTGGCGTCTTTTCGGCTTCGTTCATGCCGAAATCGACGCAACGGTGTTCCTTGAACAGATCCCATTCCTCGAAGGAGTCCGGGTCGAGCAGCAACTCGATGCGTTCGCGGGCGGTCAGCTTGCCCTTCTTGTGCTGGCTGTCGATGCGCTTCTGGCCACCGCCGAGGTAGGCCAGTTCACGCTTTTTTTCCAGCTGGCGGATGATGTCGTGCATAGAAAACTCCCTAAATGGATCGGGTAATTCGGAACTTCAGTGTTTCAGATAGCCGAGCAGGGCGTACGCGGCGGCAGCCGGCGTCGTGTGGCCTTCCTCGACGGATCGGGTAAAGGCGGGCAGGTTTTCCTGCACGCGCGGGTGATGGCGGAAATACTGGCGCAGGCCGGAGTCGATCAGTTGCCACATCCAGCTCAGGGCCTGATGCTGGCGCTTGGCGTCGAATTCGCCAGTCGGTTTCAAGGCAGCTTGGTACTTCTCGACCTGCTCCCAAAAATCGGCGATGCCTTCCTTGTGCAAGGCGGACAGCGTGATGACCGGCGGCGCCCAGTTGGGCGAGGCCGGACGCAGCATGTGCAGGGCGTTGCGCCACTGGGCGCGGACCACGGCAGTGGCCTGACGGTCGATATCGGCCTTGTTGATGATCACCATGTCGGCGATCTCGACAATGCCCTTCTTGATCGCCTGCAGGTCATCGCCGGCATTCGGCAACTGCAGCAGGCAGAACATGTCGACCATGCCGGCCACCGTCGTTTCCGACTGGCCGACGCCGACTGTCTCGATGATGATCACGTCGTAGCCAGAGGCTTCGCAAAGGAGCATCGCCTCGCGCGACTTCTCTGCCACGCCGCCGAGTGAACCCGATGACGGACTGGGCCGGATGAAGGCTTCCTCGCGCTGGCTGAGCAATTCCATGCGCGTCTTGTCGCCCAGGATGGAACCGCCGGAAACCGAAGACGAAGGGTCAACCGCCAGTACAGCCAGTTTTTTACCCTGTTCGATAAGCCAGACACCGAGCGCTTCGATGAACGTCGACTTGCCCGCCCCCGGCACACCGGAAATGCCGATGCGAATCGCCTTGCCGGTACTCGGCAGGAGCGCATTGAGCACCTGCTGGGCGCGCTGTTGGTGGTCGGGACGCGTCGATTCGATCAGCGTGATGGCCTTGGCCAGCGCACGACGCTGACCGGCCAGCACGCCGTCGACCAGCAACTGGTCGATAGCAGACAGAATATTGGCACGCACGGGAACTTCGCCCAGATTCATCCGTGAATTAGCCGCGTGCCTTGCGGATTTCTTCGATCACCTTGATGGCCGAATCCTCGATCCGCGTTCCCGGCCCGAAGATGGCTTTGGCACCTGCGTTGTAGAGGTAATCGTAGTCCTGAGCCGGAATCACGCCACCGGCGAAGACGATGATGTCGTCACCGCCCTGATCCTTCAGAGCCTTGACCAGTTGCGGCAGCAAGGTCTTGTGACCGGCAGCCAGCGATGACACACCAACTGCATGCACGTCGTTTTCAATAGCCTGACGTGCAGCCTCTTCCGGGGTCTGGAAAAGCGGCCCCATGTCGATGTCGAAACCGAGGTCGGCGTAGGCAGTAGCCACCACCTTGGCACCACGGTCATGGCCATCCTGGCCGAGCTTGGCGATCATGATGCGCGGCCGACGGCCTTCTTCTTCGGCGAACTTGGCAACATCGGCTTTGATCTTTTCCCAGCTTTCCTGACCTTCCACAACGCCTCCGTAAACACCCGAAATGGTCTGGTTGTTGGCGCGGAAACGACCGAAGATCTTTTCCAGCGCGTCGGACACTTCGCCAACCGTGGCGCGCAGACGCATGGCCTTGACGGTCAGGTCGAGCAGGTTGCCCTCGCCGGTTTCAGCGGATTTGGTTAACGCCTCCAAAGCGGCGTTGACCGCAGCACTGTCGCGCGTCGCGCGAATTTGCTTGAGGCGGGCAATCTGCGAATCGCGCACGGCATGGTTGTCGATATCGAGAATATCAATCGCGTCTTCCTTGGCCAGCTTGTACTTGTTGACGCCGACGATGACGTCCTTGCCCGAGTCGATGCGCGCCTGCTTGTCGGCCGCACAGGTTTCGACCTGCATCTTGGCCCAGCCCGATTCGACGGCCTTGGTCATGCCGCCCATCGCCTCGATTTCCTGGATGATGCCCCACGCCTTGTCGGCCATGTCCTGGGTCAGCTTTTCCATCATGTAGGAACCGGCCCACGGATCGACAACATTTGTAATGTGGGTTTCTTCCTGGATGATGAGCTGCGTGTTGCGGGCGATGCGCGACGAGAACTCGGTCGGCAGAGCGATGGCTTCGTCGAGCGCATTGGTGTGCAGCGACTGGGTACCGCCGAAGACGGCCGCCATCGCTTCGATGGTGGTGCGCACGACGTTGTTGTACGGATCCTGCTCGGTCAGCGACCAGCCGGAAGTCTGGCTGTGCGTACGCAGCATCTTCGACTTGGCGCTCTTGGCATTGAAACCGGTCATGATGCGGTCCCACAACAGGCGACCGGCGCGCATCTTGGCGATTTCGAGGTAGAAATTCATGCCGACGGCCCAGAAGAAGGACAGGCGGCCGGCGAAGGTATCGACGTCCATGCCGGAAGCGACGCCAGTGCGCACGTACTCCATGCCGTCAGCCAGCGTGAAAGCCAGTTCGATCGCCTGGTTGGCGCCGGCTTCCTGGATGTGATAACCGGAAATCGAGATCGAGTTGAACTTCGGCATGTGCTGCGCCGTGTAGCCGAAAATGTCGGCAATGATCTTCATCGACGGCTTGGGCGGATAGATGTAGGTATTCCGCACCATAAATTCTTTGAGAATGTCGTTCTGGATGGTGCCGGACAGCTTGTCTTGGCTAACACCCTGTTCCTCGGCGGCAACGATGTAACCGGCGAGAATCGGCAGCACGGCACCGTTCATGGTCATCGAGACGGAAATCTTGTCGAGCGGAATGCTGTCGAAGAGAATCTTCATATCCTCGACAGAGTCGATCGCCACGCCAGCCTTGCCGACGTCACCCGTCACACGAGCGTTGTCGGAGTCGTAACCACGGTGTGTTGCCAGGTCGAAAGCGACGGAAACGCCCTGACCACCGGCGGCGAGCGCCTTGCGGTAAAAAGCGTTGGATGCTTCGGCAGTGGAGAAGCCAGCGTACTGACGAATGGTCCACGGTTTGACTGCATACATCGTCGGCTGCGGACCACGCAGATAGGGGGCAAAGCCGGGCAGGGTGTCAGCGAATTCAAGACCTGCGACATCCGCCTTCGTATACAGCGCCTTGACGGCCAAGCCTTCCGGGGTGTTCCAGACCAGATTCCCGATATCGCCACCCGGTGACTGTTTTGCTGCTGCCTTTTCCCAGGCATCCAGGTTATTGGAATCAAAGAACTTTTCAGACATGACGTACCCCTCGCTGATTCGATTTTTTCGGGCTTATGATGCAGAATTCAAAATTCTACGCTTTTGGGCCCAGCTTGACATACCAAGCCCTACATAATACTTTATCCATAATTATGGAAGCAAGTCGGCAATGTCCCGATCGGCTCAATCACATCACACCAAAACCATGACACGTATCGCACCTACCGCGCTCTATCAGGAAGTGGCCGAACGACTGCGTCAACGCATCTTCGCACACGAACTGACCCCGGGTACCTGGATCGACGAGCAGAAGCTCGCCGAGGAATACGGCATTTCCCGTACGCCCTTGCGCGAGGCGCTCAAGGTTCTGGCGTCGGAAGGGCTGGTCGATCTCAGGCCTCGCCGTGGTTGCTACGTCACCGAAATTTCCCGGCAGGATACGGACGACATTTTCCCGCTGATGGCCTTGCTGGAAGGGCGCTGCGCCGCCGAAGCGGTGAAGCGGGCGAAACCTGCGGACATCTCGGCGCTGAAGGCCATTCACGAAAAACTGGAGTCGGCCGCTCGTGACGGCCGTATTGACGCCTTCTTCGAGTCAAACCAGGAATTCCACAAAAAAATTCAGGAATTGTCGGGTAATCGCTGGTTGTTGTCGGTCATTCAGGATTTGCGCAAAGTATTGAAGCTCTCTCGCCTGCATTCTCTGTCGCTCGAAGGCCGCCTTCAACAGTCGCTGGACGAGCACCGCCTGATCATGGCTGCGCTCCAGGCCGGTGATGCCGTCAAGGCTGAAAAACTGATGCACGACCACCTGCTCTCCGGCCGCGAGGCATTGGCCAAGATTCGCGACGGCGCCACCAGCTAGGGCGCTCCTTCCAACACGATGCGGCCTAGCGCATCTGACCCTCAATATTGGCGAACAATCGATCGTAGATGTCGATCAGGGCATCGCGGTCGGCAGCTCCCTTCATCCACTGACGCCCCTTGACCGCGGCTATCGCCTCCCGCTCGATGTCGTGGACGCTATCGATATCGATCTCCTCTCCGTGCAGGATGGCAGTGACATCGGCACGAGCTTTCTGGGCCATCGCGACCAGTCGCATTGAATCACCCATCGATGCAGCCCCGCTACCGATAGTTACCGACAAATCCCTGACCTTGACCGCCGACGAGGCTGAAAACGTCAGTTTCTGGCCGAACTCATCAGCGGTTGCCCGAGCTTCGGAAACCGAATGATTCAGCGAGGCAATCCGGGTAGTGACCCCATCCATCGAACCAGAAACTGCGGAAATTGCCGCCGCTATTTCCTCCGCTGCCCGCTGGGACTGGTCCGCCAATTTGCGCACTTCATCAGCGACAACTGCAAAGCCCCGCCCTGCCTCACCGGCACGCGCAGCCTCAATGGCTGCGTTGAGAGCCAGCAGATTGGTCTGCTTGGCGATGGCATCGATCTGCCCGGTCAATTGGCGGATAGCAGCGGCTTTGACGTTCAAGTCCGCCAAGGCAAGGACGCTATTCTCAGCAGAGGCCTGAGCGCCGCCCAGTGCCCCCGACATGCGATTGGACGCATCGGCCATGTCGCTGGCTGAACTGGCAAAGTCAGCGGCCAGCGTCTGTGTATTTTCCGAATGACCACCCACTTCAGTGAGCGCTGCTCCAACATGGTCAATCGCCAAAGAAAGTCCACGTTCCGAGCGCAAAAATATCTCCGACAACAGTGCTTCCCGGGCAATAGACTCCTGTGCCGCGCCCCATCGATCAAGTAGCGCCTGCATTTCCTCCAGCACATTCTTGAAAGAACCGTGCAGGCCGGTCGTTTGCAGGCGGCGCCAATATCGGCTTTCAGAAGAGGCACTCAGCGCACCCAGTATTTCCCGGAAGGTGGTTTCTGTCTGATCGAGCACCGAATTGAGATTGACCCGAATGGCCTCCAGCCTCGGTGTCTCAAGCGCGCGGGGAAGACGTCCGACCAACTGCCCCTGCCCAACCTGATCGAGCAAGCGATCCAGTTCGACCAGTGGCGCCTGCCCGGCGGTATCCGGCCATACCAAGACGATGAGCGCAGGAATCAGCAGCAGTGCCGGCGCCCAGGGCGCAATGAATGCCGCTCCGGCACCACCCGCAATGAGCAAGGCCAGTAACAGGCGCCTAAAGGGAAAAGACGAGTTCTTCATAACTCATTCCTGTCTGATTCAACAAATCGAGCAATACCTTGGTCCCGGCAGCAATGGCATCACGCGCGCCGGCACCCTGCTCAGCCTGAAGCATCTGGCGATAGACCGGCTCGACCTTACTGACGGCATCGCGTTTCGGACAACGCCGAACCGAGGTATAGCCGACGATATTGCGCTGTGGATCGAAATCCGGGGTGATGTGGGTAAATACCCAGTAGAAACTGCCATCCTTGGCCATGTTTTTCACATAGCCAAAAAACTCCTTGCCTGACTGAATGGTGTCCCAAGCCAGCTGAAACGCAGCCCGCGGCATATCAGGATGGCGAACGATGTTGTGCTGCGATCCCAGGAGTTCTTCTTCGGAATACCCGGAGAACTCGATGAATATTGGGTTGCCGTAAGTAATGATGCCCTTGGGATTGGTCTTGGAGACAATGAAATCACTCTCTCGCATCATGCGCTCAATGGCGCTTGGTTGGATTTGTCGTTTCATCCCGCCTTCCCCCGATGGAAGATATTTTGACTGCTGACACGATCAATAAACTTACTACATTAAAAGCCCAAATCACCAAAAACAAAATCAATAAAAAACCCTGACGACTTTCGCCGTCAGGGTTTGACTTTTACTAGCGGTGCTTAGTGATTGCTGGCAGAAGCAGCGCCGTAACCAGTCTGGGCGCGGACATACTGGTCTTCGAAGGCCTCGATTTCCTGACCGGCACGCACGCTCGAATCGGTCTTCGAGAAAATGTACGCCAGCAGGAAGGCAATCGGCATCGCGAACAAGGCCGGCTGGGTGTAGGGGAAGAGCGGCGCCGCATTGTGCAGCACGTCGACCCACACCGACTTCGAGAAGAGCACGAAGAGCACTGCAGAAACCAGGCCGCCGTAGCCGCCAAACAGTGCGCCGCGCGTGGTCAGCCCCTTCCAGTACATGGACAGGATGAGCACCGGGAAGTTGGCCGCTGCCGCTACACCGAAGGCCAGGCCGACCATGAAGGCGATGTTCTGCTTTTCGAACAGGATGCCGAGGATGATGGCAACGAAACCGAGGCAGATGGTGGCGATCTTCGAGACGCGAATTTCCGAAGCTTCCGTAGCCGTACCCTTCTTGATCACGCGAGCGTAGAGGTCATGCGAGATGGCGGATGCACCGGCCAGCGCCAGACCCGACACCACGGCAAGAATCGTGGCAAAAGCCACGGCTGCCAGGAAGCCGAGCAGCATGTCGCCACCGACCGCCTTGGAGAGGTGCATGGCAACCATGTTGCCGCCACCGACCATCTTGCCGCCTATCGTGCCGCCTTCGAAGAACTCCGGATTCTGGCCAACGATGATGATGCCGCACAGGCCCATGATGAAGATGACGTTGAAGAAGTAGGCCACGAAACCGGAAGCGTAAAGCACGGATTTGCGCGCCTCTTTGGCATCGGTCACGGTGAAGAAGCGCATCAGAATGTGCGGCAGACCAGCCGTACCGAACATCAGACCAAGGCCGAGCGAGATGGCGGTGACCGGATCGGCCAGCAGGCTGCCCGGATACATCAGCTTGGGACCGAGCTTGTGCACGGCCGTCGCCTTCTCAAGCAGCGTTTGGAACGAGAAGCCGAACTGGCTGAAAGCCAGGAACATAACCAGCGTTCCCCCAGCCAGCAGCATGCAGGCCTTGATGATCTGCACCCAGGTCGTGGCGACCATGCCACCGAAGGTGACGTACACCATCATCAGGATGCCGACGGCGAAGATGGCAACGTTGTATTCCAGACCGAAGAGCAGCTTGATCAGCTGACCGGCACCGACCATCTGGGCGATCAGGTAGAAGCAGACCACGGTCAGCGAGGAAATCGCGGCCATGGTGCGCACCTTGCCCTGGTCGAGGCGATAGGCGGTAATGTCGGAGAAGGTGAACTTGCCCAGATTGCGCAGGCGTTCAGCCATCAGGAACAGGATGATCGGCCAGCCGGCGAAAAAGGCCAGCATGTAAATGTAGCCGTCGTAGCCCTGGCCATAGACCATGGCGGTCAGACCGAGCAGCGTGGCGGCCGACATGTAGTCGCCGGCAATCGCCAGGCCGTTCTGGAAGCCGGTGATGCCGCCGCCGGCCGTGTAGAAGTCGGCAGTCGACTTGGTGCGGCTGGACGCCCAGTAGGTAATGCCCATGGTCATGCAGACAAACAGGCAGAACATGATGATGGCGTGCCAGTTGGTCGCCTGCTTTTCGGTGACGCCTTCGAGCGGGCCGCCGGCAAAAGCCATGGCGGCTACGGCCAGGAGGCCAAGCGCAGTACCGAGTTGAGTCAAACGTCGCATTATTTGTTCTCCTTCCAGGCTTCCTTGACGATTTCCTGCGTCAGGGCGTCAAATTCCGAATTGGCGCGTTTGACGTAAACTGCCGTCAGCGACCAGAAGAAAATGAACATGAATAGCTCAACGGCCACACCCACCGTCAACATGGAGCCTTCGGAAACCGGTTGGCCGAGAGCCGCCGGGTTGAAGGCAACGACCATCACGAAGCCGTAAAACATGGTTAATACGACAAAAGCCAACGTCCAGGCAAAACGTCCCCGTCTTGAAACGAGCTCCTGAAACTTCGGATTGGCCCGCATCCGCTCATACATCGCGCTGCTCATGGCTTGATCTCCTAACTTTTAATTAATAATTACCGACGAAAAAGCCGCAATATTCTATCTTATATAAGACCCATTACCTTTGATCTGCATCGACTAATCCCATTATTTTTTTATGGTCATTCGAGATAACCCATGAGCACCATTGAGTTTTTCTGCGACAACGAAGTCGCAACCCTGACCCTCAACAACCCCGGCAAGCTGAACGCCATCAACCTCGGAATGTGGAACCAGCTGGCCCAAAAGATGGCTGAAATCAGCGTTGACCGTAGCATTCGCTGCGTCGTGCTGCGTGGCGCCGGGAGCGATGCCTTCGCCGCCGGTGGCGATCTCGAGGAGTTCGTCACCGGCCGGGCAACGCTGGAACAGGCTCTGCACTACCACGGTCAGGTCGCGCTCGCCCTGCAGGCCATCGACAATTGCCCGCATCCGACGGTGGCGCTGATTCAGGGCGCCTGCATCGGCGGCGGGCTGGAAATTGCCGGCGTCTGCGACTTCCGGATCTGCGGTGAAAGCGCGCGTTTTGGCGCGCCGATCAATCGTCTGGGCTTTTCGATGTACCCCGGCGAAATGGAAGGTCTGCTGCGACTGGCCGGGCCTGCCGTCATGAAGGAAATCCTGCTTGAAGGCCGCATCCTGAATTCTGCCGAGGCCTACGCCAAAGGGCTGGTGACGCGCGTCGTCGCCGATGACGAAACCGAAAGCGAAGCCTACGCCACGGCCAAGCGAATTTGCGCCGGGGCGCCGCTGGTCGCAGGCTGGCACAAGCAGTGGATAAGCCGCCTGCTGGACGGAACGCCGCTCAGCGACGAGGAGAAAGCCGCCTCATTCGCCTTCCTCGACACCGAGGATTACCGGGAAGGACTGGCTGCCTTTCTGGAAAAGCGCAAACCGTCTTTCAAGGCGCGCTGAACTCGGCAATCAGCTGCCGTACAGGCTCCACAGCATTTTGCTCGACAGCACCAGGAGCAGCCCCGCGAAAATCCGCTTGAGCACGACCACCGGCAGACGATGGGCGAGGCGGGCGCCGAGCGGGGCGGCCAATACGCTGGCGAGCAAGATGACGGCCAGCGCCGGCAAATAGATGAACCCCAGGCTGCCCGCCGGCAAGCCGGGATGCCCCCAGCCATTCCAGACATAGCCGATGCTGCCGCCGATGGCGATCGGCAAACCGACCGCCGCCGAGGTGCCGATCGCCTGATGTGGCCGGACGTTGCACCAGATCAAATAAGGTACGGTGAGCGCCCCGCCGCCCATCGCGGCCAGACTGGCCACCGTGCCGATGACACTGCCGGCAAGGCCCAGGCCACTGCGCCCGGGCAGGTTTCGACTCGGTTTCGGACGCAGGTTGGCCATCATTTGCACGGCAACAAACAGCATGAAGCCGACGAAGAAAATCGACAGCCCCCGCGACGAAATGCCGGCTGCCAGCATCGCCCCGAACAGCGTGCCGACCAGAACGCCCGGCGTCAGGTCGCGCATCACCGGCCACAGTACGGCACGGTGCGCGTGATGGGCGCGCAAGCTGGAAATTGACGTGAACAGGATAGTCGCCATCGAGGTACCGAGCGCCAGATGCATGACTTCGTTGGCCGGAAAACCCTGCCCGGCAAAGATGACGGTCAGCAAGGGGACGACCACGACGCCACCGCCGACGCCAAGCAGCCCGGCAAAAAAGCCGGCTACGGCGCCAGTCAGCAGATAAGCCGGAATGACATCGAAAGGGATCACGAGGATTGCGGCAACGACAATATTGGCAAGCGCCGAACTTTATCAGTGGCCGGCGTCGAGCCAGCGAACGATGCCGTCGATGCTGCGAAAATCATCGCAGGCGCGCACCGGAATCTCCGGGGCGAGTTCGCCGAACAGCTTGGCCAGCGCATTGCCGGGGCCGATTTCGAGCACCGCATCGGGCTGCATCTCGCGCACCGCCTGCAGGCAGGCCGCCCAGTCGAGCGGCGTGCAGATCTGGCGTGCCAGCGCGGCTAGCGCCGGGCGGGCGGTGCGTGCTGCCGTGGCATCGATGGCGCTGAGGACGGGAAAGGCCAGGCGGCGCTCGGGTAGCAAATCCAGTCGTTGTTTGAAGTCGACCGCGGCCTTGGCCAGGAATGGTGTATGCGATGGCGTGTGCACGGCCAGATGGACCAGCCGGCTCGCCCCGGCGGCTGCGAACTTGTCGGCGACGGCCACGATGCCGGCGCGTGGCCCGGCGACCACCAGATGGCGCGGCGCATTGCGGATGGCCACGGCCAGCCCGGCCTCGCTGGCCAGTTTTTCCACCAACGCCTCATCCAGCCCGAGAACGGCGAGCATGCCGTGCTCGCCGGCCGCTGCGCCATCCATCGCTGCTGCCCTTTCGGCACACAGGGCGACGCCCTCGGCGGCCGTGAAGGCGCCGGCCGCACTGCACGCCGCCATTTCGCCCAGTGAATAGCCGGCGGCGCAGATCGGCCGCGGCAGACGGCTTTGCAGGCTGCCCCAGAGCAGCATCTGCTGGGCGAAGATCAGCGGCTGGGCAAATTTGTTTTTTGCCAGTTTTTCCGGGTTGACCGTGGCATTTAGCTCCGCGATGCCCGGCACCGCCTGCAAAATCGCCGGGCCCAACTCGCTGTCGATCCCAGCCTGCACCTGCTGCCAGTGGGCAACGGTTTGGCCGCCCTGGCCGCTGAAAAGGAGGGCAAGGCGCATTTCAGTCCCGGCCGTCGAGTTCGGCGAGAAAAAGCGTCACGCCGAGCAGGTCGGCGCTACCGCCGGGGCTCAGATCACGCACCACGAAATCGCGGTCAATGGCCGTCGCATGCTCGCGCCAACCATCGGCGAGCACGCCGCCGGCCGTCAGAAATTCCCTAGCGGCACGATGCCCGCTGGCCAGCCCGGCCGGCCCGCCGCGCCACAGCAGGTTGGTGTCGTCGAGTTCGGCAATCAGGGCAAACAAGGCCTGCACCGCCGCCAATTCGCCGTCACCGGTGGCGACCAGAATGCTTCGATAAGCCGGCAGGCCGATCTCCAGCGCCGCCGGAAAACCGCTCGCCGCCTCCTGACGCGCCCCGCCGCTGCCATAGCGACGGGCGACCTCCAATCCGTGGCTCAATTTCAGTTGCGAAGCGGCTGGCAAGGTGGCCAGACCGTCAAGAATTTCCGCGGCCCAGTTGTTTTTGACGGCCTGGCAAGCCGCCGCGGCGCTCGGCGTTTCTCCATCTGCAATCAGGCGACCGGCCGCCGCACAGAGCAGGCCGAGATTGAAAATCGCCCCGCGGTGGGTGTTGACGCCGCCGGTCGCTGCCAGCATGGCGGTTTCGGCCTTGATGCCCAGCGTCCGCAGGGGCGCAAAGCCCGGACGTTGCAGGCCGCATGCGGCGATGGCGGGAAAGTAGCTGCGCAAAGCCTGCAGACTGCGCAGAAAGGTACTGAAATCCATGTCGCGGTGGCTGCCCTGGCTGACCGGGCTGACCAGGCCGGGCTTGGGGGCCAGGGCAGCCTCACGGTACAGGCTGCGGATGGCCAGGCGACCGATGCGCTCGGTCACCGCGCGGTCGACCGGGATGGCCGGCGGGGCAGGACGATTGACCGGAACGATGCGTTCAAGCATGGCAGCAAACCTCGTTCAGGGTGGCGAGCAAGGCCTGCACGGGCCGCAGGCCGACCTCATGCGGCCCTTTGACGAGGACCAGGGCGGCAGAATTTTCCCGGTGCGCAGCAAATTCCTGCCAGGCAACGGCGTCGCCATCGGGAAAGCGGATTTCGCCATCGAGCCGGCAGCGCAACTCGCCAGCCGCCAGTTGCAGCGCCGCCAGCATGGCGTCCAATTGGGCCAGTGTCGCGACATCGACGATCAGATCGATGTCAGAGTCGGCGTGGCGGTAGTCCTCGCCACTCAGCGCCTCCCAGGCCAGCGAGCCGAAAACGCCGAGGCTGGCCGAACAGGCAGCAGCCCGCCCAGCCAATCGGCGCAGTACGTCGGCCTCGGCCGCCGGCAGTCGGGAACAACAGCGGTCGACGGTCAGCGGAGCGTCGATTCCGGCCACTGCCCGGCGGTCGACGTGGATGGTCAGCCGCTTTCGTTGCTGTTTCAGCGGCAGGCTCAGGCCGAGCAGCAGCGGCCCATCGCCGGCCGGCTGGCGGGCGGCGACCAGCGGCCGGCCAGCGGCGATCCAGTCGCGCGCCGCCTGCCACGACGCATCGCCCGTTGCGGCGCAGGGCGTCTCGAATGCCGCATCCCGATCCAGATAAACGAGGTCGTGGCGACGCATCCGGTCAGGCTCCGCAGGCGGCGTTCTGAACAGTTTTGGTGATGCCTGCCGCCAGCTGGCGGCCACCGCGCTCGGCACCGTTGGACTGGCGTGAATCGCCGACCGGCGTAGCCCGCCCGGCGGCGAGCGCCGCTTCCAGCAAGCTGGCCGAAGGTGCCGGCCAGATCGCCTCGATCGCGCCCATGCGCACGTAGCTCTCGGCACCCGGCGCGAAAATCGGCGAGCCGGCAGCCAGTTCGACCAGACGTTCGTGGGCGATCTTGGTCACCCGTGCCATCGCCCGCAGGTCCATGACACGGACCTGGGCGTCGGCCAGCGCATAAGCCCGGTCGGCCATCAGGCCGAAAGACAGGAAGCCGCCGCTGACGGCGTTGGCGGTGACCAGACTGAGCGAAGCATGCCCCTGCCGGCGGGCCAGATCGACGCACTGGGCGAGATGAGCCAGCGAGCCGTTGAGGCAGAGCAGCTCCTGACTGCGCGACAGGGCTTGACCGCTGGTGTCTACCAAGTAAACCAGCGGCCGGCCGGGGTGCTGCTCGATGGTGTCGAGAATGAAGGCGGATAAAACCAGCGCCATGGCGTGGTCGATGGCCGCCGCGTCGGTGGTGCCGAGCACGGCGACCGTGCCTTGCACCGTCGTCGCTTCGCCGGTAATCACCTTGTTGTTCACGGTGACCGTATGGCCGGCCGGGAACAGGCTATCGAGAATGTCGTTGAGGCTCATGTCGGCAATCCTTCCTTGAGGGCAACCAGCGCGTCGCGGTCAAGCAGCGGTACACTTTCCGGCTCGGCGATGCCGAGTGCGGCCCAGACGTTGAGGCCGTCGCGCATAGCGCCGTAGGCGGCGAGGTGATTTTGCAGTACGCGTTGCCGGGCACGCAGGGTGGCCACGCCCGGGGCGGGTTCGCTCCAGCCGGCGAGGAATTCCGCGGCGCCACTGCGGAAGGCAGCGATATCGTCGTCGACCAGCATGGCGCAATCGCCCATCAGGTAACGATGCTTGCCCCCGGTGACGCGCCAGACGAGCGCCCGGTCCTTCGAGTCGAATTCCTCGACGCCGGCCACCGTTTCGATGACTTCCGGGCCGGACAGCGCCAGTCGGCCTTCTTCGGAAATGATGATGGCCGAACAGAGCTTGGCGACGATGCCCATGCCGCCGAAAGCACCACAACTACCGCCGACCAGCGCGATGACCGGGACGCCGGCCGCACGGGCGTCGAGCACGGCGCGCATGATTTCGGAAATGGCGATCAGGCCGGCATTGGCCTCGTGCAGACGAACGCCGCCGGAGTCGATGAGAAAGAGCACGGCGGCCGGCTTTTCCTGCGCGGCGCGGCGAAGCATCCCGACGATCTTGGCACCGTGGATTTCACCGACGGCGCCGCCCATGAACTGGCCTTCCTGGGCGATTGCAAAAATCGGCTTTTTTTCCAGTTGACCGTAGCAAACGACCACGCCGTCATCAAATGCACTGGGCAGGTCGAGCAGGGCGAGATGCGGGCTGGGTGTGGATTCGGCGGGCGGCAGGATTTCGCTGAAACTGCCGGGATCAAGCAGGCCGGCGAGGCGAGCCCGGGCGGTCGCCTCAAACCAGCTGTGGCGTGCAGCAAGCGACGCGATCATTGGGCGCCTCCCTGGTATTCGGCCAGCGCCTGGGCCAGGCGCAAAGTGACGACAGCCGGCGTCGCCCCCATGTCGTTGATGGCGATGGACGTACCACCGGCCGGGTGGCTGGCGGCAAAGCTGCCAAGCACAGCCTGCCAGGTAGCGCCGAAGCCGCGCGCCGAAGTCTTGATGCTGAGCTGGCAAACGTCCGGCTGATCGCCGGGTTTGACGAGAATCTCCAGATTGCCCGAGCCGACCACGCCGCACAGCGCGGGATTGGCGGCGCGGCAAGCCGGCTTTGAATCGAAACGGAATTCGAGCGTTTCCATGGCGGTCACCAATTGCGGAAGCGTGAAGGGGGGGCGTACAGGCCACCGGACCAGCGCACCAGATCCTTGACGGAGCGGGCGGCGAGCAGGTCGCGTGTGGCCAGTCGCGGGTCGATGCCGAGGTCTTCGGGACGGCGGATGATGCCGCGGTCGCGCAGGTTCTCGACCATCGCCTTGTCGCGCGCCATGCCGACCGGTGTGAAGCCGGCAACGCCGCGGATGGCCTGCTCGCGTTCCTCGGGGCTGCGGCAGAGCAGCAGGTTGGCGATGCCTTCCTCGGTCACGATGTGGCTGACGTCGTCGCCATAGATCATGATCGGCGGCAGTTCGGCGCCCATCGACTTCTGCAGCTTCCACGCGTCGAGTTCCTCGACGAAGACCGGCGCCATGTGTTCGCGGAAGGTTTCGACCATCTGCACGACCAGCTTGCGGCCGCGGATCGCGTTCGGCCCGTAGGCTTCACGCCCGGCCTTGAGCCAGGCCGGGCTGGCGTGACGCCGGCCGTGCGGATCGGAACCCATGTTCGGGGCGCCGCCGAAACCGGTGATGCGGCCCAGCGTCGCCGTCGAACTGTTGCCGGCCAAGTCCATCTGCAAGGTCGAGCCGATGAACATGTCGCAGGCGTAGAGTCCGGCCGTCTGGCTGAACGCCCGGTTGGAACGCATGCTGCCGTCGGCCCCGGTGAAAAAGACGTCGGAACGGGCCGAGATGTAGGCGTCCATGCCGACTTCCGAACCAAAGCAGTGCACCGATTCGACGAAGCCGGACTCGATCGCCGGAATCAGCGTCGGATGCGGATTGAGCGCCCAGTGCGTGCAGATCTTGCCCTTCAGGCCAAGGTCGGCGGCGTAGGTCGGCAGCAGCAGCTCGATGGCCGCGGTGTCGAAGCCGATGCCGTGGTTCAGGCGCGTCACACCGTACTCGGCGTAGATGCCCTTGATCGCCATCATCGCCATCAACACCTGCACTTCGGTGATCTGCGCCGGGTCGCGGGTGAACAGCGGCTCGATGTAGTTCGGCTTCGGTGCGAGCACGGTGAAATCGACCCAGTCGGCCGGCACGTCGATGCGCGGCAGCTTGTCGAGGCGCTCGTTGACCTGGGCGATGACGATGCCGCCCTTGAACGCGGTAGCCTCGACGATGGCCGGCGTATCTTCGGTATTCGGCCCGAGGTAAAGATTGCCCTCGGCATCCGCCGCATGTGCCGCGATCAACGCCACATTCGGCGTCAGGTCCATGAAGTAGCGGCCGAACAGTTCGAGATAGGTGTGAATCGCCCCGATCTCGATGCGCTGCTCCTGGACCAGCTTGGCCAGCCGGGCGCCCTGCGGGCCGCTGAAAGAAAAGTCGAGGCGGTTTGCCAGGCCGCGCTCGAAAAGGTCCACATGGCTCGGGAGAGCCAGGACTGACTGGACCATACTGAGGTGATTGATGCGTTCCGGGCTGCAATCGGCCAGGGACTCGGAGAGGAAATCGGCCTGCTTCTGGTTGTTGCCTTCCAGACAGACGCGGTCACCGGGCTGGATGACGGCTTCGAGCAGGTCGATGACACGGTCAACCGGAATTTCCTTACCAAAACCGAGGCTCGCCGCCCGCTCGAGGCGGCGACCACGGCTCTGGCGCAGAGTGTCCCAGTCACGCGGGAGTGGTGCGTTCATGATCGTCTTTCCGCTGACTCAGGAGCCGCTGTACTGCGACGGCAGCCAGGTGGCGATTTCCGGGAAGACGCAGAGCAGCACGATGCCGAGCACCATGAGCAGCAGGAAGGGCACGGTGCCCCACATGATTTCCTTGAGCTTGATATCCGGGGCGATACCGCTAATCACGAACAGGTTGAGACCGACCGGCGGGTGAATCAGGCCCATTTCCATCAGGATGGTCATGATCACGCCGAACCAGATCAGGTCGATACCCAGGGCGTTCAGCGCCGGCAGGATGATCGGCGTGACCATCAGGATGATGGCGACCGGCGGCAGGAAAAAGCCGAGCACGATGAGCAGGATATTGACCCAGAAGAAGAAGACCCACTTGCTCATTTCCAGCGAAATCATCCAGGCGGCGGCCGACTGGGTGATGTGCAGGTAGCTCATGACGTAGGTGTAGAGGAAGGACATCGCGATGATCAGCATGATCATCGACGACTCGCGGGCCGTCCCGGACAGGATCACCTTGAGGTCGTTCCAGCGCCAGCAGCCGTAGATCGCCATGACCATGAGCAGCGCACCGAAGGCGCCGATGCCGGCGACTTCCGACGGCGTGGCCCAGCCACCGTAGAGGGCAACCATGACGATGATGATCAGGCCGATGAAGGGCGCCAGGCGGGGCAGCGTTTCAAGGCGCTGTTTCCAGCTGTACGACTCTTCCGCCGGCATGGCGATGCCGGTCGAACGATTGGCCGAAATCTTCTCATTCTTTTCCGCCCAGGATTTGTACACCACCCAGATCGAGAACATCGCCGTCAGCATCAAGCCGGGGCCGACGCCGGCCATGAACAGCTTGCCGATCGACTGTTCGGTGGCGAGGCCATAGAGAATCAGCGTCAGCGATGGCGGAATCAGGATGCCCAGCGTGCCGCCGGCGGCGATCAGGCCGGTCGCCAGACGCTCGGAATAGCCGCGTTTGCGCATTTCCGGGATGCCCGAGGAACCGATTGCCGAACAGGTCGCCGGCGAGGAGCCGCACATCGCGGCGAATACCGAGCAGGCCAGCGTATTGGCCAGGCCGAGACCACCCGGCACCTTGTACAACCAGCGGTTCAGCGAGTTGTAAAGATCGGCGCCAGCGCGTGATTTGCCGATGGCGGCGCCCATCATGATGAAGAGCGGAATGGTCAGCAACGTGAAGCTGTTCAACTCGGAAAAGATGGTTTCAGCGATGATCGACAGCTGCGCCACCGGCATGAAAAAGTACATGAAAATCAGGGCGACCGAGCCAACGGCAAAGGCAATCGGCATCCCGGAAAAGAGAAATAAGAAAGTGGCGGCCGCGTAGAGCAAGCCTAGTGTTCCGACGCTCATTTACGCTCTCCTTCGACGTCGTGCTGGATCCGTTCGATGGCCACCTGAATGGCCGCGTTGTGTTCCTTGGGCGGCTGGTGCGAGCGCATGGCTTCCGGCAATGAATCTTCAATGAACTGGACAAAAATCTGCAAAGTGAGTGAGGTCATGCCGACCGCCATGGTGGCAAAAACCGGCCACATCTTCGGCGCCCAGGAGGTATCGCTCATCCGGCCTTCGTCCCAGGCTTCGTAGAACAGGTGCCAGCAGTTCCAGGCAACGAATGCACAGAACAGGAAGGACAACAGGTCAGAAAACGCCATGCGCCATTGCGTCCAGCTCGGCGGCGTGATTTCGTCGAGAATTTCGATCGTGACGTGACCACGGTTGAGCTGGGTATGGGCCGCGGCCAGGAAGCTGGAAGCGATCAGTAAATAGACGCAAAACTCGATTTCCCAGTCGGTCGGCCAGGCAAAGAAATAACGGACCGCGACTTCGAAGACGAGGACACAGGTAGCGATTACGATCAGAAAGGCCGACAGGTAACCTGTCGCAATATTGAAGGCCTTGACCGCTCGGCTGATGAAATATCCGGGGCTCATGATTCACCTTTAAGAAGGATGGGCCGGGCCATGCCCGGCCGGGGATTACTTGACCGACAGCGCCATGTCGAGCAGGGCGCGACCATCCTTGATGTTCTCGGCGAAATCCTTGAAAGCCGTCTGTTCGGCGATACCGCGCCAGGCCATGAAGGCTTTCTCGTCCATGTCGGCCACCTTGGCACCCGCCTTGGCGAACACCTCGGCCATGCGCAGGTCATCCTTCTTGGCTTCTTCGACGCCGAACTTCTCCAGACTGGCGCCGACGTCGCTGATGATCTTCTGTTGCTCCGGCGTCAGCGAGTCGTAGAGGCCCTTGGAAATCAGCAGCGGCTCGAACATGAACCAGAAGCTCTTGTTGCGGGCAGTGGTGACGTACTTGCTGAATTCTTGCAGACGGAAACTGATCAATGAAGTGCTGGAGGTCAGCGCCGCATCGAGCACGCCGGACTGCATTGCACTGTAGATTTCCGAGGACGGCATGCCGGTCACAGCCGCGCCAGCGCCCTTCAGCATCTGGTCCATTTCCTTGCTGCCGCCGCGGAATTTCAGGCCCTTGGCGTCGTCGGGGACGACCACCGTCTTCTTGGTCGAGGCGATACCGCCAGCCTGCCAGACCCAGGTGATGATCTTGATATTCTTGTCGGCCAGAATACGGTCGAGTTCCTTGCCGACCGGCGCGGTTTTCCAACGCATGCCCTGCTCGTAGCTGTTTACCAGCGTCGGCATCAGCGTGATGTTGACCTGCGGAATCTCTCCGCCGCCATAGGCCAGCGGCACCAGGCTCATGTCCAGCGCGCTCTTCCGCAGGGCACCGATCTGGCTGTTGGTCTTCATCAAGGAGCTGCCGGGATAAATCTCGAACTTCAAACTACCCTTGGACTGCTTTTCGACTTCGGCGGCGAAGCGACGGACCAGGCGATCGCGGAAATCGCCATCCTCGTTGGTCGCGGCGGGAAATTGATGGGAAATCTTGATGACACGCGGCGCCTGAGCGTGAGCGGCAGGCAAGGCGCAGGTGAGGGCGGCTGCAGCGATGGCCAGCGCAAGCTGGCGTTTAGTCTTGCTGAACATGGATATCTCCTCCAAGGTTTAAAAAGCACTGACGGTGAAACCTCACTGGCTGGCTTATCCACACTTGGGAATACCGCACTCTCATTTTGTGTTCAAAAATCACCGTTGTGTATACAAGATAGTCAAACATTGAATACTGGTCAACTAATTTCGTATAATTAAATCATTGCCGAACGCTGGAGCATCAATCATGAACAGCCCTGTCGAAATACCCCCTGCCACCCGCCAGTCGGAACGCCTCGGCGAACTCATCGAGGAGCGCATCGTCACCGGCGTCTATCCGCCCGGCACGCGGCTCGACGAGCAGGAACTGGCCGATACCTTCGGCGTATCCCGAACGCCGGTGCGCGAAGCCTTGATCCAGCTTGCCTCGGTCGGACTGATCGAAATCAAGCCACGACGCGGCGCGACCGTCCCGGAAGTCGGGGCCGACCGTGTCTGCGAAATGTTCGAGGTAATGGCCGAACTGGAGGCGATGTGCGGCCGTCTGGCGGCGCGGCGCATCACACCAAGCGAACAAGTGGCCCTGCAGGAGGCACATGACGCCTGCGAAGCGGCGCGTGACGCCAATACGCCGGATATTTACTACCAGTTGAATGAGGTCTTCCACCAGCGCATCTACGAAGCCAGCCACAACGGCTTCCTGGTCGAGCAGGCGGCCGCGCTGCACCGCCGCCTGCGCCCCTATCGCCGGCTGCAGTTGCGCGTGCGCAACCGGATGGCGACCTCGTTCAACGAGCACCAGGCCATCGTCGATTCCATCATCAAGGGCGACAGCGAACTCGCCTCGGCGCAGCTACGCGCCCACGTGACCGTTCAGGGCGAACGCTTCGCCGACCTCGTCGCCACCTTGCGCGACTTCAAAGCTGGCGTGTGAACTGCTTCAGCCGATCAGGCTGTGCAACATCTTGGTGGCGAGCAGGGCGAGAAAACCGCCGAATGCCCGCTTCAGCTGTTTGACCGGCAATTTGTGCGCCAGTTTGGCGCCGACCGGCGCCATCAGAATGCTCATCACGACGATGCCGACGAAAGCCGGCAAATAGATATAGCCGAAGCTAAAGGGCGGCAGTCCGCTATCGCTCCAGCCGGCGACGATGTAGCCGACGGCACCGGCGACGGCGATCGGAAAACCCAGCGCCGACGAGGTGCCGACGGCAGAATGGATGGCGACGTTGCAGAACAGCATGAAGGGCACCGAGAGGAATCCGCCCCCCGCGGCGACCAGACTCGATATTCCGCCGATGACGCCGCCAGCAGCAAACAGCCCGGCCGGTCCGGGTAGTTGCCGGTGGGCATGAGGCTTCAAATCGAGCATCATCTGGATCGAGGCGTAATAGACGATGACGACAAAAATTGCCGTCATCGGCCCGGTCGGCACCTGCCCGGCGACGAGCGAGCCAGCAAAAGTACCGAGCACCAAACCCGGCGCCAGATTGCGGACGACATCCCAACGCACGGCGCCATGCGCGTGGTGGGCACGCATGCTGGAAATGGACGTGAAAACGATGGTCGCCATCGACGTACCCAGCGCCAGATGCATGACATGGTCTGGCGGAAAATTCTGGGCAACGAACAGCATGTACATGAACGGGACGAGGGTCAGCCCGCCGCCAACGCCGAACAGACCGGCAACAAAGCCGCCGAAGATTCCCAGCAGGGGATAGGCCAGCCACCAGATTGTCATGAACTCTCTGCCATTAGACAGTTGATGAAAGCCCATTCTTCGGGCGTGACCGGCATGATCGACAACCGGTTGCCGCGGGCAAGGAGACGCATGTCGGCCAGTTCGGGATGACTGCGCAGTTCAGTCAGGGACACATGGCGCGTCTTCTGCACGAACCGGACATCTCGCAGCCACCAGCGCGGATTTTCCAGTTTCGATTTTGGGTCAAAATACCGGTTGACCGTAGCAAACTGGGTTTCGTCCGGGTAAGGCTCCGAACACACTTCGCAGATGCCGGCAATGCCCGGCTCGGCACAACTGGAGTGATAAAAGAAGGCGAGATCGCCGACTTGCATCGCATCGCGCATGAAATTGCGCGCCTGATAGTTGCGCACACCAAACCACGGAAACGCCTGTCCTGGCGCGCCAGCGAGGTCGTCGATGGAAACCTCGTCCGGCTCCGATTTCATCAGCCAATATTGCATGCGTTCGGGTAATTTCGAGGGCAAAAAAAGGCCCCCGCGAATGTCGTCAGGCCGGCATCCTGAACCTGGGTCCAGAGTGGTCGCATTCCTTCCGCATCAGGCACACTCACTGGGAGCGCGCTCAACAGCGGATTGTTGGTCCGCAACCGATGCCAATTAGCATTGGTTCAAGGAATATATGGCCTTAACAAACACCGCAGGGGACGCTCGGCGGGCGGCGCCGGGGTCAGCAGAACCGACTACAAGTCCAGTTGCTGCTGGGGCGCAAGCACGGCATCAAGTCGTGCTCCCATGTCACCGATTCTACGCTTCGTTTCGGAAGTATCAACTGCTTCCGAAAACTCTTTTTGTGCCCCGCCCGAAGCCCCGGAAAGGTGCTCGTGGGCGATGTTCAGGGCAGCCATGACGGCGACGCGTTCGGCGATGGTGTTCTTGGTCCGCTGCGCGATGTCGCGCATTTTGTTGTCGACGAGATCAACGGCCGAGAGCAGGGCATCGCGCTCTTCCGGCGTGCAGGCGACGCGATATTCGCGCCCCATAATCTTGACGTCGAGGAAATTCGGCTCGCCGCTCATCTCAGACATCCTCGGGAATCTTGTCGACCAGACTTTCAAGCCGCTCCCGGGCGACCGTCATCGTCTGCCGCAGATGCAGCCGTTCGGCCTCGGCCGCGGTCATCTGATTCTTCAAAACCTCATTCTCGGCGCGCAGCTGGTGAACCAGCGCAACGACCTGTTCGATTTTGGCTTCTAGCGTTTCGAGTTCCACATTCATGCGACGAACTATAGAGGGAAAAACGCCGCGTGGTCAAGGACTAAGCCATTATTCTAAAAGTGGTTTATCGCAAATGGCCGTAGCACTGCGGGTGCGCTGCAGCAACAATGAATGTAGAATGCGAGCCGTTTTAGGTGCTGCGCACGGTCTCTCCAAGCGCAGTTAAACGGGAAAGCGGTGCGTCTCCAAGGAGACAAATCCGCTGCTGCCCCCGCAACGGTAAGCAAGTGCGGGCGTATCACGATGCCACTGGGTGCCAACCTGGGAAGGCGATACGTCAAGACTTGTGAGCCCGGATACCGGCCTGAGACAAAAAGCGGAAGTGCCACGGGGGTGTGGCGCGGGTTATCGCAACCAGCCCTTCTCCCCTCGCATTTCCTTTTCAATGCTCTTCCGGCATGCGGGGACGCCCGCCGGGAAAAGGAAAACCATGTATCCACGTTTGAAACCAATGGCCGCGCTGCTGGCCTTGTCTTTTGCCCCTGCTGCTTTCGCCGTCGACCAACTCGCTGCACTTGACCCCATTCTGATTACCGCAACACGCCAGGAAATGCGTGTCTCCGAATTGCTGGCCGATGTATCAGTGATCGATCGCGAAGAAATCGATCGCAATGGCCAGGGCACGATTACCGAATTGCTGGCACGCCAGCCCGGCATCCAGACAGCCAGCAACGGAGGGCCGGGCACCACGACGAGCTTTTATATCCGCGGCGCCCGCCCCGACCAGACCAAGGTGCTGATCGATGGCATTCCGATCAATTCCGTCGACCTTTCGGGCTCGCCACTGCGCTTCGTGCCGCTGGCCGACGTCGAGCGCATCGAGATCCTGCGCGGCCCTGCCGCAACACTTTATGGCGCCGATGCCGTCGGCGGGGTCATCCAGATTTTCACCAAGCGCGGCGAACCCGGGCTGCGGGCCGATGGCTTTGTCGGCTATGGCACCCAGAATACCGCGCAGGTATCGGCCGGCCTGTCCGGTGGCAACGAACAGTGGCGCTTCCGTATCGAAGGGAATCATCAATCCTCCGACAGCATTTCTTCACGGCGCAATGCGAGCAACAAGGATGCGGACCATGACCCCTACGACAACACCGGTGGCGGAGCATCCTTGTCCTTCCTGCCTGCCAAGGGCCATGAAATCGGTTTTTTCTACCGACGCAATGAGGGAACGACGTATTTCGACAGCACCAGCGGTACCGGCAATTTCGACAGCCGAGTGCTATTCGAATCCGAGCAGTGGCAGGTTTTCACGAAAAACCGCATCCTGAGCGGATGGGATAGCAAGCTGCATTACAGCGAAGCGGTGGACTACCAGAACAACTTCTATTCCGGTGCGCCAGCCAACGGTGATTATCTGCGCACCCACAGCAAGCAACTCGGCTGGCAGAACGATATCAAGCTGCCGCTGGGCACGGGCCTGATCTCGGCAGAACATCAGGAACAGTCGGTCACCCCGCGGACCAACTTCGCCGCCGATTCGGAGATTTCGATCAACTCCCTGGTCGCTGGCTGGATGGCCAATTACGACATCCATCGCTGGCAGATCAGCGGTCGCCACGACGACCATTCGCAATTTGGTACGGCGGACACCTACGCCTTGGCCTATGGCGCGCAACTGGCGAAGCAGTGGCGTGCGCATGTCAGCTATGGAACTGCCTTCAAGGCTCCTTCGCTCTACCAGCTGTTCGACCAATACAGCGGCAACCCCATACTGCAGGCGGAAAAAGCGAAAAACCAGGAAGCGGCACTAATCTGGGATAGCGGCAGCCAGACAGTTTCCGCCACCTACTACCTGAATCGCATCGAGAACCTGATCGACTGGTCATTCTCGACCTTCAAGTACGAAAACGTCTCACGCGCCCAGTTGGAAGGGCTGACTCTGGCCTACCAGGGGCGCTTCGATGAATGGACCATCGGCGCCAGCGCTGATTTCCTCGACGCCAAAAACGAGGATACCGGCCAGAAGCTCGGGCGACGGGCTGGCCAGAAGGCTACGCTGTCGCTGTCGCGACACTTTGGCCCGTTCGATATTGGTGGCGAATTCGTCGCTGTCGACAAGCGTTTCAACACCAACACCGAGACCGGACAAATGGACGCCTACACGCTGACCAACCTGACCGGCCGTTATGCCATCAATAAGGAACTGGCCATCGAAGGGCGCATCAACAACCTGTTCGACAAGCAGTACGAAACGGCGCTCGGCTATGGCACTTTTGGTCGCAACGCCTTCATCGGCCTGCGCTACAGTCCTAAGTAACCTGCCATGCCCACCCGCCATCGCGCCTTCCTGATTCTCGCCAGCCTCGGCCTTCTGGCCGTGGCGAGTATCGGGCTGGCGTTGACGGTGGGCAGTTTCAAGGTTTCCAACGCCGAGGTGCTGGCTGCGCTGCTCGGGCAGGAAGGCGGGGCAGGCGATGTTGTGCTGCAGCTTCGCCTGCCGCGCGCGCTGGCCGGTTTTGCCTGCGGCGGGCTGCTGGCGCTGGCGGGCGCGCTGATGCAGGTGTTGCTCCGCAATCCGCTGGCCGATCCTTACGTGCTGGGCATCTCCGGCGGCGCCGGGGTCGGGGCGATGTTCGCCATGTTGCTCGGTTTGCCAGTGATTGGTATTGACGGGCTGGCCTTTGTTGGCGCCTTCGCCGCGATGCTGCTGGTTTTCGGGCTGGCGCACGGCGACGGGAGCTGGACGCAGACGCGGCTGTTGCTGACCGGCGTCATCGTCGCCGCCGGTTGCGGCGCGCTGGTCGCGCTGATGCTGAGCATCGCCGACGAACACAAGCTGCGCGGCATGTTGTTCTGGCTGATGGGCGACCTTGGGCAGAGCGCCCAGTGGTGGCCGGCCTTTGCCGCGCTGGCCATCGCGCTGCTGCTGGCCATGCCCTTCGCCCGCGAACTGAATTTGCTGTCGCGCGGCCTGATGCAGGCGCAGGCGCTCGGCGTTGCCGTCGGCCGGCTACGTTACGCCATCTATCTGCTCGCTTCGCTGGCCACCGCTGCCTCGGTGACGACGGCCGGCTCGATCGGTTTCGTCGGCCTTGTCGTGCCGCACCTCGTCCGCCTGGCCACCGGCAACGACCAGCGTTTGCTGCTGCCGGCCTCGGTGCTGGCCGGCGGTTCGCTTCTTGTGCTGGCCGATACGCTGGCCCGCACCTTGATCGCCCCGCAACAACTGCCGGTTGGCGTGCTGACGGCGCTGATCGGCGTTCCGGTCTTCCTTTTCCTGCTCTCGAGGCAGCCGAAATGACGCGGCCGCTGCTCGAAGCCAAACAACTGGTCGTCGAAATCGGCGGCAAAACGGTGGTCGACCGTGTCGACCTGAGCTTCGCCAGCGGAGAACGCATTGCCATCCTTGGCCGCAACGGCGCCGGCAAATCGACGCTGCTGTCGACGCTGGCCGGCTTGCGCCCGGCTGCCGGCGGTTCCCTGCTGCTCGACGGCGAGGATGCGGCCTTGCTGCACGCCCGCGAGGCTGCCCTGCGCCGTGCCTGGCTCGGCCAGTTTCAGTCCGACCCTTTCGGCTCGACTGTGCTGGAAACGGCGCTGACCGGCCGCCACCCGCACCTCGGGCGCTGGGACTGGGAGTCGAAGCACGATGCCGAACTGGCGCGCAGTGCGCTCAAGGCGGTCGGGCTGGACGGCATGGAAGCGCGTCAGATCCACACCCTGTCGGGTGGCGAACGTCAGCGGCTGGCCATCGCCACGCTGCTCACCCAGGCGGCGCCGCTCTACCTGCTCGACGAACCGCTGGCGCACCTCGACCTCAATCACCAGATGGCCGTCCTCGAACTGTTCGCCGGCACGGCACGCGATGGCGGGGCCGGCGTCATCATGGTCCTGCACGACCCGGCGCTGGCCCACCGTTTCTGCGACCGGGCGATGCTCGTTTATGGCGACGGCCGTACAGAGATCGGGACGGTCGATCGCATTTTGACGGCCGACAGGCTGTCCGAACTTTACGGCTACGGCCTGCGTCAGATCGAAGATCGCGGCCATCGCTGCTTCATCCCCGAATAACCATTTCAAATTTGGCCGATTTTTCCGGTTGACCGTGGAAGTCGCCCAACCCCGCCCCAGAAAGCCACCATGACCGTCACCCACGAACAACGCATGCAGAAGAAGAAAGCCGTCATCGACGGCAAGATCGACGCCGCGCAGGAAGAGCGCGGCGTGCTGGTCATCAACACCGGCAACGGCAAGGGCAAATCGAGCGCCGCTTTCGGCGTCGTCGCCCGCGCTCTCGGCCACGGCCTCAAGGTCGGCGTCGTCCAGTTCGTCAAAGGTCGTTCAGATACCGGCGAGGAAGCCTTCTTCCGCCAGCAGCCGAACGTCGCCTGGCATGTCGGCGGCGAAGGTTTCACCTGGGAAACACAGGACAAGGAGCGCGACGCCAAGGCCGCGCAAGCCGCCTGGGAAATCGCCTGCGGCCACCTGCGCAATCCGGAAATCGGCCTCGTCGTCCTCGACGAAATGACCTACGCCTTCAAATACGGCTGGCTCGACCTCGACACGGTCATCTCTCTGTTGCTCGCCCGCCCGACCATGCAACACGTCATCATCACCGGCCGCGGCGCTCCGCAGGCCCTGCGCGACATCGCCGACACGGTGAGCGACATCGGCATGGAAAAACACGCCTTCCAGAGCGGCATCAAGGCCATGCCGGGCCTTGAGTTCTGAGACCAGGCCAATGAAAAAACTGGCCCGTTTCGTCTTCCTGCTGCTCGTTTCTGCTGCCGCCTGGGCGGGCGAAATCGACATCCCGGCCAATATCCAAGCCGAGGCACGGATCATCCGCGGCGAGCGCGACGGCCATTGGGAAAAGGTGCTGCTCGTTTCTTTCCCCGAAGCGCGGCGCACGCTATCCACCTCCGATGGCTTGCTCGACGCCCGCGCCGCGATGAACCACGCCAGCCACCCGCAGCTCTGGAAATCGCTCGGCATGCGTTTCATGGGTCAGGACGGGCGGGGCGGCAAAGCCTATGCCGAACATGTGCACGAACAGACCGCCCGCCAGCAACATCTGGACAAGTCGGCGGTCGCCCACATGGCCACCGCCGCCGACCTCGACAACCTGGCAGTCGTCACGAAAAGCCAAGGCCCGCTGACCGTCACCGTGCTGGCCACGGCCGGCGCCAGAAGCAACGCCATCCGCACCGGCGTCGATGCCGGCACCTACATCGAAGGCAAGGAACCAGCCGGCACGATCAATATCATGGTGCTGACCAACATCCGCCTTACCGACGCGGCCATGGCGCGTGCCCTGATCACCGTCACCGAAGGCAAGACCGCGGCGCTGCAGGACCTGAACGTGCCGAGCACCTACACGAAGACCGTGCAGGCGACGGGGACGGGCACCGACAGCATCATCGTCGTCTCCGGCACGCAGGGCCCGCAAGCCAGCTATACCGGCGGCCACAGCCGGATTGGCGAATTGATCGGCAAGGCCAGCTACGCGGCGGTGCTCGAAGCGCTCGGCAAGCAGAACGGCTTTTTCCTGCCGGGAGCCAAGCGTTTCGCAGCCACTGCCGCAGCGCCGGCCAAGGCGCCCGAAGCGCTGCGCATCGCCTTGCTTCATCTCGATCCCGTTCCGGGCGACATCGCCGGCAACCGCGCCCGCATCGAAGCCGGCATTCAGGAAGCGGTCGGCCGCGGTGCCGACTGGGTGATGACGCCCGAACTGGCCGAAACCGGCTACAACTTCGCCAGCCGCATCGGCACCGACTGGATCGCCCCCTTTCCCGATGCCTGGATCAGCACGCTGGCCGCCATCGCCCGCGACAACCGGGTGGCGGTCTTCGTCGGCTTCGCCGAGCGCGACGCAAAGAGCGGCAAGCTCCACAACAGCGTCGCCGTGATCGACCGCGCCGGCACAATCCTCGGCGCCTACCGCAAGCAGCGCGTGCACGGCGGGGCTGAAAGCTGGTCGACACCCGGCACCGGCAGCGCGCCCTTCGTCGTCGACGGCATCCCGGTCGGCGTCCTGATCTGCGCCGACACCTACAAGCCCGAACCGGCCGCCAGCTATCGCCAGCAAGGCGCCGCCATCCTGCTCGCCCCGGCCAACTGGCCGCCGGTGGAAGGGATGGGGCCGGGCGATCTGTGGGAGCAGCGCAGTGCCGAAACCGGCCTGCCACTGATCGTCAACAACCGCACCGGACGCGAACCGGAACTTGATTTCTCGCTCGGCGAAAGCGTCGTCGCGGCCGGCGGCGAGCGGCTGTTCTCGTTCAGCGCCAGCCAGAGCCGGCTGTTTTACGTCGATTGGGATCGCCGCCAGAGCTTCAGCCAACCCGCCCGTTAAGGAACAAGAATGCCCGCCTGCCCCGCTCTCCTCATCGCCGCCCCCGCCTCCGGCCAGGGCAAGACCACCTTCACCGCCGCGCTGGCCCGGTTGCACGCCCGGCAGGGTCGGCGCGTCACCGTCTTCAAATGCGGCCCGGACTTTCTCGACCCGCAAATCCACGCTTTCGCCAGCGGCCGCCCCTGCCAGAACCTCGACCTCGGCATGTGTGGCGAAGACGATGCGCGCTGGCGACTTGCCCGCGCAGCTGAAGAATCAGACCTCATCCTCGTCGAGGGCGTCATGGGCCTGTTCGATGGCCAGCCTTCCGCCGCCGACATAGCCGAGCGCTTCGCCATTCCGGTCATGGCCCTGATCGACGCCGGAGCGATGGCCCAGACTTTCGGCGCCGTCGCCCATGGCCTCGCCACCTACCGACCCGGCCTGCCCTTTGCCGGCGTACTGGCCAATCGGTCGGCCAGCGAAGGCCACACCCAATTGCTGCGCGACAGCGTCCCTCCCGGCATGGGCTGGTTCGGCGCCCTGCCCAAAAGCGCCGACAGCCTGCCCGAACGCCACCTTGGCCTGCTTCAGGCGGCCGAAATCACCGACCTCGAAGCCCGCCTCGATGCCCTGGCCGATGGGTTAGCCGCCAGTGCTACGGTCAACCTGCCAAAACCGGTGAATTTCGAAACGGCCCCGGCGCCGCGCATCGAACCCCGGCTCGCCGGCCAACGCATCGCCATCGCCCGCGACGCCGCCTATGGTTTCATCTACCCGGCCAATCTCGAAACCCTGCAGATTCTCGGTGCCGAATTGCGTTTCTTCTCGCCAGTCGCTGGCGACCCGCTACCCGATTGTGATACCGTCTGGCTCCCCGGCGGCTACCCTGAACTGCACGCCGACGCGCTCAGCCAACATGCCGCGCTGTGGCAAGCCCTGAAAAACCACCTCGCCGCCGGCAAGCCGCTGCTCGCCGAATGCGGCGGCATGATGAGCCTGTTCGAGGAAGTCGTGGACAAGGCCGGCACCAGCCATCGTTTCGGCGGTCTGCTCCCCGGGCGCTCAATCATGCAAAAACGCCTCGCCGCGCTCGGTACGCAATTCGTCGACCTGCCCGAAGGCCGCATCGCCGGCCATACCTTCCATTACTCGAAGAGCGAAACGCCACTCACCCCACTCGTCCGCGCCAAAACCGCCGATGGCCGGGAGGGCGAAGCGATCTACCGCCAAGACCGACTAACCGCCTCCTACGTGCATTTCTATTTCCCATCGAACCCGATGGCCATTGCCAGCCTGTTCACCAAGGCCTGACGATTCGATTTTTACGAACAATCATGCAGGCCAGAACTGGTTTTTCTGCGACAGGAAGCGGATACACTACGGATTGCAACTTTTCCACACGGAGACAACCATGAAGAATTTCGTACTGATGGCCGCAGCAGTCGTGCTCGGCTTTACGCTGCAAATCGGTGACGCTGAAGCCAAGCGCCTCGGTGGCGGCAGCTCGGCCGGCATGCAACGCCAGTCGGTTTCCCCCAGCGCCCCGCCCTCGGCTGCCAAACAGGCGCCCGCCTCCGCTCCCGGTGCCGCCGCCCCGGCCGCTCAACCCAAGCGTTCGTGGATGGGCCCGCTGGCTGGCCTGGCCGCCGGTCTCGGCCTAGCCGCATTGGCTTCGCACTTCGGTTTCGGCGAAGGACTGGCCAACATGATGATGATCGGCTTGCTGATCATGGCAGTCGTCATGGTCGTCGGCTATTTCATGCGCAAGAAGGCCGGAGCGACCCAGCAGGGCGGCATGCAGTATGCCGGCGCTGGCGCCAACTACGGTGCCAACGCCCCGCGCCAGCCTGACTTCATGCCGGCCGGTGGTTCTGCTCCCGCCGCCCCGATTGCTGCTTCCACCGGTGGTGGCAACAACATTCCGGCTGACTTCGATGTCGAAAGCTTCGTGCGCAACGCCAAGGTCAACTTCATCCGTCTGCAGGCATCCAACGATGCTGGCAACCTTGACGACATCCGCGAATTCACTTCGCCGGAAATGTTCGCCGAGATCAAGATGGGCATGAGCGAGCGCGGCAACGCCAAGCAGGAAACCGACGTCGCCCAGCTCAACGGTGAAGTCCTCGATGTCGCCGAAGAAGCCAACCGCTACGTCGTCAGCATCCGTTTCACCGGCCTGATCAGCGAAGAGAAGGGCGCCGCACCGGCACCGTTCGACGAAATCTGGCACATGACCAAGCCGACCGACAATAGCCGCGGCTGGGTACTGGCTGGCATTCAGCAAGTCCAGTAACCAACAACGCCGCACTCAAGGCTGGCCGGAGCGATCCGGCCAGCCTTTTTTTGGTTGAAACAACCGGCGATGCAGTCCCATGCACCAATACCGTGAATTAGCCGATTGATATGAAGCCTGACCAATGGCATAGTGACTACTTATTCACGCGCCGGACAGAACACATTGTTTCGTAACAGTAAAATACCGGATGCCTTGAGAATTGCGCATGCGGCTACCGCCATCGTTCTGGCCGCCGCATTGCTTCCTGCACACGCAGCCCAGGACGATGATCTCAGCCTGGAAGACCTGACAAAAACCGAAGTGTCTTCCGTTTCACGGCGCAACCAGAGCCTGAGCAACGTTCCCGCTGCCGCCTTCGTCATTACCGCCGAAGACATCCGCCGCTCCGGGGCACTGGCCCTGCCGGACGTGCTGCGCATGGTGCCGGGCATCCAGGTGGCGCAGGTCGACAGCGGGCGCTATGCCGTCTCAGCGCGCGGCTTCAATGGCCGTTTTGCCAACAAGCTACAAGTACTGATCGACGGCCGGAGCGTTTATCACCCGTTTTTCTCTGGGATTCTCTGGGAATATGACCCGATCCCCCTCGAGGACATCGAACGCATCGAAGTCATTCGTGGTGCCGGCGCTGCCATGTGGGGCGTCAACGCCGTCAATGGTGTGATCAACATCATCAGCCGCCACTCCCGCACGCAGGCTGGCGGCATGGTGGCCGGAACGATAGGCAGCAATGGTCAGGGCCAGTTGTACACCCGGGCCGGCGGCCGCATCGACGCCGATACCACTTGGAAACTGTCAGCCCAGGGACGTCATGCCGAGCCTTCGCGGCAACTTGCCAACGACAGTTACAGCGAAGACGACCTGAGCAACGGCGTTGTCGACTTTCGCTTCGACCGTTCGCTGTCTGGCGGCAGCGATTTCCGCGTCTGGGCCAATGCCGGCAGTTCGTCGGTAGGCGATCTCTACCCGATCACCCCTAACCTTGCCAACCTCCAAACCTTGACCTCGGCCCCTATTACGCAAAAGGTCGCCAGTCAGACCGTCGGCGCGCGCTATCGCTGGCTGAGCGAGCAGGGCGTCGAGTCATCTTTGCAAACATCGGTAGGCAACACCTCGATTGAATTGAAGAACGTCTTTGAAGTCACCAGCACTCAATTTGATCTCAACTACCAGGGGCGCTACAGCTTCGGCAGCCACGATCTCCTGTGGGGAGCAAGCCACCGGACGGTTTCCGATGAAGTGTGGTCGAGATACGTCATTTCTGTCGCCAAACCGGCATTCACGCAACACACAACGGGCGTCTTCCTGCACGACAACTGGACGCTGGTCGACGATCGCCTGCAACTCGGCCTCGGCGCTCGCTGGGATCAGACCAACCTGGGCGGCGACACCTTCTCGCCGAGCGCGACGCTGATGTGGACGCCAACCCGCAGCGATACGCTGTGGGCCAAGTATGCCAAAGCCCCGCGGATGCCGTCACGCGGCGAACAGGACGTCAGCATTTACGTCAGCTATCTGCCGCCAACGGCGAGCGTCCCCGTCCCTGTCGTACTCAATGCGCAGCCGGGCAATCAGCCACTGTACAAAGAAACCATGGAAGGTTTCGAGCTGGGCTACCGCAGTCAGATGACGCAACAACTCAGCTTTGATGCCACTGCTTTCCAATACCGATACTCCGACATCGTAACGAGCTCACTTGGCGGGAACGGCGCGATACCGATAGGCGGAGGAATCTCCCTCCCGGTTCAGAACCTGGATCGCACCAACGGTGGAAGCGGCTGGCTGAGTGGCGCCGAACTCAGCGTGGACTGGCTGCTCATGCCGACCTGGCGAATGCAGCTATCGTATGCGTTCACGCATGTAAACCTCGATGACTCAGCTAATTCGGTTACCCAGGGCCAGGGGCTGCGTGAAGAGCGCTCTACGGCCCGTCACTATGGTTCCTTGCGCTCGCAATGGAACGTCTCGTCGAACCAGCAGTTCGATGCCTGGATTCGCGGCTCTTCAGGCATTTATCGGACGCTATCCCCATACCCGACCGAAATTTACGTCCCGGGTTACGTGACGCTGGATTTACGTTACGCCTACAAGGTGAACAAGGACATCGAGCTGGCGCTGACCGGCCGCAATCTGGTCGGTCCCCGGCGCATTGAGTACGTGACCGACTATGTTCCGGCCACGCCCGTGATCATCGAACCGTCCTTGTTACTGTCGGGGCGCTGGAAATTCTGATCGTGCGTGCCGCTGCCTCAAGCTCTCCGCGCAATCGCCCGCTTCGCTGGCTGGCAGCCGTGCTGCTCGCCAGCGTTTCGCTGGCTTTTGCCCAGCCTGACTCGGAACCGCAACTGGAATCGGCTTATCTGGTCAATTTCCTGAAGTATGTCGAGTGGCCGGCCAGCAACCGGAGCACAGCCACCATCTGCCTGTTTGGCCGCGATACGCTGGGGCCTTTCCTGAGCGGCCATGAAGGGCGAGTGATTGGCGGCAAGGAATTGCGTATTCGCCGGGTCCAAAGCCCTGACGACATGCCGAACTGCCAGCTGGTGTATATCCCCGATGTCGAGGAAGCCCGTATCGGTGCCGTTTTGCGCTGGATACAGGGCATGCCCATCCTGGCTGCCAGCAATGCCGACGGTTTTGCCCGCTCGGGCGGCGGCATCGAGCTTCTGCGCAACGGCGGACGGGTGCAATTCATCGTCAATGCGGAGACCCTGTCGCGGCACGGGCTGAATCCGAGCTCGCAAATGCTGCGGCTGGCCAACCGGGTGATCGGAAGCGACCGATGAAAGCTCGCCAGACCATCCGGAAAAAAATTGCGCTGGCCATTGCAGCGTCGCTCGGTGTGGGCTTGCTGCTTTCCTTCCTGACCTTTGCCGTGCGCGAAATCGATCAGCGGCGCCAGGCAAAAACGACCGAGCTGTTTGCCATGGCCGATGTCGTCGCCTTCAATGCGTCCGCCGTCATCGAGTTCCGCGATGTCTTGGGCGCCAAGCGTCTGCTCAGCTCGTTTGCCGAACACCCTGATGTGCTGGCGGTGCGCCTGATTGGCATTACCTCTGATTTTCACTATCGCTACGATGCGGCCGAACGTCCGCTGCCGGCCCAGGTGGCGCTTGGCGACAAGGCGCATCGCGAGCGGGCGGTCTATGCCGACTGGTCTTCGGTCACCGTCGCCGTACCCATCCGCTCGGACGATGAAGTGGTCGGCACGGTGTCCATTTCGGCCAGCCTTGACGCCGTCTGGCGGGCAATTGTCTGGAACCTGACCCTGTCCTTGCTGGCGCTGGCCATATCCTTCGTCATTGCCTTCGCCATTGCCCGGCAAATGCTGGCGTCGATTCTCGCCGCGCTCGGCTCGCTGACCGACACTGCGCAGTACGTGGCTGAATCGAAGGATTACACGCGGCACGCCAAAATCTATTCCGATGACGAGATCGGCCATCTGGGCAATGCCTTCAACACCATGCTCACCGAGATCGCCGAGCGCGACGGCCAACTGGCCGACCAGCGCGACCATCTTGAGGACACGGTGCTGGAGCGGACCCATGCCCTGTCCCTGGCCAAGGAGGCGGCCGAGGCGGCGAGCCGCGCCAAGAGCACCTTCCTGTCGAACATGAGCCACGAATTGCGCACGCCGATGAACGCCATCATCGGCATGACTTACATGCTCCAGCGCAACAATGATGACACTGGCCAGATCGACAAGCTGAGCAAGATCGACCATGCCGCCAACCATCTCCTGCAGTTGCTCAACGACATTCTCGACCTGTCGAAAATCGATGCCGACCGGATGACGCTGGAGCAGACCGCCTTCATGGTCGACGCCCTGACGCATGAACTGGCCAACCTGCTGGCTCCCCGGGCCGAATCGGCGAACCTGCGTTTCATTCTCGACATCGATGAGCGCCTCAAGTCACTGCAGCTTCTCGGCGACCCGCTGCGCCTGCAGCAGATATTGCTCAACCTGGCCGGCAATGCCATCAAATTTACCGAGCGTGGCGAAGTCCGCGTCGTCGCCCGCATCGCCGAAGATGGTGCCGAATCCGTGCTGCTTGAACTTTCAGTCTGGGATACCGGCATCGGCATTGCGCCGGAGGCGCTTGAACGCATCTTCCGGCCTTTCGAGCAGGCCGATGGCTCGACGACGCGCAAATATGGCGGCACCGGGCTTGGTCTGCCCATTTGCCAGCGCCTCGTGGGCCTGATGGGCGGGGAAATCGAGGTGGTCAGCACGCCGGGATCGGGCAGCGTCTTTACTTTCGCCATTCGCCTGAGCCGGGCCAAGGTGATAACCGCGGAAGGCGAACCAGCCGAAACGCATCAGTCCGGCATCGCAGCCGAGCATGCCTTGTGTGCCGAATTCCCCGATTGCCGCGTTCTCGTCGCTGAGGATGACTGGGTCAACCAGGAAGTCGCTCTCGAACTTCTGCGCGAATCGCTGGGCTTCACGGTCGATATTGCCGCGGACGGCGCCCAGGCCCTCGACATGGCGATCGGCCAGCGCTACGACCTGATCCTCATGGACATGCAGATGCCCGAGCTCGACGGTTTGGGTGCCACCCAGGCCATCCGCGAAATTGACGGCTACGCCGACACGCCGATCATCGCCATGACCGCCAACGCCTTTGCCGAGGACCGCGCGCTGTGCCTGGACGCCGGCATGAACGACTTCATCGCCAAGCCGGTCGATCCCGACAAGCTGTTCGTGATCATGCTCAAGTGGCTGCGGGCACGCCAGCCGGAGAGCGTCAGCTAGACGCCAGCCGGCAGCGCCAGATCGGCGAAATCCGATTTCGTTTTTGGCCGTTTTTTCGGGTTGACCGTAGCACTCACCCTCGGCAACGAGGAAGAATGCCTAGAAGCTAGCCGCCTCGGCTTCCAGGTAAGCGATGCTGACGTACTTGCCGATATTCGCCTCGAAACCCTTGGTCTCCCTGGCTCGACTGGCGACGCGAGGATCCTTGAGGACCAGGGCCTTGGCTTCCACAAGCGCCAGACCATCCTTGACGGCCTGCTCGCAGGGGCGATAGATGCCTTCGAACAGTTCGCGGTTCCACTTCAGCACGTGCTCGCCCGGTTCGCCATGCGCCGGCAGCCATATCCGGGTTCCCGTTTTTTTGACCAGCGTGTCGTAGGCCTTGAAGGTGCCGAGGTAGGAGCCATCGTCCATGTTGGCAATGCGCCGGTCCATGGCGATGTCGCCGACCAGCGTGACGCCATCCTGGACGACCTCGACACAGAGGTCGAAGGGCGTATGCACGGTACCGTAGTGATGGATGCGCAGGGTGACGTCGCCGAATTTGAGCTCCGCGCCGTGTTCAAGCGGGGTATTGGGCGGCACGATGCGCGTGCCGAGCGAAGCCTGATTGGTCGACTTTTCGATCAAGGTCAGCCAGAGATTGCCCTGTATGCCCTTGACCGCCTGAATGGTGCCGGGATGGGCGTAGATCGGCAGGCTGTCGCCAAAGCGGTCGACGTAGGCATGATTACCGAGCCAGTGGTCGCCGTGATAATGCGTGTTGATGATGGCGATGACCGGCTTTTTCAGATGCTTTTCCAGTTGCCGGATGGACATTTCGCCGATCTGCACCGAGGCGCCAGTATCGACGACAACGATGCCCTTGCTCGTATTGACGAAAGTGACGTTGCTCATCATCCCCTGGTTTTCCGGGGTGGGGAAACCGTCGGGGGTGAAGATGATGGCCACGTGCCGCGAAATCTGGCGCAGCGGATAGTCCTTGATGGCCGGGCCGCGGACGAAATCATCGACCTCCCGGGCGAAGGCGCTTACGGCGTGCCACGGAGCAAACTCGGCCGCCCCCAGCGCCGAGATGGCGGCGACTGAACGCAAAAAATCGCGACGGTTCATGAGCATCTCCTGAAACGTTAAAATAGCGGCCTATCATCGCGCCGAATCGGGCGCTCGTCTACACTCACACCATGCGCCGCTACCCATTCTCTTTTGTTGCCCTGACCGCCTTGGGCGTTCTCTGCGCCATTCCTGGCGCGATCAGCCTGGCCGGTTTCGGCGCCAGCATTCATCCGGTACTCGACGACCCGATGGCCGGACTGGCCTTCATCGTCTCGGCCATCGCCCTGATCGGCTCGGGCGCCTTTCCGCTGGTTATCGAGAAGCTCAAGGAAAACGAAGGCTCTTGAGTAATTTCAATTTTGGCCAGAATTTCCGGTTGACCGTGGCAATGCCGGTCAGGCTTCGCGCATCAGCCGCCAGTACTGGAATTTGAGCGTCGCCGCCGCGCCGGCCACAATCGCCAGGAAGGTGACGATGGAACCGAGGGCCAGTGTCGAAAAACCCGAGATGCCCTGACCCACCGTACACCCCATCGCCACGACGCCGCCAAAACCCATCAAAGCGGCGCCAAGCAGGTGGCTGGCCGTATCTTCAACGCTGGCGAAACCTTCCCAACGAAAATTCCCGGTCAGCAATGCCCAGGCCCCCGAGCCGGCGATGACGCCCATTACCGTGGCAATGGCAAAAGTCACCGTCCGGCTGGTGTCCGACCACAGCATCAGCAACTCCAGCGTGTAAGCCTGCGGCGCGACGAAGGTCAGTGACTCCATGCGGCCGCTGTTGGTCGCCAGGAAAGCCTCTTCAAGCGTATCGGGATGTTCGGCCAGGTAGCCGATATGACCGCTGATGTACCAGGCAGCAACGACGGCGAGACCCGTTCCAAGACCGCCGAGCAGATTGTCGAGTGTCCAGAAATCGCGATTGAGCAGGCAGAAACCGGTCAGGCCGCCACCAATGGCGAGCACGGCCAGCCAAAACGCCGTCTTCGCTTCCAGGCCGGCGGCCGTCAGCAGCGCCGGAATATCCTGCCCCCCCGGAAAGGTGATCGCCGCCTTTTCCAGCACATTGACGCGGAAAACGCCGAACACGCCGCGCATGGTCATGTAGGCAACCAGACCGAGCACCAGAAAAACGACCAGCGACTTGAGGTTGCCGGCACCGATACGGATCAGCGTCTTCGAGCCGCAACCGGACGCGAAGACCATGCCGATGCCGAAAGTCGCGCCGCCGACGATGTACGACAGCCAGGTGAAATTCGGTGTCCGGTAGATCGATTTGCCGAGATCAATCAGCCCCGCCGCATGCAGCGCGCCGGCGCCCAGGATGGCGACGCCGATGGCCAGCAGCCACATGCGCATGCGGCTCCAGTCGCCCATGTTGACGATGTCCGAGACGGCACCCATGGTGCAGAAATGCGTTTTCTGGCCGATGGCGCCAAACACGAAGGAAACGGCAAAGGCCAGCCAGAGAACGGTATTCGACAGGGCGGCAATGTCCATGATCAGGCTCGGTAAAGGGTCGGGTCGGCCAGACCGGCGGCGGCAAAGCCTTCGGCGCGCAGCCGGCAAGAATCACAGACACCGCAAGCTCGGCCAAGTTCATCGGCCTGGTAGCAGGAAACGGTCAAGCCGTAATCGACGCCCAGGGCGGCGCCGGTGCGGATGATGTCGGCCTTGGAAAGGTCGATCAGCGGCGCATGGATGCTCAGCTTGACGCCCTCGACGCCGGCCCGCGTGGCCAGATTGGCCATCTTCTCGAAAGCGGCAAGGTATTCCGGCCGGCAATCCGGGTAACCCGAATAATCGACCGCATTGATGCCAACGAAAATGTCGCGGCTGCCCAGCACCTCGGCCCAAGCCAGGGCCAGCGACAGCATGATGGTGTTACGGGCTGGCACGTAGGTGACGGGAATGCCCGGCTGGACGCCGTCGACCGGCACATTGATGGAGTTATCGGTCAAGGCCGATCCGCCAAACTGGGCCAACGCAAGGTTGAGCACGCGGTGCTCGACGGCGCCCAGGGCCTTGACGACCCGTTCGGCCGCCTGCAACTCGGCACAATGGCGCTGGCCGTAATTGAATGACAGGCAATAACAGTCAAAACCCTGGCTGCGGGCAATGGCGAGGCAAGTGGCGGAATCGAGTCCACCGGAAAGGAGAACGACGGCTGGCTTCATCATGGGGCGCGAATATACCTGAAAATCGGCTGCCTTTGACCCGGTATCTGCTTGTTCCTGCGCCACAATTTGCCGCATTGCGCCCCTGGCCTGGAAACATCAATATCGCTTCGCCTGATCATCCTGGCCCCTGCACTGGGTGCAAACCATTACTTCCGGGAGCGCACTCCGGGCATTTAGATCACCCAGTCGTCGCACTCTTCAAGCAACGCCCCGGACAATCCGTCCAGGGCAATTTCAAAGTCGGCGAACGACATCGGTTTGCCGAACAGATACCCTTGGAACTGGCTGCAACCGTGCTCGACCAGATAGTCGTGCTGAACGCTGGCCTCGACGCCTTCAGCCACCACCCCGAGACGCAGCGTATTGCCCATGGCGATGATCGCCCGGACGATGGCTGCCGCATCGGGATTGTGCGTGATGTCGCTGATGAAGGAGCGGTCGACCTTGAGTTGCTCGAAGGGATAACGCTTGAGGTAAGCCAGCGAGGCGTAGCCGGTGCCGAAATCGTCGAGTGAAAAGCGCACGCCCGTTGCGCGCAGGGCCTGCATTTTGGCTACGGTGTCCTCAACATTGTCGAGCAGCAGGCTTTCCGTCAGCTCCAGTTTGAGCAGGTGCGGATTTGCCCCGTGGCGGCTCAGCGCATCGCCAACCTGCATGACGAAATCGGCCTGGCGAAACTGCCGGGCACTGACGTTGACGGCCATCGACAGGCCGCTCGTCCGTGGATCGTCGGCCCAGCGGCGCAAGCCGGCACAGGCCTGATCGAGAACCCAGAGGCCGACCGCGACGATCAACCCGGTCTCCTCGGCCAGCGGGATGAAATCACCAGGCGGCACCATCGGCTTGCCTGGCGGTTGCCAGCGGAGCAGGGCTTCGGCGCCGATCAGCCGGCGCTGGGTGTCGACTTGTGGCTGGACATGGAGCAGCAGTTCGTTGCGCGCCAGCGCCCGGCGCAAACCTGCCTCGAGCGCCGCCCGTTCGTCGAGCGCCGTCTGCATCGCATTGTCAAAAAAACGAATGGTATTTCGCCCGGCATCCTTGGCCTTGTAGAGGGCGATATCGGATTGCTTGAGCAATACATCGGTCGATTTTTCCTGACCGAGAAAGAGGCTGATGCCGATACTGGCCGTTCGCACGTATTCGGCATCGTCGCCCAGCAAGTACGGCATGCCGAGTTCAGCGCGAATTTTCTCGGCGACCGTTTCGGCCTGGACGCCAGCACTTTCCGCATCGCTGCCCAGCTCTTCGAGCATCACGACAAATTCGTCGCCGCCCTGACGGGCGGCCGTATCTCCCTCGCGAATGCAGGCCCCGAGGCGCGTCGCCACGTCGACCAGCAGGCGGTCACCGACATCGTGGCCGAGCGTGTCGTTCAAGGTCTTGAAATGATCGATGTCGATGATCAGCAGGGCGCCGTACTTGCCACTCCGTTTGCCGGCGGAACAGGCCTTGTTGATCCGGTTGAGGAGCAAACGGCGATTGGGCAGCCCGGTCAACGGGTCGTAGAAAGCCAGGTTATGGATTTCCGATTCGGCCACTTTGAGGTTGCTGATGTCCGAAAAGGTACTGACGTAATGCGTGATCTTGCCTTGGCCATCGCGCACGCCATTGATGGTCAGCCATTCCGGAAAGACTTCGCCATTCTTGCGGCGATTCCAGATTTCGCCCTGCCAATGGCCGTTCCGCTCAAGCGTTTCCCACATGCCTTTATAAAATGCACTCTCCTGGCGTCCGGATTTGAGCAGTCTGGGAGTCTGGCCAATCGCCTCGTCGGCGGAATAGCCGGTCAACTCGGTAAATGCGGCATTGACCCGGAGGATGCGCTGGCGGGCATCTGTGACCAGAATCGCCGCCTGCGACTCGAAGGCGATCGCCGCAATGCGCAAGTCCTGCTCGAGCTTTCGTCGCACCGAGATATCGGCGGCAATGCCAAGGTAGCCCTGGATGCGCCCCTGTGCATCGCGCAAGACACTGACCGCCAGACTGACCGGCAACCGGGAGCCATCCTTGTGGACCAGCGTCCAGTCGGCATCGTATTGCGCCTTGACCCCCAACCCGGCAATGAATACCTCAAATCCGGCCGCTACCGGTCGTTGCAGCTCGGCCGTCAAGGCCTCGGCCCGACTGATCAGCTCATCGGCCTGATGGAAGATCATCGGCGTGACCCGATTCACCACCTCATCCGCCGAGTAGCCAAGCAGCCGCTGGGCAGCGCTGTTGAAATAGATGATCAGGCCATCGGGATCGGTCAGGACAATGGCGCGGCCGGCATTTTCAAAGATCGCCTGCTGAATCGCGCAGAGCTCGGGCGGACGCACCACTGCGCCTGGAGCGAATTTGCTCAAACAGCACGGATGCTCAACCGGGGGGCCAGACGTCATGAGACACAAGCTTGCCGAAGGGCGGTTCCATCCTGCACGGTGTCGAGCCTCGGCAATGCCGCCTTTCGACTATGGATCCTCCCAGAACCATGTGACCCCCGTGAATTGGTTTAAATAGTCAGGGGCTCCGAGAGGGATTATGGCGAAGGAATAGGCATTTCAGCAAGCGCTAATACCGAAATACCTGATTTACAGCGACAGTCAATCGTGAGTAAGCGAAGAGAATTCCCGCTCCGCCAGCGCCTCGTCGCCCAGATTGAGTTCAACCAGCCGACGCAGATGGGTCACGCTGTCGAGATCGATGTCGCGGCACGAAAGACCATAGTAATTGGCCATGTGATGAACGACCGTGGCTTCCATGCGAATGCTGGAACCCGTCTGATCGAGTTGAATCTTGAGCGTGCAGTTGGTGCCGACCGTGATGAAGACATTGGCGTTGGGATGGATCAGCGCGCCCTTGAGCGAGAGATCGAGCACCTCGACGACGTATTCGCCGTCGGGCAGGAAAAGGCTGGCTTCGGCCCGGAAAGAAATACGGGAAAATTTGCGGCGATTACTTTCCATGATCGTCTCCTCCTTTATTTTCCTTTCATGTTACCCCAAAGCAGCTTGTGCAGTTGCAGCTGGAAGCGCACGTTGAGGCCGTCTTCGAGGATCCAGTCGGCCAGCGACTGGGGCTCGATGAGTCCGCCGGCCGGCGACAAAAGCACCGGACAGAGGCGATCGAGCTGTCTTTCGCGCAGGACATCGCGCGCCCACTCGTAGTCGCGGCGCGAGGCGATGACGATCTTGATCTCGTCGCGCTGGTTGAGCACGCCGAGATTGCTCCACAGATTCCGCGCCGATTCGCCGGAGCCCGGCGCCTTGAGGTCCATGATCCGCGCCACGCGCGGGTCGACGCCCGCGACATCGAGCGCCCCGGAGGTTTCCAGCGAAACGTCGTAACCGGCGTCGCAGAGCGCCGTGAGCAGCGCCAGGCAGTCCTTCTGCGCCAGCGGCTCGCCGCCGGTGACGCAGATCTGGCGGGCCGGATATTTGCCGACTTCAGCCAGCACCGATTCGACCGTCGCCGGTTCGCCGCCAGTGAAACTGTAGGTCGTGTCGCACCAGGTGCACCGCAAGGGGCAGCCGGTCAGGCGGACGAAAACCGTCGGCAGGCCGGCGCGCGATGCCTCGCCCTGCAGGGAATAAAAAATTTCGGTGAGACGCAGAGCCAATTACTTCTTTTTGAGGCGATCACGGGCCGTATCGGCGGCCGGGGTTCCCGGGTACTTGGTCATGACCGTTTCCAGCGAGCGCTTGACGCCCGTCGGGTTGCCCAGTTCCTGCTGGCAGGTGGCGATGGCCAGCCAGGCATCGGCTGCCTTCGGGCTCTCGGGGTATTTGGTAGTAACCACGCTTTGCGCCTCGATGGCGCGCTTGCAGTCGCGCTGGGCGTACCAGGCGTTGCCGAGCCAGTATTGTGCATTGGGGGCGAGCGAGCTGGCCGGATATTTCTGCACGTAGCCGGCGAAACCGGCGGCGGCTTCCTTGTATTTGCCGGCCTTGAACTGGTTCAGGGCGGCTTCGTAGTCCTGGCTTTCCTTGGCCGGGTCGGTGGCCGGTTTCGAATTTGGCCCGTTTTCCGGGTTGACCGTGGCATTCGCACTGTCGGCCGTTTCAAACTTGCGCAGGCGGGTATCGAGGTCGAGGTAGAAATCCTGCTGGCGCTTCTTGGCCGTCTCCAGCTCGTAATTGAGCGTTTCGATCTGACCGCGCAGGCGGGCAATCTCGTCGGCCTGGCGCTGGATCTGGCTGGCCAGATCCAGCTGGCCCTTGGCCTGCTGGTCGAATCGCGCCTCGGTCTTGATCCGCAGATCGGCAACCTGGCGACGCGCTTCTTCGTCGTCAAACACGCCGGCGTGGGCCTGCACGGCCCCCAGCGCGGCGATGAAAAGGGCGATTCGAACCGGGCGCATGATGCTTAGAACTCGCCGCGACCGTCAGCACCCTTGTACAGGATGTCGGCGCGACGGTTTTGCGACCAGGCAGCTTCGTCATGACCGGCGTCCTTCGGCTTTTCTTCGCCGAGGCTGACCGATTCGATCTGGGCTTCCGAGACGCCGAGCAGGGTCAGCGAACGCTTGACGGCTTCGGCGCGCTTCTGGCCGAGTGACAGGTTGTATTCGCGGCTGCCGCGCTCGTCGGTGTTGCCCTGGAGCAGAACCTTGAAGCCCTTGTTGGCGCTCAGATACTTGGCGTGCGAAGCGACCAGATCCTTGTACTCGTCCTTGACTTCATACTTGTCGAGGTCGAAGTAGATGCTGCGCTGCGACAGCTTGCTCTTCGGATCGGTCAGTTCGCGCGGCAGGCCATTGGCGTCAACACCGCCGGCGGTCACCGAAGCAACGCCGGTGGAGGCACCGCTGCGCGACTCGACCGGGGCGCCGGCGGTATCTTCCGGCAGCGGGGTGGTCGAACAACCGACGAGGATGGCGGACAGCAAGGCGGGGATAAGCAGTTTTTTCACAAAGTTCTCCGGATGGATGTGAGGATTATTGAGAGTAAGGGCCCCAGGCCGGTTCGCGCACATCACCCGCGGCGACCGTGAGACGTTGTTTGATCCTGCCATCGCTGGAGACAGCCGATAGTACGCCGCGCCCGCCGACATCAGTGGCGATCAGGATCATGCGGCTGTTGGGGGCGAAACTTGGCGATTCGTCCTTGTTCGAATCACTCACCACCTGGACCTGGCGACTGGCCAGATCCATCACGGCGAGCTGAAAGCGGCCTTCACGGCGGCTGATGAAAGCGAGGCTCTTGCCGTCCGGCGACGGACGCGGCGAGACGTTGTAGCTACCCTCGAAGGTGACACGACGGACATCGCCGCCACTGGCTGCCATCTGGTAAACCTGCGGGCTGCCGCCACGGTCGGAGGTGAAATAAATCGTGCCGCCATCGGCCGAATAGCGCGGCTCGGTGTCGATGCCCGACGACTGGGTCAGGCGCTGCAGGCCACTGCCGTCAGCATTGACTGAATAGAGCTGGGAGAAGCCGTCTTTCGAGAGAACAACGGCGAGCTTGCGACCATCCGGCGACCAGCCCGGTGCCGAGTTGGAGCCCTTGAAGTTGGCGACGATGTGACGCTGGCCCGAAGCCAGCGAGTGAACGTAGATGACGGGCTTCTTCTTTTCGAAGGAAACGTAGGCCAGGCGGCCGCCGTCGGGCGACCAGACCGGCGAAATGATCGGTTCGCTCGAGGTCAGGGCGGTTGCCGCATTCTGGCCGTCCGAATCGGCGATCTGCAGCAGGAACTGGCCGCGCGCCTTGACGACGTAGGCGATGCGCGTCGAGAAGACACCCTTTTCGCCGGTCAGTTTTTCGTAGATGAAATCGGCGATGCGGTGGCCGGCGGCACGTAACTGGGCATTGCTGGTGACGTAGGCGGCACCGCCGAGCGACACGCCTTTTTGCGTGTCGTAGAGGCGGAAGCGGGCTTCCATGCGGCCGTCGGCGCTGCGCGCGATGCTGCCGGCAGCTAGCGCATCGGCGCCCTTGCTCTTCCAGTCGGCGTGGTTGATCGGGGCGTTTTCGTCGAAAGTCAGGTTGCTGTGATCGATCAGCTTGAACAGCCCGCTCCGCTCAAGATCGGCGCGCACGGTCGAGGTGATGACGCGGGAAGCAGTCGGATCGCCGGGGAAATCGACGATCGTCACCGGAATGCGATTGGCGCCGGCGCCGGTAATCTCGATCGACAGCTGGGCCTGGGCGAATCCCACGGTCAACAGGAAAAAAGGCAGAAAAATGAAACGGAAAATTCGGGACATTGCAGTCATTTTCATAAAGAATCGCGCGATTTTACTCTTCTAACGGCCGGTATTTGATTTCAAGCTCCCGCTTGAACAGCGACGGGTCGTCGGGCTTGGGCAAGGGCGAGGATTTGCGGATGGCGCGCTCGATGGCGCTGTCGAGCGCCGGGTTGCCGCTCGAACGCCTGAGGGTCACGTCGAGCACTTCGCCGCCGGGCAGCTGGTTGACCACGAACACGGCCTCCGGATTGCCCTGGATGCCGGGCGGCAGCATGATGTTGCCACGCACCTTGACGCGGATCTTGGTCGCGTAGTCGGCCAGCCCGCGCTTGTTCGATGAGGCCCGCTGCTCGGCCTCGGCTGCCGCGGCATTGGCCAGCTGCTGGGTGTTCGGGCGCGGCTTGAGGTTGGCGGTTTCCTGCGCCAGTTCCTTGCCGAAATCGAACTTGGGCGGCGGTTTGACCTCGGGCTTGGGTTCCGGCTTTTTCGGCTCCGGCTTGGGCGGCTCCGGTTTGGGCTCGGGCTTCTTCGGCTCCGGCTTCTTCTTTTCTTCCTTGACCACGATTTCCGGCTTTTTCACCACCGGCTCAGGCTTTGGCTCGACCTTGGGCAGCGCTTTCACCACCGGCTCGGGTGGCGGCGGAGGCGGCGGCACGTACTGCGCCGGCATCGGCCGCGGCGACCACAACTCGACTTCCATGACCTCCGGTTTGCTGCGCTTCCATTGCACCCCGAAGAACAGGAAGGCGAGCAAGGCCACGTGCACCAAAATGGTGAACGCCAGCGCATACTTCTTGCCGGGCTCTTCGGGACGGTCGAGGATCATGTCCACTTATTTGCTGGCGGTTTCCAGGCCGACTCGCTGGAACCCGGCGCGCTTGGCTTCGTCGAGCACTTCGATGACGTTCTTGTATTGGGTTTCCTTGGCGCCGGCAATCAGGATCGGGGTGTTTTTGTCCGCCTCGTTGAGGGCAGTCAGTTGCGCCTTGAGATCCTTGAGACCCTTGAGCTTCGTTTCATCACCCTTGATGCTGAACAGCGACAGGCTGCCATCGTCCTTGATCTGCACCTTGACGTACTTGTCGGGCTTTTGTGGCGCCGTTCCGGAGGCCGGCAGATCGACCGAGCCAGTCGTCATCATCGGCGTCGCCACCATGAAGATGACGAGCAGCACGAGCATGACGTCGATGTAGGGAACGACGTTGATTTCGCTTTTTAGACGACGCTGGCGCATGGCTTAACGCGTCTGCCTTTGCAGGATGTTGGAGAACTCTTCCATGAACGACTCGTAGCGCGTGGCCAGACGGTCGATGTCATGCGAAAAGCGGTTGTAGGCGAGCACGGCGGGAATGGCGGCAAACAGGCCGATAGCGGTGGCGACCAGCGCTTCGGCGATGCCCGGGGCGACCGAGGCGAGCGTCGCCGAGCCGACGTTGGAGAGGGCGCGGAAGGCGTGCATGATGCCCCAGACCGTACCGAACAGGCCGATGTAGGGACTGACCGAGCCGACCGAAGCGAGGAAGGCGAGATGCGCTTCGAGCGAATCCATCTCGCGCTGGTAGGTGGCGCGCATGGCGCGGCGCGAGCCGTCGACGAAGTCTTTGGATTCGAGATTTTTCTGGCCGCGCAGCTTGGTGAATTCGCGGAAACCAGCCTCGAAGATGCGCTCCATCGAACCGGCGTGGTGACGGTCATTGACCGCGCTGTTGAACAGGTTGTTGAGGTCGCCGCCGGACCAGAAGTCGCGCTCGAAGGTTTCGGTCTTGGCGCGCGCCTGCTTGACGGCAAACCACTTCATGAAAATGTAGTACCAGGACATGAAGGAAACGCCGGCGAGCAGGGCCATGACTGCCTGGACGACGGCACTGGCCTGAAGAATGAGGTGGAGGATGGAAAGATCCTGGGTGACGTTCATTTAAGCGCTTCCAGTTTGCTGTGCAGGAAATCGGGGATGGCGGATGGCGTCATGGTAGCCATGTTGACGCAGGCGATTTCGACGGTGCCGGTGACCAGCTCGACGTCGCCGCGGCGGACGTGCTGGCGAAAAACAACACGGACACGAGTCAGTTTTTCGACTTCGAGGCCGACGATCAATTCGTCGTCCAGACGCGCCGGCTTGAGATACTCGCAGCTCGCCTTGCGTGCCACGAAGCCAATACCGGCTTCGGCGGCCAGGGCCGACTGGTCGTGGCCGGCAAAACGCATCCACTCGGTGCGGCAGCGTTCGAAGAATTTGAGGTAATTGGCGTAGTAAACGACACCGCCGGCATCCGTGTCCTCGTAATAAACGCGGACAGGAATGGTGAAGGCGTTCGGCTTCGGCTCGTATTTCATCCCGGGATTTTACATTGCGCCGCAACATTGTTTTGTAACGATCTGTTTCCAGACCAATATTTTTCTCGCCAACATAGCGAAGGCATGGCGTTCCCGGCAACCGTCCCACATAATCGCGCTTATGCCCCGTCATTTCAAAATCGTTGATCGACGCAGCCTGATCCTGCTGTTGAGCCTGCTCCTCAGCGCCGGCTTTTTCGCCACAACGCTGTTCGGCTATTTCGTCTCCAAGGAAGCCATCCGCAGCGCCATCATCGGCCAGGATCTGCCACTGACCTCCAGCAACATCTATTCGGAAATCCAGAAGGATCTGGTCCGGCCCGTCCTCATTTCGTCGACCATGGCCCACGACACTTTCCTGCGCGAATGGGTGCTCAGGGGCGAAAAGGATGTCGGCGAACTGGCCCGTTACCTGGCCGAGGTCAAACTGCGCAACAAAGCTTTCAGCAGCTTCTTCGTCTCCGACAAGACCGGGAATTACTACACCGGCGAAGGCGCTTTCAAGCAGGTATCCGAAGGCGAACCGCGCGATGCCTGGTACTACCGGGTGCGCAACATGCCGGACGACTACGAAATCAATGTCGATCCCGATCTCGCCAACAACGACAAGCTGACCATTTTCATCAATTACCGCGTATCCGATTTTGCCGGGCAATACATCGGCGCCACCGGCATCGGCCTGACTGTCGATTCGGTTCGCCGCCTGATCCAGGAGTATCAGGCTCGCTTCCAGCGCACCATCTACTTTGCCGACGCCAGCGGTCGTGTTGTCCTCCACGGTGGCCAGAAAGGCCAGGCGCCGGATCTGCGCAGCCGACCGGGGATGGCCGCGATCCTTGACCGCATCCTGGCCGAACGCAGCGGCTCGTATCAGTTCCTCGATGGCGGCGACAACCACATCCTCAACGTCAATTATGTTTCCGAACTCAAGTGGTACCTGTTCGTCGAGCAGAACGAGGATGTGTCACTGGCCGGCATTCGCCAGACGCTCTATCTCAATCTGGCGATCAGCCTGGCCGTCACGCTGGTCGTCATTTTCCTGACCTACCTCGCCCTTGGCCGCTACCAGTCGAAAATAGAGGAAATGGCGTCGACCGACAAGCTGACCGGCCTCCTCAATCGCCACGCCTTCAGCATCCTGATCGACAAATTGATGGCCAATTATCGGCGCAACCCGCAAGCCATCACCGTCCTGCTCGCCGACGTCGACCACTTCAAGAGCATCAACGACCGTTATGGCCACCGCGTTGGCGACGAGGTACTGACCAGCGTCGCGCACCGGCTGCGCTCGACACTGCGCGCCGCCGATTTCGCCGTGCGCTGGGGTGGCGAGGAATTTCTCATGGTGCTCCCCGGCTGCGCCGCCGAAGAGGGTCGCCAGATCGCCGAAAAACTCCGGCTGGCCATAGCAGAAGCCATTCCATGCCCGGAAGCCCCGTCAATCCGGGTCACCATCAGCCTGGGCGTCAGCCAGTTCGACGGCACCGAATCGACTGACCATACGGTGAATCGGGCCGATGCGGCGCTCTATGCGGCCAAGGCTGCCGGACGCAATCGCGTCTGCCTGGCCGGGACGGACTCCGCCCCGAGCGACAACACGGCCTGATCAGCTATCGGCCAGCAGGTCGCGAACGACCGCGCTGACTGGCTCGGCCAGACCGAGGTGGCGATAGACGGCGGGGGTTGCAATGCGGCCGCGCAGGGTGCGCTGCAGGTAGCCTTGCTGGATCAGATAGGGTTCGAGCACGTCCTCGATGGTGTCACGCGCTTCGCCAATAGCGGCGGCAATGTTGTCCACGCCGACCGGGCCACCGCCGAACTTGTCGATGATGGCCGACAGCAGCTTGCGGTCCATGATGTCGAGCCCTGCCGAATCGACGTCGAGCATGACCAGTGCGGCATCGGCCACCTGACGCGTGATGTTGCCATCGGCCTTGACCTCGGCATAGTCGCGGACGCGGCGCAACAGGCGGTTGGCGATGCGTGGCGTGCCGCGCGAGCGCTTGGCGATTTCGAAGGCGCCTTCCGGGTCGATCGGCGCGTTGAGCAGGGCGGCGGAACGGCTGACGATGCTCTTCAATTCTTCCGCCGTGTAGAACTCCAGCCGGGCGACGATGCCGAAGCGGTCGCGCAGCGGGTTGGTCAGCATGCCGGCTCGGGTTGTCGCGCCGACCAGCGTGAATGGCGGCAGATCGAGCTTGACGGAACGGGCGGCCGGGCCTTCGCCGATCATGATGTCGATCTGGAAATCTTCGAGTGCCGGGTAGAGAATTTCCTCGACGACCGGGCTCAGGCGGTGAATTTCGTCAATGAACAGCACATCGTGCGGTTCGAGATTGGTCAGGATGGCGGCGAGGTCACCAGCCCGTTCGAGCACCGGGCCGGAGGTCTGGCGCAGGTTGACGCCCATTTCGGCGGCGACGATGTGAGCCAGCGTCGTCTTGCCCAGCCCCGGCGGGCCGAAGAGCAGCACGTGGTCGAGCGATTCGCTGCGGTTTTTGGCGGCCTGGATGAAGATTTCGAGCTGTTCGCGGATCTTGACCTGACCGGTGTAATCGGCCAGCCGCTTGGGGCGCAGGGCGCGCTCGAGCGCTTCTTCCTGGGCCGATTTCGAATTTGGGGCAATTATCCGGTCGACCGTGGGAATGGCGGCGGGACTCAGTTTGTCGGTTTCGATCATGCGAAAGGTTCCTCACGCAGCCAGCGTTGCAGCAGCATGTCGCCGAGCGCCAGCAAAACCGGGCCGAGAAAGATGCCGATGAAGCCAAAGACCAGCACGCCGCCCAATACGCCGAGGGCGATGAGCAGGATGGAAATGCCGGCGCCGCGGGCGATCAGGATGGGTTTGACGAAATTGTCGATGCTGCTGATCACGAACAGGCCGTAGAGCACCATGAAAATCGCCCAGCCGGTTTGCCCTTCGCTGTACAGCCAGGCCGCCGCGCCGCCCCAGATGAGCGGCGGGCCGACCGGGATCATCGACAGGAAGAAGGTGGCGAAACCGAGCAGCATGGCGGCCGGCACGCCGGCGATCAGGAAACCGATCATGGCCACCGTACCCTGCGCTGCCGCCGTACCGACGATGCCGAGCATGACGCCGACGACCGTGCCGCGCGCCTTGTCCATCATGTTTTCGCCAAGTTCGCCGCCCAGTTTGCGGGCGCCGACGTAGAGCGCGTTGCTGATCGCCGCGCCGTCGCGATACAAAAAGAAAGTCACGAAGAGGACCAGCGCCAGTTGCAGCAGGCCGTTGGCGGCAATGCCGCCGAGGGCCAGGGCGAACTGGCGGGCCGGCGCGATCATTTGCTTGACCAGGCCATTGAGTTCCTCGCGATTGCCGGCAAGGCGATGCCAGGTCGCGTCAATTTCGCTGCCGACGAACGGCAGGCCGATCAGCCAGCCCGGCGGATCGTTGGGCAGGCCCTGCTCGATGTAGGGCTTGAGAAAATCGATCAGGTTGTCGGCGCCATTGGCCAGCGAGCCGGCCAGGAAAAGCGTCGGCAACAGCATGACCAAAACCAGCGCCAGCGTCATGAGCGAGGCGCCCAGCGTGTCGCGCCCGCCGAGCCGGGGCAGCAGTTTTTCGGCGTAGAAGCGCCAGGTGCACATCCAGACCACGAAGGCGAACAGCACGGCACCGATGAAGGGCAGCAGGAGCGCGATGCAGCCGATGATGAGGAGCACCACCAGCGCGATTTGCGCCAGTCGCTTGGGATCGTTTTCTTCGATCATCAGACCTTCGACAGCAACTTGAGGGCCGCCCGGATGCCATCGGAGGTGCCGATGTCGGCCGGTAGCTGTTTCATTGCCGCGGCCGCCTCCTTCTCGTTGTAGCCGAGGGCGAGCAGGGCGTTGGAAATGTCCTGTTTGGCGTCGTCGACCGCCGCATGCAGCGACACGCCGCCGATGGTGTCGGCCAGCTTGCCCTTGAGTTCGAGAAGCAAGCGCTCGGCCGTCTTCTTGCCGATACCGGGCACCTTGATCAGCCGACCGAGTTCCTGCTGCGCGACGGCGGCGGCCAGATCGTTGACCGACAGGCCGGAGAGCACCGACAGCGCGGTCCGGGCACCGATGCCGGAGACCTTGAGCAACTGGCGAAAGGCGAAGCGCTCGGCTTCGGTCAGGAAGCCGTAAAGGAAATGACCGTCCTCGCGCACCGCGAAGTGAGTGAGCAGCGTGACCTTCTCGCCGCTCGCCGGCAGGTTGTAGAAGGTGCTCATCGGCACATCGAGCTCGTAGCCGACGCCGTTGAGGTCGAGCACGATCTGCGGCGGGTTCTTTTCGGCGATCAGGCCGGTCAGTCTTCCGATCATTTCCGGGTCATCTCTTTCTGGAGAAAGTACTGTAATTTCACACAGGTTCTCATCCTACCAGCCGTCCGCCACGAACGCGATAGCCGGCTGTCGCCAGCGCCCCCAAACCCTGTCCGCCATGCGCGTGGCAGATGGCGCAGGCCAGTGCATCGGCAGCGTCTGCCGTCGGCGCGCCGGGCAGGTTGAGCAGCCGGACAACCATGTCCTGCACCTGCTCCTTGGCCGCCTTGCCGTGGCCGACCACGGCCTGCTTGGTCTGCAGCGCCGTGTATTCGGCCACCGGCAAACCGGCATGGACCAGCGCGCTGATTGCCGCGCCGCGCGCCTGGCCGAGCAGCAGGGTCGATTGCGGGTTGACGTTGACGAAGACCTTTTCCACCGCCGCCTGATTCGGCGCGTAGGTGGCGATGACCTCGCTGATGCCGGCGAACAGCGTCTTGATGCGGTCGGGCAGCGACTCCTTGTCGTTCGACTTGATGCAGCCGCTGGCAACATAAATAAGCTTGTTGCCGTGTATTTCGATGACGCCAAAGCCCGTAATCCGCAGACCGGGATCGATGCCAAGAATACGCGGTGCGGTGATGTTCATTTCGTCCTCGCCACCAGATAAACGCCGCTCACGGCGACCAACATGCCGAATGCTGCGGTCAACGTCAAATTTTCGCCAAAAATGAAATAGGCGATCAGGGCAGTGGTCGGCGGCGTCAGGTAGAACAGGCTGGCGACATTGACGGCGCTGCCGCTGCGAATGAGCAGGTTGAGCAGGCTGATGGCGCCGAGCGAAAGGACCAGCACGAGCCAGCCGAGGGCGAAGACGAACTGGCCATTCCACTCGATCCGGTAATCCTCGAAGACGGCCACGGCAATCGCCGTGACAATGGCCGTCGGCAGGAACTGGATGACCGAGCCGGTGCGCAGGTCGAATTTCGGGCAGAAACGTTTCTGGTAGAGCGTGCCAGCCGTGATACCGAGCAGGGCGACGACCGCCGGAATCAGCATCGGCCCGAGCGCGCCGTCGCCGAGCTTTCCCGAAACAACCAGGCCGACGCCGACGAAACCGAGCCCGAGCCCTGCCCATTGGCGAGTGCTCACTTTCTCACCAAGCAGCCAGCCGGCGCCAAAAGCCGTTAGCAGCGGCTGCATGCCGACGACCAGCGCCGTCACCCCGGCCGGCAGGCCATGCTTGATGGCGACGAAGACGCCGCCGAGATAAACGGCATGGACGAGCACGCCGGAAACGCCGATGTGCAGCCAGTCGCGCCGCTTCTCCGGCCAGGGCGCCCGGGTCGCCAGCGCGATGATCAGCATGAGCGTGATGACCAGCCCGTAGCGGCTGAGCAGAAAGGACAGTGGCTCGGCGTAAGGCAGGCCGAGCTTGGCACCGATGAAGCCGGTGCTCCACAGGAAGACGAAGAGAAAGGGGTAAAAGCGTTGCATAAAGGGTCAGACGCTCAGTTCGCCGGTGCATTGCCGGCGGGTTTCGAGCAGCGTTTCAAAGAGGGTTCGGGCATCGCCGCTGGCCCGGTGACGTTGCAGCGCCAGACGCGCTTCAACCACTGCCCGGGTGGCGTGCCACAGCGATTTCTCGCACTCGGACAGCAGTTCGCGGATATCCCGAAACTCGAAGGAGGGGACCAGATCGGCCGCGTCGTACATGACGCTGAGCCAGACGTAGTCGTAGGACCAGGCATCGCAATAGACGCGCTGGCGGCGCAGGCTGCGGTTGAGGGCCAGACAGACTTCGACGGCGGATTTTCCGTGGCTGGCCAGTTGTTCGCGGGCAATGCCATGCACCACCTCGGCCGAACTATCCCAATGCGTCCACCCCGGTTCCGGACGGATCAGTGTGCAGAACGAGCTGCCGTCCGGCATGAAATAGCCGATCTCGACCGGATAGCTGCCCTTGCCGAAGCCCGAGGCTTCGATGTCGATGATGATAGGCAGCGTCATGGCCTGCCGCGCTTCGGGCGTCTCAGGTTTCAGTCGCAGCTCGCCTGGCAGTTGGCCGCATCGGCGGCGCAGGCTCTGGCATCGAGCAATTTGCAGGCGCCTTTGGTCCGGTAGGTGAAATTGATCCCACTCGGGTAGGTGCACACCAGCTTGGTCAGCTTGCCCTGCGCCACGACCTTCATGCTCGTCGCCTTGAGCGCCTTGAACTTGTCGGCCGGCAGATCGCAGGAGACATAACCGTCGAATTCGCCATCCTTCGATTCCCAGCGCGCCGTGTTCTTCATCTGGCGATAGTCTTCGTAGCGAACGCATGAATCGGTCTGATTGGCATAGGCCTTGGCGTTGTCGCTGCAATAACCGTTGTAGGTGAATTTGAGCTCTTCTTCGCTCGGGCAGGCATTGACCTGGACGGCGGCAGCCAGTTCGGGGCAGGCCAGCTGGCCGGCAGAGGCCGCAAGACTCAGCGTGGCAGCGAACAGGACGAGGGTGAGCGAACGTAGATTCATGGAAGTCCTTTGGCTGCAACGGCAAGGCGGGATCGAGGCGCGCCGCCCGGGGGCGACGCACCTCGCGTGCACGTCAGTCTTCGATGACCGCCGTGGTGTAGATTTCCTGCACGTCGTCGAGGTTTTCCAGCGCGTCGAGCAGCTTCTGCATCTTCACGCCTTCCTCGCCAGCGAAGACGTTTTCACCTTCCGGCTTCATCGTCACTTCGCCGAACTCGGACTTGAAGCCGGCGGCTTCGAGCGCATCCTTGACGGCCATGTAGTCGTTCGGCGGGGTCAGAACCTCGATCGAGCCGTCATCATTGCTCGCCACATCGTCGGCGCCGGCTTCGATGGCGGCATCCATGAGCGCCGCTTCGTCGGTACCCGGGGCAAAAATCAACTGGCCGACATGCTTGAACTGGAAAGCCACGCAGCCGTCGGAACCCATGTTGCCGCCGAACTTGGAGAAAGCGTGGCGAACTTCGGCCACCGTGCGCACCTTGTTGTCGGTCAGGCAATCGACCATGATCGCCGCGCCGCCGATGCCGTAGCCTTCGTAGCGGATCTCGATGTACTCGACGCCCTCCAACTCGCCAGTTCCCTTCTTGATCGCCGTGTCGATCTTGTCCTTGGGCATATTGACGCCCTTGGCCTTGTCGACCGCGACGCGCAGGCGCGGGTTGAAGTTGATGTCGCCGCCGCCCATCTTGGACGCAACGGTAATTTCCTTGGCAATCTTGGAGAAGGCGGCACCGCGCTTCTCGTCCTGGCGACCTTTACGGTGCTGGATATTGGCCCACTTGGAATGACCAGCCATGCTGTTTTCCCTGAATGCAAATAACGAAGAAGGCGTGATTTTACTCGCCCGGCGGCTTCTCGTCAGGCCAACGTAGCGCGCCGGCTTACGCTATTTAACAAAGCGCCATCGCGGCGTTGCTAGAATGCCGGAATACCTTTCCCGCTGGAGCCTGCCGTCATGTCCGAACCCATGTACCTCGCCAAATCCGAAGACGGTTACCCGGCCCTGCTGCCGCAGATGGCCAACCGCCACGGGCTGATCACCGGCGCCACCGGCACCGGCAAGACGGTGACCCTGCAATCGATGGCCGAACGACTCTCCTTTGCCGGCGTGCCGGTCTTCATGGCCGACGTGAAGGGCGACCTCTCGGGCATGGGCGCTGCCGGCAATCCGTCGGAAAAGCTGCTCAAACGCATCGCCGAACTCGGTCTCGAAGGCTTCGCCCCCTACGCCAACCCGGTTGCCTTCTGGGACGTCTTCGGCGAAAACGGCATTCCAATCCGCGCCACCGCTTCCGACATGGGACCGCTGCTTCTCGCTCGCCTGCTCAACCTCAACGACACGCAAGGCGGCGTCCTGCAACTGGTCTTCAAGATCGCCGACGATCAGGGCCTGCTGTTGCTCGACCTCAAGGACCTGCGCGCCATGGTCCAGCACGTCGGCGACAACGCCAAGACGTTCACCACCGAATACGGCAACGTCGCCTCGGCCTCGATCGGCGCCATCCAGCGCGGCCTGCTGACGCTCGAACAACAAGGCGGCGACCAGTTCTTCGGCGAACCGATGCTCGACATCAACGACCTCATGAAAGTCGACGAAAACGGCCGCGGCGTCATCAACGTGCTGTCAGCCGAAAAGCTCGTCCAGGCCCCGGCCCTCTACTCCACCTTCCTGCTCTGGCTGCTCTCCGAACTGTTCGAGCAACTACCCGAAGCCGGCGACCTCGACAAGCCCAAGCTTGCCTTCTTCTTCGACGAAGCCCACCTGCTGTTCAGCGACGCCCCCCAGGCGCTGACCGACAAGGTCGAGCAGGTCGTCCGCCTGATCCGCTCGAAGGGCGTCGGCGTCTATTTCGTCACTCAGAACCCCCTCGACGTCCCGGAGAAAATCCTCGGCCAACTCGGCAACCGCGTCCAGCACGCCCTGCGCGCCTTCACCCCGCGCGACCAGAAAGCCGTCCAGGCAGCCGCCGAAACGATGCGTGCCAACCCGAAATTCGATGCGGCCACGGTCATCACCGAACTCGGCGTCGGCGAAGCGCTGGTTTCTTTCCTCGACGAAAAAGGCCGGCCGACCATCGTCGAACGCGGCCTAATCTTCCCGCCCGCCTCCCGCCTCGGCCCGCTGACCGCCGACGAACGCCAGACCTTCATCAAATCGAGCCCGCTGCTCGCCACCTACGGCACCACGGTCGACCGCGAATCCGCCTACGAAATCCTGCGCGGCAAACCCGCCGCCACGCAAGCCGCCCCCGGCGCCATCCCCGCCCCGCCGGCTGGCGGCAATCTCAACGACAGCGACTGGGGCAACAGCGCCAACCAGGAACCAGTGCGCCGCCAACCCGCCCCGCAACCCCGCCAGCCCGAACCGGCACCGCAGGAATCCGGCGGCATCTTCGGCACCATCGGCGACATGCTCGGCGGCACCACCGGCCCGCGCGGCGGCCGCCGCGAAGGCGTGCTCGAAAGCGCCGCCAAGAGTGCGGCGCGCGGCGTTGCCGGAACGGTTGGCCGGGAAATCGGCAAGCAGATTTTGCGTGGAGTTCTCGGCAGCATCCTTGGTGGAAGGCGGTAAACCAACCGAGAAACAGGAATCTGGCTGTTGGACCGCACCAATACTGAGGAAAGTGCCGTGCGAATAAGCGAGCATTTCCAGATTCCTGACTTGTTGGCGCACCCGGTTCTGCTGATCTTCCTCATTGCTGTGAACTGGCCGGCCTATCGGTGGTTCATGCAAGTTCTTTTCGGCGGCATCTCTGGTCTAGGCGAAGCGATTCGCTTCTGGTTCGTTCCTGATCTTTACTCCTACCTGACCAACCGCTACTTCGAGGACAAATGGGCGGAGCTCCGTCTTTTTGTCTGGCTTTCGCTGAGCGTAGGTTGCGTGGTCGTCCAATACACTGCCGTTACACTCTTTCTCGATTGGTGGTACGCCAATGTTGTCTGTTGTGCGCCCACAGGCTAATTACTAGGCCCCCCAAAACAATGGCGCAGAACCCTCTGCGCCATTTTCATTTTTGGGCGTCTTTTCCGGTTGACCGTGGCATCGGCGGTGAAGGCGCATAGGCGCCCCACTCGTGTGAAAAACGGGAATTTCAGGCGATTGAAGTTGTCCACCACGAATGGAAAATGGCATGGCTGAATGCTGTGCCAGCATTCAAAAACAGGAGGGAGATCATGAGCCAGACACTACCGCCCCTCGGCATTCAGCGGGTCAAGGTTGTTGCCTTGGCCGTGCGGGAGATTGATCGGGCCAATCGGTTCTATAAGGAAAAGCTCGGCCTGGAGCCGGCTTTCGAAGGCGAGGAACAGGTTGGCTGGTGGCTTGGCCAGGTGATCCTGATGCTCAAGCCGGACTGGGCGGCGCCGACGGAATTTCCGAATCCACGCGTTACGCTGGCCACCGATCATGCTCCGGCAACGCAGGAAGCATTGCGGGCACGCGGCGTTGTGATTGCCAATGAGGTGCAGGTTTATGGCGATTTCTACGTTGGCAGTTTTCTCGACAGCGAGGGCAACAAACTTTGGTTTTGCTCACCCGCCGCAAAATCCGGAGCGGATGCCCGGTGAAAGGCGCGGCCTGACTTTGACGCCCTGATCGGCTCAACTCAAAACAATGGCGCGGAACCTCCTGCGCCATTTTCATTTTTGGCCCTTTTTTCCCGGTTGACCGTAGCAATCCCGCCAAGCGGCGATTTCATGCAGTTAGCGCCTTGCTGGTGAGCCCACACCGGCATATGCCGCAAATTCAAATGATATATATCAATATCATTTCTCTCGACGAAGATAAAATCGCCCGGCATTTTCATTTGGCATATCCCGGCAACCTTGATTTCGGTGGCCGGATGCCTTACCTGCGGCGCTGTAGTCAATACAGGCCTCTGTTCAATACACTCAAGAAAGCAATCTGAAAGTCATGCGTATTCTTCGACAAATGATGTACGGCCTGAGCATTCTGGCCATTGCTGTGTTCTCTCAGTCAGCCCTGGCGGCCAATGATTGGCAGATCAATTCGGCCGGTAGTGGCGCCGGCGGTGCGACGGCCATCTCGGCGCTTGATGTCAACGGCGTCGGCTTCGTGCAGGTACAGCCTGACGACAACGCGCCGGGACTGTTCAGTTTCATTGAACATGGCGCCTATCGCGCGCTCAACACGGATGGCAGTACGCAATTCGGTGCGCATGAAATCACCGTGAGCTATTCGGTTTCCGGTTCCGGCAACTTTCTTGACCAAAGTGCACTGCGCATGTCGGCTGGACGGATCGATCTGTACTCCGACTCCAATCTCGATTTCGGTACCGGCGCGACCAATTATGGCGCCGACAATGGCACCCGCTTCGCCAGTTTCGAGATTGTCGACGGCTACCTGGCAAACGATCAGGGGCTGTTTATTGTGAACGCCCGCGGCATCGCCGGCAGCTTTGCCGAGGGTTATCTCTTCAACGCCGCCGGCACCGATATGGCGACTCTCTCGAGCGTTCAGCTCGAACTGGCCCTGTTCAATCAGCCGAGCATCCCGGATGGTCCGATCATTTCGGGGATTGTCTGCGGCTTGGCCCATGCTTGTTCGAGCGGCCCGGTTTCCCTCTCGCCCCTGGCGTATACCGTCCAGGACAGGGGTTCGGTGACCATTTCTGCAGTACCCGAACCCGAGTCGTCTGCCATGCTGCTGGCCGGACTCGGCGTGGTTGCCGCCGTTGCCCGTCGCCGTCGTTCGCGGCAAGGATCCGGGCACATTTGATCGACCGTTCTGCCCAATGAAAATGGCGCGACATTGTTCGCGCCATTTTCATTGGTGAGCCTTTTTACGTTTCACGCCATAAATCCGGTTGACCGTGGGAATTGCCGATCCACGCAAAAAAACATGTCGCCACCACCCGACAAGGCAGATCGGCGGAGCTCGCCAAGCACTTGTTAAACAACAATAAATCGCTAGTCCTCTGCCCATCGGCGTATGACCATCGCGTTATTGTGCATGCCATTGGAATTATTTAGGCTTCGTTCCGGCCGTCGTGCCGCCGCTGCTTCAGGCGCGCCGCACAGACACCATCGTCAACCTGTTCTACAAAAGGAAGCTAACCATGTCTTTGATCAAATGGACCCCTGAGGAATTCGGCACCAGCGTCACGCAGCACGACGAGGAACACAAGCACCTGTTCGGGCTGCTCAACGGGCTGCATGCCTCGGTTGGCAGTGGCGAACGAGGCTCCATCGGCCGCTCCCTGGATGGACTGATCGCCTTCGTCGCCCAGCACTTCGGGGCCGAGGAGGAAAATATGCGCAAGGCCGCCTACCCGGCCCTGGATCTGCATCGCCTTGAACACGAAAAACTGGTGAAAACCTGCGTTAACCTGCAACAGCAGTTCCATGCCGGGGCCACCGAGATCACCGAGGAAACCACCGCCTTCCTGCGCGACTGGCTCAAGGAACATATCCCGCACGTCGATCGCAAATACGGCCCGACCCTCTCGTCCATGCAACCCTGAAAGTGGGGAGACCCCCGTCTCCCCACTCTTTTGCCGGACGGCCCTGCCGCCCGGTTTTTTTTTGGCCATCATTTACGTTTCAGGTAAAAAATCCGGTTGACCGTAAGAATCAACGGACAGGCTGTTCCGCGACCTCCGTTTTGCCCGGACGCAGCAGGCCGGCCAGCATCGTCCATTCATGGACACTGAGCCCAAGCAGGATCAGGCCGGTGCCGAACCACAGGCGCAGGCCGATGCTCTCGCCGTTGAGCCAGTGGCCGAGCAGCAGCGCGATGACCGGGGTGATCAGCGTGATGAGCGCCACCTTCGAGGTTTCGAGGTGTTTGATCACGTAGTAATAGAGCGCGAAGCCGATCACCGAACCGAAGACGCCGAGGTACACGATGGCCGCCCCGGCGCGCGGTGGGACCATGTCAGGCAGTCGGCCGTCGGTCAGGTACCAGACCAGGCCGAAGAAGGGCAGCGCGACGGTCAGCGTGCCGACGGTGGTGGCCAGCGGCGGGCTGTCGTCACCGATGCGCTTGAGCCAGACGAGGCAGCCGGAATAGATGAAGACGGCGACGAGCAGCGCGAGCAGACCGGGCAGCGCATTTTCATGGCCGAGGCTGTCGCCGTGGATGAAGATCGTCGCCAGGCCCAGCGCACCGAGCAGCATGCCGATCAGCTTGAGGCGCGTCAGTGAGCGCTCACCCAGGAAGAGCGCGGCGAGGATGCCGGCGGCCAGCGGCGACAGGCCGAAGAGGACGGAAATCAGCCCGGAATGAATGTAGCGCGCCGCCCAATAGGTCAGCGCCATGGCGAAAAACAAGCCAAGGCCGCCGACCACATAGGCGCGGCGCGCCCGGTCGTGCAGCGGAAAACGGATGCGCCAGACGATCATGACGGCGGCGGCGACAAGGACGCCGATCAGCATGCGGGCGAAGACGGCAAGGGCAAAACTGGTGCCCTCGGTACTCCACTGGATGGCCAGGGGCGTGGTGGACCAGATCAGGATGATGCCGAGATAGGCGAAGGGTATGGACACGACTTTCTCCGGTTCAGTGCGGTTGGGGCGAGGGCGGATGCATGCTGCGATCAGCGTTGTGGCGTACTTTGGCGAGCAGGGTCCAGTTGGCAATAAGGGTCATGGCACTTCCTTTCATGGAGGGGAAAACAGGGAGAAAACAAAAAGGCCGCGGGTTTCAAATCCGCGGCCTGTGCTGAAATCGGGTCAGAAAACGTCGATTAGCTCACCCCGGGCCCCGGACAAACGGCAACGCGCCACGCACGCAGAACGCGGCGGCACGGGGCTTTCAGGGCGAACAGGGCAATCGAGGAATTCATGGATTCATTTTGCCGGCATATTGTGCAGTGCGTCAAGCACCGGCTTGATCTGCGCGGCAATCGGCGTCGTCGGGCGTCCGATCAGCTGGCTCAGCGCGTGACTGTCGTCGAACAGCGCACCCTGAGCGGCGCCCGCATCGGAATCGGCGAGCAAGCCGGCAAAGCCATCGGGCAAGCCGGCACCGACCAGCGCCGCCTTGAATTCGGCCTCGGGCAGGTTCTGGTAAACGACGGGCTGGCCGGCCTGGCGCGCCACCTCGGCGGCCAGCTCGGCCAGCGAATAACTTGCATCGCCGGCCAGTTCGTACACGCGCCCAGCCTGGTTGTCGGCGGTCAGCACCGCGGCCGCGGCGGCGGCATAGTCGGCCCGGGCAGCCGAGGCAATCCGGCCATCGCCGGCGCTGCCGATCAGCGCCCCGTACTGCAATGCCGTTGGCACGCTGGCCAGATAGTTTTCCGAGTACCAGCCGTTGCGCAGCAGCACGAAGGGCAGGCCGGAATCCTTGAGCAGCGCCTCGGTCGCCTTGTGTTCGGCGGCCAGCCCGAGCGGCGACGTATCGGCATGGAGCAGGCTGGTGTAAGCGATCAGCTTGACCCCGGCGCGGCTGGCCGCTTCGATGACGGCGCGGTGCTGCGGGAGACGGCTGCCGACTTCGCTCGAAGAAATGAGCAGCAGCTTGTCCACCCCGCGAAAGGCGGCTTCCAGCGTCGCCGGCTGATTGTAGTCGGCGTGCCGGACGTGCAAGCCGCGCTGGGCCAGATCGGCGACCCGATCCGGATTGCGCACGGCAGCGACGATTTCGGTGGCCGGCAATTTTTTCAGTAACGCTTCGATGACAAGACGGCCGAGTTGGCCGGAGGCTCCGGTGATGGCGATCATGGTTGAAATTCCTTGGGTTGGTTGAGGAGAAATGGCAGAATATCAACCATACTAATTTTTAGTAAGTACGCACATAAAGGTAAGTACCCATGCACAACGACAATCCCCAAGTGGCCGAGGCGTCTTCCACACTGTCGGCCAAGATGCGCCGCGGTGACCTGTTCGCTGAAAAATGCCCGTCGCGCGACGTCCTCAAACACGTCACCAGCCGCTGGGGCGTGCTGATCCTCGTCGCCTTGCTCGGCGGCACCCACCGCTTCAGCGACCTGCGCCGCAAGACGGCCGGCGTCAGCGAACGCATGCTCGCCCAGACCCTGAAATGGCTGGAAGGCGACGGCTTTGTCGCCCGCAAGGCCTACCCGGTCGTGCCGCCCCACGTCGAATACAGCCTGACCCCGCTTGGCCACGAAGTCGCCCTCAAGGTCGAAGCGCTGGCCGACTGGATCGAAGGGAACCTACCGCAAATCATGGCCGCCCAGTCCGCTCCGGAGGACTGAGCTGTGCCGAGGCAGCAGGCCAAGCAGGGAATCGCCGGACTGTCATCAAGCCGGCGTAAAATAAGCATTTTCTAATTTAGATTGGAGTCCGCCATGAAAGCACTTCTCCCCATCGCCCTGTTGCTTGCCGCCCTGCCCGCCCTGGCTCAGGACATCGGCGCGCTGACCGCTGAAACCAAGAAAGCCGTGCTGCCGGTCGTCCCCAAGGTCGTCAACGCCATGCAGGAAGCCGTCGCCGAAAAGGGCGTGGCCGGGGCGATTCCGGTGTGCAAGGAGCAGGCCCCGGAACTGATCAAGGCCAAGCGCCAGGAAACCGGCTGGGACATCCGTCGCGTCAGCCTCAAGACGCGAAATGCCGAGCGTGGCACGCCGGATTTGTGGGAAGTTCGCCAGCTGGCCGATTTCAATATTCGCGCCGCCAATGGCGAGAAGATCGACACGATGGAGAAGAGCGAGATCGTCAGCATCGACGGCAAACAGGTCTTCCGCTACATGAAGGCGCTGCCGGTCGGCGACGTTTGCCTGAAGTGCCATGGCGCGGTCGATGCCATGGAGGCCGGCCTTAAGGCCAAGCTGGCCGAGAGCTACCCGCACGATCAGGCCACCGGCTACAGCAAGGGCCAGATTCGCGGTGCTCTGACCGTCAAGCGCCAGCTGTAATTTCAGCGCCGCCCTTGCCGGCCAGATGGTCGAAGAGGGCGGCCGCCGCCGGGCTCAGCGCGGCGCGTGAGCGGACGCACAGCTGCAGATCGCGCGGCGCCCACGAGTCGGTGATTTCTATCGTTTTTATGCCGTCGACCGTAGCCGAGCGCGGCACCATGCCAATACCGACGCCGGCCGCCACCATGCGGCAAACGGCGCTGAAACTGCGCACCTGAATGCGCACGTCGAGCCGGCTACCGAGGCGGGCGGCGTGGTTCATCATGAAGGTGTGGATGGCGCTGCCGGCGTGCAGGCAGACGAAGGGCTCGTTCAGCACATCGGCGAAGGCCAGTTCGTATTTGTCGGCCAGTGGGTGGCCGGGGGCGACGATGAGGACCAACCGGTCCTGCCGATAAGGCCGGGTTTCGACGCCGGTCAGCCCGACTTCCGAAGCCACGACACCAATCTCCACCTGCCCGGCCGCCACGGCCTGAATGATCGCCGGACTCGGCTGCTCTTCGAGGCTGACGCGGACACGCGGATGTTCGCGCAGGAAATCGCCAAGGTCTTCCGGCAGGAAGCAGTTGATGGCGTTGGTGTTGGCGAAGACCGTGACCTGGCTGTTCAGGCCGCTGGCATAGGGCGCCAGATCGGCGTGCATCTGTTCGAGTTGGGCGAAAACTTGCCGGGCGTGGCGGAGCAGCGATTCGCCGGCCGCCGTCGGCGTCAGGCCGCGCGCATGGCGGGCGAAAAGCGGCACGCCGAGGGCGGCTTCGAGCTGGGTCAGGCGATGGCTGGCCGAGGACGGCGCCAGATGCACCTGTTCGGCGGCGCGGGTCAGGCTGCCGGAATCGGCGATGGCGGCGACAAGCCGCAGGTCGGGAAGATCGTAGCGCATGGTTTCGTCCATAACGAATGCTTGCTTTGAATAATACCAATTGCCCGTGGCACCAATGGCGCTTTTAATGGCATCTGGCCAACATCACCCCGGGAATGGTTTTGGAAAAATCGAATGCTTATGGTGCAGGCCTGGCGCTCATCGCGGCGCTCGGCTTTTCGCTGAAAGCAATTTTCGTCAAGCTGGCCTATCCGTATGGCGTCGATGCCATCACGCTGCTCGCCCTGCGCATGGGTTTCGCGCTACCGGTCTTTCTGTGGGTCGGGCTGGCCGGGCAGCGGGCCGGCGCCAGCCTGACGCGCGACGACTGGCTCAAGCTGTTCGCCCTCGGCTGCCTCGGCTATTACGGCGCGAGCATTCTCGATTTCTGGGGTCTCGAATTCATTTCGGCCGGCCTCGAGCGGCTGATCCTGTTCACCTACCCGACGCTGACCATCCTGATCGGCGTGCTCTTTCAGGGCAAGCCCTTCACGCGGCGCGAAGTGATCGCCGTGGCGCTGTGCTATCTCGGCATCGGCTTCGCCTTCGTGCACGACCTCGGCCTCGGCGATGCCCGCAACGTCTGGATCGGCGGCGCGCTGGTCTTCGGCTCCAGCGTGTCGTATGCACTCTATCTGTCGGGCAGCGGGACGATGATCGCCCGCCTTGGCGCCATGCGTTTTTCGGCGCTGGCCATGCTCGTTTCGTCGGCGGTGACGCTGGTGCACTTTTCCATTTCGCACCCGATCACCGCCTTCATCCAGCCGCTGCCGGTTTATGGCTGGGGGCTGGCCATGGCGGTGTTCGCCACCATCGTCCCGGTCTTCGCGCAGTCGGCGGCGATTCGCCGGATCGGCGCCGGCCAGGCTTCTCTGTTCGGCATGGTCGGGCCGATCCTGACCATCGGTTTCGGCTGGTGGCTGCTCGGCGAAGCGATCTCGCTGGCCCAGATGGCCGGGGCCGCGCTGGTGGTCATCGGCATACTGATCGTCAGCCGCCGGTAAAAAGCTCGGGTTAGAATCCCGAGCATGATCGGCATCCTTCTCATCACCCACGGCAGCTACGGCGAGGCGCTCGTCCAGAACGTCAGCCATGTGCTGAACAAGCGTCCGCCACAAGTGATGCAGCTCGGTCTCACCTCGCAGGATGACCCGCTCGACATGTTGCCCATGGCGCGCGACATGCTCGCCCTCGTCGACAAGGGCGATGGCGTGCTGATCCTGAGCGATATTTTCGGCGCCTCTCCGGCCAACCTTGCGCTAAAGTTGCTGGAACGTGGCCGCGTCGAAGGTCTGACCGGTGTCAATATGCCCATGCTGCTGCGCGCCCTGACTTACCGCGACAAGGGCATGGAAACCCTGCTCGTTCGTGCCCGCGATGGCGGCCGCGACGGCATCATCAACATGCTGGACCACTGAAAAACATGATCACGACTGAAACCGATATCATCAACAAGCTCGGCCTTCATGCCCGCGCCTCCGCCAAGCTGACCCAGATGGCCGGCAAGTACAAATGCGAGGTGTGGATGAGCAAGGGCACCCGCCGCATCAACGCCAAGAGCATCATGGGCGTCATGATGCTGGCCGCCGGCAAGGGTTCGAAGGTGACGCTGGAAACCAACGGCGTCGACGAAGCTGAAGCCATGGAAGCCCTGCTGGCGCTGATCGCCGACTATTTCGGCGAGGGAGAATAAGCCGCCATGAGCTTCATCCTGCACGGTCTTGGAGTTTCCGGCGGCATCGCCATCGGGCGGGCCATGCTCATGTCGCATGCGACGCTCGAGGTGGCCCACCTGACGCTGGCGCCGCGCATGCTCGACAAGGAAATCGAGCGCTTCGACAATGCCATCAAGGCGGTCAAGGACGAACTCATCCAGATGAAGGAGAACACCGAGCACGCCCCGGCCGAGCTCAACGCCTTCATCGACATCCACACCATGTTCCTCGAAGACCCGGAACTGGCGGACAAGCCGCGCGACATCATCCGCGAGCGCCGGTGCAATGCCGAATGGGCCCTGGTTCAGCAGATGGAACATCTGGTCGACCAGTTCGAACAATTTGACGATCTTTACCTGCGCGAACGCAAGTTCGATGTCGTCCAGGTCGTCGAGCGCGTCGTCAAGGAACTGCTCGGCCACCCCCGGCGCGCCACCCTGAAGGCGGCCAAGAATTCGAAGGAAGAGGCGCTGATCATCGTCGCTCACGACCTCTCGCCGGCCGACACCATCGCTTTCAAGGACCACCGTTTCGCTGCCTTCATCACCGATGTCGGCGGCGCCACCTCGCATACCTCCATCCTCGCCCGCAGCATGGCGATCCCCGCCGTGCTCGGCCTGGAAAACGCCCGTGGCCTGATCCGCGACAACGAGCTGCTCATCGTCGACGGCATGCGCGGCGTCGTCATCGTCAATCCGGACCAGCGCGTGCTGGACGAATACCAGCTGCGCAAGGAACAGATCGAGCTCGAGAGGAACAAGCTCAAGCGCCTCAAGACGGCCAAGTCGGAAACCATCGACGGCATCCCGGTGCAGCTCTTCGCCAACATCGAACTGCCCGGCGACGTGCCGATGGCCCTCGATTGCGGCGCCGAGGGCGTCGGCCTGTTCCGCACCGAGTTCCTCTTCCTCGACCGCGGCGACATGCCCGACGAGCGCGAGCAATACGAGGCTTACAAGAAAGTGGTCAAGGGCATGGGCGGCCGGCCGGTCACCATCCGCACCTTCGACCTCGGCAACGACAAGGACCTGCGCCCGAACAACAGCGCCGGCGACCGCGTGCAGACCAATCCGGCCCTTGGCCGCCGGGCCATCCGCCTGTCGCTGGCCGAGCCGCGCATGTTCCAGACGCAATTGCGCGCCATCCTGCGCGCCTCCAAACACGGCCCGATCAAGCTGCTCATCCCGATGCTGGCCCACGCCCACGAGATCGACCAGACGCTGGCCGCGCTGGAACAGGCCAAATCGAGCCTGCGCGGCGAGAAGGTCACCTTCGACGAAAACATCCAGGTCGGCGGCATGATCGAAATCCCCGCCGCCGCGCTGGCCATCGGCATCTTCCTGCGCCGCCTCGATTTCCTGTCCATCGGCACCAACGACCTGATCCAATACACGCTGGCCATCGACCGTTCCGACGAGCAGGTCGCCAACCTCTACGATCCGCTGCACCCGGCCGTGCTGATGCTGCTCGCCCACACGCTGTCGATGGCGGAAAAAGCCGAGATTCCGGTTTCGGTGTGCGGCGAAATGGCCGGCGACCCGGACCTCACCCGTTTGCTGCTCGGCATGGGCCTGCGCATTTTCTCGATGCACCCGTCGCAGATCCTCAAGGTCAAGAACCGCGTCCTGAAGTCCGACGTCAACGATATCGCCCCCAACGTCCGCAAGATGCTGCGCCTCGACGAACCGGGAAAACTGCGCGAAGCGCTCGATAAGCTGAACGGCGTTACCGCCGCCAGCTAAGACCGACTCCGGGTAGCTGGCTCACGAAAACACCGGCGGAACCGGATTCCACGGTCAACCGGAAAAAACGGCCAAAATTGAAATGCTGGCCGCCCTCAGCGGATCGTCGTTGCCGCTTCCAGCGCCGCCGTTTCGGTCGGACGCCCGGCATCCATCCCGGCCCGGCGCCTGAGTTCGGCGACAACCAGGGCTGAGCTTGCCCGCGAAGCCGCCACCTGTTCGCGGCGATCGCGCTCCTCGATCAAGGCCAGTGCCTGCTGACGCCAGGCGACCATTTGCGGCTCATGTTCGTGGTGCAGATGATGTTTGCGATTCATCGTAAACCAGCGATGCGCCTCGGCTTCGTCAGCCGCCACGCCCTGACCGATCTGGTACATCAGGCCGATCTGCATCTGCGAAACCTTGTCGCCCTGTTCGGCGGCCTGCCGGTACCAGCGCATTGCCACCGCATAGTCGAGCGGCACGCCGTCAGCGTGCTGGTGAATCACCGCCAGGTTGTAGGCCGCATCGACATTTCCCTTGGCTGCCCAGTCCTTCCAGATCGCCACGGCTCGTCCGGTCTCACCGCCCCGGTGCGCCATCGCCGCCACACGCAGGTCGTCGTCAGCCGTACCGGCCACGGCAGAAAGGCTGGTCACCGAGAGCCAAAGGGCGACAAGAAAACGGATCGGCATTCCTGACATGGACAGACTCCTGCGCGAAAAAACAAGCGTGGAATCCTACGGTGCCACTACCTCCATTGGAATTAGACAAATTGCCGCGCGACAATTTGTCGCATTCCCGGCCACCCCCAACTTCCGGACAATAAGCGCGCGCTTAAATACCAATAATTCAGGGAGAGTTTCATGGGGTACCGCATTCGTCCGTTGACTGCCGCGCTGGCCGTCGCGTTTTCCGGCACGGCGCCGGTCATGGCCCAGACTACCGTGCTCGACACCGTCGTCGTCACGGCCGCCCAGATGGACGAACCGCTCAAGGTGGTCACCGACCCCAAGGCCCCGAAGCAACCGATCCCCGCCCATGACGGCGCCGACTACCTGAAAACCGTGCCGGGCTTCAGCGTCATCCGCAAGGGCGGCACCGATGGCGACCCGGTCTTGCGCGGCATGGCCGGCTCCCGCCTCAACATCCTGCTCGACGGCGAACACATCCTCGGCGGCTGCGGCAACCGCATGGACCCGCCGACCGCCTACGTTTTCCCTGAATCCTACGACCGCGTGACCATTCTCAAAGGGCCGCAGACGGTCAGCCACGGGCCGGGCAATTCGGCCGGCACCGTGCTTTTCGAGCGCGACATCCGGCGCTTCGCGCAAACCGGCTACCGCTTCAACGGCAGCCTGACCGCCGGCAGCTTCGGCCGCAACGATCAGGTCATCGATGCCCGCGCCGGGACGCCGGAGTTCTACGCCCAGATCAACGGCACGCGTTCGAGCAGCGACGACTACGAGGACGGCGACGGCAACAAGGTCAATTCTGCCTACACGCGCTGGAGCACCGGCGCGACGCTGGGCTGGACGCCGAACGACAACACCCGCCTCGAACTCACCGTCCTCAAGAGCGACGGCGAAGCCGCCTACGGCGACCGGACCATGGACGGCGTCAAGTTCGACCGCCAGAACGTCGGCCTCAAGTTCGAAACGCGCCAGGTATCGAGCCTGATCGAGAAAATCGAAGCGCAGGTTTATTACAACTACGTCGATCATGTCATGGACAACTACAGCCTGCGCACCAAGCCGGCTGGCAGCATGTTCATGGTCAGCAATCCGGACCGCGAAACGACCGGCGGCCGCCTCGCCGTCGCCCTGCGCCCGGCCGACATGCTGCAACTGACGCTGGGCGCCGACTACCAGCGCAACATCCACACCCTGCGCAGCGCCTCGTCGATGACCGCGGTGCCGGCTTTCGAGCAACTGGCGCGCACCGAAGACGCCAATTTCACCAACTTCGGCCTGTTTGGCGAAGCAACCTGGCACTTGGCCGACACCCGACGCATCATCGGCGGCCTGCGCAGCGATAGCTGGGAAGCCCAGGACCAGCGCACCACGCTGCGCCTCGGCACCGGCATGGGCGCCACCACCGTCGCCAATCCGACGGCCGGCCAGACGCGCGACAGCACGCTGACCAGCGGCTTCGCCCGTTACGAACACGAGCTGCAGGCCGGCTCGACGCTCTACGCCGGCCTTGGCCACAGCGAAAGGTTCCCCGACTACTGGGAAACGGTGTCGGCCAGCAAGGAAAGCACGACGACGACCAGTGCCTTCAACACCAAGCCCGAGAAGACCAACCAGCTCGACATCGGCTGGATTCGCAACCTCGGCCCGCTGTCCTTCTCGGCCTCCGGGTTCTACAACGAGATCGACGACTACATCCTGGTCCAGTCCGGTGTCGTCAAGGCGACGCCGGCCCGCACCGTATCGATCGTCCGCAACATCGACGCCCACACCTGGGGCGGCGAAATCGGCGCCGCCTACCAGATCGACAGCAACTGGAAAATCGACAGCTCGCTGGCCTATGTCCGCGGCGAAAACGAAACCGACGGCACCCCGCTCGCCCAGATCCCGCCGCTCGAAGGCCGCCTCGGCCTGGCCTGGAACAACGGCACCTGGTCGGTCGGCTCGTTGCTCCGCCTGGTCGCCGGGCAAAAACGCTACGACCTCAACAAGGGCAACATTGTTGGTCAGGACATCGGCGCCACCGGCGGTTTCGGCGTCTTCTCGCTGAATGCCAGCTACAAGCCGAGCCGTGCCGTTCTGGTCTCGGCCGGGGTCGACAATCTGTTCGACAAGACCTACGCCGAACACATCAGCCGCGGCGGCGCCGCCGTCACCGGCTACGACCAGACATTCCGCATCAACGAACCGGGCCGCACGCTATGGCTCAAGGCCCAGGTCAGTTTCAACTAAGCGAGGAGTTTTCAAATTAACCTGTTTTTTCCGGTCGACCGTAGCAATCCCCCCGGCACCCAGCGCGCCGGGCGCCAACTGGCGGCCGGCGAAGGCATCTATCACGCCGGCGCCGATGGCCTCGCCTGGCGACTCAACAGCGGCGTCGTCCGCCTCGACAACGTCAGCTCGGCCAGCGACGCCTCGTTTGCCAGCCTCGCCGTCCCCGGCGACATCCTCGGCTGCGAAACCCTGCTCTTCGGCTGCTACACCTTCTCGGCCACGGCACTCACCCAGTGCCAGCTTTCACCGTGGCCGGAAGGCGCCGGGGCGCTGGCCGGCGAATCGCTGCTCGCCTCGCTCGCCCAGGCCCAGCAGCGGGCGGCCGAAGTCGTTGCGCTGCGCGGCGGGCAGGCAGTGGATCGCGTCCTCGGCCTGATTCGCCTGTTCACCGACAGCGCTGGCCAGGTCGTCCTGCCGACCCGGCAGGATATTGCCGACATCACCGACCTGCGCTTTGAAACCATCTCGCGCATCATCAAGACGCTGGAACGGAGCAGGGTATTGCTGCCGATCAAGGTCGATGGTGTGCACGCGACGCGCAGCTTCCGGGTCGATCTGGCGGCTACCGCCTAAGCTCAGAAACGCAAGCCGGTCGCCTGTTCGACAGCGGCCGTCGAGACGACACCAGCGATAACGGCTTTGCCACCGCGCCCGTCGAAGAGAAAAGTCCGCGGCAATTCGCCGCCCCATTTCGGGTCGATGGCATAGGCAATCGCCTCCGGGTTGTCGCTGCCGTAGGCGTAGCGCGGACCGCCCAGCGCGTAGGGCTTGAGCATCGGCCAGAGTTGGGCCGATTCTGGCTCGGCGGCAACCGTGATGACGCGCAGCTTGTTGTTATTTTTGGCCAGACTGGACAGCAGTTTCAGGTTTTTCTTGCAGTAGTTGCAGTCTGACGACCACAGGGCAACGACTGTCGCTTGCTGGTGGCTATCCGGGCTGAGCAATTTTTTGGCCGCCAGACGATCGAGCGGCGTGAAATCGGCAGCGGCCAGCGGCCCGGCGGCGAGCAGGAAAAACAGGGGTAATAGTCGACGGATCATGGCAGCGGGAATAAACGGAAACCTTCTTGTTCGGTGCGCCAGAAGGTGAAAAGCTGGTCCTTGCGGCGGATGACACGGGCCTGATCCGAAGCGCCGTCGGTCGCGGCAAGGGCGATATCGGTGAAGCTGTGGCCGCCGTCGCGGGAAACCATGGCGCGCAACTGGGTCCGCTCGCCGTCGAATTCCTTCCAGGCAATGGCCAGCTTGCCGCCAGCCGCCGCCATGTCGGCATGGGCGGCACGCGGCCCGCCGACCGGACGCTGGCCGTCGATTTCATTTTTGCCCGAAATTTCCGGTCGACCGTAGAAGACGCGTCCCTCGCCGTCCTTCTGGTTGAACCACACGGCGTGGCGGACGCCCTTGTCATCAACCACCAGCGACGGGCCGTGGTGCGGGCAGCCATCGACCTTCCAGCGGTCGAAGGTGGCGCGCTGCACGCTCTCCGCCGTGCCATCCGGTTTCAGGCGGGTAATGGCGTGGTCACGCTCGTTCGGCGCATAAACATGACGCCACATGAAGAGCGGCGCACCGTCGCGGTCAATGGCGCTGGTCACCCGGCAACATTCGCAGGAATGGTCGGCCAGCTTGTATTCAGGCTGGAAGCTGCGCCCGCCATCGGTCGAGATGGCCGCGTAGATCGCCGCCCCGCGGTAGGGTGCCTTGCTCGCCGTGGCCGATTCGAGATCGCGCTTGTCGATCCAGGCCAGGATGACCCGGTTGTCGGGCAGGGTCAGCATCGATTCGAAGCGATGCGTGATGATCGCCGTGTCCTGATGGACGGTCAGCGGCGGCGAGAAACGCTGGCCGTCATCCGAACGCGCCAGGCGGACGGCGCCAGTATTTGGCTTGGGGAAAGGATGCGTCCACGAAACGAGCAGTCCGCCATCGGCCGCGAAGGCGATTTTCGGGCGGTTCTCGCCATCGGCCGAAATCGCCTCGGGTTGGGCGTTGACGGCAAGCGGTGCCGACCAGGTCTTGCCCTCGTCGGCGCTACGGTAGAGCATCACGTGCTCGCCTTGCCTGGCCGCCACGAGCAGGCTGCCGTCCGGGGCGAAGGCGGCCGATGAGCCGAGTTCCGGCCGCGCCTTCTTGGCCATGGCGGGCATGGCGTCGGCCGCCATGGCCGCCGTGGCGAGCAGGCCGAGCCCGAGGAGCAGGGCCCGAAGGAAAGCGTCGATGTGTTTCATGTCGCCTCGCATGGATCAGAGATCGAACTTGATGCCGGCAAAAAGGGTTCGCTGGGCGTAAGGGTACAGCGTGTAGTACTTGACGTTGCCGATGTTGTCGATGCCCAGCGAAGCCGACCATTGCTTGTCGATCTTGTAGCGCAGCTTGACGTCGAAGACGCTGAAACTGCTGCGCCCGCCATAGACGTTCGGGTTGGGATCGGGATAGGCCCCGGTCGTGGCGTTGGCCAGGCCGCTGTGCTGCCGTCCGCTGTAACGCCAGCCGAGGCTGTACGACAGGGCGTCCGAGGCATGGTAAACGCCGAGCAGCGAAGCGCGCCAGACGGGGATGAGCGGCAACGTCGTGCCCTCCAGCCCGGGGTTGGCCTTGTCCTCGACAATCCGGCTATGGATGTAGGCGATGCTGCCCGACAGATCGAGGCCATTGATCAGCAGATCGCGCGACTGCAGCGAGGTTTCGGCGCCGTAGCTGCGCACCCGGTCGATGTTCTGCACACTGCTGATGCTGTAGCCGGGCAGGGTCGTCACGTCGCTTTGCGAGACCAGCGCATTGCGCTTTTCTTCGCCGAACAGCGAGGTCCGCCACAAACCGTTGGGCAGGAAGCGCTCGAGGGCGAACTCCCATGAATCAGCCGTCTCCGGCTTGAGATTCGGGTTATTGGTCAAAGCGACGTTGTAGGGCGCCGGGAAGGCGGCAATCTCGGCCGGCGTCGGGTTTCCGCCGCTGCTCGTCTTGATGCCGACATTCTTGAACAGTTCATTGACCGTCGGGAAGCGCACGCCGCGGCCGTAAGAGCCGCGCAGCGACCAGTCGTCGGAGAGCAGCCAGGTCAGCGAGGCCTTGGGCGAGAAGGCCTGCACCGTCTTGTCCGCATAGCTCACGTTGCTGCCATTGGCGTAATTGCTGCCGTCCGAGGCTGTCCATTTTTCGGCCCGGCCGCCAACCACCAGCTTCCAGCTCGGCGTCATCTGCCAGGCATCCTGCAGGTAAATCGCATCGGTCGAGGTCACGCCGCGGGAATTGGTGTTGAGGGCGCCGGCCGCGCTGCTCTGCCAGTTGCCGGCACCCAGCGTGTATTGATCCGACCTGGTCGTGTAGCTGTCGGTATGGAAGCCGAAGCTGACCTGATGTTCGCTCTGCCGGTTGCCGCCGGGGCGCCACTCACCGCGCAGATCCAGATTGTGCCAACCGGTGCCGTCCAGGATGGTGAGCGTGCCTGCTGTCGCCGCCGTACTCGGCGTCGTGCCGAAATTGCCCGACGAAGCGCGGGTCACGTCCTTGCTCTGGTCGAAGAGGCTGGCCGTCAGCTCCCAGTCCCAGGAGCCGCCAGTCTCCGATTTCACCGACAGTCCGTGCATGTAGTACTCGGCTTCGGCATGGCTGACACTGGGCGCCGTCACCGAGTAATCCAGACCATTGATCCGCAGGTAGCGATAGGCACCGGCCGTCGAAGTCGAACCATAGATCGTGTTGCCGGCCGCATCGCGCAAATAGCTGTCCACCAGCTTGTCGGAGGTGTTTTGCCAGACGTTGAAGGTGTAGGTGGCGCGAACGGACGGCGAGAAATCGTAGGCCAGCTTGAGCGTGCCGTTGTTCTTGATGGTGTGATCGGCGCTGGTCGCCGCCGTATTGACACGGGTGGCGTTGGCGATATTGCGGTCGACGTGGGCGCCGGTGACCTCGGTGTATTGGCCAGCCGCTGCAGGCGTCGACTTAGCCGTGGCTGCCGTGAAATCGGTCGGATGGCTATCGTTGTCCAGACGATCGGCACTGAGCCAGAACGACCAGTCGCCGACTTTGTTGCCGACGGTGCCGGCGACATGGCCGCCGGTAAAGTTGTCGTCGGTGCCATAGAACTTGAAACGCTCGTTGAAGATATCGATCTGAGCATGCGCTTCGAGCTTGCTCGGCATGTGGGTCGTCATGAGCACGACGCCGCCCACCGAATTGCCCGGATAGAGTGCGGAGAATGGGCCATACATGACGTCGACCCGGTCGATGGCATGCTGCGACACGACACCCCAGCGCGGGCCGGGGCAGCAGCTGTTGGTCAGGAAATTGGAGAGCAGCAGGCCATCGGCGTAGACAATCGTCTGCGCGCTGGAATTGACGCCGTACATGCGCATGGCCAGGCCACCATTGACGTCGCCGATGAAACGTTCGCGGACATGGACGCTAGGCACGTATTGCAGGGCGCCGGCCGAGGACACCGAATTGACGCTTTCGGCGATCTGCCGGGCCGTCACGCTCTCGGTAGTCGATGGCACATTGGCCGGCACGGCCGGCTTGTCGCTCTTGATGACCATTTCGCCGAGCTGCTTGTCGCTTTCCGGCTCGGCCGCCTGGGCGGTGGGCAACGGTGTAAAGGCGGCGACGAGCGCCAGGAAAATGCCGCTGAATCTGAAAATCCCGTTATTCACGCAATGAACCCCAATAAATCGCCCGGTGCCGGGCGTTGAAAAACGGCGTCTAGCGCACCGCTTCGGTCAGAAAAGCAATTTTCACGATGTTGGCGCGCTGCGCGGCGGCCATGACATCGGCCACCTTTTCGTAAGCCACCTTGCGGTCGGCGCGCAGGTGCAGTTCCGGCTGGCGGGCACTGGCGGCAGCAAAACGGGCGTCGAGCGCGTCGCGGTGGATGGCTTCGCCGTTCCAGAAAGCCTTGCCGTCGACGTCGATGGCGAGCTGGATGACTTCCGGCTTGTCGTCGAGCTTGGTGGCATTGACCTGCGGCAGATCGATGGGCACTGCCTGATGAAAAAGCGGCGCGGTGATGATGAAAATGACCAGCAGCACGAGCATCACGTCGACCAACGGGGTCGTGTTGATTTCGGCCATCGGCTGGGTGACGCCTGCCTCGTCGAAGCTTCCGAAGGCCATGATCAGGCCTGCCGGCTGGCGCGGGCGGCGCCGATGTCGACCAGATTGACGTTGCCGCCAACGCGCACGCCGGTCGTCAGGTAGGCGTGCAGGTCATGGGCAAAGCCGTCGAGTTGCACGGCAACCAGGCGATTGGCGCGGGTGAAGGCGTTGTAGGCGAGGACGGCGGGAATGGCGACGAAGAGGCCGGCCGCCGTCATGATCAGCGCCTCGCCAACCGGGCCGGCGACCTTGTCGAGGACCACCTGCGTCGCGCCGGAGAGGCCGACCAGCGCGTGGTAGATGCCCCAGACCGTGCCGAACAGACCGATGAAGGGCGCGGTCGAACCGACCGAGGCGAGAAAAGTCAGGCCGCGTTCGATGCGCGCCTGCGTATTAACGATGTGCGAGCGCATCGAACGGGTGACGAACTCGCTGGCATTGACCCCGGCGCCGATGCCGCGCGCGGCGTTCTGCTGGTGCGCCTGGGCCGAATGGGCGCCGGTCAGGGCCAGGCCGGCGAAAATCCCGGAAGGATCGTCCCGGCGCAGCACTTCGAGCGCTTCGGGCAGCGAGTTGGCATCCCAGAAGGCCGCCAGCGCCCTTTCCTGCGAGCGCGAGGCGCGCCAGGCCGACATCAGCCGGCTCAGAATCACCGACCACGAGGCCAGCGACAGTACGGCAAGGATCAGCGCCGTAATGTGGGTAACCAGATCGCCCTGGCTCCAGAAGTGGGCGAGGCCCATTTGCGAGTTCATGTTTTCCCTTTCCTACTCAAATGCGAAGGTGATTGGCACGATCACCGAAGAATCGATTGCTTCATCACCGCGCCGGGCCGGCACGAAACGCCAGCGGGTGACGGCGTCGACAGCCGCGGCATCGAGCCGCGGGAAGCCGCTCGATTTCGAAATGGCCACGTCGAGCGCCGTTCCCTGCGCACTGACGCGGACTTTCAGCAAAACCTTGCCCTCTTCGTTCATGCGCCGCGACAGCGCCGGGTAAACCGGCTTCGGGTTGTGCAGGTAATCGGCATCGAAACGGGCGGCGACCACGGCCACAGGGGCCGGTGCGGGCGTTGCAACAACCGGCTGCGGTGGCGGGGCCGGCGGTTGCGGCGCCACGGTGAAGCTGCTCGTCGCCGTCGGGCTGGCCACAGCGAGAACCGGCTGCGGCTGGGCGACCGGTTGCTTGCGCACTTGCGGCTTGGGTGGAGGAGGCAACGGCCTGGCTGGCTCCGGCTTCTCTTCGATCATCGGCAGCAAGCGCACGCTGATGCTGGGCGGCAACTGGATCAAGTCGTTTTTGACCGAGGCGTACAGCATGGCGTACCCCAGCATGACGTGCAGCAACACGACCATCGTCGCGTTCGCCAGGCGTTCGCCACGGGACAAGGCTTGTTCCCGGCAGTCGAGTGGAGGCAAAACAACCGCAGTCACGGGAGGCGCTTGATCCATATCAAAAAACGTTGAAAAACAAAAACTTAACGAGGTGCGAATTCTAAGCATTCAGGCCCGGCTTGCCGATGCGGCAAATTGTCACAGGGGCCACGGATATAATCGGGCGATGTCTGCCGGCGCCCCTCTCCCCCAGCCGAAATCCCCCGAATGGCTGCACAGCGGTCGCTATTTGCTGATCGCGCTGGCCCTGCACGTACTGGTTTTGTTCTATCCGCTGACGCTGAGCGTGGACCAGCTCGAAGCGACGCCGCCCGCCCCGGTACAAGTCCAGCTCACCGAGCGCGTTTCGGCGGTTCAGGCCATACCGTCGGCGCCACCGGAAAAGGTCGCGGCACCCAAACCGCTTCCCCGGGAAAAGCCTGCCCAGACGGCGCGTCCTGTCATCGCCCTGGCGCCGGAGCAGGCCAGCGCTCCACCGATATTTTCAGTGCCCGCCCCGGTCAGCGCCCCGCCCGTTTCACTACCGGCCACAGCACCCGCTGCCAGTTCGACCCAGCCGGCGGTCACCGCCGCCCGCTTCAACGCCGCCTATCTGAACAATCCGGAACCGAAATACCCATCGCTTTCGCGGCGGCTGGGCGAGGAAGGCAAGGTGCTGCTCAGGGTTCGGGTCACGCCGGATGGGCGGGCTGCTACGGTCGACATCGAAAAAAGCAGCAATTTCGACCGGCTGGACGAGGCGGCGCGACAGAGCGTGGCACATTGGCGCTTCGTGCCGGCCAGGCGCGGCGATGAGGCCATCGAGGCGACGGTCATCGTGCCCGTGGTTTTCCGGCTCGACAACTAGGCGCTGGCGCGCCAGGCGAACGGCGAGGATTTGATTTTTGGCCGCTTTTTCCGGTTGACCGTAGGCGTCACCGGAGCGCGGCGCAATGCGGAGCATCCGGAAAAGGCAGCGAAACTGGCGCCCCGGACGTGACGACGGGGACCGAAGTCCCCGCCGGCTATCTTTGGTAACAAGGCTCTAGCAGCCCCGGCTAACCGTTTTTAGGCGGCAATAGCGAATTGCTCATCATTGGCAATTATGGATTTGCTTCATTAACGTCGATCGCCTGACGAGTTGCCTGCGCACCTTTGCCCGCCCTGTCGAAGCCAGTACACCCCCAGCCAAAAACACTCAGCAGAATGCTCTTGGGTGGAGGTGAGGGGAATCGAACCCCTGTCCAGAACGCCTCCAGATTGCCGGAATTACAACCGTGCTTAGAATTATGGGGGCGGGGGGGTGGTTTTTCAAGCGAGGATTCGCCACGGCGGGCAAATTCAGTGGCTGCACCAGCCACGGCGGTCATCGTCACCGAAACTTCCGCGCAAACTTTCAGGCGAGGCCAGGGTTGAGCGCACCCGCAGCGAGGTGCCATCGAACAACACATTGAAACGGGCCGGTTCGTTCCAGTCGTCGCAATAGCGCCACTCCCAGACCAGTTCGTCACGCGCCTTGAAATAAGCGGTCCACGCGGCAACGGATGGCCCCAGAGTTCGCACCACCTCGTCTGCCGTCATGCCCGCCTGAATGCGAGCAAAGTGCCGGGTATCGAGCACGTTTTCACGACTCAGCACTGTGCCCCGGGCATCAATACGGACAAAAAAGGTGTGATAGCCCATCGGGCCGCGCGGGTAGACCAGTGTCTCGCCGCCATCGGTTTCATTCCAGCGCACGGCCGGCTGCCCCATGACGCGCTCCAAGTCTTCGACCCGCGCGGTGCCGGGTTGCAGACCGAATCCGTCATAGGCCGCGCAAGCGCCCAGCAGAGCGGTGAGCAGCGCTACGACAAGGATTCGGCCCGGCATCGCCTTACTCGCGCTCGGCGGCGAGCAAACGCTCGCAATAGCGGGCGATCAGGTCCACTTCGAGATTGACCTTGCTGCCCGGCTGGAGCCGATTGAGGGTGGTGTTCTCCAGCGTGTGCGGGATCAGGTTGATGGTGAAATCGGTGCCGTTAACCTCGTTGGTGGTCAGACTGGTGCCGTCGACAACGATCGAGCCCTTGCGCGCGATGAACTTGGCGATGGCCTTCGGAGCGCGGATTTCGAGCAGACGGTTGTCGCCGACCGGATCGAAGCGCAGCACTTCGCCGACGCCATCGACGTGGCCGGATACCAGATGGCCGCCGATCACGTCGTTGAGGCGCAGCGCCTTTTCGAGATTGACCGGGCCGGGGGCATCGAGCCCGACGGTGCACGACAAGGTTTCCGGCGACACATCGACGGCAAAGGTATTGCCTTCCCTGGCCACCACGGTCAGGCAAACGCCGTTGTGGGCGATCGAATCGCCAAGCGAAACATCGTCGAGCTTGAGGCCGCCGCCTTCGACATGCAGACGGTAGCCGACTTCACGCGGGGTGAGGTGAGTTATGCGGCCGACTGCCGCGATGATTCCTGAAAACATGGCTGTTCCTGGCGTAGGCAAAAAACGGACTTTATCACGCCCGATCGAGCCGCCGGCTGGTGCGAAGGCAACTCTGAGCGCCAATTCCCGCGCTTTGCCGGTGCCGGCAAGCGGGCCGCCGAACGACGCGAAACCGGGGCCAGCCGCGGCCCCGGTTTCCACATTCAGCGTTTAACGCCCACGACGGTCGTCTCCATCATCTTGATGCCGACGTTTTTCCGGCTGCGGGCCGCCTTGCGGCGCCGGCTGACGCGGCGGCTCAACTCGCGGCTGGGGCATCGGGGCCGGGGCAGGCGGCGGTGCACGGAATTCCGGACGCGGTGGCTCAGCCCGTTGCTGCGGCATCGGCATAGGGGCCGGTGCCCGCAACTCCTGCGCCTGACGCGGCGGCTCAGCGCGTGGTTGCGGCATTTCGCGCACCGGTGGCGGGGCGGGCATCCTGACTTCCGGAGCCGGCCGCTGCATTTCCGGCTGGCGCATGGGTTGCGGCGCTTCGCGTTCGCGGGGCGGTGGCGCCGGGCGTTCCATGCGCTGAACGTCCCGCACTTCGCGACGCTGCTCTCTTTCCTGCGGCGCCATCATCGGCCGCGGCTGACGCTCCTCGCTACGCGTTTCGGGCGCCGGCATGTCGCGACGCATCGGCGTAGGAGCTGCCTCTGGCGAGCGGCCACGCATCTCCGTTTCGGGACGCGCTTCCCCCGGACGGCGGAAGCCGTCGCGACGCTGTATCGGTGACGCATCGGCCGGCGGTGATCTGCCGACATCGGGGGCGGCCTGACGCTGTTCTGGCGACACTATCTCGCGGCGGACCGGCGGTGCATCCCCCGGCATCTTGCCGGCTTCGACCGCATGCTGCCCGTCTCCGGGGCGGCGGAACCCGTCTAGCGGCTGATTCTGGCCGGCTTCCGGCACTGGCCGGCGAATTTCCGACGGTACTGCCTCGCGACGTTGTGGCGTGGGAGCTGGTGCAACTTCAACCGGACGCCCACGATTCTCGATTCCCGGGCGCATGTCGGGGAAGCCGCGCCCGCTTTCACGGCGCGTTTCGCTGTCGCGTGCATTCCCGGCTTCCGGCGTCGGCTGACGGAAAGCCGGGCGATCGGCAGCGCGCGGCATCGGTTCTGACCGCGGAGCGCCGCGCTCCTGGCCATTGAGCCGCGGGGATTCGACATCGCGGCGTGGCCGGTTGATCGGTTCGCGTCTTTCATCGTTGCGCGGACGAACGGCGCCCTGGGCCGGGGCCAGCCAGTCGGCATTCGGTGCGGAACGGGCCAGCGGGGCACGACCCAGCGCCGGGCGCTCCTGCCGCTGAATTTCGCGTGAGGTGATCGACCGGCCTTCGCGGACCAGATTGGCTGGAACAACCGTGACGGCACGCGGCAACGCGTGGTGGGCAAAGGGGGCATGCCCGCCGGGACGCATCGCGCGGTCGATAATTTTGACGTCGTGTACGTGCATGACATTGATCTGGCGAACATAATTCGGGCTATGCCGATGGCCCGGCACATAGACTTCGCGCGGGGCGAGCGGGAACCAGCCGACGGCCGGGGCGGCACCGAAGCTGAAGCCAACGCTCCAGCCCGGGTTGCCAATCCAGGCGACGAGGGCCGGCGCGTAAACCGGGCGAGCGGCGAGGCGGCCGGGGACCCAGCCCCAGCGGCCATGAATGATTGCCCAACGGCCGTAGTGGAAGGGGGCAAACCCCCACGGCGCCTGGTCGATCCACGTCCAGCCCCAGGGGGCGACCCAGGCCCAACGGCCATAGCGGTAGGGCGCCCAGTCGTCGGCCACGGCGCGCGGATACCAGACGGAACCGTAATCGGGCGCCGTCTGCCAGTCGCCGTAGGCGTCGAGGTCCTGGTAGCCGGTCATGTGCGGCGAAACGTGGCGGCGGGACTGGCTGGCCAGCGTCACATTCTCGCGATTGGCCACCCAGCGGTCGAAGGCATCGTTGCTGCGGTCGGCATCGAGCTGCTCGTTGCCATCGCTCCAGTGGCTGACCTTCTGGCCCGCAGCAACCGGTGTCGCCCGCTGGCCGTCATCGAAAACGGCGCGGCCGGCCTGAACGCTCAGTTCGCTGCGATCGCCGAAGACGTCGATGCGATAACGCCCCGGGGTCAGAAAACGGATATTGCCATCGGGCGTGGCGATCACCACGTCATCGACCTGGTCGCGGTCGAGGATGCTGACCGCCAGACTGCCGCCGCTGACGCGGACATCGACCCGCGCATCGTCGACGACGGGAAACTCGACCTCGCTGTCGTCGGCCAGCCGGTAGGCGGTGGAACCGATCCACACCTCGGCCCGGCCGCGCTGCCCGGTTTCCAGCACGGCGCCGCTGCTGATTGGCCAGTTAAGCGTGGCCGGGCCGCCCTCATCGCCACGGTCAACCCGAAAATCGACCTGATTTTCAAAATAGGCCAGGCGCCCGACGCGGGCCGGTGGATCGCTCTGCGCCAGGGCGGGCAGAGCAACGGCCATGGTCAGTGTGAGAAGAATTCTTTGAAAGGATTGCAGCATCGTGGACTCCCGAAGGGAAAGCGCCGCCCGCACGAAAAGGCGGACCGCTGTGTAATCAACGCGCCAGCACGAGAAAGGATGAGTCAGCGGGGCAACTAAATGGTTTCAAAATGTTGCCGCGCCGACTATTCAGGTTTTGTCGGTGGCAATTCCGTACTTCTTGGCGACCGTGACGTACAGTTCGCGGGCCGAGGCCACCTTGGCGCTTTTGCGGTCCTTGCGCTGGGCGCGCTGCAGGTAGTCGAGTGCCCGGGCCGCCAGTTCAGCATCCCAGCCTTTCTTGTCCATCAAGGCAAAAATGGCCTTGGCGGCATTGACCAGAAATTGCAGGTTGGGCACTTGCTCGACGGCCTGGATCAGCAACTTCACGGCGCCTTCCAGATCGCCGCTGCGGGCTGCCAGGACGCCCTTGTTGTTGAGTTCGACAATCTCCTTGCCAACCTGGTCGAGCATCGCCTTGCCGGCATCGGGCTGGCCGGTTTTTTCGAAGACGCTGGTGATGTGGTTGATGAGGTGGGCATCCTCGTGGTTTTCGGCGGCAACCTGACGCATGATCTTCGTCGCCTCGCCTTCCTTGCCGGTGGCGTAGCAGGCGTGGGCCAGATCGACCGCCAGCCGCTGCGACACATGCTTGCCTTTCTCGGCCGCCTCGTCGACGATCATCTTCTGCAAAGCCAACGCCTGATCGACCAGATGCTGGGCCTTGTCGGCCGACCCTTCGCTGTTCAGGCAAAGGCTTTCGGTGACCAGCGCCGCCAGCTCGGCCTGCATGTCGCCGCGCCATTCGCGCTTCATCTCCGCCGAAATCTTGCGCGAGGCGCTGACATTGCCCCGCTCGACCAGCACGCGCGACAGGTTGGCAAAATCGTCCACCGTCCGCAGGCTCGATCCCTTGCTGCGCTCGATGACCTTGCCGTAAGCCTTCTCGGCCGCCAGCAAATCGTTGTTGCGGGCCGCCACGTCGCCAACCAGCCGTTGCCGCACGGTGTTGTGCGGCGAAGCATCGGCCGCCCGCTGCAGGGTCTGCTGTGCCGCCTCCAAATTGCCCTGGGCTTCGTGCACCGAGGCGAGAAAATCGTAGGCCGACAGGTAGTCAGGCGCCTCGGCCGTGACCTGTTCGGCCAGCTGTTCGGCCTCGTCGAGCGCCCCCCGGTCGCGCAGGGCCATGGCCAGCCCCATCTTGGCCCAGGGCACGACACGCCCTTCGAGGACGCGCCGGAAAATCTCTTCGGCCTCATGGGTCTTGCCCAACGTATGCAGCAGATCGCCCTTGAACCGCAGGGCGTCGTACATGTATTGCGGCTGCTGATGAATGACGCGATCACAGGCGACGATGGCTTCCTGCAGGGCTCCGCGCTCGATTTGCTCGTAGATGTGCCGCAACACGTGTTTTTTGTAGATTGATCGGACCAGCCTAGCCTTCAACTGCTCGGCGGTAAACGGCTTGATCAGGTAATCGTCGGGGGCCAGCTCGGCCAGTGAAACGACGTTGGTGTAACCGCGCTCGCTGGTGATGATCATGTACACCGTCGACAACGGGATGAGGTGGGCGTGGCGCAGTTCTTCGAGCAATTGCTGGCCGTCACGGCCGTCGTCGAGGACAAAGTCGGAAAGCACGATGTCGAAACGGTTGGTCTTGACCTGACGGATGACCTCGGCCGAGTTGCCGGCTCCGTGTACCAGTGTCACGCCGAGCGCACCGAGCATCAGGCGCAGGGAATCACGCGCCGGCGAATGGCGGTCGACGATCAGGACCCTCTTTTTTGTCAGCGACTGCTGCAAAACCAGCAGCATCTCGTCGTTGTCGAGAGGGCTGGGCCCTTTGGCTTGGCTTGTACTCATTATGCAAACTTACTTGAGTTCACCGGACAGGGCAAGGAATCGGCAAAAAGCCCCGGTAATTCAGCACAAAGAGGGTGAAAGGCATATGCAAACCGGCTGTCCAGGGCAAAGTCGCGTGTTATTGTTCCATCCTTGGCATCGATCGCATAAACCGGCCGGAATGTCGCACAAAACAACTGTTCTCACCCTTGACCTCCAGATCGGCATGTTCGTCAGCGACCTTGACCGCCCCTGGATCGAGACGCCATTTCCCATGCAGGGGTTGTTGATCGAAAACGAAGCCCAGATCGCCACCTTGCAGCAGTATTGCCAACAGGTCACGGTCGATCGTAGCCGTTCGCTCGGCGACGCCTATGCGCCGCGTGACCACGGCCGCGACGCACCTCGCCAGCCAGGGGCCCTGCCTGTTTTTCGGCAAGTGAGCGATGCTCAGCCGAACGACTTTGCATCGATCTGTCGCCACCTGCGCATGGAGCCCGTACTACGCCGCTACCGCTATTCGCCCGAGCTCGACTCGACCGACCAGCAAAGCCATCTGGAGGCGGAACTGCTCTATTCGGCGCCGATCGTCGATGACGTCAAGCGAACGCTGAAATCAATCCGCGATGCCATTGCCAGCGCTGAAACGATATCGCTCAACGAGATCGGCAAGCAGGTTTCCGCCATGGCGCGCAGCGTCGAACGCAACCCGGAAGCGATGATCTGGCTGGCCCGCCTGCGCTCAACCGACCAGTATTCATACGATCACGCCCTCGATGTTTCGGTGCACTTGATGGTTTTCGCCCGTTTCCTTGGCCTTTCTTCCAAGCTCATCGAGCAGGTCGGCGTGGCCGGCCTGATGCAGGACATCGGCAAGATTGATATCCCGACCGAGATCCTCAACAAACCCGACAACCTGACGGAGGAAGAATACCGTCTGGTGCAGTCCCACGTCGCCAGCTCGCTCGAAATGCTGCTCGGCCAGGAAGTGTTCCCCAACCACATCCTCGAGATCGTTGCCAGTCACCACGAACGGGCTGATGGCAGCGGCTATCCCCGGCGCTTGAAAGGCGAGCGGATTTCCTTTCATGGCGAACTGGCCGGCGTCGTCGATACCTATTGCGCGATGACCCGCGACCGGGCCTACGGTACGGCCATTTCGTCGCAAAAGGCACTGGAAGCGCTGATTCGCATGCGCGGTACCAAGTTCCGCGACGCGGTCATCGACCAGTTCATCCAGTGCATCGGCCTGTATCCGATCGGTAGCCTGGTCGAACTCAATACCGGCGAGGTTGGCGTCGTCATTCAACAAAACCAGGTACGCCGCCTGAAACCGCGCCTGATGATCCTGCTTGCCCCGGACAAGAGCATCGAGCGCCATCCGATCACGCTCGACCTGATCATGGATCCCCTGACCCCAACCGGCGAACCCTATCGAATCCTGCACGCCCTGCCGGCCAATGCCTACGGGATCGATCCCGGCGAGTTCTATCTGACCTGACATGCGTCCTCGCCCATTCGTCAACCGCCAGCGCGACCGTATCGACCAGACGACGGGACTTCCCCTGCTGGCCAGCGCCCTGGCCGATCTGCCCAAAATGATCCGGGAGAATGCAGCGGAACGCCAACTCGGCATCATTTCCCTGGCGATCGTTCCTGACCCGCAACTCCTCCGTCAATCGACCGATGCCATCCACAAGCTGCGCATTCTGGCCAGCCGCCAAATTCTGGCAACAGTACGCCCACAGGATCGCGTCTATACCGTCAACCAGGAGGAGTGGCTGATTATCCAGCCCAACCTGATCAGCAGCGCCGCCCCGATGCTGGCCATGATCCGCCTGCGTGACAGCCTGATGGCTACTTCCGGCCAGACTGGAAACATCAGCCACTTGCCTCGCCTCGCTCTGGGGGCTGCCATTTGGCCGGACCATGGCGACGACGCACTGTTTCTCGTGCAGTCGGCGCGTATCGCTCGTCTGCTCGCCGCACAGGGCAGCCCAGACATCCGGACCTACCAGCCATCGATGGAATCCGAGGGGGAAAACGAGCACGGACTTCTCGCCGAACTGCGCCAGGCGCTCAGCGACAATCATGGCTTGGCGCTCTATCTGCAGCCACAGGTCGACATCGTCAGCGGTCGCTGTATTGGTGCCGAAGCGCTGTTGCGCTGGCAGCGCAGCAACGGCGAATGGGTGGCGCCGCCGCGCATTCTCGAAGCCATAGACCGCCTTGGCGAGCGCCAGACCTTCAATCGCTGGCTGCTGCATCAGGCGCCCCAAATCCAGAAGCAACTGGTCGAACAAGGGATCGACATCGTGCTGTCGCTCAACCTCTCGGCCAACGATCTGCTCGACGTCGAACTCCCGGACATGATCGGCCAGGCACTTGCGACCTGGGATCTGCCACCGCAAAAATTCCTGCTCGAAATCACCGAAACGATGATGATCGAGGAAAGCTGGCAGGTCATGGATGTCCTGAACCGGCTGCGCAAGCTTGGCCTGCGTCTGTCGATCGACGATTTCGGAACCGGCTACGCCGGTATGGGTTACCTGCAACGGCTACCGGTGCAGGAAGTGAAAATCGACCAGGTTTTCGTTCGGCAGGTGGTCGATTCGGACAAGGCGCGCGAAATTATCGCCTCGGTGATCCAACTGGCCAGCAAACTGGGGATGACCATCGTCGCCGAAGGGGTCGAGACGAAGGAAACGCTCGGTGAGCTGCAAGGTCTTGGCTGTCGCTTTGCCCAGGGTTATCTGTTCTCGCCGGCGCTGGCGCTTCCGGATTTCATCGTCTGGTGCAAAGCCAACCTGACCTCGGGAAAACAAGGCGGCATCGCCGCGCCCCGAAAGCCATGACGCATCGGGCATGGCCTTCAACCCCGAGTGGTTTCCATGAACAGTGGCACGGCAAAAACCTGTGATATTTCAGCGCCCTGAAGTAAAATCCGCAGTCCGCTATTGCGCTGCAACAAAGCCAAACTCATGCTCTATCCCACCCGTTTCGATGTCATCGTCGTCGGCGGCGGTCACGCCGGCACCGAGGCTGCGCTTGCCGCCGCCCGGGCGGGTGCGAACACGCTGCTGCTGACGCACAATCTCGACACGCTCGGGGCGATGAGCTGCAACCCGTCGATCGGCGGCATCGGCAAGGGTCATCTGGTGCGCGAAGTCGATGCGCTGGGCGGGGCCATGGCAGCGGCCACCGACGAAGCCGGCATCCAGTTCCGTATTTTGAATGCCTCGAAAGGCCCGGCCGTGCGTGCCACCCGCGCCCAGGCCGACCGCGTGCTGTACAAGCAGGCCATCCGCGGTCGACTGGAAAATCAGCCGAATTTGATCATCTTTGCCGAAGCTTGCGACGACCTGATCGTCGAAGGCGAGCGCGTCGTCGGCGCCGTGACGCAACTCGGCATCCGCTTTTTGGCCGGTTCTGTGGTGTTGACCGCAGGAACCTTCCTCAACGGCAAGATCCACGTCGGGCTCGAGAACTACACCGGCGGCCGCATGGGCGATCCGCCGTCGAATTCGCTGGCCGCCCGCCTGAAAGAGTTGAACCTGCCGCAAGGCCGCCTGAAGACCGGGACGCCGCCACGCCTCGACGGCAAGACCATCAATTTTTCGGTGATGGAAGAACAGCATTCGGACGACCCGATGCCGGTCTTTTCCTTCCTCGGCAACGCCGCCCAGCATCCGCGCCAGTTGCCGTGCTGGATCACTGAAACGAACGAGCGCACGCACGACATCATCCGCAGCGGGCTGGACCGTTCGCCGATGTACACCGGCGTCATCGAAGGCGTCGGCCCGCGCTACTGCCCGTCGATTGAAGACAAGATTCACCGCTTCGCCGACAAGAATCAGCACAACGTCTTCCTCGAACCGGAAGGCCTGACGACGCACGAAATCTATCCGAACGGCGTGTCCACCAGCCTGCCCTTCGACATCCAGCTGGCACTGGTCCGCTCGATCCGCGGCATGGAAAACGTGCACATCCTGCGCCCCGGCTACGCCATCGAATACGATTTCTACGACCCGCGCGGCCTCAAGGACACGCTGGAAAGCAAAGCCATCAACGGTCTGTTCTTCGCCGGCCAGATCAACGGCACCACCGGTTACGAAGAAGCCGCCGCCCAGGGCCTTTTGGCCGGCATCAACACCGTGCGCTACGTGCGCGACGAAGCCGGCTGGTGCCCGAAACGCAACGAAGCCTACCTCGGCGTGCTGGTCGACGACCTGATCACGCGCGGCGTTTCCGATCCCTACCGGATGTTTACGAGCCGCGCCGAATATCGCCTGAGCCTACGCGAAGACAACGCCGATCTGCGCCTGACCGAGCTAGGCCGCGAACTGGGCTTGGTCGACGACATCCGCTGGACCGCCTTCAGCCGGAAGCGCGATGCCATAGCCGCCGAACAGGAACGCCTCAAGTCGACCTGGGTCAATCCCAAGCTGACACCTGCCGAGGACTGCATCCGCGTGCTGGGCAAGCCGATCGAACACGAATACAACCTGTTCGAACTGCTGCGTCGGCCCGAGGTGAGCTACGCCGCGCTCATCACCCTGCCGATTCCGGAAATCGCCGGCGAAAGCGAATCCCACGGTCAACCGGAAAATTTGCCCAAAATTGAAATGGACCCGGCGGTCATCGAGCAACTCGAAATCTCCGCCAAGTACCAGGGCTACATCGACCGCCAGGCCGAAGAAGTCGCCAAGTCGGCCAGCTACGAAAACACCGTTCTGCCGAGCGATCTGGACTACGCCACGGTTGCCGGCCTGTCCAACGAGGTCAAGCAGAAGCTCAACCAGCACAAGCCGCAGACCATCGGCCAGGCGTCGCGCATTCAGGGCATCACACCAGCGGCCGTTTCGCTGCTGCTCATCCACCTCAAGCGCCATAACCTGTCGCACGCTGCATGAGCCAGAACGCGCTTGCCAGCGGCCTCGCCGCCCTCGACATCACGCTGCCAGCCGAGGCGCAGAGCAAGCTGCTCGCCTTCCGCGACCTGCTCCTCAAGTGGAACAAGACTTACAACCTGACCGCCCTGCGCGATCCGGCCCAGGCCATCTCGCACCATCTGCTCGATTCGCTGGCCATCCTGCCGCATGTCGGCGCCGGCAATCTGCTTGATGTCGGCAGCGGCGGCGGCCTACCCGGTATTCCGCTGGCCATCGCCCGACCCGAACTCTCGGTCAGCATGGTCGACACCGTGCAAAAGAAAACGACCTTCCTGCAGCAAGCCGTCATCGAACTGGCGCTCAGGAATGTTACGGTGCACCACGCCCGGGTCGAGGGAATGCAGGGACAATATGCCCAGATCAGCTCGCGCGCCTTCGCCGAAATCGGCCTTTTCATCAGCCTGACCCGCCACCTGCTGGCCCCGAGTGGCCGCTGGCTGGCCATGAAAGGGGTGCGACCGGACGACGAATTGAAGGCCCTGCCGGCCGATATCACGGTTGACGCAATCATCCCGCTCAGCGTACCTGGGCTGGATGCCGAACGACATTTGATCATTCTGAAAGCCGGGTCATGAAAGTACTCGCCATAACCAACCAGAAGGGCGGCGTCGGCAAGACGACCACCGCAGTCAATCTGGCGGCGTCGCTGGCCGCCGAGGGCAAGCGCGTCCTGCTCATCGACATGGATCCACAAGGCAACGCGACGACCGGGTCCGGCATCCCCAAGAAAGAAACACTCCCCACCGTCTATCAACTGCTGATTGGCGCCGCGACCTTGCTCGAAGTCTGCATCGCGACTGCTTTTGACTTCGACATCCTGCCCGCCAACCGCGAACTTGCCGGTGCCGAAGTCGAAATGATCGAGCTCGACCAACGCGAATACCGCCTGAAAAAGGCCTTGGCGCAAAACCACGCCGAATACGATTTCGTCCTGATCGACTGCCCGCCGGCCCTCAACATGCTGACCGTCAACGCCCTGGTCGCCGCCGATTCCGTGCTGATCCCGATGCAGTGCGAGTACTACGCGCTGGAAGGCCTGTCCGATCTGGTCGAAACGCTGCGCAAGGTACGTCACCACCTCAATTCGCGCCTCGAAATCGAAGGCCTGTTGCGCACCATGTACAACGGCCAAAGCACGCTGACCCAGCAGGTTTCCAGCGAACTCGAAAGCCACTTCGGCGACAAGGTCTACAAGACCATCGTGCCGCGCAATGTCCGCCTGGCCGAAGCGCCGTCCTACGGCAAGCCGGTCATCGCCTTCGACAAGAACTCGAAGGGCGCCCAAGCCTACAGCGCCCTCGCCCAGGAAATCCTCGAAAGGACCGCAGCATGATCAAGATGAAAGGACTCGGCCGCGGCCTCGACGCGCTGCTCTCCGGCAGCGATGCCAAGCCCGAAGACGAACTGCGCAACCTGCCGGTCGAACGCCTGAAACCCGGCAAGTACCAGCCGCGCACCCACATGGATCAGGACTCGCTGGCCGAACTCGCCGCCTCGATCAAGGCCCAGGGCGTCATGCAGCCGATTCTCGTGCGCGCCGTCAACAACACGCCCGGTGCCGAGCGTTATGAAATCGTCGCCGGCGAACGCCGCTGGCGCGCCTCCCAACTCGCCGGTCTAAAGGAAGTTCCAGTACTTGTCCGCAGCATTCCGGACGAACAGGCGCTGGCCATGGCGCTCATCGAGAACATCCAGCGCGAGAACCTCAATCCACTCGAAGAAGCTCAGGGCTTGCAACGCCTCATCGATGAATTCGGCCTGACCCACCAGCAGGCCGCCGATGCCGTGGGCCGTTCACGCCCAGCCGCCTCAAATTTACTGCGTTTGTTGCAACTGACCGCGCCGGTTCAGGAATTGCTGATGACCGGCCAGATCGACATGGGCCATGCCCGTGCCCTGTTGCCAATTTCCAGCGGCCAGCAGGTCGGTGTTGCACAGCGCATCGTGCAAAGGGGCCTGTCAGTCCGCGAAACCGAACGACTGGTCCAGCAACTATTGAATCCGCCCAAACATGCGCCCGAAAAAACCATCGACCGCGACCTGTTGAGTCTGCAGGAACGTCTATCCGACGGGCTAGGCGCCAATGTCGCCATTCGCTCCAACAAAAAGGGCGCCGGCAAGGTCACCATCGAATTTTCGAGCCTGGATCAACTCGACGGCCTCATTTCACGACTGAATTCGTAAGCCATGTCACTAATCGTAACCCACAGAAAGTACGGGAAAACCCTCAATTTTTGCACTGCGGAAATTGACTCCTCTATAAGACTCCGTTACACTCGCACGGTTATTGATCGAGGCATGTCTTGCATCCGCAGGTAAGCTGGATACTCAGTCGCCAGGCGGCGCTAACAACGGTACTGGCCATCGCGGCTGGTTTGTTTGTCAGCACAAATGCGGCAGTCTCGGTTCTGATCGGGGGATCAATCGGATTCATCGCCAATCTCGGATACGTCCTGAGAGCCTTGCGAATGAGTTCGAGCGCCGACCCGGTCAAGGCATATCGGGCGCAAGCCGCCGGAGAGGGGTTCAAGTTTCTGCTCACTCTCGTCGGCTTTGCGCTAGTGTTTTTAGGGTACAAGGAGGTGGCGGTTCTGCCGCTCTTTCTTGGATACGCATCAACCTTCGTCATCTACTGGATGGCACTGCTGAAGCAACGCTAGGCTGACTGGAGAAAACATGAGCGCAGAAGGCGGCACCACTGGCTACATTCAACACCACCTGACCAATCTCGCTGTCTGTGCAGACAGCGCAAAGGTCGATGGGGTCTGTACCGGTTTCTGGACTTTCCACCTCGACACCCTGCTGGTTTCCGGCATTCTGGGTCTGGTGGTTTTCGGCCTGATGGCCATGCTGGCAAGCAAGGCCACTGCGGGTGTTCCGTCAGGCGGCCAGAACTTTGTCGAGATGGTGGTCGGCCTGGTCGACCAGCAAGTGCGCGACACCTTCCATGGCAAGAGCGCTTTGGTTACCCCGCTGGCCATTACCATTTTTGTCTGGGTGTTCGTCATGAACGCCATGGACTTGATTCCGGTCGATTTCCTGCCCGTCGCGCTGCAAGCTGCCACCGGCAATCATGAAATGCCCTTCAAGTTTGTCCCGACCACCGACCCCAACCTGACATTCGCCATGTCGCTCACCGTGTTCGTTATATCGATCGTCATGGGCCTCAAGGTAAAGGGTTTCGGTCACTTCATGCACGAAGTATTCGCGGTCCCCTTTGGTCTCAAACTCGCTCCGATCAACCTCCTGTTCCGTATCGTTGAGGAAATCGCCCGGCCGATCTCGTTGTCCCTGCGACTCTTCGGCAATATGTACGCCGGCGAAATGGTCTTCATCCTGATCGCCCTGCTCGGCATCTACCAGCTGCCCCTGGCTTTGCCTTGGGAACTGTTCCACATCCTGATTATTACCCTGCAAGCCTTCGTGTTCATGATGCTGACCATCGTGTACATGTCGATGGCGGCAGAGTCGCACTAAGTCGTAGTAGCAGTTTTTCAGTAGTTTTTAACTTTAACCCCGCAACAAACCTACCTTACTGAGGAGTAAACATGGAACTCGCAACCGTCCTCTCCAACACCGCTATCGCTGTAGCCATCCTGATCGGCGCCGGCGCTCTGGGTACCGCTATTGGCTTTGGTATCCTGGGTGGCCGTTTCCTGGAAGGTGCTGCTCGCCAGCCGGAAATGATCCCCACGCTGCAAGTCAAGATGTTCATCGTCGCCGGTCTGCTCGACGCCGTGACCATGATCGGTGTTGGTATCGCTCTGTTCCTGCTCTTCGCAAACCCGTTCCTGGCTCTGCTGAAGTAATTAACCGCGCCCCTGTAACCCTTATAACCAGGAGGTTAGCGTGAATATCAACGCTACACTGATTGGCCAGGCAATCTGGTTTGCTCTCTTCATCTGGATCACGATGAAGTACGTCTGGCCGCCGCTGCAAAAAGCGATGGCAGACCGTCAAGCACAGATCGCTGATGGCCTGGCTGCAGCTGAACGCGGCAAGCACGAGCAAGAACTCGCTGCCAAGCGTTCCGCTGACGCGTTGCGGGAAGCCAAGGAGAAATCCTCGGACCTCATCGCTCAAGCCGAAAAGCGTGCGCAACAGATCGTCGAAGAAGCCAAGGGCACCGCCAAGGTTGAGGCCGACAAGGTCGTCGCCGGCGCCAAAGCCGAAATCGATCAGGAAGTCGAACGCGCCAAGCAGCAGTTGCGTGAGCGCGTCGCCGAACTGGCGGTTGCTGGTGCCGAGAAGATCCTGCGCAAGGAAATCAACGCGTCCGCGCATGCCGACATGCTGGTCGCCCTGAAACAGGACCTGTAAGCAATGGCTGAATCCGTCACTATCGCCCGCCCTTACGCCGAAGCCCTGTTTCGCGCGGCCAAGGAAAGCGGCAATCTGGCCAAGTGGGCCGAGCAAGCAGCAACGCTCGCCCAGGTGGCCGCCAGTCCCGAAGTCCGTGCGGCTATCGGCGATCCCAATGTGGCGGCCCCGCAACTGGTCGACCTCTTCCGGTCTGCCTGCGGTACGGCGGTAGATGCGGAACTGGCGAACTTCATCCAGCTGCTGTCCAACAACGACCGTCTGGGGCTGTTGCCGGAAATCGCCGGCTTGTACGAAAGCTACAAGCGCGCCGAGGAAGGCACCAAGCAAGCCGAAATCATTTCGGCCTTCCCGATCGATGACAACCAGGTGAAAGCCCTGGTGCCCCAACTCGAAACCGTCTTCAAGACCAGGCTCGAGACCTCGGTGTCGGTTGATCCGACCCTGATTGGTGGCATCAAGGTAATCGTTGGCGACCAGATGCTGGATGCTTCAGTCCGCGGCAAGCTCGACGCCATGGCTACGGCGCTGAACAACTAGGAGAATTTCATGCAGTTGAATCCTTCCGAAATTTCTGAACTGATCAAGAGCAAGATCCAGAACCTGCAAGGCGCATCGGAAGTGCGCACGCAGGGCACCGTAGTTTCCGTCACCGACGGTATCTGCCGCGTGCACGGCCTGCAAGACGTTATGCAGGGCGAAATGCTGGAATTCCCCGGCAACACCTTTGGTATGGCGCTCAACCTTGAGCGTGACTCCGTTGGTGCCGTGGTTCTTGGTGCATACGAACACATTTCCGAAGGCGACATCGTCAAGACGACGGGTCGCATTCTGGAAGTTCCCGTCGGCCGTGAATTGCTTGGCCGCGTGGTCAACTCCCTCGGTCAGCCGATCGACGGCAAAGGCCCGATCAACGCCAAGCTGACTGACAAGCTGGAAAAGGTTGCGCCAGGCGTTATTTGGCGTAAGTCTGTTTCCCAGCCTGTTCAGACCGGTCTGAAGTGTGTGGACTCAATGGTTCCGGTTGGCCGTGGTCAGCGCGAGCTGATCATTGGTGACCGTCAAACCGGCAAGACCGCCGTTGCAGTCGATGCCATCATCAACCAGAAAGACAAGGGTCTGTTCTGCGTTTATGTTGCTATCGGCCAAAAGGCTTCCACCATTGCCAACGTCGTACGCAAGCTCGAAGAGCACGGCGCGATGGCAAACACCATCGTTGTCGCCGCCCCGGCTTCCGAATCCGCTGCGCTGCAGTATCTCGCACCGTATGCTGGCTGCACGATGGGTGAATATTTCCGCGACATCGGCGAAGATGCACTGATCGTTTATGACGACTTGACCAAGCAAGCTTGGGGCTACCGTCAGGTTTCCCTGCTGCTGCGCCGTCCGCCGGGCCGCGAAGCCTATCCGGGCGACGTCTTCTATCTCCACTCCCGTCTGCTCGAACGCGCTGCTCGCGTCTCCGAAGCCTGGGTCGAAAAGGTCAGCAATGGCGAAATCAAGGGCAAGACCGGTTCTTTGACCGCTCTGCCGGTCATCGAAACGCAAGCTGGCGACGTGTCCGCTTTCGTTCCGACCAACGTGATCTCGATTACTGACGGCCAGATCTTCCTTGAAACCGACCTGTTCAACGCCGGTATCCGTCCTGCGATCAATGCCGGTATCTCGGTGTCCCGCGTCGGCGGTGCTGCTCAGACCAAGCTGATCAAGAAGCTCGGCGGCGGCGTCCGTCTGGCCCTGGCTCAGTACCGCGAACTCGCCGCTTTTGCGCAATTTGCTTCCGACCTCGACGAAGCAACCCGCAAGCAGCTGGAACGTGGTCGTCTGGTCACCGAGCTGATGAAGCAAGCCCAGTACTCGCCGATGAGCATCTCCGAAATGGCCGTCACGCTGTACGCAGCGGACAAGGGCTACTTCGATGATGTCGAAGTCAAGCGTGCCTTGGAGTGCGAAAAGGCCATGATTGGTTATCTGAAAGCCAACTGTGCTGACCTCATGAACACGATGGAGTCCACAGCCGACCTGAGCGCCGACTCCGAGAAGCAACTTGCCGCTGGCATCGTTGCTTTCAAGAGCAGCTGGGCCTGATTAGCTAGGAGAATTACATGGCTAGCGGCAAGGAAATTCGCAACAAGATCAAGAGCGTCGAAAACACGCGCAAGATCACCAAGGCCATGGAGATGGTGGCCGCATCCAAAATGCGCAAGGCGCAGGACCGGATGCGGGCTGCCCGTCCCTATGGCGAGAAGATCCGGCGCGTAGCAGGTAACCTGTCTCATGCTCTGACCGAATACCGTCACCCTTTCCTGGTGAATCGTGAACAAGCCTCTGTCGGCATGATTCTGATCACCTCGGACAAAGGACTGTGCGGCGGTCTGAACTCCAACCTTCTTCGTCTGGCTGTAAGCAAGATGAAGGAGTTCGAGTCCAAGGGCAATAAAATTCAGGCCACCTGCATCGGCAACAAAGGTCTCGGCTTCATGCAGCGCGCTGGCGCGAAAGTTGTCTCGCACGTAACCGGATTGGGCGATACGCCCCATCTGGAAAAGCTCATCGGGGCGGTCAAGGTTCAACTTGATTCCTACATGAAGGGCGAGATCGACGCGTTGTATATCGGCTATACCCGCTTCATCAACACGATGAAGCAGGAGCCGGTGTTTGAACAGCTGCTTCCGCTGTCCAGCACTACAGTCGGTACCGCTTCGCACAAATGGGATTACGTCTACGAACCCGATGCCAAGGCTGTGATCGACGATCTGCTGATCCGTTATGTCGAAGCTTTGATTTATCAGGCCGTCGCTGAAAACATGGCCTCCGAGCAGTCCGCCCGGATGGTTGCCATGAAGTCGGCATCGGACAACGCCAAGACCGTTATCGGCGATTTGAAGCTGGTTTACAACAAGGCCCGTCAGGCTGCGATTACCAAGGAACTTTCGGAAATCGTCAGCGGCGCCGCCGCGGTGTGACGCGTAGATTTTTATTTTTGGGGATTTGAATATGAGTCAAGGTTCAATCGTTCAGTGCATCGGCGCAGTTGTGGACATCCACTTCCCGCGCGACGCGATGCCGAAGGTCTACGACGCCCTCAAGCTGGATGCTTCTGAAGCAAACGGCATGGCAGAAGACGGCCTGACCTTCGAAGTACAACAACAACTCGGTGACGGCGTCGTTCGTACCATCGCCATGGGTTCCTCCGACGGTCTGCGTCGCGGCATGAAAGTGAACAACACCGGCGCCGGCATCTCCGTGCCCGTCGGTATGGGCACCCTCGGTCGCATCATGGACGTGCTTGGTCGCCCGATCGACGAAGCTGGTCCGATCGACTCCAACGAGCTGCGCGAAATTCACCAGATGGCACCGAAGTTCGACGAACTGTCTTCTTCCGTCGATCTGCTGGAAACCGGCATCAAGGTTATCGACCTGATCTGCCCGTTCGCCAAGGGCGGCAAAGTCGGTCTGTTCGGTGGTGCCGGCGTTGGCAAGACCGTCAACATGATGGAGCTGATCAACAACATCGCCAAGCAACACTCGGGTCTGTCCGTGTTTGCCGGTGTCGGTGAGCGTACCCGCGAAGGTAACGACTTCTATCACGAAATGAAGGACTCCAACGTTCTCGACAAGGTCGCGATGGTGTTCGGTCAGATGAACGAGCCACCGGGCAACCGTCTGCGCGTCGCGCTGACCGGCCTGACCATGGCCGAGCGTTTCCGTGATGATGGCCGCGACATTCTGTTCTTCGTCGACAACATCTATCGCTACACGCTGGCTGGTACGGAAGTTTCCGCCCTGCTTGGCCGTATGCCTTCCGCCGTGGGCTATCAGCCGACGCTGGCTGAAGAAATGGGCCGTCTGCAAGAGCGTATTACCTCCACCAAGGTTGGCTCGATCACCTCCATCCAGGCCGTTTATGTGCCTGCCGATGACTTGACCGACCCGTCCCCGGCTACTACCTTCCTGCACTTGGACTCCACGGTTGTGTTGTCGCGTGACATCGCCTCGCTGGGTATCTACCCGGCCGTCGATCCGCTCGACTCCACCTCCCGCCAGCTCGACCCGCAGGTTGTCGGTGAAGAGCACTACGCCGTTGCCCGTGCCGTGCAGATGAATCTGCAGCGCTACAAGGAACTGCGTGACATCATCGCGATTCTGGGTATGGACGAACTGTCACCGGAAGACAAGCTGGCCGTGTCCCGCGCTCGTAAGATTCAGCGTTTCCTGTCCCAGCCATTCCACGTGGCTGAAGTCTTCACCGGCTCGCCGGGCAAGTTCGTCTCTCTCAAGGAAACGATCAAGGGCTTCAAGGGCATTTGCGCTGGCGAGTACGATCATCTGCCGGAACAAGCGTTCTACATGGTGGGCGGTATCGAGGAAGTCCTCGAAAAGGCCAAGACGCTGTAATTACACGACGTCGCATAGGAGTTAGTAATGGCTATGACTGTTCATTGTGATGTTGTCAGTGCTGAAGAATCGATCTTCTCCGGCCTGGTAGAAATAGCAGTGTTTCCCGGCGAAGCCGGGGAACTCGGCATTCTTCCGCGGCATACACCGCTGCTGACTCGCATCAAGCCCGGCACCATTCGTTTGAAGGTGCCGAACCAGAGCGAGTTTGAATTGGTGTATGTTTCCGGTGGCATGCTGGAAGTTCAGCCCGACATGATTACCGTGTTGGCTGATACTGCGATTCGTGCGCATGATCTGGACGAAGCCAAGGCAATGGAAGCCAAGAAGCGCGCCGAAGAGGCTCTCGCCAATCGGAACGCCGAAATGGATTACGCCACGGCTGAAGCCGAACTGGCACAAGCTGTTGCCCAGTTGCAAGCAATCCAGCGTCTGCGCAAGCACACGCACTAATTCCGGAATTCCGGATCAAAAAAGGCAGCCTAGGCTGCCTTTTTTATTTATAACCGGCGGAAAGGCTTTACAGCCGGGAAATACGCTTTTCCAGTCTGGCCACATCGTCGCGCAAACAACTCACGGCACCACCAAACGCCGTTACGTCGCGGTTTACCGCCAGCATTCCGGACTCTTCAACAGCGTATTCAGAGAAATTCTCGGCAACCCGTCCGGCGGCATCCTGAATTGCCGCAGCCAGTGCCTGACCAAGCCGGGCAAGGCGTCGAGCCGGGATGTCGCCGACCAGTTGCGCCAGATCGGCCTCGGCATCCCATCGCAGATTGCGCAACACGAACGCGAGGCTTTCGGCGATATCGGCGGAACCACCAAGTTTCACTGACGAGAACAGCGTGTCGCGGTTGAATAGAAAACGAGCCGGCAAATCCGATGGCAAGGTGATGCTGACATCGGCTTGGAGCCCCTTGTCACCAGGTTGAAACAGGCCTCGCTCGTCGATGCCCAACCGGAGAACAAAAAACCCGGAATCAATCAGTAGCTGTGCGCCGGAGTGCGCAATTAGCCGTCCCTGCGCCCAACTTTCACCTTGAATCAAATGATTCAGGGCGCGAATAGCCAGTGGATTAAGCGCTTCCATTGAATGCAAGCCTAGAACTTGAATCCGCGATGCAGGGCGACGACGCCCAGAGCCAGGTTGAAATACTCGACTTTTTCGAGGCCGACCTGCTCCATCATGGTTTTCAGTTCCTCCTGCCCGGGGTGGACGCGAATCGACTCCGAGAGGTAGCGATAGCTGTCGGAGTCGTTGGTGACCAATTTGCCAACCTGCGGAATGACCTTGAAGGAATAGAAATCATAAAGCGGCGCCAGTGGCTTCCAGACCTGCGAGAACTCGAGTACCAGTAGGCGACCACCGGGACGCAGGACGCGTCGCATTTCGGCCAGCGCGGCATCCTTGTGCGTCATGTTGCGCAAGCCGAAGGCGACGGTGACACAATCGAACCAGTCATCGGGGAAGGGCAGTTTTTCCGCGTCGCACTGCGCTACGGGCAGCATGTAGCCCCTGTCGAGCAGGCGATCGCGGCCGCGGGCCAGCATCGCGTTGTTGATGTCGGTCAGCCAGACCTGGCCGCTTTTACCGACACGCTTGGCGAAGGCCAGTGACAGGTCGCCGGTGCCTCCGGCCACATCGAGTACGCGTGAACCTTCGCGAACACCACTGCGCTGGATGGTGAAAGCTTTCCAAAGTCGGTGCATACCGCCCGACATCAAATCATTCATCAGGTCGTAGCGACTGGCGACCGAATCGAATACGTCGGCGACCCGCCGGGCCTTCTCCTGCTCGGCGACGGTTTCGTAGCCAAAATGGGTTTTATCGTTGTTCATGATTTCAGTGATGGTGGCCGCAGCTTCCGGCGGCCGGACGTGATGAAGTATCGATATCGCGCGACAGGCCCTGTTTTTCGATTTGCATCAGGTATTCCTGCCACAGTTCTTCTTGATGCTTGCCCAGGTTGTAGAGCATGTCCCACGAATAAAGGCCGCTGTCATGACCGTCAGAAAAAACCAGGCGGAGGGCATAGGTACCGACGGGTTCGATCCGCTCGATATCGACATTGCGCTTTCCCGTTTGCAGGGTTTCCTGGCCAGGGCCATGACCGCGCGCCTCGGCTGAGGGCGTATAGACGCGCAGAAATTCGAAATCCAGCGCATAGCTTTCGCCATCGGCATAAATCAACTCCAGCCGACGGGACTTTTGGTGCAGCTTGATTTCGCTCGGTATCGGGGTGTCTCGATCAATACCAGCCATAGTTTTCTCCAGAATGAGGGCGCTAGTTTAGCGCACTCATCGCCGGGCGATGCCGGGATAGGTCAAATCACCTGATAGCTGATACGGTCATAATCGGTGCCGCGCTGAAGAATATGGTTCATCCGCAGTTGCCAAGGCGTCTCCTCCCCGGAAGAGACATCCAGTATCCGGCTAGCCTGATACATTCCCGGCGGCAGAACAATTGATCCTTCTTCCTTGATGGCCGGCACCGGCGGCAGCAGGAAAGCGCGCACAAAGCGCTCGTTGTTGCCGGCCTTCATCGTTGCAACCCGCACAGCGATACCGGTCGGCATGCCGGGCAGGGTGGCCACACCGACGATCAATCCGCCATCGTCTTCCTGCATCAGCCACGTCGCCTGGACCAGCAGAAAGTGATCGCCGTCGTGCGGACAGACCACCATGAGCTGACCATGCGATATCCGCATCCCGGCGCAACTGCGCCCTAGGCGGAAGCCGTTAGCCGAATGATTAATCACTGACCATTGGTCGATCGGATAGCTGATCAGCGGCTTGATGGCGGGCGTCTGATCGGAATCGACACGCTCGCCGAAGGTGAACAACTGGTCGAATTCTCCACGCGAGAAGGCGGCGGCCGAATCGGGCTGTTCGAATTCCTTGCCGGTGATGCAAAAGTGGATTGCCTCGAAACCAACCGCGACCCGGGCAATGCCCTCGGTGGCAAAACGGCGAAAACGACGCGGCGAAGCAGACTGCGTCCAGGGCCGGGAAAGGTGGTCGAGCAGGCCGATGACATGACCACTGGTTTCCTCACCGAGACCCAGCTGCGACGGCGTCATACGTTGACGAAGCTGGCTCAGCATGTGATTGATCTGCAGCCCCAACCGTGCGGTATCGAGCCGCCGCGTGTCGGCAGATGGCTCGTCGGCAACGGCTGTTGGGTGCAGCGGCGCATCCTTCATGAGTTCGATGACGTAGGCCGGAACCTCGAGGTCATCTTCCAGCTTGTGAATGGAGACCAACGGCGCCCACATGCCGGCCCAGCGCCGGATCAGGTTGAGGTTGCGGACGCTGTTGCTGTAGGGGCTGGCAATGTCGATGAGCAGCAAGGTCGTGTAGGCGGCGGCGCAATGAGTTGCCTGCAGGCTGTTCTCGAGAGCATCCTCGACCGGCGTGTAGGCGATGCCCCATTCCTCGGCAGTTTCGTAGAAACCGTGCAGGTCCAGCCAGATACCGGGCGGCAAATCGCGGCGCGCGCGGTAGTGCTCGAGGATGACCATGCCCGTGTAATACAGGCAACGGTGCAGAATGGTGGCCATCATGGAGAGGTATTGCGCACTCTCCGAATCCGGCTCTTCGCGTTGGGCGCACAGTGCATAGGCCTTGCCCATCTTGCGCCAGGCAGTGACTACCTGCTGGAAATAAGACTCTTCTTCGTCTGCCAGCGGCAGCGCCCGGTTGTGATAACGCCTGGCCATTTCCTCTTCGACGAAGCACATCGGCGCCCGCGCCTGTTCGAGCAGGGCGAGCAGGACCCCGGAATCGGGTGGCGCGATGAGCAGCGAGTCAATGAAACTCATCAGCTGTCGCTCGGCGACAATCGGATTGGCCAACGACAACTGGGAGAGATAGTTCATCCCGCTTTGTATATCTGAAATTACGGGCACTTCAACGGCGGTCGTGTTCATGATCCCCAGCCTTATTCGATATTTTCCAGCGCTTCGGCCAATGCCTGCGCCAGAACGGCGTCACTGACCACAGGCCTTGGCGCCATGCCCTCCCGCCGGACGCCTCCCCACACCGGTTCGGGAAAATGCCGGTCGTCCTGCCAGCGCGGAATGACGTGCCAATGGACATGCGGAACCATGTTGCCGAAACTGGCTAGATTGATTTTATCCGGAATGAATAATTGGCGAACAACTGATTCGACAGCAAAAACGACGCGCATCAGCATGAGTTGATGATTTGCCGCCAGATCGGTCATCTCGCGGACATGATCTTTCCAGATGACGCGGCAAAAACCCGGGTAATGCGGGTCGTCCACCCTGACGACGCGGCAAAGCGCCGACTGCCAAAGAATGGCCCCGCCGGGGTTCATGCACAAATCACAGGACTGAATGTCGTTACCCATGCCATCTCGCTCCGGATATCCACGAAGGATTACACCGAAGTAGAAATATCACAAGCCGCCCCCGCAAAAGAACCGGCTATTTCACGGTCAACCGGAAAAAAGGGGCAAAAATCAAAGAAGAACCCGTTCAATCCCGCCCGTATTGGCCTTTCCGACGTAATCCGCCATCCAGTTTTCGCCGAGCAGGTGCTTGGCCAGTTCGACCACGATGTAATCGGCCTTGGTCCCGGCATCGTCGTCGTAACGGGAAAGGCCCTGCAGACAGGCCGGGCAGGAAGTCAGAATCTTGACGTCGCCCTTGAAACCGTCGGCGCGCAGCTTGGCAGCCCCGCTTTCGATTTCTTCCTGCTTGCGGAACTTGACCTGGGTCGCAACATCCGGCCGGGAATAGGCAAAGGAGCCGGCGTCGCCGCAGCAACGGTCGGTCAGCGGCACTTCCTGGCCCATCAGCGACTTGGTGACGGCGAGAGGGGCGTAGGCCTTCATCGGCGTATGGCAGGGGTCGTGGTACATGTAGCGCGTGCCGCTGACGCCTTCCAACTTGACGCCCTTTTCCATGAGGTACTCGTGGATGTCGAGCAGGCGGCAGCCGGGGAAGATCTTCTCGAACTGGTACTTTTGCAGCTGATCCATGCAGGTGCCGCAGGACACGATCACCGTCTTGATGTCGAGATAGTTGAGCGTATTGGCAACGCGGTGGAAGAGCACGCGGTTGTCCGTCGTGATCTTCTGGCCCTTGTCTTCATCGCCCGAGGCCGTCTGCGGATAACCGCAGCACAGGTAACCCGGCGGCAGCACGGTGGTGGCGCCGGTTTCGTAGAGCATCGCCTGCGTCGCCAGACCGACCTGCGAGAACAGGCGTTCGGAACCGCAACCCGGGAAGTAGAAGACGGCATCCGATTCCTCGGTCGTCTTGCGCGGGTTGCGGATGACCGGGATGACCTTGTCGTCTTCGATATCGAGCAGGGCGCGCGAGGTACGTTTGGGCAGGTTGCCCGGCATCGGGCGGTTCAGGAAGTGAATGATCTGCGTCTTGACCGTCGGCGCGCCGACCGTTGCCGGCGGATGTTTGCGGCTGTCCTGAACGAAACCAAGCGCTTTGGCCGCCTTGTGGGCGAGGCGCTGGGCCTTGAAACCGAAGTCCATCATGCCGAAACGCATGAGCTTGATCGTCGCCGGATCTTTGAGGTTGAGGTAAGTCATCGCCGCGAAGGTGCCGGGGCTGAAGCGCTTTTTCTCCTGCTTGCGCAGGAAATTGCGCATGGCGACGGAAACATCACCGAAATCGATGTCGACCGGGCAAGGCTTGACGCAGCGATGGCAGACCGTGCAATGGTCGGCGACATCGTTGAATTCGTCGAAATGCTTGAGCGAAATGCCGCGCCGGGTCTGCTCTTCGTAGAGGAAGGCTTCGACCAGCAGCGAGGTCGCGAGAATCTTGTTGCGCGGCGAGTAGAGCAGGTTGGCCCGCGGCACGTGCGTCGAGCAGACCGGCTTGCACTTGCCGCAGCGCAGACAGTCCTTGACCATGTCGGAAATCTTGCCGATTTCGGACTGTTCCATGATCAGCGATTCGGTGCCGAGCAGGCTGAACGACGGCGTATAGGCGTTGCCGAGATCGCCGCCGGGCATCAGCTTGCCCTTGTTGAAGCGGCCTTCCGGATCGACCTTTTGCTTGTAGGCGCGGAAGGGGCCGAGCTCTTCTTCAGTCAGGAATTCCAGCTTGGTGATACCGATGCCGTGTTCGCCGGAAATCACACCATCCAGCCCGCGGGCGATGTGCATGATGCGTTCAACTGCCTTATTGGCCGTCTGCAGCATTTCGTAATTGTCGGAATTGACCGGCAGGTTGGTGTGCACATTGCCGTCGCCGGCGTGCATGTGCAGGGCGACGAAGACGCGGCCGCGCAGCACTTCCTTGTGGATGGCTTCGAGGCGCTCGATGATCGGGCGATAGACGCCACCGTCGAAAATCTTGGCCAGCCGGGCACGTAGCTCCTGCTTCCACGAGGTGCGCACCGAATAGTCCTGCAGACGGTGGAAGAGTGTCGGGTTTTCGGCCCGGTTGGTCAGCTCGCCGGCCACCACGCCATAGGAGGCGAAGCGCGATTCGGCTTCGGCCAGGGGCAGGTCGAGGTTTTCGAGCAGCCATTCCCAGCGCAAACGGACGGCTTCGACGTAATCGATGGCGGCTTGGCGGCGGTCGCCGATGAGCACGTCGGTATCGAGCGTCGTATCGCCGCGATGCAGCGGCAGGTCGCCCTTGAGGAATTCGGAAAGCGCGTCGCACAGCGCCAGCTTGTTCTGCGTCGACAGCTCGATGTTGATGCGCTCGATGCCGTCGCAGTAATCGCCCATGCGCGGCAGCGGGATGACCACGTCCTCGTTTAGTTTGAAGGCGTTGGTGTGGCGCGAAATGGCGGCCGTGCGCGAACGGTCGAGCCAGAATTTCTTGCGCGTTTCGGCGTTGACCGCAATGAAACCCTCGGCAGCGCGCAGGTTGCACATGCGGACGACTTCGGAGGCAGCAGCCATCACGGCGTTTTCGTCGTGGCCGACGAGATCGCCGATCAGGACCATCTTCGGCCGACCATGGCGCTTGGCCTTGGTCGCGTAGCCGACGGCCTTGACGTAACGCTCGTCGAGGTGTTCCAGACCAGCCAGTTGCACACCGGCAGCATGCCCGGCGCCGCCCGGCTTGAAGTAATCGGTGATTTCAACGATGGCCGGCACCGCTTCGCGGACCTGGCCGAAAAACTCCAGGCAAACGGTGCGCGAGATCGGCGGCATCTTGTGCAGCACCCAGCGGGCCGCGACGATGATGCCATCGGTACCTTCCTTCTGGACGCCGGGAATGCCGCCGAGGAACTTGTCGGTCACATCCTTGCCCAGCCCGATCTTGCGGCAGGCAGCGCCCGGCAGGGTCAGGATTTCTTCGCCAAGCAGCTTCTTTCCACTCGGGTCGAAGCGCTTGAGGCGGAACTCAACGTTTTCCTGCTCGTGGATCTTGCCGAAGTTGTGATTGACGCGTTCGACTTCGAGCCAGTTGCCGTCCGGGTCCACCATCTTCCACCAGGCCAGGTTGTCGAGCGCGGTGCCCCACAGCACGGCCTTCTTGCCGCCGGCGTTCATGGCGATGTTGCCGCCGATGCATGAAGCGGAGGCCGAAGTCGGGTCGACCGCGAAAACGCGGCCAGCCAGCGAGGCGGCTTCCGAAACGCGGTCGGTAACGACGCCGGCGCCGGTGCGGATGGTGGCGTAAGGCGTTTCATGGCCGGCCAGCACGAGTTCTTCAACCGGGCCGATGTCGATCAACTTTTCAGTGTTGATGACCGCCGCGTAAGGCGTCAGCGGCACGGCGCCGCCGGTGTAGCCGGTGCCGCCGCCACGGGCGATGATGGTCAGGCCGGCTTCGATACAGCCGCGGACGAGGTGGCCGATTTCCTCTTCAGTGTCCGGATTGAGGACGACGAAGGGATATTCGACGCGCCAGTCGGTCGCATCTGTGACGTGCGAAACGCGGGCCAGGCCGTCGAAAGCGATGTTGTCCTTGCGCGTGTGCTTGCTCAGGATGCGCGTGACCTTGCGGCGCAAATCCCAGGTTTCGCCAAAACGTTCGGCAAAGCGGTTGACCGCGATGCGCGCCGCATCGACCAGACGCTTGACCTTGGCCGCCCGTTCGACGTCCTCGCCTTCGGTCGCTTCGCGGCGCTTTTCGACCTCGTTGAGCCGGTGGTGCAGGGCGTTGACCAGCGCATCGCGCCGCTCGCGATTGTCGAGCAGGTCGTCTTCCAGATACGGGTTGCGCTGCACGACCCAGATGTCGCCCAGCACCTCGTAGAGCATGCGGGCCGAACGGCCGGTGACGCGCTCGGAACGGAGCTCGTCGAGCACCGCCCAATTGTCGGCGCCAAGCAGGCGGATGACGATCTCGCGATCGGAAAACGAGGTGTAGTTGTACGGTATTTCGCGCAGGCGAGCAGTCATGAGGCGACCAAAATCAATAGCGTTAAAGGTGGAATTTTAGCGTACCGAAGGGGTACGCAACGAGCACGGGTACCTTCCGACAGAAATTAGGCCCAAATGTTCTACTTATATTGATGAGGGGAGTAAAATATTACAAAAGTTATAGGTATTCTAAATGCATCGGCGAAACATCCTCAGATGGCTAGGCATTTTGCCCTTCATGCGGAGCTTGATGGCGGAAGGAGTGGAGTCCCGTGCGCTTCGTCTGGGCATCATGCCTTTCAATTCGACGCTGGCGCTGTTCAAGACCCACCAGCCCTTGCGCCAGTATCTGCAGAGCGAGTTGGGGCGGCCGATCGAACTCTTCACCGCCGCCGACTACTTCACCTTTCTCAACAGCTCGCTGGCCGGCGAATACGACCTTCTGATCACCGGTCCGCATTTTGGCGTCATGTGCCTGCAGACCTATGAAGCGTTGGTTCGCTACAAGGCCGTGCTCCAGCCGGTCTTCGTCGTTCGTCCGAATTCCGGCATCCGTTCGCTCGACGACCTCAGAGGCAAGCGCATCGGGCTCTCCAGCCGTCTTTCGATTTCCTCGATTGGCGGGGTCAAATGGTTGCTCGACAACGGCATGCAGATGGGCCGCGATTACCAGTTGTTCGAACGCACCACCCATGGCGCCGCCGTCGCGGCCGTGGCCGTCGGCGAGCTGGATGCCGCGCTGACGACGCACACCCCGCTGCATCAGGTACCTGAGGATGTCAGGGCCAAGGTCAGCGTTCTGCCTATCGACGTCAGCGTCCCGCATTTGATGACACTTGGTCACCATCGGCTGGGCAAGGCCGAACTCAAGCGGATTCGCTCGGCCCTGCTCAAGTTCGGCACCACCGCGCAGGGCCAGGCCTTCTTCCGCCAAACCGGCTATGAGGATTACGCGGCAATCACGCCCGAGGACATCCAGTCGCTAGCCCCTTATGTCGCGCTGACCAAGGCTCTGCTCGGGCACCCGTCGTAATGTTCAATATCCGGCGTTCGCTGCGGGCCAAATTGCTGCTGGCCAGCGTCATTATCGAGGCGCTGATGCTGGCGTTGCTGGTCAGCAACAGCGTACGCCTGATCGAGCACCATCTATCCGAACAACTCGATGCGCGCGTCCAGGCTGTCGAGCTGGCCTACAAGACGGCCGTTGCCGTGCCGCTGGCCTCGCAGGACTACGCCACCCTGCGCGACATTCTCGACGGCTGGCGCAAGGCCTCCGACATCACCTACCTGGCGGTCACCGATCCCGATGGCCGCATTCTCGCCTCGTCCGGATGGCCGCCCGGCGACGCCTTGCCGCTGATCAACCGGAGCGAAGGGCAGATCCGCCACGTGCGTTTTCCCGTAGACTACCTTGGCCAGATCTACGGTCACATCCATTACGGCATGTCCACCGCCTTCATGGATAAGGCCTCGGCCGAATTGCTCTGGCAGAGCGGCCTGATCGCGCTGGCCGAAATCGTCCTGTCGCTCGTTTTGCTGTCGATCATCGGCTACCTGCTGACCCGGCATCTGGTCACCCTGGCCAAGGCCAGCATCAGCGTGGCCAATGGGCATTACGAAGAGCGCATGGCGATTTCCGGCGAGGACGAGGTGGCGGTCCTCGCGCAGAATTTCAACACGATGACCGATGCGGTCAAGGATCGCATTGCCGACCTCTCGTATCAGGCCAACCATGACTCGCTGACCGGCCTGTTCAATCGACGCGCCTTCGAAACCCATCTTGAAGCCGTCCTCAAGGCCGAAGACCTGGTGGAAGATCCGGCGACCCTGCTTTACCTCGATCTCGACCAGTTCAAGGTCGTCAACGACACCTGTGGCCACGCTGCCGGCGACGAACTTCTGATCAGCCTGACGCGGATGATCGAAGAGCGCTTCCCCTACGGTTTTCTGGCCCGGCTGGGCGGTGACGAATTCGGCATCGTCATGCGCAACAGCAGCCCGCAGGAAACCATGCGCCGCGCCACCCAGTTGATTGCCGAAATCTGTGCCTTTCCCTTCTCGTGGGACAGTCGCAGCTTCCGCCTCGGCGCCTCGATTGGCGTCGTGCGCTCCGGCCCCGACATGACGAGCGTCACCGATCTGCTGATCGCTGCCGACACCGCGTGCTATGCGGCCAAGGAAAGAGGGCGCAACCGCGTCGAAATCTACACACCGACCGACGAGTGGTATCGCCAGCGCAGCGAAGACTTCCGGACCATGCCCCAACTGACGAGGGCCATCGCGGAAGGCCGCTTCATGCTCTTCCACCAGCGTCAGGAACCGCTCAAGCCCGGGCTGCCGGTTACCGCCGAAGTGCTGCTGCGGCTTTCCGACCAGCTCGGCAAGATCAATTCGCCCAGCCGCTTCATCGCCACTGCCGAGCGTTACAACCTGATGCCCTACATTGATCGCTGGGTAGTGGAGAATGTCTGCCGTTACATGAGCGACTGGCAAAAGAGCGGCAAGCCGTTTCCGTTCCGCCACCTTTCCGTCAATGTCTCGGGCGCCAGCCTGGGTCTCAACGATTTCCCGGCCTTCGTCCGCCAGCAGATCGAGCAGCATGGCATTGATCCGGCCATGCTCTGCTTCGAGATAACCGAAAGCTGCGCCGTCGCCAACCTCGACCAGGCGCTCGAATTCATCGAGCAGATGCACGCCATTGGCGCCACGCTGGCGCTCGACGACTTTGGCAGCGGGCTCTCGTCATTCGCCTACCTCAAACGGTTCAAGGTCGATTTCCTGAAAATTGACGGCATGTTCGTCAAGAATATCGACCAGGATCCTTGCGACCACGCCGTCGTTGAAGCCATCGTGCAACTGGCGCGCGCCCATGACCTCATCACCGTCGCCGAATATGTCTGCAACGCCACGGTCGACCGCATCGTTCAGGAAATTGGGGTGGATTACGCCCAGGGCTTCGTCCGCCACGTGCCGGAACCGCTGCCTAAAGTACCCAGCCCCTGAGCAGCAGGCCGTACACTGCACAAACCAGGATTACCTTGGCCAGGTAACGAAACAGCGCGATGCCGGGCTACCGAAGCTGATGAAACCAAGCTTGAGCCAGAAGCGGAAGGCTTCCCAGAAAGGGATAACGGTGGGCATCAGGAACTCACGGCCGTTTGGGCGACCAGCCAGTAGCGCGCGAGCTTACCGATGGCCATAAACAGGCAGCAGGGCAACCAATGTAAACGCAGCCAGCCGGCAGCAAGACACAGTGCATCGCCGATGATCGGTGCCCAGGCGAGCAACAGGGCGGGGCTGCCCCAGCGTTCGAGCTTTTCCTTATGCGGCAGTTTTTCCAGCTTCTGCCAGCGCGGCAGATAGCGGCCGCACCACCAGGAAGTCATGCCGCCGGCCGTGTTGCCGAGCGTGGCGAGGGCCAGCGCCGGTCCGTATTCAGCCGGATGCTGGCGCAAAAAGCCCCACAACAACGCCTCGGAACCACCGGGCAGCACCGTGGCCGAGAGAAAACTGGCCGCCAGCAGGCCCCAAAGCCCGCTTTCCGCCGTGACGTTTAGCCACTCCACCCGTAGAATCTCCCTTTTGCCAGAATGAGTTGCGCCCAATGCACCCGGATTATCTCGAAAAAGTTCTCAACGCACAGGTTTATGACGTCGCGGTCGAAACGCCGCTCGACCTGGCCAGCAACCTTTCCGCCCGGGTCGGCAACAAGATTATTCTGAAGCGTGAAGACATGCAGCCGGTGTTTTCCTTCAAGCTGCGCGGCGCTTACAACAAGATCGCCAGCCTTTCGCCGGAAAAGCTCAAGCGCGGCGTCATCTGCGCCTCGGCCGGCAATCACGCCCAGGGCGTGGCGCTGTCGGCGAAAAAGCTCGGTTGCCGGGCCGTCATCGTCATGCCGACCTCGACGCCGGGCATCAAGATCGATGCCGTCCGCTCGCGTGGCGGCGAAGTCGTGCTGCACGGCGATTCCTTTGACGAAGCCTATGCCCACGCCGTCGAACTCGAAAAAACCGAGAAACTGACCTTCGTCCATCCCTTCGACGATCCCGAAGTGATCGCCGGCCAGGGCACCGTCGCCATGGAAATCCTCCGGCAGCACTCGCGCCACAACGGCCCGATCACCGCCGTCTTCTGCGCCATCGGCGGCGGCGGGCTGGCTGCCGGCGTGGCTGCCTACATCAAGCGCCTGCGTCCGGAAATCAAGGTCATCGGCGTTGAAACCTTCGACGCCGACGCGATGAAGCAGTCGCTGGCCGCCGGCAAGCGCGTTCGCCTCGATCAGGTTGGCTTGTTCGCCGACGGCACCGCCGTCAAGCTGGTTGGCGAGGAAACCTTCCGCCTGTGCAAGGAATACCTCGATGAGGTCATCCTGGTCGACACCGACGCCATCTGCGCCGCCATCAAGGACGTTTTCGAGGACACACGTTCGATTCTCGAACCGGCCGGTGCGCTGGCCGTCGCCGGCGCCAAGGAATACGCCCGCCAGCACAAGCTCAAGGACAAGAACCTGATCGCCGTGACCTCCGGCGCCAACATGAATTTCGACCGCCTGCGCTTTGTCGCCGAGCGCGCCGAATTCGGCGAGCAGCGTGAAGCCGTCTTCGCTGTGACGCTGCCCGAGAAGCCGGGCGCCTACAAGAAATTCCTGGCCCTGATTGGCAAACGCAACGTCACCGAATTCAACTACCGCTACCACACCGCCAGCGAAGCCCACGTCTTCGTCGGCGTGCAGGTCAGCGAGCGCAAGGAATCCTTGAAGCTGGTCGACAGCCTGCAGAAGCACGGCTACCCGACACTCGACCTGACCGATGACGAAATGGCCAAGAACCATATCCGTCATATGGTCGGCGGCCACGCCCCGGCGGTCTGCGAAAAGGGCATGCACGAACTGCTCTACCGCTTCGAATTCCCCGAAAAACCGGGCGCGTTGATGAATTTCCTGACCCAGATGAGCGCCGGCTGGAACATCAGCCTCTTCCACTACCGCAACCACGGCGCCGACTACGGCCGCGTGCTGGTCGGCATGCAGGTGCCGCCGGGCGACATGGGGAAATTCAAGGAATTTTTGCAAAAGCTCGGCTACGCGCACTGGGACGAGAGCCAGAATCCGGCTTACAAGCTGTTTTTGGGCTGATGAATCCGATCCGGTTGGCTGCCACGGTCAACCGGAAAAAACGGCCAAAATCGGAATCCCGGCTGCCAGCCCCTCAAGCGAACCAGGCTTGAACAACCCACAAGGCCGCCATGCCGGCCGCAATCGTTACCAGTACGCTGCCCGTCATCCGGGCGACCAGTAGCGCGATCAACGCCGCCCACAGACGCGGGTTATCCGGCGTCGCATGCAGGGTGCCGCCAACCATGAAAATTTCCGGTGCGATCAGTGCGCCGAGAATCGCTGGCGGAACGTAGCGCAGCACGGCCGAAAGGCGCGGATCGTCCGGCAAGTAGCGGCCGAAGGCGATGAACGACAGGCGGATCAGGAAGGTGACCAGCCCGCAGGCCGCCATGGTCAGCAACAGCGCAGTCGTGCTCATGGTTTTTTCCCGTCGAAGCGCGCCATGAGCAGCCCAACCGCGACGCCCACGCCAGCCGCCACCAGCAGGCCCGACTTGTGCGGCAAGGCCAGTGCCGGCAGGACGACGGCCGCTGCGACAATCGCCGCCCACGCATCGCTGCGTTTATGCACCGAGAGCACGAGCAGGGCGATGAAAGTCAGCGCAATCGAAAAATCCAGCGACCAGCTCTCGGGAATCGCCGTCCCGAGCAGCACCCCGGCCAGCGTGGAAAGCTGCCAGCCAGCCCACAGCGTGAAGCCGGTACCGAGCAGAAAGAAATGCCGATGCGCCGTCGCCGGACCGTCGCGCAGGCGGCCGATCGCCGCAGCAAACGCCTCGTCAGTCAGCAGGTAGGCCAGCAACAACTTCCAGCGCCACGGCAGGTCGCGCAAATATTCAGCCACCGCCGCGCTGTACAGCAGGTGGCGCAGATTGACCACGCCGACCGTCGCCACCATCACCGGCGCCGGCGTTGCTCCGCCCCACAGCTGTGCGAACACCACCTGCGACGAGCCGGCAAAAATCAGCGATGAGCTCAACACCACCGCCCATCCCGGCAAACCCGCCGCCAACCCGAGCACCCCAAAAATCAGCCCGAACGGCACGACGCCAAGCAGCAATGGCAACTCGGCACGAACGCCGCCAAGAAATTCGGCGCGGGGAGAATGGTCAAACATCGGGTCAGGCAGAGAAATCGGCAAAGCCGCCATCCTAATCCATCGCAACCAAGGCATTCATTCAGGCTGAAATTCAGGAAACTGATTGGGCGAGGAAAAGCCTATGCCAACCCGGTCAGCCATTTCAATTTTCGCTAGTTTTTCCGGTTGACCGTGGAAAACCCACCTTTTAACCTCAAATTTACCCCATAACTGCAAATTTTATTGGGTAATTAATCTCAACCACGCTACACTTACCCAACAATATTTGTATTTATTGGGTAAGCCATGAAAACCCCGGCGCTCTATCGCCAGAACCAGCCCGCCTTCCGCCAGCAATACGCGACGCTAAAAGAGCAGTCACTAACCGCCGATACCTTGCTGCCCGGCACTCCAGGGACCTTGCAACTACGCCGAGGCACCGGCTACGCCTACTGGTACCGGGTCTATTACCCGGTGCCCGGCAAGCAGGCCGAAACGCTGGTCGGGCGCGAAGGGGATAGCGCGGCCGAAAACGCCATGCGGACGCAGATGGGCTTCGCCGAATCAACCGCCCGCCAAGTCGGCATGCTGCGCAAACTCGGCTTTCAAGTCGCCGACAAGGCCACCGCCCGCGCCCTGGTCGAACTGCACAACCTCGGCGCCTTCGAAGCCGGGCTGCTGCTTGCCGGCCGGCTCGGCTGCATGGCCTGGCTCAACGAACTCGGCGCCCGCGTTCGCCTGCCGGCGGGTAGCGCGGCTACGGCCCACCTCGACCTGCTCGCGCCAGCCAACTTCTTCAGCCTAGCCGTCGCCGCCAAGCTGCCGCTGGTCGCCGGCTGCGAGTCATCCACGCCATCAGCCTGCCACGCCGCAATTGCGCTTCCCGGTCTCAGCCCCATTCCGGCCAGCCTCCTCGTCGGCGATCACGCCGACACCTCCGATTCCGCCCTAGCCTGGCTGGCCACCACCATCCCCGACCACGATTACCTCAGCGCCGCCCCCGTTCCCGGCGCCCTCCTCGCCGGTGGCCATTGCATCCCCGTCCGCCTGCCGCAGGCGGCCCGCCTCGTCTGGCACCAACTCGGCACCCGCCAGCAAGACGCCGACAGCGAACGCCGCCTGGCCCTCAGCCTCGCCGCCGCCCTGCTCGCGCAAGACCCTTGGGCCATGCTCACCGCCTGGGAAGCCGCACCGTCTGCCATCACCGAGCCCATTCGTCCGCTCCGCCAAACTCTGCTGGCCAGCGCCGCCGCTCACCCGGATTTGCAGGATCTGCTCGCCGACTGCCTGAGCGGTCCATCGCCCTGAGACTCAACCCCCACGCCCCCCACCAGGTCGCGCGCTGGTGGGCTGGCGCAGGAATGATCGGCGCGTTCTAGCGCAACGCCAAGCTCTTCGCCGCTGCCGGGGCGCCGACCTGCCGCCCCCAGAGCTGATAGACCTTGCCGGTGGTCGAAAAAACGACAAGCGAGCTGTAGTAGTCCTGGCGCAGGATGGTCGAATCGACTTCGATGCTGACCTGGCCGCCTTTGCCGGGACTGCCCGGGTTGCCGGCGGCGTCGATCTGCGCCGGGTTGAGGGTCAGGGCCATGCGGATCACGGCGCCTTGGGGCAGGGTCGATAGCTGGTCGATCCGGACATTGATACCAGGGGTCGGGTATTCATTCTTTTGCCCGTCGGCACCGAGTACCAAGGTGGCGACACGACGGCAATCGGTCTGTCCATCGCAGGCCAGCAGGTAGAGATCGTAGGCCGGGGGCGCTGCTTGTGCCTGACCCAGCATACAAACAGAAAAAATTGCGGCGAGAAGGATGCGCATGTCTGGACTCCTTTGGCCCGGGCCATCCGGCAAGCGGTATGACCTATCCGGCACTGCTCCCTGAAATACCGCGTGCCGTGGATGGTCAGAATGTCATCGCCATATTCATCCGTCAATCCGACAAAGGTCATATGCGGCTATTGCACCAGCGCCACTCTCGCCCATGCAGGGCGTGCGAAGCGCTTTTCCGGTGCCTCGCCCGTCACCCGCGCATTTCATTTTTGGTCGAATTTCCCGGTTGACCGTTGGAAAGCACGTGAGTTTTGGGTTATCTCTGGCCGCGGTTGCCTATGCGGCGCCCGCGACTGACTGCCGCCCCACCCACGACAGGCGCAGAGTCGCCTACAATCACTTATCCCCATCCGGAGCCTTGCCATGAAAATCGCCAACGATGTCACTGAACTGGTCGGCAACACGCCGCTGGTCAAGCTCAACCGCGTTACCGCCGGCTGCCCCGCGACGGTTCTCGCCAAGCTGGAATTCTTCAACCCGGGCAGCAGCGTCAAGGACCGCATCGCCGTCGCCATGCTCGACGCCGCCCAGGCGGCCGGCAAGATCGGCCCGGACACTGTCATCCTTGAGCCGACTTCCGGCAACACCGGCATCGGCCTGGCCATGGTCTGCGCCGCGCGCGGCATCAAATGCGCTTTCACGATGCCGGAAACGATGAGCCGCGAACGCAAGCTGCTGCTCAAGGCCTACGGCGCCGAACTGATCCTGACCCCCGGACCGGACGGCATGGGTGGCGCCATCAACAAGGCGACCGAACTGGCCGCCGCCGACAGCCGCTATTTCATCCCGCAGCAATTTGAGAACCCGGCCAATCCGGCCGTGCACCGCAGCACCACGGCCCAGGAAATCTGGCGCGACACGGCCGGGCTGGTCGACATCTTCATCGCTGGCGTCGGCACTGGCGGCACGGTGACCGGGGTCGGCGAGGCGCTCAAGGCAATGAACCCGAAGGTGCAGATCATCGCCATCGAACCCGACGCCTCGCCGGTGCTGTCCGGCGGCACCAAAGGCCCGCACCCGATTCAGGGCATCGGCGCCGGCTTCGTCCCGGCCGTGCTCAATACGGCCATCTACGACGAGGTGATCCGCGTCAAGAACGACGACGCGCTGACCATGGCCCGCCGCATGGCGACCGAAGAAGGGCTGCTCGTCGGCATTTCGTCGGGCGCCGCTAGCTGGGCCGCAATCGAAGTGGCCAAACGCCCGGAGAACGCCGGCAAGAATGTCGTCGTCATCATTCCATCCTGCGGCGAACGCTACCTGTCGACCGTGCTCTTTCAGCATCTCGAAGTTTGAGCCCGTTCGACCAACCCATCGACCGGCGCAACTCCGACTCCATCAAATGGAGCAAATACGCCGGTCGCGATGTCCTACCGCTGTGGGTCGCGGACATGGATTTCGCCGCGCCGCCTGCCGTCATCGAAACGCTTCACCGGCGCATCGAGCACGGCGTTTTCGGCTACGGCGGGCCGTGGCCTTCGCTCACGGAGTCAGTACTCGCTCACCTTGAGAACGAATACCAGTGGCGAATTGAGGCCGAATGGATCGTCTGGTTGCCGGGGCTGGTCACCGGGCTCAACGTCGCCTGCCGGGCCGTCGACGGCGAGGTTTTGACGGCGACGCCGATCTATCCGCCCTTTCTCTCCGCCCCGCATTTTTCCGGCCGCCAGCTCAATCGCGCCGAACTGGCCTGCACCGACGACGGCTGGCGTTTTGACCAAGCTGCCTTGCAGGCTGCGCTGACGCCAGCCACCGAGCTTTTCCTGCTCTGCCACCCGCACAACCCGGTCGGCCGCTGCTGGAGCCGCGACGAACTGCTCGAACTGGCCGCCATGGCTGAAGCCAATGACCTCATCGTCTGCTCCGACGAAATCCACTGCGGCCTGATCCTCGACGCCGACAAGCGCCACATCCCCTTCGCCAGCCTGTCGCCGGAAGCGGCCAGACGCAGCATCACGCTCATGGCGCCGTCGAAAACCTTCAATATCCCCGGCCTCGGCTGCGCTTTCGCGGTCATTCCCGACGCAAAACTGCGCCACCGCTTCGAACACGCCATGCACGGCATCGTCCCGCACGTGAATGTCCTCGGGCTGGCCGCCTGCGAAGCGGCCTACCGCGACAGCGGGGACTGGCACCGCGAATTGATCGCCTACCTGCGTACCAACCGCGATTTGGTGATTGCCACGGCCAACCGGGAAAAAGGGGCAAAAATGAAATCGGTCGAGGCCACCTATCTGGCCTGGATCGACGTCCGCGAACTCGGCCTGGCCAAGCCGGCCGCGCACTTCGAAGCGCACGGCCTCGGCCTCTCCGATGGTGCCGATTTCGGCGCACCGGGCTGGCTGCGGCTCAATTTCGGCTGCCCGCGCAGCACGCTCGAAGAAGCGCTCAAGCGATTCACCACCGCCTGCCGGGCCGCATGAACACCTACCTGCTGAGCCTTTATTTCCTCTTCGTCGCCGCCCTGAGTCAGGCGCTGATCGGCGGTTTGGCGCTGAAGTCGTCGCTGCAACGCGATTTGCCACGCGAGCGCTGGCGCCTGTGGGTCGCCTTGAGCATCGGCACGCTGCTTCTTGCCCTGCACCACAGCTACACGCTCAACCTCGCCCTGCAAACGGGACTTTACGATTTTCGCCAGGCCACGCTGGTCATGCTCGCCGGGCTGGCAACGAGCTTCGCCGTGTGGCAACTCAGGCGGCTGAAATTTTGAAACTGCCGGCCTCGCTGACGATCCAGTCGAGCCGCTGATCGTGGCTTTCCGGCCGGATGCTGTCCAGCCGATTGGTCTCGAAACCGACGCCCACAGCCAGCGGGCGAGGGGCGAGGGCGGCCAGCGTCCGGTCGAAATAGCCACCGCCGTAACCCAGCCGATAACCGGCACCGTCAAAGCCGTTGAGCGGTAGCAAAATGAGGTCAGGCCGCACGAAATCACCGGCCACCGGCGTCGGAATCCCGTAGCGATCCGGCTCCAGCGGCGTTTCATCCGTCCACACCCGAAAAGCCAGCGGCGCATCCTCGGCGACGACGACCGGCAGGGCGGCCTGCGCCCCGAGCGCCGCCCAGCGTTCGACCACCGCCCGGACATCCGGCTCGTGCTTGATCGGCCAGCAAAAGGCGACGATGCTCGGCACCGGCAAGGCGGCCAGCAAGTGTTCGACAATGCGCGCCGAGAGTCCGGCATGCTCCGCCTCGCCCAACGCCGCACGTCGCGCCACCATGTCGCGTCGCAATGCCCGGCGCCAGGCCGTGTTATCCTCGTTCGGTTCAACCATGGCACTAATCTAGCATGAAGTTTCGCCTCATCCTCATCGGCCTCGCCCTCCCGTTTTCCGTCCTTGCCCAGAGCAATGGCGACACCGCTTTCCTGACCGCCCGCGATGCTTTCCGGGCCGGCAACATCACCAAGCTGGAACGGGCCAGCAGCCAGCTCGGCAACCATGAACTGGCCGTGTACGTCGAGAGTTACCGGCTACGCATGTGGATGGAACAGGGCGACCCGAACAACCTGCGCGATTTCCTGCAACGCAACGAAGGCAGCTACGTCGCCGAAAAGCTCCGCGCCGACTGGATACGCTGGCTCGGCAAGCGCCTGACGTGGAACGAGGTGGACGCCGAATTCCCCAAAATGCTCGCCCCTGAACCGGATGTCATCTGCTACAGCCAGCAAGCCCGGCTCGCCCGCTTCGACCAGAGCGTGCTGGCCGAAGCCGAAAAACAGTGGCTGAGCCAGCTCGAACCACCGGAGCCCTGCCGGCCCGTGCTCGACGCCCTCGTCACCAACCAGCGCAAGACAGCCGACGACGTCTGGGCACGCGCTCGCCGCCAGGTCGAAGCCAATCGCCCGGGCTGGGCCAAAACCACGCTCAATTACCTGCCGGAAAGCCAGATGCCGGACAGCAAGGCTTTCGACAGCGCCACCAACAGCGCCATGAGCTACCTTGTCCGCCAGCCGGGCAACTGGTCGGCCAGCCGGGCCGGGCGCGAACTCGCCGCCTTCGCCATCTCGCGCCTCGCCGCCAATGACCCGCGCGTTGCGGCCGACGAGCTGGAAAAGATCAAAGGCAAGCTGCACGATTCGGAACGCCAGTGGGCGTGGACCCAGATCGCCCTGCAAGGCGCCAAGAAGCACCTGCCCGAGACAGTCGACTGGTACGCCAATGCCGGCAAGGCGCCGTTGTCCGATGAGGGCGCCCAGTGGAAGGTCCGCGCCGCCCTGCGCGCCCAGGAGTGGGGTGTCGTCCGCGACACGATCGAGGCCATGCCGGCTGAACTCGCTGCCCGGCCGGAGTGGGTCTACTGGCTCGGCCGCGCCCTCAAATCCGGCGGCCGCACGACGGAAGCCGACGCGCTGTTCGACAGGATCGCTGGCCAGCCCAATTTCTACGGCAATCTGGCCGACGAGGAACTCGAGCGCAAGATCACGCTGCCGCCCAAGGCCAAGGCGACGACTGCCGAGGAAACCAGGGCCGCCATCGACAACCCGGGCATCCGCCGCGCTATGGCCTTCTTCCGCCTCGACCTGCGCACCGAGGCGGTCAAGGAATGGAACTGGGCCCTGCGCGGCATGGACGACCGCGAGCTGCTCGCCGCGGCCAACCTGGCCAAGCGCAACCAGATCTGGGACCGCGCCATCAACACGGCCGACAAGACCCGCAACGAACACGATTTTTCCCTGCGTTTCCTCGCCCCCTACGGCGAGACCGTGCGCCCGGCCGCCCAGAACCAGTCGCTCGACGACGCCTGGGTGTATGGCCTAATGCGCCAGGAAAGCCGCTTCATCACCAACGCCAAGTCGAATGTCGGCGCCTCCGGCCTGATGCAGCTCATGCCGGCCACCGCCAAATGGGTCGCCAAAAAGATCGGCCTGCGCGATTTCAGCCACGGCCGCGTCAACGACACAGAAACCAATGTCCTGCTCGGCACCAGCTACATGCGCCTGGTCATGGAAAACCTCGACAACCACCCGGTCCTCGCTTCCGCCGCCTACAACGCCGGCCCCGGCCGGGCCAAGAAATGGCGCGCCGACCGGCCGCTCGAAGGCGCCATCTACGCCGAAACGATCCCGTTCAGCGAGACGCGCGACTACGTCAAGAAAGTGATGAGCAACGCGGTTTATTATTCGGCCCAGTTCAACGGCAAGAGCGATTCCCTGAAAACTCGCCTCGGCGTGGTTGGTGCCAAAACCGCCGAAGGCATGAAAGACGCAGACCTCCCCTAGGAAAACGACATGGCGGTGCAGTCCGACTCATTCCATCTCCTGAGCGATACCCGGGCTCTTTTCCTCAAGCACCTCGGCGCCTTGCTGCAGGACAGCAGCCTGCTCTCCGCCCCCGCCATCAAGGCCATTCAGGACGGTGCCGGCGCCTATTTCGATGAAATGGTCTCGACCAACCGACGTGGCTCCTTCGCCGAGGAGGCCAGCGGACTGACCTCGTCGCGCATCACCCTGGTCGGCGAAGAGGATCTCGAACTCGGCATCCGCCTCGACAACATGAGCGCCCGCCTGTTCGAATCGACCGGCGGCAGCCTGTGGAAAACCCATCTGCGCTTCGTCACCCTGCTCAGGCGTCCCGACCTGCCGAAAAGCGCCAACCCGATCGGGCCGAAAGGCATCGCCCAGGGCCTCACCACGATGTTCGATGCGGCCGGTGCCTTCGCCATCGACAAGAAGCTGGAATTGCTCGACCGCATCGAAGCCTGTCTGCTTGAGGGACTGCCGGCGCTCTACGCCGAAATCAACGACTTCATGGATCGTGGCGGTGTCGAGGCCGCCCAGCCGACCATCATCGGCAGCCAGGAAGGACCGGCGAGCGCCGAATCGCCGGCCACTCCGGCCAATGCCCTGCTTGCCCTGCAACAAAGACTGCTCGCCAGCCTGCCCGGCGCGGCCGAATTGCCGCCGGCACCAGCGGGCGGCGGCGCAGCGGCCTCGCTGCTCAACCAGGCCACCCTCGAACGCCTGATCGAGCGCCTCAACGAACTCGACCGCCGGGGCGCCTTCGAGCAAAAGTTCGAGCCCACCCAGACGGGGGGCGGCATGATTGCGGCGCTGTTTACACCCGATGGCGACTTCTCCAGCCAGCCCAAGGTTCTCAAATCTGCCCAGCTCGGCATTCCGACTACGGCCAATGAGGGCCTGGCCATCGACACACTGGCCATGATCTTCGAGGCCATCTTTGCCAATCCAGGCCTGCCGGATGCTCTCAAGGCCGTCATCTCGAGCCTGCAGATCACGCTGCTCAAGGTCGCCATGAAGGACAGTTCGCTGTTTGCCGATGCGCAACACCCGGCACGACTGGTCATCGACCGCATGGGGCAGGCCGTGCTCGGCCTGCCGACCGATGTGCCGGCCCGCCACCCGGTCTGCGCGCGCCTGTTCGACATCGCCACCCGATTGCGCAGCGAAGCGGACCAGAACGCCTTCACGACTGCGATGAGCGAACTCGACGCACTGCTGGCCGAACGCAACGCCAGCTTTGCTGCGGCGACAACGCCCTATCTGCCCTTGATCGGCCAACTTGACCGCAAGGACGAGGCCACTCAGAGCGTCCGCCTGGCCCTCGAAAAATTCATCGCGACCAACCCGCCGGCCGCCATCGGCACTTTTCTTGAGCAATCGTGGAGCCGCCTGCTCCAGGCAATCTGGCTCGAAGAGGGCGAACAGGGCGCCGCCTGGCAGGAAGGACTGGCCGTCATCGATGACCTGCTGTGGACCGTCCAGCCCAAGGCCGATCCCGATGAGCGCAAGACCCTGGCCCGCCGCCTGCCCGAGATCCTCAAACGCCTGCGCGCCGGAATGGCGCGCATCGGCTTGTCGGCCGAAGCGGAGTCAGCCTTCCTCGACGAATGTTTCGAACTGCAGACCAGGGCACTCCGTGCCATGCCGACCGCAGCTGCTCCCGACGCCCCGGTAGCCGAGCTTTTCCCGAGCGGCGTTTCGGCCCCGGCGGGCACGCCGGTCAGCGGCAAACTGGAGGCGAACCAGCGGGTTCTGACCACACTCGATTTTGCCGACTATCGTCCGACGCCTTCCCGTGCGCTGCCTGTCGGGGAGGGCGACTGGCTGGAAATCCCGCTGGCCGATGGCAACCAGGCCATTGCCCGACTCTGCCACATCAGCCCGACCAGCCGCCGGGTGTTGCTGCTCAACCCCGAATCCGGGCTGGCGCTGGCGGTTCATCCGGCCATCCTCGAGCGCCAGTTGCACGATGGCGAGGCCCGCCTCAGCCCACTCAGCACCCTGTTCGAGACGGCGGCCGGCGTCGCCCTGCGACAATCGGCCGGGCGCTAAAGCGGCCATCGGCCAGAGGGCTGCCCGGAAAGCGCCAAATTGCCTTAAAATCCGGGTTTTACGTATTCAGTTTCCGGGGTTCCAAATGGACATCAAAAAGGTCTTGCTGCTGGGGGGTAGCGGTTTTGTCGGTACCTATATCGTCAACCGTCTGTCGCAGCGCGGTATCGAAGTCACCGTCCCGACGCGTCGCCGCGAGCGCACCAAGGCGCTCATCATGCAGCCGGGCGTCAGCATGCCGGAAGCCGATATCCACTGCGAAAAGACCCTGAGCGAACTGATGCGCGGCCACGACGCCGTGATCAACCTGGTCGGCGTCCTGCACAGCCGCGATGTCGTCCTGCCCTACAGCCGCGATTTCGCCAACGCCCACGTCGAACTGCCGAAAAAGATCGTTGCCGCCTGCAAGGCCAGCGGTGTCCGCCGTCTGGTGCACATGAGCGCCCTCAATGCCGACCCCAAGGGCCCGTCCGAATACCTGCGCTCCAAGGGCGACGGCGAAGCCATCGTGCGCGCCGCCCAGGGTGAGCTGGACATCACCGTCTTCCGTCCATCGGTCATTTTCGGCCTCGGCGATTCCTTCCTGTCGATGTTCGCCAGCATCCTGAAAAAAGTCCCGTTCTTCCCGCTCGGTTTCGGCCAGGCCCGCTTTCAGCCGGTGTGGGCGGCCGATGTCGCCGATGCCTTCGTCGATAGCCTGAACGACGTCGCCACTTACGGCCAGACCTATGAACTGGTTGGCCCGAAGACCTACACGCTGCGCGAACTGGTCGACTACGCCAAGGAACTGGCCGGCAGCACGGCCACCATCATTCCGTTGTCCGAAGGCTGGGCTTACCTGCAGGCCGGCCTGATGTGGCTGGCACCGAGCCCGATGCTGTCGCCGGACAACCTACGCTCGATGGAAAAGGATAGCGTGGCCGAAGCCGGCAGCAAGCAGCCGGCCAACTGGCACCCGACGGCGCTCGAAGCCATCGCGCCGACCTACGTTGCGCTCAACACGCCGAAGGGCAAGCTCAACAGCTTCCGCTATCGCGCCGGTCGCTGAACCCGCGCTGTCGACCGTGCAGATTTTCATCGTTGGCGGCGCCGTCCGCGATGAACTGCTTGGCCGGCCGAATGCCGACCGCGACTACGTCATCGTCGGCGCCACCCCGGAACTCCTGCTTACGCAGGGTTTCCGGCCGGTCGGCAAGGATTTCCCGGTTTTCCTGCACCCGAAGACCCAGGAGGAGTACGCGCTGGCCCGCACCGAACGCAAGAGCGGGCACGGCTACCACGGCTTCACTTTCCACGCCGCGCCCGACGTTACACTCGAAGAGGATCTCGCCCGCCGCGATCTGACCATCAATGCCATGGCCAAAGCGGCCGACGGCACGCTGATCGACCCTTTCCACGGTCAACGGGATTTATCGGCCAAAATCCTAAGGCATGTTGGCCCGGCTTTTGCCGAAGATCCCGTGCGCATTCTGCGCATCGCCCGCTTTGCCGCCCGCTTCAGCGATTTTTCGGTAGCCCCGGAAACGCTGGCGCTGATGCGCGACATGGTGGCCAGCGGCGAAGTCGATCATCTGGTCGCCGAACGCGTCTGGCAGGAGCTGGCCAAGGGCTTGATGGAAGACAGGCCGTCGCGGATGTTCGAAGTGCTGCGCGACTGTGGTGCCCTGGCTCGCCTGCTGCCCGAACTCAATATCCTGTTCGGTGTGCCGCAACGGGCCGATTACCATCCGGAAATCGACACCGGTATCCATACCATGATGGTCGTCGACCAGTCTGCGAAACGCGGCTTTGCCTTACCGGTGCGCTTTGCCGCACTGACCCACGACCTCGGCAAGGGAACGACGCCAGCCGACATCCTGCCGCGCCATATCGGGCATGAGGAACGAAGCGTGAACCTCAGCGAAAAGCTGTGTGCCCGCCTGCGCGTGCCCAGCGACTGTCGCGATCTCGCGCTGATCATGGCGCGCTATCACGGCAACGTCCATCGCGCCGCCGATCTGAAGGCCAGCACCATCGTCACGCTGTTCGAAAAAACCGATGCACTGCGCCGGCCGGAACGTTTCCAGCAGTTGCTCGACGCCTGCCTGTGCGACTACACCGGCCGACTGGGCTGGGAAAACCGCCCCTACGACAGCCCACGCTACCTGCTCTCGGCATTGGCTGCGGTCAACGCCGTCGAAGCTGGAAAAATCGCGCTGGCCTGTACCGACAAGGCCAAAATTCCGGAGCGCATTTACGCGGCACGGGTCAATGCGCTCAAGCTGCTGTTAAATGACTCGGGAGAGCAGCCAGAGCAATAACGAAAAAATTATCGTGGTCGCCACCGGAAACGTGTAACTTCGACCACGAAAGCGGAATGCGAAATCCCCCGGCAATTTGCCGAACCGAATAAAGCGCGCCAGATGCGGGCCGATGATGCCCAGCAAAAAAATCGCTACCACCAGCGTCAAAATCCACTTCAGCATTTGCCTTGCACCGCAGGGTGAAAGCCGCATTAAATCACGCCTCACCCTGAACAGAGCCCCATGCTAAAAACTCAAATCATCGAAGGCCTCGAAGTCTTCTCCTGCCTGCCTTCCCGCAAAACCACCAAGCCAGCATTGCTCTTCGTGCACGGCGCCTTTGCCGGCGGCTGGATGTGGACCGAAACCTTCATGCCCTTTCTCGCCAAGGCCGGCTACCCCTGCTACGCCCTGTCACTGCGCGGCCACGCCGGCAGTGAGGGGCACGAGTACATCAACTCGCATTCGGTTGGCGATTACGTCGATGACGTCAAGGCCATCGTCGATTGGCTGGGCACAACACCTGTCCTGATCGGTCATTCAATGGGTGGCTTCATTGTCCAGAAATATCTTGAACATCGCGAAGCACCGGCCGTTGCCCTGATCTGCTCGGTACCGCCGCAAGGCCTGATCGCCTCCCAGTTCCATCTGATGTTCAACAAGCCGCAGCTGTTCCAGGAAATCAATCAGATCATGGATGGTAAATACACCGATACCGGCACGCTGCGCGAAGCGCTGTTTGCCGGTGAGGTCGATGAAACCATGCTGGCCGCCTGGCTGAGCCGGATGCAGCCGGAGTCGCACCGTGCGCTATGGGACATGTCGATGTTCAGCCTGCCCAACCTCTACGCCATGCATCGCCCACCGATGCTGATCCTCGGCGCCGAAGACGACGTCCTGGTACCCGCCTTCCTGGTCCAGACCACCGGACAAACCTACGGCGAACACGTCCATATTTTCCGCAACATGGGCCATGCCGTAACCCACGAAAAAGAATGGCCGCTCGTCGCGGCCAGCTTGCGTGACTGGCTGGACGAAATCAAACCTTGACGTCGACCGAGTTGCCCAGGTTTGGCGGGTTGTTCGAGACTTGCGGCAAGGCTTCCAACAACTGGGCCGCATTCTGTGCCTGAATGTCGATCGCCTTCTTGAGAACGGCCGTATTGGCCGCATCCCTGATCTCCACTGGCGACATGGCAGAGGTCAAACCACCTACAGAAGAAACATCCATCTTGCGCTCACTCCAATTCGGACACATTATTAGTCCACTGTAGTCCAACTATTTGCCAATTCAATGAGCAATTCCAAAAAACCCGGACCGCTGTCAGTCATCCTCGAAGCCATCCGCGCCAAGCGTGAGCGCAAGACGGGCACTGGCCAGGATATTGCCGATCTGGAAGCCTCGCTGATCGCCGACATCGAAGCCTTCGACCTGGATGCCGCCGAACGGCGTGCCCGCAGGGAATACCTGGCCAACTCGGGCGCCGGCATGACCGATCCGACGCTGGTATTTCCCGAGATTGCCCCGACCAGACCAGCAGCGAAACCCGTCCAAGCCCCACCAATCCAAGCAAAGGCACCCGAGCCAGAGCCGAAAAAAGAAAGCGCACCCGAACTCGGCAGCAGCTTCCTTGATCAGTTACGGCAACGGGCCGAAGTACGGCAACGGGAAATCCATAGCGCCCTGGCCGAACGCACTTCGATCAACGAGGCCATTGATCAAGCGCTCAAGCATCTCTTTTTCTATCTGCACGAACTGGTCCAGCAACTGAACATCATCAAACCGGATATCCCGCGGGATTACCCGTTGATCGAACAGTTCGAACTGAAACAGCTTGTCTGGCAGGAAGGCTTTGCCGATTACCGGACACAGTCGCAAAGCGCCGGAGCGCTGGTCGAACTGGTTACCTTTTCCTACCACCTGAACGCGAGCAACACGCTGCACATCGAACGCGATGGTCCCTCGGTGGAACGCTTCCGGGCCATGCTTTTCGACTTCGGCCTGCCGTTCACTTACAAGGAATTCAAAAACGAGCGCAGTTATGTCGAACGCGCCGAGTTTGAAATCCGCAGCGATGTCAGCGTCAGTGCCCGCTGGCGGGCCGATTTTTCGAAGGGCGTCATCGTCCTTGAAACGCGTAATCTCGAACGACTGGGTAGCGCCGTGTACAGCCTTCGGCCACAAGTCGTCGACCAGGCATTGCTCGACGATTTCGGCCGCCTGATCCTCGGTCAGCCCAACCGTTTCCGCGAACTGGCCAAGCGTTAATCAGCTACAAACGCCAGCTCTGGTCGCCGTTGGCAAAGCCGAGAAGCGCTTCGTCCAGGCCGCGGCCGATGGCGATCACCTTGAATAGCTCGCCCATTTCGTGCGGCATCAGCAACTTGCCGACGGCGCCTGCCGCCCGGATGTAATCCGGCGTAGCTTGGGGAATGGCTGCCAGATAGTCGAGAATCCCGCAATTGAGCAGGAACTGTCCCTGACTGGCATACCCGAGCAGCTCCAGCCCGCTGGCGTGGGCCGCTGCAATAATTGCCGTGAAATCGACGTGGACCGTGACGTCCTGCAAACCCGGCAAATAGAACGGGTCGGGATGCGCGTGGTGGCGGTAATGGCACATAAGGGTTCCACGCCCCCGTTGCTGATGATAGAACTCGCGACGCGGGAAGCCATAATCGATCAGCAACAGCGCCCCCTTGCTCAGGCGATGCCCCCATTCCGCCGCCCAGGCCCGTGCGGCAAGGCTGATTTCGCTCTCGAAACCCGGCGGCAGGCTGCATTGCTCGCCAATTTCCTCGGCGGCAGCGAGCAGGGCACCGCTTGCCGGGCGCTCATTCCACCTGAAACAGCCAGCTTCGTCGACGACAACACCGCGCTCGAAAACCCCTTCGTCTCGCCAGGCAACGACGTGAGCCGGCATGGCGTCAAGCAGTTCATTGGCGACAACAACCCCCGAAAACTGCTCCGGCAGGCGATCCAGCCATTCAACCCGCGACAGCAGATGCGGCACGGCCGCTGCGATCATTTCTTGCTGCCGCTGACGCAGGTCGGCCGACAAATCAAGAATGAAATAGCGCTCCGGCAATGCTTCCGCTTTCTCCAGAGCAAGCAGCAAATCAGCGGCCAAACGCCCTGAGCCGGCCCCCACCTCGAGCACCACGGGAGCCGATGCAGCCATGACTTGGGCGACCTGCCGGGCAAGCGCCAGCCCGAATAACGCAGTCATCTCAGGGGCGGTGATGAAATCGCCAGCCGCCCCGAACTTGCGCGCTCCGGCCGCGTAATAGCCTAGCCCTGACGCGTAGAGCAGTTGTTCCATGAAACGGGCAAAGGAAAGCCAACCGCCCGCAGCAGATATTTCCTCGACAAGGGTTTGCTGCAGACGCTGACTGTGAGCAAGCGCCTCCGGTGCGGGAATCGGCAGGTTGTTCATGGCAAGTTCAAAAAGTGTCAATTTTAAGGCCACTAGGCGAATTTCACGGCAGCCTATGCTATTTTTGCATTCTGCATCAAAGGAGGAGACTGACCTTGCGCGTCAAACAAATAATCAATCGGAAGCCAACCGATCTGGCTGTTGCGCTGGACACCTTGAGAGATCCCGCGGCGGACCTGCTGCTAATCTTCGGCAGCATCGAACACTTCAGTTTTCCGGGATTCCACGAGTCAATCCACCGCGCATTTCCCGAAGCCTTGCTGCTCGGTTGTTCGACGGCTGGCGAAATCACGGCGGCAGGTGTTGATGATGGAACCTGCACCATCACTGCCATCAAATTCGACCAAACCCGCCTCAATCAGGGCAGCACACGGCTGGCCGGCATGGAGGACTCCTTCGCGGCCGGCGAGAGACTGGGCAAGCAGATTGCGGCGGCCGACCTCAAAGCCGTCCTCGTTTTCGGGCCTGGCGTACAAATTAACGGTAGCGCCCTGGTCAATGGCATTACCAGCATCATTGGCAACGCCATCCCGATTACCGGTGGTCTGGCCGGTGACGGCGGGGCGTTCAAGGAAACATTCACCATTGGCCCGGACGGCGTGGCCAATGACCACATCGTCGCGCTTGGCCTGGGTGGCGACGGGCTGCGCTTCGGCCACGGCTCCTTCGGTGGCTGGGAGCCTTTCGGGCCGGCCCGCAAGGTAACGCGCTGCGACGGCAATATCCTGCATGAACTGGACGGCGAACCGGCACTCGAAATTTACCGGCGCTACTTGGGCGAGCACGCCAAGGGACTGCCGGCATCAGGACTGCTTTTCCCCTTCGCCATGCTCGGCGAAGACCATAGCGCGGTCGGTTTGATCCGCACCATTCTCGGCATCGACGAAGCAAGCGGCAGCCTCATCCTGGCTGGCGAGATCGACCCGGATGGCTATTTGCGCCTGATGCACGCCAGCACCGACAAACTGGTTAGCGGGGCAGAATCGGCAGCGGAAGCGGCTGTCTCCATGCTGCAAAACAGCGGCGAAAGTCTGGCCATTCTGGTCAGCTGCGTCGGGCGAAAACTGGTCATGGGCAACCGTGTTGACGAAGAAGTCGAGGCTGTCGGCGAGGTATTCGGCCAGGCTGGCACACTGACGGGCTTCTACTCCTACGGAGAAATCAGCCCGTTCGCACCCGGCGCATCGTGCAAATTGCACAATCAGACAATGACCATCACCTGCCTGAGTGAGGCCTGACCCAAACCGCATGCAAAAAGCGCTTCTCCGGCAACTCAAACGCAGCCTTGGGATCGGAAACGAGGCTGAACTGGCTGCGTTGCTGCATTCGATGAGCAACGCAGCGACGACGGCGGATCCAGCCTTGCGGGCCGCCCTGGAAGGCTTTGGCGACTTCCTTGCGCGCGTCGACGGCAGCTACGAGCAATACGAGCGCGATCTTGATTTGCGTACCCGCAGCCTGGAAATATCCTCGTCCGAACTCTCGGACAGCAACGAGAAACTGCGTCTGTCGCTGGCTGACCGCGAAAATGCGCTGCGTTCCTTGCGAAAAACGGTCCGGCATTTGTTGCTGGACGATGATCGAAGCGATCACGCCGATACGTTTGCCGATGAAGATATCGCCGAACTATCCAAGCGAATCGCCTCAATGGTCGCTGAAAGCGAGCACGGCCGACGTGAGCTGGCGACCCAGAAATTCGCCCTCGACCAGCATGCGATCGTCAGCATCACTGACACGGCCGGCACAATTTTGTATGCCAACGATCGTTTTTGCGACATCAGCGGTTACGCCCGCGAAGAACTTCTTGGGCGCAATCACCGCATCATCAACTCCGGCACGCATCCGCGTGAAATGTTCCGCGACATGTGGCAAACCATCTCGCTTGGCCAAGTCTGGCGGGGCGAGGTCTGCAACCGGGCGCGTGGCGGCAATCTGTACTGGGTTAACGCCACCATTGTCCCGCTGCTGAATGCCGCAGGAGAGCCCGAGCGCCATATTGCCATCCGGACTGACATCACCGATCGCAAACGCATCGAGGCACAACTGTCAGAGCAGCTGCATCTGGTCGAGGAGTTGATCGAGGCCATCCCGCTACCGGTTTACCTGAAAGATGATGCCGGACGCTATGTTCGCCTGAACCGCGCTTTCGAATTGTTCTTCCATATCAAGCGTGATGCCATCATCGGCCACACGCTGAACGACCTCCTGCCACCGGAAGATGCCCGCCTGCATAAGGAAAAAGATGCCGAGCTGTTTGCCAGCAAAGGAATGCAATCTTATGAGGCCTCGGTGCACAGCCGGGATGGGATCATTCACGATACGGTCTATCGCAAAGCCGCACTGACCCACCGCGATGGCAGCGTTTCCGGATTGCTCGGTGTCATCGTCGACATCACCGAGCGAAAACGGGCCGAGATTGAGGTCCTGCGGGCCAAGGAAGCGGCAGAAGCAGCAAGCCGGGCGAAAAGCGATTTTCTCGCCAACATGAGTCACGAAATTCGTACACCGATGAACGGCGTCATCGGGATGACCGATTTGGTGCTGGAAACAGCCTTAACCTCGGAGCAACGCGAATATCTGAACATTGCGAAGTCTTCGGCTGAGTCGCTGCTCACCATCATCAACGACATTCTCGATTTTTCGAAAATCGAAGCCGGCAAACTGCTCGTCGAGGAGATTTCCTTCGATCTGTATCGCCTCATTGCCGAAGTCCTCAAGCCCCTGGCCTTGCGTGCCCACGAAAAGGGAATCGAGCTGCTCAGCGAAATACTTCACGATGTGCCCCGCTACGTCCTGGGCGACCCCAGTCGTATCCGGCAGGTGCTGGTCAATCTGATCGGCAATGCCATCAAGTTCACGAACCATGGGGAAATCGTCCTGCGCACCGAGCTGATGCAATTGCAGGAAGGTCACGCAGTCGTCCATTTTGCCGTGCGCGATACGGGCATCGGCATCGCTCCCGACAAGCAGGAACTGATTTTTGACGCCTTCTCACAAGAAGATACTTCAACGACACGAAAGTATGGCGGCACCGGGCTTGGCCTATCGATTTGTCGTCATCTGGTCGAACTCATGGGTGGCCGGATGTGGCTGCTCAGCGAGGCAGGCAAAGGCAGCACCTTCCACTTTTCGGTACAACTTAAAGTCTCGGAGCAGGCAAGCCCGGCCATTGGCAGCGAGGTCGACTTGCTCGGCCGACGCATCCTTATTGTGGACGACAACGCAACCAACCGACGCATTCTGAGCGGCATGCTCAGCTTGCTGAAAGCCATCCCCAGCGACGTCGATTCAGCTCAGGCTGCACTCACCTTGATGCAAGAAGGCAACACGGATTTCGATTGCATCCTGCTCGACGCACAAATGCCCCGGATGGACGGTTATGAACTGGCCAGCCGCCTCCGCGCAAACCACAAAAATCTGCCGCCGATGTTGATGCTCTCATCCGGAGCCCTGCGCGGCGATGCCCAACGCTGCCAGGAAGCCGGAATCGCCGGATTTTTCTCCAAACCCATTTCACTCGACGAATTGCATGCGGCACTTGGGCGTCTGTTCGACAACGCGGCCCCCGCCATGCACTCGACCGGAAAACCGCTGGTCACCCGCCATTCGTTGCGGGAAGCGCGGCGCGCCCTGAATATCCTGCTGGTCGAAGATCATCCGACCAATCAGAAACTTGCCCTCGGCCTGCTCGGCAAATGGGGACACGAAGCCACGCTGGCGTTGAACGGTCAGGAAGCGCTCGATATTCTGGCGACCATGTCCTTCGATGTGATCCTGATGGACATGCAGATGCCGGTCATGGGTGGCATCGAAGCAACACAACGAATCCGGGCCCGCGAGGCTGATCGTCACCTGCCGCGCACGCCGATCATCGCCATGACTGCCGCCGCCATGCAGGAGGACCGTGACGCCTGCCTGGCGGCCGGCATGGACGACTATCTGTCCAAGCCGATCAGGGTCAAGGAGTTGCAGGAAAAATTACAGGCTTTTGGTGGAAACCACTGATTCAACGCAGAATTTTTTCGTCCGACTGGTGACACAAGGTAAACTGGCGATCTTTTGCGTTTTGCGCAATAAATCCGGTTGACCGTAGGAATCACGCTACACGGTCAGCCCACCGCCCTTTTTCCTTGCCCCATGACCCAATCGAACAACCTGCAAAAGCTGCGCAAATACCTGGAAGGCCGTACCGGCAAAGCGATCATCGACTACAACATGATCGAGGATGGCGATACGGTGCTCGTCTGCGTTTCCGGGGGCAAGGATTCCTACACGCTGCTCGCCATGCTGATGGCGCTGCAAAAGCGGGCGCCGGTCAAATTCCGCCTGATCGCCATGAATCTCGACCAGAAGCAGCCCGGCTTTCCCGCTGACATCCTGCCCCGCTATTTCGAATCGATCGGCATCGAGCATCGGATTGTCGAAGCCGACACCTATTCGGTCGTCAAGGAAAAGATTCCCGAAGGGAAAACCACCTGTTCGCTCTGTTCGCGACTCCGCCGTGGCGTCATCTACCGAACCGCCAAGGAACTGGGCGCCAACAAGATAGCCCTCGGCCATCACCGCGATGACATGGTGCATACGCTCTTTCTCAACATGCTCTTCGGTGGCAAGCTCAAGGCCATGCCGCCGAAACTCGTCACCGACGACAAGGCGCATGTCGTCATCCGGCCCCTGGCCTATTGCGCCGAGTCCGATATCGCAAAATTTGCCCGCGGCATGGAATTTCCGATCATCCCCTGCAACCTGTGCGGCTCGCAGGACAACCTGCAGCGCCAGAAGATCCGGGAAATGATGCAGGATTGGGACAAGCGCTATCCAGGTCGTACCGAATCCGTATTTACCGCCATGCAAAATGTCGTTCCCTCCCACCTGGCTGATGGCGACCTATTCGATTTTCGCGGTCTGACGCTCGACACCCCGGTCGAGGAGGGCGATATTGCCTTTGACCTCCCGGAAATGCCGATCAGCGAGACCATCCCGATAAGCCTTTCGGCATAATGCAGAAGCAGCGCGATCAACATATAATGAGCAGTCGTTTATTCATGGACTCCAGGTAGACAATGAGTGCCACGCAACGAAAACTGATTGTGATGTTCGCCGATGTCTCCGGCAGTACCGCGCTTTTCGAGCGTCTTGGAGACAAAGAGGCAATGCATGCAGTTGAACGTTGCCTCAAGCGCATGAAGCGCTCGATCGATGGCTACAAGGGCAAGACTATCCAGGTGGTCGGTGACGAGTTGCTTGGTGCGTTTGAAACTGCGGAAGATGCCTGCCAGGCGGCCATCGACATGCAGCAGCGGATTGCCGACCTGCCGCCCGTTTCCGGTCTGAAATTGACTATCCGCATTGGCTTGCACTGCGGCGAAGTGTTGGACGATGGCAAAAAACTCACCGGATCGGCTGTTTCAACGGCCGCCCGTATTGCGGGGATTGCCCGACGCGACCAGATTTTGTGTAGTTCACTTCTCGTCGAGGCCCTGGCCGAACCAAGCTTCATTTCTGCCAATCCCGTCCCCGAACTAGGTAGCGTTCCAGAAGACGGCGAAGCTCTGGCACTTTTCCAGATCAACTGGCCGAACTATCAGGGTGCCACCGCGAATTCAGCGCACTCGGCTTTCGGCCCAAGCAGCGCCGTCCCCGTCGACCGACTTTGTGTTCGCCATCGCGGCAAGGCTTTTTTGCTTGACGACAAGACCCCGGTCCTGACCATCGGCCGTGATCTTGGCTGCAAACTGATCATCGATGATCGCAAAGCCTCCCGGCAACACGCACGGGTTGAAAGGCGGGGCGATGGCTTCTATCTGGTCGACACCAGCACAAATGGCTGCTTTGTCACGCTCTCAGGACGCCAGGAAGTCATGGTCCGGCGCCATGAAATTCAACTCGAAAGTCGTGGCCAGATCAGTTTTGGCAATTCAGGCAACGATCCTTTGGCCGATATCGCCGAGTTCGAGCACCTGTAAACGAAAATCGGCCATCCGCAGATGGCCGATTGCTCCCTGAGCAAGTTGGTTACTTGGCGGCAGCGTCAGCTACGCACTTCTTCATGAAACTGTTCTTGGCAGCGCCAGCCAGTTTCTTTTCCTTGGCTGTGGCAGCACAAGCTTCGTTTTCAGGAGCGGCGCCGGCATCCTTGGTGCACTTCTTCATGAAGCTGTTCTTGGCGGCACCCGCCAGCTTTTTCTCGGCGGCCTTCGCGGCACAATCATCGGTGGCGTAGGCGGTGGAAGCAGCAAAAGCAACAATCAACAGACCGATCAATTTCTTCATTGGATGTCCCCTCAATAAGGTTGAAAAGCCGAAGTACTATCGGCCATTCATGCGTCATCGTCAAGCATCGTGCGCTGCTGACGATCCATGAAATCCTGCATGCTATCGATTCCGCGAAATTGAAGAATCGTGTTGCGTACCGCTGCTTCGAGCAGCACCGCGAGGTTGCGTCCGGCGGCGACGGGAATCACCACCTTGCGGATCGGAACACCCAGGACTTCATGCGTTTGGGCATCCAACGGCAGACGTGGCGCATCGGCCGCGGTCGATGTTTTCTGTAGATGCACAATCAGCTTGAGCTTCATTTTCCGGCGTGACGCAGTTTCGCCAAAAATCGTCCGGATATTGAGTAAACCAAGCCCACGCACCTCGAGAAAGTCGCGCAACATTCCGGGGCAGCGGCCTTCGATGGTGGTTGGCGCAATACGGGCCATTTCGACGACATCATCAGCAACCAGCCCGTGCCCCCGGGAGATCAACTCCAGCGCCAGTTCCGACTTGCCTACACCGGAATCTCCGGTAATCAGGATGCCCATGCCCAGGACATCCATGAATACACCATGGAGGCTGACCGTATCGGCCAGACGGGCCGACAGATAGATGCGCAACAGATCGATGATGGCCGAACACGGCTTGGGCGAGAAAATCAGCGGGGTCGTCAATTGGGTACAGGTTTCGACCACCAATGGCGGTGGCGTCAGCCCGTCAGCAACGATCACCGCGGGCGGTTGTGCACCGAGCAGATCGCCAAGCATTTGTGCGAAACGACGCTCGCCAATGCGCATGGCCCATTCGTATTCGGCAAGGCCAAGAACCTGCAGACGTTCCGGGTGAATGATATTGATGTGACCAACCAGATCGGCGCCATAGTTGTTGGAGCCCTTGATCTCGATACGACGGTCGGCCTGCGGAACAACGTTCCAGTTCAGCAGCAGCTTTTCGCGATTGTCCTCGTAAAGCTGAACCAGGCTTACGTGGCGCACGAACTAAACTCAGCCCTGAAACAGAGCAACAACAGCCGCAGCGTCGGGAGCGACGTGCAATTTTTCGCGGAATGCGCGATCAGAAAAATTCTGGGCCAACTCCGAAAGTATCTGCAAATGCTGCTCAGTCGCCTGCTCGGGAACCAATAGAACGAAGAGCAGATCAACGGGGCGACCATCGGGTGAATCGAACGGTACCGGGGTTGCCAGACGCAGGAATGCGCCAACGGCTTGTTTCAGCCCCTTGATTCGACCATGGGGAATCGCCACACCCTGGCCCAAACCGGTGGAACCGAGCTTTTCGCGGGCGAACAGGCTATCGAAAATGATCGATCGGGCAAGACCCAGTCGATTTTCGAAAAGCATGCCTGCCTGCTCGAAGACCCGCTTCTTGCTGCTGGCTTCAAGATCGAGCAGAACCTGATCGGTTGATAGAAGATTGGTTAAGGGGTTCATAGGGAAGGTGAGAAAAACAAAGGCCGCAACCGGTTACGGTGCGGCCCGTTCAGCGCTTATTCAGCGACGGTATGCAGCCCGGGCTTGTCACCGCGATGGTGGTCCTGGACCTTTTGCTTGTACTTCTGAACCTGACGGTCCAGTTTGTCGAACAAGGCATCGATAGCGGCATAGAGATCGTCACCGGACTCTTCGACGTGGATGTCCTTACCCGGTACGTGAAGCGTTACTTCGCCTTTTTGCTTGAGCTTTTCAACCGACAAAACGACGCTGACGCCGGTTACCTTGTCAAAATGGCGGATCACCGGATCCAGCTTGTTTTCAACGTATTCACGAAGGGCCGGGGTAACTTCAATATGGTGACCACTAATCTGCAGATTCACTTTTATCTCCTCTCTCTACAGGGTCTTGCGTAAATTGACCGGTGGGATGTTGAGCGACTCGCGGTATTTTGCAACCGTCCGTCGGGCAACTACGATTCCCTGCTGGCCTAGTATTTCGGATAATTGACTATCCGACAAGGGCTTCTTGCCATCCTCGGCCGAGATCAACTGCTTGATCAGCGCCCGGATGGCCGTAGCAGAACAGGCACCACCGGTATCGGTGGAGACATGACTGCCGAAGAAGTATTTGAGTTCGAAGATACCGCGCGGCGTCGCCATGTATTTCTGGCTTGTGACGCGCGATACGGTCGACTCGTGCAAACCGAGAATGTCGGCGATTTCGCGCAAAACCAGCGGGCGCATCGCAACTTCTCCGTGTTCAAAGAACTGACGCTGACGATCAACAATGGCCTGCGTCACACGATGAATTGTCTCAAAACGCTGCTGAACATTTTTAATCAGCCAGCGAGCTTCTTGCAACTGAGTGGACAGGTGGCCATTGCCACGCCGCTGCTTCGAAAGAATTTCGGCGTAAAGACGGTTGATGCGCAGGCGCGGATAAGCGTCGGGATTGATGTACGCAGTCCACTTCCCCTTGAGCTTCTTTACGATCACGTCCGGCGTGATGTAGCGGGCTTCGATCTGGGAAAAGCGTGAGGCCGGTCGCGGATTCAGGCCGGTAATCACCGATTGCGCGGCCTTCAGCGACTCATCATCGCAGCCGGTCAGGCGGCGGATCTTGGCGAAATCGCGGGCAGCCAGCAGTTCCAGGTGCTTCTGGACGATAGTCAGAGCGAGATCGCGGACCTCACAACTGCCCGGCAGGGCTTTGAGTTGCAGGGCCAGGCACTCCTGGAGATTGCGGGCACCGATGCCGACCGGGTCGAAATTCTGGATGTGATGCAGCGCAATTTCCAGCTCTTCGATTTCAATTTCGTATTCCGGTGGCAGCGTTTCCCAGAGTTCTTCCAGGGTAGCCGACAAGTAGCCATCGTCATCGAGGGCCTCAATCAGGAAACGGACCAGGCTTCGGTCGCGCTCCGAAACCTGGGTCATCCCCAGTTGCCAGCCGAGATGATCGCGCAGGCTGATCGTCGTGCCGTGAATGTCCTGCGAATCGCTGTCGTCGTCTTCGTCGCGCCCGGCCCCGGTGAAGGTGCCGGCATCGGCGGCCCAACGGTCGTCATCGACATCGGAGGGAGCTGACGGAACGTCCTGCTCGCGGTCGTCGCGTGCATCGCGCTCTTCGCGCTCAGCCTTTTGTTCGCGCTCGCCCTCACTGGTTTGCGGTGAGTCGAATTGCTGAGCACTGGAAAATGCCTCGCCACCCTGCTCGTCCTCGCGCTCCAGCATGGGATTCTCGAGCAGATAACGCTCGATTTCCTGCTGCATTTCGATCGTCGACAGCTGTAGCAGTTTGATTGACTGCTGCAGCTGAGGCGTCAGCGCCAAATGTTGGGAGAGTTTTAGCTGGAGTGCCGGCTTCATCGGTTGGGGTCGGTTTCTATTTTCCGGTCAGAGCTTGAAGTGCTCGCCGAGATAAACCTTGCGTACGCTTTCATTATCAACGATTTCGTCCGGCCGTCCAGCCGCCAGCACGTTTCCGGCGTTGATAATGTACGCGTGGTCGCAAATGCCCAGCGTCTCGCGGACGTTGTGGTCAGTAATCAGGACGCCGATTCCGCGCTCCTTCAGGAAGCGGATGATTTTCTGGATTTCGAGTACGGCGATCGGGTCCACCCCGGCAAACGGCTCATCAAGCAGGATGAAACGTGGATTGGTGGCCAGGGCGCGGGCGATTTCGACGCGCCGCCGCTCGCCGCCCGACAGGGCCGAGGCATTGACATGGCGGACATGGCTGACGTGCAGCTCGGCCAGCAGGCCCTCCAGGCGATCGTTCAGCTCGGCTTCCGGCAAATTGAGCAGCTCGAGAATGGCCCGGATGTTTTCCTCGACGTTGAGCTTGCGGAAAACCGAGGCTTCCTGCGGCAAATAGGACAGGCCAAGTCTGGCCCGGCTGTGCATCGGCAGGTGGGTCAGGCGATTGTCGTCGATGTAAACCTCGCCGCCATCCGCCGCGACCAGCCCGACGATCATGTAAAAACAGGTGGTCTTGCCGGCGCCGTTCGGACCCAGAAGGCCGACGACTTCGCCGGATTTGACCTCGAAGGAGACGTCCTCGACGACCGTCCGCGCCTTATAGCGCTTCTTGAGATTGTGGGCCGAGAGTTTGGCCGCCGGCATGTTCATTCATCCACTCCCTGCATGGCCCGCCGAATGGCATCGTTGGAAAAACCACGATATTGCAGGAAACGCATCTGTTTGCCACGCTCTTCGGCGGTTTCCGGCGGTCGACCGAACTTTTTGGCCCAAATTACCCGGCAGCGCTCGGTTTCATCACCGGCTTCGGGCAGGGCCGTGGCGATGTCGGCGTCGCTGACGCCTTGCTGGCGCAACTCCTGGCGCAGGCGCGCATCGCCATAACGTCTTCCACGCACGGCAACCCGTTGGGTAGCGTAGCGGCAATCCGAGAGCAGACGTTCGGCTTGCAGGGTATCAAGCACTGTCGACAGCTCCTCCGCCGATTCGGCATGCGGAGCGAGCTTGGCCTGCAAGCCGGCCCGGCTGTAATCACGCCGGGTCAGCAATTGCAGGGCGCGGACGCGCAGGTCAGGCATCCGCCGCAGCCGCCTTGGTCGGCTTGATGACGGTGGTGCTGGCCGCTTCGCGGATCTTCGCTTCGATTTCCTGGGCAATTTCCGGGTGCGACTTGAGGAATTCGCGGGAATTGTCCTTGCCCTGACCGATCTTTTCGCCCTTGTAGGAATACCAGGCGCCGGATTTTTCGACCAGTTTGTGCGCTACACCCATTTCGACGACTTCGCCCTGACGGGAAATGCCTTCGCCGTAGAGGATGTCGAAGATGGCTTCGCGGAAGGGCGGGGCGACCTTGTTCTTGACGACCTTGACCTTGGTTTCGCTGCCGATGACTTCGTCGCCCTTCTTGATCGCACCAATGCGGCGGATGTCGAGGCGAACCGATGCGTAGAACTTGAGCGCGTTGCCGCCGGTCGTCGTTTCCGGCGAGCCGAACATGACGCCGATCTTCATGCGGATCTGGTTGATGAAGATGACCAGCGTGTTGGTCTTCTTGATGTTGGCGGTCAGCTTGCGCAGGGCCTGGCTCATCAGACGGGCATGGAGGCCGACCATCTGGTCGCCCATTTCGCCTTCGATTTCGGCACGCGGGGTGAGGGCGGCGACCGAGTCGATGACGATAATGTCGACCGAGCCGGAACGAACCAGCATGTCGGCGATTTCGAGGGCCTGTTCGCCGGTATCCGGCTGCGAGATCAGCAGGTCGCCGACGCTGACGCCAAGCTTCTGCGCGTATTGCGGATCGAGCGCGTGTTCGGCGTCGATGAATGCGGCAACACCACCGAGCTTTTGCATTTCGGCCACGACCTGCAGGCACAGCGTGGTCTTGCCGGAAGATTCCGGGCCGTAGATTTCAACGACGCGGCCGCGCGGCAGGCCGCCGACGCCCAGCGCGATGTCCAGACCGAGCGAGCCGGTAGACACGACCTGAATGCCCTCGTCGATTTCGGCATCGCCCATCTTCATGATGGAGCCTTTGCCGAATTGCTTTTCGATCTGTTGCAGCGCTGCGGCGAGCGCCTTTGCCTTGTTGTCGTCCATGGTGTTACCTCGGAAATTTGAGCGGATTATGGCACAGGGGCCAAAGATGGAATAGAAATTGCTGCGTTTGATCGACAGGCTGATTGTTCCGGATATGCCATCGGCAGCCGTCAATTTCACTGATTACACGGAGCAGACGAGGTATATTCCCAGCCCGCTCCGCCATTACTTAAATACTGTTTATAAATACAGTACATTTACCATGACCGCTTGGCAAGAAAATTCTGCATTCAAATCAAGGCTCGGCAAGCTGCTGCTCTGCATTTGGCTGGCCATCAATGCGCCGCAGAGTTTCGCCAAACCAGCGCCGTGGTACTGGTGGGCGAGCAAGACGACCGACCACCGGGTGTGCGCGCAGACCTCGCCCGGTACCGGCTGGTTTCGCGAGAGCACGGCGTTCCGGGACAGCGGCTGCAGTATCCGGGTGAAAGCATTTTGACGGCCTATTTTCCGCCGCCCGACAACGGCCTGACCGTCATCCACGTTGATAACGAAATCATCGTTGTCGATAAACCGGCCGGACTGCTCTCCGTGCCGGGGCGCGGGGAGGGCATGGACGATTGCCTTGCCTCGCGCGTGCAGGCCAGGTTTCCGGATGCGCTCATTGCCCATCGCCTCGACATGTCGACCTCCGGCCTGCTCGTTCTGGCGCGCGGCGCGGAAATGCATAGCCGGCTATCGCGCTTTTTCCGCGAACGGCAGATCGACAAGCGTTACGTCGCCGTCGTTTACGGGCTGATGGCTGACGATGCCGGCGAGGTTGAGCTGCCGTTGATCTGTGACTGGCCGAATCGGCCGCGACAAAAGGTCGATTTCGAGATCGGCAAGCCGTCGCTGACCCGTTTTCGCGTCGTCAGCCGCGATCCGGCCACCAACACGACGCGGGTCGAACTGGAACCGGTGACCGGTCGCTCGCACCAGCTGCGCGTCCATATGGCGTCGCTCGGCCACCCGATTCTTGGCGACGACCTCTACGGCGGCGAGGCGACTGCGCTGGCGGATCGGCTGCTACTGCACGCCATGGATTTGGGCCTTTTTCACCCGTTGACCGCAGCACCCATCCAATTTCATTCCGACGCCCCGTTTTGATGCTGCGGAACCGCGCAACGACCGTATAATTTTTGCGTTTTTAACCCTTTTTTCCGGGTGACCGTAGGATCATGCTGATCTGGTTCGTCGTTCTCTACCTGATGGTTTCCATCGGCATCGGCCTGTTTGCCGCGACCCGCGTCCATAGCGCCAAGGATTTCGCCGTCGCTGGCCGCCATTTGCCGCTGCCGGTCGTCACCGCCACCGTCTTCGCCACCTGGTTCGGCGCCGAAGCCGTCTTCGGCGTCTCCGCCACCTTCGTCAAGGACGGCCTGACCGGCGTTGTCGCCGATCCCTTCGGCTCGTCGATGTGCCTGATCATCGCCGGCGTCTTCTTCTCGCGGAAGCTCTACAAACTCAACATCCTGACGCTGGGCGACTATTTCCGCCTGCGCTACAACCGCACGGTCGAGGTGCTGACCACGCTGTGCATCGTCGCCAGCTACCTCGGCTGGGTATCGGCCCAGATCAAGGCGCTCGGACTGGTCTTCAACGTCGTCACCGCCGGTTTTGTCAGCCAGACGGCGGGCATGATCCTCGGCGCCGCCATCGTCCTGACTTACACCACCTTCGGCGGCATGCTGTCGGTGGCCATCCTCGACTTCGTCCAGATGGGCGTCATCATGGGCGGCATGCTCTACATCGGCTACGTCGTCTCGGGCCTGACCGGCGGCGTCGACATCGTCATCAACCACGCCTCGGCGGCCGGCAAGCTCGACTTCTTCCCGCCGCCCGACCCGTGGCTGTGGCTGACCTTCCTCGGTGCGTGGATCACCATGATGCTCGGCTCGATCCCGCAGCAGGACGTCTTCCAGCGGATCACCTCGGCCAAGAGCCAGCGCATCGCGCTGTGGGGTTCGATCCTCGGCGCTTCGATCTATTTCTGCTTTACCTTCGTGCCGATGTTCATCGCCTACTCGGCGACGCTGATTGACCCCGAGCTGTTCAACGGCCTGATGCAGACCGACTCGCAACTCGTCCTGCCCACCCTGGTCCTCAACCACACCCCGGTCTTCGCCCAGGCCATCTTCTTCGGCGCCGTGCTGTCGGCCATCATGAGCTGCTCATCGGCCACCTTGCTCGCCCCCTCGGTCGCCTTCTCGGAAAACATCGTGCGCGGCTTCTACCCGCACATGGGCGACCACCAGTTCCTGCGTGTCATGCGCGGCTCCATCGTCGTCTTCGCCGGCATCGTCCTTGGCTTCGCCCTGTATTCCAACGCCAGCATTTTCAAGATGGTCGAAAACGCCTACAAGATCACGCTGGCCGGCGCCTTCGTGCCGCTCTTCTTCGGCGCCTTCTGGAAGCGGGCAACGACGCAGGGTGCGCTGGCTGCCATCTTTGGCGGCCTGTCATCGTGGATCCTGATTGAAGTGCTGGTCAGCGTCAGCGGCCAGCCTTCCGGCGCGCCCGAGTACGCCTACGCCCTGGTCGGCATCGGTCAGGCCGTGCCGCCGCAGTTGATCGGGCTGGCTGTCAGCATCGTCGGCATGATCGCCGGATCGCTGTTGCCGCAATGGGTCGGCCACCCACTGCCACACGAAGACATCCACGAAGCCCTGCGCCATCGGGCGGCGGCGGAAACCCATCACGCCACCGAACATCCGCACCACCACTAAGCCTGCACGAAAGCGCCGGATGCTCAGGATTTACCTGACAGTGTGACCAACCGTCACCTGAAAACCCCGTACGCCGTCATCATTGTTACGACACATAAGGGCTGACGGGCCGGCCAATCGCCCCTAAAATCAGGCCATGGCACATCACGGTCGTGGCCCCATCCTGCTTTCCCGCTACCTGGCGCTCGCCTGGTTCGGGCTGGTCGTGTACGGCAGCCTGCATCCGTTTTCCGGCTGGCGCGATACCGGGGTGTCGCCGATTGCCTTCCTCGAAGGCGGCTGGCCGCGCTACTGGACGGCCTTCGATCTGGTCGCCAATGTCGCGGTCTACCTGCCCTTGGGCTTCTTTTTGACGCTGGCGCTGAGCAGTCTGCCCTGGCGTTTCACCGCCCTGATCCTCGCCGTGCTGCTTACCGGCGGCGTCAGTTTCGGGCTCGAAACAGTGCAGACCTGGCTACCCTCGCGTGTGCCGTCCAACCTCGACCTCGCCTGCAACACGCTGGGCGGGCTGCTCGGTGCGCTGTGGGCGCAACACGTCGGGCCGCGCGTTTTTGCCCGCATCGCCGCGCTTGAACACCGGCTGATCGCCCCCATCCCGCACGCCGAACTGGGCCTGACCTTGCTCGGCCTGTGGCTGCTCGTGCCGCTGTCGCCGGAAACACTACTATTTGGCGCCGGCGATGTGCGACAGATTTTCGGGTTGACCGGGGCCGTTCCCTTCGCCGCCGAGAGCTTCGTCATGATCGAGGCCAGCATTACCGCTTTCAACGTCGTCGCCGTCGGCCTGATCGTCCGCATGCTGTGCGCCCGGCTGCTTTTCGCCTACCTCATCGTGCCGCTCTTCCTGCTCCTCTGTCTGGTCATCAGCACTGTTGCCGCTGCCGTTCTGGTCAGCCCGGCCGATTCGCTGGCCTGGCTGACGCCGGGCGCCAGACTCGGGCTGGTCGTCGGTGGCGGCATCCTCGCCGTCGCCATCGCCCTGCCGGCCACGCCGCGTCTGATGATCGCCGCGCTGGCGCTCATGGCGGGTACAGTGTTGGTGAACATGGCGCCGCCCAACCCCTATTCGGATGCGGCGCTGGCTGTCTGGCGGCAAGGACACTTCCTGAATTTCAATGGCCTGACCCGATTGGTGGCTACCTTATGGCCCTTCCTGACGCTGCCCTTCCTGCTGCTGACGACGCGCCGGACCTAGCCTGGCATGCCGACACGGCGGAGGCTGCCGCCCAGCGGCTGGACGTTGATCACGCCACCGGCCTGGCCGACAACGAAGCAGCCACACGACTTTCCCGCCACGGCCACAACCGCCTGACCGAGCGCCCCGGCAAACCGGCCTGGCGACGTTTCGCCGCCCAACTCGGGCAACCGCTCGTCATCGTCCTGATCGGCGCCGGAATCGTTACCGGCGCCTTGGGCGAAGTCGTCGACAGCAGCGTCATTTTCGGCGTCGTGATCGTCAACGCCCTCATCGGCTACTGGCAGGAAGCCAAGGCCGAAGGGGCACTGGCCGCTTTGGCGCGCAGTGTGGCGACGCCCGTCACCGTGCGCCGCGGCGGCCATCGCCAACAGCTCGACGCAACGCAACTGGTGCCCGGCGACATCGTCATCCTCGCGGCCGGCGACCGCATTCCAGCCGACCTCCGGCTAATCCAGCAGCACGAGCTGCACACCGACGATTCGATGCTCACCGGCGAATCGCAACCCGCCGCCAAGAATATCGCCGCGCTGCCGGTCGACACCATGCTGGCCGACCGCCTCAACATGGCTTACGCCGGCACCACGGTGGTGGCCGGGCAGGGCACCGGTCTGGTCATTGCCACCGGCGACGCCACCGAGACCGGGCGTATCGCCGACCTGATCGCCACCGCACCCGATCTGGCCACGCCGCTGACGCGCAAGATGGCGACTTTTTCGAGCTGGCTGCTCTGGGCCATCGGCGGCCTGGCGCTGCTCACCGTCGGCGTCGGGCTGGCCCGTGGCGGTTCGGCTTTCGACATGTTCATCGCCGCCGTGGCGCTTGCCGTCGGCGCCATTCCCGAAGGCCTGCCGGCCGCCGTCACCGTCACCCTGGCCATCGGCGTCGCCCGCATGGCCAAGCGGCGGGCCATCATCCGCCACCTGCCGGCCGTCGAAACACTGGGCAGCACGACGGTCATTTGCTCGGACAAGACCGGCACGCTGACCGAAAACGCCATGACCGTGCGCGTCCTGTGGTGCGCCGGCGAAGGCTATGCCATCGGCGGCCACGGCTACGCGCCGGAAGGCGCCATCAGCCACGACGAAATGCCGGCCGGCATCGACGGGGCACTGCGCGAAGCCCTGATCGCCGGGGCGCTCTGTAACGACGCCTCGCTGCGCCACGAACACGGCCAATGGAAGATCACTGGCGATCCGACCGAAGCCGCGCTGCTCGTCGCCGCGCGCAAGGGCAAGCTCGACGAGCACACGCTGGGCGCGCTCTTCCCGCGCCGCGACGTACTGCCTTTCGACGCCTGCCGGCAATTCATGGCCACCGCCCACGAGGGCGACGGACAGGGCGTTGTCTACGTCAAAGGCGCCCTCGAACGCCTGCTGCCCCTGTGCGTCGACCAGCTTTCCACCAACGGCCAGCCGCTGCCCATCGACCCGGTGGCCATCGAAAAAATCGCCCACGCCTACGCCGAACAGGGCATGCGCGTGCTGTTGCTGGCCCGGAGAAATTTCAATTTTGGCCAAAATTTCCGGTTGACCGTGGAAGGCATCGACCAGCTAACGCTGATCGGCCTCGTCGGCATGATCGACCCGCCGCGCAAGGCGGCCATCGGCGCCATCCGCAGCTGCCATTCGGCCGGCATCCGGGTCAAGATGATCACCGGCGACCACGCCGTCACGGCGCTCGCCATCGCCCGGCAGATCGGGCTCAATGCCGAAAAAGCGCTGACCGGCCGCGAACTGGCCCGGCTCGACGACAGCGCGCTGGGCGAAGCCGCCCACAGCGTCGAGGTCTTCGCCCGCGTCGAGCCCGAGCAGAAGCTGCGCCTCGTCCGCGCCCTGCAAGCGCGCGGCGAAGTCGTCGCGATGACCGGCGACGGCGTCAACGACGCGCCGGCGTTGAAGCAGGCCGACATCGGCATCGCCATGGGCCTGGCCGGCACCGAAGTGGCCAAGGGCGCGGCCGACATGGTTCTCACCGACGACAATTTCGCCAGCATCGAAGCGGCCGTCGAGGAGGGCCGGGGCGTCTGGGACAACCTCGTCAAGTTCATCACCTGGACGTTGCCGACCAACTTTGGCGAAGGCCTGGTCATCGTCGCCGCCATCCTCTTCGGCGCCACGCTGCCGATCACCCCGCTGCAAATCCTCTGGATCAACATGACCACCGCCGTCCTGCTCGGCCTGCCACTGGCCTTTGAACCGATCGAGCGCGGCGTCATGCGCCGGGCGCCGCGCCGGCTCGACATGCCGGTCCTCGACGCCGGCCTGATCCGCCGCATCATCCTCGTCTCGGTGCTGCTGCTGGGCGGCGCCTTCGGCCTCTTCCTGCGCGAACTGGAACAGGGCCACAGTCTGGCCGAAGCCCGCACCGTCGCCGTCAACGTCTTCGTCATGGTCGAAATGGCCTATCTCTTCAACTGTCGCTCGCTGACCGGCAGCTTCTGGCAGCAGGGCCTCTTTTCCAACCCTTGGATCTGGGCTGGCTGCGGCGTCATGCTCGTGCTGCAACTGGCCATGACCTACCTGCCGGTCATGAACGCCGTGTTCGGGACAGCACCGATCGGGTTGCCCGAATGGGGAGAAATCATCCTTTTTGCCCTGCTTTGTTCGCTGCTGATCGCGCTGGAAAAACGGTTTTCCGCCAAACGCTGAGCCCTGTTCGCCCGCCCTCCATTCCCACGGTCAACCGGAAAAATCGGCCAAATTTGAAATCCCCGGCCACGTTCCACGTCAAACCGCCTCGCCTATAATGCGGGGCTGCACAGGAGACCCCGCATGAGCTACTTCAAACATCACGTTTTCGTCTGCACCAACCAGCGCGAGGGCGGCGAACAATGCTGCAACAACGTTGGCGGCTCCGACATGTTCGCCTACGCCAAGGACCGCATCGGTGCGCTCAAGCTGAACGGCGCCGGCGCCGTGCGCATCAACAAAGCCGGCTGCCTCGGCCGCTGCGACAACGGCCCCGTCATGGTCGTGTACCCGGAAGAAACCTGGTATTCCTTCATCGACAAGGAAGACGTCGAGGAAATCATCCAGGAACACCTGATCGGCGGCAAAGTCGTCGACCGCCTGAAGATCTGAGCCATGCGCGCCCCCGAAGAAAAACTCCTGATTGACGGCCCGGTCGGCAAGATCGAGGTCATCATGGAGCGCCCGGATGCCCCCAAAGGCATCGCGTTGATCGCCCACCCGCACCCGATGGGTGGTGGCGCCAATACCAACAAGGTCGCCTACACGCTGGCCCGCACTTTCGTCGGCCTCGGCTACGCCGCCTTCCGCCCGAATTTCCGTGGCGTCGGCGGCACAGAAGGCGTCCATGACGAAGGCCACGGCGAAGTCGACGACCTGCTCGCCGTGCTCGAAGACGCCAAGTGCCGTTGCGGCAACCTGCCCGTCGCCCTGGCCGGTTTCTCGTTTGGCGCCTTCTGCCAGACCCGCGTCGCCAAGCGCCTTGTCGACGCCGGCCACCCGGCCCAGCGCCTCGTGCTGGTCGGCACCGCCGCCGGCCACGTCGAAGGCAGCCGCCAGTACGACACCGAAGCCGTGCCGCACGACACCATCGTCATCCACGGCGCCGACGACACGCTCGTGCCACCGGCCAATGTCTACGCCTGGGCCTTGCCGCTCGATCTGCCGGTCGTCGTCGTGCCCGGTGCCGATCACTTCTTCCACCGTCGCCTGCACCTCATCCGCGACATCGTGACGCGCGCATGGCGGCACTAAACGCCAGCAATCTGCGCAAGACCTACGGCGACAGCGAAGTCGTCGCCGGGCTGTCGTTCGCCGTCGAACCCGGCACCTGCTTCGGCCTGCTCGGCCCGAACGGCGCCGGCAAGACGACCACCCTGCGCCTCTGCCTCGGCCTGACCGGGCCGGACAGCGGCGACATTGTGCTCAACGGCCACGTCATTCCCGACGACGCGCAGGCGGCCCGGGCGCGCATCGGCGTCGTGCCGCAATTCGACAACCTCGACCCGGATTTCACCTGCGCCGAAAACCTGCTCGTCTTCGGCCGCTACTTCGGGCTCAAGGACGCCGACATCCGCGCCAAGATCCCGCAACTGCTCGACTTTGCCGGCCTGTCGAGCAAGGCCGGCGCCCGATTGTCGACGCTGTCCGGCGGCATGAAACGCCGGCTGACGCTGGCCCGGGCGATGGTCAACGACCCCGACATCATCTTCCTCGACGAGCCGACCACCGGCCTCGACCCGCAGGCCCGCCACCTGATCTGGGAACGCCTCAAGCAACTCAAGTCGGCCGGCAAGACGCTGATTCTGACTACCCATTTCATGGACGAAGCCGAACGTCTGTGCGACACGCTGATCGTCATCGACCACGGCCGCAAGATCGCCGAAGGCAGCCCGCGCCAACTCATCGCCGAGCAGATCGAACCGCAGGTCGTCGAGATTTTCGACGAATCCCACGGTCAACTGGAAAATTTCGTCAAAAACCAAAAACACTTGGCCGAGCGCGTCGAAACCAGCGGCGAAACTGCCTTCTTCTATTGCCGCGACCCGCGCGATCTGCTCGCCAGACTGGCCGACGCCGACGGCCTGCGCTACGTGCACCGCGCCTCCAACCTCGAAGACGTCTTCATCAAGCTGACCGGCCGCGAACTGCGCGACTGAACCCGGCGCAAAACGCCCCGTCAGCCAGGAAACGAGACCGATCCGCTCCCTTGGCAGTCGCCCACGGAAACGCCAAGCTCATGTTTCTCCTGGATATTTTCCAAAATATGCTAGAATGAAACATTGGCTTGGTTTGGAAATCGCAATGCGTTGGTTGATGGTCGCGGCAGTGCTCGCATTCTCGGCAGTGGAAGTAAGTGCCTCGGAACAGGTTTCCGACGAGGCAACGTCCGTCGTCGACATGTCCGTAGCCGCCCAGGGCGTCACCATCTCGGCCATTCCGATGCCGCCACGAGCCATCAAGGAGCTGACGCTCGAAGAATCGGACCGCTTGCGCGCCGCCAAAAAGGCACGCATCGAGGCGCGCCTCGCCAAGAAAAAGGCAGCGACCGTCCTCATGCTGAGCCGCACCGAGCGCCGCCAGGTCGCGCTGCTGAGTGCCAGCACGCACGCCGGCGAGCCACAGATTTTCACCTACGATCCGAACGACAACTATCAGGGCGGCCTCGACGAACTCGACCTGCACCGTTCGTTCAATCGCCCCAAAGTCGTCGATGAAACGGCCAGCGAAGAAGCCGAGCGCGATGAAGTGCCCGGCCACATTCGGCTCCGCCTGATGGTGGCGCGACTCAAGGCAGTCGAAGCCCACGCCCTGAGCCAGGTGCCGGATACCGACGAGGCGCTGCCCGATTCAGTCCTGCTCCGCCTGAAAGAAGCCCGCCTGAAAGCCGTTGAAGCGCATCAACGCAAGTTCGGCTGATTTTCCAGCTCAGCCGAGCAGGGCGTCGACCACAGCAGAAAAATCATCGTAAATCGCCGCCGGACGTATCTCCGGATGGGCGTCGTCGCCGGCCCGGAATTTCCCCGTCCGCACCAGAATCCCCGGAATACCCGCCGCCTGCGCACCACCGATGTCATCGCTCAGGTCGTCGCCGATCAGCACCGCCTGAGCCGGGGCGATACCCAGTTCGGCCAGCGCCGCATTGAAGAAAGCCGGCGCCGGCTTACCGGTAATTTCAGCCGTGATCCCGGCCGAATACTCCAACCCGGCGACGAAAGCCCCCATGTCCAGCGACAAGCCATCCGACTCCATGAAATAGCGATTGCGCGCCATCGCCATGAGCGGCAGGCCTTCCATGAGCAGGCGGAAAGCATGGTTGAGAATCGGGTAGGTGAAATGCGTGCCCATGTCGCCGAGCACGATGACATTGGGCTCGGGATCGTTTTCCCCCATTTCGGCGGCGATATCGGGGTGTATCAGCCACAGCGGGCGCAGCCCCCGGCTACGGACCAGCGTTCGCGCCGCCAGCGCCGCCGTCTGAATCTCGCTGGCAGCGAGCGTGAAACCCATGCGCTGCAACTTGGCGAAGAGGATGGTACTGGGCGTCCGTGTTGTGTTGGTCAAAAACCGTAGCGGCAGCCCCGACATCCGCAGCCGGTCGAGCGCCCGCACCGCCCCCGGCAAGGCCTCATCCCCGGTGTGGAGGACGCCGGCCAGATCGATCAATACCGCTTTCGGTGAAATTGTCGGTGCCATCTCCGCCACCTCTGAAAAGTTTTGACAGTGTTCGATTATCGTTTTTGGCTAAAGTTTTGTCATTTGCTCGCCGGGCTAAAATAGCTGGATGACAACGCCTTCCCCTCCCGCCGAACAGCTTTTTTACGAAGCCCTCCGGGTCATGGAGGAGGGCGATTTCGCGGCAGCGGAAAACGGCTTTCGCCAGGCCTTGCAGTTGGCGCCGACGCTGTCGGAGGCCCACGCGAATCTCGGTTATCTGCTCGACAGTCAGGGCCGCCATCAGGAAGCCGAGGAAAGTTACCGTCAGGCGCTGGCACTGGCCCCGATGCAGGTGCAAACCTACATCAATCTGGGCGGGCTACTGGAATCCCGGCAACGCTTTGGCGAAGCCGAGGCGGCCTATCTGAGTGCGCTGGCCATCGACCCCGAATCGCCCGCCGCCTGGTCCAATCTCGGCGTACTGATGACCTGCATGAAACGGGAAACGGAAGCCGAGCCCTTTTTCCGCAAGGCACTTGAACTGGCCCCCGACCATCAAAAAGCGGCATTCAACCTCGCCCACCTGCTACTGCGTCAGGGACGATATGAAGAAGGCTGGCGCCACATGGAATCGCGCGACTGGTACGCCCAGATCGAAAAGCACCTCGGCATGCCACGCTGGCAAGGTGAGTCGTTGGCGGGGAAATCGCTCCTGATCGGTCTCGAGGCCGGCCACGGCGACATGATCCAGTTTTGCCGCTTTGGCAAACAACTCAAGGGCCTCGGCGCCCGCCGCGTCTCCGTTCTCTGCCACCCGCCGCTCAAAACCCTGTTCCAGAACCTTGCCGGCATCGACGAGGCGATTGCCGTCGGCGAACCCGATCCCGGCATCGCCTGGGATTTCTGGACGCCGCCCCTGAGCCAGCCGTATTACCTGGGCACGCGCCTCAACACCATCCCGGCCGAACAGCCCTATCTGCAGGTGGCGCCGGACCAGGTCGCCCATTGGCAAGCCGTCATGGGCGACAGCGGCAAGGCGCTGCGCGTCGGACTGGTCTGGAAAGGCAATCCGCGTTTCGAGAACGACGCTTATCGTTCCCTGCGCTCGCTGCGCGATTTGGCTGCGCTCGGCGACGTCGCGGGCATACGCTATTTCAGCCTGCAGAAAGGCGCTGGCGAGGATGAAACAGCCAGCGCCATCGCGCCGTTTGCTATCACCCCGCTCGGCGCCGACATCGCCGATTTTTCCGACACGGCGGCGATCATGATGAATCTCGATCTGGTCATCGCCGTCGACACCGCGGCGGCCCATCTGGCCGGCGCCCTTGGTCGGCCCTGCTGGGTCCTGTTGCCCGATGACAAGACCGACTGGCGATGGCTGGCCGGGCGCACCGATTCGCCGTGGTACCCCGGGGTCATGCGGCTGTTCCGGCAGGACGCCACCGGGACTTGGGAACCGGTCATCGCCCAGCTTAAAGATGCGCTGACTGATCTGGTGAAACAACGCGGCTGAGCAATCGCCAGCGCACCGTGATTGTTAACCGGAGCTGGCGCCGTGCCGGTCCTGCCGCTGGGCGAGCGCCCTGGCCACCCGCGGCACCGGTTTTTCCCGGTCCTTCAACAAACCTTGCAGGCAGGCCGGATTGGCCCGGGCACCGCTCGCCTGATAGTCAGCGAGCAATGTCTGGCGGACGCTTTCCTTTTCCATTCGGAGAACGCCGGTCAGGAAGTCAAACAGGCTGTCGAGCAGTTTTTCCGGCGTCAGGCGACTGGTCTGGCCGGTGCTTTGCCATAGCCAGTCGGCGAAAGTGAGGAAGGCGTTGAAGGGCGAGGGGCCGGCGAGCAGGACGGGCAGGGTTTGCGGGAAGCGGCCGGAGTTGGCGAGCAGGTCCCAGTAGCGGGTGAGGCGGGTGAAGCGCTCGACGGTCGGCGCGTCGACGACGGCGGTTTGGCGGACGGTGTAGGGTGGTTCGGCGTCGTAGTCCATGCCGTGAGCGACCGTATGGCGGTCGATCGGCGTGCCGCGCAGGCGTTTAAGGACGCCGAGCTGGATTTCGTGCGGGCGCAGCGCGTAGAGGCGGTCGAAGCCGGCGGCGAAGCTGGCCAGGGTTTCACCGGGCAGGCCGAAAATGAGGTCGGTGTGCAGGTGGGCGTGGCTGTGATTGACCAGCCAGGCGAGGTTTTCGCAGGTTTTGTCGTTGTCCTGCCGGCGCGAAATGGCCTGCTGAACCTCCGGGTTGAAGGTCTGGATGCCGACTTCGAACTGCAGCACGCCGGGCGGGAAGCGGGCGATCATGTCTTTCAGGCGTTCCGGCAGGTGATCGGGAATCACCTCGAAATGCAGTAAGAGATCCGGCATCAGACGGTCGAGGAAGAATTGCAGGATGGTCAGCGAGCTGTCGATCTTGAGATTGAAGGTGCGGTCGACGAACTTGAAGTTGCGCGCCCCGTGCTCGTGGAGCGTTTCCAGCGCGGCAAGAAAGCGCTCCTGCTCGAAAGCCCAGGCCGTCTTGTCGAGCGAACTGAGGCAGAACTCGCACTTGAACGGGCAACCGCGCGAGGCTTCTACATACAACAGGCGATGCGCCAGATCGTCGGCGCTGAATTCGGCGTAGGGCAGGGCGATGTCGGTCAGCGCCGGCTGCTCGCCGGGGATCACTTTCATGAGCGGTTGCGGCCCGTCGAGCAGGGCGCGGCAGAGCTTCGGGAAGCTGACGTCGCCCCAGCCGGTGATCAGGTGGTCGGCGAGCCGGACGATTTCCTGTTCAGACCATTCGTAGCTGACTTCCGGCCCGCCGAGGACGATTTTCAGCGCCGGCCGCGCCTGCTTGAGCCGGCGGACAACCTCGGTCGTTTGCACAACGTTCCAGATATACACGCCGAAACCGATGACCTGCGGCTCTTCGGCGAGCAGCGCAGCGACGATTTCCGTGACCGGCCGGGCGATGGTGAATTCGCGCAGGATCGTCCGCTCGCGCAGCCCGGCGCCGCCATGCCGCTCCATGTTGGCGAGCAGGTAGCGCAGGCCGAGCGAGGCGTGGATGTATTTGGCGTTGAGGGTGCTCAGGATGATGGCGGGCAGCATTTCGCCATTTTGACAGCTTCGCGGCCGTGTCGTGCCATGCCGGAAGGCGTTTTACCGAATGCCATGGTCAACTGGAAAAAAGGCCAAAAACCGACATGTTGCGACCAGGCTGCACGGCCCCCAAGAAGCCCCGAAAACCCGCCGAACGTTGACAAATGTCAATATTCGAAAATAAGCAAAGACTAATCTTTTCTCAGAACTGTGGCTCCGGCGGGGCCGCCACAGCTCGGCGTCTCATCGCTCTTTAGAGGGGAAATCATGCAAGTGATCAAGCAAGCCATGATCGTGTTCGCCACCTTGGCGTTCATGAGTTCAGCCTATCCGGCCAATGCGCCGGATAGTGCACAACCACCACAAAAACTGCTGAAGTCCACAGCCGACCACAGCAAATTCAAGGAACTGCAACAGCCGTTCGCTTCCGGCCCGGAAGTGACCAAGGCCTGCATCAGCTGCCACACCGAGGCCGCCAAGCAGATCCACCTGACCCAGCACTGGAAATGGGAATTCCGCAATCCGGATACCCAGCAACTTCTCGGCAAGAAGCATGTGGTTAACAACTTCTGCACCTCGGTGGCCTCGAACTACAAGGCCTGCGCCAGTTGCCATATCGGCTACAACACCGACGGCCCGAATTTCGATCTGACCTCGGAAAGCAACGTCGATTGCCTGGTCTGCCATGACCAGACCGGCAAATACAAGAAACCAGCGGGTTTTGCCGGCAATCCAGTTACCAAGGACACGGAATTCCCACCCGGTTCCGGCAAGATCATTCGTGCCGTCGATCTCAGCGATGTTGCCCAGAAGGTCGGCCATACCAAGCGCACCACCTGCGGCGCCTGCCATTTCTATGGCGGCGGCGGCGACGGCGTCAAACACGGCGATCTCGATAGTTCGCTCGAAGCGCCAGACAAGGCGCTGGATGTCCATATGGACAGCAAAGGCCTGAACTTCAGCTGCTCGACCTGCCACCAGACCGAAGGCCACCAGGTGCCAGGCAGCCGCTACGCCCCGACCGCCCAGGACAAGGAGGGCGCCCACATTCGCGGCAAAGCCGATCATTCCAATCCGGCCACCTGCCAGTCCTGTCACGGCCAGGCACCGCACAAGAAGGAATCCAAGCTGAATGACCACACCGACAAGCTGGCTTGTCAAACCTGCCACATCCCGGCCTTTGCCCGCGGCGACGTGCCAACCAAGATGTCCTGGGACTGGTCGACCGCCGGCAAGCGCGGCCCGGACGGCAAGCCGCTGGTCGTCAAGGACGAGGACGGCTACGAAACCTATCTCGGCATCAAGGGCGATTTCGTCTGGAAAACCAACGTTACACCCGAGTACATGTGGTTCAACGGCAAGGTCAACTACACGCTGACCGACACCAAGATCGAAAAAACCAACCAGCCGATCTACATCAGCAAGTTCGAAGGCTCGGCTGACGATGGCAAGTCGATGATCTGGCCGGTCAAGGTGTTCCACGGCAAGCAACCGTTCGACGCCGAGAACAAGACGCTGACGATCAACCACCTGGCCGGGCAGGATGACGCCGCCTACTGGAAGAACCTGAACTGGGACAAGGCCATCGCCGCCGGCATGGCCGCCGCCGGCAAGCCGTATTCCGGCAAGTACGACTTCATCGAGACCGTCGCCATGTGGCCGATCACCCACATGGTCGCGCCGAAGGACAAGGCGCTGGGCTGCAATGACTGCCACAGCAGCAATGGCCGCCTCGAAAAGGTCGATGGCATCTATATCCCCGGCCGTGGGCGCGATCACATCGCGCTGCTCGACACCGCTGGCTGGGCGCTCGCCGCCCTCACGCTGCTCGGCGTCATCGGCCACGGTATCGGCCGCATCCTGACCGCCAAGCGCAATCACTAAGGGGAAGAACATGGCACGCATCTATATTTTCAAGCGTTTCGAACGTTTCTGGCACTGGACCCAGGCCCTGCTCATCATCACCATGCTGGTCACCGGCTTCGAGGTGCATGGCACCTACACCTTGCTCGGCTGGCACCAGGCGGGCGAAGTGCACACAACCTCGGCCTGGGGGCTCATGGGCCTGTGGGTTTTTGCCATCTTCTGGCACTTCACCACCGGCGAATGGCGCCAGTACATCCCGACGACAAACAAGATGCTCGATGTCGCCCTGTTCTACGCCTTCGGGATGTTCAAGGGCGAACATCACCCCTACCTGAAGACCAAAAACCGCAAGCACAACCCGCTGCAACGGGTCGCCTACCTTGGCGTCAAGTTGTTCATCAACCCGCTGCTCTGGTGTTCCGGGCTGTTCTACCTGTTCTACAACCAGCTTGGCGCCGTCGGTCTTGGCGGCGTTTCGCTCGGCCTCATCGCGCTGGCCCATACGTTCGGAGCTTTCCTGATGCTGCTGTTCCTGATCGCTCACATCTATCTCGGCACCGCCGGCCACACGCCAACCGCCCACTTCAAGGCGATGGTCACCGGCTGGGATGACGACGTAAACGAAGAACCGCAAGCCGCCCAGGTGCAATAGCTATCCATTCGCAGGGGAAAATCATCATGCAACGCACTATCACGCGAAACCTGCTGGCCGGCCTGATCGCCAGCCTCTTCATCCCCCTCGGCGCCCAGGCATCCGACGCCGAGTTGCTGAAAAAGATCGAGGCCATGGCCAGGGAAATCGAGGCCCTACGCGCCCAGGTCCAGGCCAATCAGGAAGCCAACAAGCAGGCGATTGCCGACGTTCGGGAGGTCAAGGAGAAAGTCCAGAAGAACGAAGAGAGGTCGCTCGACAAGTGGTTGACGGTGGGCGGGGATTACCAGTTCCGGATTGACAGTCTGGCCGGGGAAACCAAACCGTTTACGGATGTGAATGCCTTCTTTGCCGCAGCACAGACCGATGCCATGAGCCAGCCGGTCTTGATGGGGCAGATGATCGCCTTCTCCGGCGCCATGTCGCAGGTACAGACTTACCAGCAGGCAAACGCGTTTCTCGGCGCCAATGCCGCGACGATTGGCCTCCTGATGCCCTATGCCGCACAAGCCGCCGTTCCATCCTACAAACCCAGGAACGAAACCCTCTACAGCAACCGCTTCGGCCTCGACCTCAACATGAAGGCGGCGCAGGACGTTTCAGTCACCGCCCGTCTGCTCATGTACAAAACCTTCGGCGCTTCGGATGAAGGCGCCCTGACCAACAGCGGCGCCGCCCCATTCTTCTCTGACCGCGTCGGCGTATTCGATGGCACGCTCGGCCATATCCCGTCGAGCAGCTTCCTCAACGTGGATCGCGTCTATGCCACATGGAGCAACATCGCCGATCAGGACATCTGGTTCTCGGTCGGTCGTCGGCCATCGACGCATGGCGCGCCGAGCCATCTGCGGGCCAACACGGCGCGTCCCGGCACCGGCGGCACGCCGGCCCTGCTCGTCGATTACGCCTTCGATGGCATGACCGTCGGCTGGGCGCCCGACATCGACGCACTGCCCGGTGCCTACGGCAAGCTCTGCTACGGTCGCGGTTACGAGAGCGGTTTCAGCAAGGCGCTGACCAATTCGCTCGAAGATACCGACATGCTCGGCCTCTCGGTCGTGCCCATCGACACCGATCCGCTGCGCGTCTGGCTGCAATGGAATCGCGGCATGAGCATTTTTGATGCGCCGAAGATGGCCAACACCTATTTCGGCACGACCATGCCCAAGACCAATCTTGGCGACATCGACTGGTACGGCGCCGGCGCCCTCGGAACGATCAAGAAAGTCGGCCCGGGCGACCTCAACTGGTTCGCCGATGTCGGCATGAGCGTCACTCACCCGAACGACAAGGTTTCATCGCAATTCGGCTTCCAGGGCCTGATGACCGGCGCCTTCTTCAGCCCTGAGGCACCGAGCAGCAAGACCGGCAGCGCGATCTATGTCGGCCTGCGCTACGACCTGCCGTCGAAGACCAAGCTCGGCCTCGAATACAACCACGGTTCGAAGAACTGGATCACCTTCGCCCCGGCCGCCGGCGACTCGTGGACATCCAAGGTCGGCACCCGCGGCAACGTGTACGAGGTTTACGCCATCCAGGAACTCAACGCCAAGCCGATCTCGTCGTACATGGCCAAGAGCTTCTTCCGCCTCGGCTTCCAGTACTACGATTTTCAATACACCGGCAGCAACAACTGGGTCGGCGCCCCGGTCAAGATCTCGGACGTGAATGGCCAGATGATGACTACGACACCGCTTGCCAAGGCCTACAACGCCTACGCCACCTTCGAAGTGAAATTCTGACCATCCAAATTTCAGGAGCAAATCATGCCCAAAGTTCTCTCCCGACTGTTCATTTCCATCGCCCTCGCCACCGCGGCGTTGACCGTTTCCCCGATCGCCTCGGCTGACGACATCAAGATGGTCGGCGTCATCACCAAGATCAAGCTGGCCGGTGACGGCAAATCCGCCCAGGCCATCCTGAAGGACGGGAAAAGCGGGGAATCGGTGACCATCAACATCACCGACGACCTGACCCTCGACAAGTTCAAGGACAAGCGCATCGTCGAAGGCGACGAAATCCGCGCCAAGTACGACAACGCCGGCGGCAAGAACGAAAGCAAGTCGTTCAAGAAAACAGCCGGCTGCTAAGCGCCATCCGTGACGTTGGCCGACAAGGCGGGGCGGAAACTCCCCGCCTTTTTCATGTCTCGAATTGCGGCACTCGGGTCCGCTACCGCGACTACCGGCAAAGAAGCTAATCCCACGGTCAACCGGAAAAAAAGCCAAAAATTGAAATAGCGCGAGTCTGACGAACAAAAGCGCGGCCATCCCGGTCAGACGCTAAAATGCGTCTTCCATTTCGTTAGCTCCGCCCCATGCTGCCTCAACCCTCCCTGCTCGGCTGGCTTCCCGTCTGGCAACGCAATTTCCTCGTCTGGCGCAAGCTTGCCCTGCCGTCCATCCTCGGCAACCTGGCTGATCCGCTGATCTACATGCTCGGCCTCGGCTACGGGCTGGGTGCCATGCTGCCCAGCATCGAGGGCCAGCCCTATGTCGCCTTCCTCGCCGCCGGCACGGTCTGCGCCTCGACCATGAATGCCGCGACTTTCGAAGCCCTGTACTCGGCCTTTTCGCGCATGCACGTCCAGAAAACCTGGGAAGCCATCCTCAACACGCCGCTTGGGCTGGGCGATGTCGTCGCCGGCGAGCTGTTCTGGGCGGCGACCAAATCGCTGTTCTCGGGCGCCGCCATTCTCGTCGTCATCACCGCCATGGGCCTGACCAACGGCCCGCTCATGCTCTGGGCCCTGCCGGCCATCGTCCTCACCGGACTGGCCTTCGCCGCCCTCGGCCTGATCTGGAACGCGCTGGCCCCGTCCTACGACTTTTTCATGTACTACTTCACGCTGTTCATCACGCCGATGACGCTGATTTCCGGCGTTTTCTTCCCGACCGACCAACTTCCCGGCTGGCTGGCCCTGATCGGCGGCTGGCTGCCGCTGGCCCAGGGTGTCGCGCTGGTCCGCCCGCTGCTCGCCGGCCAGATCCCGGCCGACGCCCTGATCCACATCATGGCGCTGCTCGCCACCGCGGCCGTAGCCTTCACCATCGCCCTGCACCTGACCCGCCGTCGCCTGCTCAAGTAGAATTCGCTAATGGAAACCCTGCTCGTCATCACCAACTGCCCAGACGAAGAAACCGCCAACGCCATCGCGCTCGCCGCCGTTGAAGAAAAGCTGGCCGCCTGCGTGAACATCCTGCCGCGCGTCCAGTCGGTCTATCGCTGGCAGGGCAAGGTCGAATCGGCCTCCGAAAGTCCGCTTTTTTTCAAGTCGACCGTAGCAAACTACCCGGCGCTCGAAGCCAGAATCCGCCAACTCCATCCCTACGAGTTGCCCGAAATCATCGCCTTGCCGATCAGTCACGGCTTGCCCGCCTACCTGAACTGGGTGGCGGCAGAAATGACCCAATGACCATGCGCCTCCTTTTCCTCGTTTTCGCCTTTTTCCTCTCGCTCGCCCACGCCGAGGAATTCCTCGACCCGGCCGTTGCCTTCAAGCCCTCAGTCAAAGCGCTCGACGGCCAGACGCTCGAAATCAGCTACGAAATCGCCAAGGGTTACTACCTCTACCGCGACAAGTTCCGCTTTGCCGTCGACGGCGAAACGGCCCCCCTCGGCACGCCGACCTTCCCGAAGGGCAAGGAACACGACGACGAGAATTTCGGCAAGGTCGAGGTCTATTACAAGACCGTCGCCATCCGAGTGCCGGTCGAGCGCATGTCCTCCGGCCCCTTGCCGCTGAAACTCAACGTCACCTCGCAAGGTTGCGCCGATGCCGGCGTCTGCTACCCGCCGCAAACCCAGCCACTCAGCGTCGAACTGCCCGACCCAGCCAGCGCCCCGGCAGCCTCAGCGGCACCGGCGGAAGGCGACGAAAGCGGCCGAATCGCCGCCACGCTCAAGAACGCCGGCTTCTGGACCAGCCTCGCCTTTTTCTTCATCGCCGGCCTCGGCCTGTCGCTGACCCCCTGCGTCTTCCCGATGATCCCCATTCTGTCCGGCATCATCGCCGGGCAGGGCCACAAGAACTCCCACGCCCGCGGTTTCGCGCTGTCCATGGCCTACGTCCTCGGCATGGCCGTCACCTACGCCGCAGCTGGTGTCGCGGCCGGTCTGAGCGGTACGCTGATTTCCGCCGCGCTGCAAAACCCGTGGGTGCTCGGCAGTTTCGCGCTGGTTTTCGTCGTCCTCTCGTTTTCGATGTTCGGCTTCTACGAGCTGCAATTGCCAACCGCACTGCAAAGCAAGTTGTCGGAAGAATCGGGCCACCTGCAGGGCGGGCGCGGCATCGGTGTTTTCCTGATGGGCGCGCTCTCGGCGCTGATCGTCGGGCCCTGTGTTGCCGCGCCGCTGGCCGGTGCGCTGCTCTACATCGGACAGACCGGCGACGCCGTTTTCGGTGGCGCGGCACTGTTCGTCATGGCCCTCGGCATGGGCGCGCCGCTCATCGCCGTCGGCGTGGCCGGCGGTTCGCTGCTGCCCAAGACCGGACCGTGGATGGAAGGCGTCAAGAAGGCTTTTGGCGTGTTGCTGCTGGCCACCGCTGTCTGGCTTGTCTCGCCGGTCGTCCCGCCGGTCGCTTCGATGCTGGCTTGGGCGGCATTGCTCATCATCCCGGCCATCTACCTCCACGCTCTCGACCCACTGCCGCCGCACGCCAAGGGCTGGCACCGTTTCTGGAAGGGTATCGGCATCGTCATGCTGCTGACCGGCGCCGCGCTGCTCATCGGTGCGCTGGCCGGTGGCCGCGACCCGCTGCAACCGCTGGCCGGGCTGCGCGGGCAGGCCGTCGCTGCCGAAGAGAAAAGGCTGCCTTTCGAACGCATCGCATCGGTAGCCGACCTGGAAGCCCGAATCAAAGCCGCCGGCCGCCCCGTCATGCTCGATTTTTACGCCGACTGGTGCGTCTCGTGCAAGGAAATGGAGCGTTTCACCTTCGCCGACCCCGCCGTTCAGGCCAAACTGGCTGGTTTCACACTGCTGCAGGCCGATGTCACGGCCAATTCTGACGACGACAAGGCTTTATTGGCCAAATTCAAGCTGTTTGGCCCGCCGGGCATCATTTTCTACGACGCCAAAGGGCAGGAAAACAAGGCCGTGCGCATTGTCGGCTTTCAGGATGCGGCGCAGTTCATGAAATCCCTGCAGCAGACCGCGACAGCCGGCTAGATTTTTTGCAGGTTGGCCCGGCCCAGCGCGTGGCGCAGGCCAAGAATACCGAACACCGCGCCCACCACGGCGCCGGCCACGACATCGATGACCACATGCTGGCGCGTTGCCACGGTCGACCACAAAATCGCCAGACAATGCAGCCAGATCGCCCAGCGCAGGACCAACGGGGCACAGATCGTCGTCACCACCCGGTCGAGCCAGATCGCCGCAAAAACCGCCGAGGCGACATGCAGCGACGGGCAGGCGTTGCCACTGGCATCGACGTCCTTGATGATCGCCATTTCCGGATAGAGCGTCCAGTCGATGCCGGCCGGCGGAACGGCGGTGGGGAAGGCCCAGAAAATGGCCAGGCAAAACAGGCACATCGCCGCCATCCACAGGCCGAACAGCGCCAGTGTCCGGAATTCCCTGAACAGCGCGGCCGGCAGCGAGGCGTAAACCCACAGCGAGGCATAGACCGGAAAAGCCAGCGCCGTGACGGGAATCCACTGGTCGACGACGGTCAGCGGCATCAGCGTGGCCGGGAACAGCGGGTTGCGCAATATCCCGAAATAAGCCCAGAAAAAGGCCAGCATGAAGAGCATCGTGCCGACTGCCTTGAGCGGCCACAGAAAGATCATCCGGGATGCAATCTGCCGGATCCAGTGCGGTTCGTGGAACAGGTGCATTGATGGCTCGAAAGAAGGCAAATGGGAGTAGCGCGCCGCCATGGTAGCAAATCGCATTTCCGGCGCCCGGGAACGATACTCCAGCGCAAGAGTATGGGGGGAAACCTTTGGAAAACATGGGCTTTCAGCTAAAATCGCGGGTCTATGGAATCCATTGGCCTGATTCGCGATTTTCTCAAGGACCGCCTCGGCGTCGAGCCGGAAAATGTCGTTCCCGGCGCCGTGCTGGCTGAGCTTGGCGTGGACTCGCTGATGATGCTCGAACTGATGTTCGAGTTCGAGGATCGCTTCGGCATCAAGCTGTCTCGCGACATCAAGACTCCCCGGACCGTTGGCGAGATGGTTGCGCTGATGGACGGGCTGATCGCCCAGTCGAAGAGCTGAGCCATGAGCCAGCGGCGGGTGGCGATTACTGGCCTTGGGCTGGTCAGCCCTTATGGCGGCGACCTCACGGATTTCTTCAGTCGCCTGTGCGCCGGTCAATCGGCCGTCGGCTACTTGCTGACCGACGACGTTCCGCGACCGCTGTCGATGCCTTTCGTCAGTTGCCCCGCTTTCGATCCCGATGTCGCGCTCGGCAAGCCGCTGGCCAGCATGATGGACCGCTTCGCCCAGTTCGCCATGGCTGCCGCCTTCAGCGCCTGGGACGACGCCGGCCTGCCGCGCAAGAACGAAGCTGAAAGCCGCGACGACTGGGGCGTTGCCTGGGGCACCGCCCTCGGCGGCACGATGGCCTACGAAAAGGGCTACCGCGAGCTGTGGCAGAAGGGCCGCGAACGGCTGTCTCCGCTGACCGTCCTGCTCGGCATGAACAGCTCGGCCAACGCCCACATTTCGATCCAGCTCGGGCTGGGCGGCGTCAGCATGAGCCACACAGTCGCCTGCGCCTCGTCGGCCATTGCCATCGGCGAAGCTTTCCGCCGCGTGCGCAGCGGCGAGGCGACGGTGATGCTGACCGGCGGCTCCGACGTGCCGCAAGCCTACGGCGTGGCCCGCGCCTGGGAAGCCCTGCGCGTCATGGCGCCGGGCGATGCCGAGACTTCGGCCACTGCCTGCAAGCCATTTTCGGCCGAGCGCCGCGGCCTGGTGCTGGGCGAGGGCGGGGCGGCCCTGGTCCTTGAAGACTGGGACCATGCCGTCGCCCGCGGCGCCCGCATTCACGGCGAGATCGTCGGCTACGGCACGACCTGCGACCATAGCCATCTCGTCCGCCCGGAAGCCGCTGGCCAGATCCGCGCCATTCAGCTCACGCTCGCCGACGCCGGGCTGAGCGCCGCCGACATCGATTACGTCAACGCCCACGGCACGGCGACGGCCGAAGGCGACCCGGTTGAAGTTGCCGCCCTGAAAGCCGTTTTCGCCGAGCGCGCGGCAAGCCTGCCGGTCAGCGCCACCAAGTCGATGCACGGCCACATGCTCGGCGGCTCGGCGGCCATCGAAGCCATCGTCACGGTCCTCGCCCTGCGCGACGGCTCGATCCCCCCGACCGCCCATCTTGGCACCCTCGACCCCGACTGCACTGGCGTCGACCACGTGATGACAGCCCGCCACGGTCAGCCCTTGCGCGCCGCGCTGTCCAATTCCTTCGCTTTTGGCGGCAGTAACGCGGTCCTCGCGTTCCGCGCCGTCGACCTGTAACCCCACGGAAGCACCGCCATGTCTGAAGCCATTTCGCCGGAAATCATCGAAGCTCTGTTGCCGGAGGTTGCCGAGCTGATCGTCACGGCGCTCAACCTCGACGTGCCGCCGGCCGACATCGAAGCGGATGCGCCGCTGTTCGGCGACGGCCTCGGCCTCGACTCGATCGACGTGCTCGAAATCGCCCTGGTCATTTCAAAAAAATACGGCTTCCAGCTCAAATCGGACAACGAGGACAACCTGCGCATCTTCTCGTCGCTGCGCGCCCTGTCCGCCCACATCGCCTCCCAGCGGACCAAATGAGCCTTTCCCCGGGCCAGCTGCTGCGCGGCTTGGCCGTCGTCGTCTTTCTCGTCGTCTGGGCCTTCCTGGCCCACACCGGCAGTGCCGGCGAAGGTTCCGGCGATCTCTCGGTACTCCTTGGCGTCGCCCCCATAGGCGCCGCCCTCGGCCTGCTGCTCTGGCGCAGCAGCCACGTGCTGCTGACCGGCGCCGGCATTGTCGCCATGCTCGGCGGGCTGGCCTGGTATTGGCCGACCCTGCGCGAAAACATCGCGCTGCTTTTTTTCATCCAGCACCTCGGCACCAATCTGGCACTCGGCGCGCTGTTCGGGCGCAGCCTGCTCGGCGACGGCGAAGCACTGATCACCCAGCTTGCCCGGGCGGTGCATGAAGCCAATCTGTCCGAACTCAAGCGCCGCTACACGCGCCAGGCGACGCTGGCGTGGACCCTGTTTTTCCTCGGCAATGCGCTCATTTCGGCCGTCCTCTGGCTGCTCGCGCCACACACCGTCTGGTCGATCTACGCCAACCTGCTGTCGGCGCCACTGCTCGGCGCCATGTTCATCGGCGAGCACATCTGGCGGCTCAAGGCCCTGCCGGCCGACGAGCGGCCGAGCATCGCCCAGGTCGTCAGCGCCTACCGCATGCGCAGCCAGCAGAAAGCGTCCGCCGCCGATCTCGAAACACCGCAGCCGCCCGCCAATCCGTCATGAACATGGTTCCACTGCTCGCCCACGGCGACCTCGACGCCGTTTTTGCCTGGTCGGCCGACGGCCCGCTCAGCGTTGGCGACTACCTGGCCGATGCCCACCGGCTGGCCGAACAATTGCCGGCCACCGGCTATCTGCTCAACCTCTGCCACGACCGTTACCGTTTTGCCGTCGGCTTCGCGGCCGGCTTGCTGCGCGGCATGACCAGCCTGCAACCCTCGTCGCAATCAGCGGAAACCTTCCGCCGCCTGCAGGCCGAGTACGCCGGGCTGCTTTGCCTGTGCGACGGCGCCGCCGATACGCTTGACCTGCCGCGCCTTGATTTCCCCGAGACTCCCACGGTCAACCGGAAAAAAGAGCCAAAACCGAAATCGGCCATCCCACAGATTCCGGCCGACCACCTCGCCGCCATCCTGTTCACCTCCGGCTCGACCGGCCTGCCGCAGGCCCAGCGCAAGACCTGGGGCAAGCTCGTCGCCAACGGCCGTTCGGAAGCCATCGCCCTCGGCCTCGACCGCCAACCGCACGCCATCGTCGGCACCGTGCCGGTCCAGCACAGCTACGGTTTCGAATCGACTTTCCTGCTCGCCCTGCATGGCGGCTGCGCCTTCTGGGCCGGCAAGCCGTTCTACCCGCAGGACATCGCCGGCGCCCTGGCCGCCGTGCCGCAACCGCGCCTGCTCGTCACGACGCCTTTCCACCTGTCGGCGCTGCTCTCGGCCGAGATCGACCTGCCGCCCGTCGATTTGCTGCTTTCCGCCACCGCCCCGCTGTCGACAACGCTGGCTGCTCAAGCCGAAGCCCGCACCGGCGCGCCGATGCATGAAATCTACGGCTCGACCGAATCCGGCCAGCTGGCCACCCGACGCACCACCGATGGCGCCGCGTGGACCCTGCTGCCCGGCGTCCGGCTCGAGCAGGATGGCGACGACACGGTGGCCTGTGATGGCCACGTCGAAGGCCGCCTCGCGCTCTCCGACCTCATCGAACTGCTGCCCGATCACCGCTTCCTGCTCCATGGCCGCCACGCCGATCTGGTCAACATCGCCGGCAAACGTACCTCACTGGCCTACCTCAATCACCAGCTCGGCGCCGTTCCCGGCGTCGTCGATGGCGCCTTCTTCCTGCCTGACGAGGAGGGCCCGGACGGCATCACCCGCCTGACCGCCTTCGTCGTCGCGCCCGGCCTGAGCGCCCGGCAAGTCAGCGTCGAACTGCGCCAGCGCATCGACGCCATCTTCCTGCCACGGCCGCTCGTTTTGGTCGACAAGCTGCCGCGCAACAGCACCGGCAAGCTGCCGCGCGGTGATCTGCAGGCGCTGTACGCCGAGAAAGTCAGCCATGGCGGACGCTGAATATCGCTGGCGGGTCCCGGCCGACCACCCGGCCTTTGCCGGCCATTTCCCCGGCCGGCCCATCGTGCCCGGCGTCGTGCTGCTCGACCGCGCCATCCTGTTCGCTGAAGAAATGCTCGGTAAGCCGGGCCTCAACTGGCAGGTCGGCAACGCCAAGTTTTTCAGCCCGGTCGGCCCAGAGGAAGCGCTCACTTTCTCGCTGGTAACCAAGCCAAGCGGGGCCATTGCCTTCACCGTGCGTGCGACTGAGCGCGACGTCGCTTCCGGCAGCCTGACCGCCACCGCGCCATGAGCCGGAAAGAGCCGACCGACGCCGACTGGATGCGCCAGCAGGAACGCAGCAATCTCGCCATTCTCAAGCTCATGGTGTGGATTTCGCTGACCTTTGGCCGCGCCGTCGGCCGCCTCGTCCTCTACGGCATCGCCGCCTATTTCGTCCTCTTCTCGCCACGCGCCCGCCGCTGCAGCCGCGACTACCTGCATCTGGCGCTCAACCGCTGGGCTGAATGGTCGGACGGTTTCCGCCATGTTTTCAGCTTCGCGAGCACGATCCACGATCGGATCTATCTGCTCAACGACCGTTTCGACCTGTTTGACATCGAGATCATCGGCAACGAAGCCGTCCAGAAAGTGGCCGCCGAGCACCCCGGCGCCCTGCTCATCGGCGCTCATCTCGGCAGCTTCGAAGTCCTGCGCGCCGTCGGGCGAGGGCAGCAGGGCCTCAAGGTGGCGATGATGATGTACGAGGAAAACGCCCGCAAAATCAATTCGACGCTCGAAGCGATCAACCCGGCGGCCAGTCAGGACATCATCGCGCTCGGCCGCATGGATTCGATGCTGCAGGCCCGCGACCGACTCGACGAGGGTTACCTCGTCGGCATGCTGGCCGATCGTGGGCTGGGCGACGACGCCACGGTGGACTGCGATTTTCTCGGCAAACCGGCGCCGTTCCCGCTCGGCCCCTTCCGCATGGCCGCCATGCTGCGCCGCCGGGTTTTCTTCATGACCGGCCTCTATCTGGGCGGCAACCGCTACCAGCTGCATTTCGAGCCGCTCGCCGATTTTTCGCAGACGACGCGTGAAGAACGTGACACGGCAATCCACGCCGCCATGCAACACTACGCCGACCGTCTGACCCATTATTGCCATCTGGCGCCGTACAACTGGTTCAATTTCTTCGATTTCTGGCAGAAAAAATGATCAAACGTCTCTTCGGCTGTCTTTTTCTGTTGGTTTTGGCCCTGCCGGCCTCTGCCGCCTTCGATGTCGGCCAGCTCATGACCGATCTCGCCAAGAACAAGGGCGGCAAGGCGAAATTCACCGAGAAAAAATATATCTCGCTGCTCGACAAGCCCGTCGTCTCGTCCGGCGAAATGAGCTACACGGCGCCCGACCGCCTCGAAAAGCGGACGCTGGTTCCCAAGGTCGAAACCCTGCTGCTCGACAAGGACATGCTGTCCATCGAGCGCGAGAAACAGAAACTCAGCATCAATCTGGCCAACCAGCCCGAAGCGCTGGCCTTCGTCGACAGCATTCGCGGCACGCTGTCGGGCAACCGCGCGGCGCTCGAGAAAAACTACGCCCTGCATCTTTCCGGCAATGCCGACAAATGGGTGCTCACGCTGCTGCCCAGCGACCAGAAAATCTCGGCGCTGGTCCTGCGCATCACAGTCAGCGGCAGCCGCGGGCTGGTCCGCAGCATCGAGTACCTGCAGGCTGACGGTGACCGTTCGGTGCTCAACATGGAGCCCATCGAAATCAAATGAGCGCGGCGGCTCGTGCCTTCCTGATCTGGCTGCTGGCCATGCTGGCCGGCGCAGCCGTGGTCTGGAACAGCCACTTTTCGGCCGACATGTCCTTTTTCCTGCCGGGCCGGCCGAGCGCGGCGCAGCAGGTGCTGGTCGATCAGCTCAAGGAAGGCGTCGTCACCCGGCTGCTCATGGTCGCCATCGAAGGCGGCGATGCGGCACTGCGGGCGACGGTTTCGCGCCAGTTGCACGGTCGACTGGAAAAATTGCCCGAGTTCATCAGTGTTCAGAACGGTCAGGCCGGCAGCCTCGACGCCGATCGCGACTTCCTGTTCAACCACCGCTACCTGCTCAGCCCCGCCGTCAAGCCCGAACGCTTCACCGTCGACGGCCTGCGCGAGGGCATCGCCAACAGCGTCGATCTGCTCGCCTCGCCGGCCGGCATGATGATCAAACCCTTGCTGCCGCGCGACCCGACCGGCGAAATGATCGAACTGCTTTCCGGCCTCAGTTCTGGCGCCCAGCCCAATGTGAGTGAAGGCGTCTGGGCCTCGCGCGACGGCCAACGGGCCATGCTGCTGATCCAGAGCGCCGCCCTCGGCTCGGACACCGACGCCCAGGAAAAAGCGATTGCCACCATCCGCAGCCAGTTTGCCGAGAGCGCCCGCGATGCCGGCTTCAGCGACGCCCACATCGTGATTTCCGGCCCCGGCGTTTTCGCCGTCAAATCGCGTGAAACGATCAAGGACGAAGTCAGCAAGCTGTCATCGATCAGCACGCTGGCCATCGTTGCCGTGCTGTTCTTCGTCTATCGCTCGGCCCGCTTGCTTACCCTTGGCCTGCTGCCCGTGGTCAGCGGGGCGCTGGCCGGCATCGTCGCCGTCAGCCTTGTCTACGGCACGGTCTTTGGCATCACCGTCGGCTTTGGCGCAGCACTGATCGGCGAGGCGGTCGATTACTCGATCTATTATTTTGTCCAGTCCGGCCGGCTCGGCGCGGCCGAATGGCGGGCGCGCTTCTGGCCGACCATCCGCCTCGGCGTGCTGACCTCCGTTTGCGGCTTCGCGGCGCTGCTTTTTTCCGGCTTCCCCGGCCTTGCCCAGCTCGGCCTCTACTCGCTGAGCGGCGTGCTGACCGCCGCGCTGGTCACCCGTTTCATCCTGCCGGCGCTGGCCGGCAACGATCATCCGGTCCGCGACCTGAGCCACCTCGCGCCGCCGCTCAAGCAGGGCATCCGGGTGTTGCAAGGCCTGCGCTGGCCGGTCATTCTGCTCACCCTCGCAGCGACCACTGTCCTCGTCATCAACCGGGATGAGCTCTGGCACCCGAACCTGTCTGCCCTGAGCACGGTCAGCGCCGAAGACTCGGCGACCGACATGGCACTGCGCGCCGACATTGGCGCCCCGGATTCACGCTACATGGCCGTGATCACCGCCCCCGACCGCGAAGCCGCCTTGCAGGCGGCCGAACGGGCTGGGCAGCAACTCGACGCGCTGGTCGCCAAGGGCATCATCGGCGGCTACGACAGCCCGGCTCGCTTCCTGCCCAGCCAGGCCACGCAGGCCGCCCGCCGGGCCAGTCTGCCAGCCAGCGACGAACTGGCGGCGCGTCTGCAATTGGCGCAGGCCGATTCCCCACTCGCTGCCAACAAGCTCGGCCCCTTCCTCGACGAAGTCGCCAGGGCGAAAGAGCAGGGCAACATCACCCGCGAAACGCTCAACGGCACCAGCCTGGCGCTGGCCGTCGATTCGCTGCTCATGCAACGGCCGAACGGCTGGAGCGTGCTGCTGCCGCTGCGCCCGCCTGCCGGCGTCAAGGGCGTGGACATCGACATCGAGCCGGTACGCGCCACACTGGCCGGCAGCGGCGCGCTATTCATCGACATGAAGTTCGAATTCGACCGGCTCTACAACGATTACCTCGACGAGGCGACGCTGCTCTCGCTGGCCGGCTTCGCCGCCATCGTCGCGCTGCTCGCCGTCACGCTGCGCTCCCCCCGCCGGCTTGGTGCCGTCCTGCTGCCGCTGCTCCTCGCCGTCATCCTGGTCATCACCGGCGTCCATCTGGCAGGCGAACAGCTGCATCTCATGCACCTGATCGGCATGCTGCTGATCGTCGCCGTCGGCTCAAATTACGCGCTGTTTTTCGACCGGGCCAGCAAGGAACACCGGCTCGATGCGCCGACGCTGGCCTCGATGGCCATCGCCAATCTGACCACCGCCATCGGCTTCGGCACGCTCGCCCTGTCCAGCGTGCCGGTCCTGCACGCCGTCGGCATCACCGTCGGCCCGGGCGCCGTGCTGGCGCTGCTGTTGGCAGCCTGTTTTTCGGGAAAAGGCCGTGAATAGCCCGCTTCCCACGGTCAACCGGGAAAAATGGCCAAAAATGAAATCTCACGTTTCACGTGAAACCGCCGCATGAGCGCCGCGCTCCGCACCCTGCGCCATGACGGCGGCGGCGACAGCCTGCTGGTTCTGCTCCCCGGCGCCTACATGACGCCCGAGCATTTCGTCGCCAACGGCTTTTTCGCCGACGCCGCCGTGCGCCACCTCAAGCTCGACATCGTCGCCGTCGACCTCGGCCTTGATGCCGTGTCGAGCGGCGACGCGCTGCCAGCGGTCATCGAGCAAATTCTGATCCCGGCCCGCGCCCAGTATCGGCAAGTCTGGCTCGGCGGCATCTCGCTCGGCGGCCTGCTCGCGTTGTGCCTCAACGCCGATCATCCCGGCCTCGTCGATGGTCTTTGCCTGATCGCGCCGTACCCCGGCAGCCGGCTGACCACCAACGCCATCAAGCGGGCCGGCGGCCTCGACGTCTGGGAGCCAACCGAAGTCGACCTGACCGACCCCGAATTCCGCGCCTATAACTGGGTAAAAGCGCCACCGGCCGGTTTCCCGGTCTTCGTCGGCTACGGCACCGAAGATCGTTTCGCCGAAGGCATGCAGGCCATCGCCGAACGCTTCCCGCCCGCCGCCCGCTGTGGCCTGCCGGGCAACCACGACTGGCCGGTGTGGCGCGATTTGTGGGAACATTTTCTCAACCTTGGCCACTTCGCCGCCTGACATGCCGACGCCCTGGCAACCAACCTTCGCCATCAAAGCCACGCTCGCGACACACGCCGCAGCTGCCGTCGGCTGCCTGCTGGCGCCGGCTATCTGGCCGTGGGCGGTCGGCGCACTGGTCATCAACCACGCCATCATCACCACCGCCGGCCTGCTGCCGCGCACGACGCTGCTCGGCCCCAACCTCAACCGTCTGCCGGATGACGCCGTCGCCCGCCGCGAAGTCGCCATCACCATCGACGACGGCCCCGATCCGGAAGTCACGCCGCAAGTCCTCGACCTGCTCGACGCCGCCGACGCCAAGGCCACCTTCTTCTGCATCGGCTGGCGCGCCCGCGAAAACCCGGCGTTGTGCCGCGAAATCGTCGCCCGCGGCCATCGCGTCGAAAACCACGGCGACAGCCATTCGAAGGCCTTCGCTTTCTTCGGCCCGGGCCGCATGAAAGCCGACATCGCAGCCGCCCAGGCCACCTTCGCCGACATCGCGGGCCAGACGCCGCGCTATTTCCGCGCCACGGCCGGCCTGCGCAACCCTTTCCTCGACGCCGTCCTGCACAGCCTCGGCCTCAAGCTGGCGAGCTGGACGCGCCGCTCCTACGACACGCGCTGCGGCGACGCGGAAACTGTTTTCCGGCGCCTCAGCCGCGACCTGGGCCCGGGCGATATCCTGCTCCTGCACGACGGCCACGCCGCCCGCACACCGGATGGCCAGCCGGTCATCCTTGCCGTGCTGCCGCGCCTGATCACCGCGCTGCGCCAACATTCACTCAACCCCGTCACCTTGCCCGACGCCACCTCATGACCAAGCGTTTCCTGCGCACCCTGCTCGACGAAGCCAGCCGCCCCTTCATCGGCGGCGGCCATTTCGCCTACCACTATTCGCGCGGCAAGCTGTCCTCCGACAGCATCTTCCGCGAAATCCTCAAGCGCGGCCTGTTCCCGGCCGAAGGCCGTTACCTTGATCTCGGCTGCGGTCAGGGCAGTCTGTTTTCCTGGCTGCTCGCCGCCCGCAAGCTGTACGAGGCCGGCAACTGGCCGAAAGGCTGGCCGGCCGCGCCGAAAGCCCTGAGCCTGCGCGGCATCGAACTCATGCAGAAGGACGTCGACCGCGCCGCCCGCGCTTTCGGCGCCGATCACCCAATCCTGCGCATCGAGCAGGGCGACATGACCAAGGCTGATTTCGGCCAGGCCGACGTCATCACCATCCTCGACGCCCTGCATTATTTCGACCACGCCCACCAGAAGGACGTGATCAAGCGCATACGCGCCGCGCTGCCACCGGGCGGCCTGTTCCTGACCCGCGTCGGCGACGCCTCGGCCGGGCTGCCTTACCACCTGTGCAACTGGGTCGACCACGCCGTGACCTTCGTGCGCGGCCATCGCCTGCCACGCCTCTATTGCCGGCCGCTCGCCGAGTGGATCGCCTTGCTTGAAAGCCTTGGTTTCACGGTCGAAACCGACCCGATGAACGACATCAAGCCCTTCGCCAACGTCATGCTGGTCTGCCGCGTTCCGACCTAACGCCATGCGTTTCAGCCGTCCGGCCATCCTCACCGCTTTCCTGCTCGCCACGCTGGCCGGCTGCTCGCTGTTCGAAGAAGGCGAGGAGGAGGGCAGCGCATTGCCGTCCGACATGGCGCGCCGGGCCGATGGCAAGACGGCCACGGCCTGGCCGACCTCGCTGGCCGAAGCCGACGTCAAAAAACGCATCGTCCGCCTGATCCCTGCTTACGCCAAAGACCGCCAGGGCTGGGCCGACGACCTGCACACCGCTTTCAGGACGCTGGAAGTGCCGCACGCGACGCAAACCTATTGCGCCGCCATCGCCATCATCGAGCAGGAATCGAGCTTCCAGGCCGACCCCAGCGTGCCCGGCCTGCCCAACATCGTGCGCCGCGAACTGGAAAGCCGGGCTGGGCGTTACGGCGTGCCATTGCTGCTCGTCAACGCCGCGCTGAGCAAGAAATCCCCCGACGGCAAGAGCTACAACGAGCGCATCGACGCACTGAAAACCGAGAAGCAGGTCAATGCCCTGTTCGAGGACATGACCGGCGAGCTGCCCTTCGGCCGCCAGTTGTTCGCCGACTACAACCCCGTGCGCACCGGCGGGCCGATGCAGGTCAGCATCGAATTCGCGACGCAGCAGGTCAGGGAACGCGACTACCCGTACCCGATCCCGAAGAAAATTCGTGACGAGGTGTTCACGCGGCGCGGCGGCGCCTATTTTGGCAGCGCCATCCTGCTCGATTACGAAGTGCCCTACGACACCATCGTCTATCGCTTCGCCGACTTCAACGCCGGCCGCTACAGCAGCCGCAACGCCGCTTTCCAGCTGGCGCTCGGCAAGCTCACGGGCAAGCCGCTGGCGCCGGATGGCGACCTGTTGCGCTACGAGGACGGCAAACCGGCCTCGGTACCGAGCAGCGTCGAAGAAGCCGCCATCGGCATTGCCAACAAGCTCGACATGAGCCGCCCGCAAATCCGACGCGACCTGCTGCTGGAAAAATCCCCGGCTTTCGGCCGCAGCCCGTTGTTCAACCGCGTGTTCGAACTGGCCGAACGCGGCGGCCGCCCTGTCGCCCGGCAGGCCATGCCGCAAATCGACCTCAAAAGCCCGAAAATCAGCCGCAAGCTGACGACCGAATGGTTCGCCAAGCGCGTCGAAGGGCGTTACCGGACCTGTCTTGGCCGGAGCAGTGGCAAATAGCCGACTGCCACGGTCAACCGGAAAAATTACCCAAAATCGGAATCAGAAATACATCTGCGCCAGCGAGTAGGCGACGATGGTCGACACGATGACGCCAATCCAGCCGGGAATCATGAAGCTGTGGTTGAGCAGGTATTTGCCGATGCGCGTCGTGCCGCTGCGGTCCATGTTGATCGCCGCCAGATCGCTCGGGTAGAAGGCGAAGAAAAAGTAGGCGTAGCAGGATGGCATGAGGCCGAGCAGCAATTGCGGGCTGAGGCCCAGCGCCAGGCCGAAGGGCAGCATGATGGTCAGCGTCGCCGCCTGACTCTTGACGAAGGCCGAGACGGCGAACATGGCCAGCGCGAAAGTCCATGGCGCGTACTCAACCATGGCCTTGATGTTTTCAACGAGGAAAGCCTCGTTGGCCTTGACGAAGGTGTCGCTCATCCAGGCGATCCCGAAGATCGAGACGACGGCGATCATGCCGGCCGTGAACACTTCCGACTTGGCGATGGCGGCCGCCTTGACGTCGGCGGCGAACAGGATGAAGGCGCCGAAGGCGAGCATGACGAGCTGGACGACGGTGGTCATCGGAATCGGCTTGCCCTTGACCAGCGGCAGCACGCTCGGATAGAGAGCGAGGGCGACGATGGTCAGGATGCCGGTGAAGAACAGCACGACCGATAGTCGGGCCGACTTGGGTAGCGTCTTGTCGAGCGTCGTCACCGACATTTCGACCGTGGCGCGGAAATCCGGGTCCTGCATGCGTTCGAGGAATTCAGGATCCTTGTCGAGATCGAGGCCCCGCTTCATGCTCCAGAAAGCCGCCGCGAGCACGCCGATCAGCCCCGCCGGCAAGGTCACCATAAGAATCTGGGCCAGCGTCACCGGGGCATCGGTCTTTGCCGTCATCGCTAGAAAGGTCGTCACAGCCGCCGCCACCGGGCTGGCGGTAATGCCCATCTGCGAGGCGACGCTGGAAATCGCCATCGGCCGTTCCGGGCGGATTTTCGTTTTCAAGGCCACATCGGCGATCACCGGCAGCAAGGAATAAACGGCGTGGCCAGTACCGACACAGACGGTCAGCAGGAAGGTGGAGAGCGGCGCCAGAATCGTGATCTGCTGCGGATGCCTGCGCATCAGGCGCTCGGCCTGCTGGACCAGCCAGTCCAGGCCGCCAGCCACCTGCAAGGTCGCCGAGGCGGTAACCACGGCGAGGATGATGAGCATGACGGTGATCGGCGGCTCGGATGGTGCAACGCGGAAACCGAAACTGAGCACCGCGACGCCGAGCCCGCCAATCAGGCCAAGCGCCACCCCGCCGCGCCGGATACCGATCAGGATAGCGGTCAGAACCAGCGCAAACTGAATCCAGAAATCAAACATGATGTTCCCCTTAAGCAAACTCTTATATGCTGCAACGCAGCAATTTCAGCTCACTATGCCACAGGGGGATGGGCGACAGAAGGGCGTCGGCAAGGTAAATCTGCACGGGTGTTGATCTGCATCAGCCCCAGCCGGGCTTGCCACGGTCAACCGGGAAAAAGGGGCAATAATGAAATCTGAAATCAGCGAGCCAGCACCCAGCCGGCAATCTGCCCAACAACTTGCGACTCAATGCCATTGAAACCGTGATAGGCCATCGCCTCGCATGGATCACCCCGGCTGATGCCGTCACGAAAGGACAGCAACTGCCGGCGCGGCAGCCCTTCCAGCCTCTGCATGAGGTTCGGTATTTCGCTGAAGACGCAATGGCTGCAGGCGTCCAGCTCATGATGGGCGACAAGCACCGGGATACTCAGCTTATCCAGCGCCATGGCCGGCACCGACGGCGCCTTCGGATCGGTCAGGATGGTTGAGGTCAGGACCAGGCCATCCGGCCCGTCGGCCCGACTCAGGCGCGTCGCCACCGCCGCAATCGACTGCGTCCCCCGGCTGGTCCCGACCAGCCACACCGATAAGCCCGACTGCTGGCGCACCCAGGCAATCACCGCCTGCACATCCGCCGCATGCTCCGGCCCCTGGCGGTAGCCGGCCAGAAAGGGCGGCGATTGGCGATCCGACGGCGCGTCGATGACCACGGTCAGCAAGCCCTGATCGACAAACAGCTGTCGGCTGCGAATCAGGAAATTCCCCTTGCCCCAGCCGAAAGAGCCATCGGCAGCAATCTGCAAACCACCATGCCCACCGGCGAAGAGAATGACCGCCGCCTTGGGCGAGGGCGGGGCGAGCACCAGCAGGCGCTGCGTGACGCCGGCGCGGGTCGGGATATCAACGACCTTGGATTCGGTTTGGCCATAGGCCAGAGACACGAAAAACAATAAGGCCAGGCCACACCAGTTTTTGAGTAGATCTCGCATCTTCATTTCCCTTCTTCCCGCGCTCAAAATCATAAGAAGTTCATGCGTCGACAAGCCAGTCGGGATTCATCCCTGACATACGAGCGGGCTGATCGACAGATAGGCAATCATGCCATCCATTTACAAGCGCCCCCTCTGCTAAAATCCACGTCACCCCATTTCGAGCGCCACCGTGACCCCGCTGCTGCTTTCCGCCTACACCGCCACCACCTGCCTCGGGCGCGGGCTTGATGCCACGCGCGAGGCTTTGCGCAATGGGCGGAGCGGGTTGGTGCCATGCGCGTTCGAAACGGTGCAACTCGATACCTGGATGGGCGAAGTTGCTGCGGTCGACGCCGAACAGCTGCCGGAAGCGCTGGCCGCCTACGATTGCCGCAACAACCGGCTGACGCAGATGGGCCTGGAAACGGACGGTTTTGCCGACCGCGTGCGCGAGGCAATCGCCCGTTATGGCAAGACACGCGTCGGCGTCTTCCTCGGCACCAGCACGGCCGGCATTTTGCAGACTGAGCTGGCCTATCGCCGGCGCGACCCGGAAACCGGTGCACTGCCCGACGATTTCCACTACCGCACGACGCACAATTCCTTTTCGCTGGCCGAATTCACCCGCGATTATTTCGGGCTGGAAGGCATGGCCATGGCCATTTCGACCGCCTGTTCCTCGAGCGCCAAGGTCTTTGCCGCCGCGGCCCGCCAGCTTGAACTCGGCACTATCGATGCAGCCATCGTCGGCGGCGTCGATACGCTGTGCCTGACCACGCTCTACGGCTTCGCCTCGCTACAATTGACCTCGACCCAGCCCTGCCGCCCCTACGATGCAGCGCGCAACGGCATTTCGGTCGGCGAAGGCGCCGCTTTTGCCCTGCTCGAACGCTGCGAACAACCGGCGCCGGGTTCGGTGCTGCTGCTCGGCACTGGTGAATCGAGCGACGCCTATCACATGTCTTCGCCTCACCCGGAAGGGCTGGGCGCCCGGATGGCCATGGAAGCCGCGCTGCGCTCCTCTGGACTGACTGCCGCTGACATCGACTACATCAACCTGCACGGCACTTCGACGCCAGCCAATGATGCCGCCGAGGGCAAGGCCGTCAGCGCGCTGTTCGGTAACGGCGTCCCGTGCAGTTCGACCAAGGGTGCCACCGGCCACACGCTGGGCGCCGCCGGGGCTGCCGAGGCAATCATCTGCGCCCTGACCCTGACCGACGGTTTCCTGCCCGGCAGCCCGGGCACCGAAAACGTCGATCCGGCCATTCCGCTCGATTACCTGTTGAAAACCCGCGCTGGCAAAGTCAGTCGCGCCCTGACCAATTCCTTCGGCTTCGGCGGCAGCAATTGCAGCCTGATTCTCGGAGTCGCCAAATGAGCCGCCCGCTGACTGCGTGGATCGAAGGCATCGGCTTCCTTGCCCCGGGTCTGCCCGACTGGCCGACTGCCCGCGCCGTTTTGCGTGGTGAAACGCCGTTGACCGCAGGACCTTCCGTTTTGCCGGCGCCGAGCATCCTGCCGCCGGCCGAACGCCGCCGGGCCAGCCGCGTCGTCAAGCTGACGCTGGCCGTCGGCCTCGAAGCCGCCGCCCATGCCGGCGCCGATGTCGCGGCGCTGGCCACCGTCTTTTCCGCCTCGGGCGCAGACGGACACAACTGCCACGCCCTGTGCGAGCAACTGGCCACTGACGACCGCCAGATTTCGCCGACCCGTTTCCACAATTCCGTGCACAACGCCGCCGCCGGTTACTGGGGCATCGCCACCGGCGCCATGGCCCCGTGCCAGGTCATATGCGCCTACGACGCGAGCTTCGGCGCCGGCCTGATCGACGCGCTGGGGCAGGTTGTTCTCGACCGCCAGCCCACACTTTTGATCGCCTACGACAGCGAATATCCCGAGCCGCTGTTTGCCAAGCGTCCAGTACCGGACGTTGCAGGTGTCGCACTGCTGCTGATCCCAGAACGCAGTGAGCGCTCGCTCGCGTCGATTACCGTGACGCCCTCCAGTGCTGCCGCCGAGCCGCTGGCCGACGCCGCACTCGAAGCCCTGCGCGTCTCCATCCCGGCCCTGCGCGCCTTGCCGTTGCTGCAAAAACTGGCGCGCGGCGAAGCCGGCGAGGTCTGCCTCGACTACCTGCCACCGATGCAACTGAAGGTCGACATCAGGCTGTGCTAGACAAAAGCTGGATCGCCGCCCACATCCCGCATCAAGGCAGCATGTGCCTGCTCGATGCGGTGAAGGCGTGGTCCGACTCGGCGATCACCTGCCGCGCCAGCAGCCATACCGACCCGGCCAATCCGCTGCGCGCCGAAGGTCGTCTGGGCGCCGCCAACGGTATTGAATACGCCGCCCAGGCCATGGCCATCCACGGTGCGCTGATTGCCGGTGACGATGCCGCGCCACGCCAGGGCTACCTAACCAGCGTGCGCAGCGTCAGCCTGCATGTCGCGCGTCTCGACGACCTGCCGGGCGAACTCGACGTATGCGCTGAACGCCTGTCGGGCGACGCCAACAACATCCTCTACCAGTTCTCGCTCAGCCACGCCGGCCGCTGCCTGCTCGAAGGCCGCGCCGCCGTGGTGCTTGATGCTGCAGCGCTGGGCTGAGACTTCTACGGTCAACCGGAAAAAATGGCCAAAAAGGAAAAGCCATGAAACGTGCTCTCGTCACTGGCGGTAGCGGCGGCATCGGTACTGCAATCTGCAAGCGCCTCGCGGCTGACGGCCATCACGTCATCGTCCATGCCAACCGCAGCCTTGAGAAGGCGCAAGCAGTGGTTGCCGAGATCCTTACTACCGGCGGCAGTGCCGAAGCCGTGGCTTTCGATGTCACCGAACGCGCCGCAACGGCCGCCGCGCTGGAAAAACTGCTCGAACCGGGGCCGATCCAGATCCTGGTCAACAACGCCGGCATCCACGCCGACGCCGTTTTCCCCGGAATGAGCGCCGAACAGTGGCATTCGGTCGTCGACGTCTCGCTCAACGGCTTTTTCAACGTCACCCAGCCGCTGACCATGCCGATGATCCGCACGCGTTGGGGTCGTATCGTCAATATTTCGTCGATTGCCGGCATCACCGGCAACCGCGGCCAGGTCAATTACTCGGCCGCCAAGGGCGCCTTGCACGCAGCCAGCAAGTCGCTCGCTCTGGAACTGGCCAGCCGCGGCATCACGGTCAATGCCGTGGCGCCGGGCATCATCGCCACCGACATGATCGAGGGTACCTTCGACGCCGAGGCGATCAAGAGTCTGGTGCCGATGAAACGCGCCGGCAAGCCGGAAGAGGTGGCTGATCTCGTCGCTTTCCTTGCTTCGGAAAAAGCTGCCTACATTTCCGGACAGGTCATCTCGATAAACGGCGCCATGATCTGAGTAATTTTAGAAAGGTATTTCTACGAATCAACGTAGTTGCCCAGTTAAATTTGCAAATGAAAACGGGAACCGAAGCTCCCGTCATGCATTCGAAATTTTTCCAGAACTAAGCGGATAGCTGCTTGCGACGACGTGCGATCAGCCCTACAAAGCCAAGCCCCGCAAGAAGCATCGAATACGCTTCGGGTTCGGGAACCGCAGATACGTTTACTGCATGCTCTGTCGAAGATATCAAGCCCGTAGCAATTTCTTTTGCGTAACCTCCAAGCCCGTTCGTCGGCCCAAACCCAGTCGCATATTCGAAGCCCGAAGTAGCACTGGGCCAATTACTCGCGATTCCTTCCATTTCTGTGAGGAGCGCATTTCCCAGTACTGGGCTTCCCAAGGTATATACCAGTCCATACATATCGGCGTAGGTATGTGTAAAGCCACCAACGATTGAATCGCCTGAAAATGTCAGGGTGAAATCAAGAATTTCATTGCTGAATGACGACAACAACCCATCGCCATCTTTATCGACGCCACTAAAACTTCCGGAAATAACCCCACCTCCGGAAAAGCCGCTTTGGAAAAACGAGTAGTCGGCAGCACTGGCCGCTGAACTTGCAATGCAAAGACAAATTGGAAGTACGGTTAGCAGTGTTGTATTACGTTTAAAAAATTTCATGATCATTCTCCCTGAAATCCCAAAATAGAAATATTTTGATTGAATATGCCATTTGTCTATTTTTATGGCAATAGTCTGAACAGGCTATCTAGCTGAACACGGGATATCTTGAGGATAGCTTTAATTGAAATCGACCCCGATTGGTTCAGCCCTGCTTATCTCGATCAACGGCGGCATGATCTGAGCAGCCTTCGGGCCGAACAAATAATTCACCTTGCATGCTCCGGCCCGATGCCGGATGATCGGTTTCAACCCGTCGCCTAGGAGAATCCGCCATGCCTGATTTCTATCCCCGCGTTACCGCGAAAACATCGCCGGAGGCAAAAACAACGGCGCCGCTCGACTTTTTCCAGAACCCTTTGTCCGCCTGGCAATCGTTCCAGATGCCGCTATCCGGCGACGTCACGCAAGCGATCAATCCGTGGTCATGGACCTTCGGCTCGGCGACGAGCCAGCTCGGGCTGGTCAACATCAACCTCGGGCGCAGCGGCAATCCGGAAGTCGAGCAGGAAGTGCTCGACGAAGTCGGCAGCTACGGCAAGCAACTTGGCTGCATTGGCGACGCGCTGGGCGTCCTCATCAAGCACGTCAAGCTGGACGAACTGGCGCCCGCCGAGCGCGATGCCATCACCAAGTTACGCTTCCAGCTCGAGGCCATCGCGCAGATCAAGGCCGGCCACCGGACGGCGAAAAAGGTCACAAAACGCGCCTGATGGCGTTTCCCCGGGGCTAGAATGAGGCTGCCGAAACCGTGAAGGAGGAGTCCATGAATCCCCCAAAAGACAGCTGCCTGAGCTTGCACGACGCGGCGCAGGCGCTTGCCGCCGGGCCGAATGCCCAGCACGATGTTGAAGTCGCCCTGGCCCACGCTATCGAGCACGGCGAACTGCATGCCAATGTGAAACGCTGGGCAACCGAGCAGTGGGAAGGACGGCAGCTGCCGGGCAATATCAACCGGCTGGAAACCTTCATCGAGCGCGCTGAACTGGATGCCTGGCAGCGAAGCCGCCAGCCGGCCTGAACGATTCAGCCGGCGAGCAGTTCGCTGATTTCCTGAGTGCTGGTCGGCCGGACGACGCGGCCGATTTCCTGACCGTCGCGCATGAGGATCAGCGTCGGCCATAATTTGACGCGAAACGTGCGCCCGAGCCGACGGCCCGGGCCATCCTCGACCTTGATGTGGCGGAATTCGTTGCCGCCCAAGGCGGCCTTGATGAAGGGCTGGGCACTCTGACAGTGCGGGCACCAGTCGGCGCCGAATTCGATGAGCAGCGAGCCGGGCAGGGCATCGATTTCGGTCCGGTCCGGTGCGGTTTCGGCGTAGTTGGCGACGTAGCTCATGGCTTTCTCCTCAGGTGGAACGCAGGATCAGTTCTTTCATTCGCGCCAGCTTCGGGGCGACCATGGGCACGGTCAGCATGGTGCTGACCACGGCCATGAGCAGCAGGGCGGTGAAGGTTTCGCTGGTGATGATCTGCTTGTCGAGCAGGATGTTGGCGAAAATGATCATGATCAGCGCCTTGGTCTGCAGCAGCCAACCGATGATGCTGGCTTCGCCGGGTGCCCATTTGAGGATGCGGCCGGCGATCCGGACGCCGATCAGCTTGCCGGCGACCGAGGCCACCAGCAGCACGGCGGCGGCGATGAAGACGGTGGCTCCGCCGACATCCCAATTGGTGCGCAGACCGGTGGACAGGAAGAAGACCGGCATGATGACAAGCAACACATGGTGGCGCAGCAGGTCCATTTTTTCCTGATCGAACCAATCGGCTTCCATGCTCGCCCCGGCCAGGAAGGCACCGACCATGAAGTGCAGGCCGGCCCAGTCGGCGCCGAAGGCGACGGCGGCCAGCCAGATCAGCGCGACATACCAGCGGTCACGTTCGGCCAGCCGGACCATGAGTTTGTGGAAAAGCCAGGCAGCGACGACGAAGGCGACGAGGAAGCTGGCCTGTCGGCCAATGCGTTCCCAGTCCATGAGGATGAGCGCCAGCACGCCCCAGATCGCGATGTCATCGAGGCTGGCGTAGCGCAGGATGCGCTGGCCGATGGGCTGGCGCAGGATTTCGAGCTTTTCCATGAAGAGGATCAGGATGGGCAGGGCAGTCACGGCACAAGCCATGCCCACGCCGACGACGAATTGCCAGGTCAGCGCCTTTGGCCCCATCCAGCCATCGACGGTCAACATGAGCGCCGCTGCCGCGCAGCCGAAGAGCAGCGGTGTGCCGAGTGCCAAACCGGCCGTGGTGCCGCTTTCGCGGCGATGTGCCCAGGCCTTGCGCAGGTCGAGTTCGATGCCGGCGATCATGACGAAGAGCATCACCGCCCACCAGGCGATGCCGTTGAGCGACTGGATCACCGCCGGGTTGAAGACGAACTGGTAATACTCGGGGAAGGCCTTGCCGAGAATGCCCGGCCCGAGCAGGATGCCGGTGATGATCTGGACGACGACGAGCGGCGCGTAATAGTCGGTCTTGCCGAGCCGCCAGATCAGCCAGGGCACGGTAAAGATGATCGTCATGGCGATCAGGAAAATTTCGGTCGTGTTCATGATTCGTTCAGTGGCGGGCGGCCGCAGCAGCCTGGCGTTGATAAATGGCGGCCAGCAGGTCGGTCTGGGTCAGGACGCCGGCCAGCCGCTGGCTTTCGTCGAGCACCGGGATGATGACCGGATGGTCGGCCGAGGCCAGCAAGGCGGCAATTTCACTGACCGGGGTCGTCGTTTGGGCCCGGGCAAAGTGGTTGCTCATGATCTGCCCAACGACCTCGGGCTTGTCGGAATAAGCCGAGGGTGTAGCCCGCAGCAGGCGACGGATGTTGTCGCCGATACCCTGCTCGCCATCCGGCTCGACATGGCGCAGGAAGTTGTCCAGCGTCAGCACCCCGATCACCCGCTGACTGCGGTCGACCACCGGCAGTCCATGCAAATGGTTGGCCTGCATCAGGCCCCAGGCTTCATTGAGTTCGGTGGCGAACTCGACGCTGATCGCCGGGGCCGACATGACCTCGCTGCAGATGCGTCGATCGTGGCGCTGGTGGGCGTGCGTCGTCGCCAGATCGTAGATGCGCACCAGATCGTCCTCGCTGATGTCGAGATAGGTATCGAGCTTTTCCAGCGCATGCTGAATGTCTTCGTGCCGAATGCTGCGGCGTACCGGCCTGTCCTTTTTGGCAACCTGCGTGGCCGGCAGGCATTGCGGATAGCGCCGGCCGGGAATCAGATTGTTCACCACCAGCACGGCCATCAAGGCAGCGCCGACGTTAAGCAATGCCGTGAGCAGCGAGGTCGGTTGCTGCTGGGCGCTCAGGGCAAACACGACGGCCATGGCGCCACCGGGCGGGTGAATGCAACGCAGCCAGGCCGTCACCCAGATGGCCAGGCCAAGCGCGACGCCGACGGCGAGAAAGGCCGGCGCAATCCACAGGCCGCAAAAATGGCCAATCAGCGCCGAGATGAACAGGCCGCCGGCCAGCGACCACGGCTGGGCGAGGGGGCTGTGGGGCAGGGCGAAGAGAATGACCGAGCTGGCGCCAAGCGGGGCCAGCAGGTAGCTGATGCCAGGTCCAGCCGGCAGCACGGCAAGAATGCCTTGCATGAGGAGGATGCCGACCAGGCCGGCCAGCGCACTGAGCCAGCGTTCGCGCGGTGAAAGCGCGGCGGCATCGGCGATCAGGTAACGCAGGGAAAACTGGCGCAGAGCGTTCATGGTCCGGGCTCAGCCGAACAATCGGCGTAGCAGCAACAGGGGTAAGCGGACGACAAAGCCGAGAAAAAGCCGGGTGTGCATCCAGGTCAGCAGCGTGTTGTCGCGCAGGTACTTGAAATGCGACACGCCGCCCTCGTCGGCCCGGAAATAGCGCACCGGGGCATCGATGTTGAGCGGGCGGACGCCCGCCCAGCACAGGCGGACGACGGCTTCCGGATCGAAATCGAAACGCCGCATGAAGCGGTTGGCATGCATGATTTTGATCAGCGGCAGAATCGGATAGACGCGGAAGCCGTAGAGCGAATCGCCGATGCCCATCCACAGCGTTTCGAGGTTGGCCCAGCCATTCGAGACCTTGCGCCCATTGACGCGCAGGGCCGGCGCATCGGCGGCGAAGACCGGCTTGCCGAGCACCATTTTGTCCGGTTCGGCCTGCGAGGCGGCCATGAAGGCCGGGATCAGGTCGGCCGGGTGCTGGCCGTCGGAATCCATGGTCAGGGCGTGGGTGAAGCCGGCGGCGGCGGCCAGCGTGATGCCTTCGAGCACGGCCGAGCCCTTGCCGCGATTTTCCGGCAGGACGATGACTTTCAGGCCGTCATCGCCGGCCGCCATCGCCTGCAGCTTTTCGGCGCTGCCGTCGGTACTGCCATCGACGACGACCCACACCGGCGTCCATTGCGCCCGGGCGGCCTGCACGGTGGCGAGCACCTTGGGGCCGGGGTTGTAGCTGGGGATCAGGACGAGATGGGTTTTTGAAGCGGCGGACATGGTGAAAAGGGTTCGGACAGGGTTCAGGCTGCGATTGCCACGGTCGACCGGAAATTTTGGCCAAATTCGAAATTGAAATAGGCGTCGAGTTCGGCAGTAAAAGTCTGGATGTTGGCTGGCGGCGGAAAACGGCGGCCGAGGCGGACCCGGCAGGTGAGCGGTAACTCGGGGCGACGGAAGAGTGGCCAGGCCTTGCCGAGATACGGGGTGGAAAATTCGATGAGCAGGGTCTGGACATCAACCTTGCTGCGGCTGGCGATCAGGCCGACGCTCGGCGAGCTGGCGCCAAAGGGGAAATCGAGCGTCCGCGAGCCTTCGGGAAAAATGACTAGATGGGCGCCTTGTTGCAACTCGTCGCGCGCCCCGAGAATCATGTCGAGTGCCGCATCATTGCGGATGTAGCGGGCCAGCCGGGCAGCAGCTCCGAACAGCAGGTTGTCCATGAGCGCCGCCTTCATGACGCAGACGGCGCTGGGCAGCCGGGAGACGATCATCACCGCATCGAGCAGGGAAGGGTGGTTGGCGGCGACGATGAGCGGTCCCTGGTCACGCAGACGGTCGATCTCGCTCAGGTCGAAACGACAGGCGCAGAAGAACGTCAGAATGTGCAGATAAAGCCGGAAACCCCACGAAATGACGGCCCGGCCGACCGTTTGGCCAAGGCGCCGGGGCAGCAGGAAATTCAGCATCAGCGCGCAGGGCAGCCAGATCAGGCAAAGCACGGCCAGCGAGCCCAGACCGACAACCATGGCAAGGTACTCGTAGGCCATCCACAAGGGATTGCCTGCGCGCGTACGTTCAGTCATCGACCTTGACGCGGGTCGACGACTCTCCGAATACCCAGGTGAAGGCGACGCCAGCCGCGAAGTAATCCTTCTGACGAACGAGCGGGCTGTTCTCGAAGGTGGCTCCGCTCAGGTTGTCGTAACGCACGAAACCGCCGACCCAGTATTTCGGGAAGCGTTTGGACAGCGCGACGAGATACTGCATGCCAGCGTAGCCCGCATCGGCTTCATAGGCCGGGCGAACGGCCGTCGCGTACTGCGGGGCGACGGTGTAGTAGTAGGCGTGCTGACGCTTGTCGCCGAACAGCGGGCCGGCCAGCATGCCGAGATTCCAGCCGGCCATGCCGGGGATGTCGGTGATGTCCATGTTGAGCTTGGGATGGAAGACCCAGCCGATGCTCTTGGGCGAGCCTTCGACGGTTATGGCGGTGCGCAGCGGCAGGAGCAGTTTGACGAAGCGGGCGCGGTTTTCGGAACGCCAGAAGGTGACGTCCATTTGCGGCCCGATCTCGAAGGTTCCCTCAAGATCAGGCATGCCGGCGCGTGCCGTGATGTCGTCGCTGCTCACCGGTGGGGCGAGGGCCAGGCTGACGGTGAGGTCAAGCCGATCGGAATCGAAGAAGCTGCCGCGGATACCCTGGCGGTCGGCCTTGAAGAAATCGCCGTGGTAGGTGAAATGCGGCACCGGCATGAGGAAATTGTGGGTCTGATCCGAGCCGCGATACGACGGGAAACTGAAGGCGGCCAGGCCGGCCCCGATTTCCCACAACGGCTGGTCGCCGGCGGCCTGCACGCCGCTTGCCATGGCGGCCAGAGTCAGTGCGGCGAGCGCGCCCTTGCGCAATTTTTTTGACGTGGCCATCAAGCTTCCTCCAGCGAGTGTGAGGCCATCGCCTCGATTTCCAGCAACAGATCATGCCGGCAGATATCCGCCTGCATGTAGACAATTTCCGCCGGGCCGACCAGCGGCGTCAGCGTTTTGCGGATGACCCGGAAATCGGTGGCCTGGCGCACATAGACGCGGTAGGAAAGATCCGTCAGCGCGTACGGCCCGGTGCGGCACTGAAGGTTGGCCTCGGCGACGACCGCCGCGACGTTGGCCATGGCCTCGCGACTCTGCCCGGCGACGTCGCCCGGAAAAATCGTCTCGTGACCAACGATGCTCGCCGTGCCGGAAATGAACAGGATTTCCTGAGCCGGGGGATAAACCAGCGCGCCACGCGAAAAGGTCGGGCTGCGCGGGCCGTAATCGGCCGGGTAGTTGTAGGCGCTGATCTGCCGCGGGTTCTCGAGCGGCACGGCGGGCGCTGTGCCGGCCATGAAGGCGATGCTCAGCGGGCTGCCGGCCAGGCCGATGGCGCAGGCGGCCGGCACATTGCCGGTAGCGCCGCGATGGCATTCGAGAAAGGCATCCTGACGACCGATGTTGAACTGACGGTAACGCTCGAGACCGTCAGTTTCCAGATTGATCGCCGACAGGTAATTCCAGACTCGCCACAGATGCGGCACCTGCTCGATGTCGAGCAACCGGAAGATGCGGCGGTAGGCTTCCTCGCTGGCCGCCTGCAGGGGAGAGCCTTTGGCCGAGGCGGCGAAATCGGCTTCGTCGAGTTCGATGACGCCGTAGAGCAGACCATCCGTGCGCCGCCAGACGATACCCTCGCAGTGCCCGGCGATGACGGCCTGATCGCTCAGCCAGGTTTCATGGATGGCTGCGCTGGTGGCGCCGAGCAGCGGGGCAAATACCCGCTGCACGGGCCAGGCCGGCACGGCACCGCTGGGCGGTTCGCCGACCAGGGCACCACCGAGTTCGCTGCCGGTTTCACGTGAAACAGCAGACGGCGAGGAAACGAACTGGAGCGCCACTATGCGTTGTAAACGACCGCGTCGTCGACCTTGCGAATGTTGAACTTGCGCCGCTTCCAGCCCATGTAGGCCTTCCTCGGTTGCATGATGCTGGCGATGTAATAAAGCATCTTGAAAGCAAAGATCGACGACCAGATCGGCGTCTTGCCGAAGATATCGCCGGCCAGCATCGACAGTACGGCCTCCTTGGCGCGGAAGAGGTTGCGCGGTCCCATGAAGAATTCGCGCATGACCGGGTTGGTCACGCGGTAAATGAACCACGAGAATTCCTTCGGGCCGTGTTTCATGAGCTTGTCGAAACGCTTGAGCGCGGCCGGCGCCTTGGCCGGATTGCGCAGACAGGTGTCGATGGCCTCGGCAGCGATGACGCCGCTGTTCATGGCGAGCAGCACCCCCGAAGAGAACACCGGGTCGATGAAGGCGTAGGCGTCGCCGAGCATGACGTAGTTGTTGCCGTGGTTGCGCTCGGAAACGTAGGAGAAGTTGCCGGTGGCCTCGACCTCGTTGATCAGCGTGGCGTCCTTGAGACGCTCGGTCAGCTTCGGGCACTGGGCGAAGCCGTCACGCAGGAATTGCTCGAGGCTGCGCTCGCCTTTGGTTTTCATGTAATACGGCCAGGTCACCATGCCGATGCTGGTGATGTCGTTCTGCATCGGGATGAACCAGAACCAGCCGTGCTCGAACCAGAAAATGGTGATGTTGCCTTCAGCCACGCCTTCGTGGCGCTTGCAGCCAGTGAAATGGCCGTAGATCGCCGAGCTGTTGTGCTTCGGGTTGCGGTGCTTGATCTGGAAGCGGTTGGCCAGGAAGGTATCGCGGCCCGAGGCATCGACGACGAAGCGGGCTTGCCATTCGGTTTCGCGGCCGTCGTCGTGCAGGGCGCGGACGGTGGCGGTGTTGTCGGGCAGGAATTCGACGGCCTTGGCCTTGCAGCCTTCATGCACTTCGACGCCTTTTTTCGCGGCGTTGCGGATCAGGATGGTATCGAACTGGTCGCGCTTGACCTGGTAGGCGTGGGGCATGGTCTTGTCCCAGGCTTCGGCAAAAACGAAGACCGAGGACATGTCATGGTGCGGCGAAACGAATTCGGCGCCCGGCTTGTGCATGCCGATGGCCTTGACCTCGTCGGCGATGCCCATGCGCTCGAAGAGCGGCAGATTGGCCGGCAACAAGGATTCGCCGATATGAAAACGCGGGTGGTGAGCCTTTTCCAGCACTACCACCTTGTAGCCTTTTTCGGCCAGCATCGGCGCCACGGTACACCCGGCTGGTCCGCCGCCGATAACCAGCACATCGCACTGCTTGTGCTCCACTCCCTGCACTTGCTCCATCATGGAAACCCTTAGTTTTTCTCTGCGGCGGCGATGAGTTATTTGCCTTTGTAGGTCATGTAGCCCACTGTTTCGGAATGGCCGTCGATCTTGCTGACGCTTCCCTTGGCCCAATACACATAATAGGGGCCAAAGCTCGACCACCAGTAGCGCCAGTAGGGACCATCCAGGCGCGGATTTTCGTTGGTTTGCGGATGGCCAACCGCCATGATGACCTGTTCCTTGGTCATGCCCTTCATGAGCTGGCCCTTGGTGATCGCCGCCCGCACGGCCGGTGAAAACTTGGCCATCTTGACCTTCGGGTCGTCGAGGACGACCAGCTTGTTGACCCATTGCTCGGTCGTTTCCTCGGCCCGGCCATAATCGTGACCGAGGCGATACGGCTTGCCTTCAACATCGATGTTGGCGCGATAACCGTCGATCTTCAAAACCCTGATCGGCGTCCCGGCCGGGATGAACGGCAATTGGGCCAGATTCGAGTCGCTGATCCAGTCGCCCGAGTAATGCAGGTTGCAGCAGGCGTATCCGGTACGGACGGCCGCATCCTTTTTCGCCTCGGCTACCGGCTTGCCGTCTTCCGGCCTGGTTTCGTTGCCCTTGCAGGCGCCCAGCGCAACGACGACGCAGGCTGCCACGGTCAACCGGAAAAAACGGCCAAAAATGAAATTTTCCTTCATGTCAGTGCTCCCCGATGCCCATGACGAAAGAGGGGCGATTATACCGCTGCCTGTACGGCTGGCGGCGTACAGCATGCCGAAGCTTCATAGACAACGGGAATGATCTGCTTGGCCGCATCGCGCCGCGTCAGCTTGACCGGCGACAGCGAGACGATATTGTCGATCAGCAGCTCAGTCGACAGTTGTGGCTTGAGACCGAGCGGCTGGCGCGGATGCAGCTTGAATTCACGCGCCGCCTTTTCGAGCTGCTCCTTGTTGGAACTGAAGTAACGCGCTGCCGCAATGGTTTCCGGCAGGTGCTTGAGCACATGCCACAGGCTCCAGCGATGCTGCCACAGACGTTTGGCAAAACGCCGGCGATAACCTTTGCTGTCGTAGAAGCGTTTGACGTGCCAGTTGTACAGCGCATCCATCTCCTCGCGCGACTTGAAACCTTCCGGCAAATACACGAAATTCAGGCAGTTCATGAGGCGCCAGTCTTCGACGAAATCGCCGGTCGGATCGTTGATGCACTCGTCCCAGATCGGCGCCCCGTGCAGCGGGCTGAACTTGGTCATGTTCATTTCATCGAGTTCAAGTGACAGGATGAAATCGCTGGTCGTCCGCACCGTTTCCGGCGTTTCGCCGGGCATGCCGAAAATGAATAAGCCCTTGGCGCGCAATCCGGCTGCATGTATCGAGCGCACGGTTTCGCGCACCGCTTCAAGAGTAACGCCGGCCTTGTGCCGTTCCATCATCTCCGGGTCGGCCGATTCGATGCCGATCGAGACCATGAGCGCCCCGGCCAGTTTGAGCTTGGCCAGCATTTCATCCGAAGTATGACCAGCGCGAATGGCACAGTTGAACTGCATGCCCAGCGGCTTTTCGATCAACAGCTCGCACAAATCGAGGACGCGCTGTTTCTTGGCTGTGAACAGGTCGTCGTACATGTTGATGTGCCAGACACCGAAGTTGTCCCGCAGATATTTCATGTGATCGTAGATGTACTGCGGCGAGTTGGTCTTGTAGGCCCGCTCGAACACCGTGCGGTCGCAGAACGAGCAGGTGTAGGGGCAACCGCGCGAGGTGATCATCGTCGCGCCATAGCGCTTTTCATAGGCAAACAGCGGCAGATGATAGGCGTGCGGAAAACCGGCCAGCTTTTCATAGGCCGGAAAGGGCAGTTCATCAAGACTGGTGATGCGGTCGCGGCGCGGATTGGCGACGATTCCCCCGGCTTCGTTGCGCCAGATCAGATTGCCAATCGACGCCAGGGGCTTGCCATCGGCCAGTTCGAGCATGGCGCCTTCGCCTTCGCCGATGACCAGATAATCGATTTCCGGGAATTGTTCGAGAATGGGCGCGCCGAGCGACGAGACATGGACGTTGCCGAACACGATCTTGATTTCCGGCCGCCGTTCACGGATATAGGAGGCGATTTCGAAGGCATCCATGAAACCGGAAGTCGTTGCCGAAAAACCAACCATTTCCGGGTCAGTGGCCAGCACGATCTCGGCATTTTCCGCTGTCGTCGGCGGTGCATAGGGGCCAAGACAGTCATGCAACTGCACGCTATGCCCGAATTTTTCCAGCCATGAGGCCAGTTGCATGATGCCGATGGGGGGCATGCGGTTGGCCAGAACCGAAAAATCCGGTTGGCCGGGCACGAAATTGAAGCCAGCGGGATGAACAAGCGTGACGCGCATCGGGTTTCCTCAAACGAAGTGGCTGAATTTTATTTGAAAATGCCAGCTCACTTGAGTTCCGGAAAAAGTACTACAAAAGCCTGAACGTATCCCAGCAAAATTTCACTATCAAGACAGAGACCGTGACCAAAAACAATTGGCGAATGAAGCCACTGCCATGCTTCAAGGCGAGACGCGTACCGATCATCGACCCCGTGACATTGGCCACGGCCATCGCCGCAGCCAGCAGCGGCAAAACATGGCCGTGGGGAAGAAAATAACTTAGGGCCGCGAGATTGGTTGCCACATTGACCACCTTGGCGCCGGCCGAAGCATGCAGAAAGTCGAAGCCAAAGAAGCGGACAAACAGGAAAATCAGGAAGCTACCGGTTCCTGGTCCGAAAAATCCATCATAAAAACCGATAACTCCACCCAGCAAAATGGCAAAGACAAACTCGCGATGGCCGGCATGGGTTGGTTTGTGAATCAATCCGAAATTTTTGCGTTTTAGGGTGTAGACCGCAGCAACGATCAGCAACAGCAAGATTAGCGGCCGAACCACGTCCTTGGGCAACCAGGTAACAACTGCCGCACCGAGGTAGGAAAAGCCAAGAGCTGCAACGGCAGCCGGCAGGATGGTTCGCCACGGCATCACAACTTGCCGGGCGTAGCGCCAAGTGGCGCTGGCCGTTCCAAAAACGCTGGCAAATTTGTTGGTGCCAAAAAGTGTTGCTGCCGACTCTCCTGGATAGACGGCAAACAGGGCGGGAATTTGAATCAATCCGCCACCGCCAACGACTGCATCAACAGCGCCAGCCATCAAGGCAGCAAACAATAAAACCACTATTTCCGGTGTGATGAAGTCCAAGTTGCGGGTCCAAGTTTCAAGTTAGCGCGGTGTACAGGGTTTTTGATAATAACTATATGTAAACCTACTACTGAGAATAACTTAGCAACAAGTCTGTGGATAAAATAAAATTTTGTTTTATTTTCATAAACTTAAATACACTTTGTTTAGCTTGGTAACCCACTGGCTTGCCTGTGGATGGATTCCGGATAGTTTTTCGTTTTTTGAAAACAGACGACTTGCCCACAATTGCTGGACAGCTTGTACACAGGCTTATCTACAGCCCTCAAACACACCAGATGCGGAATTCTGAACATTGCTTTGACCCAGAAATGCGAAACCCGGCGCAAGGCCGGGTTGATGGGTACTTTAAATTTTTCCTTGCTGTCCGTGCACCGGTGCAAAAAGATCAAAGCTCTCGGTAGCCGATGATCTGACTACCCTCAGCATCAAAGCTTGATGGAGAGGGGGTCTGTTTTCGTTCCGGCAAGATACTTTTGAGAAAATCCTCAGTAAGGAATTCCGAGGGATCGCGTGTACCGAGGACATATTCAGATCGACGTGCCGTAATGACAATGAAGGCGCTCGCATCGATCTCATAGGCTGTCAGGTAGGAAGTCCGGATAATCGAAGCCTGTGGGAAACGGGGATTGGAACTTGCTACTTCTCCTTCAATACACGCAAGGTACTGCCCGTTTTCAGGCGCTTTCGCGTGAATGATTTTCCAATGATTGAGTACGTTACGAGTATTCATTTGAAAGTCATGAAGTGAATAGTGGCTATTTTCCGATGCAGAACCGGCTGAAAATTACTCCCAGCAGGTCGTCTGCGGTGAATTCACCGGTAATTTGGCCTAAAGATTGTTGAGTCAGACGGAGTTCTTCGGCAAAAAGTTCGAGTGCGGGAAAACATCCTTCGACAATATTTCGGGCCGTGGCGATATGTTTCTGGGCATCGGACAAGGCACGCAAATGGCGTTCACGGGCGATGAAAACGTCTTCAGCCTGATGCCACCCGGCAATGCGCAGCAACTCCTGGCGTAGCAGGTCTATCCCCTCACCGGAACGGGCAGACAGTGAAATTGCCGTGGAATCCGGTTCGTCATGTCGTTCGGCCGGCGCGCCGGAGAGGTCGATCTTGTTGTAGATGGTGATTCGTTTGAGGTCTTCCGGCAGACGGGCGAGAATTTCGCGATCGGCAGCGCTTATGCCAGTTTGCGCATCAACCAGCAGCAACAGGGCGTCGGCCCGTTCAATTTCCTGCCAGCTACGGGCTATGCCGATTTTTTCAACCTCGTCCTCGGTTTCACGAAGGCCGGCTGTATCGATGATGTGCAGCGGGATGCCTTCGATCTGGATGGTCGAACGCAGCGCATCGCGAGTAGTGCCGGCAATGGGCGTGACGATGGCCAGATCGTCGCCGGCCAGCCGGTTGAGTAGTGAGGACTTGCCAACATTGGGCTGGCCGGCCAGTACGACATGCAGACCCGTTTGCAGCAGTTTTCCCTGGCTCGCCTTATCGAAAATCTCTGCCAATTTGAGTTGCAGGGCGTCAAGGCGGCCAAAGGCATTGGCGGCTTTGAGGAAATCGATGTCTTCTTCCGGAAAATCCAGCGTCGCCTCGACCAGCATGCGCAGGTTGATCAACTCGTCGTTGAGTTCGCCGATCGCCCGCGAAAATTCGCCCTGCAGTGAACGGACCGCAGAACGGGCTGCGCTGGTCGTAGCGGCGTCAATGAGGTCGGCAACGGCTTCGGCCTGGGCCAGATCCATCTTGCCGTTCAGGAAGGCCCGGCGACTGAATTCGCCGGGTTCGGCCAGCCGTGCCCCGAGATCGAGACAGCGGGCGAGCAGCATCTGCATGACGACCGGGCCGCCGTGGCCTTGCAGCTCGAGAACGTCTTCGCCGGTAAACGATTGGGGGTTCGGGAAAAACAGCAATATTCCGCTGTCGACCGTAGCACCATCGGCTGCCTTGAAATCGGCCAGTGTCGCGTAGCGTGGTTTGGGGGTTTTTCCGGTCAGCGCAAAAGCAAAGGGCAGCAAATTGCTGCCCGATATGCGGATGACGCCGACACCACCACGGCCCGGGGCCGTAGCGATGGCGGCGATGGTGTCCGCGGGTATCACCCCACCCACACCTTAGGCTTTCGCGTCGTTGGCAGCCTTGCCGCCAGCGTCGATGAGCCGCGTGATCTGCCACTGCTGAGCAATGGAGAGCACGTTGTTGACCACCCAGTAGAGGACCAGACCGGCCGGGAACCAGAAGAACATGAAACCGAAGATCAGCGGCATGGCCATCATGACCTTGGCCTGGATCGGGTCCGGCGGCGTCGGGTTAAGTTTGGTCTGGACGAACATCGAAACCATCATGATGACCGGCAGGATGTAGTAGGGGTCGGCCGAAGCCAAATCCGTGATCCAAAGAACCCACGGTGCATCGCGCATTTCAACAGCGCCGAGCAGTACCCAGTAAAGGGCGATGAAGACCGGAATCTGGACCAGAATCGGCAGGCAGCCGCCGAGCGGATTGACCTTCTCGGTCTGGTACATCTTCATCATTTCCTGATTCAGGCGCTGTTTGTCGTCGCCGAAACGCTCCTTCAACTGCATCAGGCGCGGCGTCAGAACCTTCATCTTGGCCATCGAGCGGTATGAAGCGGCCGACAGCGGGAAGAAAATGGCCTTGATGATGATGGTCAGAATGACAATCGCCCAGCCCCAGTTACCGACCAACTTGTGGATCGCTTCGAGTGCCCAGAAAATGGGCGCAGCAACCACCGTCAACCAGCCGTAGTCGACGACCAGATCAAGACCTTCAGCTACTTGCTTGAGGGCTGACTGTTCCTGCGGACCGGCGTACAGGCTGACCGAAGTTTCGCCCTTGGCACCCGGCGCAATTTCGGCGACCGGCACAATGACGCCAGTCTGGAAGACGTTGCTGCCTTCGACCTTGCGCATGTAGAACTCGCGCGGGGTCTTTTCCTTCGGCACCCAGGCGGCTACGAAGTAATGCTGGACCATGGCCAGCCAGCCGTTATCCGCTGTCTTGGCGAACTTGGCCTTGTTGTCGGCAATGGCGCTGAAATCGACCTTCTGGTACTTCTCCGCGTCGGTAAATACGGCCGGGCCGGTAAAAGTTGACACCATGGCGGTTTCACCAGCCGGCGCCACATCGTCGCGCTGCAACTGGAAGTAGGCGTGCGGGGCAATGGCCTTGTCGCTGCCGTTGGCAATTTCCCAGGCGATATCAATTTGATAGGAGCCACGGGTGAAGGTCAGAATCTTGGCAACCTTGAGGCCATTCTGATCCGTCGATTCCAGACGCAATTTCAGTTCGTTTGCTCCCTCGGCCAGCGTCGTGGCACCTTCAACACGCTTGAATACCGAGCGATGCGTCGGCAAACCTTCGCCGATCAGTCCGGCCTGGGCCTGATATTTGTGCTTGGCGTCGAACAGGACAAAAGTCTTGTCCTTGTTGTCATGTTCCTTGTATCTGAGCAGCTCGAGTTCGACCACATCGCCGCCCTGGGCGGAAATGCTTGCCTTCAGCAGATCGGTGGTCACCGTGAAAGTCTCGGTAGCAGAAACCGGTGCAGAGACTGTAGGTGCGACGGGAGATCCCTTGGCCTGCAGCGAAGCAGTCGGGGTCGGTGCGGCACTGCCAGCGGGGGTTGCTGCCGCCGCTTCGGTGGCCGGCTTCGGCTGGTTGTATTTCTGCCAGTTTTCCCAGAGCATGAAGCTCGAGAAAGTGAAGATCATAACCAGTATCAGGCGTCGAGTATCCATGAACAACCTACAAAAGAATTCTTGAATCAGGGTACAGGATCATACCCACCAGGATGCCATGGGTGGCAACGGCCGACTCTTTTCAAGCCCAGCCAGCCACCCCGGAAGGCGCCATATTTCTGTACAGCTTCCACCATGTATGCCGAGCAAGTCGGCACGTGACGGCAGCTGCGCCCGAGAAATGGGCTGATCGCGTATTGATAGACGCGAATCAGAGCAATCAACAGGTACTTCATCAATCTTCCCGCTTCGGCCGTGGCCGTTGCAGTTTATTCAGCAGGGCAAGGAAATCTTCGGCCAGCAACTTGCCGTCGAGCGGTGCCGGTTTTGCTGCCAGCCTGATCACCAGATCGACAGGCGGCAAGCCAGCCAGCCGCAACCGGAACTGCTCGCGAACCACGCGCTTGACCTTGTTGCGGTCGACTGCCCGTTTGAGCAGTTTCTTGGCAACGACAAGACCCAGACGTGCTTCAGTATTTCCTTCGGGGCGCGGCTGATAATGCAGCATCAGCAGCTTGCCTCGAATTGCCCTCCTGAAACCAAAAACGGATGAGAACTCATCCGTTTTTGTCAGGCGATAGCGTCGGGCGAAGGTTTGTTCCACCTCGCCGAACGTCCGGTTTATACGGCCAGACGCGTGCGACCCTTGGCGCGGCGAGCAGCAATGACTGCACGGCCACCCTTGGTGCGCATACGGACCAGGAAGCCATGGGTGCGCTTGCGGCGCACGACCGACGGTTGATACGTGCGTTTCATGTTGTTATCCCTTGATGTGCGAAGAAAAACGCGTGATTACACCCTGTTTGAAGGTGCTTTGTCAAGATCAATTATTTTCCAAAGCTGTGGATAACTTCCCGGATGGCGGGTAGAATCTTGGCTTCGCTGGTCTCCGTCCGGTCATCAGCTAAATCAAAAAACAGTTTTTAAATCAAGTATCTAATAACCGCCATCGAGGTCAAAATCGAATGCGCGGGGAGGAGTGTTTTCGTCAATGGCCGGTTTCTGGGAATCCTGTTTGCAGCGCTTCGAGCAGGAATTGCCCGCGCAGCAATTCAACACCTGGATCAGGCCCTTGCGGCTCGAAGGCGAAACCACGGCTCTGGACGACGGCTTGCGCCTTATCGCACCGAACACTTTTATTTTGAAGTGGGTCCGTGACCGCTATCTGACCCGAATTGAAGAATACAGCCGCAGCTTTTTCTCCGGCCCGGTCAGCATCGCGCTGGTTATTGGCAGTGGAAAAACAGCCAGCCGGGTTGAAACCGGCGGCGAGGTGGGTGAAAAACCTGCCACCAAAGCAGCAGTTAGCGGTGAAAAGAAGGCCCCTGCACCCGAAAAACCACGCGCCAAGAGCGGCAATTACGAAAAATCCCGGCTGTTTCAGTCCTTCACCTTCGACAATCTGGTGGTCGGCAAAGCGAATGACCTGGCACGTGCGGCGGCCGTCCAGGTGGCCAACAACCCTGGTGGCGCCTATAACCCGCTGTTCATCTACGGCGGTGCCGGCCTCGGCAAGACCCACCTGATTCATGCCATCGGTAACGCCATCGTCGCTGAAAACCCGGAAAAAATTGTCCGCTACGTTCACGCCGAGGATTACTACTCGGATGTCGTGCGCGCCTATCAGCAAAAATCCTTCGACAGTTTCAAGCGCACCTATCGTTCACTCGATGTGCTGTTGCTCGATGATGTCCAGTTCTTCAACGGCAAAAACCGTTCGCAGGAGGAGTTTTTCTTCCTGTTCAATGCGCTGATTGAAGCGCGCAAGCAGATCATCATTACCTGCGATACCTATCCGAAAGATATCAACGGGTTGGATGATCGTCTGGTCACGCGCTTCGACTGGGGTCTGACGGTCCAGATCGAGCCGCCGGAACTGGAAATGCGCGTCGCCATTCTGAAGAAGAAGGCAGAAGCGGAAGGAATCCATCTCGATGACGAGGTGCCATTCTTCATCGCCAAGCATTTGCGTTCCAATGTGCGCGAACTTGAAGGCGCCCTGAAAAAGGTGCTGGCCTACTCCTCCTTCCATGGTCGGGCCATTGCGCTGGACCTGACTAAGGAAGCGCTCAAGGACGTCATCGGTTCGGCTCGTAACGTAGGCATCGACAACATCCAGAAGACCGTTGCCGATTATTACAAGATGAAGGTCGCCGAACTGTTCTCGAAAAAGCGCACCCGGGCCATTGCCCGGCCGCGTCAGGTCGCGATGTGGCTGTGCCGGGAAGTGACTTCACACAGTTTTCCGGAAATCGGCGATGCCTTTGGCGGCCGCGATCACACGACGGTCATTCATGCCGTCAAGACCATCGACGCCCTGCGCATCAAGGAAAATGAACTCAACCACGACCTGCATGTGTTGTTGCAGGTATTGAAAGGATGAGGTTGTCGATAAGTCTGTGGAAAAGCTGTGTATGAATTGTGGATCATATGGAATTACCCACTTTGTGGGAAAATTGTCCGGATTTCACCCACAGGCAATTCAGCCGTTTTCGCAGACCGTAAAATCTGATTCAATCATCTGAAATTAAACGTATTTTTTCAGTTATTCACAGAATTGTTCCCGATATAGTCTACTTAGGAATTTAATTTATGGTTCTTATCAAAACCCAAAGAGACACGCTTCTGGCCCCGCTGCAGTCGGTATCGGGAATTGTCGAGCGTCGTCATACGCTGCCCATCCTGTCCAACGTGCTGCTGGAAAAGAAGGGTGATCGCCTGACCTTGTTGGCCACCGACATCGAAATCCAGATCACGACGAGCACCGAAGGTGCTGGCGGGGATGGCGATGGTGCGGTGACAGTGGGTGCCCGCAAGCTGCAGGAAATTTTGCGCTCGCTACCGGATACCACCGAAGTCAGCCTGGTTCTCGAAGACAAGCGTCTGCTCGTGCGCGGCGGCAAGAGCCGGTTCAGCCTGCAGACGCTGCCGGCCGACGACTTCCCGCGCATGACGGTCAATGACGGCGAAACCAAGCAGTTTTCGATGTCGCAAAAGGCTTTCCGCCAGTTGATCAGCAAGACCCAGTACTCGATGGCAGCGCAGGATGTGCGTTACTACCTGAACGGTCTTTTGCTGCTGGTCGAAGGCAAGGAGCTGCGCGCCGTGGCGACCGATGGTCACCGTCTGGCCTACGCCAGCGTCGAGATCGACACCGACCTGCCGCGTCAGGAAATGATCCTGCCGCGCAAGACTGTGCTCGAACTGAATCGTTTGCTGCTCGACAACGACGATGCGCTGAACATCACGCTGACGCCGAATCAGGTGCGCTTTGCCTTCGGTTCCGTGGTGCTGGTTTCCAAGCTGATCGATGGCAAGTTCCCCGATTACGAGCGCGTCGTTCCGGCCACCCTGAAGAACCACATGAAGGTTGGTCGCCAGACGTTGATGCAGGCCATGCAGCGCGCCGCCATTCTGACCAACGAAAAATTCCGTGGTGTTCGCGTCGTTCTGGGTGAAAACAGCCTGAAACTGATCGCTGCCAACGCCGAGCAGGAAGAAGCCGTCGAAGAAATTGAAGTCGACTACACCGGCGATGTCATCGATGTCGGCTTCAACGTCGGTTATCTGCTCGACGTGCTCAACAACATCCACACTGAAGAAATTCAGTGGAGTTTCAACGACGCCAATTCCAGCGCGCTGATTACTGTCCCCGGCAACGACCGCTTCAAGTACGTCGTGATGCCGATGCGCATCTGACCGACCAGGCAACAACCCAAGAAGGCCTGCCCAGCCGGGCAGGCCTTTTGCAGTTTCACGTGGAACCAAAACAATGAGTGAAGAGAACGTCCCGCAATCCGAGTCGCCCGCCTACGGCGAAGCCAGCATCCAGATCCTCGAAGGCCTGGAGGCCGTCCGCAAGCGCCCGGGCATGTACATCGGCGATACCTCCGACGGTACCGGCCTGCATCATCTGGTCTTCGAAGTCGTCGACAACTCGATCGACGAAGCGCTGGCCGGGCATTGCGACGACATCATCGTCACCATTCACACCGACAACTCGATTTCTGTCATCGACAACGGCCGGGGCATCCCGACCGGCGTCAAGATGGACGACAAGCATGAGCCGAAGCGCTCGGCGGCTGAAATCGCGCTGACCGAACTGCACGCTGGCGGCAAGTTCAACCAGAACTCCTACAAGGTGTCCGGCGGCCTGCACGGCGTTGGTGTCTCCTGCGTCAATGCGCTGTCCAAGTTCCTGCGCCTGACCATCCGCCGCGATGGCAAGAAGCATTTCATGGAATTTTGCCGTGGTGTGCCGGTTGACCGCAGCATCGAGGTCCGCGACGGTTTTGAAGTCTCGCCGCTCAAGGTGATCGGCGATACTGAAAAACGCGGTACCGAAGTGCACTTCCTGGCCGATGACGAAATCTTCGGTCACGTCGAATTCCACTATGAAATCCTCGCCAAGCGTCTGCGCGAACTGTCTTTCCTGAACAACGGCGTATCGATCAAGCTGGTCGACCAGCGCGCCGGCAAGGAAGAGCTCTTTGCCTTTGCCGGTGGCGTGCAGAGCTTCGTTGAGTACATCAATCGCACCAAGTCGGTCCTCCATCCGAACATCTTCTACTCGTCCGGCGACGCCAAGGTAGGCCAGGGCGCGGCCGATTCCGCCATCACCATCGGCGTCGAAGTGGCGATGCAGTGGAACGACTCCTACCAGGAGCAGGTGCTCTGCTTCACCAACAACATTCCGCAGTCGGACGGTGGCACCCACCTGACCGGCCTGCGCGCCGCGATGACCCGCGTCATCAACAAGTACATCGACGAAAACGAAATTGCCAAGAAGGCCAAGGTCGATATCGCCGGTGACGACATGCGCGAAGGCCTGGCCTGCGTGCTCTCGGTCAAGATGCCGGATCCGAAGTTCGCCTCGCAGACCAAGATGAAACTGGTTTCCTCCGAAGCTCGCGCAGCGGTCGAAGAAGTTGTTGCCCAGAAGCTCGCCGACTTCCTGCTCGAGCGTCCGGTCGATGCCAAGATGATTTGCGGCAAGATCGTCGAAGCCTCCCGGGCTCGCGAAGCCGCTCGTCGTGCCCGTGAAATGACGCGGCGCAAGGGGGTTCTCGACGGCGTCGGCCTGCCTGGCAAGCTGGCTGACTGTCAGGAAAAAGATCCGGCGCTGTGCGAAATCTACATCGTCGAGGGTGACTCCGCCGGCGGCTCCGCCAAGCAGGGCCGCGACCGGAAGTTCCAGGCCATCCTGCCGCTGCGCGGCAAGGTGCTCAACGTCGAGAAGGCGCGTTTTGACAAGCTGATTTCCTCCGAACAGATCGTCACGCTGATCACCGCGCTCGGTACCGGCATCGGCAAGGATGATTTCAATGTCGAAAAACTGCGCTATCACCGCATCATCATCATGACCGACGCGGACGTCGACGGTGCCCACATCCGTACCTTGCTGCTGACGCTGCTCTATCGCCAGATGCCCGAGCTGATCGACCGCGGCTACGTCTATATCGCCCAGCCGCCGCTCTACAAGGTCAAGCATGGCAAGACCGAGCGTTACCTCAAGGACGATCTCGAATACAACCAGTTCCTGCTCAACATGGCGCTCGACGAAGCCGTCCTGACGCCGCGTGTCGGGGCCGAGCCGATTACCGGCCCGGCCCTTGAAGGTCTGGCCCGTTCGTGGCTGGCCACCGAAGCGGTCATCGATCGCCTGTCGCACCTGATCAATCCGGAAGTTCTGCAGTCCATCGTTCGTCACAATCTGGCGGTCGACCTGTCGAGCGAAGAAAAAACGCGGGCCAGTGCCGAACTGATCGCTTCCTTCATCCCGGCCGGCACGCGCATGGTGCCGAAGTACGACGACATCCAGGAACGCTGGACGCTGCGCGTCGAGCGCATGCACCACGGCAACCTCAAGGTCGGCCTGATCGACGAAGATCTGCTGCTGTCCGGCGACTTCATGCAACTGCGCCGCACGGCCGAAACGCTGGCTGACATGTTCGGCGCCGGTGCCATCATGGCGCGCGGCGAGAAGAAGCAGGTCGTGACCAACTTCGGCGACGCCATGAAGTGGTTGCTCAACGAAGTCGAACGCGGCATCGCCAAGCAGCGTTACAAAGGTCTGGGCGAAATGAACCCGTCGCAGCTTTGGGAAACGACGATGGACCCGAAGGTTCGCCGTCTGCTGCGTGTGCAGATCGACGATGCCATCGCCGCCGACGAAATCTTCACGACCCTCATGGGCGAGGATGTCGAGCCGCGTCGGGCCTTCATCGAAACCAACGCCTTGAGCGCCCGGGTCGATATCTGATTTAAAATTTTTCGAAAAACGCTCGTCGTTCCGAGGACAGAAAGGCCCCGATTCGGGGCCTTTCCTTTAGCTCCGGATTTGCTTCAACGCCGCTTAATTCCGGCGATTATTCAACTGGTTTTTGGCGGCACTGTAGCTGGCGACGCAGTAGGGCACGATGAAGTTGAGCGCGACGTGGTGCCAGGAAATTCCGGACCATGAAATGAGTGCCTCGCCCTGATTGATCAGATTCAGTACGCTGCCGACGACGAGCGCAATGCGGATGGCGTTGGTGACGATGGGGCGGGAAAGTGCGGTGCTGAGGATTTCGTTCATCGAGGCGGTGACGCGGGTATTTGCGGGGCTTGGTTCATTTTGACAAGGAATTCGGCATGCGGGTAGTCATTCAGCGGGTCAAGGAAGCCAGTGTCACGGTCAACCGGAAAATTTGCGGAAAAATAGAATCGGGCCTGCTCGTGCTGGCCGGGTTTGAAGAGTCCGATACCGCTGCCGATCTGGCCTGGATGGCCGGCAAGATCGTTCGCCTGCGGCTGTTTGCCGACGCCGATGGCGTGATGAATCGCAGCGTCGTCGAGGCCGGCGGGGAGATTCTTGCCGTCTCGCAATTCACGCTCTATGCCTCGGTCAAGAAGGGCAATCGGCCGTCGTGGAGTCGGGCGGCGCGCGGTGATGTATCGCAGCCGCTGTTCGAGCAATTTGTCGCCGGGCTGGCAGCTGAACTCGGCAAGCCGGTGCCGACCGGGGTGTTCGGGGCGGACATGGAGGTCAGCCTGATCAACGACGGGCCGGTGACCCTGACTATCGATTCGCAGGCGCCGGAGTAGGCGGTTCAGGCGCTGGCGACGGCCGCGTGGAGGTGGCTGATGCCGTCGAGGCCGCCGATGGCCAGCCCGATGCCGGTAGCCGGGTCGGGCACTTCCGGTTCGCCGGGATTGATGCGGATGAGTCGGCCACCGCAGTTCTCGGAAAAATGGCGGACGGTCGGGATGTTCGTCCCGGCGCCGATTTCGATGCAAACCAGACGTTCGACCGTGGTTAGCCATTGTTGCAAGCGCTGGTATTGCAGCGTCGTGCGCCGCTCCACCCAGCCCCAGTCGCCGAACATCAAAATGTTGGGTCGGGCCAGGGCGCCGCAGTGCGGGCAATGCGGTAATTCACCGAGCAGGCGGCAGTTGGCGGCGTCGACTTCCGGTTGAAAGTCGTCAGCCGGCCAGATCTGCTCGCCGCAGCCGGCGGCGCATTGCAGGTGATGGATGGAGCCATGGATTTCGCAGACCTGATCGGAAGCGAAACCGGCTTTCTGGAAGTGGCCATCGACGTTGCTGGTGAAGGCGCGGATGCCGTGCGCCATATCTTTCGCCAAGTCGAGGAGCATCGCGAAGCCGGCATGCGGCATGGTTTTTCGGTAGAGATCGAGGCGATGGCCGTAGAAGCCCCAGGCGAGGCGCGGGTCAGTTTCGAAGGCGGCCGGATTGGCGATCGATTCAAAGGCGATCCTGGCCCGGCCGAGGGCTGGATAGACCGACCAGAAACCGCCCGGCCCGCGAAAGTCGGGCAGCCCGGAATCTATGCCCATGCCGGCCCCAGCGGTGATCAGCAGGCCATCGGCTTCGTGCAGCCAGTCGGCTGCCCGGGCGATGTTGGTGGCTGGTTGCCGGTCAGGCACGGCCTTTTTCGCTCATTCCCACGGTCAACCGGAAAAAAGGCCGAAATTTGAAATCATTCCGCCTCAGTCAAGGCCGCCTTCGGTACTCGACAGGACGCCCGGGTAGCCAGTCGGATCGTCCTTGTGGTGAAAGATTTCGTTGATCTGGAACTCGAGGTCGGTGAGGGCGCCGTGTTCGTCGGCGTAGATTTCCTTGATGCGCAGGACTTCCGGCAGGGCGCTGCGGAAGGCGTCGATCAGCGTCGGGTCGAAATGCTTGCCGGATTGCTCGTAGAGGTATTGCAAGGCTTCCTCGACGGGCACCGCGCCTTTGTACGGGCGAACCGAGACGAGGGCATCGAAAACGTCGGCGATGGCGACAATCCGCCCTTCGAGCGGGATCTCCTGGCCCTTCAGTTGTTGCGGATAGCCGCTGCCATCCCATTTTTCGTGGTGGGTCAGGGCGATGATGCGCGAGGTTTCGAGCAGCTCGTTATCGTGCTTGCCGATGATTTCGGCGCCCATGATCGGGTGCTGGTGCATGACTTCCCATTCCGCGGCATCGAGTTTTCCCGGCTTGAGCAAGATGGCGTCGGGGATGCCGATCTTGCCGATGTCGTGCATCGGCGCCGTGTTGAAGATGATGTTGGCCGCCTCTTCGCCGAGGCCGTGGGCGAGGGCGATGACGCGGGCGTAATGGCTCATGCGCAGGACGTGGTTGCCGGTCTCGTTGTCCTTGAATTCCGCCGCCCGGCCAAGACGGCGGATGATCTGCTGGCGTGTCGTGAGCAGTTCGTGGGTGCGTTGGCGGACCATGCGTTCGAGTTCGCGCGACTGGTCGTAGAGCGCCAGATGGGTGCGCACGCGGGCCTTGACGATGGGCGGGCTGATCGGCTTGGTGATGTAATCGACGGCCCCCGTCTCCAGGCCGCGCTGTTCATCCTCGGTGCTGGTCATGGCGGTGACGAAAATGATCGGAATCCGTCGGCGGTCGGGATTCGATTTGAGGCGTCGGCAGATTTCCAGACCACTGAGGCCGGGCATCATGATGTCGAGCAGGATGAGGTCGGGCGGCTCGTCGGAATAGACGATCTTGAGCGCCTTCTCGCCTGAGGTGGCGATGCGGATTCGATAGTCGTCACGCAGCACTTCGCTGAGCAGATCGATGTTTTCCGGGCTGTCGTCGACGACCAGGATGCATTGTTTGGGGAGAAGTGGGGACATGAGCTATGGGTTCTCGTCGGATGACTCAAGGGGTGCCCTGGTGCGGGCCGAGCTGTTGCAGGGTGATGGATGCTTCTTCGAAATCATACTGCCCGATCTGGCGAGCCAGTTGCTCGACCCGCTGCGGGTCGCATTGCTGCCCGAGCCAGGCGGAAATTTCTTCGAATTGGTGGACGGCTGCCGCATCGGCATTGTCGAGAAGCTGGCGCAGTGTGGACAGCGCCTTGGCCTGCGCTTCCGGTGGCGGCACCGGTGCCAATGGCCGCGCCGCCGTCGGCAGGGTGGCCGGAATGGCCAGGGCGGTCGGCAGCGTCGCAGCCAGTTTGAGCAGTAGCGCGCTGATCTCCTCGTCGTCGACGGGCGTCCCTTTTCTGAGCTTTTCTTCCAGTTCGCCGGCCAGCCGGGAGAGGGTGACGGCGCCGATATTGCCGGCCAGGCCGCGCAAGGTATGGGCCCGCAGGATCATGGCGGCGCCATCGCCCTGTTGCCGGTCGGCCAGCAGCCGGTCGACGACATCGCCTTGATTTTCGCGGAAACGGATGACCAGCCGGTCGTACATGCTGTGATTGCCGCCCATCCGCGCCAGGGCGGCGGCGCTATCGATTTCCGGCGCATCCCCGGCGCTGGCAGGAATGACTGGAGTCGGCGCCAGGCTTTCGCCCTCGCGCAGCTTGAGCCAGTGCGCCAGCGTGGCGTAAAGAACGGCAACGTCGATGGGCTTGGGAATATGATCGTTCATGCCGGCCGTCAGGCAGCGTTCGCGGTCGCTGGCCAGGGCGTTGGCGGTCATGGCGACGATCGGTAGCTGGCGCATGTGCAGTTCGTCGCGGATCTTGCCGGTCGCCTCATAGCCGTCCATGACCGGCATCTGGCAATCCATCAGGACCAGATCGTAGGTCGCCTGCTGTACGGCGTCGACGGCCTGCTGGCCATTTTCCGCCGTATCGACGGTCAGTCCGATATTGCGCAACATTTCCTCGGCCAGCTCGCGATTGACCTCGTTGTCCTCGACGAGCAGCACGCGCCGGCCCGAGAAGTGGCGGGACAGATTGGCCGGCGTTGTCGTCGGGACGGCGGCGAGGGCCGTTTCACGATGCAACGCGACCATGATGCTGTCGAACAGCGACGACGGCGTCGCCGGCTTGCTCAGGATGGCGCCGACCGTCTGGCTGCCGAGCGCCGCCTGCAACTCCTCGTGGTCGAAGGCGGTGGCCATCACGGTGGCGGCCTTGTCGGCCGGCGCCGACTGGCTGATCCGCTTGATCAGCTCGACGCCATCCATGCCCGGCATCTTCCAGTCGATGATGAGCAGTCCGTAGGGCTGGCCTGCCTGGCCGGCCGCCGCCAGTTCGTCCAGCGCCGCGCTGCCACTGGCCACGGCATGGCTGGAGATACCCAGCGCCGTCAGCATCTGCGTGAAGATCTCGCAGGCCCCGGCGCTGTCATCGACGACCAGGGCGCGCAGATCGTCGGGCAGCCCGATGCGTCGCTGCCCAGTTTCTTCACCGACGGCCAGCCCGAAGCCAAGGCGGAAGCTGAAGCAACTGCCGGCGCCGAGCTGACTGGTGACGTTGATGCTGCCGCCCTGCAGGTCCACGATGCGCTTGCAGATCGACAGGCCCAACCCGGTGCCGCCGTATTTTCGCGTCGTCGAGGTATCGGCCTGGGTGAAGGCCGAGAACAGTTGCGCCTGCTGCTCCGGGCTCATGCCGATGCCGGTATCGCGCACCTCGAAGCCGAGCTCGACCTTGTCGTCGTTGCCGGCCAGCCGGTGCACAACCACCGTGATTTCACCGGCTTCGGTAAATTTGATGGCGTTGCCGACCAGATTGAGCAGGACCTGGCCAAGGCGCAGCGAATCGCCGATCAGGCGGTCGGGCACATCGGCTGCAACGTCGTAGAGCAGTTCGAGGCCACGTTCGCGGGCTTTCTGGGCGCACAGGTCGCCGAGGTGGCGCAGGCTGGCGTCGAGACTGAATGGCGCCTGCTCGAAATGCATCATGCCGGCCTCGATCTTCGACAGGTCGAGAATGTCGTTGATGATGCCGAGCAGGCCCTTGGCGGCGTTATCGACCTTGCTCAGGTAATTCTTCTGGCGCGAAGTCAGTTCGGTCTGCAAGGCGAGGTGGGTCATGCCGATGATGGCATTCATCGGGGTGCGGATTTCGTGGCTCATGTTGGCCAGGAAGTCGGCCTTGGCGGCGGCGGCCGATTCGGCGGCGGCCTGTGCTTTTTCGGCGATGCGATTGGCCTCCTTGAGCGCCGAGATATCGACAATGATGCCGATCAGCCCGCCCGGGGTACCGTCGGGCGAGAGGAAGCCGCTGATCGAGTAGAGGGTGTCACGCAGTTCCCCGTTGGCATTGACCATTTGCACCTCGCGCGTGGTCCAGCCGCACTCGGCAATCACCCTTTCGTCTTCGGCCTGATAGGCCAGCCGCGCTTCTTCCGGCAGGTACTCGAGATCGAGCACTCGCTTGCCGATTAACTGCTGACGGTCTATGCCAAAAAATACCTCGTAGGCCCGGTTGCAGCCGAGGAAACGCGTGTGTTCGCCCTTGTAGAAAATGGCGTTGGGAATGGTGTCGATGAGAGCCTGCATGAAGGCGAACTGGCGGATTAGCTCGCCTTCGATTTCGCGCCGGTCGCTGATATCGAGGACAGTCACCAGCAGCGAGTCGAGCTGGCCATCCTCGTCGCGGATCGGGGCGATCTGGACGTCACCCCAGCAGGTTTTGCCATGCGCATCGACGAACTCGAATTCGTGGCGGACGGCCTTGCTTTGCCCGGAGGCGATCTGGGGCAGGACTTCGTTCATCCGGGCCTGAATCTCGGCCGGGAAAACGATGTCTTCGGGATGCGCCAGCAGCACATCGATCGGCTGACCGACAAAGCGGGCAAAGGCCGGATTGACCAGCGTCGGCTTGCGCGCCGGGCTGAGGCTGACGATGCCGACCGCGGCGTTGTCGAAAATGGCGCGGAAGAAGGCTTCGCGCTTTTGCAGGATGTCCTGGCTCTGGCGCAGCGCCTGCGTGCGCTTGGCGACCTTGAGTTCCAGCTCGATCTGGGCGTCTTCCTGGGCCCGGCGGGCGCTGCGCAAGTGCTCGCGCATGCCTTCGAGGGCGGCGGCGAGCTGGGTGACCTCGCGCCAGGGTGCATCGGTGGTGACCGGCCGGTCGAGCTCGAGGCGACCGATGCGCGTGCTGTCTTCGGCCAGGGCATTGAGCGGCGCACCAAAGCGTCGGGCGATGTGGATGGCGACGGCCATGCCGAGGGCGAGGGCGGAGAGGGTGATGAGGGCGAGCAGCAGCAGATCTTCGCGGGAAATCGGGACGAAATCGGTTTCCGGGGCGACGACGCCGAGCAGGATGCCGCTGGCGTTGCCTTCGAGCGGACGGAAGAGGCTGACCCATTGCCCGTCCGGGCGGTCGAATCGGTGCACGCCCTGGGCGGCGGAAGGCATCGACTGCCATTGGCGGAAAGCATCGGCGAACTCGGGCAGTTCGAGTTCTTCGGAGGTTTTGAGCAGCGCCTGGTTAATGGCGTGGCGGTCGTTGAAACGGGGGTCGCGCGGCGGGGCGATGAGTTTGCCTTCCTTGAGGAAAAGCGCGGCCTTGCCCTGCGAGCCGAAGACCATGCGGGTGGTGAATTCGGCAATGTCGATGAGCCGGACGTCGTGGGCGATGACGTAGGTCGAGCCATCGCTGGCTGTCCACCGCATGGCGGCAGTGATGCCGGGTTCCTTGGTGGTGAAGAAGATGTAGGGCTCGGTCCAGTGCACCGCCTGGGCCTCGGTCAGTGCCATGGCGCCCTTGAACCACGGGCGCTCGCGGGCGTCGTAGTTGCGTTCGCGCATCTCGACATTTTCGATCTGGCGGTTCTTGTTCCAGGTGATCCAGTAGGTCTGGTTGCCCCATTCGGCCGGGTTGCTGATGCGGTTGAGCCAGCGGCCTTCGTCGGTCATCAGGAGGAGGATTTCGCGGCCGGATTCGTGGGCGAAGATGACCGAGGTGATTTCGCCGTGATTGGCGATGATGGGGAAGAAGAATTCGTTGAAACGCAGTAGTTGTGCCTGATCGATATCGCTATTGACGCCCCAGCCGTGGCTGCTGCGCAAGGTGACTTCGACGGTTTTGAACAGCCGCGTGACGCGGGCTTCGAGCTGTTCGGCGGCGAGCCGCATCTGGGATTCGGCCAGCCGGTCTACGGTGGGTCGGCCGATCAGCTGATACAGGGCGAAAGCGAAGACGGCGACGGACAGCAGGATAAGCAGGCCGATACGCAGTACCAGACTGTTGGCGAACCCCGGCTTGTTGAAGAAACCATCCCGCAGCATTCTGTCCCCTGTTTGTGAATGCCAACGTTCCCCTAGCGACGAATTATTATTTTATTTTCAGCACCAATGTTACGAGATATACGCCTCGCGCGTATACATGTCAGCCGAATGATTTTTTTAGGGCAGGACGGTGATTTCGGGCGGCTGGCCGATGAACTCGAGGCGCTGACGCAGGGCTTCGGTGACGAAGATCCGGCTGTCGCGGTCGACGCGTAAAACGAGGCCGATTTCCATCTTTTTCGCCATGTCACGCCAGCCATCCGGGCCGGCGATGAAGATCGGCTTGGAGGCTGCATCGGACAGCGTGCCAGCCTTCGGTCCGGCCGGAATGAGCACGGTGACGGCCTGCGTGTGGTCGGCCGGGTAGCCGCTACGCGGGTCGAGCAGGTGAGCGTAGCGCTGGCCGTCGACTTCGAAGAAGCGCTGGTAGTCGCCCGAGGTACCGATCGCTTCGCCGTCGGCCAGTGTGACGGTGGCGAGCGGCCCGGGCTGGCGCGGGTGCTGGATGCCGACGCGCCACGGTTTGCCTTGCTTGCTGCCGAGCGCCATGACGTTGCCGCCGATGTTGATCAGCGCATTGTTGATGCCCTGGCCGCGCAGGATGGCGGCGGCGCGGTCGAGGGCGACACCCTTGAGGTAGCCGCCGAAATCGAGGGCGACCTTGCGGTTGCGGCTGCTGATCGTCTGGCCGTCGATGGCGATGTCGGCAATCGACGGCTGGCTGGCCAGCCAGGCCTTGATGTCGTCCGGAGACGGCAGTTCGGCCTTGAATTCATCGGCCTGAAAGCCCCACAGCTTGATGAGTTGGCCAATGCCGGGGTCGAACAGGTAGTCGCCCTGTTTCGACAGCGCCTGGGCTTCGCGGACGAATTCGGCGAGCTCCGGCGACGATTCCGACGGTCGACCGGAAAAAATGGCCGAATTCAAAATGGTCAGTTCGGACGCCTGCCAGGCGTGATAGCTGCGGTGCAGGCGGTCGAATTCACGCAACACGGCGGCGACGGCCTTGCGGCCCTGTTCAGGATCTTCGCTGACGACCAGCACTTCGACGCGGGTGCCGAAGACGTAAGCCTGCTGTTCCTGCAATGGCGTGCGGCCGCAGCTGGCAAGGAGGAGGGCGCACAGCGCCGTCAGGAAAAGCTTCAGGATAGATGTCAGCTGAGGCCGCATGCGTGTTCGATGGCGGTGATGAAAGCGCCGGCCGCATCGAACCCCGACTGCTGGCGGATTTCGACCATGCAGGTCGGGCTGGTCACGTTGATTTCGGTGAGGTGGTCGCCGATGACGTCGATGCCGATGAGCATGAGCCCGCGCTTGAAGAGCACGGGGCCGAGCGCTTCGGCGATTTCCCGGTCGCGGGCCGAGAGTTCCTGGGCGACGCCGGTGCCGCCGGTGGCGAGGTTGCCACGCGTTTCGCCGGCTTTGGGAATGCGCGCCAGACAAAAGGGCACCGGCTTGCCGGCGATGATCAGGATGCGTTTGTCGCCGTGGCTGATCTCGGGCACGTAGCGCTGTGCCATGATCGTCCGTTCGCCTTCGTGGGTCAGCGTTTCGACGATGACGTTACGGTTCGGGTCGTTGCGATGGACGCGGAATATCTGGCTGCCGCCCATGCCGTCGAGCGGCTTGAGGATGACGTCGCGCTCTTCGTCGATGAAATGATGGATTTGCGCCATGTCGCGGCTGATTGCGGTGGTTGGCGCAAAGTGGGCGAACTCCATGAGCGCAAGCTTTTCCGAGTGATCGCGCAGGGCCCGCGGCCGGTTGAAAACCTTGACGCCGTCCGCCTCGGCCCGTTCGAGCAGCCAGGTGGCGGTCAGGTATTCGAAGTCGAAGGGCGGATCCTTGCGCATGATGACCGCGTCGAAGGCGGTCAGCGGCATCCATTCGCGGCCGGTTTCGCGGTACCAGTCGTGGTCGTCCGGGCGCAGCAGCAGGTGCGTCGCCTCGCCGACCACACCGCCGGGGTGACCGGTCTCCGGCTTGCGCCAGCCGAGCGTCGCGGCGTCGATGGCATAAACATCGTGACCGTGGTTTTCGGCGGCGCGCATCATGGCCACCGACGAATCCTTCCACGCCTTGAGATGCTCAAGCGGATCGACGATGAAGGCGATCTTCAGTGACTGTGCACTGCCGCCGAGCAGGTGTTTTTCGAAATGTAGCTGCTGAGCCACGGCGCTCAGTCGTTTTCCGGCGCCGTGCGCTCAAGTTCGATGGCGGCTGCCAGGCAGGCCAGTCGGCCGACGACGCCGTAGGCGTAGAAGCGGTTCGGCGCGGCATCCGGGTTGTTGCAGCCGTAGTCAGGCATGTTGCAGCCGGTCTCGAAGGCCAGCGGCTCGAAATGCATGCCCGGCGCGTTGAGGTTTTCGTCCTTGCCGCGCCCGGTGTGCACGCGGTAGAAGCCGCCGACGACATAACGGTCGACCATGTAAATGACCGGCTCGGCGACTGCCTCGTTGAGCGTTTCGAACGAATGAACGCCTTCCTGGATGAGCACTTCGGAGACTTCCAAACCTTCCTTGACGACGCTCATCTTGTTGCGCTGCTTGCGGTTGAGGGCGATGACTTCGTCGACATTGCGCACGGTCATGACGCCCATGCCGTACGTGCCGGCGTCGGCCTTGACGACGACGTAAGGCGTCTCGTCGATGTCGTACTCGCGGTACTTTTCCTTGACGATGTCGAGCACGGCCGAGACGTTGGCGGCCAGGCATTCCTCGCCCTGCCGCTCGTGGAAATTGACGCTGCGGCACACCGAGAAAGCCGGGTTGATGCGCCACGGATCGATGCCGATAGCCTTGGCGAAATCGTTGGCGACCTGGTCGTAGGCGGCGAAGTGATTGGACTTGCGGCGCACGGCCCAGCCGGCATGCACCGGCGGCAGCACGACCTGTTCATGCAGGCCCTGCAGGATGGCCGGAATGCCGGCCGACAGGTCGTTGTTGAGCAGGATGGCGCACGGGTCGAAGCCGTCGAGGCCGAGCCGGTGCTGGGTACGGACGAGCGGTTCGAGCAGCAGCTGCTGGCCGTTCGGCAGGTCGACCGGTGTCGGTTGGGTGATGTCCGGGTTGAGCGAACCGAGGCGCACGTTGAGACCGGTCTGCTTGAGGATGGCGGCGATCTGGGCGACGTTCTGCAGGTAGAACTGGTTGCGCGTGTGGTTCTCGGGAATGAGCAGCAGGCTGCGCGCTTCCGGGCAGAATTTTTCGATGGCGCTCATCGCCGCCTGCACGCAGAGCGGCAGGAAGGCCGGGTTCAGATTGTTGAAGCCGCCGGGGAAAAGATTGGTGTCGACCGGCGCCAGCTTGAAGCCGGAATTACGCAGGTCGCACGACGAATAAAACGGCGGCGTGTGCTCCAGCCATTGGCCGCGCAGCCAGTGTTCGATCTGCGGGCTGGCCGCGAGGAAGCGACGCTCGAGTTCGAGCAGGGGGCCGGTAAGGGCGGTGGTGAGGTGTGGAACCATGTGCTGTCTCTCAATCCCGGGGTTTTTATTTTGGCTGCAAATCTTACACCGCAGTGCAGCAAATGTGCGCCTGTGGTCTGCTTGGCAATTGGCTGAACTTGATGAAAGCGCCGGATTTGTGTTCCTGGCTAGGCGCGAACCGCAGCGATAGCCGTAGCTATCGCGAGGATGAGCAACAACGCCAGGGACGCAAAGACCAGCTTTCATGTTCAGCTAATTGCCAAGCGGACCACCAACTGCGGTCAACCCCTTGAAAACAGGTAAAATTCACCCCTTCGTTTTGCCGCTTTTTTGAGATAGGAATCGTAGTGCTCGTCGCCGCCAACATCACCATGCAGTTCGGGGTCAAACCCTTGTTCGAGAACGTCAATGTCAAATTCGGCGAGGGCTATCGCTACGGCCTGATCGGCGCCAACGGCGCCGGCAAGTCGACCTTCATGAAGATCCTGTGCGGCGCACTCGAACCTTCGGCCGGCAATGTCTCGAAGGACAAGCACGAGCGCATGGCCTACCTCAAGCAGGACCAGTTCGCTTACGAGGACATGCGCGTCCTCGACGTCGTGCTCATGGGCCACGAAGAAATGTGGGCCTGCATGAGCGAGCGCGATGCCATCTACGCCAATCCCGAAGCGACCGAAGACGACTACATGAAGGCCGCCGATCTCGAGCATCAATTCGGCGAGTTCGACGGCTACACGGCTGAATCGCGCGCTGGCGAACTGCTGCTCGGCGTTGGGATTCCGATCGACCAGCATAACGGCCCGATGAGCCAGGTGGCGCCCGGCTGGAAGCTGCGCGTGCTGCTCTGCCAGGCACTGTTCGCCAATCCGGACATCCTGCTGCTCGACGAACCGACCAACAACCTCGACATCAACACCATTCGTTGGCTTGAAGACACGCTGAACGCCCGCGACTCGACGATGATCATCATCTCCCACGATCGTCACTTCCTGAATCAGGTCTGTACCCACATGGCCGACCTCGACTACGGCAAGATCACGACCTACGCCGGCAACTACGACGACTTCATGGAAGCCGCCCAGGCCGCCCGCGAGCGCCTGCAGAACGCCAATGCCAAGGCCAAGGAACGCATCGCCGAACTGCAGACCTTCGTCCGCCGCTTCTCGGCCAATGCCTCCAAGGCCAAGCAGGCGACCAGTCGCGTCAAGTTGATCGAAAAACTCAAGCCGGAAGACATGAAGCCGTCCTCGCGCCAGTACCCGTGGATTCGCTTCGATTACGACGAGAAGCAGAAGCTGCACCGTCAGGCCGTCGAAATCGAGAATGTTGCCTTCACCTACGAAGGCGGCGAGCGCAAGATTTTCAACAACTTGACGCTGACGATCAACGCCGGTGAACGCATCGCTGTCATCGGTGAAAACGGCGTCGGCAAGACGACCTTCCTCAAGCTGCTGATGGGCGAAGTGACGCCGCAGTTCGGCACGATCAAGTGGGCCGAAAAGGCTTTCCCCGGCTACTACGCGCAGGACCACAGCGCCCAGTTCGCCGGCACCGAGAGCCTGACCGAATGGATCGCCGGCTACGCCCGCGCCACCATAGAAGACGGCGGCGACCTCGAAACGCTGATCCGCGGCACGCTCGGCCGTCTGCTCTTCTCCGGCGACGAAGTGAAGAAGTCGGTCAACGTCATTTCCGGCGGCGAGCAGGGCCGCATGCTGTTTGGCAAGCTCATGCTGTCGAAGCACAACGTGCTGCTCATGGACGAACCGACCAACCACCTCGACATGGAATCAATCGAATCGCTGAACAGCGGCCTGGAAAAATTCCCCGGTACGCTGGTCTTCGTCTCGCACGACCGCGAGTTCGTGTCCTCGCTGTCCACCCGCGTGCTTGAGGTGAAGAACGATGGCCGGATCATCGATTACCTCGGCGGCTACGAGGATTATCTGGCCAGCCAGGGCGTCGAATAATTTCGGTTTTAGCCGTTTTTTCCGGTTGACCGTAGAAGGCCGAAACGCAATGCGTTTTCGGCCTTTTTCTATTGAATCTTGCCGCCGGCGGCCAGCGTGCGGATGATGCGCACGCAATCGACGTCGGACTGGTGGTAAGCCGACTTCACGTATTCGATATAGGCCCGTTCCTCGGAGTTCGGATCGGTCGCCAGCGTCGTCTGGTAGGCAAAGCGCAGGAACAGGAAGCCGGGTTCCGGCTCCTCGATGGTGATCATCAGGCTGCCGCCGGGATGGACCTCGGACGGCTGGATGTCGAAACGCACCGACGTCATGTCGGCCAGCGTCACGCGGTCGTGAATCACCGCCGGGCCGAAATCGAGCTCGCGGAGCAGGGTGTCGGCCTGGCGTTCAAGAATGGTGCAGGATTCCAGTCCCGGCAGGAAAGGAACGGCATTTTCGACGCGACGGAGCAGGCCTTGCCATAGCTGATCGCGGGTCATGGTCTCGACCAGCGGGTTTTCCGGGTCGTTGATTTGTATGAGATGTTCGAAATTCATGGGGCGGATGTTAACATCCCGGCCATGCAACTAGAACGTATCCTCCAAAAACACGGTTTCGGTTCCCGTCGGGAATGCCGGGGCCTCATCCGCCGCGAACGTGTCGCGATCAATGGCCAGGTTTGCGACGATCCTTTCGTCGAACTCGACACCGAAGGTCTGGTTTTCACCGTTGATGGCATCGATTGGCCCTACGCCGAATTCGCCACGCTGATGCTGCATAAACCAGCTGGCTACGAATGCTCGCGCAAGCCGAAACATCACGCCAGCGTTCTCGAACTGCTGCCCGTGCCCTTGCGCGAACGCGACGTCCAGCCGATTGGCCGTCTCGACGAAGACACCACTGGCCTGCTGCTGATCACCGATGACGGGCAACTGAACCACCAGCTCTCTTCTGCCAAACGCAAGGTGCCGAAGGTTTATCTGGCAACGACCAAGCACCCGCTTGATCAGGCGCAGATCGACCAGCTGCTGGCCGGCGTCGTGCTCGCTGACGAGTACGAATCGATATCTGCCGCGGCGGCCGAAATCGTCGGCGAAAAGCTGCTGCGTCTGACCCTGACCGAAGGCAAATACCATCAGGTCAAGCGCATGGTTGCTGCCGTCAGCAATCGTGTCGAAGCGCTGCATCGCGAAGCTGTCGGCGAACTGACCCTGCCACCCGACCTCAAACCCGGCGAATGGCGCTGGCTGTCAGCCGCCGACCTGCAAAAACTGGGCTATTCGCAATGACCCTGACCGAAATGCGCTACATCGTGGCTCTGGCCCGGGAGCGGCATTTCGGCAAGGCAGCCGACGCCTGCCACGTCAGCCAGCCGACCTTGTCGGTGGCGCTCAAGAAGGTCGAAGGCCAGCTCGGCTCGCCGCTTTTCGAACGGGGCGCCAGCGATGTCCGCATCACGCCGCTCGGCGAGCGTATCGTCGCCCAAGCCACACGCGTGCTCGAGGAAGCCGTCAAGCTCGAAGAAATTGCCGAAGCGACCGGCGAACCGCTGAGCGGCCAGCTCCGCGTCGGCATCATCTACACCATTGCGCCCTACTTGCTGCCCCAGTTGATTCCCGCGCTGAGCAAACAGGCGCCGAACATGCCGCTCTTCCTCAAGGAAGACTTCACGGCCAACCTGATTCCCGCGCTCAAGGCCGGCGAACTCGACGTCATCGTCATCGCCTTGCCTTTCTCCGAACCCGGTCTGGTCGCCCAGCCGGTGTACGACGAGCCTTTCCGCGTCGTTGTCCCGGCCAGCCATGCGTGGGCTTCCCGTTCGGACGTCAATGGCAATGAGCTGGATGGCCAGAACCTGCTTCTGCTCGGCCAGGGAAACTGCTTCCGCGATCAGGTCCTCGAGTCCTGTCCCCGCCTCAGTGCGCCGGATGCGCTCGAACATTCGCTCGAAGGCAGCTCGCTTGAAACCATCCGCTACATGGTCGCCAGCGGTGCCGGTGTCGCCGTCATGCCGAGCACGGCCGCCGATCCGCTGATCAGCAAGGAACCGATGGTCAAGGTGCTGCCTTTTGCCGGCATTCAGCCCAAACGCACCGTCGGCCTCGTCTGGCGCATCACCTTCCCCCGGTCGCAAGCCATCGACGCTGTCCGCGCCGCGCTGCTTTCCTGCCAGCTACCGGGAGCCTCGGCTGTTCGCTGAGGTTTCACGTGGAACGCTTGCCCTGGCCAGAGTTCGCGTTATGACATGAGGGCGGTTTGGTTGCCTGTTGCCATACAATGCGCTTTCATGTGCTGACCAAGGGGCTTCGGATGTTTTGCGGTAAATATATCCAACAAATTTCAACACTCGAAAACGAACTCAAGGACGCCAGGGCGGTACAGCGCGCCCTCGACCGCTCGACGGCGGTCATCGAATTAGCCGTCGATGGCCAGGTCATCGCGGTCAACGACAACTTCTGTTCCACCATGGGCTACTCTTCGGCAGAACTGGTCGGCCAGCAGCATCGCCTGCTCTGCGATGAAGGCTTTGCCCGCAGCCCCGAGTATTCGGATTTCTGGGTACGTCTGAGGGCCGGGGAGTTTTTCCGCGGCACCATCAAGCGCCGCCACAAAAGTGGTCGCGACATCTGGCTGGAAGCAAGCTACAACCCGGTGCTCGACGAGCGCGGGCAGGTTCGGAAGGTCGTCAAATTTGCCGCGGACGTCACGCAGCAGGTCGAGGAAGCCGCAAAAATGCGCGCCATGGTCCAAGCCATCGAGCGCTCGATGGCGGTCATCGAATTCGGCCTCGACGGCATCATCCTGCGCGCCAACGACAATTTCCTGCGGACCATGGGCTATTCGCTCAACGATATTGCCGGTCGCCACCACCGCATGTTCTGCGCGCCCGAATTGGCTTCCGGGGCCGAGTACGCGAGCTTCTGGGCAACGCTCGGGCGCGGCGAGTTTCTCGCCGGGCAGTTTGCCCGGGTCGACAGGCAGGGCCGCGAAATCTGGCTGGAAGCCAGCTACAACCCCGTTTTCGGGCCGGATGGAAAGGTCCAGAAAATCGTCAAGTTTGCTTCCGACGTCACCGAGCAGGTCCAGCGCCATCACGCCGAAAAGCAGAGTGCCGCTACTGCCTACGAAGTTGCACTCGAAACCCGGGAAATCTCGCAAAAGGGCGAGGGCATCATTCTGGAAACGGTGACCAAGATGCAGTCCATCGCTGCCATCGTCGAGCAGTCGGCGGGTCTGGTCGAGGCCCTGGGCGAGCAGACGACACGCATCACCTCCATCGTCAATACCATCAAGGAAATCGCCGACCAGACCAATCTGCTGGCCCTCAATGCAGCCATCGAAGCAGCGCGGGCCGGCGAAAGCGGCCGCGGCTTTGCCGTGGTGGCCGACGAAGTCCGCAAACTGGCCGAGCGAACGAGCAAATCGACCGGCGAGATCGGCCTGATGATCCAGGGCATTCAGGCCGAAACTGCTTCGGTGAGCAGCAGCATGAGCAGCGGCCTGAGTGCGGTCTCCGAAGGTGTCGAATTGGCCAGCAACGCCGGTGATGCGATCCAGCAGATGCGCAACGGCGCGACCCGAGTGGTCGAGGTGATCCACGAGTTGTCGGAAGCTGTATCGAAATAAACGGCTTGCTTCGACACCAAACAAAAGCCCCTGGTCGTTACGCCAGGGGCTTTTTGTTGAGGGGCCGGATCAGCTTGCTGCTTCGGCCTTTTTCTTGGGCGGTGCCTTGGGTTTGGCTACCTTCTTCTCGAACTCGAAGCCGACTTTGCCATCCTTGGCGACCAGATAGGCCGAGAACTTGCGGCGGGTCCGGTTGGAGACGAATTCCTTGAGCAGGTCGGTCTTGCCTTCGGCCAGCAATTTCTTCATCTGGCCGAGATCAATCGGTTGCTGAAGAATGATCTTGCCGGAGCGGAAATCGCAGGTCTTGTCCGGCCCGACCGATTTTTCGCAGACGTAGGAGTTGCCGTGCTCGAAAACGCTGCCGGCGCATTTCGGGCATTTGCCGATGCTTTCCTGGGCCGAGAAGTCGACCGGCTCGGCATCGGCGGCATCGGCCTTGTCCTGGCCGAAATCGAATTCCGGCAATTTGTCGTCGTTGAGCTTGATGGCCGCCGCGAAGGTGCGGCCCATCTTGTTGCGGAAACCGGTCAGCGGGCCGATCATGCCTTCGTTGATCAGGGTGTCGATTTCGGCCGGTTCGAACTGGCGGCCGGCGACGATCTTCCATAGCGAGTAGTCGCAACCACCGCACTGGAATTTCTTGTAGGTTTCGCGGATCTCGCCGCCGCAGCGGGGGCATTTCGCGGTCAACACGCCAAAATCGCCGGGAATCGTATCGGCTTCGTAGTGCTTGGCGCGCTCCACCATGTGACGGGTCATTTCGGCGATTTCGCGCATGAATTCCTCGCGCGTGAATTCACCTTTTTCAATGCGGCCGAGCTTCCATTCCCAATCGCCGGTCAACTCGGGCTGGGTCAATTCATTGACGCCGAGGCCGTTCAAAAGGGTCATGAGCGAGAAAGCCTTGGCCGTCGGAATCAGTTCGCGACCTTCGCGGTGCATGTATTGCTCGCCGAGCAGGTTTTCGATGATCTGGGCGCGCGTTGCCGGGGTACCCAGGCCACGGCCGGCCATCGCGGCCTTGAGTTCTTCGTCGTCGACCATCTTGCCGGCGCCTTCCATGGCGGAGAGCAGGGTGGCTTCCGAGTAGCGCGGTGGCGGCTTGGTGGCGTTGGCCTTGACGGTGACTTCGTCGGCTTTGACCTTTTCCTTGGCATCGACTGCAACGAGATTGCCTTCGTCGCCATCCTGACCTTCCTTGCCATGCACGGCGAGCCAGCCCGGATTGACCAGCACCTTGCCCTCGGTCTTGAAGGGGTGGCCTTCGACGCGGGTGATGCGGGTGGTCACCATGTATTCGGCAGCCGGGAAGAAGACGGACAGGAAGCGGCGAACAACGAAGTCGTAGAGCTTCTGTTCAAGCTCGTTGAGGCTTTTCGGGGCCTGCGGCGTCGGAATGATGGCGAAGTGATCGCTGATCTTGGCGTTGTTGAAGATGCGCTTGTTCGGCAACACCCAGTTGCGGGCCAAAATCTGGTGGGCAAACGGCGAGTAGCGGGCGAGCAGCACTTCGTCGTGACCCTTGCCGGCGCCTTCGCCGGTCAGTACGGCCAGCGTTTCCTTGACGGTGGGCAGGTAGTCTTCCGGCAGGCAGCGCGAGTCAGTCCGCGGGTAGGTCAGGACCTTGTGCTTTTCGTACAGCGCCTGGGCCAGTGACAGCGTGGTCTTGGCCGAGAAGCCGAATCGGCTGTTGGCTTCGCGCTGCAGGGTGGTCAGATCGAAGAGGCCCGGTGACATTCGGGTTTCCGGCTTGGCTTCTTCGGTTACTTCTCCCGGCTTGCCGAGAGTGGCAGCGCGGATGGCATCGGCCTTGTTTTGTTCCCACAGGCGATCAGCGCGGGCGTGTTCGTCTTCGTTCTTGCCCTTGAAACCTTCGTCGAACCACTTGCCTTTGTAACTGCCGGCTTTGGCGGTGAATTCGGCTTCGACTTCCCAGTAATCGCGCGGCTTGAATTCGCGGATGCGTTTTTCGCGCTCGACGACAATAGCCAGCGTCGGCGTCTGGACGCGGCCGACGGTGGTCAGGTGGAATCCGCCGGTCTTCGAATTGAAGGCGGTCATCGCGCGTGTGCCGTTGATGCCGACCAGCCAGTCGGATTCCGAGCGGCAGACGGCGGCGTCGCCGAGGCCCTGCATTTCGTTGCCGTTGCGCAGGCGCGAGAAACCGTCGCGGATCGCACCCTGCGTCATCGATTGCAGCCACAGCCGCTGTACCGGCTTGCCGGACTTGGTGTGCTGGGCGATGTAATTGAAGATCAATTCGCCTTCACGTCCCGCGTCACAGGCGTTGATCAGGGCGCTTACATCCTTGCGCTTGATCAGCTTGGCCAGCACCTTGAGGCGGGATTCGGTCTTCTCGATCGGCTTCAATGCAAAGTGCGGTGGGATGACCGGGAGATGGGCAAACGACCATTTGCCGCGCTTGACCTCGAACTCCTCCGGGCAGGCGAGTTCCAGCAGGTGACCGACAGCCGAGGAAATGACGTGGGTGTCACTTTCGAAATAGTCGTCGTGCTTGGTGAAGCCCCCCAACGCCTTGGCGATGTCGGCAGCGACGGAAGGTTTCTCGGCAATTATCAGCTTTTTGGTCATGTTGGGGCCTGTGGAGTCCGGGGCATGATAAGTGCCCGGTGCGCGGCTTGGCAAGCCGTCTCTATATATAGGGAGTCTAGCTCAGACGCTGGTAGCGGTTGCCGGGCAGGGGTGCGATTTTGCCCGAGAGTTCTAGCATCAGGAGTTCGGGGAGTAATTGTTCTGCGCTCTGGCCGGTGTAGTCGACGAGGTCGTCCAGACTGCATGGATCGTGGCCGAGGGCGGTGAGTACAGGGTGTTCGTCGTCAGGCGGGGTGGTTTCCTGTTGTACTTCCGGAGACGTGAAGTTACCCAGCTCTTCCAGAACATCATTTGCTGTTTCGACCAGTTTGGCACCTTGCTTGATCAGTTTGTGACAACCGCGAGCGACGGGTGAGTGAATGGAGCCGGGGATGGCAAAAACTTCACGTCCTTGTTCGCCTGCCAGACGCGCCGTGATCAGCGAACCGCTTTCGGGCGCCGCCTCGACGACCAGCACGCCGCGCGACAGGCCGGAAATGATGCGGTTGCGCCGCGGGAAATTGGCGGCAATAGAGGGCGTTCCGAGCGGAAATTCGGAAATGACGGCGCCGCGTTCGACAATGGCCAGGGCCAGTTCCTTGTTGCGGGCCGGGTAGATACGGTCGGCGCCGGTGCCGATGACGGCAATCGTATCGCCACCCGCCGCCAGCGCGCCACGGTGGGCGGCGGCATCGATCCCGAGTGCCAGTCCGCTGACGATGCAGAGGCCTTTTGCCGCCAGCGTCCGGGCAAAGTTTTCGGCTGTTTGAAGACCTTGCGGTGTCGCATTGCGGCTGCCGACCATGGCCAGCCCGCGTTTCTGGAGCAGGGCGGGATTGCCGCGAACGTAAAGCAGGCTGGGCGGGTCGGCGATTTCGAGCAGGGCCTTCGGGTAGGCATCGTCGGCCAGGGTAAGGATATGCTGGCCCGGTTGGCTGGCCCACTCGATGCTGTGGTCGACCTCTGCCGCAGGGTCAAAATCGAAGAGCAGGTCGGCCCGGTCGCCAATAACGCTGCGTGCAGCGAGCCGCCCGGCGGCGAAAACAGCCTCGGGTAAACCGAAAGCGGCGAGTAGCTTTCTTTGCGACTCGCCGCCGATACCGGGGATAAGCGTCAGCCGCAACCAGGCGGCCAGGCCTTCGGTGATGATCACGGGTTTCTTGCCGAGTCCCCGATGATGACGGATTTGGAGGAGTCGACGACCAGTGCGTAAGCGACGTTATCGAATACGCGGAAGACGAAGGCGAGGCCATAACGCTCTTCCGGAACCGGCGTCAAGGTGCGGATGCCTTGATCATCAGTGTTGATCGAGACGCGCTTGCGGAACAGGGCGAGGACGTGGCCAACTTCCAGCCCGTCGCGCTTGCCGCGCGTCAGCGAAACGACGGATGTCGTGCCGCCTTCCTGCACCCCACCATAGATCGACATGACCTTTGCTGCTACTTCCTGATCGGGGCGATGCGGGACGTAGGAAATGATATCAGGCGGCGGGGCAGGGATGAGTTCGTCACCGCGCGCCATTTCTTCCTTGGCCATAGTGACGCGCAAGGAAGCAGGCTCTCCCGGCTTGAGCAGGCGAGCGTTGCCCAGGAAGAAAGCTTCGTAGGCAATGGTTGCACCCGTTTCCGGATCCTTGAGCGGCTTGCCCCTGCGGAACACGTGCCATTTTTCAACGCTGGCATCGGGAATGCCGCTGGCGTAGAAAGAGTCACCGCTACCGAGCAGCATGCGGTCCTCTTGGGCGGCAGTGATTTTCACGCCACTGTTACTGTCGCTCGTTTGAGCAATCAGTGGCTGGGAAATGAAGGGCTCGATAACGTTGGGCGGGATGCTCGGGATGACTAGCTGCGACGGAGAGCTATGTACCGTCGGCTGGATCCTGCCGTCCTGGCCGGTGACCCGCTTAGCCATTTTGAGGCGCGGCGACCCACTTGATGTGTCAAGCAGAATGATGTCGCCCGGGTAAATCCAGTGCGGGTTCTTGATCTCTTCCTTGTTCATCTGCCAGATTTCCGGCCAGCGCCAAGGTTGCTTGAGGAATTTGCCCGAAATGTCCCACAGGGTGTCGCCTTTGACGACGATATGCCGGTCGGGCGGGTTATCGACGAGCGTTAGCGGCTCGGCGGCCGATGCGCAGGCGGCCGTCACGGCCAGGATGAGCGCGGATATAATGCGAACCATAGTCGTAACCTCACGTGCCGGCGGAACGCATTACCGTCGTCGCAGTCTCAATACAGCGGCGATCAATTTGCGTTCCATATCTCGGGAATTGCTTTAGATTCTGCACGTAATAACCTAATCGAGCAAGCTTTTATTCCTATTTTCATATGGCCCTCTTACCCATTTTGCGTTTCCCCGACCCGCGTCTGAAAAAGGTCGCAGCACTTGTTACCAAGGTCGATGACAGCACCCGAAAACTGGTCGCCGATATGGCTGAAACTATGTACGAGGCTCCGGGAATCGGCTTGGCGGCGACGCAGGTCGACGTACACAAGCGCATCGTCGTGATCGATGTATCCGAAGACAAGAGCGAACTGCAGGTTTTCATCAATCCGACGCTTGGTCGGTGCGAGGGCTCGCAGATCGGCGAGGAGGGCTGCCTGTCGGTGCCTGGCATCTACGACAAGGTCGAGCGTGCCGAACGAGTGTCGGTGACCTATCTCGATCTCGACGGCAAGCAGCACACGCTGGAGGCCGAGGGCTTGCTGGCGGTATGCATTCAGCACGAAATCGACCATTTGAACGGGACTGTCTTTGTCGATCACTTGTCGATGCTCAAGCAAGCGCGGATCAAGAACAAGATGGCCAAACAGGCGCGCGTTACGGCATGAGGCTGATTTTCGCCGGGACACCGGAATTTGCCGCGCAGGCTTTGCGGGCCATTATCGCGGCGGGGCACGACGTGGCGTTGGTACTAACGCAGCCGGATCGGCCGGCCGGGCGTGGCATGAGCTTGCAGCCTTCGGCGGTCAAGAAAGTGGCGCTGGAAAACGGGATTGAAGTTTTTCAGCCGTTGACGTTGAGGGATGCCGAGGCGCAGGCGAAGATTGCGGCGATTGGCGCCGAGGTAATGGTGGTCGCGGCCTACGGTCTTATCCTGCCGCAGGTCGTGCTCGATATGCCGCGTTTCGGTTGCATCAATATCCATGGTTCGCTGCTGCCACGCTGGCGTGGTGCTGCGCCGATTCAGCGGGCCTTGCTGGCCGGCGATGCCGAGACGGGTGTTTGTATCATGCAGATGGAGGCTGGCCTGGACACCGGGCCGGTGCTGCTGCGTGGGGCGTTCCCCATCGAGGCGAGCGATACCACGGCTACGTTGCATGACCGATTGGCCGAACTGGGCGCGAAGCTGGCCGTCGAGGCGCTGGGCAAGTTACCGCTGCAGGCCGAGCAGCAACCGGCTGAGGGCGTGACTTACGCCCACAAGATCGAGAAGGCGGAGGCGCTGATCGATTGGTCGAAAAGTGCGGCGGAACTGGATCGCCATATCCGCGCCTTCAACCCCTTCCCCGGGGCGCAGGCCTTGTTTTGCGGACAGACGGTGAAATTGTGGCAGGCGACGCCGGTGGCCGGCGAGGGCAAAATTGGCACCATTTTGGCGGTTGACCGTAGCAGCGTTGTCGTTGCTTGTGGCGAAGGCGCTCTGGCCGTTACTGAATTGCAGAAGGCTGGTGGCAAGCGTTTGCCGGTGCAGCAGTTCCTGGCCGGGCATCCGTTGAAGGTTGGCGACCGTTTCGATATTCCGGCCTGACGCCCTCAGGCCGTGCCGACGCGCAGCGGGATTTCCCGGCTGGTTGGCGGTAGCGTTCCGACGACCGCCAGACTAGGCCTTTCGCCCGGCTTCTGGTGGCGTAACGTCAAATAACGCAGACAGGTGACGCGCAGGAAGGAGGCGAAGTTTTCGACTTCGCCGCGGTAGGCCTCGATTTCATCGTAGAGCTTGGCGATGAGCTGGTTGGTCGTCATTCCCTCGTTGCCCGCCAGTTCGGCCAGGATGTCCCAGAACAGGTTTTCCAGCCGGATCTTGGTGACGAAGCCATGAATGCGCAGCGAGCGGGCCCGCGACTCATAGAGCATCGGGTCGGCCTTGACGTAGATTTCACACATGCAGCCTCCTGGTTGGATCAGGCAACGTCGGCGTGACGTTGCCTGGGCTGGCGGTCAAAGGGTGATTTGAGTACCAAGCAGCGGCAGGAACTTGGCCAGCCAGGCCGGGTGCGCGGGCCAGGCCGGGGCGGTGACCAGATTGCCATCAACGTGGGCCTGATCGACCGGAATGTCGGCATATTGTCCGCCGGCCAAGCGGACTTCGGGGCCGCAGGCCGGGTAGGCGCTGCATGAACGACCATTGAGGACACCCGCCGCCGCCAGCAGTTGTGCGCCGTGGCAGATTGCCGCGATCGGTTTGCCGGTGTCGGCAAAGTGGCGAACCATGGCCAGGACCTCGGGATTCAGGCGGAGGTATTCGGGGGCGCGGCCACCGGGAATGACCAGCGCGTCGTAGTCTTCAGCGCGGATCTCGGCGAAGCTGGCATTCAGCGTGAAGTTGTGGCCGGGCTTTTCGCTGTAGGTCTGGTCGCCTTCGAAGTCGTGGATGGCCGTGCGTACCGATTCGCCGGCCTTCTTGCCGGGGCATGCGGCATGGACGGTGTGGCCGACCATGAGCAGCGCCTGGAAGGGCACCATCGTTTCGTAATCTTCGGTGTAGTCACCGGTCAGCATGAGAATTTTTTTGGCAGCCATGTTTGTCTCCTTTGTCATGCCGCCGGCAAGATGGTCGGCGGGCAGAAACATTGTCGGAGGATTTCCCGGCTGGCGGGTAGCAGCCGGCTGCTACTTTGCCGGTGCCAGACGGCCACGTCCGACGCGCGTGCACTGTCGGCTTTCTGGCGCAAATCGGTCGATGACTTCGTCGAACAGGGCACTAGCCTTGGAGCTGTTGTCGCCACTAAAGTTGCAGACGTAAACATCGAGCGTGACGCTGGCGATCTCGGGCCAGGTGTGCACGGCGAGATGGGATTCGGCGAGGACGACGGTGCCGGTGACGCCGGCCGGCTGGCCTCGGGCGTCGTGGAAGGTATGGAACAGCCGGCCGACGACGGTCAGGCCGTGGCGCTGGCAGGCATCAACGCAGAACGATTCGAGCCCTGATGCGTCGAGCAGAAAGCCCGGGGCGCAGCGGCAGTTATGGAGGTCAGCGATCAGGTGCAGGCCGTTCATATGACGATTTTATGGCGTTTCACGTGAAACGCGCTGGCCGAAAATGGTTTCGAGCAGACCGCCTAGCCGGTAGCCGGCCTCGACGATGCGACGGTCGGCGATTTCCCGGCTGCGCCGGCGGAAATCCTCGGTGATGATCGGCAGCAGGCTACCGCTGGCCTTCGGGTAGGCCTCGGTGAGCAGGCGATGGCTTTCGTTGCGCCACAGCCCGACATTGCCTTGCGCTGGCGGCGGATGGTTTTCCAGCAGGCGCGCTGCGTTTTGTTGCAGACGTTTGCCGCGCAGCCAGGGCGGGCCGGGCTGATCGTCCCAGTAAACGTGCAGGCTGCTGAACGGCAGGCGCTTGTTGAACGGATTTTCGATTTCGACTTCGTTGCCACCTTCGTCGCCGTGGCGGCCGACGTGCAGCGGCTGGTGGATGTCGCCTACGAGGTGGATGAGCCAGGGCAGGGCATTTGAAATTTCGGCCTTTTTTCCGGTTGACCGTAGAAGTCGGCTCAGGCGTTCGATTTGAGCGTCCAGTTCGCCTGATTTCGTCTGGCCGGCAGCGTTGAGGTCCACGTAGTGCCAGCGTTTGTGACGCGCCGTGTCGGAGAGTCCGGGGAGCGCTGGCGTGGCGGGTTCGCGGTCTTCGTCGTAAAAGCGCGGGTCGTTGCGAATGTCGTCCGGCCAGGTCGAGGCTTCGGCGAAGACATCGACGCCTTTGGCGGAGCGGGATCTCTCGACCCAGCGTTCGTAATCCGGGTGGCGGGACAGTGCTTCGCTGATCGCCGTCTGCGTCGTCGGCGACAGTTGCTGCCAGGCAATGACGGCGGTCAGCCGGTGGCCGGCGGCATTCCAGGCACTGGCCGGTGCGGCTACGGCAAAGAAAAGCAGGGCGAGGAGGATTTGCCGCATTCGGCCATTATGCCGCGTGCGATAATGCCCGCCTATGTCCAGTTTGCCGCTCAATTCACTCGCTTACGCCTTGTTGCAGGCGTCCCGCATCGATACCGCCGTTTTCGGCGGGCAGAGTCTGGCCGACGGCCTGCTCGGCCGGGTCGAGCCGGAAGCCCGTCCGGCCGTGCAGGATCTCGTCTACGGCAGTCTGCGCGCCTACGGGCGCGGCGATTTCTATCTATCCAAGCTGCTGCAAAAGCCGCTGGCCAGCGACGAAGTGCGCGCTCTGTTGCTGGTCGCCATTTATCGCCTCGAAACCCGTCCGGACGCGGCGCATACGGTTGTCGATCAGGCCGTTTCGGCGGCCGCCGAGGTGGCGGGCGGGAATTTCAAGGCGCTGGTCAATGGCGTGTTGCGCAACTTTCTGCGTCAACAAGCGGCGCTGACTGCCCAATTTGCCGCCGATCCCGCTGCTTCGACCATGCACCCCGACTGGTGGCTGGCCCAGTTGCAGGCCGCTTACCCGCAGGACTGGCCGGCCATCGTCGCCGCCGGCAATTTGCCGCCGCCGATGGGTCTGCGCGTCAACACCCGCCGCGTTTCGCGCGAAGACTACATTTTGAAGCTGGCGGCCGAGGGCATTCCCGCCAAACCGGTCGGCGAATGTGGGCTGGCTCTCGACAAGCCGGTGCCGGTCGACGCGCTGCCCGGTTTCGCCGACGGCTTCGTTTCGGTGCAAGACCCCGGGGCACAAATGGCCGCCGCGCTGCTCGATCCGGCTCCAGGCAGTCGCGTACTCGACGCCTGCGCCGCACCGGGTGGCAAGACAGCACACCTGCTCGAGCGCAACGAAATCGACCTGCTCGCCCTCGATCTGAAACCCTCCCGTTGCCGGCGTGTTGCCGAAACGCTGTCGCGCCTTGGCCTGAACGCCGAGATTCAGGATGCCGACTGCGCCAAGCTGACGAGCTGGTGGGACGGTCGGCCCTTCGATGCAGTCCTCGCCGATGTGCCGTGTACCGCCAGCGGCGTCGTGCGTCGTAATCCGGACGCCAAGTGGTTGCGCCGCGAGGCCGACATCGCCAGTTTTGCCACAGCGCAGGCGCGAATTCTCGATGCCTTGTGGCAGGTCGTGCGGCCGGGCGGTAAACTGCTCTACGTGACCTGCTCAGTTTTCCCGGCCGAAAACAGCGGGCAGATTTCGCGCTTCCTGGCGCGCCAGCCGCAGGCTCACCGTTGTCACGAAGAACAGCTCTTACCGACCGCTGAACACGATGGCTTTTTCTACTGCTTGCTCGAAAAGCGTGCTTGACCCTCTGCGCCGATGGCTGCTGCTGCTGCTTTTTGTGCCGGTTTTGGCGTGGACCGCAGAAATCGACATCAGCAATCCGCAGCTTTCAGCCAGCGAAGACGGTTATGTTCTCTCGGCCGATTTCAAGTTCGAATTGAATCCCCGCCTCGAAGAAGCGGTGACTAAGGGCGTCGTGCTCTATTTCGTCGCCGACTTCGAGCTGAGCAAAGCCCGCTGGTACTGGCTCGATGAAAAACTGGTCAGTCGCAGTCAGACCTACCGTCTGTCCTACCATGCGCTGACCCGGCAGTACCGCCTGACCACCGGCGGCCTGCATCAGTCGTTCCAGACCTTGTCCGACGCCATGCTGGTGCTTTCCCGACTGCGCAGCTGGACCGTCATCGACAAAAACGATAAAGTGGTCCGTCCCGGCGAACCCTACGACGCATCGCTGCGCATGCGGCTCGACGTTACCCAGCTGCCGCGCCCCTTCCAGATCAGCGCGCTGGGCAACAAGGACTGGAGCCTCGGTTCCGACTGGAAGATATGGCCCGCCAACCTGCTTCCGGCAGCGCCGCCGGCGGAGGCCAAATGAAGCGTATCGTCGCGGCGGGCGGCGCTTTCGCGGCAGCCATCGGCGGCATCCTGTGGTTCCTGCTGCTGATGTCTACGGCGGCCGATACCGTACTTTTCTCCCGCAACTATCCGCTGCTCATTGCCCTCAACGTCGCGCTGGCGCTCGGCATGCTCGGCCTGGTCGGCTGGCAGTTGCGCACGCTGTGGCGCGATTATCAGGCCCAGGTTTTCGGTGCTCGCCTCAAGTTGCGCCTGATGCTGATGTTCGGCGTCATTGCCGTGTTGCCCGGGGCGCTCGTCTACGGCGTTTCGGTGCAGTTCGTCACCCGCTCCATCGAAAGCTGGTTCGATGTACGCGTCGAGAAGGCCCTCGAATCCGGCCTGCAACTGGGCCGCTCGGCCCTCGATTCGCTGCTGCTCGATCTTGGCGAAAAGGCGCGTAGCGTGGCCGTCGAACTGTCGGACATCCAGGAGTCATCGCGCCGCTCAGCCCTGTTGCGCCTGCGCGAAGAAAAGGGCGTCCAGTCGGTTGCCCTGTTTTCGGTCGGCGGCCAGTTGCTGTCCAGCGCAACGACAGAACTCGCCAGTCTCCTTCCCGATTTGCCCAGTCAGGCACAGTTGAAACAGGCACGCAGCACGCAGATGGTGAGCACCATCGAAGGCGAAGGCGGCAAGCTCTACTTGCGCGTGCTCGTGCCGGTCAGTGCCCGGGAAATGTTCGAGGAGCCGCGTATCCTGCAACTGACTCAGCCCGTGCCACCGGGCCTCGCCCATGACGCCGACGCCGTGCAGGGGGTTTACCGCGACTATCAGGAATTGCATCTGGCTCGCGAAGGTCTGACTCGCATTTATGCCCTGACGTTGACGCTGACCGTGCTCGTGGCGCTCTTCGGTGCCTTTGCGCTGGCCTACGTTATGGCCCGTCGGCTGGCGGCGCCGCTCTACATTCTGGCCGAAGGCACTCAGGCCGTCGCGCAGGGCGACTTTTCTCCCCGTCAGGCCATCTACAGCGGTGACGAACTCGGTGTCCTGACCCAATCCTTTAACAGGATGACCCGCCAGCTCGATGATGCCCGCCGGGAAACCGAGCGTCACCGGGCAGAGCTTGAATCGGCCCGCGGCTATCTCGAATCGATCCTGGCCAATCTGTCGACCGGCGTACTCGTGTTCGATCGCCATTTCGTCCTGCGCACGGTCAACGAGGGTGCCCTGACTATTTTGAACGACGACTTCATGGGGCTGGTTGGTTCTGCTGCCGAGGATTGGCCGCGCCAGCAGGCGCTCGGTACTTTCATCCGGGAGCAATTTTCTGCCACCGAGGAAGCCGAATGGCAGGCCCAGCTCGAAATGGAACGGCCGAACGGCATGCCGCAGGTACTGCTGCTACGCGGGTCGCGTCTGCCGGAAGCCAGTGGTGGCGGCGATGTCGTCGTATTCGACGATGTGACCCGCCTGATCGCCGCCCAGCGCAGCGCCGCCTGGGGCGAAGTGGCGCGTCGTCTGGCGCATGAGATCAAGAATCCGCTGACACCGATCCAGCTTTCGGCCGAGCGCCTGCAATTCAAGCTCGCCGACAAGCTTTCCAACGGCGACGCCGACATGCTGGCGCGCGGCACGCAGACCATCATCAACCAGGTTCAGGCCATGAAGCGCATGGTCGACGATTTCCGCGATTACGCCCGGATGCCGGCACCGGAAGTGGCCGAACTCGACCTCAACGAACTGATCGGCGAAGTGCTGGGACTCTACGAAAGCTCATCAGCGACCATCGAAACCAGACTGGCCGCCGATCTGCCGCCGATTCTCGGCGACGCCACCCAGTTGCGACAGATCATTCACAACCTGCTGCGCAATGCCGAAGACGCACTGGAAGGCCGTGACGGCACATGCATCCTGATTCAGACTGAAATGGCTGGCCGCCAAGCCCGGCTGACCATCGCCGACAACGGTCCCGGCTTCCCGGTCGAGCTGTTGCCGCGCATCTTCGAACCCTATGTCACCACCAAGGCCCGTGGCACCGGCCTCGGCTTGCCCATCGTCAAAAAAATAGTCGAAGAACACCTCGGTACCATCGAAATAAGCAATGCACCCGAGGGCGGCGCGCGGATCGATATTCGCCTGCCCCTGGTGAAAGCGGAGGAAGCCAAAAATGGCAATCATTCTGGTCGTTGACGACGAAGTTGGTATACGCGAACTGTTGTCGGAAATTCTGATCGACGAAGGCTACGACGTGCGCGTCGCAGAAAACGCGACGGCTGCCCGCCTGATCCGCAACGAAACACGTCCGGATCTTGTGCTGCTCGACATCTGGATGCCGGACACCGACGGCATCACGCTACTCAAGGAGTGGCACGCGGCCGGGCACCTCAACATGCCGGTCGTCATGATGTCGGGGCATGGCACGATCGACACCGCGGTTGAGGCGACGCGCTTCGGTGCCTTCGATTTCCTCGAAAAGCCCATCGCGCTGCAAAAACTGCTTTCTACGGTTCAGAAAGCCCTCAAGCACGACAAGCCACCGGCGCGTCTGGCACTGACGCTCGAGGCGTTCAGCCGTATTTCCTTCGTCAAGGAGTTCAAGCGGCGTCTCGAGCAGGCGGCGGCCAAGTCGCCCATTTTGCTGATCAAGGGCGCCAACGGCGGGATGGCCGAAATTTGCGCCCGGACCCTGCAACCGCCGCGCGCGCCATGGCTCGATCTGTCCGGCGTGAGCAGCGCGTTGACGCAGGAAATGCTCGAAAAGGTGACGGGAGGGATCCTGTTCGTGCCGGATATGGCCGGGCTCGGCAAAATGCAGCAAATGAACATGGCTTTTGCGGTCGACCGTCTGGAAAAGCTCAATTTGCAAATGATCGCCGCCACGGCGAGTAGCGCCAGCGCGCTCAGTGAAGCCGGTTGGGACAGCAAACTGCTGGCCCGCCTTGGCGAAATCTGGGTGGCCGTGCCGTCGCTGACCGGGCATGGCGATGAGTTGCCGGAAATTGCCAGTCTGTTGCTGACCAATTTCGTCGAGCGCGGCGAGGTGCCGGCCCGTCGCTTGTCGAGCGGGGCGCTCAATGCACTGCGTACCTTGTCCTGGAAAGCCAACCCGGAATCAAGCTGGAACGATCTTTACGCGCTGGTGCGCAATCTGGCGATCACTTCCCTCGAAGAAGAGATCAGCGCCGAGGATGTGGCTCGCGTCATGCCGGCCGACGTCGGTGGCAGCCCGGAAATACTGTCGTTGTTGCCGCTCTTCGATCAGCCCTTGCGCGAGGCGCGCGATGCTTTCGAAAAAATGTACTTCGAGCATCATCTGCGTCTTGAAGGTGGCAACATGACCAAGCTGGCCGATCGTTCCGGACTCGAGCGCACGCATTTGTACCGAAAACTCAAACAACTGGACGTCAAGCTCGGCAAGCGTAGCGAAGAATAACTACCCGGATACAAGGGGGAGACATGAAAGTCATCATTCTCGGCGCCGGGCAGGTTGGTGCCAGCGTTGCCGAAGGCCTGGTTTCAGAAGAAAACGATATTACGGTCGTCGATTACGATGCCGCCCGGCTCGCCCAGTTGCAGGATCGGCTCGATCTGCGCACGGTCGTCGGCAATGCAGCAACGCCATCGGTGTTGCGCGAAGCCGGCGCGGAAGACGCCGACATGGTCATCGCGGTGACTCAGAGCGACCAGTCCAACTTGGTAGCCTGCAAGCTGGCACACAGCGTCTTCAACGTGCCGACGCGGATTGCCCGCCTGCGTTCGCGGGATTTCCTCGAGGATGAGAGCCTGCTGTCGCCGGAAAATTTTGCGGTGGATTTTGCGCTCTGTCCGGAACAGGTCATTACCGACTACATCCGTCGTCTGATCGAGTTCCCCGAAGCGCTGCAGGTGCTCAATTTTGCCAAAGGCCGGGTCAGTCTGGTGGCTGTGCGCGCCTATGAAGGAGGTTTGCTGGTCGGCAAGCAGATCAAGCAGATGCGTGAGTTTCTGCCGCCTGACATGGACGCGCGGATAGCTGCCATTTTTCGCCGTGACCAGGCTGTTTTTCCGGAAGGCGAAACGGTAGTCGAGGCCGGCGACGAAGTCTTCCTGCTGGCTGCCGCCGAGCACATCCGGCCGGTCCTCCGGCAGCTCAGGCGAATGATGAAGCCGGTCGAGCGGATCATGATCGCCGGCGGTGGCAACATTGGTTTGCGTCTGGCCAAGTCGCTGGAGAAACGCTACGAAATCAAGCTGATCGAAGGCCGCAAGGAACGCGCCGAATTGATCGCCAATGAACTGGACAACACCCTTGTCCTGCTTGGCGACGCGACCGACGAGGAATTGCTGGAGCGGGAAAACATCGCCGAGATGGACCTTTTTCTCGCCCTGACCAACGACGACGAAGACAACATCATGGCCGGCAGCCTGGCCAAGCGTCTGGGCAGCAATCGGGTGGTCGCCCTGATCAATCGCCGTGCCTACGCCGAGATGATCGAGGGCGGGCCGATCGACATCGGTATTTCGCCGGCGCAGGTATCGATTGGTGCCCTGCTGGCCCATGTCCGGCAGGGTGATGTGGCTGAGGTGCATTCACTGCGCCGTGGTGCGGCCGAAGCGCTGGAACTGGTCGCTCACGGCGATGCCAAGACGTCGCAGATCATCGGCAAGCGTATCGACCAGATCGACTGGCCACATGGCGTTACGGTCGCCGCGCTGGTGCGGCATTTTGACAGGGCAGTGATCGTTGGTCAGACCGATGACTGGACTTCGATTACCCGTCACGGCGAGGTCGTCATCGCCCACCACGACACGGTGATTGAAGCGGAAGACCACGTAATCGTTTTCTGTACGCGCAAGAAGCTCGTCAAGAAGGTCGAAAAGCTCTTCCAGGTCAGTTTTCACTTCTTTTAAGGGGTAGACCGTGACACGTTTTGCCCCTGTTTATCGCGCCTTGGGCATGATCATCATGCTCTTCGGCCTGACCATGCTGGCGCCGCTGATCCTCTCCTATGTCACCAACGACGGTGCGCAGACGGCCTACGACGAAGCCTTCGCGCTGACCATGCTGTGTGGCACCTTTCTCTGGTACCGCTATCGCCGCTGCAAACGCGAACTGAATATCCGCGACGGCTTTTTGATGGTCGTTCTGGTCTGGTCGGTGCTACCGGCCTTCGCAGCAATACCGCTCATGCTGCAGCTTGGCATCAGCCATACCGATGCCTATTTCGAGGCAGTCTCGGGGCTGACCACCACGGGGGCAACGGTTTTGTCCAATCTGGATACGCTGCCCATGTCGATCAACCTGTGGCGCCACCAGCTGGTCTGGGTCGGTGGGATGGGGCTGATCGTGCTGGCCATCGCGATCCTCCCTTTACTCGGTATCGGTGGCCGGCAGATGTTCAAGGTAGAAACGCCGGGGCCGATGAAGGACTCGAAAATGACACCGCGCATTGCCCAGACGGCAAAAGGCTTGTGGCTGGTTTACTTCGGTGTTTCGATGGCCTGCATTCTGGGCTACCGGTGGGCCGGTATGACCTGGTTCGACGCCGTTTGCCACGGGTTTTCGACTATGGGGCTGGGGGGGTTTTCGACGCACGACGCCAGTTTCGGCTATTTCAACTCGCCAGCCATCGAGATGGTGGCGATTGTTTTCATGCTTTTTGCCGGCATGAATTTCGGGACGCTGTTTCTGGCCGTTAGCGGACGCTCCTTGCGCCCCTATCTACGTGATCCGGAAGCCGCTTGGTTCATCGGAGTTTGTGCTGCCAGTATCCTCGTTGTCGCGCTCTATATCTGGAAAGACGGCGCCTACGCCGATCTTGATACGGCGTTTCGTCATTCAGCCTTCAATGTCATTTCGATTGCGACAACGACTGGTTACGCCAGCGTTGATTTTGCTTTGTGGCCGATCTTCGCGCCACTGTGGATGCTGTTCCTGTCCAGTTTTGCCACCAGCGCGGGGTCGACCGGGGGCGGTATCAAGATGATGCGAGCGATCCTGCTTTACAAGCAGGTCTATCGCGAACTGGTGCGGGCGATGCACCCGAATGCTGTATACAACATCAGAATTGGTGGCCAGACGGCACCGCAGCCTATCCTGTTTGCGGTTCTCTCGTTCGCCTTCATGTACATGGTCAGTATCGTTTCTCTGACCTTGCTCATGGCCTTTACCGGACTCGATATCGTATCGGCCTTCACGGCCATCGTCGCCAGCGTGAACAACACCGGACCAGGCCTGGGCGTGGTTGGCCCTTCGACAACCTATGCCGTGCTTGAAGACTTCCAGACATGGATCTGCATCTTTGCCATGCTGCTCGGCCGGCTTGAAATATTCACGTTGTTGGTCGTTCTGACCCCCGCCTTCTGGCGTAAGTGACCTGCGCCCCGGAAAGGCGGATAATTCCGCCTTTCCGAATTTCTGGCGGAGTCCGACGTGAGCCGACCCAAGAACGATACTTTCCTGCGCGCCCTTCTCAAAGAGCCGACCGAATACACGCCTCTCTGGCTGATGCGCCAGGCTGGCCGTTACCTTCCCGAATATTGCGAAACCCGCAAGCGGGCCGGCAACTTCCTGAATCTGTGCAAGTCGCCAGCCATGGCCTGCGAGGTCACGCTGCAACCGCTGGCCCGCTACGATCTCGATGCCGCCATCCTGTTCTCCGACATCCTGACCGTGCCGGACGCCATGGGCCTCGGCCTCTACTTCGCCGAAGGCGAAGGCCCGAAATTCGAGCGTCCGCTGCGCGAAGAGTGGGCTATCAACAACCTGACGGCACCGGATCCCTACGAACACCTGGGTTACGTGATGGATGCCGTTTCGGAAATCCGTCGAGCGCTCGATAACTCGGTGCCCCTCATCGGCTTCTCCGGCAGCCCCTACACGCTGGCCTGCTACATGGTCGAAGGCGAGGGCTCGAGCGATTTCCGCAATATCAAGGGCATGCTCTACAACCGCCCGGACCTGCTACACCGCATCCTGTCGGTGACGGCTGATTCCGTGATTGCCTACCTGAACGCCCAGATCGACTGCGGCGCCCAGGCCGTGATGATTTTCGATACCTGGGGCGGCTCGCTGTCCAACGCGGCCTACGAAGAATTCTCGCTGCAATATATGCGCCGCATCGTTGCCGGTCTGAAGAAGGAAAAAGACGGCCAGCGCATTCCAAGCATCGTGTTCACCAAGAACGGCGGCCTGTGGCTCGAAAAAATAGCTGATATCGGCTGCGATGCGGTCGGCCTCGACTGGACCATCGACATCGGCGAAGCCCGCCGTCGCGTTGGCGACAAGGTGGCGCTCCAGGGCAATCTGGACCCGAACGTGCTGTTTGCGCAGCCGGAAATCGTCGCTGCCGAAGCGAAAAAAGTGCTCGATAGTTTCGGCCCGGCCAATACCGGCCATGTTTTCAACTTGGGCCACGGCATTTCCCAATTCACGCCGCCGGATAGCGTTACCGCACTCGTCGAGACGGTCCATTCCTACAGCCGAGCATTACGTAAGTAATAGCTATAAGTGAGGGGCAAGGCTTGACTTATGCACAGAGTTTTGTCTCTCGCTAAAAATAAACTCCAAAAACCCCTTGACTCAACATTGTTTATTTAAATTACTGAATTTAAACGAATAGTAATGTTGCTCAATATTTCGGCAGAGTGACGGAATCCTTACCAAACCGTTACCCAGCGCCAAAGTCAAAAAGAAATCCACAAAGTTATCCACAGTTTTTGTGGACAACTCAAAAACCCCGGTTTTGGGTCGCAATAAATCCGAATTTTTGGAGAAATAACGGCTTTGGCCGGTAAATCCATGCCCGTTTTACGCGTCGCCCTCGATTTGCCGTTACATCGCCTTTTTGATTATCTGGCTGAAACGGCGTCGACCGCAGATATCGGCTACAGGGTTCGCGTTCCATTCGGGCGCGGCGAGAAACTGGGAGTTATCGTCGACGTGGTTGGCGAAAGCGACTGGCCGCTGGATCAGCTGAAGCAGGCAGTCGAAATTTTGCGCGACTTGCCGCCACTGCCGGCTGATTTCTTTCGGCTCTGCGAATTTGCAAGTACTTACTATCAGGCTGCATATGGCGAAGTCGTTCTGCAGGCCTTGCCGGTTGGCCTCAAACGCCTTGATCCGCCGGACCGACGCAGCGGACGCGCCACGCGAAAGCCGGAGCCGATTCAGCCGCCAGCCCTGACCGACGAACAAGCCACGGCTTTGGCTGCCATCGACCGGGCCGCCGGTTTTTCCGTTCATCTGTTGCATGGCGTGACCGGTAGCGGCAAAACCGAGGTTTATCTGCGCCTGGTCGAGCAAGCTTTGGCGGCTGGACGACAAGCCCTGATTTTGGTCCCGGAAATCAACCTGACGCCACAGCTCGAGGGCCGGGTTCGCGCCCGCTTTCCCGAAGCGGGGGTCGTTTCCCTGCACAGCGAACTGGCTGAGGCAGCGCGTGAGCGCAACTGGCGGGCGGCCTTTGCCGGCGAGGCGAGCATCATTCTTGGCACCCGGTTATCGATCTTCACACCCATGCCCCGGCTAGGCTTGATCGTCATTGATGAAGAGCACGACCCATCATTCAAGCAGCAGGACGGAATGCGTTATTCGGCGCGTGATGTCGGGGTTTTCCGGGCACACCAGCTGGGCATTCCCATTCTGCTCGGCTCGGCGACGCCGTCGCTCGAATCGTGGGCGAATGCGCAGGGCGGGCGATATGGCCTGCTGACGCTGAATCAGCGGGCCAATCCGGAAGCAACGCTGCCGGCTGTGCACATCATCAATACGCGCAAAATGGTTTTGAAGGAGGGCGTCAGCGAACCGCTGATTGCCGCCATCAAGGAGCGTCTGGCGCGTGGCGAGCAGAGCCTCGTCTTCCTGAACCGCCGTGGTTACGCGCCCGTGCTGGCTTGCCCGGCCTGCGGCTGGATTTCGCGGTGTACGCGGTGTGCAGCCAACATGGTCCTGCACCTCGCCGACCGTCGTCTGCGCTGCCATCACTGCGGTTGCGAGCACCGTGTTCCGAAAGCCTGCCCGACTTGCGGCAATCAGGATATCCACCCGTTTGGGCGCGGTACACAGCGTCTTGAGGCGTGGTTGCAGGAGCAGTTTCCCGAAGCGCGCGTCCTGCGCGTCGACCGTGATTCGGTGAAGAGTCGCAAGCAGTGGGAGGCCATGCTGGATCTCATTCATGGCGGTCAGGCCGACATTCTGGTCGGCACCCAGATGCTGGCCAAGGGCCACGATTTTCCCAAGCTGACGCTGGTTGGCACGCTCGGCGCCGATGCCGCCCTCTACGCTGCCGACTGGCGGGCGCCGGAACGCCTGTTCGCCCAGTTGATGCAGGTCGCCGGGCGGGCCGGGCGAGCCGAACTGAAGGGCGAAGTGCTGATCCAGACCGAGTATCCGGATCACCCGCTGTTTGCCGCGCTGGCCGAGCACGACTACCCGGGATTCGCCGCCCAGCAACTCAAGGAACGCGAGCAGGCCGGCTTCCCGCCCTACGCCTTCCAGGCCGTGCTGCGCGCCGAGGCACCGGAAATGGCCGACTCCATTGCCTTCCTGAACGCGGCTGCCGCCTTGCCGATGATCAGCGAGCACGAGAACGTCATGATCTACGATCCGGTGCCGATGAAGCTGGCCCGGCTGGCCAATCTGGAACGTGGCCAGTTGCTCGCTGAATCCTGTTCGCGCCCGGCCTTGCAGAATTTCCTGCCGCGCTGGCGGGAGGCGATCGAAACCATCAAGGCGCCATCGAAATTGCGCTGGCACATCGAGGTTGATCCCCTAGAGTTCTGAGTTGGTTGTTCTCGACGTGTTCGGCACGTCCCTTGCAGTGGAGTAAGCCCAATCACGCAAGGAGTCGATCATGAAAATTCAGGATTCGAACGTTCAGCTGTCGTCCACTCACGAAGCGAGTCGCAGCCAGGCGCTGGAGATCTCCAGCGAGGGGGAGTTTCGGCGCATATTCGACGATCTCTCGCTGAGCCCGGCCGAGGCGCGGAAATCCGAGCGGCAGGAAATCCAGAAAATGCTGCAATCGCTGCTCGATGCCATCATGGCGGCAATGGATGGCAAGAAAGTCGGGGAAAAGTTTGCCGCCGGCGAGGCCTTGCCGGCTCAGCCGGCGGTCGCGCGGCGCGGCGCAGAAATCAGCTGGCAGCGCACCATCCGGGAGACGGTCACCGAATCGGAAAAGACGACGGTGTGCGGCAACGGCAAGGTGACGACCTGCGATGGCAAAGTGATTGAATTCGACTACGCGCTGGCCATGGAGCGCAATTACACGAGCGAAAAGGTCGAGGAAGAGAGCGGTACGGTCAAGCTGAGCGATCCGCTGATGCTCAGTTTCAATGGCATGGCTTGCGAACTGACCGAGGATTGCATCAGCTTCGATCTGAACGCCGATGGCACTGCCGAGCAGATTCCCGGCATCGGCAAAGGTAGCGGCTATCTGGTTCTGGACCGGAACGGCAATGGCAAGGCCGATGATGGCAGTGAGTTGTTCGGCGTGGCCAGCGGCAATGGTTTCGCCGATCTGGCCAAACTCGACGACGACCACAACGGCTGGATCGATGAGGCCGACGCTGCTTTCAGCCAGCTCGGCGTCTGGTCGGGCGACGCCTTCGGCTCGCTCAAGCAGCAGGGCGTCGGGGCCCTCTTCACTTCCACGGTCAACGCCGAATTTTCGCTAAAAACGAAATCCAACGAATTGCTCGGGCAGATCCGGGCGGCCGGGCTTTACCTTTCCGAGGCGGGGGAGGTCGGCCACCTGCAGCAGGTCGACCTCGTTGTCTCAGATTTGCCGGCGGGGCTTGAGCATCCAGAGCAGGGCGAGAAACTGGCCGCCTAAGAGCGTGAAGAAGGCGGTGCGGAAAGCCGCATCGCCAGCCCAGCCTTGGGCCTGCAGGGCATCGACGAGTATGCCGATGCCCCATTGCAGGCCGAAGGCACCGGCGAAAACCAGCAGATTGAGGGCAGTGTTCGCCCGTCCGGAGAGCGCCGATGGGAAGGCCTGGGCGACCAGCGAATAGGAAACATTGGAGAGCGAAAAACAGGCGCCGAGGACGGGCCACAGCAGGTTGCCGGCGAAGCCTGGCAGGCAGGTAATCAGGGCGAGCAGGCTGATGGCGACGATCATGGAAGTGCGATAGATGGTGTCGAGCTTGATCCCGCGCCGCACCAGCCCGGTGGCGAAGAAGCCCATGAACAGGAAGCCGGCCAGCATGGCGCCGCTCATCCAGGTCAGGCGGGCGGCAATCGCTGCGCCTTCGAGCCCTTCCATTACCGTCATCCAGCGCGCTACCCACAGGCCCTGCACGGCCATGAAGCCGCCGGTGAACCAGAAGCCCATCGGGGCGTAGCGCCAGAAGTGCGGGCTGGAAAAAATGCTTTTTACCCCGGCCATCTGGGCGGCGAAGCCCGTCCCGCCTTCCTCTCCCAGCTTGTCGGGGGCGACGAACCAGAGCGTCGCGGCGACGGCCAGCGTCGCGGCGGCCAGGCCGAAGGCGATTTCCTGCCAGGTGGCAAAGCCGAGCGCCATTTCCAGCGGCTTCGAGGCAGCCAGCGCCCCGAGGCCGCCCGAGGCCATGACCCAGCCGGTCAGCGAGGCTTGCCGTTCGGGCGGGAACCACTGGGCAAAGGCCTTGAACGAAGCCATCAGGCAGGCCGAAACGCCAAGGCCGATCATGGCGCGGCCAATGGCCAGGCCGCCAAGGGCATCGGAGAGTGCGAAGACGGCGGCCCCGGCGGCGGCGATGAGCAGCAGGCCGGCCTCGACGCGACGCGGACCAAAGCGGTCGAGCAGCATGCCGAGCGGCAACTGGGCGGCGCCGAAGGCAAGAAAATAGGTGCTGGTCAGCAGGCCGAGCGCGTTGTCGCCGAGATTGAGTTCGCGAGCGAGGACCGGTCCGATAACGGCATTGGCCGTCCGGTAAAGGTAGGACAGGAAATAACCGGCGGCAAAGGGCAGGAATAGCCTGATCCACAGGCGGCGGGCGTCCGTATCGTTCATTGGTTCTCGGGTTTCACGTGGAACGCCACAGGCATGGGCGACGTCTTTTCTGGATTTTTTCGGAGCCATTCGACCCGCGAAACGATCTTTTGTTGCCAGTTTTTGGCGATGCCGGGACTGGCGGCGAGTTTTTCAAGGTCGGCGAGGGTGGGGCGGTGGGCCTGCCAGCACAGCATCGCGTCGGCCAGTGTGAAGCTGCCCTCGGCTGCATGCAGCAGTTCGAGCGGATCGCCCGGTGCTACCCGGCCGGGTTTGACGACCCGCCAGTACCAGCCGGTCAGCCGATGCTCGGCGATGAAGGCGGCCATGCCGTCGCTGGCGAAGCGTTCATCGATTTTCCAGCACGGATTACGCGGCTGGCAAACCTGCAGCTCGGCGCTGCCGAGCCGCCAGATGTCGCCGATCCGGACATCGTTTTCGTCGAGTTCGGCCGTCGAGATGTTTTCGCCGAGGCTGCCGATGACGAGCTGTGGCGCGGCATCCGGGAAGCGTTCGGCCAGTTTGGCGTAATGGCCCGCCGGGTAGAGGTGGACGGCTTTTTCCGGGCCGCCGTGCACGCGTCGGTCGGCCTGCTCGTCGCCGATGAAGCCTTCGCGGCCGAGTTCGAGCGGGCCGCCGGCCGGCTGCTTGTACATGCCGGTCGGCCGACCGGACTCAGGGAGCGGGCGGATGCCGCCGATGAAGAGGGAAACGTGGGCCATGGTCGCCGGATTTTGCCATCAATCCCACAACCATGCAGCGCCGCGTACCCCCGAGGAATCCCCATGTTTCGGCGGCAGGAATTTTGTGCTGAATGCGTCCGAAAAAACGTGGGGACGGCAAGTATCGGTCAGGTTTCGGTACAGCCGCTGCATGTTCGACAGCCCGCCGCCGATGACGATGACTTGCGGATCGAGAAGGTTGATGACGCCGGCCAGGGCGCGACCAAGGCGCTCTTCGTAACGGCGCAGCGAGGCTTCGCAGGCGGGGTCTCCGTCGGCTGCAAGGCGGTCGATTTCGCTGGCCGTCAGGGTTTGTCCAGTGTGGCGGCAATGGTCGGCAGCCAGCGCCGGGCCGGAAAGATAGGCCTCGGTGCAGCCGGCGCGGCCGCAGTAGCAGGGCGGCAAGGGCAGGTCGTCGCCGCTCGGCAGGGGCAGCGGATTGTGGCCCCATTCGCCGGCGATGGCGTTGGCGCCGGTCAGCACCTGGCGGTTGATGACGATGCCGCCACCGACGCCGGTGCCGAGAATGATGCCGAAAACGATCCCGGCATCCTGCCCGCTACCGTCTACCGCTTCGGACAGCGCAAAGCAGTTGGCGTCGTTGGCCAACCGTATTTCGCGCTGGAGCAGGGCCTGCAGGTCACGCTTGAGTGGCTGGCCAATCAGGCAGGTGGAGTTGGCGTTCTTGATCAAGCCCGTGGCCAGCGATTCGGCACCGGGGATGCCGATGCCGACGCTGCCCCGTTGGCCGAGCGTGTTCTCGACATTTTCGACCAGTTCGGCGATGGCCATGAGCGTCGCCATGTAGTCACCCTGCGGCGTCGCGATGCGCCGGCGCAGCAATTCGCGGCCGTCGTCGGCCAGTGCGATGATCTCGGTCTTGGTGCCGCCGAGGTCGACCCCTAGGCGCATCAGACGCGAACGGCGATGCCCTTGACGTTGCCGTAGGTCGTCGTCAGCGTGCGCAGGACGCTGGCACCGGCTTCGAGCAGCAGCATGAAGAGATTGCGTTCGGTGTACAGACAAACCGGCTGCTGGATGTCATATTTTCCGGCGAGCATCGGCGATAGCATGGCAAAACGCTGATCAATGGTCGATTCGCTGGCGGCATAACCTTCGCTGAGTTCGGAATGCAGACCGAGGACGGAGATGTAGAGCTTGCCGCCGATCTTCAGTCTAAGCAGCAGTTGCCGGACCACCCGGCGGGCCTCTTCATAGGGCAGGCTGCACAGGCCGCGGCGGATGACGATGATGTCAAACGGCTCGCCCTGCGGAAACTCCGGGAGCTCGGGCAAGGTGCAGGCGGTATAGCAAACTTCATTCTGCAAACCGGCCGCCAAAATGCGGCCCTCGATGTCGTTCTTGTGATTCGGGGTGTCGGCGACGACAGTTTGAATGCCGAGGCGGGCAAATTTGATGGCCATCTCGCCGTGCTTGTCGGGCAGGATCAGGACCGAAACGGAACGATCGACGCGCCGCCGTTTGACGCATTCCTCCAGCGCATAGCGCTCAAGTTCGTCGATCCCTGTCTCCCATGGATTGGCGGTAATATTTGTTGTCATGATCGTTGCCTCCCTCCAGTTCATTGTGCCCAAGGCGGGGCGGCGTGACAACCGGGAATCCATGCAGGGAAAGGAAAAACAATGTTAGTCCGCTTTTATTCCAGTGAAACGGGGGAATTGCTGATGTTCGCCGAGGCGGCCCGAGGGCTGTTGCAGGTGCTGGGAAAAGCAACGACGGCGCGGGGAACCTTTACTGTGGCCGAGATGGCGCCGGCCGCGAACACCTTGCGTGAAGCGGTTAAACGGGCCGAGGCTCCGCCACCGCCGCCGGATGAGGACGAGCGGGACGAGACGGGGAAAAAGAAGGAGCCGGTCGTCGCCATGAGCCAGCGCGCCTGGCCGTTGATCGACATGCTCGAGCGGACCAGCAAGGGTGGGGCGAAGGCAAATATCGTCTGGGAAGCGTCAGCCGATTTCTGAGAATTGGCTCAGTTGGTCGATTCGATATCGAAGCCGACCGCTATGCCGTCGATGACCGTGCGCAGATCCTGCTCAAATCTGGCGAACACGGCAGCGGACGGCGTCTGGCCATCGCGTAGTGCTTGTTCGAGGTCTTTGGCGGCGTTTTGCAGGTCGAGGGCGCCGATTGTTCCGGCCAGTCCCTTGGCGCTGTGGGCATGCCTTTCGGCACTCTCGAAATCTCCGCTGGCCAGCGTGGTGCGAATGAGTTGTGGTGCATCGATCAGCCGGGCGTGAAAATCGCGCAGGATTTTTTCGTAAAGCGCCGGCTTGTTCAGCATGCGCCTGAGACCGTCGGCCTTGTCGATGCCGGGCAGGTCCGGTAAGCCGTCACCGGAAGTCATGAGCTTGCTCTTCGGTATCGGCGGTGGCTTCCTGAGCAATCATTTCGGGTATCCGGATATCCTGAGTTCGACATCTTCATGTTAGCGTCATCGCGTGCATCCTTCAATGCGAAAGTGCGTTTTGCTAGAAAAGCTCGATGTCGTCGCTCTTTTCCTTCATTTCGGCCATGAACTTGTCGACGGCTTCCTGCACCGGCATGCCCTGCATGACGGCTTCGAACATGGCGATTTCCTCGCGCGTCGTGTATTTGGTCCGGATCTTGTCTTGCAGCGAAACCCATTCGCTCGGGTTGTATAGGCGCCGCCCGTCGGCCACCAGGTCGCTCAGGTCGCCCAGACTGATGCCGACGTGGGCGAGCCGCTGGACCAGCTTGTCGTAGAACTGGAAGGCGATGATGGCCTGATGGACCATGCCGGAGACGTGTTCGGAGACACCGCTTAAATTCTGCTTGGCGACACCGACTTCGCCGTGGTCGGGCAGGGTCTGGATGGTGTCGGAAATCGTCCGCATGTAGCTGGCCATGGTCGTGAAGGAGTCGGTGAGCACCTCGACCGAACTGTCGCTATCTTTCATCGCGGCTTCGATTTGCACGGCGGAGAGTTCAAGCATCAGCACCGTTTCGCGGACCTGACTCCAGTTCAGGTCAGGCATGTGGGCGCTGGTTCCGCGCGGATGGAGTGGCTCTTTGTTCATTGTTTTATTCCCCTTGCTGGCCGGAAACTATAGCGCAAAAGGCGCCGGGCGTTCCATGGTCCCGATGGCTTTCCCGCCCGGACAGGCGACTTGGCGCGATAATTCGCGCCATGGCGTACAAGAACGTTTTCATTTTTGCCCTGTTTTTCCGGTTGACCGTAGCAATCGCTGCGCCGCCGCTGATCGCCATCGATGTCGGCCATGGCGGGAAAGACGGCGGGGCGACGAGCGCCCGTGGTCGTCCGGAATTCGCTTTCAACCAGGAATTTGCCGGCGTTCTCGCCGGGGTCATGCGCGAGCGTGGACAGGCCATCCGTGAAATCAATTTTGCCGGCGACATCGGCAGCCTGATCGCACGGCCAGTGCAAGCGGCGGGCAGTGACTTTTTCATCTCCATCCACCACGACTCGATTGGCGAAGCCTGGCTCAAACCGTGGGTTTGGGAAGGGACTGAGCTGACCCATACCGAGGTCAAGCGCGGCTACGGGATCTTCGTCTCGGCCCAGAACCCCGATCCGGAAACCAGTTTGCGTTGTGCATCGAGCATCGGCGCCATGCTGCGTCGGGCCGGATTCGTGCCGTCGACCTGGCATGGTCGCAAGCATCTGGCCGCCGACGCCGAAAACGGCGTCTGGTACTACGACAACCTCGTCGTGCTCTACCGGACGACCCTGCCGGCCGTGCTCTTCGAGGCCGGCGTCATCAAGCATCGGGAAGAAGAACTGGAACTGGCCGACCCCGAGCGCCAGGCCCGCATGGCCGACGCGTTGGCGACCGGCATCGCCGGATGCCTGTTCGTTACAGGAAAATCGGCTCGGGAGTGAGAGCTACACCGAACCTGGCCTGCACATCGGTCTGCACGGCTATCATCGTGCGCCTCACATCCTCACCCGTTGCCCCGCCGCGATTGACCAGCACGAGTGCCTGCTTTTCATACATGCCGACCGGGCCGAGATTCTTGCCCTTCCAGCCGGCCTGCTCGATGAGCCAGCCGGCCGCCAGCTTGACCCGGCCATCCGGCTGCGCGTAGCGCGGCAGGGTCGGGTAATCGGCCGCCAGCGCCTCGGCCTGCGCCGCTTCGACGACCGGATTGTGGAAAAAGCTGCCCGTGTTCGGAATGATCGCCGGGTCCGGCAACTTGCGCTGGCGCACGGCGACGATGGCCTTGGCGACATCCTGCGCCGTCGGCGTGGCGATGTTTTGCGCCGCCAGTTCCTGATTGACGTCGGCGTAACGCAGGTTGGGCGCCCACGCCTTCGGCAGGCGGAAAACGACCGAGGTGATCGCCATCCGCCCGCTCAAATTCCAGCCTTCCTGCTTGAAAACGCTGTCGCGGTAGCCGAAACGGCAGTTGCTACGGTCAACCGGAAAAAACGCCTGTTTTTCAAAATCCCAGGCCGTCAGCGAATGGAAACACTCGCCGACTTCCAGCCCGTAGGCGCCGATATTCTGGATCGGCGCGGCGCCGACCGTGCCGGGAATCAGGCTCAGATTTTCCAGCCCTGGCCAGCCCTGCTGCAAGGTCCATTGCACGAAGTCATGCCAGTTCTCGCCGGCCCCGGCTTCGATGTAGAAGGCCTCGCCATCTTCCTTCACCAAGCGCTTGCCGGGAATCGCCATGTGCAGGACGAGGCCGGCGAAATCGCCGGTCAGGACCAGATTGCTGCCACCACCGAGGATGAAGCGGGTCTGGCAGGCCAGCTCCGGCGCCGTTAGTTGTTCGGGGGCGGTGATTTTTCGGTAGGCGGCCGCCTTGCCGGGCAGGGCCAGGGTGTTGAAAGGAGTCAGGTCGACGTTGTGGACGGAATTCATAGGCGGGATTTTCGTCGATTTCGCGCCCCGGTTGAAGTTTGCTTGCCGGCTTGACCCCGGCATCTTCCTGAGAGTAAAACAGGATCAACAGATGGGGACCGATTTCCGGCCCGCCTGGACAGACCACGGCGATCAAACATGAAGCCTCCTGACCGGCATCTCTGGCAGCGATTCTGGGCCATAGCCTCGCCTTATTGGCGTCTGGACGAAAAGTTCAAGGCCTGGGGCTTGCTCACCCTGCTCGTTCTGCTGCTGCTCGGCCAGACCCGTTTTGCCGTGCTGTTCAACGAGCAGACCGGGGAATTCACCTCGGCGCTGGCGGCGCGCGACGAGGAGCGTTTCTGGACGTCGATCAAGTTTTGTCTGTGGCTGCTCATCGCTGCCGTACCGATCTACGCCCTTTATTATTTCGTTCGCGACACGCTCGGCATTCACTGGCGGCGCTGGCTGACCCACCGTTTTCTCGACAGCTATTTCAGCCACCGGCATTTCTACGAGCTGAACGCCAACGCCGGCATCGACAATCCCGATCAGCGGGTGGCGGAGGACATCAACACCTTCACCCAGCGTTCGCTCTATTTCCTGCTCATTTTCATCGGCTCGGTGCTGCAACTGGTCGCTTTCAGCACCGTGCTCTGGTCGATTTCGCGGGAGCTGGTCTATTTTCTGGTCTTCTACGCCACGGCCGGCACGCTGGTGACCATTTTCGTCTTCGGCAACCGGCTCATGACTCTGAATTTTCACCAGCTACGGCGCGAGGCCGATTTTCGTTTCAGCCTCGTCCGCATCCGCGAGAACGCCGAATCGATTGCCCTGTACCGCGGCGAGGCGCAGGAGTTGCAACAGGTCAGGCAACGTTTCGCCGCCGCCTTCAAGAACTTCAAGCGCCTGATCCGCAGCCAGCTCGGGCTCAATTTCTTCCAGCACGCCTACGGTTTGCTGACCATCGTTCTGCCCAGCGCTATCATCGCCTCCCGGGTGATTTCGGGCGAGCTCGAAGTCGGCCGGGCGATCCAGGCCGCTGGCGCCTTTGCCGCCGTGCTCGCTGCCTTCTCGCTGATCGTCGAGAATTTCGAAACCCTGAGCCGCTTCGCCGCCGGCATCGACCGGCTCGATGCCCTGGCTCGTTTCCTTCCCGGCCATCCGGCCGGGCACGTCGGCACCGCCAATACCATCCTGTCGGTCGACGCTCCACACCTGACCCTCGACAACGTCACCCTGCAGACGCCGAATTACGAGCGAACCTTGATCCGGAATCTGTCCATCGACATCCGGCCCGGGCAAAACCTGATGATCGTTGGCCAGAGTGGCAGCGGCAAGAGCTCGCTGCTGCGCGCCATTGCCGGCATCTGGTACGCCGGCAGTGGCACCATTTTCCGGCCGCAGCCCAACGACATCCTGTTCCTGCCCCAGCAACCCTACATGCTGCTCGGCACGCTGCGCAGCCAGTTGCTCTACCCGCACAAGGGGCGCTCGTTTCCCGACGCCCAACTGCTCAAGGTGCTGGAAAGGGTGAACCTGCCGGATCTGGCCACCCGTTTTGGCGGGCTCGATACCGAGATGGACTGGCAGAAAGTGCTCTCGGTCGGCGAGCAGCAGCGCCTGGCCTTTGCCCGCATCCTGCTCAGCAAACCGCGCTTCGCCATTCTCGACGAAGCGACCAGCGCCCTCGACAGCGCCAATGAGTCGGCGCTTTACCAGCAACTGCAGCAGATGAACACGACGCTGATCAGCGTCGCCCATCGTCCGGCCATTCTCCAGTACCACAAGCAGGTGCTGGAGCTGGTGGGCGATAGCCAATGGCAGTTCTACGAAGCCGAGGCTTATTGTTTCAAGGCGGACGACGCCGATAACCAGGCGTCGTCCGTTTGAGAATTACAGCAGCGGCGCCAGCCAGTACTCGGCATCCTTGATCGACATGTTCTTGCGCTTGGCCCAGTCTTCAAGCTGGTCGCGCCCGATCTTCGGAATGGCGAAATACGCCGCGCCCGGATGGCTGATGTAGAACCCGGACACCGCCGCTGCCGGCGTCATGGCGCAGGATTCGGTGAGTTCCATGCCGGCGTTGGCCGGTGCGTCGAGCAGGGCGAACAGTTCGCGCTTGGCGGTGTGATCCGGGCAGGCCGGGTAGCCGGGGGCGGGGCGGATGCCTTGGTATTGCTCGTTGATCAGCTCGTTGTTGGTGAGCGATTCATCGTTGGCGTAGCCCCAGTATTGGGTGCGGATTTGCAGATGCAGCCATTCGGCGGCGGCTTCGGCCAGACGGTCGGCCAGCGACTTGAGCATGATCGCCGAGTAGTCGTCGTTGGCGGCCTCGAAGGCGGCGACGCGCTCTTCGATGCGATGGCCGGCGGTTACGGCAAAGGCACCGACGTAGTCGCGTTCGCCGATGTAGTCGGCCAGCGCCACGTTGAAGCGGCCCTTCGGCTGTTTGTGCTGCTGACGCAGGCCAACCCAGCGGGTGAGTTCGGTGGTTCGTGACTCGTCGGCGTAGATGATGATGTCTTCATTGTCGGCGCTGGCCGGGTAGAGGCCGAAGACGGCGCGGGCCGATAGCCAGTTTTCGCTGACGATTCTGGCCAGCATTTTCTTGGCGTCGTCGAACAACTGGCGGGCCGTTTCACCGACTGTTTCGTTTTCGAGGATGGCCGGATAGCGGCCGGCCAGATCCCAGCTCTGGAAGAACGGCGTCCAGTCGATGAGCAGCGCCAGGTCGGCCAGACTCGGATTGAGCGTTTGCAGCCCAAGCTGTTTCGGAATGGTCGGCGTGAACGGCAGGTTCCACGTGAAACGGTTGGCCCGGGCCTCTTCCAGCGTCACCATCGTCGCCCCCTTGCGGCCGGCGTGTTCGCTACGCACGGCCTTGTACTCGGCAACGATTTCAGCCATGTAGCCGTCGCGCTGATCGACCGAGAGCAGCTTGGTGGCGACGCCGACGGCGCGCGAGGCGTCCGGCACGTAAACCACGGCGCCATCGGTATTCGGGGCGATCTTGATCGCGGTGTGGGCGCGGCTGGTCGTCGCGCCGCCGATCAGGAGCGGCTGCTTCATGTTCAGGCGCTGCATTTCGCTGGCAACGTGGGCCATTTCCTCGAGCGAAGGCGTGATCAGGCCGGACAGGCCGATGATGTCGACGCGATGCTCGAGCGCCGCTTTCAGGATGTTGTCGCAACTGACCATGACGCCGAGGTCGACGACATCGTAGCCGTTGCAGCCGAGGACGACGCCGACGATGTTCTTGCCGATGTCGTGCACGTCGCCCTTGACCGTCGCCATCAGGATCTTGCCCTTGCTGCCCAAGCCGGTGCGGGTCTTTTCCGCTTCGATGTAGGGCAGCAGATGAGCGACCGCCTGTTTCATGACGCGGGCCGATTTGACGACCTGCGGCAGGAACATCTTGCCGGCGCCAAAGAGGTCGCCGACATGGTTCATGCCGTTCATGAGCGGGCCTTCGATGACGGAAAGCGGGGGCTTGCCTTCAGCTTCGAGCTGGGCGCGGACTTCTTCGGTATCGGCCACGACGAAATCGGTGATGCCCTTGATCAAGGCGTGTTCCAGACGTTTTTCGACGGACTGCTCGCGCCAGCTCAGGTCGGGGCCGGTGTCCTTGGCCTTTCCTTCCTTAACCGTCTGGGCGAAGTCGACCAGCGCTTCGCCGGCGTTCGGGTTGCGATTAAGCACCACGTCCTCGACCTTCTGGCGCAGTTCCGGCTCGAGATCGTCGTAGATGCCGAGCATGCCGGCATTGACGATGCCCATGGTCATGCCGGCCTTGATGGCGTGATAGAGGAAAACGGTGTGGATTGCTTCGCGCACGGCATCGTTGCCGCGGAAAGAAAACGAAACGTTGGAAACGCCGCCGGAAATGTGGGCGTGCGGCAGGTTCTGCTTGATCCAGCGCACCGAATTGATGAAGTCGACGGCGTAGTTGTCGTGTTCCGGGATGCCCGTCGCAATGGCGAAAATGTTCGGGTCGAAGATGATGTCTTCAGCCGGGAAACCAATGCTCAGCAGCAGGTCATAGGCGCGCTTCGAAATCTCGGTCTTGCGGGCGAAGGTGTCGGCCTGACCCTTCTCGTCGAAGGCCATGACGATGACCGCGGCGCCGTAGCGGCGGGCGAGGCGGGCGTGTTCGATGAACTTGGCTTCGCCTTCCTTCATCGAGATCGAGTTGACGATGCCCTTGCCCTGGATGCACTTGAGGCCGGCCTCGATGACTTCCCATTTCGACGAGTCGATCATGATCGGCACGCGCGAAATGTCCGGTTCCGAGGCGATCAGTTTGAGGAAGCGATCCATGGCGGCGATGGAATCAAGCATCGCCTCGTCCATGTTGATGTCGATGACCTGGGCGCCGTTTTCCACCTGCTGGCGGGCGACGGCCAGCGCGTCGTCGAAGCGGCCTTCGAGAATCATGCGGGCGAAAGCCTTCGAGCCCGTGACGTTGGTCCGCTCACCGACATTGACGTAGAGCGAATCGGCGCCGACGTTGAACGGTTCCAGCCCGGAGAGGCGCAGCTTCTTTTCGATTTTCGGCACTTTTCTCGGGTTGACCGCAGCAACCCGCTCGGCGATGGCCTTGATGTGCTCGGGCGAGGTGCCGCAGCAGCCGCCGACGATATTGACGATGCCAGATTTCGCCCAGCTCTCGATTTCATCGGCCAGCATCTCGGCCGTCTCGTCGTAGCCACCGAAGGCATTGGGCAGGCCGGCGTTCGGGTGGGCCGAGACGTAACAGTCGCAGACGCGCGACAGTTCCTCGACGTACTGGCGCAACTCCTTGGCACCGAGCGCGCAATTCAGGCCGAACGAGAGCGGCTGGATATGGCTCAGCGAATTCCAGAACGCCTCGGCGGTCTGGCCGGAGAGTGTGCGGCCGGAGGCGTCGGTGATCGTCCCGGAAATCATCACCGGCCAGCGGCGATCGGTGGCGTCGAAGAATTTTTCGATGGCGAACAGCGCGGCCTTGGCGTTGAGCGTGTCGAAGACGGTTTCGACGAGCAGGATGTCGACACCGCCGTCGGTCAGGCCACGGATCGCTTCGAGGTAATCGGTGACCAGCGCGTCGAAGCTGACGTTGCGGTAGCCGGGGTCGTTAACGTCCGGCGAGATCGATGCCGTGCGGCTCGTCGGGCCGAGGACGCCGGCGACGAAGCGCGGCTTGGCCCGGTTGGCGGCAGTGAATTCGTCGCACAGCTCGCGGGCCAGTGTGGCGCCGGCATGGTTCAGTTCATAGACGATGGATTCGAGCTTGTAGTCGGCCTGCGACACGGCGGTCGAGTTGAAGGTGCAGGTCTCGAGAATGTCGGCCCCGGCCTCGAGGTATTCGCGGTGAATGCCGGCGATGATGTCAGGCTGGGTGAGGACCAGCAGGTCGTTGTTGCCCTTGAGATCATGTCCGTGATCCTTGAAGCGTTCGCCGCGATAGTCGGCTTCCTGCAATCCGTGGCGCTGGATCATGGTGCCCATGGCGCCGTCGAGGACGAGCATTTTTTGAGCGAGCAGGGCGGAAAGTTCGGCGGTACGGTCAGGCTGCATGGATCACCTCGGCAGAGCAAATAACACCAGGGACGCCGCAAAAGACAAACGGCGTCGCAAACCGGCTTGGGAGTAAGGTTTGCGAGCGCCGTTGAACATTGCCGAGCCTGGCCCCGTAATTCACAAACAGCGTGAAAAGGGTCGCAGCGCTCCTCGGCAGAGTGCACAGTTTACCGGCCATGCTGCCGGATGCCAAGTTAAGCGACTGATTTAGTGGAAAAGGCCCGCATCAGGGGCGGCCATCGGCCTGGCAACTCAGGTCACCTTGCCGGAAAAGACGGACACGGTGCTGCGCCCGTGATCCTTTCCCTGGTACATGGCGATGTCCGCTGCCTTGCGCAGCACGTCGAGATTGGTGCCGTGCGTTGGGCAAATGGCAATGCCGATGCTGCACGATAGCCGGACCACGCCGGCTGTCGTCTCGATGGGCTCTGAAACGGCGGCCAGCACCTTCTTGCCGACATTTTCGGCATCTTCCGGACTTTGCACGTTGGCCAGCAGGATGACGAATTCGTCCCCGCCATGGCGCGCCACCGTGTCGCAGCTACGGAGTTCTCCGGCCATCCGGCTGGCGCAGGCGACCAGCACCTGGTCGCCGACGTCGTGGCCGTGTTGATCGTTGATTTCCTTGAAGTAGTCGAGATCGGCCAGCATCAGGGCAAACGAATGACCGTTGCGTTGCCAGTTGCGCAAGGCGTGCTCGAATCGATCGGCGAAAAGGAAACGGTTGGGCAGGCTGGTCAGCAGGTCATGCGTGGCCAGATAGGCCGAGCGCTCCTGCTCGACTTCGGCGCGGTCGAGGCTCAGGTAGTGGCGGATGGTGACCCAGGGGACGACGAGCAGGGCACCGCCGAGCAGGAGCAGGATCATGAGCTTCTCGGGCTGCAGGAAATCGCCCCACAGCAACTGGCGGGCAAAGCGTATCTGCGTCGGCTGCGACGAATTGTCGATGCCCAGCTGGCGCGCGAAATTCGGCAGGATCAGGTGCTCGAGACCGCCGGCTTCCGGGGCGTTTTGCTCGAAGAGAAGCGTTTCCGGATTGCCGGGTGAAACGATGGAGGCCGAAATGCTGATGTTGGCGTAATCGGGCTCCCTGCTTCTGGTCGGGATCAGGGCCTGGGTCTTGATGAGCAGCATGGCCATCATCGTGTCGCCGAAGAAATTGAGTTCGGACGGCGCCTTGCCGGCCGGGCGATTCACCTCCTGGAGCAGGATGTAGGCGCCGCCGCCTTCGTACAGGCTGAACACCGGGGAGACGACGGGCTTGATGTTGCGCTGGGCAAGGGCCACCGTCCGCGACAAATAGTCGACCGTTTCGAGGCGTACGCCGTAAATCGCCCTGGCTTCGGGCAGCGCCGGATACATGAAGAGGATGGGCCAGGTCACCCTCTTCCGGGGATCTTCCTGAAACGTTCGTCCGGTGATTTCGGCGAAATCCTTGATCGAGAAATCGGCTCGCCATATTTTGCGCAACGAGGCCTGAAAAGCCGCTTCGTCGGCGAGGTCGAGCTTGCGGGCGACCTCGATCATGTAGATGTGGGGATAGGCGGAGGCGGCCGAGGCGGCGTAGCGCATGGTTGCGTCAGTATCGCTGCGGTCCACCGCCTGCAGGAAGGCCGAAAACCCGGCGAGGACGGCTTCGTTGGTATCGAGCTTGTGTTTGATGTCGCTGACCAGCAGCCTGGCATCGACGTCGAATTTCGCCTCCCAGCGGTTGATTTCCGCCGACAACAGCGTGTGCGTGACGATGGCGATGGTGCCCAGCCAGGCGGCGAGCAGGATCAGAAGTGTGGGGCGAAAGCGTGGGCGAGACATGATGAAATCCGCAATTTTCTCAAATGTCTCATTGACTTTCGGTGCTGTAAATATCCCCTCTGGATTACCCTAGGGCCTGTCGGATCGCAGGCGGCACGGCTTATGCCAGCGGCTCGCAGCGCAGCCAGACGGTAAAACGGGCACCGGCGCCGGGGGCGCTGCTTGCTGTGAGATGGCCGCCGTAGCGTTCGATCAGGTTCTTGCTGACCCACAGGCCGAGGCCGTTGCCGCCGGGTTTCTTGGCCGTGAAGAAGGGTTCGAACAGGTGCTCGAGGTCGGCCTTGCTGATGCCCGGCCCGGAATCCTCGACGTAGAGCTGGATGCCGACCGGCATGTCGGCCTCGTCCCAGTCGTCGACGGCGATTCTCAGCACGCCGCCCTCGGGCATGGCCTGGATGGCATTGACCAGCAGGTTGATGACGACTTGCTGCAATTCGTTCTTGTTGCAGATGATCTGGCGGGTGGAGTCGACGTGCTGTTCGATGGCGATGTTGCCGGTCTTCAAAAGGTGGCGAACGAGGAGCAGGCTGTCCTGGATGAGCTGGGCCGGGTCGGTCGGTTCGAGATAGCCGACGTAATCCTGCGGCCGGGCGAATTGCAGTAGTTTGGCGACGATCAGCCGGATGCGCTGGACCTGCTCGTGGATCAGCTTGATTTCGGGCGCGACGGGGTCGGCTTGCGGGCCGAGCAGGTCGCGCAGGACGTCGAGGTTGCCCTGGATGACGGCGATCGGGTTGTTGATTTCGTGGGCGATACCGGCCGTCAGCTGGCCGATGGCGGCGAGCTTTTCGTTCATGACCAGTTGCGACTGGGCGGCCTTGAGGTCGGCTACGGCTTGTTCGAGTTCGGCCGTGCGTTCCGCCACCTTGGCGTCGAGCGAGGCGCCCCAGCGCTTGAGCGAGGTGGCCTGGGCCTGCAGACGGTCGAGCATGCGGTCGAAATGGGCGGCGACGACGCCGAGTTCATCCTGGCTGGCCACCGCGCCGACGCGGGCCTCGTCCTGGCCGTTTTCGATGGCATGCATGGTGGCGTGCATGCGCTCGATCGGCTTGAAAACACGACGCGCCCAGAGCACGGCAAAGACGCCGGCGATCAGCATGGCCAGCGCGAAGAGCACGATGACGACGGCGAAGGCTTGCTTGCGGGCATCGACGAAGGGGCCTTCGAGGAAGCCGACGTAGAGCATGCCGATCCGTTGCTGGTGGCTGTCGAGCAGCGGTTCGTAGGCCGAGACGTACCAGTCGCTGACGACGAAGGCGCGATCGAGCCAGGTCTGGCCGGCGCCGAGCACGGTGTCGTAGACGGCCTGCGAAACGCGCGTGCCGATGGCCCGGGTGTCGCCAAACAGCCGGACGTTGGTGGCGACGCGCACGTCGTCGAGAAACAGCGTCGCCGTCCCGGCGCTGCCGAAGGGCAGGGCGCCTTCGGGGTACACGATGGCGTTGAGGCGGTCGATGAAATCGAGATTCTTGTTGAGCAGCACGCCGCCGGTCAGGACGCCGATCAGCCGGCCGTCGGCATCGTGCACCGGGGCGGCCGAGTGGATGACCAGGCCGCGGGTTTCCGCCTCGCGCGGGTCGGGCCGGGCATTCGCCGTGGCGACGATGGGCGTGCGTGCGCGGGCGGCCAGCTCGGGGCTGATGGTGAACAGTTGGGGGGCGGAGAACACTTCCGTTTCGGTGCTCGCCTTGCCTTCGAGTGCGGCGGCGATCACCGACCAGGTGGCGGCATCCTGTTTGCTACGGTCAACGTCAAAAAAGTGCAAAAAATCGAGTTTGTATTCGAGCTGCGTCGAGTCGAGCAGGCTGGCGACGACTTGTTCCGGCTGGCCGCGCGCGTTGCGCAGGGTGCGCGCCAGCCGTTCGGAGGCGGCCAGGCTGGCCACCGAGCGGCCGACGCCATCGCTCACCCGTTCGAAATAGCCGTGGGCGACGGCAAGGTCGGAGCGCACCTTGGTGACCAGCAGACGGTCGAGATAATCGCCGCCCCAATAGGCCAGCGCAGCCATCGTCAGCGGCAGCACGATGCCGAGCGGAATCAGCGCCAGCAGCAGGAGCCGGGCGCGGATCGAGCGCCGGATCGGCGGGGTCTCCGGGGGAATCAGATTCCCCAGGCCTGACACTTCCGGTCCATCGTCTTGCGCGAGATGCCGAGCCGGCGGCTGGCTTCGGACTTGTTGCCGTCGCTGGCGGCGAGCACGGCGAGAATGTGGCGTTTTTCGACGGCTTCGAGGGTCTCGGCGTTGCTCGAAATGGCCGTGATGCCGATTTCCGGTTCGCTGCCGATGTCGAACCAGCCGAGGATCAGCGAGCGTTCGACCAGATTGCGCAGCTCGCGCACATTGCCCGGCCAGTCGTAATCGGCCATCCGGGCCAGGGTGCGCGGGTCGAGGCCGAGCGGCGGCACGCCGAGGCTGGGGGTGAGCAGGGCCATGAAATGCTCGACGAGCAGCGGGATGTCCTCCGGCCGGTCGCGCAGCGGCGGCAGCGTGACTTCGAGCACCTGCAGCCGGTAGTAGAGATCGGGCCGGAAGCGCTGGGCGGCGACTTCGGCTTTGAGGTCGCGGTTGGTGGCGGCGATGACGCGCACGTCCACGGCGATTTCCTGTTCCGAGCCGACCGGCCGGATGCGCCTTTCCTCGAGCGCACGGAGCAGCTTGGCCTGTGCGGCAAGCGGCAATTCGGAGATTTCATCGAGGAACAGCGTGCCGCCACGGGCGTAATAGAAGAGGCCTTCGCGGCTTTGCGCGGCGCCGGTGTAGGCGCCCTTGACGTGGCCGAACAGCTCGGACTCGATGAGTTCGGCCGAAATCGCCGCGCAATTGACCGGCACGAAGGGGCCGCCGGCGCGCGGGCTCATGCGGTGCACGGCACGCGCGGCGACTTCCTTGCCCGTGCCGGATTCGCCGCTGAGCAGCACGGTGGCCGGGGTCGGGGCGATGCGCTTGAGGCGTTCGCAGACTCTGAACATGGCTTCCGACTGACCGATGACACCTTCGATGTCGGCCGAGTTGGTGCTCACTTCGCGACGCAGCACGAAGTTTTCGCGGGCTAGGCTGGAACGTTCGAAACAGCGCTGGATGGCGTTGAGCACCTGGGCCAGCGAGAAGGGCTTGAGCAGGAAGTCGGCGGCACCGGCCCGCAGGGCATCGATGGCGGTATCGAGATCGGCGTAGGCGGTCATCAGCACGACGTCGCCGACATAGCCCTCGTCGCGTAGCTCGTGCAGCCAGTCGATGCCCGACAGGCCGGGCAGCGCGATGTCGAGGACGATCAGGTCGTAATGGCTGCGGCTGACCATCGGCCGCGCCTGCTCGACGCTGCCGGCGCAATCGGCAACGCCGCAACGGGTGCTGAGCGCGCGTTGCATGAAGCTCTGCATGCCTGGCTCATCGTCGACGATAAGCACCGAGTATTGCTGCCAGGGGGCGGCGTGATGGCTTGGATTTGTCTCGTCCATGATCGTTATTTTGGTGATTTCCGGCTGATTTTCGCATGCCTCGGCAGCCGGGTGGCGGGTCATTTTGTCTGCCCGGTGCGCCGAAATGTCGCAACGCCGGGCCGGCTATTTCGATTTTGGCCGTTTTTTCCGGTCGACCGTAGCAGGCACCGAAATTGCTGCGACCAAGCGCCGGCTATAATGCCGGCGCGCGGTCTGCGTACCGCATTGAAGAGGTGGCACCCCGGTGCCTTGTAAGCTGCCGTGACATCCGCACGGCGGCGGTTGCTGGACAAAACGGAGTACAAAATGAAATTTTCCACCCTGCGCCGCATGGCGCTCAAGGGCGCGGTCGCCTGCGCTGCCATCACGGCCCTCCCGGCCTTTGCCGCCGACGCCATCCTGCGCGTTTCGGCCATTCCCGACGAAGCACCGACCGAGCTGCAGCGCAAATTTGCGCCGCTCGGCAAATACCTCGAAGCGCAGACCGGCATGAAGGTCGTGTTCACCCCGGTGACCGACTACGCGGCCGTTGTCGAATCGCTGGCCACCAAAAAAATCGACCTCGCCTGGCTCGGCGGCTTCACTTTCGTGCAGGCCAAGATCCGCACTAACGGCACGGCCATCCCCATCGCCCAGCGCGAGGAGGATGCCAAGTTCACTTCCAAATTCATCACTGCCGACCCGGCCATCAAGTCGCTCGCCGATTTGAAGGGCAAGACCTTCGCCTTCGGCGCGCCGTCCTCCACTTCGGGCAGCCTGATGCCGCGCTTCTTCCTGCAACAAGCTGGGCTGAACCCGGAAAAGGACTTCAAGAACGTCGCCTTCTCCGGCGCCCATGACGCTACCGTCGCCTTCGTCGCGGCCGGCAAGGCCGAAGCCGGCGTGCTCAACGCCTCGGTCTGGGACAAGCTGGTCGAAGCCAAGAAGGTCGATACCGACAAGGTCCGCGTCTTCGCCACGACCCCGCCGTACTTCGATTACAACTGGACGGTGCGCGGCGATCTCGATCCGGTCGTTATCAAGAAACTGACCGACGCCTTCCTCAAGCTCGACCCGGCCAACCCGGAACACAAGGAAATCCTCGCCCTGCAACGCGCCGCCAAGTTCATCCCGACCAAAAAGGAGAACTACGACGGCATCGAAAAGGCAGCGCACGCCGCCGGATTGTTGAAGTGAGTTTTGCCTTGAACGGCGTGGGGCTGACCCACGCCAATGGTTTTGCCGCGCTCAAGGAGATCACGCTAAAGGCGGAAAAGGGCGAGCGCATCGCCCTGATCGGCCCTTCCGGCGCCGGCAAGACCTCTTTGCTTTCCGTGCTCGGCACGGCGCTGGCGCCGACGGCCGGCACGGCCGAGGTTTTGGATTTTGGCCAAAATTTCCGGTTGACCGTGGAACTGGCCAAACTGCGCGCCCGCATCGGCACGGTCCATCAAGCGCCGCCGATTCCCGGTCGGCAGCGCGTCGTGACCGCGGTTTTGGCCGGCAAGCTCGGCCAATGGCCGGCCTGGAAGTCGCTCGTCTCGCTGCTCTATCCGCTCGACGTCCCGGGCGCCCGTGCGGCGCTCGAACGCGTCGACCTGGCCGACAAACTGTTCGCCCGTTGCGACCAGCTTTCCGGCGGCCAGTTGCAGCGCGTCGGCATAGCACGCGTGCTCTACCAGCAACCCGAACTGATCCTCGCCGACGAACCGGTTTCCGCCCTCGACCCGACGCTGGCCCTGGCCACCATTCGCCTGCTCATCGCCGAAGCCGAAGCGCGCGGCGCGACGCTGGTTGCCAGCCTGCACGCCGTCGATCTGGCCATCGGTAATTTCTCGCGCATCGTCGGCGTCAAGGCCGGGCGCATCGCCTTCGACCTGCCGGCCAGCGAAATCAGCGTCCCGTTGTTGCACGAGCTGTACGCCAGCGAAGGCGACGAACTGCCGGTGCAGGCCCACGAACCGCACTTCCTGCCGCCAGCCGCCGCCAACGACGCGGCCACCCGCGCCGCGTGTTGTTGAACCACTCCAATCGCGACCCGGCGGCACGTACCCGCCTGATCGGCGCACTGGCGACGCTGGTCATCCTCTGGCCGCTGTTTCAGGCCGCCGAGGTCAAACCCAGTGTGCTGTTCGACCCGGGCAACCTCAAGGTCATCGGCAACTTCCTGGCCGGCTTCCTGCCGCCCGAAACCGGGGCCGAATTCATGGGCTATCTGGCCAAGGCGACGCTCGAAACGCTGGCCATCGCCACCGCCGGCATGGCGCTGGCCTTCCTGATCGCCGTGCCGATGGGCTATCTGGCAACCGGCGCCGGGCGCGAAAAGGCGACGCTCAACCCCGTCACGCGCAGTCTGCTGACCATCCTGCGCGGCATTCCCGAGCTGGTCTGGGCGCTCGTTTTCGTCCGCGTCTTCGGCCTCGGCCCGGCCGCCGGCGTGCTGGCGCTCGGCCTGACCTACGGCGGCATGCTGGCCAAGGTCTATGCCGAAATCCTCGAATCGGTCGATGCCGCGCCGGCCCGGGCGCTGCGCCACAACGGCGCCGGCCGGCCGCTGGCCATCCTCTACGGGCTAATTCCGCAGGCTTCGAAGGAACTGGCCTCGTACACGGTTTATCGCTGGGAATGCGCCATCCGCGCCTCGGTGGTCATGGGCTTCGTCGGCGCCGGCGGCCTCGGCCAGCTCATGGATCAGGCCATGAAAATGCTCAACGGCGGCGAGGCGGCGACCATCCTGCTCGCCTTCATGGTCCTCGTTTTTGCTGCCGACGGTTTTTCCGGCTGGCTGCGCCGGGCGCTCGACACGCCGCCGGCCAACCGCGCCTCGCCCTTCGGCTGGCGCAGCGGCGGGCTCGGGTTGGTGCTGGTCGTCAGCATCGTCGCCAGCTTCAATTATTTGGAAATTGGCCTGAAATCCCTGTTGACCGTGGAAGCTGCCCACAGCATCGGCGAATTCGTCGCCGGCTTCTTCCCGCCCGATCTGTCGGCTGAGTGGCTGGCCAAAGTCGGCAAGGGCATCTGGGAAACGCTGGCCATCTCGGTCGTCGGCACCCTGCTCGCCGCCGTCGCCGGCCTGCTGCTGGCGCTACCGAAGTGGCGGGCGCCGTTCAGCTTCCTGCTCAACACCCTGCGCTCGGTGCCGGAACTGGTCTGGGCCACCATCACCGCCCTGGCGGTCGGCCTCGGCCCCTTCGCCGGGGCGCTGGCTTTGGCCCTGCATACGGCCGGCGTGCTCGGCCGCCTCTACGCCGAAGCGCTCGACAACGCCCCGCCGGCCCCCGGTCAGGCCCTGCGCCTGGCCGGCGCTCCCGGCGGCTTCGCCTTCCTCTACGGCACCTTGCCTGGCGCCGCCCCGCAGCTCATCGCTTATACGCTCTACCGCTGGGAAATGAACATCCGCATGGCCGCCATCCTTGGTTTCGTCGGCGCCGGCGGCCTCGGCCAACTGCTTTATTTCGAACTCTCGCTGTTCCACCACGCCCAGGCATCGACGGTGATCATCGCCATGTTGCTGCTGTCGATAGCCGTCGATCAGGCCAGTGCGTGGTTGCGGCGAAAAATGCACTGAACCTCGGAGACCTGCCATGCAAAACATCCTGATCATCATCAACGCCGCCCCCTACGGCAGCGAGCGCTGCCTGTCCGCTTTGCGTCTGGCCACGGCCTTGGCCGGCAGCGACGCCAAGCCGGCGGTGCGCATTTTTCTGATGTCCGACGCCACGGTGCTTGGTTTGCCGAACCAGATCGACGGCGCCGGCAATGGGCTGCAGGGCATGGTCGAGGGGCTGGTCGGGCAGGGTGTTGAAATCCGCCTGTGCCGGACTTGCGCGCTGGCCCGTGGCCTTGGCGAACTGCCGCTGATTCCCGGCGCGTCTATCGGCACGCTGGTCGAGCTGGCCGAGGCGACGCTGGCGGCGGACAAGGTGATCTCCTTCTGATTTTGCGCCGGGCGGGCATTTCAATTTTGGCCGTTATTTCCGGTTGACCGTGGGAATCGGCCGATTGCCGTGGCTGTCCGGAAGGTGTCAGCGCGGTCTGCGGGGTGGGACAAAATGTCCCACTCGCGGTGACGATGGACAAAATGTCCCGGTTTTCTCCTTCCGTCTGAACCCCTGATTCCCCATCGTTCAATGACTTACGCCGATGGCACATTCGTTGCGATGTTTTCCCCTTGCGACATGGCGTCGCGAACAGGAGGAAAAACACAATGAACATGAACAGGCGGCAGTTCTTCAAGGTCTGCTCCGCCGGGCTCAGTGGGTCATCCATCGCCTTGATGGGTTTCTCGCCGACCGCAGCCCAGGCGGAAGTACGCACCTTCAAGCTCGCCCGCGCCACCGAGACACGGAATATTTGTCCGTACTGCTCGGTGTCCTGCGGCGTGCTGATCTACTCGACAGGGGACAAGTCGAAAAATACCCCGGCCGAGATCATCCACATCGAAGGCGACCCGGACAATCCGGTCAATCGCGGCACGCTATGCCCGAAGGGCGCCGGCCTGCGCGACATGGTGCAAAGCGCCAATCGCCTGAAGTGGCCGGAAGTGCGCGAGGCTGGCACGAATGAATGGAAGAAGATTTCCTGGCAGGAAGCCTTCGACCGTATCGCCAAGCACATGAAGGCCGACCGCGACGCGAACTTCATGGCGCAAAACAAGGACGGCCAGACCGTCAATCGCTGGACCACCACCGGATTCCTTGCCTCGTCTGCCGCGCAGAATGAAGCAGGTTACCTGACGGTCAAGACGCTCCGCGCACTCGGCATCACCGGTCTCGATACCCAGGCTCGCATTTGACACTCCCCTACGGTGGCCAGTCTGGCTCCGAGTTTTGGGCGTGGTGCGATGACCAACCACTGGGTGGACATCAAGAACGCTGATCTGGTTTTTGTCATGGGCGGCAATCCCGCTGAAGCGCACCCCTGCGGCTTCAAGTGGGCGATCGAAGCAAAGAAGACACGCAAGGCCAAACTGGTCGTCGTCGATCCGCGTTTCAACCGCACCGCATCCGTGGCCGATTATTACGCGCCGGTTCGATCCGGTACCGACATCGCCTTCCTCGGCGGCGTCATCAATTACCTGTTGTCGAACGACAAGATCCATCACGACTATGTGAAGGCGTATACCAACGCATCCTTCCTGATCGATGGCGGCTTCGGTTTCGAGGACGGCATCTTCACCGGTTACAACGAAGAGAAGCGCAGCTACGACAAGTCCACCTGGAAATACCAGATGGGCGAGGACGGCTTCGCCAAGGTCGATGAAACCCTGCAGGACCCGCGTTGCGCCTTCCAGATGATGAAGTCTCATTATTCCCGCTACACGCCGGAGATGGTGAGCAAGATCTGCGGCACGCCAAAGGAGGCCTTCCTCAAGGTTTGCGAATACATCGCCGCGACGGCCGCGCCGGACAAGACGATGACCAGCCTCTACGCGCTGGGCTGGACCGAGCATTCGGTCGGTTCGCAGAACATCCGCTGCATGGCGATCATCCAGCAACTGCTCGGCAATATGGGCATGGCCGGTGGCGGCATCGGCGCCTTGCGCGGCCACGCCAACGTCCAGGGCATCACCGACATGTGCCTGTACGCGCAGAATCTGCCGGGTTACTTGAAGGCCCCGACCGACGCCGACAAGGACCGCGAGACCTATTTGGCAGCGCGCACGCCCAAGCCCTTGCGGCCGGGCCAGATGAACTTCCCGCAGAACTTCCCCAAGTGGTTTACCAGCCTGTGCAAGGCCTGGTGGGGCGATGCGGCAACCAAGGAGAACGGCTTCGCCTACGACTACCTGCCCAAGCTGGGCGGCGCGTCCGATACGCTGTCGATCTTCAATGCCATGTACGAAGGCAAGATCAACGGCTTCTTCTGTCAGGGCTTCAACCCGCTGGCCTCGGTGCCGAACAAGAAGAAGGTCGGTGACGGCTTGGCCAAGCTCAAGTGGCTGGTCATCATGGATCCGTTGGCGACCGATACTTCCGAGTTCTGGAAGCCGCATGGCGAGTTCAACGATGTGAAGCCGGAGGAGATCCAGACCGAAGTCTTCCGTCTGCCGACCTCGCTGTTCGCCGAAACCGCCGGCACCTTCACCAACTCCGGCCGCGTCATCCAGTGGCGCTGGAAGGCGGCGGATGCACCGGGCGACTCGAAGGACGACACCGAAATCATGGCGACGCTTTTCCTGAAGTTGAAGGAAATGTATGCCAAGGATGGCGGTGCCTTCCCCGATCCGATCCTCAAGCTGACCTGGGCCTACAACCAGCCGACCAAGCCGTCGCCGGAAGAACTCCTGCGCGAAATCAACGGCAAGGCGCTGGCCGACGTGCTCGACCCGAAGGATCCGACCAAGGTTCTGGTCAAGGCCGGCGAGCAATTGCCGAGCTTTGCCATGCTGCGTGACGACGGTTCGACGAGTTGCGGCAACTGGATCTATTCCGGGGTCTGGTCGCAGGCCGGCAACAACTCGGCGCGGCGCGACAACAGTGACCCGTCCGGCCTCGGCCAGACGCTGAACTGGGGTTTCGCCTGGCCGGTCAATCGTCGCATCCTCTACAACCGGGCCTCGGCCGATCTGGCCGGCAAGCCGTGGGATCCGAAGCGGACGGTGCTCAAGTGGGCTGGCGACAAGTGGGTCGGCAACGACGTGCCCGACATGCGCCCGGATGCGGCGCCGGACCAGAACGTCATGCCCTTCATCATGAATCCCGAAGGCGTGGCCCGTCTGTTTTCCCGCGACATGATGGCCGAAGGACCGTTCCCCGAGCACTACGAGCCGTTCGAAAGCCCGCTCGAAGCCAATCCGATGCACCCGAAGAACCCCAAGGCCAAGTCCAATCCGGCCGCCCGGGTGTACAAGGGCGACATGGAAGCGTTCGGCACGGCCAAGGACTTCCCGTACGTGGCAACCACCTACCGCCTGACCGAGCATTTCCACTACTGGACCAAGCAAAGTCGCATCAACGCGATCATGCAGCCGGAACAGTTTGTCGAAATCGGCGAGGAACTGGCCAAGGAGAAGGGCATCGTGGCCGGCGACAAGGTCAAGGTGCGCTCCAACCGCGGCTTCATCAAGGCCGTGGCGGTGGTGACCAAGCGGATCAAGGTGCTTGATGTGGACGGCAAGAAGGTGCACACCGTCGGCATTCCCATCCACTTCGGTTTCAAGGGGGCGACGAAGCCTGGCTTCCTCACCAACACCCTGACGCCGTTCGTCGGCGACGCCAACGTCCAGACGCCTGAGTTCAAGGCGTTCCTGGTCGCCGTCGAGAAAATCTAAGGGAGAGCTGACATGGCACTGCAATCGCTAGACATCAAACAGCGCTCCGCGACGACGACACCCTCCACGCAAGTGCGGGAAACGATCGAAATCGCCAAGCTTATCGACGTTTCCGCCTGTATCGGCTGCAAGGCGTGTCAGGTGGCCTGTTCGGAGTGGAATGACATCCGCGACGAAGTCGGCAACTGCCACGGCGTCTACGACAACCCGATGGATCTGACGGCGAAATCGTGGACGGTGATGCGTTTTACCGAGGTCGAGCAGAACAACAAGCTCGAGTGGCTGATCCGCAAGGACGGCTGCATGCACTGCGCCGACCCCGGCTGCCTGAAGGCCTGTCCGGCCCCGGGCGCCATCATCCAGTACAGCAACGGCATTGTCGATTTCCATCAGGAAAACTGCATCGGCTGCGGCTACTGTGTGACCGGCTGTCCGTTCGACGTCCCCCGTATCTCGAAGGAAGACAGCAAGGCCTACAAGTGCTCGCTGTGCTCCGACCGGGTCGCCGTCAACCAGGCTCCGGCCTGTGCGAAGGCCTGCCCGACTGGCGCCATCCAGTTCGGCAGCAAGGAGGACATGAAGGACTACGCGGCCAAGCGCGTAACCGACTTGAAAGAGCGCGGTTACGACCAGGCCGGCTTGTACGACCCGCAAGGGGTGGGCGGCACGCACGTCATGTACGTGCTGCACCACGCGGACAAGCCTGACCTGTATGCCGGCCTGCCGGCCAATCCGTCGATCAGCCCGCTGGTCTCGCTGTGGAAGGGCTTCGCCAAGCCATTGGCGACGCTGGCCATGGGTGCCGTCGCGCTTGGTAGCCTGTTCCACTACGTCACCAAGGGTCCGAACGAGGTCTCGAAAGAGATCGAGGACGAGATCGAGAAGGAGGATGCAAAATGATCCGCGATCCGAAAGACCTCAAGCGTTACGAGCCCAAGGAACGGGCCAATCACTGGGTGGTGGGCATCAGCTTCATCCTGCTCGCCCTCTCCGGACTGGCCTTCTTCCACCCGGCGTTCTTCCCGCTCACCCAGCTGTTCGGCGGCCCGACCTGGGCCCGCATCATTCACCCCTACCTCGGGGTGTTGATGGCGCTGTCCTTCCTGGCCATGTTCTTCCGCTTCAAGCATCTCAACAAGATGACGCCGGCGGACAAGGAATGGCTGAGCAAGGTCGACCAGATGGTGGATGGCGACGACCACAACATGCCGGAGCAGGGCAAGTACAACGGTGGCCAGAAAGTCATGTTCTGGGCGATGGCCATCTGCATGCTGCTCATGACGGTGTCGGGCTTGTTCATCTGGCGCGCTTGGTTCGGCTTCGACATCACGCTCGTCCGCATGGGCGCCGTGGTGCACGCCGCGGCGGGCGCTGTCATCATCGGCCTGATCATGGTCCACGTTTATGCCGCCATCTGGGTCAAGGGCACCATCCGCGCCATGTGGTACGGCACGGTGACCCGCGGCTGGGCCAAGCAGCATCATCGCGGCTGGTACCGCCAGGTGACTGGGAAGTAATTGAAGCAATGCCATCACCCGGATTTCCGCCGGGGTGATGGCAACAACCGTTTTACCTTGCTTTTAGGGGGCTCTGCGGAGAACATTCCGCAACCCCCGTTTTTCAATTTTGGGCAAAATTTCCGGTTGACCGTAGCAATGCTCATCCGGGTCAAAACAACAGACGAGACACCCCGCATGCAATCCCAAGTGATCGATTTCCATCCGCCAGCCGAAGAAGCCGCACCGATTCTGCTGCCGGTGACCGCCACGCTGTTCGCCGACCGCGCCGACCGCTTCGCTGCGCTGGCCACCGGCCACAGCCTGGGCGACTGGCTGGAATTTCTCGGCCAGCTGAGCCGCGCCCAGCACGAAGCCCTGAAAACCTTGCCGGCGCTGCCACTGCCCGATGCGACGAGGCTGGAACAGGCGCGCGCGCACGGCATGCCACCCTTGAATATCGCGCTTCGCCCGGCCGCCTGGCGTGACGTGCTGCGCCAGATTGCCCGCGAACTGGGCAAGGAGGCACCGGAAGGCGCCCGCAAGTCGCTGGATGCGCTGCTTGCCGCCGACGACGCCTGGCTCGACAAGCTCGCCGACACGCTGCTGAGCGGCGAACTCGAAGCCGGCGACGCGGCCGAACTGCCTTTCATTGCGGCTGCCCTGCAGGTCGTTTTCACCCAGCTGGCCAGCCAGCTCGACGCCAGCCAGCTGCAAAAACTCGATGCCCATGGCGTCTGCCCGTGCTGCGGCAGCCCGGCCGTGGCCAGCGTCGTACGCCTCGGCGCTGCCATCAACAACCTGCGCTACCTGCATTGCTGCCTGTGCAACACCGAATGGAATGTGCCGCGCGCCACCTGCACGGCCTGCGACACCGACAAGGAAGTCGCCCTGCATGAAGTCGACGGCTCGAAGGGCGCCGTCCGCGCTGAAACCTGCGACGCCTGCAAGAGCTATCTCAAGATCGTCTATCAGGAGAAAGACCCGCGCGTTGACCCGGTGGCCGACGACCTCGCCACGCTGGCCCTCGACATGCTGGTCGACGAAGCCGGTTACGAGCGCTCCGGCCCGAATCTGCTGTTGATCGGCGCCTACAGCGGCTAAACGCCTTTGATCAACCTTTCTGCCCGGTCCGGGTGAAAGCCATGAACGAAAACAAACGACTTCACCCGGTCTGGCCTAGTAGCTGTTCCAGGCCACGCCGCACGCTCTCCCGGTCGGCTGGCGCCAGCGTGCCGAGTTGCCCGCGTACCAGCCGGTGGTCAAGCGTAAAAAGCTTGAAACGTACCTTGGAGGGGGCGGGCAGGCCGGCTGCTGCGAGATCGGCAATCGGGCAATCGAGCGGCCACGAGGCATTCCCTTCCGAGGTGATCATCGCCATGACCGAATGCCCAGCCGGCGCGTTGAAGGCTGTGGCGGAGGAGAGCACCAGTGCCGGTCGGTTCTTGGCGGCTTCGCGGTCGGTGAATGGGAAGGGAACGCGGACGACGGCAAAACGTTCAAAGGTCACGATAGGCCGCCTCGTCCTCGGCGCAGGCCCACTCACTCAGCGTGCCTTGCACGGCTTTCAGGTACTCGATGTCCATTGGCTGAATTCGACGAACGGTGGCGCTACCGTCGCTGCCGATTTCCCAGGCAATCAGATCGCCCGCGCCTACCTTGAGCGCAGCGCGCACATCTTGGGGAATCGTGGTTTGCCCCTTGCTGGTGATCTTGGCGATAGCTGTCATGATGGCTCCTTTTGTCGGTTCGCATTACATCCTTACTGTAGGCCGGTGTGGAGCGAAGCGCAAGCCACAACCCTTCCCCTAACCCTTTCTGCCCGGTTCGGGTGAGAGTCATGAATCCACAGCAACGTCTTCCCGCGGTCGACCGCGTCCTGCAGCAACTTCCCGAACTCATCGAAGCGCACGGCCGCCAGCTGGTCACCGGCTGTGTCCGCGCCGAACTGGCCGCTGCCCGCGAGGGCATCAAGCACGGCCTGCCGTTACCCGACGAGACAAGCCTGCTTGCCGCCATCCGCCGCCGCGCCGACGACGCCGGCCGGGCCAATCTGCGCGCCGTCTTCAATCTCACCGGCACGGTCTTGCACACCAATCTCGGCCGCGCCCAACTGGCCGAGGAGGCCATCGCCGCCATGGTCGACGCCGCCCGCTCACCGTGCGCGCTGGAATACGACCTCGCCTCCGGCGGGCGCGGCGACCGCGATGATCTGGTGTCCGGTCTGCTCGCCGAGTTGATCGCTGGCGGTGATCCGAATGTCGCCGCCACCATCGTCAACAACAACGCCGCCGCCGTGCTGCTGACCCTCAACGCGCTGGCCCAGGGCAAGGAAGCCGTCGTTTCCCGTGGCGAACTCGTCGAAATCGGCGGCGCCTTCCGCATCCCCGACGTAATGCGTCGGGCGCAGGTCAAGCTGCACGAAATCGGCACGACCAATCGCACGCACGCCAAGGATTTTCAGGAAGCGATCAACGCCAAAACGGCGCTGCTCATGAAGATCCACACCAGCAACTACGCTGTCACCGGCTTCACGGCGGCGGTCGACGAGAAAGTCATCGCCGACATTGCCCACGCCGCGAGCTTGCCGTTCGTCATCGACCTTGGCAGCGGCACGCTGTGCGACTTCGCCGCCCACGGCCTGCCGGCCGAGCCGACGCCGCAGCAGGCACTGGCCGCCGGCGCCGATATCGTCACCTTCTCCGGCGACAAGTTGCTCGGCGGCCCGCAGGCCGGGCTCATCGTCGGCCGCAAGGACCTGATCGCCAGGATCAAGAAGAACCCGCTCAAACGCGCCCTGCGCGTTGGCAAGACGACACTGGCGGCGCTCGAAGCGACTTTGCGTCTGTATCGCGACCCCGACCGCCTGGCCGACCGCCTGCCGACCTTGCGCCTGCTGACCCGTTCCGTTACCGAAATTACAGCGCTGGCCGAACGCGTGCTGCCCGACGTGCAAGCCGCCATCGGCGAGCAGGCCACGGTCAGCGTCGAAGCCTGCAGCAGCCAGATCGGCAGCGGCGCCTTGCCGGTCGAACGCCTGCCGTCGTCGGCGCTGGTCGTCCGGCCCAATTTCAAAAAAGCCGGAAAATTCCTGTTGACCGTGGAAGCCGCCTTCCGTGGCCTGCCGAAACCGGTCATCGGCTACATCCGCGACGATGCTTACCATCTTGACCTGCGCTGCCTGGAAGCGAAGGATGAATCCTGCTTCGTGGCGCAACTGACACAACTTAAATTCTGACATCCCTAAAAGCTGAAGCTTTCATGCGTAAATTTCTCTTTCTCAACGCCAGCACCCGCGAGCCGGGCCATATCGGCAACAGCGAAACCCTGGCCCGTCGCGCCGCCGCCGGCCTGCCGGCCGAAACCGAGCAAACCTGGGTCAAGCTGGCCGATCTGGAACTGCCACCCTTCGTCGATCTGCGCCATACCGCCGGCACCTATCCGATGCCGATGGCCGACGCCAAGTCCCTGCTCGACGCCACGCTGGCGGCCACCGACCTGGTCTTCGTGTCGCCGGTCTATTGGTTCTCGATCCCGTCGCCGCTGAAAGTCTATCTCGACCACTGGAGCGCCTGGCTGCGCGTGCCCGGCCTCGACTTCAAGGAAGGCATGGCCGGCAAGCGCCTGTGGGTCATCGCCACCAGCGGCAACCGCGAAAAGGCCCAGCCGATGCTCGACAGCTACCGCCTGTGCGCCGAATTCCTCGGCATGCAGTGGCAGAAACCGCTGTGGGGCAAGGGCGGGGCGCCGGATGCCGTACTCGCCGATGGCGAGGCGCTGGCAGCGGCGACCGGCTATTTTTCCGGCCCGCCCGCCTAGATGACCGTCGAACGCCTTTTCCTCAGCCCCGCTCGAGGCATAGCGCAGCGCGAATGCCGGCAGCTTGAGTTGCTTGCCGGGCAGGGTGTTGTCGGCGACCGGCATTTCGGCCGGGCCGATTGGGCCGGTCAGCAATTGACCCTGGTCGAGGCCGAGGAAATCGAGCGTTTCTGCGCCCACACCGGACGCCCCAACGACCTGTCGCTGACCCGTCGCAATGTCGTGACGCGCGGTGTCCGGCTGAATAAGCTGGTCGGCCGCCAGTTCCGCCTCGGCAGCTGTTTGCTGGTTGGCGTCGAAAGCTGCGAACCGTGCCGCACACTGGGCCAGCGGCTGGCCAACGAAACCCTGTCAGCGCCCGAGGTCGTCAAATACTGGCTCGGTCGCGGCGGGCTGCGCGCCAATGTGCTCATTTCCGGCCATGTGGCCTGTGGCGATGCGCTGACCCTGACCGAATCCGGGGAAGACGCGGCATGATCATTGGCACCGCTGGCCACATCGACCACGGCAAGACCACGCTGGTCAAAGCCCTGACCGGCGTCGACTGCGACCGCCTGAAGGAAGAGAAGGCGCGTGGCATCACCGTAGACCTTGGTTACGCCTACACCGCAAAGCTCGGTTTCATCGACGTGCCCGGCCACGAAAAGCTCATCCACAACATGCTGGCCGGTGCCACCGGCATCGACTTTGCGCTGCTCGTCATCGCCGCCGACGACGGCCCGATGCCGCAGACCCGCGAGCATCTGGAGATCATCGAATTGCTCGGCATCCAGCGCGGGGCGGTGGCGCTGACCAAAATCGACGTTGCTACGGTCAACCGGAAAAATGAGGCAAAAACGGAAATTGCCGAACTGCTTGCTGGCACCGCGCTGGCCGACGCGCCGATCTTTCCGGTCGCTGCCGTCAGTGGCGACGGCATTGCCGAGTTACGCGCCCATCTCGAAGCCGCCGCGGCGGAGCAGGGCGAGCGCCAGACGGCCGGCGGCTTCCGCCTCGCCATCGACCGCTGCTTCACGCTGTCCGGCGCCGGCACCGTCATCACCGGCACGGCCTTCGCGGGTAGCGTCAAGGTTGGCGACCAGTTGCTGCTTTCGCCACCCAACAAACCCGTCCGCGTGCGCAGCCTGCGCGTCCAGGATGCGCCGGCCGAATCGGGTCACGCCGGGCAGCGCATCGCGCTGGCTTTGAGTGGCGTCGAGAAGTCCGAAGTCGAGCGCGGCCAGTGGATCGTCGCGCCCGGTCTGCACGCTCCGGTCCGCCGCTTCGATGCCAAGATCCGCGTTCTCTCCGGCCAGCCGGCGCTCAAGCACTGGACGCAGGTCCACCTCCATCTTGGCGCCGAAGACGTCCCGGCCCGCATCGGACTGCTCGGCGCCGCCGAGATTGCGCCGGGATTTGAAAATTGGGCCCAAATTGCCGTTGACCGTGAGATCGGCGCCCTGGCCGGCGATCGCTTCATCCTGCGCGACGCTGCCGCCCGCCACACCATCGGCGGCGGCATCGTCCTCGACATCTTCCCGCCCAGCCGCAAGAAAAGCAGCCCGGAACGCCTGGCCATGCTCGCCGCACAGGCCGACGCCAACCCGGCCGCGGCGCTGCAACTGGCCGCCGAACAACAGCCGGCTGGTGTCGACCTCGCCACTCACGCCCTGAACCGTAATCTCGACGCCAGCACGCTCAAAGTGCTGTGCCAGCAACTGAGCCTGAAGGTCGTCGGCGCCACCGCCTTCGCCCCGAGTCGCTGGCAGGAACTCGAAGCCCGCCTGCTCGCTGCCATCGCCGCCGAACATGAGCGCGCCCCGGACCTCACCGGTGTCGAGCGCGACCGCCTGCGCCGCCTGACCCTGCCGACGCTCTCCCGCCCGGCTTTCGACGCGCTGCTCGCCTCACCGCTGGCCGATGGTCGCATCGCCCAGACCAACGCCTGGCTGCACTTGCCCGAGCATCGCGTCCAGCTCGCTGCCGCCGACCTCGCGCTATGGCAGACGCTGAAGCCGCTGCTCGCCGCCGAACCCTACGCCCCACCGCGGGTGCGCGACATCGCCAAGGCCAGTGGCACTGGCGAAGATGCCGTGCGCACCCTGTTCAAACGCATCGCCCGCCATGGCGATGCCTGGCCGGTGGCGCACGACCATTTCTTTACAGCCGAAGCCGTCGCCGAACTAGCCCGCCAGGTCGCCGCGCTCAACGAACGCGACGGCTGCGCCCGCGCTGCCAGCCTGCGTGACGAGATCGGCGGCGGCCGCAAAGTCGCCATCCACATCCTCGAATTCTTCGATCGCATCGGCTACACTCGCCGCGTCCGCGATACCCATGTTTTACGGGGCATCCCGGAGCAATTTGGCTCATGAACAACGGAAGAGATCGTTCCCCGGTGGGACGGCCGGTCTTCAAAACCGGCAGGACCTGTCAAACAGGTTTGGGTAGGTTCGACTCCTGCTCTCTTCCGCCAAATTCTGCGATAAACCACCTTGTGCCTTTGTCGACGGCGCCTTGCCGTGCAGAATGCACTGTCTGCGGCTTGTCTTCGCGGCACAAGGCGTTTTCTCGCAGAATTTCCAAGTTCCAGTAACTTTTGCCATGGCCCACACCCCCTTCTCCGGCACCATCCCCGACGACCGTCTCTACTGCCCGCGCCACGACATGTGGGTGCAGGAGGTGGCTGATGGCGAAGTGCTGATCGGCGCCACCAGTTTCGGCATTTTTCTGGCCGGCGAGATCATCGCCTTCACCAGCAAGCCGAAGGGGGCGGAGGTGGACATCGGGCGGGGGATGGGGACGGTGGAGTGTCGCAAGACCGTGCTCGCGGTGCATGCGCCGGTGTCTTTTGTCTTGCTCGAAGGCAACGACGAGGCCGAGGAGCGGCCGAAGCTGGTCAATATTGAACCGTACGGCAAGGGCTGGATGGCGCGGGCCCGAGCGACGCGCTGGGCTGAGGAAAAGCTGACGCTGATCGATGCGGCTGCCTATCGCCAGCACATTCTCAAGATCGAACCGGAGGCGAGCTTTGGCTGACAAACTGGCACTCCTGATCTGGGCGGCGACGCCCGATCATCCCGAACTGGTCGTCACGCCGCTGATCCACGCGCTGGCGGCGCGGGCGCTCGATGCCGAGGTCGAAATCCACTTTGCCGGGCCGGCTGTGCGCTGGCTGGTCGATGGCGTCGCCGATGCCGCCTACGCCACGTCGGACAAGGAAAAATCGGTCGGCGATTTTCTGCGTGAAGTGCAGCGGGAAGGCGTCATGCTTTACGCCTGCAGCATGGCGCACGCGCAGTGGGTGAATGCAGGGGAAAGCCTGCTGGTCGGCTGCCGCCACGCCGGGGCGACGGCGTTTGTCGTCCGCGGGCTTGATCCCGAGTGGCGGACGCTGACTTACTGAGCCTGAATCAGCCCTTGGGCTGGACGCGGCTGGAGGTTTTCTTGACGCCGCCGTGCTCGGTGTCGAAATGCACCATGAAATAGGTCTCCTCCGTCGACGGGATGCCCTCGACGCGCCATTCCCAGATTTCCTCGCCGAGGTTGTCGAAGAGCTGTTTCGTGGCCGGGGCGCCGAACAGGCGGCGAATGTCGTCCTTGCTCATGCCGACGCGGACCTTGGCGTAGTTGGCATCGTTGAGCACCTGTTCGATCTTGCTGATCACCAGATTGCTGCCGAAGGTGATCATGTAGCAGTGGGTGCCGTTCGGCTGCCGGGCGTATTCCCAGGTCGCGGTGCCGTCGTCGTTGTGATGAACGAAACCCGGTTCGCCCATGCGGGTGCGAACTTCGGCCTGGGTCGTGATGCCCGCCTTCATTTCCTGCATGTTGACGTAGTCGCAGCCGGGCAGGGCGGCGATGATGGCCGTCGCGGCCGTGGTGATCCAGGCGGGAAGTTTCATGCGGGCTCCAATAGAACGGTTCGATCAGGTTGTCGCTTTGCGCGACTTGCTTTCATAATATCGGACTACCCTAATTTTCGGATATGCCGATGCTGCATCTCGATCCTCTCGCCGCCCACGCCCTGCTTCAGGAAAACCCGCAAGCCGTGCTCGTCGATTGCCGGACGGAAATTGAGCACATGTACGTCGGCCACCCGGCCGGCGCCGAGCATGTCGCCTGGCAGGAAGGGCCGGACTGGGAGATCGATCCGGAATTCACCGACAAGGTCAAACATCTCGTACGCAACGACTTGGACCGGCCGGTATTGATCATCTGCCGCAGCGGCCAGCGTTCCATCCATGCCGGTGACGCGCTCGAAACGGCTGGTTTTACCCAAGTCATCAACGTTCTTGAAGGTTTCGAAGGGCCGCTCGACGAGGACTATCACCGCGGCACGCTGGGCGGCTGGCGCTTTCGCGGCCTACCTTGGTTTCAAACGTAAACGCTGGTGGAGCAGGGCGGCCAGGCCGCCAAGCAGGAGCAGACCGGCCATGCCGAACGCCATGGTCAGGGTCGAACCCCACAGGGCCGGGACGATCAGCGCAGCGGACAGGCTGTTGAAGCCGGACTGGAAGAAAGTCTGGCAGGAGGCGGCGAGGCCGCGCTGGGCTGGAAAAGGGTCGAGGGCGAAAAGGGTCAGGCTGGGCATGGCCAGCGACATGCCGGTCGTGTAGACAAAGATGGGCATGACGCTCCACGGCAGGTCCGGTGGCAGCGTCAGGTTGATGATCAGGTTCAAGCAGGCGGCGCTGCTCATGACCAGGTAGCCGAGCAATATCGTCCGGCTCGGCGTGATCTTCCCGGCCAGCCGGCCGGATAGCCCGGCCCCGACCACCATGCCGGCCATGGCCGGGCCGAACAGCCAGAGAAAGCCGGTTTCCGGGACGCCGAGATGGGTCATCAGAAAGACCGGTGCTGACAGCACGTAGATGAAAAACCCGGCGAAATTGAGCGACACCGCGGCGCAGGCAAACAGGAAGGGCGGCGAGGTCATGACCTTCCAGTACGTCGCGCCGAGGTAGGCCGGGCGCAGCGACTGGCGTTTTTCCGGGGGCAGGGTTTCCGGCAGCAGTTTCCAGCAGGCCAGCCACAATGCTGCGGTCGACACGACAAGGAAGGCAAAAACCGAACGCCAGCCAAACCAGCTTTGCAGCCAGCCGCCGATGACTGGCGCGATGGCCGGAGCCAGGGCGAACATCATGGTGATCTGCGACATCAGGCGCTGGGCCGGGGCGCCATCGTAGAGATCGCGGACGATGGCGCGGCTGATGACGATGCCGGCACCAGCCGTCATGCCCTGCATCGCTCGCCAGAACCACAGGTGCTCGATGCGCGTGGCCAGCGTGCAACCGGCCGAGGCGACGGCGAACAGGCCAACGGCGACGAGAATGACCTTGCGCCGGCCGAAACGGTCGGCGATGGCGCCATGCCACAGGGTCATGACGGCGAACGAGAGCAGGTAAATGGACAGCGTCTGCTGAACTTCCAACTGCGTGGCGTTGAGCTTTTCGGCGATTTCAGGGAAGGACGGCAGGTAGGTGTCGATCGAAAACGGCCCGAGCGCCGCCAGCGAGGCGAGCAGAATGGCGATGCCGCGCGTCTCGCGCCGGGTCTGGTGCTCACCCACGGGCGAAACGTCGATACTGGATGGCCTCGGCGACGTGAGCGGCGCGAATGTCGTCGCTGGCCGCCAGGTCAGCGATGGTCCGCGCGACTTTGAGAATGCGGTGCCAGGCGCGGGCCGACAGGTCGAGTTGCGTGGTGGCTTGTTGCAGCAACTTGTTGCCGGTGCCGTCGGGCTGGCAACCGGCATCAACCTCCTTGGTGCTCAACCGGGCATTCGGCTTCTGTTGCCGGGCCTGCTGGCGGTTCTGGGCTTGCTCGACGCGGGCGCGAACAGTCGCTGACGATTCGCCCCCGGCCTTGCCGGCGAGGCTTTCAGCAAGCAGGGCGGGGACTTCGATGATCAGGTCGATGCGGTCGAGGAAAGGCCCGGAGAGCTTGCCGCGATAGCGGGCGATCTGGTCCGGCGAGCAGCGGCATTTGCCTTTCGACGATCCATGATGCCCACATGGACACGGATTCATCGCCGCGATGAGCTGGAACTCGGCCGGAAACTCGGCCTGTCGGGCTGCGCGGGCAATGTGGACGCGGCCGGATTCGAGCGGCTCGCGCAGGGTTTCCAGCACTTTCCTGTCGAACTCGGGCAGTTCATCCAAAAACAGAATGCCCTGATGGGCCAGACTGATTTCGCCGGGTCGCGGCGGATTGCCGCCACCGACCAGCGCCACGGCCGAGGCAGTGTGGTGCGGCTGGCGGTAAGGGCGAACGCCGAAGGCTTCCGGGCGGAACTGGCCGACCAGGGACAGCACGGCAGCCGATGCCTTGGCCGCTTCGCCCTGCAAGGCCGGCATGAGGCCGGGCAGGCGGGCGGCGAGCATCGATTTGCCGGAGCCGGGCGGGCCGACCATGAGCAGACTGTGCGAACCAGCTGCGGCGATTTCCAGCGCCCGCTTGGCCTGCGACTGGCCACGAACCTCAGCAAGGTCTGCGAAAATTGCCTGATTTTCCGGGTTGACCGTGGCAATCGCCTGCGGCAGCGACTCACGCTCGGCGAGGTGGGCGCAGACATCGAGCAGCGAGCGGGCGGAGAGTATTTCGTTACTGCCGATCAACGCCGCTTCGCGGGCGCTGGCTTCGGGCAGGATGAAATGCTTGCCGTGCCCGGCCGTTTGCAAGGCCATGGCCAGCGCGCCGCGAATCGGGCGCAGTTCGCCGGACAGCGACAACTCACCGGCAAATTCGTAATCGGCCAGATGCTTGCCGGGAATCTGCCCGCTGGCGGCCAGGATGCCCAGCGCGATGGGTAGGTCGAAACGGCCGGACTCCTTGGGCAGGTCAGCTGGGGCCAAGTTTACAGTGATGCGTTTGGCCGGAAATTCGAAGCCGGAATTGACGATGGCGGCGCGAACGCGATCGCGCGCTTCCTTGACTTCAGTATCCGGCAAACCGACGAGCGTGAAACTGGGCAATCCACTGGCCAGATGAGCTTCAACGGTGACCGGCGGCGCGTTCAGGCCATCCAGTCCTCGACTGTGCGCGATGGCCAGTGCCACTCGGCTACACGCCCGAGCGGGATTTTTCCAGCGCGTCGACGCGGGCTTCGAGATCCTTGAGCTTTTCGCGGGTACGGGCCAGCACTTGCGACTGGACGTCGAATTCTTCGCGAGTCACGAGATCGAGCTTCGAGAAAAAGCCGCTCATGACCATCTTGGCGTTCTTTTCGATGTCCTTGGCCGGGGAGTTGGCCAGCAGGGCGCTGATCTTGGCGCCGAATTCTTCGAGTGTCTTGGGGTCGAGCATGTTGTCCTCCGTGGAGGTTTTGAGTTTAACACAGCGGAATTATTAGGGTTTTGGCTAGCCGCTCACCCGTGGTGCGTAACGTTCTGTAACTGCACTGTAATGGTGCGACAAGTTGGTGCATCATCTGGCTGGCAGCGGGCAATCCTTTGATTCCGATCAAAAAAACACCCTGGCACGCCTTCTGCTATTGCTGTACTGCACAAAATTCTTTTTTTACTTTAATCAATCCGTAGGAGAGAAAACATGAAGAAGTCACTAATCGCTCTGGCTCTTGTTAGCGCCTTTACCGCTCCGGCTTTTGCCGAAGAAGCAGCTCCGGCCAGCGATCACACCCTGACCGGTAACATTGGTCTGTTCTCCAGCTACCGTTTCCGTGGTATCGACCAGACCTTCGGCAAGCCGGCCCTGCAAGGCGGCTTCGATTACTCACATTCGAGCGGCGTTTATCTCGGCAACTGGAACTCGAACGTTAGCGAGTACGCCGGGTTCCCGGAGGGCAACCTCGAAATGGACGTCTACGGCGGTTACAAACACGCTTTCGGTGACTTCGGTATTGATGTTGGTGCCCTGTATTACTACTACCCGGGTTCGACCAATGGCTTTGGTAAGGCTGTCGACAACTTCGAAGTTTATCTGGGCGCCAGCTGGAAGTTTGTGACCTTCAAGTACTCACATGCACTGTCCAACTATTTTGATATCGCTGATACCAAGAACACCGGGTATTTCGATCTGGCTGCCAGCTATGACCTGGGCGGTGGCTGGGGCGTCAATGGCCACGTCGGTTACACCGATGTTAAAAACCGTGATGATCTGGATTACACCGACTGGAAACTGGGCGTGACCAAGGACATCGGTGGTTACGTGTTTGGTCTGGCCTATATCGACACTGACGCTGCGAAGGGTTCCTACACCTGGACCAAGCCGACTACCGGCAAGCAGATCTACGCCGGCAAGGCAACCGCCGTCCTCTCTGTATCCAAGTCCTTCTAAGCAAGCTTAAAACCTCCCCCGCTTGTGCACCGGCCGGCGCCGGCGGGGGAATTAAAAGTCTCAACTACCAGGGGAACACTCATCATGAAATTCGTTACCGCCATCATCAAGCCGTTCAAGCTTGACGAAGTGCGTGAAGCGTTGTCCGCCATTGGCGTGCAAGGCATCACGGTCACTGAAGTGAAAGGTTTCGGCCGGCAGAAGGGCCATACCGAGCTCTATCGGGGCGCCGAGTATGTCGTCGATTTCCTGCCCAAGGTCAAGATCGAAGCTGCCGTCAAGGCTGAGCAGCTGGATCAGATCATCGAAGCCATCGAAAAATCCGCCAGTACCGGCAAGATCGGTGACGGTAAGATCTTCGTTTTCGATGTCGAGCAGGTTATTCGTATCCGGACCGGTGAAACCGGCACCGATGCCCTCTAAGGAGCCACAAACCATGAAACGTCTATTTGCATTGCTGGCTCTGGTCGGTGCCGTCGGTTTCGGCGCTCCGGCCTGGGCTGAAGAAAAGGCTGCAGCCCCTGAAGCTGCCGTTGCCACCGCGCCGGCCGCCGCCCCCGCTGCTGCTGTTGAAGCCGCTCCGGCTGAAGCTGCCCCGGCCGCTGCACCGCTCGTTGCCAACAAGGCCGACAACGCCTGGGTAATGGTCTGTGCCGCTCTCGTCATCCTGATGTCTATCCCCGGCCTGGCCCTGTTCTACGGTGGTCTGGTGCGCACCAAGAACATGTTGTCGGTGCTCATGCAGGTCTTCGTGACCTTCTCGCTGATCTCGGTTCTCTGGGTGATCTACGGCTACTCGGCTGCCTTCACCGAGGGTAACGAGTTCTTCGGCGTGCTCGACAAGCTCTTCCTCAAGGGTGTGACGATCGAATCGGTTGGCGCGACCTTCTCCAAGGGTGTCGTGATCTCCGAACTGGCCTTCGTGATCTTCCAGGGCGCTTTCGCTGCCATCACCTGCGGCCTGATCGTCGGTGCCTTCGCTGAGCGTGCCAAGTTCTCCGCCGTCCTGGTCTTCATGGTCATCTGGTTCACGCTGTCCTACATCCCGATGGCGCACATGGTCTGGTACTGGGCGGGTCCTGATGCCTACATCGATGCTGCTGCTGGCGAAGCTGCCGGCAAGACGGCTGGCTTCCTGTTCCAGAAGGGCGCGCTCGACTTTGCCGGCGGTACCGTTGTGCATATCAACGCCGCTATCGCTGGTCTGGTTGGTGCCTACATGGTTGGCAAGCGTACCGGTCTCGGCAACGTCTCGATGGCCCCGCACTCCCTGACTTTCACGATGATCGGTGCATCCCTGCTGTGGTTCGGCTGGTTCGGCTTCAACGCCGGCTCCGCTCTCGAAGCCTCTGGCGGCGCTGCTCTGGCCATGGTCAATACCTGGGTTGCTACGGCCTGTGCCGCGCTGTCCTGGATGTTTGCCGAATGGATGTTGAAGGGTAAGCCTTCGATGCTGGGTGCAGCTTCCGGCGCCGTTGCCGGTCTCGTGGCAATCACCCCGGCAGCCGGCTTCGTCGGCGTCATGGGCGGCATCATCATCGGCCTGGTGGCTGGTGTGATCTGTCTGTGGGGCGTCAATGGCCTGAAGAAGATGCTCGGTGCTGACGACTCCCTCGACGTCTTCGGCGTCCATGGTATCGGCGGTATCACCGGTGCCATCCTGACCGGTGTCTTCGTTGATCCGGCCCTCGGCGGCACGGGTGTCTATGACTACGTGGCCAACGCTGTTGCCCCGTTCGACATGACCACCCAGGTGATCAGCCAGCTGTGGGGTGTCGGTACCGTGGTTGTCTGGTCCGGCGTGGTTTCCCTGGTGGCCTACAAACTGGTGGATATCGTCATCGGCCTGCGTGTGCCGGAAGATGAAGAGCGTGAAGGTCTCGACCTCACCTCGCACGGCGAAACCGCCTACCACCACTAAGATTAATCTCTGTAGTCTCTCTCCCTTCGGGCACCTTCGGGTGCCCGTTTTTTTTGGGAGGCATTTCAGTTTTGGCGGTTTTTTCCGGTTGACCGTGGGAATGCGGCTCCGGGCCGATAGCCCGGTCGCTTATTTGATCAGCGGCAGGAGCTGGCGGAAATCATCGGTGCCGGCCTGATGCAGCCACTCGAAGAGCACCATTTCAGTCGTCACGATGCCGATACCGGCCGCCCGCATGCGCTCGATGGCGGCACTGCGGTTTTCCGTCGTCCGTGACGAGGCAGCATCGGCGACGAGATAGACCTCGAAGCCGGCAGCCTGCAACCCGAAAGCCGTCTGCAGGACGCAAACATGCGTTTCGGTACCGGTCAGCACGATCTGTGGCCGCTTGGCGGCGCGCAGCAGATCGATGACCCCGGGTTCGGCGGCGCAGGAAAAATGCGTTTTTTCAAAGAATTTGGCGTCGACGGCAGCCGTCCGGATCACTTCGAGACTGGGGCCGAGGCCCTTGACGTATTGCTCCGAAATGAAAGCCGGCACGCCAAGCAGCTTGGCGCCTTCGAGCAGGCGAACCGAATTGGCGACGACACGTTCGCTGTCGTGAATCGCCGGCGCCAGCTTCTGCTGGATATCAACGATGAGGAGCAGCGAATCGGCGCGGCGGATCAACATGGCTTAACGGAAAACCACGGTCTTGTTGCCATGCACCAGCACCCGGTCTTCAAGGTGGTAGCGCAGGCCGCGGGCGAGCACGGTTTTCTCGATGTCCTTGCCGTAGCGCACCATGTCTTCCGGCGAATCCGAATGGTCGATGCGAATGACGTCCTGCTCGATGATCGGGCCGGCGTCGAGTTCAGCCGTGACGAAGTGGCAGGTCGCGCCGATCAGCTTGACGCCGCGCGTGTAGGCCTGATGGTAGGGCTTGGCGCCGGCGAAGCTGGGCAGGAAGCTGTGGTGGATGTTGATGATCTTGCCGGCCAGCGCTGCGCACAGTTCCGGCGACAGCACCTGCATGTAGCGGGCGAGGACCATCGTATCGCCGCGCACATCGTCGAAGATGCGCTGAATTTCGGCGTAGGCGGCGGCCTTGTTGTCGGCAGTCACCGGCACGTGATGGAAGGGGATGCCGTGCCACTCGACGAAGCCGCGGAAAGTATCGTGGTTGGAAATAACGCAGGGAATCTCGATGTCGAGTTCCTTGGCCTGCCAGCGCGCCAGCAGGTCGTAGAGGCAATGCTCCTGCTTGGAAACCATGACGACGACGCGTTTCTTGACCGCGCTGTCGTTGATCTGCCAAGTCATGGCTAGCGGCTCGGCGACTTCGGTGCGGAAGCGTTCGCGAAATTCGGCGAGCAGGAAAGGCAGCGAATCGGCCTTGATCTCGATGCGCATGAAATAGCGGCTGGTCAGCACGTCCGAATGGAAACTCGATTCGAGAATCCAGCCGCCGTTGCCGGCGATGAAGCCGGAAACGCGGGCGATGATGCCGACCTGGTCGGGGCAGGAGGCGGAGAGCGTGTAGAAACGGTTGCTATGCATGCTTGGTTTTTCCAGTCGCCGGCGGGCGAATTTGGGTCAGGATTGCGCTGGGTCTGCCGTGCATGACCTCGAGCAGTTCGTGGCGGGCCACGCTGGTGCTCAGGCCGCGGCTTTCAAGATAGATCATCAGTTCGCAGAAACGCAGGCGCCGCGCCTCGCCCTGTTGCGAGGTATTGCGCCGGTCGTTGAAGGAGTCCATGAGGGTCGAGCCGCAGGGGCAATTGCGGAAAAAATCAACGACGACCTGACCGTCGTCGCCCAGCGACTGCTTGAGCCCCTGAGCGCCATTGGGCATGGCATCGGTTTGTGCCACGTAGTCGGCGACATCGGTAAAACTGCGGCCGCAGCACCGGCAGCGTTTGGGAAAAGTGGTTTCCGCCAGGGCCTCAAGGCCGCGAATCAAGGCGGGATCGAACTCGGTGCTCGAAGCCATGGCGGTGTGGGCTTATTTAGGCGGCGCGGTCGAAAGCTTTGTCGATCTCGCTGCGCAGGTCGTCGTAATTGAGGACGACCGGATACTGCGGGAATTCGCGGATGACGTTCTCGGGCGGGTGGAACAGGATGCCGCCGTGGGCTTCGCCGAGCATGGCGGTGTCGTTGTACGAATCACCGGCGGCGACGATGGTGAACTTCAGCTCCTTGAAGCGCTTGACTGCCTCGCGCTTCTGGTCCGGCATGCGCAGGTGGTAATTGACCAGCATGCCCGCAGCGTCGGCTTCGAGCGAATGGCAGAACAGCGTCGGCCAGCCGAGCTGGCGCATCAGCGGGTGAGCGAATTCGTAAAAGGTGTCGGACAGGATGACGACCTGATAATCCTCGCGCAACTTGTCGAGGAAGGCGCGGGCGCCGGCCATCGGGCCCATTTCGCCGATCACCTTCTGGATGTCCGGCAGGCCGAGCTTGTGCTCGCGCAGGATGTTCAGGCGGTAGGTCATGAGCTTGTCGTAATCCGGCTCGTCGCGCGTCGTGCGCATCAGCTCGGGAATGCCCGTGCGCTTGGAGAATTCGATCCAGATTTCAGGGACGAGGACCCCTTCGAGGTCTAGGCAGACGATTTGCACGGTTTGGCTCCAGCGGCGTTCGGGAAAAGCGCGATTTTACCCGATCAGGGCACGCTTATATCGGCCTCAGGGCGCGAAAGATAGTAGCCCTGCACGTAATCAACGCCGATTTCGGCGAGCAGCCGCAGGGTTTCGGCATCGCCAACGAATTCGGCCACGGTTTTCTTGCCCAGGCCGCGCGCCACGTCGACGATGGCCCGGACGAAAACCTGGTCTTCGCGGCTGGTTGGCAGGTTGCTGATGAACATGCCATCGATCTTCAGCACATCGGCCGACAGGTGCTTGAGATAGGCGAAGGACGAAAAGCCGACGCCGAAATCATCGAGGCAGACGGTGCAGCCGAGGGCGCGGATATCGCGGATGAACTGCTCGGAATCGTGCATGTTGGCCAGGGCCGAGGTTTCGGTCAGTTCGACGATGAGGCGCCGCGGTTCGACCTGGAACTCGGCGAGCAGCGAACTGATGCTCCGCGCTAGGGTCGGGTCGTCGAAGGAGCGGGCGGAAATGTTGATGGCCAAGGCGGGGAGGGTCGGGTTTTCGGCCAGTTTGGCGATTGCCGCGCGCATCACCCAGCGGTCGATATCGACAATCCGGCCGGTCCGTTCGGCCGCCGGAATGAAGCGGCCGGGCAGCACCAGTTGGTCCGGATGCTCGGGGTCGCGCATGCGGACCAGGGCTTCGTAGTGCGAAATCGCGCTGCTGCCGGTCGAGTGAATGCCCTGGAAATGCAGCAGGAAGCGTCCGGTCGTCAGCGCTACCTGAATTTTTTCGTTCCAGCCGAGGTGCACCAGCATGGCTTCCGACTGGTCGAGATCAGGGCGGTAGAGGCGCCAGCCGTTCTTGCCGCCCCGTTTGGCCTGGTACATCGCCGCATCGGCGCGCGAAACGAGCTCTTCAGCGCTGCCGGCATGTTCGGGGAAAAGGGCGATACCGACGCTGATGGTCAGGCTGAGCCGGCGGTTCTCGAACTCGAATTGCATGGCAGCAACCGCGCTGAGCAGGCGTTCAGCCAGGCTCTGGGCGCCGGTCAGGCTGGCGTTGGGGGCGATGATGGCGAACTCGTCACCACCGAGGCGGGCGAACAGTTCGGTGGTGCGGACCAGCTTGCTCACCGTATCGGCGGTGCGGATCAGCACGTGGTCCCCGGCCCGGTGGCCAAAGGTATCGTTGATCGTCTTGAACTCGTCGATATCGAAATAGATCAGCGCCCCGAACAAGCCGGGGTCGCGCCCGGCCTGGGTCAGCAGGCGATCCAGTTCGGCATCGAAGCGGGCGCGGTTGGCGAGGGAGGTCAGCGAGTCGCGCTCGGCCATGAAAACCAGGCGCTCGGCAATCTGGCGCTGGCTCGTGATGTCCTCGAAAATCCACAAGCGTCCGCCCTCGACGGCAGTCGGGCTGGTCACCGCGACGCTGTGTTCGGTAATCGTCCGGCCATCCGGCAGGCCGTATTCGCGTAGCGAACCGTCGCCATCGAAACATTGCCGGGAACCGGCAATCGGCATCTGTCGTTGCAGTTCCTGGCGCAGCAGGTTCACCGGCTGGTCGATCAGTTGATGCGCCGGGGTGATGCCCCACAGTTTGAGAAAAGCCGGGTTGAGATAGGAAATCCGGCCATCCCCGGCGACGAAGACGAGGCCCAGGCGCATGGCGGAAAGCAGGGCGTCGAGGCGGCCGCGTTCGGTGGCGAGGATTTCGGCCAGGGCGCGTTGCTCGGCTTCGGAGCATCGAAGATCGAGCATGCGCCGTTCGAGCGCGGCTGCCATGCCATTGAAGGCATTGACGACGACGCCTATGTCGTCATTGACCGGGGCATGCAGCGGCTGGAAGGGGCGGCCGGCCGCCAGGTCATTGCTGGCGGCGCTGAGTGCGGCCAGACGACGGGTCAGCCAGAGGGCGATGGCGATCAGGACGAAGGTCGACAACAGGATGCCGAGTATGGCGAGAGCCATGTTTTGCAGCAGGATTTCTTGCCGGGCTTCATTGAGGAAACGCAGATCGATACCAATCTGCAATTCGCCGTAACTGCGCTGCTCGAGGCGGATCGGAATGCGGACGTTGAGGTTCTGGAGCCGGAAAATCGGCTGGTTTCCGGCGTCGACCGCAGGAATCGGGCTGGCGCTGTCGATCGCGCTGCTGGCTACCCGCTGCTGGTCCTCGTCGAACATGACCAGATAAGTCATGCCCTGCAACTTCCGCGCACTGTCGAGGATTTCGCTGACCGCGGCGTAGTCGCGCTGGACCATGGCCGGGGCCAGGGCGGCCTGGAGCAGGCTGCTGATTTCAGCGCGGCGCAGTTCGAACTGACGGATCAGGTGTTCCTCGGCCAGGCGCTGGCTGTTCCACACGATGGCCGAAATCATCACGATCTCGGCCACCACCGTCAGCGTGATGAGCCGGCCGCGCAAGGACTGCAGGAAACGGAAGAAGCCCATTTAGCGGATGGTTGCCCCGAGCTGGCGACGGGTTTCCGGTAGCAGACGGTCGAGGAAATCGGCTTCGGCGCGGCCCGGTTCGGCGAAACCGCCATGCTTGGTTTTCTCGAAAAACTGCTGGCCGTCGGCTGTTTTTTCGAAAGCCAGCAGTGCCGCCTTGACCTGTTTCTGCCGGGCGGCCGGCACGCGATTGTGGGCGATGTAGAACTGCCCGGGAATGCTGCTCAGTTCGCGCCAGATCACGGCGTCGCGCTGCAGTTCCGGCGAGGCGAGGACCAGCGTCGAATAGGAAATCAGCGCCGCCCGCGATTTGCCGGAAGCGGCGTTGTGCAGCGCGCTCGAATGCGAAACGGTCTCGACAAAGGTGAAATCGCTGCCTTCCTTGAGCCCTTCATCGGCCAGGGTGACGGCGCCGACGATGACGAGCAGCGCGCTGCGGTCGACGATGGCGATGCTTTGTCCGCGCAGTTCGTCAGCGCCGGACAGCGGCTTGTTGCGGGCCGTGACCATGACGCCGCGAATCGGCGCCTTGTGCATGAGCAGGGCGCTATAGCCGTAATCCCGGATGGCCAGCCGGGCGAAGTGGGGGGCGAGCAACGCCACGTCGTATTCGCCATCGAGCACGCGCTTGACGTAGGTATCGAAATCCGGGGCGGTGACCAGATGTACGGGCTGCTGCAGCTCCTGTTCGAGGGCGACGGCAATTGGCTGGTAATTGGCCAGCAGCGTGCGGGTGCTGAGGTAGGGCATGAGCCCGACGGTCAGCGGCCGGACCGTGGTCTTTTCCTGGGCCGTTGCCAGTGGCGAAAACACGCTCAGGCAGCAGGACAACAGCAGAAAATGAAGGATCTTCATATGCCGCTCCAAGACCTTGGTAGTTAAAAGGTCATTATAGGAGCAAAGGTGGCAAGCCGTGCCCGTAGCTGTTTGATTTCATGGAATTCCATGAAGCGTATTTTCGCTGCGTCGATGTGCACGGGTTGGCTCCGGTGGGCTGAGCGGGGAAATGCGATTTTGCCTGATCAGAGATTTTGTTTTTGGGCAGTTTTTCTGGTTGACCGTGGGATAGGGAATATTTTCCGCCGTTGGACGGCGGTACTACTTTCTTTTGGCCAAGATTGAATATCCGGACTAGGATGTACGAGTGAATTGACTCATTTTCAGGCAACCCGTTCAGGAGAGAAGCTCATGGGCAGCAAAGACAAGAAGAAGGAATCAAAGGGCAAGAAACCGCAACCCAAGCCGGTGATCAGCTAGGCTGAAAAAATCAACTGGTGGGCTCGGAGCGTTGCATGGTGTGAGATGCGCCATGCGGGCGCAGGTTTGACTACTTTTTATTTGCCGAGGTGAAATATGTCCAATGTGACTGATCTGAACAACAGCCAGAAAATTGTTGCCGACATGAAAGCGGTTGTCTCCGATGCGGAAGATATTTTTCGCGAGACTGCCGGCGTTGCTGGCGACAAGATGCTCGACGTGCGTCAGCGCATCAGCGAGCGTCTGGGCGCCGCCAAGGTGCGGGTTGCGAATGCCGAGGCCGCAGTTCTGGAAAAGAGCAAGGCTGCTGCCGCGGCGACGGATGCCTGTATTCGGAAGAATCCGTGGCAATCGGTCGGGATCGCGGCCAGTGTCGGCTTGGTGCTCGGCATGCTGATCGGCCGTCGATAGGCCAAGGCGGCCAGACGGAAGCATCACCGAGCGGTGATGCTTCCGGAAAGCCCAGAAGGCTTTCTCCGGGGCGCGAAGCATTGGTTTGGTCGGCAATCGCGACCAGGTGGGGCTGGGACGAACCCGGTTATTCCATCATCCGGGCAGGTAGGAGCATTTTCCGCTCGGCTCAATCGGCCGATGGCAAGGCCTCAAGCGCTTCATGCACTTCGAGCCAGCGCATTTCGGCTTCGTCGATCTGCTCGCCGAGCAGGCCGGCCTGCTTGTGCATTTCCTCGCTTTTTACCCGGTCGACCGTGGCATAGAAGTCCGGGTCGGCGAACTGCGCGTCGAGCGCCGCTTTTTCCTCATTCCACTTCGCCAGCTTGCGCTCCAGTTGCTCGATCTCCTTGATCAGCGGCCGGCGTTGGGCGAGCAAAGCTTGCCGATTGGCCTTGGCATCGGCGCGTAGCGCCAGGCGTTCCGACTTCTCGGCAGCAACGTCCGCCTCCGGCGCCTTTTCGGCATTGCGCTGGGCGGCTAGCCAGGCGGCGTAGTCGTCGAGGTCGCCTTCGAATTCGCTGACTTTGCCGTCCGCTACCAGCAGCAGTTCGTCGGCGCAGGTGCGCAGCAGGTGGCGGTCGTGTGAGACGAAGACGACGCCGCCTTCGAAATCCTGCATGGCAAAGGTCAGCGCCTCGCGCATTTCGAGGTCGAGGTGGTTGGTCGGCTCGTCGAGCAGCAGCAGGTTGGGCTTGGTGCGGATGAGCAAAGCCAGCGCCAGGCGCGATTTTTCACCGCCGGAGAAGGGTTCGATGGCGCGCGTCGCCATGTCGCCGCGAAAGTCGAAGCCGCCGATGTAGTCGCGCAGTTCCTGTTCGGTGGCTGTCGGGTCGAGGCGGACGAGGTGTTGCAGCGGCGATTCGTCGGGGCGCAGTTGTTCGAGTTGGTGCTGGGCGAAGTAGCCGATGTTGAGCGCCTTGGCTTCCTTGCGCTCGCCGCCTTGCTGGGGAATTGAATTGGCCAGCAGTTTGATCAGCGTCGATTTGCCGGCGCCGTTGCGGCCGAGCAGGCCGATGCGGCAGCCGGGGCGAAGCGTCAGTGTGACGTGGTCGATGATCTTGTGATCGGCGTAGCCGGCCGAGGCTTTTTCGATGCTCAGCAGCGGGTCGGGCAGGGCGGTCGGCTGGCGGAAGGCGAAGTGGAAGGGCGAGTCGACATGGGCCGCGGCGACCATTTCCATGCGTTCGAGCGTCTTGATTCGGCTTTGCGCCTGGCGGGCCTTGGTGGCCTTGGCCTTGAAGCGTTCGATAAAGCTCGACAGGTGGGCGATTTCGCGTTGCTGGGCTTCGTAGGACGACTGCTGAGTGGCGAGGCGGGCGGCGCGGGCGCGTTCGTAGTCGCTGTAGCCGCCGCTGGTCAGCGTCAGGCGCTGGAGGTCGATGGCGATGATCTGGCCGACGACGGCGTCGAGGAAGTCGCGGTCGTGGGAGATCAATAGCAGCGTCGCCGGCGTGTTCTTGAGCCAGTTTTCGAGCCAGAAGACGGCGTCGAGGTCGAGGTGGTTGGTCGGTTCGTCGAGCAGCAGCAGATCGGCGCGACACGACAGGGCGCGGGCGAGGTTGAGGCGGACGCGCCAGCCGCCGGAAAATTCGGCGACCGAACGCTGAAAGTCGGCGTCGGTGAAGCCGAGGCCATGCAGCACTTCGGCAACCCGGGCCTTGGCCGAATAGCCGCCAATGTCGGCGTAGCGGGCGTGCAGGTGGCCGATGGCGACGCCGTCGCCACTGGCTTCCGCGTCGACCAGTTCGCGTTCGATGCGGCGCAGTTCGACATCGCCGTCGAGCACGAAATCGATGGCGGCATCGGGCAGGGCCGGTGTTTCCTGGGCGACGCGGGCGATGTGCCAGCTGGCCGGGATTTCGACATTGCCCGATTCGGCGTGCAGTTCGTTGGCGAGCAGCGCGAAGAGGCTGGATTTGCCGCAGCCGTTGGCGCCAACAACGCCGACTTTCCAGCCGGGGTGCAGTTGAACAGAGGCGTCGATGACGAGCGGGCGGCCGGCGCGGGCGAAGGTGACTTGGCGGAGGGCGATCATGAGGGGGACGATTATAACGAGGCGGGCTCGAGATACCGATTTTCCGGCACATTTTCCGAATTCCACGGTCAACCGGAAAAATCGGCAAAATTTGAAACATTACAAAGGCTTGCCGCGCCTTTCAGTCATTTTGGCTACGCTTTGCGACAGCCTGCTAGAATCACCGAATGATCAAGCAGATCCGCACCGACCAGCTCAAGCCGGGCATGTTCATTCATGACCTCAATTGCGGCTGGCTCGATCATCCCTTCATGTCCAGCACCTTCCACGTGCGCGATCAGGCGACCGTGGACAAGATCGTCGAGATCGGCATCCGCGAGCTCTACATCGACACGATCAAGGGGGCTGATGTCCGCGAGGCGCGCCCGCAGAGCGAGGTCAATGCCGACCTCGAGCGCCGCCTGCAGGAGATTGCCGAAAAGCCCGTCGACAAGCCGGTGGTCGCCGACCTCAAGAATGAAGCGGTGCGCGCCCGGCGCCTGCATGGCGAGGCCAACAAGGTGATCCGGCATGTGCTCGACGATATTCGTTTCGGCCAGAAAATTCAGGTGGCGCGCGTCGAGCCGCTCATCGACAGCATGGTCGATTCCGTTTTCCGCAATCAGGATGCGCTGTTGCCGCTGGCCCGCCTCAAAAACCTCGACGACTACACCTTCGAGCATTCGGTCGGCGTCAGCGCCCTGCTTGTCGCTTTCGGCCGCAGCATGAAGCTGCCCAGGGAAACCATCCGGGAAATCGCCCTCGGCGGCTTGCTTCACGATGTCGGCAAGGCGCAGATTCCCGATTCCATCCTCAACAAGCCGGCCAAGCTGACCGACGACGAATTCGCCCGCATGCAGTCGCACGTTGCCGAGAGCCTGCACCTGCTCGAAGACGTCCCGGGGATCAGCCTTGCCACATTGCAAGTGGTCGGCGAGCACCACGAACGCTTCGACGGCACCGGTTATCCGCACAAGCGGGTCGGCGAGGGCATTTCCCTCTACGGCCAGATGGCCGCCATCGTCGATGTTTACGACGCCATCACCTCGGAGAAGGTCTACAACCGCGGCATGCCGCCGACGCAGGCGCTTAAGAAGCTCCTCGAATGGAGCAATCACCATTTCGATCCGCAACTGGTGCAGGCTTTCATCCGCGCCATCGGCATCTATCCGACCGGCTCGCTGGTTCGCCTCGAAAGCAGTCGCATGGGCGTCGTCATCGAACAAAATGAAGGCAAACTGCTCGAACCCGTCGTCCGCATTTTTTACCATGCCGGCCAACAACACTACGTTCCGCCCGAGATCGTCGATCTCGCCAAGGTGCCGGACCGCATCGCCAGTTTTGAGAGTTACGATAAATGGAAAATCGATCCCTACCAGTGGTTGCCGGCCTGATCGTCCTGCTCGCCCTGCCGTTTGCTGCGCTGGCGGCCGATGGCGAGGTGAGTGCCGAGCGCCAGGCGGCCTGGCAGGCGCGTCTCGACAAGGCGGCGGCGCTGCAGGCCGAGAGCAGGGCGCGCCAGGATGAAGCCGACGCCTTGCTGGTGCAGAAGAACGAGGTGTGCGCGAGCAAATTCCTCATCAACGATTGCCGCAATGCTGCCGCCAGGGAGCACCTCAAAACAACGCGCGAGGCGCGCCGGCTGGAAATTGACGGCAAAGCGATCGAGCGTGAAGTGAAGCGCGAGCAGTTGGGCGACCGGAACCGGGTGCAGGCCGAAGATGCGCCACGGCGTGCTGCCGAGCTCGAATTGCGTCAGGCCGAGTCGATGAACGCCCGTCAGGTGGCCGAGGATAAAATAGCCGCGACCCGCGCTGCCAAGGCCGCCAAGGCGGCCGAAGGCGAAAAACGCAAGCTCGCCGAGGCGGAAAAACAGCGCAAGAAACAGGCCGATCACGACGCCCGCGTCGCCAAAAAAGTACGCGAAGCGGAGCAGCGCGCCGCCGAGGCCGCCGAGAAAAAATAAGCGAAACTACCGGCATGATCCGCAAGATAAGCATCGACCAGTTGTTGCCCGGCATGTATGTCGTGGACCTGCACAAGCGCTGGTTCGACCATTCCCTGTGGCAGTCGAAATTCAAGGTGCGCGACGAGGCGCATGTCTCGAAGATCAGGGAAGAAGGCATCAGCGAAATCAGCATCGATACCGACAAGGGTGCCGATCTGCCGCCGACGCCGATTGCGCGCATCAACCAGATCGAACAGAAGCTCAAGTCGCTGGCCGAAATACGGGCGGCCACGCCGCCCACGGTGTCGCTCGGCGAGGAGCGGCGGCGGGCCGGCCGGCTGCTGCATGAAGCGAGCAATACGGTGAGCGGGTTGATGCTTGCCGCCAAGGCCGGCAGCAATGTCGACGCCGCCTATCTTGAACCGATCGTCAGCAAGATGATCGCCTCGGTCATCCGCAATCCCGACGCCCTCGTGCCGCTGGCCCGCCTCAAGCGCCTCGACGCTTACGCCACCGAACATGCCGTGGCGACGGCGGCGCTGATCATCGCCTTCGGTCGGCATCAGGGCCTGCCCGAGCCGGAAATCGAAAAACTGGCGCTCGGCACCATGGTCAAGGACATCGGTCACGCCGCTCTCGATGCCAAGCTGACAGCCAAGCCGGGCCTGCTCTCCCAGGCCGAATTCTCCATCGTCCAGAGCCATGTCGAAGAAGGGCTGGCCGTGCTCGACGCCACCACGCGGCTGTCCGAAACCTCGGTCGCCGTCGTTCTCGAACACCACGAGCGCTACAACGGCTGCGGCTACCCGTACCGCATGGCTGGCGACGAAATCTCCCTGGCCGGGCGCATGGTGGCCATCGTCGACACCTACGACGCGATGACCTCGGACCGCCCCTACCGGGCCGCCATGTCGCCATCGCACACGCTGCGCCAGCTCTACGACGAGGCCGGTTTTCAATACGATCCGGCGCTCGTTGCCGCCTTCGTCAAGACGGTCGGCATCTACCCGGTCGGCACGCTGGTATTGCTCGAAAGCGGGCATCTCGCCGTGGTCGGCCAACTGCACGCCGACAACATGCTGACCCCCACCGTCCGCGTCATTTACCATACCGGCCGGCAGCAATACGTCACCACGCCGGTCGATGTCGACCTCTCACGCAAGATCGGCAACCACTACGGCCAGATCGTCCGGGCCGAAACCTTCGAGCGCTGGGGCATCAGCCCATTGCGCTGGCAACCTGCCTGATCAGTTTCTTGATCGGGGCCGGCACACCGGCATCGGCTGCACGTTCGATATCCACCCATTCCAGCCCCGGCTCGGCCGCCTGAAACCGGGCGTCGATCCGGCACAACACTGGCTCCAGCGTCAGCCGGAAATGCGTGAAGACATGTTTGAACGGTGGCAACTTTGTCATCTCGCCGAGCGCCAGCCCGAAGCGCGCCGCCACCGCCGCCGGCTCGCCTTCCGGCGGCACCAGCAGGCCGCCCCACAAGCCGGAAGGCGGGCGTCGTTCGAGCAGCAGGCGCTGGCCGTCGGTGAGTAGAACGAAAGTCGAGGTGCGTTCCGGTATCGCGGCGCGCGGCTTGGCTTCGGGCAATTCGCCCTGCCGGCCATCACGCTTGGCGACGCAGCCGGCCGCTACCGGGCAGTCGCCACAGCGCGGCCGGCTGCGCGTGCACAGCGTGGCGCCCAAATCCATCAGCCCTTGCGTGTAAACCTCGATGTCGTTCTCCGGCAGCAGGCTTTCGGCCAGCAGCCAAAGGCGGTCATGCACGGCCTTGGCGCCGGGGAAGCCCTCGACCCCGAATTGCCGGCACAGCACGCGCTTGACGTTGCCGTCGAGAATCGCCGCCCGGCGGCCGAAGGCGAAGGCGGCAATGGCTGCTGCGGTCGACCGGCCGATGCCGGGCAATTCCTCCAGCTGCGCCTCGGTTTTCGGGAATTTTCCGGCGTGGACCGTGGCAATCTGCTGCGCGCAGCGGTGCAGATTGCGCGCCCGGGCGTAATAGCCCAGCCCGGCCCAGTGCTCGATGACCAGCTCGATCGGCGCTGCGGCGAGCGCCAGCACATCGGGAAAACTGGCCAGAAAGCGCGCGTAATAGGGGATCACTGTGCTGACCTGGGTCTGCTGCAGCATGATCTCCGAAAGCCAGATGCGGTAGGGGTCTTGCGTCTTCTGCCAGGGCAGGTCGTGGCGGCCGGCGGTCTTTTGCCAGGCGATCAGGTCTTCGGTAAAGCGGTTTTGGGCGGCCAAATTCTGCCTCGACGCGGGCTGCGGGAGCACGGATAATACGGCCTCTTTTTCTTCCGGCCTACCGGCCCTGCCCGATGACCCAACCGCAAAACGACAGCCGCGCCCTGCGCAACGCCCTCGGCCGCTATGCCACCGGCGTCACCATCGTCACGGCCATCGACCCGGACGGCCACCCCATCGGCCTGACCGTCAATTCCTTCGCCGCCGTCTCGCTCGATCCGGCGCTCGTTCTCTGGTGCCTCGACAACAAGTCGCACAACCTGGCCGCCTTCCGCCAGGCCAGCCACCACGCCATCAACGTGCTGGCCGCCGACCAGCAGGATCTGTCGAATCGTTTCGCCACCTGGCCGGCCGACCGTTTTGCCGGCCTGCCGTGGCACGCCGGCGTCGGCGGCGCCCCAGTTTTTCCGGGCTGCTGCGCGACCTTTGAAGTGGCCAACATGACCGAACACGCGGCCGGCGATCACACCATTTTCGTCGGCAGCGTCGAACGCTTCAGCGAAACGCCGGACCTCGCGCCGCTGCTGTTCCACGCCGGCCGCTACCGGGAATTGGCCGAACTCGCCTGAGTTCCCGCCTCAGCCGGCTGCCGGCAGAACGATCTCGACGAGCAGGCCGGGGCTGCCGTCGGATTTCATTTTTGCAGTAATTTTCCCGTTGACCGTAGCAATCACCTGCCGGGCAATCGCCAGCCCCAGACCATAGCCGTCGCCCGTCGCCAGATTCCGCCCGCGATAAAAAGGCGTGAAAATCGCCTCCAGTTCGGCTTCCGGCACGCCGACGCCCTGATCGGCGATGTGCAGGTGGATCAAGTCATCAGCTTCCCGTTTCACCGCGATCTGCAGGCTTGTTCCGGCCGGCGAAAAACGCAGCCCGTTGCGCACCACGTTCTCGATGGCCCGGTGCAGCAACTCCGGATTGGCCTGCACGAACAGCCCCGTCCCTGCGGTGAAGTCGACGCCGACCTGCTCGGCCGCGCCCTCGAAGCGCGCATCCTCGACGATTCCGGCCAGCAGTTCGCCTAGATCGACTTTTTCCAGCGGACCGGCAACCCCCGCCTCCAGCCGGGACAGTGTCAGCAGTTCGCCGATCAGCCCGTTCATGCGTTCGCCCTCGCGCTCGATGCGCGCCAACGTATCCTCAAGCCGCCCCGGCTGCTGCCGGGCCAGGCCAATGGCCGCCTGCAGGCGGGCCAGCGGCGAGCGCATTTCGTGCGAAACATCGTGCAGCAGGCGTTTCTGAGCCGCCATCAAGGCCTGCAGGCGCTCGGCCATGCGGTCGAAATCCTGGCCCAGATCGGCCAGTTCGTCGCGCCGGCCGCCCATGGCGCCGCCCACCCGGGTATCGAGATTGCCCTCGGCCGCAGTGGCGAAGGCATTGCGCAGGTGGCGGATCGGCTTGGCGAAATACCAGGCCACGCCGGCGGCACAGAGCAGGCTGGCGATCAGGGCAGCGATCATGGGAAATAGGGGCAGCCGGCCGCCCGGTCGCTTGTCGTCGGGCGGTGGCGGGCGATGGGGCGGTCCGCCTCGATCGAATTCCATCGGCGGCGGCCGGTGCGCCTCAAAATCAGCCCGCATCGACGACTGCTGGCGCTCGAACCAGAAGAATGTTCCGGTGCCGACCACGGCGGCCACCTGGCCGAGCCAGATGAAGAGAAAGAACTTCCAGAACAGGCGTCCCATCTCAGGACCGGATCAACTGGTAACCCTGCCGATAAACCGTCTGGATGCACGAGCGCCCATCGGCCAGCGTGCCCAGCTTGTGGCGAATGCTCGACAAATGGACGTCGATGCTCCGGTCAAAACGGACCAGCGCCCGGCCCAGCGCCTGCTCCGACAGATCGCCCTTGCTTACCGGCCGCCCGGCATTGCGGGCCAGCACTTCAAGCAAATTGAACTCCGTGCTGGTCAGGTCCACAGCAACGCCAGCCCATTCGGCCAGACGCTGTTCCGGCCGAATGCACAGTTCGCCAACCACCAGCGGGACGTTGCTCGGCTCGGTCGATGGCGCCGCGCGACGCAGGATGGCGCGCAGGCGGGCGGCCAGCTCGCGCGGCTGGCAGGGTTTGGGGACGTAATCGTCAGCGCCCAGTTCAAGGCCGACGATGCGATCCATGTCGTCACCCTTGGCCGTCAGCATGAGCACCGGCATCGCGCTGACCGCCCGGATCCGGCGCAAGACCTCGACACCGGAAAGGCCCGGCATCATCACATCGAGCACGGCAATGGCGTACTGCCCCGAGAGCGCCGCCTCGGCACCGCTCAGGCCGTCGTGCAACGTAGTCACCACAAAGCCGTCCTGGGCCAGATAGTCGCCCAGCATCTCGGCCAGTTCAACGTCGTCGTCCACCAGCAAAACTGCCGCCATTGCCTATTCACCCACAAAATTATCCGGTTGAATCATAGCCAAGGGTGGCGACTGCGAGCGCTTGATTTACAGAGATTTACCTCATTCCCGATTGCTCTGGTCGGGTAACGATCGGCAAATATTGCCGGCGAGCTGTTTTTGCCGCCAATTGCCCAAAAAATCCGGTTTTTGCCGGTATTTCTCCAACAAAACGCCACGAATACAGTTTTTCTTAACATTCTTTTACCCGGATTAACCCAAAGCGCCGTCAAAACACACCGGTTCGGGCCGATAACTTGCACAAGGAAAGCTACTTGGCCAAAGGCCAGGCATCTCGTCAATTTCATCCAAGGAGCGAATCATGTTGAGCGGAATCAACCAGGCATCTCAAATGGCAAGCATGCTGTTCTCAAAGCTGGACACCAAGAGCCAGGGCTATCTCGAAAAAAGCGATCTGGCCGCAGCCTTCAGCCAGATCACCACCAACGCCAGTCAAAGCACCAGCAGCACGAGCGCCGAAGACGTCTTCACCGCGCTCGATAGCAACAGCGACGGCAAGGTCACCAAAGACGAATTCGCCACCGTTCTCGCCAAGCTGCAGGAATCCGTCAGCAGCCAGTTCGGCGGCCCGATGCAAGGCCCCGGCGGCATGCCACCCCCGCCCCCAGCCGACGACGCCGGCCTCACCAAGGAAGAACTGACCAGCCAGCTCGAATCGGTCGACAGCAGCGATACAAAACGGACCGAGCTGATCAACAAGATCGTCGAGAATTTTGAAGCAGCGGACACCGATAGCGACGGCAAGGTCAGCTTCAAGGAAGCCATGGCCTACGACAAATCAACCGAGTCGACCTCAGCCTCCGATACCGGCACAGCCACCGCGACGACCACGGCAAACAACAGCGATGCCGAGTTGATGATGAAAATCATGCAACTGATGCACGCCTACGCTGCCGGCCAGGATCAGGAAAACAACGGGATTGCCACGCTGCTCTCAGTGACCGCCTAAGCAACCCGGCCGACCCCGCACAGGAACATTGAACCGGCCGCCGTCTGCGCATAGAATGGCGGCCTGCCGTCCTGAGCGGGCGTCGTATAATGGTAATACCCTAGCTTCCCAAGCTAGAGCCGTGGGTTCGATTCCCATCGCCCGCTCCACATCGAATTCAGGCAGGTCTTTGATGCGACTGGCAGCATGATTTTGCAGTGATTGTAAAAATATCGTTACCAGGTCCGAATAAGTGAAGCCCACCAGTTCAAGTGGGCTTTTTCTTTGAGGGTCAGTTTCTCGGCCTTTCCTGCCGGTGGCGTTGGCTCAGTTGAATGACCGGTGAATGCTTTCTGACATTCAGGTGTTACGGCGTTAGACGGGCTACTTTCCTCTACAGTGAGGGGCGGCCAGGGGGCTAGACGGCCAGGCACCAGAAAATGGCTGGGAATGAACTTTCGTCTGTTGTTTCCCTGAATCCCCTCTGCTGTGAGACAATTTTTACTTTAAACCAGTGCGGACATTGTCTGCTACTTCGTCCGATTATGCTCCACGGCTGCAACATGAAAACTGGTAAATTAATAGCAATAGAGGGGATAGACGGAAGTGGCAAGGGCACTCAAACTGAGCTTCTTGTCAATGCACTTCAAGCTTCTAGCTTGCCAGCGGAGGTCTTTCGCTTCCCGCAGTACGAGACTTCTTTCTTTGGCAATGAGGTTGGAAAGTATCTTCATGGCGATTACGGACAGTTAGCCGACGTTCCCCCAAAATTCTCCGCTCTCCTTTACGCTCTGGATCGTTTCGAAGCCCGGAGCATGATCGTTTCAGCCCTTGAGCAAGGGAAGATCGTTCTCTGTGATCGATACACACCATCAAACATGGCTCACCAAAGTGCCCGCACTAGCGCAGACGAGCAACTCAATATGGCCGAATGGATTCGATATGTTGAGCAAGAAGTGCTTTGTCTACCAAAACCAGACCTTGTCCTATTTCTAGAGTCAACAGTAAAGTCTTCTCAAACTTTAGTCGGTCTAAAGGAAAAGAGAACCTACACAGACAAGTCCCACGACCTTCAAGAAGCCTCCACAGATCATCTTCAGTTGGCTCTTGATCAATTCAAAAAACTGGCTGCTAGGGAAAACTGGAAGAAGGTTCAGTGTATCGATCCGGATGGCCACGTTCGCGCTCCTGCCGATATACATCGGGAATTGCTCGTACATGTCCTCGCTGCACTCCGCTGAAGATTTCTTCATCAGCGGTGACGCACGCCGCCTTTTCCTAAACCTTGAACTGGGATGTGGCTCCTCATGTAGTTACTGCTACCTTCCAACAGAGGGAATTCAAACTGGCAATCGGCCTCAAACAGAACAACGACGCTCGGTGCCTGAACTCTTGGAGCAGCTATTTATCGATAAGCGCTTTGTGCGAGGCCGCTCAGGGACAGTGCTTTCCATAGGCTGCTTCTCCGAATGCTGGGATTCGAGAACAAGGCCAGAGACCATCCGGCTCATCCAGAATTTACTTCCATTCGATAATTGGTTGCAGTTTGCGACGAAGCGTCAAATCACATCAAGCGACTTGGATGCAATTGTGCTTAGCCCGTATTGGCGTCGGCAAGTGGTTGCCTACATTAGTACGGCTACAATTAGCCAGTGGAACTCTCTTGAGCGTGGAACTTCACCCCCCGTACGGCGCTTTAAATCGTTTTCTGCTTGTGTAGCCAAAGATCTTAGGGCTTGCCTATACGTGAAGCCGGTCCTCCCGGGTGTAACGCTTCAGGATGTGAACAGCTATGGGGATATCATGAAAAAGTATGGGGTAGATGCCGTCGTTGGTGAGCTCTTTATAGCTGATAGCACCCCTGTTCCCGCACCAATCTCAACAAAACTGCATGTTGCCGAACACCCCGAAGTTATTGTTATACGAGATACTCTGAAACAATTCGGTCGGGTATTCGACAGTAGCATACAGCACTTACTTACTGCCTAAGAGGGTACTCATGGATTCAATTTTAGTCAGCAGAATTCGAGATTTTGTTTCATCTGATCAGCAGCCTACGATTGAGCAATTCCTTGCCTGCGATGCACCAACATATGAATTAACGCTAGCGCTATCTTCCGAATTTGTAAGTCATTCAATTACCATTCATATTGATCCGGCTACTAAGGCGTGCAGAATTGAGTCTGATGGTGGTGTCCCACTTCTACAGATCACAAAAGACGACTCTGGCAAATACATCATCACAGGCATTCTTGCCAAAGATATTAGTGAAATAATCGGTGCCGTGCGCATTCACGAGGTTGAGTCGTTTTCACTTATCAACCTCCCGCCAGAAATGAGAAAGGCTGATCTTGAATATTTATGCAATACTCTCGGTGTCACTACAGAACGGTTACAGCGTCTTACTAATATCTGGATAGCTGCAAAAAACAATGGACCCAAATAACCTCTTTGGCAATGTATCGTTCAACGCTCTTATTCTTTGGTTACTTTCGTTTGCGACTTTGATATTCATACTTGATTCAGTTGGTTTGCTTCCGCCTAAAATAGCGAAGTGGCTGGCTCAGAATAGGTTGGATGCAACGATTCGGGCTCTCCAGAGCCTTGGTGTAAAAGTAACTTGGGATGGTGATAAAGCATCTCAGCCAAGTAGAATTATGCGAACGCTCGATTCCATTCGCGGCAACGAGCCCGAATATAAGAGCAAGTTAAAGGCGCTTCTCGCTCAACATACACTGGAGGCGACAATTGATGTTGGTGAGCGCCGAACTTTTGCAGCGCAATCATTTATTGATGTTATTGGCAGCACGACTGATCCTGAAATTGCCAAGACCTATGCGCGAATTATTTATACACACCTAGATGCAGAGAAACTTCTCGACTTTGATTTCGTCGCGACCCCAAAGGATGGATCCCCTCTTTTGGGATATGAGTTTGCAGCTCTGGCTCGAAAGCCCTTAGTGCTTGGTATTTGCGCAAAAGGTAATGATGCTACTGGCAAAAATAGAAGCCACCTGATACTTGATTATCCTCTTCATATGTCTTTAGAGACACTGAATGGCCTTTTGGTTGATGACAGCACGACAGGCGGCCGAAAGATGATTGAGTTAGCAGAAGCACTCCGGGCAGAGGGTGCGACAGTATCGAGAGCGGCAGTCCTATTTGAGCCTCTTGGCAAGGGGGGGCGGAAAGCGCTACAGGATAAAAATATCGAGCTTTGTGCAATTGTACCAGGCCCTAAGGGGCGCACTTGACTCAGATAGCGCAAACACCTTAGTCGAGCCGACTAAAGCAGCCTATTCTGCGAAGATGCCGAGAGTGATTGAGTGCATTGTTATATTTTTCTACGTTTGAATAATTTCAGCAGGCCTTTGACGGTGATGTCTAGCTGGCTTCCTTCTTCATATACGGCAGGCACAACATAATTCGCTCGCTCTTCAGCAATAAGCTTTTCAACTTTTTCTTGAGTGCTTTGGGCCGTCCATTTTTTTTGATCAAAAACCGCAATTGAAAAACCGCCCTGATTTCGGATCATTTTCATCGACGGAATATCAGTGTCGCCATCTCCGAAGTAGACCATTCTCTGAAATGGCATTTCACGTTCTGATGGTTCAATAAATTTATTAACAGCCGCATTATCCCAAGAGTTGTCTATACCTTTGTTGATTCGGAACAGAAATTGAGTTTTTGTTGTGTAGTTTATAGCTTGGGCAGCCCAGCAGGCTTTTTTGTCTTCTGAATAGTGATATTTACATGCGTAAATGTTGCGAAATTTATTTCCGATGCTTGTACCTCTAATCATTGCATCGAGGCCGCTTGAAATTATGTAGTGATGTAGTTCCAAATCATTTTGCTCGGCGTATGCATTGATTCGATCAAACCAGCTGCTAACACCTGGGAACAATGGAATCGTCATCCCATGTTTGATCAGGTTTTCTTCGCTCAATTCATCAGAATTAATCCCATTTGCTGCTTCGGCCAGAAGCCCCAAGTAAGATAATATTTCGTCTCCATCATCTACCTTTGCGCGCTTTTTGACTGAAGCCCAAAATTCACCAATATCATTAATTCCTAGAGAAGGCAGAAGTCCATGCTGAGCGCAATCTCCTTCGGCTAGCGTTCCATCAAAGTCATAAATTAGTGCGCATTTCATGAAACACCCTCGCAATTATTTACAAATATAACGATTGTTGATAAGTGATCCTCCGGAGGCACCTTGCGAAGCAAGGGATGCATTATGTCATCACGACCATCCCCGCGATCTTCAATTGCCAAGCAGCAATCATACGGACTGTCCCGATTCTGGGGGTTGAGATTTCCAAGCCTTCGCCACAGGTTCTAGAAGGTGCATTTTTTTGGTACGAAGCATCAGTGTTGGTTGCCGCATATAGATCGACAAGTGCACGGCTGGTTTGTGATGAACTTCAGCCATCTAGCAAATAGCGAGTGAACGGCCGCATTGGGAGATTTCCAGCAATAGTCGAAAAACTCGGTTGGAGATGAAAATTTCAGGTGGTACTTACGACGCCGCGATATGGTTTAGAAATCTATTACACCGCCACTAATTCCTTTAAATTATGAAGTGGGAATTGCTTAAAGATGTCTGGCGCAACAGTGATTTTACCTAGTTATGCTTATAATTCTGGTCATCAATTGATTGACTGCACGGTATTTCCATTCAAAAAGGCCAACCACGTCGGTTGGCCTTTTTGTTGTCCGGTCGCAATTGGACGCACCTCGTTTTCGGCCTGCCAGGGGCGGTTACCCGCAATGGTGTGACGGCTTCCAATCTCGCCGAGGACATTTGAATTTTGGCCGTTTTTTCCGGTTGACCGTGGAAACGGGCCGGCTACACGGGGATGCCAATTAAAAGAAATCAGACAATGGTTTAGATCGAAAAAACCAGCCGGATTCGCGGTAATAATGGATGCGCAGGAACCTGCCACTTCCGGGTGGCGTTTTCTCTTCATATAAAAAGGAGACATCATGATTTTTGAAGGTGGTTGTTACTGCGGCGAGGTGCGTTATCGGGTCGAAGGTGAGCCGGTCCTGGAGGGGCAGTGTCACTGTCGCCAGTGTTAATACATCGCGGGGGGCGAGCCGAATACGTTCATTGCCGTCCCGTCGAGCGGCTTTGCTTACACCAAGGGCAATCCGGCTTCTTTTACGCGCAGCGATGTGCCCAATGCGGTGACGCGCCGGTTTTGCCCGAACTGTGGCACGGCGATTGGTACGGAGATTCCGGGTGGGCTGATGGCGGTGAAGGTTGGCACGATGGATGAGCCGGCTCGTTTTGTGCCCAAGGTCGCAATTTTTACGGTGGACAAGCAAGCGTTCCACATGATCCCGGAGGGCCTTCCCAGCTTCGAGAGAATGCCGGGCTGAGTTTTCATTTCAGACATTCACCCCCGGCAAGCTGTCGGGGGGGGGGGTAACCAAAGCAATTGGTTTTCAGCCGAGCAGTTTCCGCTGGTCGAGGTATTTTTCGAGGATTTCCAGGCGGGCGAGCGGGTCGTCGAGTTCGAGCAGTTTTTGCTTGGCGAGGTTCTGGATGGGCAGGACTTCGGTGATGCGGAAGCCGACCCATTCGGCTTCGTCGTAGCGGTGCGGTTCGGGCAGGCGTTCGGTGCCGAGGTCATCGACGACGCGGCGGAGCAGCGGGACGAGGCGCTGGCGTTCGGGCGGTAGCGGTGTCGGGCCGCTTTCGGCGAGCAGTTCGACGCTGGCTTCGAGCTGGTTGTTGGCGCCGACGCTGGTTTCGATGATGCGGAAGCGGCGGCTGCCGTGGGCGGTGATCATCAGGATGCCGAGCTGTTCCATTTCCCAGTCGCCGATGGTGGCCAGCGTGCCGACGGCGTGCGGTTCGGCGGTGGCGCCGACTTCGCTGCCTTTTTCGATGAGGCAGACGCCGAAGGGCGAGCCGTCTTTCATGCAGGCGGCGGCCATGTCGAGGTAGCGTTGCTCGAAGATCTTGAGCGGCAGCACACTGCCCGGGAAAAGCACGGTGCTGAGCGGGAAGAGCGGGATGCGCATCGTTTCGACGGCGTTGCCGGTCGGCGAGCGGACAAAGTCGAACCAGCCCATGTCAGCGCTCCTCGCCCCAGCGCTGCATCAGCGTGTGTGGCACGCCGATCTGGTCCATGACGCGCGCGACGACGAAATCGACGATGTCCTGGACGCTTTGCGGGTGGTGGTAGAAGCCCGGGCTGGGCGGCAGGATGACGGCGCCGGCGCGGCTCAGACGCAGCATGTTTTCGAGGTGGATGGCCGAGAATGGCGTTTCACGCGGCACCAGCACGAGTTTGCGGCCTTCTTTGATGACCACGTCGGCGGCGCGCTCGATGAGGTTGTCGGCCAGGCCCTGGGCAATGGCGGCCAGGGTGCCCATCGAGCACGGGCAGACGACCATGGCGTCGGGCGGGTTGGAGCCGGAGGCGACCGGGGCGAACCATTCTTCGCGGCCGAAAACAGCGAGATTTTCCGGGTTGACCGTGGGAAAGCGGGCGAGCAGGGCGGCTTTGGCCTCAGACGGGCGTGACGGCAGCTCGAAATCCAGTTCCTGCTTGGCGACGACTTGCGAGGCTTGCGAATAGAGCAACTGCACCTTGCAACCGGCTTCGAGCAGGCATTCGAGCAGGCGCAGGCCGTAGGGCATGCCGGAGGCACCGGTCAGCGCGAGGCAAATCGTTTTAGACATTGGAAACATCCGAAGGCGCAGGTTCAACCAGCAGTTTAGCCGCGATCAGGCCGTTGATGGTGCCGAAAACCAATGCCGCGGCGGCGAAGACCGGGGTGAGCAGAAAGACCCCGTCGTGCGGGATGAGCCAGACGCGGGCGAGCAGCAACTGGCCGCCGATGTGGGCAAAGGCGGCGAGGATGGACAGGCTGACCGGGCCGAACCAGCGGGCAGGCAGATGCCGGGCGAGGCCGAGGGTGAGCAGGCTGAGCGTCGTGCCGGTGAGCGACAGGAAGAAGCCGGGGGCGAGGAAGAAGCCGAGTAGCAGGCTGCCGGCCAAAACCCGCAGGGCGCTGACCCAGACCGCCGTGCCCCAGCCGTAGCGGGCCAGGACAACGAGGGTGACGATGTTGGCCAGCCCCGGCTTGACGCCGGGCAGTGGCGACGGGATGGCGGCGTCGACCAGCGACAGGCCGACTGCCGCCGTGGCCAGCCAGGCGACGCGGCGGTCCTCGGCGGTGACGGTGAGCTTAATAACTGATCGAGTCATAGACCTTGGTCCGTCCGGCGATCTGGACGCTGACGCGATTCGGGGCGCAGATGGCGATTTCGCCGGGGCGCATGAGCCAGCCCTGCTTGACGCAATACTGGCGCGGGCTGGGGTCGGAAACGACGCGGGCGCGGCCGGGCTCGACGGCGATCAAGGTGGTGCCGAGCGGCCCGGCGACTGCGTATTGCTTGCGGGCTTTGAGGTCGACTTCGGCGAAAACGCGACCTTCCTGCCGGATGATGGCGCGGTCGGCCAGACCGCCCTGCCAGAAAACCGGGATGCTGGCGCCGACGGCAGCGGCGCTGAGCAGCATGATCAGCCAGTCGCCGGGGCGGATCAGCGGCAGCCAGCTCATGGCCTTGCCGGGCGCCGGGGCATTTCAATTTTGGCCATTATTTCCGGTTGACCATGGAATTGGCTGTCTGCAGCACCCTCAGCCGCCAGCCAGCGTACGGTGGCGGACGAGCACCCGGGCCCGCGTGGCGAATTCGTTGGCCAGCCATTCGGCGATGTAAACCGAGCGGTGCTGGCCGCCCGTGCAGCCGATGGCGACGGTCAGGTAATTGCGGTTGTCGCGAATGTAGGCGGGCAGCCAGGTGGCGACGAAGCGGCAGATATCGTCGCGCATGTGACGGACTTCTTCCTCGGCTTCGAGGAAATCGACGACTGGCTGGTCGCGGCCGGTCAGCGGGCGCAGTTCCGGGTCGTAGTGTGGGTTGGGCAGGCAGCGGACGTCGAAGACGAGGTCGGCATCGAGCGGGATGCCGTGCTTGAAGCCGAAGGACTCGAACATCAGCGTCAGGCCCTGGCCCGGCTCGGCCTCGATGAACTGGCGGACCCATTCGCGCAGGCCGGCAGCCTTCATGCCGCTGGTGTCGATGCGGTGGCCGAGGGTGGAAATCGGCTCGAGCAATTTGTTTTCAGCCCGGATCGCTTCTTCCAGCGTCTGTCCGGCGGTGGCCAGCGGGTGACGGCGCCGCGATTCGGAATAGCGCTTGAGCAGCGTTTCCTCGTGAGAAAAGAGAAAGAGGAAGGTGACTTCGATGCCGTCTTCCTTCAATTTGTCGAGCTTGGCTGGCAGCAGTTCGATGCCGTGCCCGGAACGGGCGTCGATGGCGACAGCCACCTTGCCGACATTTTCTTCCTTGAGCATCCCGGCGAGGACCGTCAGCATGATCACCGGCAGGTTGTCCACGCAGTAATAGCCGGCGTCTTCAAGCAGGTTCAGGGCGACGGACTTGCCGGACCCGGAAAGTCCGCTGATCAGTATGAGTTCCATGGAGGCAGAGCATAATCAAGGCGGCGCACGGTATCAACCCGCGGCATAATATAAAGCCGGCAGTCCTTGGCAGCTTGCATGGTCATTCCCGCGAAAGCGGGAATCCGGTTCAAGCATGGACTCCCGCTTTCGCGGGCGTGACGAATCAGGTTGCCGGCGAACAGAAAAACAGGAGATCAACATGACCCCGACAATTCCATTGCTCGACCTGCCATTCCTGGCTGAACTGACCGCGCTGCGCCGCGACATTCACGCCCATCCCGAGCTGGCTTTCAACGAGAACCGCACGGCCGACATCGTTGCCCGCGAACTCGAGCGCTACGGCCTGGAAGTCCATCGCGGCATCGCCAAAACCGGCGTCGTTGGCGTCCTGCGCGCCGGTACCTCGTCCAGGATGGTCGGCCTGCGCGCCGACATGGATGCGCTGCCGCTGGCCGAAATGAACGAATTCCCGCATCACTCCAAGCACGCCGGGAAAATGCACGCCTGCGGCCACGACGGCCACACTGCCATGCTGCTCGGCGCCGCCCGCCATCTGGCGCAGCATCCCGATTTCGACGGCGTCGCGGTCTTCATCTTCCAGCCAGCCGAAGAATCCGAAGGCGGTGCCGCGGTGATGATCGAGGACGGCCTGTTCGAGCGTTTCCCGGTCGAGGCGGTGTTCGGCCTGCACAACTGGCCGGGCATTCCGGTCGGTGAAATGGCCGTCATGCCCGGGCCGGTCATGGCCGGCACCTGCGCCTTCGAGATCATCGTGCGCGGCCACGGCTGTCATGCCGCCATGCCACATCAGGGCGTCGATTCCATCGTCGCCGGCTCGCAGTTGGTGCTGGCCCTGCAAACCGTGGTCAGCCGCACGCTGCACCCGTGTGAATCGGCGGTGGTCAGCGTCACGCAATTCCATGCCGGTGAGGCGTGGAACATCATTCCCGAAGAGGTGGTTTTGCGCGGCACCATCCGCAGCTTCAAGCCGGAGGTCCAGGAAAACATCGAGCGCGCCGTCGAGCGGCTGTGCAGCGGCATCGCGGCGGCCAACGGAGCGCAGATCAGTGTCCAGTTCGACCATCGCTATCCGCCTACGGTCAACAGCGTCAACGAGGCCAAATTCTGCCGCGAAGTCGCCGCCGAAGTGTTCAAGCCCGAACGTGTGCTGACCGACATCCTGCCCTCGATGGGGGCCGAGGATTTCGCCTACATGCTCAACGAAAAGCCGGGCTGCTACGTCTGGCTCGGCAACGGCCCGGGCACCGGCGGCTGCACGCTGCACAACCCGCACTACGATTTCAACGACGAGTTGCTGACCCTCGGCGCCAGCTACTGGGTGCGCCTCGTCCAGCGTTATCTGCCGACACAGCCAGCGGCCTGAGCCGGTTTTGCGGGCGAAAAAAAGCGGCGTTCAACGCCGCTTTTTAGCAATGGGCGCCGCCCCGTCTAGAGCTTGAAGCGGGAAACCTGCTGGTTCAGCTCCCCGGCCATGCCTTTCAGGCGTTCGGCCGAAGCGACGACGTCGCGCATGGCGCGGGCCCCTTCTTCGATCAGGTTGCGAACTACGCCAATGTGGGTCTGCATCGTTCCTTCGTTCTGATACTCGACGCTGATGGCATCGGTGATGCGCGCCACCACCTGTGTCACCTCGAGCGAACTGGTGTTCATCTGGTCGAAGGCGTCGCGCGCCTGGTTGGATAGCTGGACGCTGCCATCGACCTGCCGCATGCCGGATTCCATGGCATCGACGGCGCGTGCCGTTCCGGTGTGGATGCTGTCGACCATGGCGGAAATTTCGGCGGTCGATTTTGTCGTGCGTTCGGCCAGCTTGCGCACCTCGTCGGCGACCACGGCAAAGCCGCGCCCCTGTTCGCCGGCGCGCGCCGCTTCGATGGCGGCATTGAGGGCGAGCAGGTTGGTCTGGCTGGCGATGTCGGAGATAACGCCGAGGATGGAATTGATCTGGGCGGACAGGGTGCCCAGTTCGCGGATGTGGGTGGCCGTGACCTGCACCGAACTGGCCATCGATTTGGTTTCTTCGGCGGCCTTGCTGGCCAGCGCCGCGCCGCTCCCCGAGATTTTACTCGACCCCTGAACGATCTGCTCGGCTTCCCTGACGGCATTCATCACCTGGCCGAGGCTTTCAGAGAGCACTTCGCCATTGCTGACCATGTTGCGGGCGACATCCAGTTGCTGATCGCTGCCGCTGGCTACCTGCGAGGTGGCCGACGCCATCTGGGTTGCCGTCTGGGCGACGTCGCTCGCATGCCTGGCCAGCGTGCTGACCAGCTCGCGCAGGTGCACCTGCATGGCCGCCAGCCCGGCCAGCAGGCTGTTACGGTCGTCATCGGCAATGGCGATCGGTTGCGTCAGGTCGCCGGTGGCGATCGCGTTGGCCACCTGACGGGCGTAGCCCGGTTCGCCGCCGAGTTGGCGGCGAACATAGGCCAGCGTGGTGATGACGCTGGCGATGCCGACCAGAATGGCCAGCGCCGACAGCGCCAGCACGATGTTGCCGGCCTGCTCGGCCTTGCCGGCTACTTCGTGGCGCTGGGCATCGGTGGCCTTGTCGATGACCTCGAGGTCATCGAGCAGGGCTTTCTTCAAGGCCCGCCAGGCGGGCGTTTCCTTGCTGTTGATCAGGGTCTTGGCGTCATCCGTGCGGCCCGCCTTGGTGGCGGCGAGAACTTCCGTCTGGGCATCGGCCTGGGCCTGGGCGAGCGGTCCGAGGCGGGCCAGCGAAGTGCTGAATCCGTCGACGGACGCGGCGGCGCTGGTGGCGTGTTCGCGCGCCGCGGCGAAGTCCTTGCGGGCTTTTTCGAGATTGTCGAAAGCCTTGGGATTGCTCGGGTCGAGGACAATGTTGCGCAACGCCTGGCCCATTTGCAGCCCCTGGCTGTACATGTCCTGATAGCCGTGCTGCAGGGCGCCGATGCCATCGAGGAAGCTGCCAAAACGGGCCGAAGTGCTGCGCAGACCACTGTTGGCGACGGCAACGGCGGCAATGAAAGCGGCCATGATCAAGGCCATGCCAAGCAACAGTCGGTTACGGAAACTCATGGCCCTACCCCTTTTGTAATATTAGGGTTTCATTGTACGGCCACCGTTTTGCAACAGCCAGCCAGTTTAGCCGGCGGTGATCATTCCATCGCTGAGCCTGAGGGCATTGACCAGCAGCAGCTCGCGTTCGAGGCCGGCGACCAGGCGCTCGTCGGAGAGATTCAGAAAGCGGGCGTTGACGTCGACGGCGAAAGGCAGCGAGAGCACGAAGGCGGGAAAGTCGGCTTTCGGCAACTGGCGTTTTTCCATCATTGCGAACGAGACGATGACCTTGATGGCATGCCAGGCCAGTTGCCCGATATTGCTGCGAAAGTTGCCGAGGCGCCGGAAAGCCCTTTCAAAAGCGGCGTCGACCGTGGAAAACGGCTTGCCGTGACCAGGAATGACGATGTCGATGGGCAGCCGGGCGAGCATTTCGAGGGTTTCCTGCGCGCTGGCCAGGCCGTCGGCTTCGCCGAGCAGTTCGGGGAAGATGACGCCGAAGCCGTTTTCCCAGAGGGCATCGCCGGAAATCAGGATGCGCTTTTCCGGGTTGTAGTAGGCCAGCGCTTCCATGTCGTGACCGGGAACGGCCAGCGCCTGCCAGTTGAGGCGGCCCATCTCGATTTCGTCGTTGGCGTCGATCAGGCTGTCGTGCTGGAAGCGGGCGCTTTGCTGGCCGAGAGGGGAGAGTAGCAGGGCGTCCTTGTCCCACTCGGCAATGGCCGCGTGCAGGCCGGCCGGGACGATGATCTCGCAGTCGAAGGCGGCCTTGAGGGCAGCATTGCCGCCGATGTGGTCGGAATGCGAGTGGGTGTTGATCAGCCGAGTCAGTTGGCGGCCAGCCAGGGCGTGATGAACCAGTTCGACCGTCTGTTCGGCATGCGTGACATAGCCGCTATCGACCAGCGTTGCCTGATCGCCATCGAAAAATAGGATGTTGTTGGCCGACAGCCAGCCGCGCTCAAGGACGAGCAGGCTGGCCGGGAGGTCCGGGTTCATTCCGGTTTTTCCGGGCTGCCATCACGATTGGCCGGCTGCGTTGTCGTTGGCACGACCAGCTCGGCCACGATGTCCGGTGCGCTCAGCGGCGGCCGGCCGCAGCCGAGGCAATAGCCGGAATCGGGGTCGGCCATGCAGATGCCGACGCATTGGTAGAGTTCTTCCTGGTTATCCATTTTGTCGGGTATGGCTGCTGGGTTCGATTTCCTGCGGGTCGAATTCGAGCCGTCGTTGAGCGATATTGGTCAGGACTTTTGCGCGCGCAGCATCGCCGAGTTGCGACCACGAGGCGATTTCATCGATGGTGCGGAAACAGCCCTGGCAGAGCTTGCTGACCGGGTCCATCTGACAAATATAGCGGCAGGGTGAGGGGATCATTTAAATGAGCATGAAGCGGTGTTGCTGGTCGCGGACCATTTCAACGGCTTCGAGGGCTTCGTCGCGACTGATTCTGGCCAGCATGGCCAGATGAAGACGGCGGTCGCGGGCAGTTAGTTCCGGAAAGTTGAGGGTATGGGCGTTGATGTCCTCGTTGCTGTCGTCGGTCACGATGCCCTGGCGGTTGACCGTGATGCTGACCGGCGTCAGGTGCAGGGCCGCTTCGGGCGACTTGAGGTAGTCGGCGAGTGCGAGGACCAGATGCTCGGGCATCAGCGATTCGGCGGTGTGGCGCAGTTTGGCGTCGAGCTCGGCCAGGTGACGGGTGCCGACTTCCAGGGCATGGTCGCCCGAGGTGCCGCGCAGGATGGTGAGGTGGGCGCGTTCGACCGAGACATCGGCACGCAGGCCTTCGCGCTCGTCGCGCAGCGCCTTGACGTGGGCGTGGAAGGTGTGGAGCAGGCTTTCGAGCGCCTTGCAGCGCAGGCCGTGTCGGGTGGCGTCGAGCTGGCAGCTCGGCTCGATCAGCGTCTGGCCGGAGAAAAAGAGCACGAGCTGGGGCACGTCGTTGCGGATGACATCGCCCTGCTGCGCCATGCCGAGCTGCTTTTTCTGTTGCCGGCGGGCGGCGAACATGGCGTAGAAATACTCGTTTTCCCAGCTGCATGGCTCGGCGAGAAAATCGCGCACGGCCTGGCTGCGGCCGAGCATCTGGTCGATGTCGCCGGCCGTGGCGAACAGCGCGTGCACCAGCGGATCGTTGGCGAAGGCCTTGCGGTTGATGTCGATCGGGCCGGGCAGCGAGGCGACCAGCCCGTCGCAGTAACCTAGCGCGTATTCAACCGGGCCGCTCAGGTGTTTTTCGAAACCGGGGGCAGCCTTGAGCATCGGGTCCACCATCTCGGCCACCCGGTCGAGCGCCTTGCGCAGGGACGGGTCGAGCGGCGGTGCGGGCTTGAGGAAATCGGCAACGGCGGAAAGAAGGCTCACTCGGTCCTGGCGCAAAGGGCCCGGCCAGCCTTGGCGCCGTTCGGGCGGTTGATGGCGCTGGAAATCCAGTCGCCGACAACTGCCAGTTTAGCCAGATCGATGCCGGTTTCAATGCCCATGCCTTGCAATAAATAAACAACGTCCTCGGTGGCCACGTTGCCGGAGGCGCCTTTGGCGTAGGGGCAACCGCCCAGGCCGGCGATCGAGCTGTCGAATGCCGCCATGCCCATCTGCAGCGAGGCGTAGATGTTGGCGATGGCCATGCCATAGGTGTCGTGGTAATGGCCGGCCAGTTTTTCGATGGGGAGCAATTTCGTGCAGGCTTCGATCAGGCGTTTGACCGAGGCCGGATTGCCGACGCCGATGGTGTCGCCGAGCGAGACTTCGTAGCAACCCATGTCGAACAGCGTTTTGGCGACTTCGGCAGCTTTTTTCGGGTCGATGGCGCCTTCGTACGGACAGCCGACGACGCAGGAAACATAGCCACGGACCGGGATTTCCAGTGCCGACGCGGCCGAAACGATGGGTTCAAAGCGTTTCAGGCTCTCGGCAATGGAGCAATTGATGTTTTTTCGGGAAAAACTTTCGGATGCGGCGCCAAAAATGGCGACTTCGGTCGCACCAGCTTCAATGGCCGCATCAAAACCTTGCAAATTTGGCGTTAAAACCGGGTAGACCGTAGCAGTGTGGCGTTTGATGCCACGCATGACCGCCGCGTTGTCGCCCATCTGCGGCACCCATTTTGGCGAGACGAAGGAGGTCGACTCGATGACGCGCAGGCCGACATCGGCCAGGCGTTCGATCAGTTCGATCTTGATCGCCGTCGGGACCACCTGCGCCTCATTCTGCAACCCGTCGCGCGGGCCGACTTCGACGATTTTTACCTTGCTGGGCAGCTTCATGGGAGTACCTCGTTAACTCCCTCCCCTTCAAGGGGAGGGAACTTGGTTTAGTTCGGCTCGAATTCGACCAGTTCCGCACCGTCGGCAACCTGCTCGCCGGCCGCGTAGCAGAAAGTCTTGACGGTTCCGGCAGCGGGGGCGGTGATGGTGTGTTCCATTTTCATCGCTTCGAGAATGAGCAGCGGGGCGCCTTTTTCGACCTTCTGACCGGGCTGGGCGAGCAGGGCGACGACCTTGCCGGGCATCGGCGCAGTCAGGCCGCCACCTTGGGTGCCGCCAGCTTCGACGAGGTGCAACGGGTCATCACGGAGAAGTGAGTACGTGCTTCCGTTGAGGAAGATGCTGCGTTTTTCGTCGACGGCGACAACGCTGGCCATCAGCCGGCGGTCGTCGAGTTCGACGGCAAAGCGGTCGCCGTCGAGCTTCTTGCCGCGGGCCTGTGTGGTCTGGCCGTGGATGGTGATTTGCCATTTGTCGCCTTGGTAGCGAACCATCGCTTCGATCAGGCTGTCGCCGTCGCGGAAGCCGATCATGCGGGCGGCCGAGAGGTTCATGCGCCAGCCGTCGCGGGCATGCCACGGCGAGCAGGGGTCGCCGCTGGTTTTGGCGGCCTGTTTGGCTGCGTGCTGTTCCCAGAGCAGTTCGCCGACCGTGGCGACGAGCAGGGCATCGCGCGGCACGGCTTGGGCGGCGGGGAAGAGGAATTCCTTCTGGCGTTCGATCAGGCCGGTGTCGAGGTCGGCGCCGGCAAAGGCCGGGCAGGCGACGAGGCGGGAGAGGAAATCGATGTTGGTGGTGACGCCGGCCACCTGATAGTCGGCCAGCGCCTTGCGCATGCGAGCCAGCGCGGCGTCGCGGTGCTCGTCCCAGACGATGAGTTTGGCGATCATCGGGTCGTAGAACGGTGTGATTTCATCGCCTTCCTCGACGCCGGTATCGACGCGGACGTTGAGGCTTTCGGCCGGCGGCGACAGGCGGACCAGCTTGCCGGTCGACGGCAGGAAACCCTTGTTGGCGTCCTCGGCGTAGATACGCGCTTCGAGGGCGTGGCCGCGAATCTGCAACTGTTCCTGGGCGAGCGGCAACGGCTGGCCGGCGGCAACGCGCAATTGCCATTCGACGAGGTCCTGCCCGGTGATCATTTCGGTGACCGGGTGCTCGACTTGCAGGCGGGTGTTCATTTCCATGAAATAGAACGAGCCGTCCTGATTGGCGATGAATTCTACAGTGCCGGCGCCGACGTAACCGACGGCCTTGGCGGCGGCGACGGCGGCCTTGCCCATCTCGTGGCGGCGCGCCTCGGTCATGCCAGGGGCGGGGGCTTCTTCGAGCACCTTCTGGTGGCGACGTTGCACCGAGCAGTCGCGCTCGAAGAGATAGACGCAATCGCCCTGACTGTCGGCGAAGACCTGGATTTCGATGTGGCGTGGCTTGGTGATGTATTTCTCGATCAGCACGTGCTCGTTGCCGAAGCTGGAGGCGGCTTCACGCTTGCACGAGGCGAGGGAATCGAGGAAGTCTTCAGTTTTTTCGACCAGGCGCATGCCCTTGCCGCCACCGCCGGCTGCGGCCTTGATGAGCACCGGGTAGCCGATGGCATCGGCTTCCTTGTGGAGCAGTTCCGGGGTCTGGTCGTCGCCGTGGTAGCCCGGGGTGAGCGGCACGGCGGCCTTGCCCATCAGTTTCTTGGCTTCGGATTTCGAACCCATGGCGCGAATGGCCGAGGCCGGCGGGCCGATGAAGGCGATGCCGTTGGCGGCCAGCGCATCGGCAAAATCGGCGTTTTCGGAGAGGAAGCCGTAGCCGGGATGCACAGCCTGGGCGCCGGTGCGCTTGCAGGCGTCGATAATCCTGTCGGCGACGAGGTAGGACTCGCGGGCCGCGGCCGGGCCGAGCAGGACCGCTTCGTCGGCGAGGCGGACATGGCGGGCGTTGGCATCGGCCTCGGAATAGACGGCGACGGTGCGGATGCCCATGCGGCGGGCGGTTTTGATGACCCGGCAAGCAATCTCGCCTCTGTTGGCAATCAGGATTTTGTTAAACATGGCTTATTCCCCAATCCAGTTGGGCTGACGTTTGTCGAGGAAGGCGGCGATGCCTTCGCGGGCTTCCGGCGTGGCGCGCAGGTGGGCAATGCGGTGGGCGGTGTCATCGACCAGCGTGTCGTTGATCGGCCGGCCGCTGACAGCACTGATCAGGTCCTTGGCAGCAGCCTGGGACAGCGGGCCGCCCTGAAGCAGCGAGCCGACGATTTCCTGGACCTTGGCATCGAGCTGTTCCGGCTCGACGGTTTCATGAACGAGGCCGATTTCGCGGGCGCAGGCGGCATCGATGCGTTCGGCCGACTGGAAGTAGCGGTAAGCCTGGCGGGCGCCGATGGCGCGCAGCACGTAGGGCGAAATGGCCGCCGGGATGATGCCGAACTTGACTTCGGAGGTGGCGAAGACGGCCTTGGTCGAGGCGACGGCGATGTCGCAGGCGGCTGCCAGGCCCATGCCGCCACCGAGCGCGGCGCCCTGGACGCGGGCGATGGTCGGCTTCTTCATTTCGGCCAGCACGCGCAGCATGCGGGCGAGGGCGCGGGCGTCGTTGAGGTTGTCGTCGAGGCCGTTGTTGGCGGCGCGTTTCATCCAGTTGAGGTCGGCGCCGGCGGAGAAGCTCTTGCCGCGGCCGGCCAGGATGACGACGCGGACATCTTTGTCTTCGTCGAGGGCGATGCAGGCGGCAGTGAGTTCGGCGATGAGGGTTTCGTCGAAGGCATTGTGGAGGTCGGGGCGGTTCATCCAGAGGGTGGCGACCGGGCCGGTGAGTTGTATTTCCAGGGCTTGGAAGGGCATTTTGTTTGTCTCGGTTTTGTTATTTGGTTTTGCTTAATTGGCAGGGGGTTCCGCCCTTGCGGGGCGTCTTACTTTCTTTTGCTTCGCCAAAAGAAAGTAAGCAAAGAAAAGGCGACCCTGGGTCGGTGCCGGCTACGCCGGTTCCCTGCGCTACTCGGTACTGGCGGGGGCTGCGGAACTCGGGCTTCGCCCTCAGACAGTCCTCGCCCTTTATCCGCCAGCCCCTGCGTTGCTCGGCACCTCTCAAGGGGCCCGGAAACCAACCCCCTCCCAGCCTCCCCCTTGTCAGGGGGAGGAGCGAGGCGTCCGTGCTTCGGCTGGGGATTTCATTTTTGGGCTTTTTTTCCGGTTGACCGTGGGAATCTGTTTTTTGGAGCGAAATGGTCGCACGTGGACGCCTTTCGGGTCCCCATGAGAGGCGCTGAGCAACGCAGGCGGGCCGGGGGCCTTCGGCGAGGACTGTTTGAGGGCGTAGCCCGAGTTCCGCAGCCGCCCGGCTCGCCGAGTAGCGCAAGGAACCCCGCAGGGGCGCCGACCTTGGGGTCGCCTTTTCTTTGGCTACTTTCTTTTGGCGAAGCAAAAGAAAGTACGCCCGCCAGCAAGGCGGAACCCCAAGCCAATTCGAGGAAACAATCATTTGAAACCCCTCTCCCGAATCAACCCAGCCATCGGCTGCCCATCCAGCGCCGCAATCAGACTCGCCTGATTAACCGCCGGCTGATTCTGGCTAACCTTCCATTTCCCGACCAGGCGTTCGATGGCAATCTCGACCCCGACAATCGCCCCCAGCATCTTCCCGATGTAATCAGCCGGCGCATCATCAACCGCCCACGGACGTGGTAACCCGGCTTCGTGCTCAGCGGTCAGCGCATGCAACTGGGCCAAAAGCCAGTCAGCATCGTCGATCAGCCGCAACTCTCCATAGGCATGCACCGCCGCGTAATTCCAGGTTGGCACCACCTTGCCGTGCTCGGCCTTGGTGGCGTAGCCGGACGGGCTGATGTAGCAATCCGGACCTTTGAAAATAGCGAGAATTTTCCGGTTGACCGTAGCATCCGCCGCCAGCGGATTGGCCCGCGCAACATGGCCGCGCAAGGTGCCATTCGGGCCGACTGTTGCGTCCAGATGCAGCGGAATGTGGTTGGCCTCCAGCCCGTCCGCACCCTGCGTGACGACCGTCGCGAGCGGAAAGGCGCGCATCAGCTCGTGCATGACGCCGACTTCGGTTTCCGCAAAATGCTTGGGCAGGTACATCGCCTTACATCCGGAAAATGCCGAACTTCGTCTCTTCGGCCGGCGCGTTCATCGACGCCGACAGTCCGAGGCCGAGCACCCGCCGCGTATCGGCCGGGTCGATGATGCCGTCGTCCCAGAGCCGGGCCGAGGCGTAATACGGGTGGCCCTGCGTCTCATACTGTTCGCGGATCGGCGCCTTGAACGCCGCTTCATCCTCGGCGCTCCAGGTTTTCCCCGAAGCCTCGATGCCGTCGCGCTTGACGGTCGCCAGCACGCCAGCCGCCTGTTCGCCGCCCATCACCGAAATGCGGGCGTTCGGCCACATCCACAGGAAACGCGGCGAGTAGGCGCGGCCGCACATGCCGTAGTTGCCGGCGCCGAAGCTGCCGCCGATGACGACGGTGAATTTCGGCACCTTGGCCGTGGCGACGGCCGTCACCATCTTGGCGCCGTCGCGGGCGATGCCGCCGTTTTCGTACTTGCGGCCGACCATGAAGCCGGTGATGTTCTGCAGGAAAACGAGCGGAATGCCGCGCTGGGCGCAGAGTTCAATGAAGTGGGCGCCTTTGAGGGCCGATTCCGAGAACAGGATGCCGTTATTGGCGACGATCCCCACCGGGTAGCCGAAAATCCGGGCAAAGCCGCAGACCAGCGTCGTGCCGTAGCGTGCCTTGAACTCGTCGAAATCCGAGCCGTCGACGATGCGGGCGATGATTTCACGGACGTCAAAAGGCTTTTTCGAATCGGTCGGGATGACGCCGTAGAGCTCTTCGGCGGCATAGGCCGGCTCGGTGGGGACCGTCAGCGTGACCGCCGGCTGTTTCTTCCAGTTCAAATCCTTGACGATGCGTCGGGCGATGGCCAGCGCATGGGCGTCGTTTTCGGCCAGATGATCGACCACGCCGGAAATGCGCGTATGGACGTCAGCACCGCCAAGGTCTTCGGCCGACACCACTTCACCCGTGGCGGCTTTCACCAGCGGCGGGCCGCCCAAAAAGATCGTGCCCTGATTCTTGACGATGATCGACTCGTCGCACATCGCCGGCACGTAGGCGCCGCCCGCCGTGCATGAGCCCATGACCGCGGCGATCTGCGGAATGCCGGCGGCAGAAAGGTTGGCCTGATTGAAGAAGATGCGGCCGAAGTGTTCCTTGTCCGGAAAGACCTCGTCCTGCATGGGCAGGAAGGCGCCGCCGGAATCGACCAGATAGACGCAGGGCAGGCGGTTTTCGAGGGCGATTTCCTGTGCCCGCAGATGCTTTTTGACGGTCAGCGGGTAATAGGTGCCGCCCTTCACGGTCGCGTCGTTGGCGACGACCATGCATTCGACGCCATTGACCCTGCCTATGCCGGCGATCACCGAGGCGGCCGGCACATCGCCGCCGTACATGCCGTAGGCGGCGAACTGGCCGATTTCGAGGAAGGGCGTGCCGGGGTCGAGCAGGCCGTTGACCCGCTCGCGCGGCAGCAGCTTGCCGCGTGCGAGGTGTTTCTGGCGCGCCGCTTCCGGGCCGCCGAGGGCGATTTTTTCGACCTTCTCGTGCAGGTCGGCGACCACGCTGGCCATGGCCGCCGCGTTGGCCTGGAAGTCGGCCGAGCGCGGGTTGAGTTGGGATTTCAGGATGGTCATGTCTCCTCGCTTCTTTTATGTGTGCGTTGCCTGAATTGCGATTTGGTAGGTGCTACAACTGCTTTTCCTCTTTCAGCCACTTGCTGACCGGCTCTGGCCGGTAGGCAGTCATGGTGGCCAGCAGTGTTTCGATGTCGGTGTCGGCTAGTGCCATGGCCCGGTTCTGGGCGCGCAGGAAGCCTTCGGCTACGGCCTTGTCGAACATGGCGAGCAGCGGGTCGTAGAAACCATTGACGTTGAGCAGGCCCATCGGCTTGGCATGAAAGCCGAGCTGGCCCCAGGTCAGGATTTCGCAGAATTCCTCGAAGGTGCCGAAGCCGCCGGGCAGGGCGATGAAGCCGTCGGACAACTCGGCCATGCGCGCCTTGCGCGTATGCATCGAATCGACGACCTCGATGCGCGTCAGCGCCCGGTGATCGACGGCGCGGCCGGCGACTTCCTTGCCCATCAACGCCTCCGGGATGACGCCGATGACCGTGCCACCGGCTTCCAGACAGGCATCGGCGACGGCGCCCATGAGGCCGATATTGCCGGCGCCATAGACCAGTTCGATGTTGCGCGCGGCGAGCAGGCGACCGAGCTTTTCAGCCTCGGCGCGATAGATCGGATTGCTGCCGGCGTTGGAGCCGCAGAAGACGCAGATTCTTTTCATCGTGTTCTCAAAAACCGCCGGTCTTCAGCCAGTGTTCGATCTGCGGCAGGCGGTCGGCGCCGAAGAAGGCTTCGCCGTCGATGATGACGTGCGGCGAGCCGAAGACGCCGGCAGCCAGCGCCTGCTCACATTCGTCCTTGAGTCTGGCCTTGATTTCCGGGCTTTGCAGTGCGGCGGCCAGCGTGGTGCGATCGATGCCGAGCTTTTCGGCAATGTCGAGCACGGTGTCGGGCGACGAGATATCGCGGTCGTCGACGAAGAAGGCGCGATAAGTGGCGTGGGCAAAAGCTCGGGCCAGGGCGCAGTCCTGGCCGTGCAGCCAGTAGAAGGCGCGGGCGGCGTTCTGCGTCGGCAGCGGGAAGCGGCTGGGCGGGGTGAAGGGAATGCCCATGTGCCGTGCCGAGCGGTGGAAATCGTGGAACATGTAGCGGCCCTTGCTGCTGACGTTGTCGGCCGGTGGTTTTGACCCCGTTGCCTGGAAAACGATGCCGAGCAGGATCGGGCGCCATTTGACCTTGCGGCCGTACTGGGCGGCGAGGGCGTCAATCTTCTCGCTCATCAGGTAGCCGTAGGGGCTGGAAAAATCGAACCAGAAATCGATTGGGGGCTTCGCGTCGGTCATCGTTTGTCTCCTGTTGGGGCTACGGTCAATTTCATTTTTGGGCCTATTTTTCGGGTTGACCGTAGCAATGTGGTTTGACTACTCGTTGGCGATGCTGCGCCCGATGACCAGCCGCTGTATGTCGTTGGCGCCTTCGTAAATCTGGCAGATGCGCACGTCGCGGTAGATCCGTTCGACCGGGAAATCGCTCGTGTAACCAACGCCGCCGTGGATCTGGATGGCGTCCGAGGCGATCTTCTCGGCGGCTTCCGAGGCAAACATCTTGGCCATCGAGGCTTCCTTGAGACACGGCTTGCCGGCGTCCTTGAGTTGCGCGGCGCGCCAGACCATGAGGCGGGCGGCGTCGAGCAGGGTGTTCATGTCGGCCAGGCGGAAATTGACAGCCTGATGGTCGATGATGGGCACGCCGAAGGTGACGCGCTCCTTGGCGTAACGCACGGCCGCCTCGAACGCGGCGCGCGCCATTCCGATGCTCTGGGCGGCGATGCCGATGCGGCCGGCTTCGAGGTTGGAGAGGGCGATCTTGTAGCCTTCGCCCTCCTTGCCGAGCAGCGCCGAAGCCGGCACGCGGCAGTTCTCAAGGATGATCTGCACGGTGTCGGAAGCGTGCTGGCCCATCTTGTCCTCGGTGCGTCCGACGATGAAGCCGGGCGTCGCCGTCGGGATCAGGAAGCAGGAAATGCCCTTCTTGCCGGCTGCCTTGTCGGTCACCGCGAAGACGATGGCCATCTGGGCATGCTTGCCGGTGGTGATGAATTGCTTGACGCCGTTGAGCACGAAGGAGTCGCCATCGCGGTCGGCTCGCGTGGTGATCGCCGCGGCGTCGGAGCCGGTGTGTGGCTCGGTCAGGCAGAAACAGCCAAGCTTCTCGCCGCGGGCCAGCGGTTTGAGCCATTCTTCCTTCTGCGCGTCGGTGCCGTATTTCATCGTAATGCCGCAGGCCAGCGAGTTCTGCACCGATACGATGGTCGAGGTGGCGCCATCACCGGCGGCGATTTCTTCGAGGGTCAGGACCAGCGACATGTAATCCATGCCGGCGCCGTCCCACTCCTCGGGCACGACCATGCCGAGCGCACCCAGCTCACCGAGTTCCTTGAGCGCTTCGGCCGGGAAGGTGTGGTTGCGGTCCCAGTCGGCGGCGAAGGGGGCGAGGCGTTCCTGCGCGAAGGCGCGCATGGTGTCGCGGATCATTTCCTGTTCTTGCGTGAGAATCATGCTGTTTTCCTCAGAGCATTTCGACGGCGAGGGCAGTCGCTTCGCCGCCGCCGATGCACAGGCTAGCCACGCCACGCTTCTTGCCGAGCTTCTTCAGTGCGCCGAGTAGCGTGACGACGATACGGGCGCCGGAGGCACCGATCGGGTGGCCCAGCGCACAGGCGCCGCCGTGGATGTTGACTCTTGCCGGGTCGAGCTTGAGGTCGTGCAGCGCGGCCATGGTGACGACGGCAAAGGCTTCGTTGATCTCGAACAGATCGACCGATTCGGCGGTCCACCCGGTCTTGGCGAACAATTTCTGCATGGCGCCGACCGGGGCTGACGGGAAGAGGGCCGGCGTGCCGGCGTGCGTGGTGTGCGCAACGATGCGGGCAATCGGCTGCAGGCCGAGCTTGGCGGCTTGCGAAGCGCGCATGAGGACCATGGCGGCGGCGCCGTCGGAAATCGACGAGGAGTTGGCGGCGGTGACCGTGCCGTCCTTCTTGAAGGCCGGCTTCAAAGTCGGGATTTTTTCCACGTTGACCGCGAACGGGCCTTCATCCTTGTCGATGACGACATCGCCCTTGCGGCCGGCGACGGTGGTCGGGGCAATTTCCCAGGCGAAGGAGCCGTTGTTGCTGGCTTCGATGGCGCGGGTCGTCGAGCGGATGGCGAACTCGTCCTGCGCTTCACGCGTGAAGCCATAGGTGGTTGCGCACTCTTCGGCAAAGGTGCCCATCAGGCGGCCGCGCGTTTCCTTGCTGTAGGAGTCTTCGAGACCGTCCATGAACATGTGGTCGAACATTTGGCCGTGGCCGAGGCGGTAGCCGCCACGTGCCTTGGACAGCAGATAGGGGGCGTTGGTCATCGACTCCATGCCGCCGACCACGGCGGCGCCGTAGGAGCCGGCCAGGATGCCGTCGTGACCGAGCATGGTCGCCTTCATGGCCGAACCGCAGACCTTGTGGATGGTGGCGCAACCCGCGGAAATCGGCAGACCGGCCTGCAATGCTGCCTGGCGGGCCGGGGCCTGGCCCTGGCCGGCTTGCAGCACGCAGCCCATGAGCACTTCTTCGATCAGATTGGCGTCAATGCCGGCGCGCTCGACGGCGGCCTTGATGGCGACGGCGCCGAGGTTGGCTGCGGTCAGGGCACTGAAACCGCCCTGAAACGAGCCCATGGCGGTGCGGGCGGCGGAAACGATAACGATCGGGTCATTCATGCTGATTTCTCCTGCGTTTTGTTGTGATCAGGCGTCCAACGCTTTCAAGGCGGCGTCGTAACGGAAAGGCAAATCTTGCGGGTGGTCGACGGTGATGCCGAGGTCGTGGATCAGGCCGTCCTTGAGGCCGTAGATCCAGCCGTGGACGGTCAATTGCTGGCCGCGCGCCCAGGCATCCTGGACGACCGGGTTGTGGCAGACATTGACCACTTGTTCGAGGACATTGAGTTCGCACAACCGGTCGTGGCGCTGGGCTTCGGGCAGGTTGTCGACGTTGGCCAGATGCTTGTTATGGACGTCATGGACGTGGCGCAGCCAGAGATCGACGACGCCGACGCGGGCCCGGTTGAGCGCGGCGAGCACGCCGCCGCAGCCATAGTGGCCGACGACCATGATGTGCTTCACTTTCAGCACATCGACGGCGTATTGAATGACCGACAGGCAGTTGAGGTCGGTGTGCACGACGACATTGGCGACATTGCGATGGACAAAGACCTCGCCCGGCAGCAGGCCGACGATCTGGTTGGCCGGCACGCGCGAATCGGAACAGCCGATCCACAGGAATTCCGGGGTCTGCAATTGGGACAGCTTGTCGAAATAGTTCGGGTCGACGGCCTGCATCTGGCCGGCCCAGGCGCGGTTGAAGTCGAACAGGTGGGAGAGGTTCTCGCTGCGGATCTCTTCTTCCGACCAGTTGTCGAGGTCGAGGGCGAGGAACATGGTGCCTTCGACCGGCGTCTGGTAATAGTTCGGCGCCTCGGTGAAGCCCAGCTCGCGGTAAAGTTTCACGGCCATGCGCATGTTGGGCAGGGTGTCGATGATCAGCTTGCGATAGCCGATTTCCTTGGCCGCCTTGATGGCGGCCAGCGCGAGCGCCGCACCGACGCCGTGGCCGCGTTCTTCGGGCGCGACGTAGAGGCGTTTCATTTCGCAGACGCCATCGCTGTCCGACAGCGGGCGAACGCCAACGCAGCCGGCGGGACGGCCATCGACTTCGGCAAAGAACAACCGGCCCTGCGGGGCGACATAGGTGCCGGGCAGAGAGGCCATTTCCTGGTCGAAATTCTGGTACGACAGATCGACGCCGAGCCAGGCCGCGTAATTGCGGAAATACTGGCGAACCTGCTCGAGGGCTTCGGTATCGTTGGCGGTGAGGGTGCGTAGGGTAACGGTCATGCTGTATGGCTCCTTGGTGCAGCGCCCCCGTTCCGGGAGCGCCGGCGGGAGCTTGTTAGGCAGTTTCGGCGAAGAGTTCGCGACCAATCAGCATTCTACGGATTTCCGAAGTGCCTGCCCCGATCTCATAGAGCTTGGCATCTCTCCATAGACGGCCGACCGGATACTCGTTGGTGTAGCCGACGCCGCCCAGGGTTTGAATGGCTTCGCCGGCCATCCAGGTGGCCTTTTCGGCGGAATAAAGAATGGCGCCGGCGGCGTCCTTGCGCAGCGTCCGGGCATGGTCGGTAGCATCGCAGGCCCGGCCGACGGCATAGACGTAGGCGCGATTGGCCATCCAGGTCGAATACATGTCGGCGACCTTGCCCTGCATGAGCTGGAATTCGCCGATGGCCTGGCCGAACTGCTTGCGCTCGTGCAGGAAGGGGACGACGACGTCCATGCACGCCGCCATGATGCCGAGCGGGCCGCCACAGAGTACGGCGCGTTCGTAATCGAGGCCGGACATCAGCACCTTGGTGCCGTTGCCGACGCCGCCGAGGATGTTTTCTTCCGGCACTTCGCAGTCGTCGAAGAACAGCGGGAAGGTGTTGGAGCCGCGCATGCCGAGCTTGTCGAGATGGGTGCCGTGGGTGAAACCCTTGAAATCCTTTTCGACGATGAAGGCGGTCATTCCCTTGGCCCCGGCGTTCGCGTCGGTCTTGGCGTAGACGACCAGCGTGTCGGCATCGCCGCCGTTGGTGATCCACATCTTGGAACCGTTGAGGACATAACGGTCGCCCTTCTTCTCGGCTTTGAGCTTCATCGAGACGACGTCGGAACCGGCGTTCGGCTCGGACATCGCCAGCGCGCCGACGTGGTCGCCGGAAATGAGCTTGGGCAGGTATTTCTGGCGCTGGGCCTCGGTGCCGTTGCGACGGATCTGGTTGACACACAGATTCGAGTGGGCGCCGTAGGACAGGCCGATGGAGGCCGAAGCACGCGAAATTTCTTCGAGGGCGACGATGTGGGCCAGATAGCCCATATTGGTGCCGCCGTATTCCTCGCTGGCGGTCATGCCGAGCAGGCCCATGTCGCCGAATTTTTTCCAGAGATCGGCCGGGAAGTGATTGATGCGGTCGACTTCGGCGGCGCGCGGCGCGATTTCGGCGTCGGCAAAGGCCTTCACCGCGTCACGCAGCAGGTTGATGTCTTCGCCGAGGCCGAAGTCGAGGCTGGGTATGTTCATGGTTTGTCTCCGTTATCGATTTATTTTTCAGTCTTGCCGTGCATGACCATGATGGTTTGCTGCATCAGCGCGCAAAGCGTTTCCCGCCCGTCTTTCACAGCGAAGACTTCGGCCTGGGTGATGATCAGTGTCTTGCCCGGGCGCACCACCTTGCCGCGGGCGATGAGTTTTTCGCCATCGGCCGGGGCGACCAGGTTCATCTTGAATTCGACCGTCAGCACCGAGGCGGTTTCCGGCACGACGGTCATCGCCGCATAGCCGGCCGCCGAATCGGCAATCATGCCGACGACGCCGCCATGGACGAAACCGTGCTGCTGCTCGACACCCGTCCAGTGCGGCAGATGGATTTCCGTCCGGCCGTGTTCGATGACCGGCATCGTCGCCTGGATGAGCTCCATGGCGTTCTGACGGGCAAAACTGGCGCTGACGCGCTCGGCAAAGTGGGGGTCGACGATTTTGGTCATAGGTGGTGATTGTATTTACGTTGACGTTAACGTCAACTAAAGATCAAACATTTTTTACGGGGCGTCGCGACGAGCCAGTTCCTGTTCGCACTGGCGCTCGAATTCCGAGATTTCGGCAAGCATCGCCTCAATGTCCTCGCGCTGCTGTTCCAGCGCTGCACGGCGCTTTTCCATGACGCGCAGGCATTCGAGCAATTGCGGCGTTTCGTCCTCGGTCGACACGTACATGCCGATCAGGTCCTTTATTTCGGCCAGCGACAGGCCGAGGCGCTTGCCACGCAGCGCCATCTTGAGGCGCGCCCGGTCGCGCCGGGTGAAAACGCGCTTGCTGCCTTCGCGTTCGGGCGAGAGGATGCCCTGGTCTTCCCAGAAACGGATGGTGCGCGGGGTGATGCCGAATTCCCGAGCCAGGTCGGAAATGGCGAAGGTGGTGGCCGTTTGGCTCAAATTGGTCTCCTCAAGGTGCGGCCAAGTAAAACAGATGCGGGGGGTTTTTTCAATCCGCTACCGTATGGTAAGTTGTTTGCCTTGATCTCAAGGTTTGCCCATGTCCCTGCATTTTCCCCACGCCCATCCGCCGGCTGCCGGCGAACTGACCGAAGTCGCGCCCGGCGTTTTCTGGCTGCGCATGCCGTTGCCCTTCCAGCTTGACCACATCAATCTCTGGCTGCTCCGTGACGGCGCCGGCTGGGTCATTGTCGATACAGGCTTTCCCGACGACGCGGTACGCGCCATGTGGTCGCAGATCCTGGAAAAACTCGACGGCCCGGTGACGCGCCTGATCGTCACCCATTTTCATCCCGATCATCTCGGGCTGGCTACATGGCTTATGGAAAAGACCGGGGCGCCCTTGTCGATGACGACCGGCGAGTTCCTGACCGCGCATGCGGTGTGGCACGAGGTGGCCGGGCATGGTGCGCGTTTCATGGTCGAACAGTTCCGCCAGCACGGGCTGGATGGTGAGCATCTGGCCAAGTTCGAGAAGCGTGGTTCCGGTTACCGCAAGGCTGTCCCGGCCCTGCCGGAATATTATGACCGCCTGAAGATCGGTGACATTGCCACGGTCGACGGGAAAAATTGGCAAATTTTGATAGGTCATGGTCACGCTCCGGAACATATGGCGCTTTACTGCGTCGAACTCGGCGTGTTAATTTCGGGCGACATGCTTTTGCCGAGAATTTCGACCAATATCAGCGTTTTTGCCGCAACCCCCAAGGCTGATGCATTACGCTGGTTTCTCGAGTCATTGGACGAAATGGCTGGTGAAATTCCGGACGAAACACTGGTATTGCCTTCGCACGGCTTGCCCTTCACAGGGATTCGGGCGCGGGTTCAGGCACTGCATTCGCACCATGAAGAACGACTGCAAGCTTTGGAAGACAGCTGTGAACTAGCGCCGCAGAGCGCAGCCGGGTTACTCGATGTGTTGTTCAATCGGGCGCTCGATACACACCAAACCATGTTCGCGATGGGTGAAGCAATTGCCCATCTGAACTACCTTGAGCAAGCTGGTCGGTTGTCATGCAGCATCGACTCCGACGGGGTGATTCGCTATTCGCGGTTGCAGTCTAAAGCCGTTACGCACTGACAGAGGGAGTTTCAAGATGTCGCAGCAAACCGAAAACCAGGGTATGAACCTGCCGAACCCGGCCGAGATGGCCAAGACCTACGCCGAAGTCGCCCAGCGCGCCTCGCGCCTGATTACCCAGTTCATGGAAAAGAAGGCCAAGGACGGCGTCAATGCCCCGTCCGACGAGCTTGGCGTGGCAAAAGCCTTCATGGATTTGTCGTCCCGTCTGCTGGCCAATCCGTACAAGATGGCCCAGACCCAGATGAACATGATGTGGGACTACTTCTCGCTGTGGCAAAACACCAGCATGAAGATGATGGGCATGCCGGGCAGCCACCCGGTGGCCGCACCCAAGAAGGGTGACAACCGTTTCAAGGACGAAGAGTGGGAAGAACATTTCATGTTCGACTTCGTCAAGCAGTCCTATCTGATCACGGCCCGTCACCTGCACGATACCGTCGCCGGTACCGAAGGTCTGGACGAAGCGACCCAGCAGAAGGTCAACTTCTTCACCCGTCAGTACATCGATGCGCTGTCGCCGTCCAACTTCGCCATGACCAATCCGGAAGTCTTCCGCGAAACCGTCAAGAGCAACGGCCAGAACCTGATCAAGGGTCTCAACAACCTGCTGCACGACGTCGAATCCGGCGATGGCCAACTGCGTATCCGGATGACCGACACCTCGGCTTTCGAAATGGGCAAGAACGTTGCCACGACGCCGGGCAAGGTGGTCTTCCAGAACGAACTTTTCCAGCTCATCCAGTACAACCCGAGCACCCCGGAACAGAACAAGAAGCCCTTCCTGATTGTTCCGCCGTGGATCAACAAGTACTACATCCTCGACCTGCGCGAGAAGAACTCGCTGGTCAAGTGGGCGACCGACCAGGGCCACACCACCTTCATCATGTCGTGGATCAACCCCGACGAGAAGCTGGCCGCCAAGTCCTTCGAAAACTACCTGCTCGAAGGCTCGCTCGAAGCCATCAATCAGGTTTGCGCCCATACCGGTGAAAACAGCGTCAATCTGGCCGGCTACTGCCTGGGCGGCACGCTGACCATGACCACGCTGGCCTACATGGCCGCCAAGAAGGACAAGCGCGCCAATTCGGCGACCTTCTTCACGACCATGCTCGATTTCTCCGAGCCGGGCGAACTGGGCATCTTCCTCGACGAAGGCGCGGTTGAAGGCCTCGAAAAGCGCATGGCCGAAAAGGGCTTCCTCGAAGGTTCCGAAATGGCCGGCACGTTCAACATGCTGCGTGCCAACGACCTGATCTGGTCCTTCGTGGTCAACAACTACCTGATGGGCAAGGATCCGTTCCCCTTCGATCTGCTCTACTGGAACTCCGATTCGACCCGCATGCCGGCCGCGATGCACAGCTTCTACCTGCGCAACATGTACCTGGCCAACCTGCTCAAGGAACCGGGTGGCGTCACGCTGGGCGGGGTCAAGATCGACATCAGCAAGGTCAAGACCCCGTGCTATTTCATCTCGACCATCGAAGATCACATCGCCCCGTGGAAGAGCACCTACATGGGTGCCCGCCTGCCGTCCGGCAACACCAAGTTCGTGCTCGGTGGCTCGGGCCATATCGCCGGCATCGTCAATCCGCCGGTCGCCAACAAGTATGGCTTCTGGACCAATGACGCGACCGACGGCGATCTGCCGGAAAGCCCGGAAGACTTCCTGGCTGGTGCAACGCAGAACGCCGGTTCGTGGTGGACGCATTGGAACCAGTGGGTTACCGCCCTGCCGGGTGGCGATGCCAAGGTCAAGGCACGCAAGCCGGAAGACGGCGCCCTCAAGGTCATTGAGGATGCACCGGGTTCCTACGTCAAGTTCCGTCTTGATACCCAGAAGAAAAGCTGAGGGCGGTCTCGCCTGAAGAACCGGACGGGAGGCTGCGGCCTCCCGTTTTTATTGGGCGAACCATGCTTGTTCCGGCCTGTCTTATAAACACAGACCGCGAGGAGGCCCATCATGTTCGATTCTCCCGTCGTATCCGTTCACATTCCGCAGGCGCTGCGCAGTTTTGCCGGCGGCCAGCATGAAATCATGGCCAGTGGCGACACCGTGGGCGAAGTGCTTAAAGCCGTGGGGCATGAGTACCCGGCCATTCGTTCGCATCTGATGTCGGCGGAAGGGGATTTGCAGGCCGGGGTGGCCATCTTTCTCGGGCCGCGCAGCATTCGTGAAATGCAGGGCTTGGCGACCCCCATCGAACTGGCTGAAACGCTCAGTATCGTGCCGATTGCCTGATTCGAGCTGATTTCAATTTTGGCCAAAATTTCCGGTTGACCGTGGAATTACGGTCGGACCGGATAATGCTGGCCTAGTGGCGGAAAACCGGCAGCCTGGCTGAAAATTTCGGCCATTCCACCGCGTCGAGCATGTTCTTGACGATCAGGCCAAGCTCGGTGTCGCCGGTGATTTCCAGTTCGCGGTTGAAGAACAGCGTGTCCGGATCTTCCTGACGGGAAAGCAGTTGCAGGTAGGCCGACAGGTTGGCGGCAAAAGCCAGGTCGGGTTCGCGTTGCGGGGTGAAGACCGGCCGGAACAGGCCGTTGGCGTAGGTGTATGAAGCCTCCCCGCCGGTATCGAGGATGCGGACGCGAAACAGCTTGTCTTCGAGCAGGGCCAGTTCGCTTTCCGGCAGCAGTTTCATTTTGAGCGCGGCGTTGAGGCCGGCGACCAGGGCCAGCGCATGCGGCCATTGCGGCAGCTTCTGGCCAAGGTTGGCGACGAAGGTGGGCAAGCGGAATTTGGGGATGGTGAAGCTGCCGTTCATGATCAGACTCCGAGTTGTGCCAAGGCTTGCGTGTGATGCTGGACTATACCCGCATCGCCGAACCAGTAGCCATCGACCAGGCCGCTGCTGTTCCATTCGCGGCTGTCGACGTTCACCGCTTCGCCGCGTCGGGCGGCATCGAAGGCGGCAATGATGGCGTTGATGTGGTCCTTCTGCGGGCTGATGCGGACGATGTCGATGCCCATTTTGACCATGTCCGGGATTTCGTGCAGCAGGTTGTAGCTTTGCGCCGACATTGTCTGGATGCCGTTGATGCAGAGGAAATCCTGGCCTTCGCGCGTCTTCAGGGTCAGGCCTTCGGCGTGATCGAGGCACTTGAACTGGCAGTCATCCTTGTTCAGATCGTAGTGGCGGGCCGTGAAGCAGCGGGCCGAGAAGGCCAGCGGGATCTTGCCGAAGGCGAAAACCTCGGTCTCGACGTTGGCCGGTTTGCTGGCGTGCAGGGTTGCGATCATCGCCCGCGTGCCTTCGAGCGGCGGCACCCAGCGCTTGAGGCCGTGGCGGGCAAAGGTGGCGAGCGTCGTCTCGTTGTAGATGTTGAGGTGCGGGCCGGCGACGAAATCCTGGCCGTGCACGAGGTTGACCGCGCCGAGGTCGTTGGCTTCGAGCCTGCAGCCGGATTCATCGATCAGGCGGCGCAGCGCCTTGAGGTCGCTTTCCGATTCGAGCAGGGCCTGGGCCGAGACGACGACCTGTTTGCCGGCATCGGTCAGGTCGCGGGCCAGGCCGATCCAGTCGGTGGTGCGCAACTGCTGGCGGCGCGAGCAGACGACTTCGCCGACGTAGATGATGTCGAGGGCCGGGTTCTGCGCCATTTCGGCGTAGAACTCCATGACCTCGGCCTTGGGCCAGAAATAGAGGAGGGGGCCAAGCGAGAGTTTCATGCTGCGTTGTCCTTCAGCGCCATGGCCGGTTGTAGGCGCCGAGCGTCGCCTGGCTGCCTTCGGAAACTTTGGAAAGCTCGGCCTGCCAGGCCGGTTTGACATGGAAGCGCTCGCTGCCGTCGCGCAGCGAATCGAGCGCGGCGCGCAGCGTGCGGGTGACCTGCGCAACATAGGTCGGGCTGCGCTGGCGGCCTTCGACCTTGATGGCGCGGACGCCGATCTTGATGATGTCGGGCAGGATTTCCAGGACGTTGAGGCTGGTCGGCTCTTCGAGCGCGTAATAGGTTTCGCCCTGAACTTCGAAGCGGCCCTTGCACAGCGTCGGGTAGCCGGCCGGCTCGTCATCGCCGAAACGGTCGATGAGCACACCGTTGAGCCGCGTTTCCATGGCCCCCGGTTTCTTGTCCCATTTGACGTACTTGGCCGGCGAGCAGGCGCCGACGGTGTTCGGCGATTCGCCGCAGGCATACGAGGACAGCCAGCAGCGCCCCTCGTTCATGACGCACAGGCTGCCAAAGCCGAAGACTTCGATTTCGACCGGCGTGTTCTTGATGACGTTCTCGACCTGGGCCAGCGTCAGGACGCGGGGCAGCACGGCGCGCCGGATGCCGAATTCGCGCTGGCAGAAATTGATCGCTTCATAGCTCGTCGCCGAGCCTTGGACTGACAGATGCAGGCGTTGGCGCGGGTGACGGTTACGGGCGTAGTCAAGCAGGCCGATGTCAGCCAGGATGATGGCGTCGACACCCTGATCGACGGCGGCATCGACGGCCTTTTGCCAGTCGGCGACGCGGCCGGCCTGGGGAAAGGTGTTGATGGCGAGCAGCACTTCGCGACCTTTGGCATGGGCGTAGCGAATGCCGTCGGCCATGGTCTTGGCGTCAAAGTTGAGGCCGGCGAAGTTGCGGGCGTTGGTGTCGTTCTTGAAGCCGAGATAGACGGCATCGGCGCCGTTGTCGACGGCAGCCTTGAGGGCCGGCAGGCTGCCGGCCGGACAAACGAGATCGGGCAGGGAGGTCATGGCAGACATCCGGAATATCAAGCGCGCGAGTATAGCCAGCGTAGCCGGAACGCCATTGATCCTGGTCAAAGGGACGCCTCGTGCTAGGATCTTGCTTCGCCGGCGACCGACTCGCCGGGGAAGCCTGCATCGTTTATCCGCCGCAAAAAAGGAAGACAGGACTCATGGATAAGGAGCGTGTTCTCGTCGTCGACGATGAGGAGTTGAACCTGTTCATCATCGAAGAGTTTCTCGAGCAGCAAGAGATGGCGCTCGAGATGCACAGCGATCCGCTGGCGGCGTGGGCCAGCCTGATCGCGCCGGAGAGCAATTTCTCGCTGGTCATTCTCGACCGCATGATGCCTGAACTGGACGGCATGGAATTCCTGCGGCGCATGAAGCGCGAAGCGCGCTTTGCCGATATTCCTGTCATCATGCAGACGGCGGCGTCATCGCCCGATCAGGTCCGGGAAGGCCTCGAAGCGGGCGCCTACTACTACCTGACCAAGCCTTACGAGCCGGAAGCGCTGATTTCCATTGTCCGGGTGGCCATGGAGGAGCGTCGGGCGCGCAGTCAGTTGCGCAGTCGGGCGGCCCGCCTGGAAGAAGCGCAAAAGCTCATTCGTGCGGTCGAATACCGTTTCGTGACATTGGACGACATCACCAGCCTCGTTCCCGTGCTGGCCGCCATGTGCGCGGCACCTGACATGGTGGCGCCCGGACTTTCGGACCTCATGGTCAATGCCGTCGAACACGGCAACCTGGGGGTGAGCTACCAGGAGAAATCGCTGCTCAAGTGGGAAGGCGACTGGGAGGCGGAAATCCATCGCCGGCTCGCCTTGCCGCAGTTTCGTGAGCGCTTTGCGACGATTCGACTGGAGCGCACAGCCGAGTCGGTGGTGTTTACGATTACCGATCAGGGCCACGGTTTCGAGTGGGACAAGTTCCTGACATTCGATCCGTCGCGGGCTTTCGACCCGAACGGGCGGGGCATCGCGATGGCCCGGATGATGAGTTTTTCCAGCCTCGAATATCAGGGCTGCGGCAACGTGGTGGTGGCCACGACGCTAACTGAGCGTTAGCGGGTGACGACGGTCGGCCGGTAGCCGAGCGCGGCGCGGATTTTTTCGGCCACCCGGTCGGCATCGCTCCGGCTGGCGTAGGGGCCGAGGTGCAGGCGATGAATGCCGCCACCCGGATTGACCCGCATGCTTTCGGTCAGCCAGTCGAGTTCGCGCAACAGGTGGTTCTTGAGGTTTTCTGCGTTGTCGGCGCTGGAGAAAGCGCCGAGTTGCAGGTAGATGCCTTTGGCGGCACTGGCGTCGCTGGTTGTGCCCGCCACGGGCAGCGTTTGCACGGGTTGCTCCTCGAGCGCCATGCGCTTGGCCAGTTGCTCGATCTCGTCCTTTTCGGCGTTGCTGGCAACCCGCGGCGGCGGGGTCACCTGAGCGTAGGCGGTGCCGGCCAGCTCGCCGGGAATGATCGCCTCGACCTCGACCTGGCCGCTGCCGCCGTTGATCAGGCCGAGCTTGTAGGCGGCGGTGTAGGACAGGTCGATGACGCGGTCGGCGTGGAAGGGGCCGCGGTCGGTAACGCGGACGATCACCGACTTGCCGCTCTGCAGGCCGGTGACGCGGACATACGAGGGCAGGGCCAGCGTCGGGTGGGCGGCGGTCATGGCGAACATGTCGTAGGGCTCGCCGATCGAGGTCTTCTGGCCGTGGAACTTCTTGCCATACCAGCTGGCGATGCCGCGGGCCTTGTACGGCTTGAGGGCGGTGTTCGGGACGTATTCCTTGCCGAGCACGACGTAGGGTTTGGTTGCCGGCTTGTGCAGCGGTTCCCACTTCGGTTCGGCGTCGGGAATGTCTTCCAGGCCATCCGGGATGTCATCGGCCGGGCCGTCATCCTTGTAGAAACCGCCACCGCGCTTGAGGACGGCGGTCGGCTTTCGGGTCGGCGTCGGCGATTTCAAATTTGGCTGTTTTTCCCGGTCGACCGTGGAAGTCTGCAGCGGGGCGGGCGGCGTGCTGCCACAGGCGGCGAGCAGCAAGGCGAGCGTCAGCGGGGCCAGTAGCCGGGTCATTTCTTGACCAGCATGCGGTGGGTGTGGATTGACATCAACATGCCGATACCGAGGAACAGGATGACCATCGCCGTGCCGCCATAGCTCATGAAAGGCAGCGGTACGCCGACGACGGGCAGGATGCCGCTGACCATCCCCATGTTGATGAAGGCGTAGGTGAAGAAGCCGAGCGTGATGGCGCCGGCAAGCAGGCGCGAGAACAGCGTCGGGGCGCCGGAAGCGATCATCAGGCCGCGCCCGATGAGCAGCGTATACAGGAAAAGCAGGAGGGCATTGCCGAGCAGGCCCCACTCCTCGGAATAGACGGCGAAGATGAAGTCAGTGTGCTTTTCCGGGATGAATTCGAGGTGGGTCTGCGTGCCGTTCAGGTAGCCCTTGCCAAAGGTGCCGCCGGAGCCGATGGCGATGGTTGACTGGATGATGTGGTAGCCCGAGCCAAGCGGATCGGTGGTCGGGTCGATGAGGGTCAAGATGCGCTTTTGCTGGTAGTCGTGCATCATGCCCCAGAGAATCGGTGCGGCGGAGCCAGCGGCGACGAGCAAGCCGGCAATGACCTTCCACGGCAGACCGGCGAAGAAAATGACGTAGAAACCGGCTGAGCCGACGAGCAGCGCGGTGCCGAGGTCAGGTTGCTTGGCGATCAGGGCAAACGGGATGAAAAGCAGCAGCGCGGCAATGAAGTAATGCTTGAGTCGGAGGGTCGCCTCATATTTCTGGAAATACCAGGCGAGCATGAGCGGCATGGCGATCTTCATGATTTCCGAAGGCTGGATACGCGTGAAACCGAGCGACAGCCAGCGTTTGGCGCCATTGACCTTGATCCCGAACAGGAAGACGGCAATGAGCAGGATGATGCCAAAAATATAGAGCGGGATGGCGAAATTCATGAGCTTCTGCGGCGGCAGGCGCGAGACGAACCACATGACGAGCATGGCGATGCCCATGTTTCCAGCCTGGGAGAGCATGCGGTGGTTGCTGTCCCAGGTCGCTGAATTGACCGTGGCCAGGCCAACGCCCATGATCGCCAGCGTGATGAAAAAGAGCGGGAAATCGATGTGGGCGATCAATTGCTGCCAGGCGCGACGAAGGGTGCCAACGATGTCAATCATTCTTCATGATCCTCCTCGATGGCGGCCGGGTCTTCCGGTGCAGCACCACCCGGCAGCTTGCCGAGCAGGTAGTAATCGATGACCATGCGGGCGATCGGGGCTGCCGATTGGGCACCGAAGCCACCATTCTCAACAAGCACGGCGAGGGCGATCTTGGGGTTGTCGGCCGGGGCGTAGGCGATGAACAGGGCGTGGTCACGCAACTCCTTCTTGGTGCTGTGCTCTTTGTACTGCGCGCCCTTGAGCGAGAAAACCTGCGCCGTCCCGGTCTTGCCGGCAGCTTCGTAGGGGGCGCCGGCAAAAGCACGGGCACCGGTACCTTCCTTGTTGACGCCAACCATGGCCCGACGGATCACATCGACATTACTTTGCTTCAACTGCAGGTCGCGGATGGGCTTTGGCTCAACCGGACGTTTTTCGCCGGTCTTGGTGTCGACCAGGTAGCGCACGAGGTGCGGCCGGAACATCACGCCATTGTTGGCGACGGTGGCCGTGGCCTGGGCCAGCTGAATCGGCGTGTAGGCGTTGTAACCCTGGCCGATGCCAATCGAGATCGTCTCGCCGGCATACCATTTTTGCTGCTCGGGCTTCTTGAAACGCTGTTTCTTCCACTCCTGCGACGGCAGAACCCCCTTCGATTCGCCAGAATCATCCTTGCCGAGATCGACCCCCGTACGCTGGCCGAGGCCCAGCGAGCCCATGAACTTGGAGATATTGTCGATCCCCATGTCGTTGGCCAGCATGTAGTAATAGGTGTCGCAGGAATGAACGATGGATTTGTACATGTCCACGCTGCCGTGGCCACCCTTCTTGTCGTCGCGGAACTGGTGGTTGCCGAAATTGAAATAGCCGGGATCGCTTATCGCCTGGTTGGCCGTGCGCTTGCCCATTTCCAGCGCAGCCAGCGCCATGAAGGGCTTGAAGGTCGAACCTGGCGGATAGGCGCCATTGATCGCCCGGTTGACCATCGGCTTGTCCGGATGCTCGTTGAGTTCCTTCCAGTTGTCGGGGGTGATGCCGTCGACGAACAGGTTGGGATCGTAGGTTGGCGTCGAGACGAGGGCCAGGATGCCGCCGGTCTGCGGATCGATGGCGACGAGCGAACCCTTGCGATCGCCGAAAGCTTGCTCGGTAATCTGCTGTAGCTTGGCGTCCAGGGTCAGCGCCAGATTGTTGCCGGACACCGGCGGAATTCGCTTGAGGCTGCGCAGGGCGCGGCCACCGGCATCGATCTCGACTTCTTCATAGCCTGTCTCACCGTGCAGTTCGAATTCGTAATGCTGTTCGAGGCCGGTCTTGCCAACGTGATCGGTCCCCTTGTAGTTGGCCTGGCGCTCCGATTCCTCGATCCATTTCAGGTCGCGTTCGGTGATCCGGCCAATGTAGCCAATGGCGTGCGAGGCGATAGCACCGAGAGGATACTGGCGGAACAAGCGGGCCTTGACCTCGACACCGGGGAAACGATAACGGTGCGCAGCAAACTTGGCGACCTCGGCATCGCTCAGGCGGGTGCGAATCGGGATCGATTCGAAATTCTTTGCCTCGTCGAGCAGGCGTTTGAAGCGCTTGCGATCCTTGGGTTGGATATCGATAACTTCGGCCAGCGCATCGATGGTGGCTTCCAGTTGCCCGGTCTGGGAGGGCGTTATTTCAAGCGTGAAGGCTGAATAATTGTGGGCCAGCACGACCCCGTTGCGATCGGTGATGACGCCCCGGTTGGGGACGATGGGGATCAGCGCGATGCGATTGTCTTCGGCGCGGGTCTGGTAAAAATCATGCTGGATGACCTGCAGCCAGACAAAGCGGCCAAGCAGCACGCCAAAGGCGAGCAGCACGAATATCGCGGCAAAGCCGAGGCGGAAGCGAAAACGATCAACATCGGCTTCCGGATTGGTGAAATGGGACACGTACTGCCTGCCTCGGTCTTAAATCGGGCGATTGGGGTCCTGCTCGACCGGCCGGTATTGGGGCAGGAGCAGGATGAAAGTCGCCGGAATCCAGAGTACGGTCGCCACAACGGGGCCGATGAAATATCCCCAGCCGGGGAAATCAGCGCCGACCGCCAGGCGCATCAGGGCCTGGAAAATTTGTGTCGCCAGAAGCAGAGGAAGCACCTGCAAGGCCTGCTGAATCAGCGGGAACCACAGGATGCGCCGGGACAGGGCTGCTGCGGTGTAGGCGAGCAGTACGTAGGCGAAACAGTGCTGGCCGAGAACGGCACCATCGGCCACATCCATGAGCAGGCCGAGGACAAAGGCCCAGCCCATGCCGACGCGGCGGAACTCACGAATGCACCAGAAGCACAGGACCAGCGCTACCCAGTCGGGAACGCCCGGCCAGTGGGCCGTCGGCAGAAAATTAAGGATGACGGCGCCGATCAGGCTGAAAAAGATGAACCAGGGCTGAACCGGTTGCAGGATGCGCGAAGAGGAAAAAGTCGGTTGCATCAGTTTCCTTTGCCCATGGTTTTCTTTTTCTTGCCACCCAGGCTGGGTTTGTCGCTGCTACCGGGGCGGCCAGTCGATTCGGGCGGGGCTGGTGGCAAGGGCTGGCGGGGGTCGAGGACCATCACCTCGCCAAAATTTTCGACACCGGCGATCGGCACGCAGAAAATGCGGGCGAATGAATAGGCGCTGTCGCGTTCAATATTGACGATCTTGGCGACCGGGAAGCCCGGCAGGTAAACACCGTCGAGGCCCGAGGTGACCAGTATGTCGCCGATCTGGATGTCGGCGTTGGCCGGCATGTAGCGCAGTTCGAGCTGGCCGTTGCCGAGACCGAAAACGACCGAACGCTGGCCGCTGCGCACGACCTGGACCGGGACGACCTGATCCTTGTCGGTAATCAGTGTGATTTCGGCCGAGAACGGGAATACGCGGGTGACCTGGCCGACGACGCCGGTTTCGTCGATGGCTGGCTGTCCGGCGACGATGCCGGCCTGCTGGCCCTTGTCGACGATGATCTTGCGGGAGAACGGGTCGCGCGCCGTGTAGAGAATCTGCGTTACCTGGCCGTTGGCCTTCTCGCGCTCCTTGACCGACAGCAGCTTGCGCAGTCGTTCATTTTCAGCTTCGAGCTGGGCCAGACGCTGCAGGTTGGGGGCGGTGCTGAGCTGGGCGTGCTTGAGCTCATTGTTTTCCTGCTGCAGGCCGCGCATGCCCTGCAGATAACTGGCGGCATAGTCGACCAGGCTGCCCGGGGTCTGGGCGACGCGCTGGACCGGGTCAACGATCAGCGCAATGCTCTGGCGCAGCAGCTCAAGGCTCTGGAAGCGCAGGTCGACCACAAAGATCGCCAGCGAAACGGCGATGTAGAAAGTCAGAAGGGCCAGCGGCGCTGGCCCTTGCTTGAAGAACGGTGGAGGCGCGTGGTCGATGCCGGCCATCGCTCAGCCCTGTCGTGCTGCGGTCAACGGTCAGTCCGAGGCAAAAATGCTGCCCAGTTTGTCCATTTTTTCCAGCGCCATGCCGCAACCACGGGCCACGCAGGTCAGCGGCTCGTCGGCGACGATCACCGGCAGGCCGGTTTCTTCCATGAGCAGACGGTCGAGATCGCGCAACAAGGCGCCACCGCCAGTCAGGACCATGCCCTTTTCGGCAATGTCGGCACCGAGTTCGGGCGGGGTCTTTTCCAGCGCCGACTTGACGGCGGAAACGATCTGGTTGAGCGGGTCGGTCAGCGCTTCGAGGATTTCGTTGGAAGAAATCGTGAACTTGCGCGGGATGCCTTCGGCCTTGTTGATGCCGGAAACTTCCATTTCCTTGACCTCGGCGCCCGGGAAGGCGGAGCCGATGTTCTTCTTGATGTTTTCGGCCGTGTTCTCGCCGATCATCATGCCGTAGTTGCGGCTGATGTAATTGATGATCGCTTCGTCGAGCTTGTCGCCGCCGACGCGCACGGAGCCAGCGTAAACCATGCCGCCGAGCGAGATGACGCCAACTTCGGTGGTGCCGCCGCCGATGTCGACGACCATCGAGCCGGTCGCTTCGGAAACCGGCAGGCCGGCACCGATCGCCGCCGCCATCGGTTCCTCGATCAGGTAAACCTGGCTGGCGCCTGCGCCGAGAGCGGATTCACGAATGGCGCGACGCTCGACCTGGGTCGAGCCCGAAGGGACGCAGATGATGATGCGCGGGCTCGGGCTGAACAGCTTGGAGTCATGCACCTTCTTGATGAATTGCTTGAGCATCTGCTCGGTGACGGTGAAGTCGGCGATGACGCCGTCCTTCATCGGGCGGATGACGGTAATGGTGCCCGGTGCCTTGCCAAGCATGTCTTTGGCTTCACGGCCGACAGCCTGGATAGTTTTTTTTGCGTTGGGGCCGCCTTCGAGGCGGATGGCGACGACTGACGGCTCGTCCAGGACGATGCCGCGGGCACGCACATAAATCAGCGTATTGGCGGTACCAAGGTCGATGGCGAGGTCATTCGAGAAGTATTTGCTGAGGAAACCGAACATGTATGCTCCGCTTGGGGGGTGCGGTAGAGAAAACTTTTATGATACCTTATAACGCTTTCCATTTTAAGACTTTGTGCGCTGCAATAAAGTCTTTGGACCCCATGTCGCTCACATTAGAACAGGTTAAACGCATCGCCCATCTCGCCCGAATCGAGATCAGCGATGGCGAAGCGCTGACCACCCAGGGTCACCTCAATGGCATCTTCCAGTTGATCGAGGAGATGCAGGCGGTCGATACCCGTGGCGTCGAACCGATGGCCCATGCTCAGGATGTCAGCCAGCGCTTGCGCGAGGATGCGGTCACCGAAGGCGACCGTCGTGCTGCCTATCAGGCTATTGCTCCTGATGTCGAAGCCGGACTTTATCTCGTGCCGAAGGTGATCGAATGATCAACAAGAGCCTGAGGCACCTGTCGCAGGCGCTGGCTGCCAAACAGATTTCCAGTGTCGAACTGTCGTCGCTCTTCCTTGACCGCATCGAACGCCTGAACCCGACGCTCAACGCCTTTGTCACGGTCGACCGGGAAAAAAGCCTGAAAATGGCAATCGCCGCCGATGCCCGCATCGCTGCTGGCACCGCCGGCCCGCTGACCGGTATCCCGATCGCCCAGAAGGATATCTTCTGCGCCGAAGGCTGGACGACGACCTGCGGCTCGAAGATGCTGGCCAATTTCGTCTCGCCCTACGACGCGACGGTCATTCACAAGATGCACGCCGAAGCCGGTCTGGTTTCACTCGGCAAGACCAACATGGATGAATTCGCCATGGGTTCGTCGAACGAAACCTCGTTCTTTGGCCCGGTGCGTAATCCGTGGGATACCAGCCGCGTGCCCGGCGGCTCGTCAGGCGGTTCGGCTGCTGCGGTTGCCGCCCGTCTGGCGCCCGCCGCAACCGGCACCGATACCGGCGGCTCGATCCGCCAGCCGGCCGCGCTGTGCAATTTGACTGGCCTCAAGCCAACCTACGGTGTCGTTTCCCGCTACGGCATGATCGCTTTCGCCTCTTCGCTCGACCAAGGCGGGCCGATGGCGGCTAGCGCTGAAGATTGCGCGTTGCTGCTCAACACCATGGTCGGCTTCGACGAGCGTGATTCAACCTCGCTGGACCGTCCGGTTGAGGATTACACCCGCGATCTGGAAAAGCCGCTGAGTGGCCTGCGCATTGGTTTGCCCAAGGAGTTTTTCGGCGAAGGCTGTGATGCCGAGGTGATGGCTGCCGTCCGTGCTGCGATTGCCGAATACGAAAAACTCGGCGCGACGACAGTTGAAGTCTCGCTGCCGAACTCGCATTTGTCGGTGCCGGCTTATTACGTCATCGCGCCGGCCGAGGCGAGTTCCAACCTGTCGCGCTTCGATGGCGCGCGTTACGGCTATCGCGCCCCCGAATACGACAATCTCGAGCAGATGTACGAAAAGACTCGTGCCCAAGGCTTCGGCGCGGAGGTCAAACGTCGCATCATGATCGGCGCCTATGTGTTGTCGCACGGCTATTACGATGCTTATTACCTGCAGGCGCAGCGGATCCGTCGCCTGATCGCCAACGATTTCGTCGAAGCCTTCAAGTCCTGTGACGTGATCATGGGCCCGACCTCGCCGTCGACTGCTTTCAAGCTCGGTGAGAAGGCGGCCGATCCGGTCCAGATGTACCTCTCGGACATCTACACGATTGCCGTGAATCTGGCCGGTCTGCCCGGCATGTCGATTCCCTGTGGCTTTGTCGGCGGCTTGCCGGTTGGTCTGCAGTTGATCGGCAACTATTTTGCCGAAGGGCAATTGCTCAACGTGGCCCACCGTTATCAGCAGGCAACCGACTGGCATCAGCGCCGGGCGGCCATCGAATAGGCATGTGGCGGCGTCTGCTGCTTGTTGTCGTTCTGGCAGCGGCCGGTTGTGCCGAGGTCGAGAAGCAGCCGGAAATCGTTGCCGCCGAAGAGCCTGTGGTCGACAAGTCGGCGACTGAAAGCAAAGAACCGAAGTTCAAGAACTCGACGCTCAAGTATCTGGCCAATCGCAACCTCAAGCCGCAGCCGACGCGGCCGCTCAATGTCCGCTCGCGCTGTACGCACCGAGATGCCATCGGGACCCAGACGCGGCTCGACCTGCTGGTCAAGGAGGCACAGGTCAAGACCTTCGTCGCCCAGGTCAGTATGAAGGGGCACGGAACATGTCGCTTCAACCTCAACGACTTCGAGCAGGTCGAAAAAATGCCGCAAGCCCTGCTGCGCCACAAGAAACAGTCGGATTGCCTGGTTCGCATGTGGGAGCAGGGGCCGAAAGTAACGATTGCATTCAACAGTTGCCCCAAGTCCTGCGATGGGCAGGCCTTCGACTATCTCTGGCCGATCATGGTCGAGGCGAAGAGCGGGCAGTGTTTCTGAAACGGATGAAGCTATGAAACAGTGGGAAGTGGTTATCGGTATCGAAACGCACGCGCAACTGGCGACGGTCTCGAAGATTTTCTCAGGCGCCTCGACAGCCTTCGGTGCTGAACCAAACACTCAGGCATGCGCGGTCGACCTCGCTTTGCCGGGTGTTTTGCCGGTGCTCAACAAGAAGGCGGTCGAATGCGCCATTCGCTTCGGTCTGGCCATTGGTGCCGAAGTCGCGCAAAAATCGGTTTTTGCCCGCAAGAACTACTTTTACCCGGATTTGCCCAAGGGCTACCAGATCAGCCAGATGGATCTGCCCGTTGTCGTTGGCGGCAACATCACGCTGCAGGTCGGTCAGGGTGACAAGGCTTACGAGAAGGTTGTTCGCCTGACCCGTGCGCATCTCGAAGAAGATGCCGGCAAGTCGCTGCACGAAGACTTCCAAGGCAAGTCGGGCATCGACCTCAACCGGGCCGGCACGCCGCTGCTTGAAATCGTTTCCGAGCCCGACATGCGTTCGTCCGACGAGGCCGTCGCCTACGCCAAATCGCTGCATGCGCTGGTGCAGTGGATCGGCATCTGCGACGGCAACATGCAGGAAGGTTCCTTCCGCTGCGACGCCAACGTTTCGGTGCGCCCGAAAGGTCAGGCCGAATTTGGTACCCGGCGCGAAATCAAGAACCTCAACTCCTTCCGTTTCCTCAAGGAAGCCATCGACTTCGAAGTCCAGTGGCAGATCAACGAAATCGAAGAAGGCCGCAGGATTCAGCAGGCCACCGTGCTGTTCGACCCGGATACCGGTGAAACACGCATGATGCGCAGCAAGGAAGACGCGCACGACTACCGTTATTTCCCCGATCCAGACCTGCTGCCGCTGGTCATTTCGAGCGAATGGATTGCCCGCGTCCAGAGTGATCTGCCGGAATTGCCAGTACAGATGCGCGAGCGTTTCGTCAGCGAATTCGGGCTTTCGAACTACGATGCAACGACACTCACCGCCAATTCCGAAATTGCCGCTTTTTTCCAGTTGACCGTGGGAATCGCCGGAAAGCAGAACGCCAAGCCCTGCGCCAACTGGGTCATGGTCGATCTCGCCGCGCGTCTCAACAAGGATGGCAAGGAAATCGTCGAATCGCCCGTGTCGGCCGCCCAACTGGCCGGCTTGATCCTGCGCATCGCCGACAACACCATCTCCAACAACATCGCCAAAAAGGTTTTCGAGGCTTTGTGGAATGGTGAAGGATCGACGGCTGACGAGATTATCGACAAGCAGGGGCTCAAGCAGATTACCGACAGCGGTGCCATCGAGTCGCTGGTCGACGAAGTGCTGGCGGCCAATCCGGCCAATGTCGCCGAGTTCAAGGCCGGCAAGGAAAAAGCCTTCAACGCCCTGGTCGGTCAGGTCATGAAGGCGGCCAAGGGCAAGGCCAATCCGCAGCAGGTCAATGACCTGCTCAAGCAGAAACTGGCGGGTTAATTAGCGGCTAGGTCCGGGGGCGGCGGGTAACGGCCGCCGCGTCAGTTCGAAATAGCGCTTGCGGTCGGCGTCGTACTTGGATTTGATGGCCTCGAAATCCCGCTTCTTGATGTCGAGCAACTCCTGCTGGAGCTTTATCTCGTGGTCGAGGGCGCGTAAATCCCGTTCAAGATCAGGCGGCAAAGCCTTCTTTTTGTAGAACTCGGCCTCATTCTCGAATTTTTTGCGCTTGGTGCGCGCCTGGTCGATGCGTGTAATCGTTGCCAGAATGGCCAGATTTACATCGGCCTCGGCCTTGCGCTGGGCCAGGTCGATGTCTTCGGGCATCGCATAGGTGTCGAGCAGGGCCTGGTCGCGCCGGCGTTGTTCGCGGCTGGCATCTTCAAGCTGCTTGCGCCGCTTGTTTTCAAGAGCCTGCTCGGCCTTTTGCTCTGGCGTCAGTGCCGCGCCAACTTCCTTGACAATGTTGCCGCCGCTGTCCAGAACGCGATAGGCGCGTCCGCGGCACTGCTCCGGCAACATGTCGCCGCAGACCCGGCGACCGGTGCTCGGATCATGGCAGCAGTAAAACTCCCCCGCCGCTTGGGCTGTGCCAAGCGAAATGAACAACAGAGGGGTGAGGAGCAGTTTACGCATTTATGCCGTACTGCTCCCGATAGCGACTGACGGCATCGCGGTGGGCAGCAAATTCCGGATGGTGGGCGAGGAAGGACATCAGGTCGCTGAGCCCCGCCACGGCGATGACCGGGATGCCGTAGTCGCGCTGAACTTCCTGTACGGCAGACAGTTCGCCCTGGCCGCGTTCCTGGCGGTCCAGCGCAATCAGCACACCGGCCGGGGTGGCGCCGGCCGCGCGGATCAGTTCGACCGACTCACGGACCGAGGTGCCGGCCGAAATCACGTCATCGACAATCAGTACGCGGCCACTGAGCGGCGCCCCGACGATGCTGCCGCCTTCGCCATGATCCTTGGCTTCCTTGCGGTTGTAGGCAAAGGGGAAATTGCGGCCGCGCTGGGCTAGTGCCATGGTAATCGTGGCGACCAGCGGAATGCCTTTGTAGGCCGGGCCAAACAGCATGTCGAACTGGACACCTCCGGCTTCAGCCGCTTTCGCGTAGAATTCGGCGAGACGGCCGAGTGAGTTGCCGTCGTTGAACAAACCGGCATTGAAGAAGTAGGGCGAGAGCCTTCCCGCCTTGGTTTTGAATTCGCCAAAGCGCAGTACTTGGCAGCTCAGCGCAAATTCAATGAAATCCTGACGAAAATCCATATTTTTCCATTCTATTCGACCGGGAAAACCGGGCCGACCATTGCACAATGTTACGCATCATCTCCCTGAATCTCAATGGTATCCGCTCTGCCTGGAACAAAAATGTCCTGCCGTGGGCGGCATCGCAGAACGCCGACATTTTTTGTCTGCAGGAACTGAAAGCTCAATTGCCGGATTTGACGCCGGAAATGATGGCGCCGGATGGCATGCATGCGTTCTATCACTGTGCCGAAAAGAAAGGCTACAGCGGCGTCGGCATCTGGAGCAAGGAAAAGCCGGACCGTGTGGTCGAGGGCTTCGATGGTGGCGAGTTCGATGCCGAAGGGCGATACATTCGAGCTGATTTCGGCAACCTGTCGGTGATTTCACTCTACCTGCCATCAGGTTCATCGTCTCCGGAGCGGCAGGAAGCCAAGTTTCGCTTTCTCGACGCCTTTTTCCCGCAAATGCTCGCCCTGCGCGCCGAAGGTCGGGAAATCGTCCTGTGTGGTGACTGGAACATCGCACACCAGGCCATCGACCTCAAAAACTGGAAATCGAACCAGAAGAACTCGGGCTTTCTGCCTGAAGAACGTGCCTGGCTGAGTCGTGTCTTCGATGAACAGGGTTGGGTCGATGTCTATCGCTATCTCTATCCCGAGGCCGGCGATTGCTACACGTGGTGGAGCAATCGCGGCCAGGCCTGGGCCAAGAATGTCGGGTGGCGGATCGATTACCAGATAGCCACACCGGGTATCGCCGCATCTGCTCAAAAGGCAGAGGTCTACAAGGCCGAGCGATTTTCCGATCATGCCCCGCTGATCATCGATTACGACTTCAAATAAGCATCCAATGTGCATTGATTTCGCTGCACAGTAGGGATAATCTGTACTTCTGCTTAACTCACCAACGAGGTTGAAAATGTCCGAAGAAATGACTGCTGCCAACAAGGAAAAGTTGGTTACCGATCTGAAGGTAGTGATCTCCGACACCGAAGAATTGCTGCGCGCCACCGCCGGTGCCGCGGGCGAAAAAGTCAGTGAACTTCGCGAGCGCCTGAGCGTTCGTCTGCGTGACACCAAGGAGCGCGTTCTCGATCTGGAAGCCGCGTTGGTCGACAAGACCAAGGCTGCAGCTCGTGCCACGGATGATTTTGTGCACGAAGAGCCGTGGAAAGCTGTTGGCGTTGCCGCCGCACTGGGCCTCGCTCTTGGCGTACTGATCGGCCGTCGCTAAGCGAATGGCAGAACAGGCAGGCGGTGAAGCGGGTCGCGAAGGCCTCTTCGCCGCGCTGAAAAACAGCGTCGCGACACTGATTGCGATCGGTAAGACGCGTGCCGAACTCCTGGTTACCGAGCTTGAGGAAGAGAAACTTCGCCTCATGTCGCTCTGGTCGAAGGCCATCGGCGCGGCGTTCATGCTTGCCGTGGGTGTTGTCTTGGCCATATTTTGCCTGGCACTGGCTTTCTGGGAGCACCGGGTTATTGTTTTCGGCATCTTTGCCGCGCTGTTCATCGGTGGTGCCCTGTTCCTGATTGCTTCACTGAAACGGCAGACGGCGCAACCGAGCAAGATGTTCCGGGCGAGTTTGTCGGAACTTGAAGCTGACATGGCGCTATTGCGTCGCCATCGCAACAAGTCGGAATGAACCATAAATTACTGGAACTAGCCACCCGGCATGGCGCCCTTAAGGCGCGTATTGACGAACAGCGCCGCACTTTGGCGCGCCATTCGGTTCCGCTTGAAGCAGCGCTGGCGCGGGGCGATACCGTCCTCAAGGGTGTTGACTGGCTCAAGCATCATCCGGCAGCAGTCGGCGTCGCCGTGTTTGTCGCCGTTGTGGCTCGCCCGCGGCGGGCTTGGCGTTGGGCTCGGCGCGGGCTTTTCCTTTGGCGAGGCTGGCAGGCCATCCGTAGTTCGCTGGTTGGTGCACGTTGACCGTGGGTGAGTCAGGGGCTGAACAGGCCGTACTGCCGAGCTGGTGGCGGCAGATGGTTTCCTCGCAACGGCGGCAGGCGCGCCGGGTTCTGGCCGAGCTGATGGCGACCCGTGGAATCATGCCGCTGTTGATGAAGGTCCGTAACGGTGGTCACTGGACGCCAGATGAAAAATTGGAACTCGTCCGGCATTTGCGCCGCATGGTTCGTTTGTCGCCCTATCTGATAGCCTTGGTCCTGCCGGGCTCCATACTGTTTCTGCCCATTTATGCCTGGTGGCTGGACAGGCGCCGAGTCAGGCGGGGCGACTAGTATTTGCTGTGCTTTCGTGCCATGGTGCAACTTTCAGCAATAGCACCATTCCCGGCACAGCCAGCGCCACACACAGCCAGTAAAAGCTGCTCCAGCCCAGAGTTTCGACCAGCCATCCAGCCGAAGCATTGATAAAGGTACGCGGCACGGCGGCCAGGCTCGTGAATAGAGCCATCTGGGTGGCCGTATAGGCTGGGTGGGTCGAGCGTGCGATGTAGGCGACGAAGGCTGCGGTCCCCAAGCCGACCCCCAGCGCTTCGAGGCTGATGACGAAGGCCAGCGCGATGCGCTCTTCTGCTCCGATGCTGGCATAGTGCCCTTGCGATGCCAGCCAGGCAAAGCCGAAAATGGACACTAGCTGCACAACTCCGAACAGCCATAACGCCCGGTTGATGCCCAGTCGTATCATCCACAAGCCGCCGAGAAGGGCACCGATCACCGCTGGCCAGAGGCCGGCATGTTTGGCGATGAGTCCGATATCGGTCTTGGTAAATCCCATGTCGAGATAAAACGGGGTGGCTAGTGCCGTGCACAGACTATCCCCCAGTTTGTAGAGGAAGATGAAGCCGAGGACCATTACGGCACCCCGCCACCCTTGCCGGCCGATGAATTCGTGAAACGGTTCAGTGACTGCCTGATGCAGGGTTTTTGGGGCTCCCTTGACGAGCGGTTCGCTAACCAGCCAAGCCATCACCATGCCGGGGATCATGAAGGCGCCGGTGATCCAAAAAACTTCGTTCCACGGGAGGCGATCCGCCAGGATCAGCGATAACGAACCTGGAATCAGACCGGCAATGCGGTAGGCGTTGACGTGGACGGCATTACCTAGGCCCAGTTCGCTGTCGTCCAGAATTTCACGTCTGAATGCGTCAACCGCAATATCTTGAGTGCCCGACAGAAAAGCCAGCAGCGCAGCGAGCCACAGGATGGGCCAGATGCTCTCTTTCGGATCCAGTCCGCCGAGCGAACCAATGACAAATAGCAGGCCGATCTGGGTCAGTAGCATCCAGCCCCGGCGGCGGCCGAATCCCGGGACGCTGAAGCGGTCGAGGAGCGGCGACCAGAGGAACTTCCAGGTGTAGGGAAACTGGATCAGGGCAAAAAAGCCGATGGTCTTGAGGTCGACACCTTCGCTGCGTAGCCAGGCGGGTAGCAGGTTGAGCAGCAGATAGAGCGGCAGGCCCGAACTGAAGCCGGTAAAGATGCAGATCAGCATCTTCCGGCTGAGCAAGGCAGCAAGCCAGGCTGGCATCAGCGGTTTTGCGTCAGTCGATAGACCGCCAGGCTGCCAAGGAAATTAACCTCGCTGGTGACGGGATTGCCTTCTTCGTCGAGAACGCTGCGCTCGCGGATGATCAGTCCCATCTTGTCGCACAAGGCTTCAAAATCGAGCAGGGTGAAGAAACGCACATTGGGCGAGTCGTACCACTGGTAGGGAAGATCTTCGGAAACCGGCATACGGCCATTGAGTACGGAACGCAGGTTCTTCCAGTAGGCGAAGTTGGGGAAGGAGACCACAGCCTCGCGCCCGACACGCAGCATTTCGCGCAGGATTCCCTCGGTGTGACGGACGGTTTGCAGCGTGCGCGATAGCACGACATGATCGAAAGCCTGGTCGGCGAATTCGTCAAGGCCACGCTCCAGGTTGCCCTGGATAACGTTAATGCCGTTCTTGATGGCGGCAAGCACATTGGCGTCGTCTATTTCGACGCCGACACCCTGCACACCGCGCAGGTCGATCAAATTTTTCAGCAATGTGCCGTCACCGCAGCCGAGATCAAGCACGCGATGTCCAGGCTCGATCCAGCCGGCGATCAGTTCGAAATCAGGGCGGCCCAAGGTGTGCGTCATAGCTTGATGTTCCGCAGGTAGGCGTCGACCACGCCGTGATAATGAGCATCTTCCATCAGGAAGGAGTCGTGGCCGAAATTGAGACCGATTTCGGCGTAGGAAACATTGCGTCCGTTGGCCAGCAAGGCTGCAACGATTTCCTTCGAACGTGCCGGCGTGAAGCGCCAGTCTGTAGTGAACGATGCAATCAGGAAGTTGGCTTTGCTGCGCGCCATGGTGGCATTCAGGTTGCCGTCGTTCTCGCGTGATGGATCGAAATAGTCGAGCGCCTTGGTCATCAGCAGGTAGGTATTGGCGTCGAAGTAGCCGGCGAACTTGTCGCCCTGGTAGCGCAGGTAGGATTCAACTTCAAATTCGACATCGAATCCGAACGAAAACGCACTGTTGCGCAGTTCACGACCGAATTTTTCACCCATCTGATCATCCGACAGATAAGTGATGTGGCCGAGCATTCGGGCCAGGCGCAGGCCGCGCACCGGACGGGTGTTGTATTCGTAGTAGTTGCCGCCATGGAAATCCGGGTCCGTGAGGATGGCTTGGCGGGCGACATCGTTGAAGGCGATGTTTTGCGCCGACAGTTTTGGCGCAGCGGCGATGACGATGGCGTTGCGCACTCTGTCCGGGTAGGTGATGCTCCAGCGCAACGCCTGCATGCCGCCCAGGCTGCCACCCATGACTGCTGCCCAGCTATCAACGCCGAGCATGTCGGCAAGTCTGGCTTGAGCATGCACCCAATCGTTGACCGCAACGATAGGAAAATCGGCGCCCCACGGTTTGTCGGTGGCCGGATTGATTGACGACGGTCCGGTTGAGCCATGACAGCCGCCCAGGTTGTTCAAGCAGACGATGAAGAACCTGTCAGTATCGAGCGGCCGCCCCGGGCCAACGATGTTGTCCCACCAGCCGACATTTTCCGGCTGCTCAGCGTAATGACCAGCAACATGATGATGGCCGGAAAGCGCATGGCAGACCAGGATGGCGTTTGATTTTGCCGCGTTGAGCGTCCCGTACGTCTCGTAAACCAGATCGTAGGCGGGCAGAATTCCGCCGCTGCGCAAATGCAATGGCTGGTCGAAGTGAGCGCGCTGTGATTCGACGGCGCCGACGGATTGTCCTGGCATGCTGTTCCTGAAAACAAAAACCCAGTTGGCCTTAAACGTGAACTCGTCGGGCGAACTGGGTGGTTCCCGTTTTAGCTGAATTTATTTAGCGCCCGCAATCAGAGCTCAAATCGGCGCCACTGGGATGTTTCCAGTATCTGCAGACGATACCGAGCGGGGCGCCAAAAGTCAATGTAACGATCAGGTTATGCAATAGGTGGTAGCGTGGTAAAGATTTGCTAAAATCCCCAGAAAACAAATTTCTAGAAAGCTTTGGCCACAATGCTGGATCAACGGCGGCATCAACGAATTCGTTTCGGCAACTTGCCTAAAGTCAGGATTGGCTTTGGAGGGGCGATCGGCGAAGGGTTGATCGAAAACCTCTCCTTGTCCGGCCTGATGGTGCGGACAGACATGCCGCTCGAAATTTCGCATAACATCGGTTGCGAGTTTCGAATTTTTGGCTCACCAATGATTGATGTTCCGGCTGCGGTTGTCAGTCGCGTCGGTGACTTGTTTGGGGTCCGCTTTCAGACTGGACCAATCAACCAGATACTTATCGACGATGCCATTAATTCGGCGCTGGCGTCCGGGAATGCCTCCATTCTGGCTATGCGCGAGTTGGGGGGCAAGAAAATCATGCGGATCACCGGTGGTCTCGGAAACCCATTGCGCAATGACTTCATGCATGCGCTGACGAGAGTTGGGGTGGATGAAATAGATCTCGAAGGCGTTACCGTGGTTGATCAGGCTGGGCTGGCTTTGTGCTTGGTGGCATGCAATCGGCACGGCGTGAAGCTGGGTGCCCAGTCGCCATGTTTTGCCGAGGCCTGGAAGCAGGCTCTGGCGGTCCCGGGGGGCCTCGAAAAAATGGAGACGCCGGGGTTGTGATCACTAAAGCAGGCAATTTGCCGTATGTCTCGTTGGCCATCGTGCTGACGGGCGTCTCGATGGGCGGCAATGCCTGGGCGGCGGATGAGGATGCATATTTCAGCGAATTGCCGATTGTCGCTTCGGTCAGTCGCCTGCCGCAGAGACTGGCTGACGCACCCGCCGCGGTAACAGTTGTCGACCGCGACATGATCAAGGCCTCAGGGGCACGAGACCTCAACGATATTTTCCGCCTGGTCCCGGGGTTCCAAACCTATCCGAATAATACCGAGTCGGCGCGGGCAACCTACCACGGCATGGGGGACGGGGATTATTCATCGCGGGTCCAGGTTCTTATCGATGGGCGATCGATGTATTCGCCATTGTTTGGCGGCGGTGTTAACTGGGCGACATTGCCGGTCGCGCTTGAAGATATCGAGCGCATCGAGGTCGTGCGCGGTACAAATGCCGTTTCCTACGGCAGTAACGCCTTTCTCGGGGTGATCAACATTGTTACTGTCGATCCAGCCTTGACGCGCGGCTTCTCGGTTTCGTCCAGCTACGGCAATCAGAATGTTCGTGACTACGGATTTCGGGTGGGCGGAAAAATTGGTGAGGTCGGTGATTTTCGCTTTACCTACAAGCAGCTAAATGATGATGGTCTGGCGGATCGCTATGACTGGATCGATTCGTACTTTTCCAGGCTCTTTGATTTTCGGGCTGACGTGGTGTTGAGCGAGAGGGATAGTCTTCAGTTGTCCATGGGACGGGCTGACGGAATAATCCAGAATGGCCGGAATAGACTGGTAGGTGGTTTATGGCAGCAGAATCCGGAAAACCCCATGCGGCAGATGCGTCAGTCGGATAGCTATGCCCAGGTCATTTGGCGACGTGTTTTTTCCGCTGATTCGGATTTCCAGTTTCGTTATTCCTATGTGGTGGACCGTTCCGATGATGCATTTACATTTTCGAATTTGCATATCAATCAGTCAGGCGATGAAGGCGTGCGGCATGAAATCGAGGTGCAGCATAGTTTGAAAATAGACAAGGCCGTCCGCATGGTTTGGGGCGGTGGATGGCGCGAAGACGCAATGCGCTCGGAGTGGTCATTGCCCGGGATGGGGGAAGTTAACCGCAGTATTGGTCGCGTCTTCGGTAATCTGGAGTGGCGGCCGACTCATTGGTTCACCGGCAATGCCGGTCTGGCGCTCGAGGATGATTCGCTTGCCGGGATGCATGTTTCGCCGCGCGTCAGCAGCAATTTTCATTTGACTCCGGAGAATACGCTACGCCTTGGCTATTCAAGGGCTTATCACACCGGAAGCACCGTTGATTACCGAGGCCAGCAAAGGGCCTTTGGCGTTTCCTTTTTCAGTGCTCGCCCGGACTTGATGGCGACCGAAGGCTTGGATACGCTGGAGGCGGGGTATCTTGGCGACTGGCGAGACTGGCGGGCCAGTCTTGACGTTCGGGTATTCAGCGAGCGTATCCGGAACCGCTTGTACAAGATTGATATGGATACGACGAACCCACTGATCGGATTGTCGACGGTGCCGATTCAGAGTGTCGAAATTCAGGGGGTTGAATACCAGTTCAAATGGCAGCCATTTGACACCACTCGTCTTGTCTTCACGCAGACTTTGGCGAATATATCCAGTGACTACCTGTCTTCTGCGCTTGCCCTGAACAATTCAACTTTGACGACGACCAAAGCAGTCCAGATTCGGGAGTTGACCGAGCGCTCGATGCCGGCGCGATCAACCTCGGCGCTGTTGATCCAGAAATTGCCACTTGGCCTGGAGTTTTCAACTGCCGGTTATTGGCAGGAGTCGATGAAGTGGAGTACAAACACGACTGCGCAACGCTATCGTCGGTTTGACGTGCGCCTTGGTTATCCCTTCCGCTCGGGCAGCTTGGCGGGAGAGATTGCCCTGACCGTACAAAGCCTTAATGGCGCACACAACGAGTACAAAGCGCCAAATCCCGACGATACAAATCCGAATCCGGATGGACGCATCGTCGAACGCCGCCAATGGGTCAGCCTGCGGCTTGATTTTTGATTCGTTGACGCCGTTCTAGGCTGAGCGCATGACTGCGCCCTCCAGCCAAACCTCGAAGGGTTCGCTGGGAGCGACAGCCTTGCCTTCGGCAAAGTCGATTCCCAGGCTGCGCAGTTGTTCGAGGGTGTCCAGATCGTCAACGCCATCGGCGATCGTATGGATATCCTGATCCGCGGTAATTTCCTGAACTGCTCTCAACAACGCGGTTGATGCGCGATTTCCACCCAATTCGCGCGTCAGGCTGCGGCTCAGTTTGACGTAACTTGGGGTGATGCTGCGCAAGTGGGTGAATGACGACAACCCGCCGCCGAAATCGTCCAGCCCGATCTGGCAGCCGAGCGCGCGCATCTGGCGGGAAAACTCCATGGCTTGGCTGGTCAGGAGTGTTAGCGTGTCTTCGGAAAAAACGAAGCACAGTCGATTGCCGGGTAGATTGCGGCTGCTCAGGTTGCGCGTGATGAAGTCGACTGTGTCGCGGTTGCCGACTGAGGCGCGGGAAAGCGGGACAAGGCAATGCAGCAGCTTCTGCTGATTCTTGGCACGTGCCAGGGCGGCGATGGCGGTTTCGATCAGGCGCTGGTCGATGGCCGGCGCGAGGTCATAGCGTTCGGCCGCGTCGCTCAGGGCGGACAGGGTGACTGGCGGCTGGCCCGGCTCGTTGAGTCGGGCAGTAAGCTCGACGAGATGGCTGCCCGACGGATGCTGGAGGGCGCGTAGCGGCATGGCTTCGACAAGAAGCCGGTCATCGGCCAGGGCGTTGGCAATGCGACTCGCCCAGTTGCTGGTTTCCTGACGACGGTCCGGGCTGAGTTGCGCTTCCTGCTCGCAAACGCGGTTACGGCCACTTTCCTTGGCGCGATGGCAGGCGGCATCGCCGGCCGCGAGCACTTCGTTGATGTTGCGAACCTTGCGGTTGACCGTGGTCAGGCCGATGCTGGTGCCGATGGCAAAAACCTTGTCCTGCCAGATAAAACGATAGGCGGCGGCCAGTCCGCAGATGTCTTCTGCCACCTGGTTGGCGCGCGGCCCGCTGCAATTGGCCAGCATGATGCTGAATTCATCGCCGCCGAGACGGGCCAGCGTATCTTCTTCGCGCAGCCGCCCCTGAAAGAGCATGGACATCTGGCGGAGCAGTTCGTCACCGGCCAGGTAGCCACAGTTATCGTTGACCTGCTTGAAGCGGTCGAGGTCGAGAAAGAGTACTGCGAACTCCTCGCCGCCGGCCTGGACACTGGCCAGCGCTTTCTCCAGCCGGTGTTCGAATTCACGCCTGTTGAGCAGGCCGGTCAGCGCATCGTGTCTGGCCTGGAAGGCGAGTTGGGCGGTGGCTTCCTCGATGCGGGATTGCATCGAAAAATGCACCTCTTCGATGTGCGCGGCCATTTCGTTGAAACCGTTTTCGAGGATGCCTATTTCACCGCTTGTGTTGGCGGGAACTCGCGTGTCGAGGCGGCCGGACGACATGCCGTGTATGGCTTGGACCAGGCGCATGACCGGCCGGGCAAGATTGTCGGCCATGGCGATGGCGAGCGCGGCCAGAATGAGCAGGCCGGACAGTACGATCATCAGTCCGCGCTGGAGCAATTGACGCTGTCGGTTGGCCAGTTCGGTCTTGTCGAATTCGACAAAAACGTGGCCGATGATTTCCGGGGGAAGTGCCTTGCTGCCGACGCTCGGCTCGAACAGGACATCGGATTCACTGATCGAGCGTTTGACCGGGGCGCCGAAAGCGATCCAGTGCTCGGTTTCGCCGATCTGCGTGGGCTCGCTCATGGTGCGCCGCAGTTCATCGGCAGCCAGCGAGACGCGGCCGCTGACGGCGATCGTTCGGCCCTTCTGGTTGACGATGACGGCTGCCTTGACCCCCGATTCCTGGACCGTTGCCTGGGCGAGGCCATGCAAGCTTTCGAGCTGCCCGGCAATGATGCCGTACTCGCTGACAGGCGCCAGATAGCGGACGGTGGCCATTCCCTTGGCCTGCAGTTCGCCCTCGAGTGTGCGGATGCCGCTGTAGGTGAAATAGCCGACGAGCACGATGGCGATCAGCGCGCTGGGCAGCAGCGTCAGCAACAGCAGGCGGTGGCGTAGGGTAAGGTGGCTCATCGGGCCTCCCTGTCGGTGACCATGGCACGCCGGATAGCGGCCTCATCGGAAATGTTGAGGCCCAATGACTGAGCGACATTGCCGTTGATGGCGATGGCGAACTGACTGGGGGCGGCCGGCGGTGGCAAGTTGGTGCCATGGGCGACAATCGTGTCGGCCGTCTGGCGGGCGATCTGGGCGGGCGTGCTGTGCAGCGCGGCGAGGGCGCCGGCGTTGACGAAGGCGGGGGAATAGCCAATGACCGGCCGCTGGTAGCGGAAGGCCGTGATCAGGATGGGCTTGATGTTGTTACGATGGTAAATCTTGCTGTCGGGAACGGCGATCAGGACATTGACCCGGCCAAGCAGTGAATTGAGCGCTGGCAGCAGCGTATGTTCGGTGTCGGCATCTTCGCTGTCCAGCGTCAGGCCGGCGCTGCTGAAAGCCTGGCGGTACTGCCCGGCGACATTTCTCGTTTCATTGCTGACGAGCATCCCGGTCCGTTTGAGACCGGGGAGCAGATGATTGATAAATGCGGCCTGACGCGCTGCTGGCTGGTCGAGGTAGATGGCGGTGATACGACCGGGACGACGGAATTCGGCGAGTATTTTTTCGTAACTTTGCCGCGGCAGCAGGGTGGCGATGATCGGCGGGTTGTCACTGCGGCCCAGCGTTTTGCGCAAGGCATCGCTGCCGACAGTAACGACCAGTTCGGCCTGTCCGGCCAAGGGCGGGATCGCTTCGGCTTGATGTCTGGCCGAAATGCTCCAGGTCGTGCCAGCCAACGCCTCTTCCAGCGTCGAGGAGAAGTCGGCGTAGGCGCCTCCGCGATCGCTCAGAACGAGCGCAATACTGCCTCCCCAGGCCGGCAGGACTAGCGAAAACAGGGAGATGAGCGCAAAAAGGACAGACCGCAGCATTGTCCGCATATTGCCTTAGCGACTATGCCAAAGCAATTGTGGTTTTGCACAATTCAGGGACTTTTGATGAAATTTCTGATCTGTTCCGTGATATTCGTCACGGGCATGGCAAAGGCGAATTTCTTGATGAACGCGCCATCCGGGCCGAGCAGGATCATGCCGGCGGAATGGTCGACCGCATAGCGGTCCGGCGCGGTGCCTGGTTCATGTACTTTGGCGTAGCGGATTTTGAAGTTGTCGGCGGCGCGGCGGACGAGGGCCGGCGAGGCGGTTAGGCCGAGAATACGGGGGTCGAAAAATTCGGTGTAGGTTTTCAGGATTTTGCCGGTGTCACGTTCCGGGTCGACCGAAATGAAAATAGGCTGGACACGGCCGGCATCCTCACCCAGTTGCTTGAGGATTTCGGCCATCTCGACGAGCGTCGTCGGGCAGATGTCGGGGCAGTAGGTGTAGCCGAAGGCGATGAGCTGGAAGCGGCCGCGGAAATCCTCGTTGGTGACGGAGCGGCCATTCGGATCTTGCAGCAGGTAGCGCGGGATGATTTCGGCGCTCGCCTCGTTCAGCAGCTCAAGGCTGTGGGTGGCCTGGGCGAAAGCCTGGCCGGCGCAGAGCAAGGCGAGGAGCAGCGCGCCGTGGTGGATCATTTAGGGGTGGCGAAACTTGCTTGCAGACGGGTTTCGGCGGCGGCCATATTGCTGGCCAGTGATGCCGCATCGGGACAGGTCGCGCCCTTGCCCTGTTCCAGATAGGCGGCGTTGGTGGCGTTTTCGAAAGCTTCGCCATAACCGCGGGTCTTCGGGGCGATGGTGATGACGGCGTTGCGGGCGCGGGCGACCAGGGCGGGTTGCTGGCAGGCGAGGGCGATGCCGTTGAGGCGGCCGATGGCTTCGACGGCAGCAGTGCCTTCATCGGCAGCCTGGCCGGTGTTAGCGATGGCGCACAGGGTCAGGGCGATCAGGGGGGCGGCGATCTTCATGGCACGAATCCTCAAGGTTGAAGGACGATTATAGGGAAGGCGCCGGGGCAGACCTTTTCACAGATCAAAAATGGCGAGTAATTGTGGCAGGCCTTCGCTGATCGCCACCGGGCCGGGGGTCAGGATGATGGCCGATTTGATTTCATGCATGTTTTTCCGGTTGACCGCAGGAATGGCGTCCCAGCCTGGTCGGGCGGCGACGCGTTCGGGGCGGAAGTGCTTGCCGCACCAGGAGCCGATGATGATGTCCGGAGCGCCGGCGATGACGTCTTCCGGCGTCGGCCGGCGGTCTTTGGCCAGCGGCGAGCGGGCCTGTTCTGCGAAAATGTCTTCGCCGCCGGCGATTTCGATGAGTTCGGAGGCCCAGCGGATGCCGCTGATCAGCGGTTCGTCCCATTCCTCGAAATAGACGCGCGGTTTCTTGCCGGTTTTGGCAAAGCGTTCGGCGGCGATGGCGCGGGCCTTGGCGATCTCGGCTTCGAGTCCGGCAACGATTTCCAGTGCCTTGGCTTCGGCGCCGACCAGCCGGCCGACCGTTTCGATCATGCCGAGAATGTCCTCGACGCTGCGCGTGTTGAAGGCGTAAACCGGCACCCCGGCCTTGATCAGGTCGCGCGAAATCTCGCTTTGCAGGTCGGAGAAGGTCAGCACGAGGTCGGGCTGAACGGCCAATATTTTCTCGATGTCGCCGCTCGTGAAGGCGAAGACCTTGGGCTTTTCCTTGCGCGCCTCGGGTGGGCGTACGGTGTAGCCAGAAATGCCGACGATGCGGTCCTGCTCGCCGAGGGCGTAGAGCACTTCGACGGTTTCGGTGGTCAGGCAGACGATGCGTTGCGGCGTGCGGCTCATTTGGTTGGCCTCCGACTGCGCGCGACGTCGAGGTGGGCGCAGAGCTTTTCGGTGCCGTCGAGGATGCGCGGTGTGTGGCGCTGCATGATGTCCGGGTTGATGTGGAACAGGTTGTCGCGTTTGACGGCGGTCATCCGCGTCCATTTGTCCCAGTCGTGCAGCCATTCGGGTTTGGCGTCCCCCATGCCGGTGGCGACGATGGCTTCGGGGTCGGCTTCGAGCACAGCTTCGACGGTGACGTTGGGCGCCATTTGCTTGAGATGGCCGAAAACGTTTTCGCCACCGCAGATCTTGATGGCGTCACTGATGATCTGCGGGCCGCCGACGGTCATCAGTGGCGTTTTCCAGATCTGGTAGAAGACGCGCACTTTCGGCTTGCTGGCATTGGCGACGCGCAAGCCTTCAAGGCGTTTGCGGAAACGCTCAGCCGTGGCGTTGGCGGCGGCTTCGGTGCCGGCCAGTTGACCGAGTCGTTCGAGCTGGTTGGCGATGTTGTCGATGGTGTTCGGTTGCGAAACATAGACGCTCAGGCCGAGCGCCCTGAGCTTGTTCACCTGCGTCATGTTATTGCCGCTTTCCCAAGCCAGCACGATGTCTGGTTTCAGCGCAGCGACGGCTTCGAGGTCGATGCGCGAATAGCCGCCGACGCGCGGCACTTTCTTCGCTTCCGGCGGGTAGTCGCTGTAATCGACGGTGCCGACCAGCCGGTCGCCGGCACCTGCCGCGTAGAGGCTCTCGGCGGCGTGCGGGGCGAGGGTGACGATGCGTTTGGCCGGGGCCTTGAGGCGGACTTCCTGGCCAGTGTCGTCCTTGACGACAAGATCGGCGTGGGCGGCGGTTGAAATGAGCGTTGCCACGGTCAACCGGAAAAAAAGGCCAAATTTCAAATGTTTCTCCACGCAGAAAGGGCGTCGCTCAGCCGCTGCCAGCCGGCTTCGTCGCCGGGCAGACCGAAGCGCAGCAGCGGTTGCTGGTCGTAATGGCGGGTCAGGATACCCTGGCGGGCGAGGGCTTCGTGTAGTTCAGCCGAACGGGCACTGGTCAGCGTGGCGAACAGGGCCGTCGATTTGACCTCGCCGAGCGGTGCCAGCAGTTGGTGCAGACGTTCCCCGGCAGCGATCAGGCGGAGCCGGGCGGCGGCTTGCCAGGCGGTGTCCTGCAGCGCCAACCGGGTCACTTCGCGGGCCGGGCCGCTCACCGTCCACGGCCCCATCGCCTCGTTCATGCGGTTCAGGATGTCCGGCGCGGCGAAGACGAACCCGACGCGTGCCCCGGCCAGTCCGAAGAATTTGCCGATCGAACGCAGGACGATCAGGTTGGGTGCCTCGTCGGTGCCGGCCAGCGGCGTCAGGCTGTCCTCCGGCGTCGGGTCCATGAAGGCTTCGTCGATGATCAGCCAGCCGCCACGTTTCTTGAGCTGATGGGCGGCGTCGATGGCGATATCGCGGGGATGGCGGTCGGCCGTCGGATTGTTCGGGTTGCAGAGCAGCACGTAGGGCGTCGCGACGGCCAGCGCGCGCGGCAGCATGGCATTCTGCAGGAAACGCACCTTGTGCCCGGCGCGCTGCCAGGCTTGGGGGTGCTCGGTGTAGATCGGCGAAATGCAGGCCACCATGGCGCGCGGCAGCAGGGCCGGCAGCCAGTGGATGGCGGCTTGCGAACCGGCGACGGCCAACAGGTTGGCGTTGCCGTAATAGGCCGCGGCAGCGGCTTCCAGTCCATCGTTTTCCTCGGGCAGGCGCTGCCAGGAGTCGGCCGAGAGCGGTGGCACCGGCCAACCTTGCGGGTTGATGCCAGTCGATAAATCCAGCCAGTTTTCCAGCGGGATGTTGTAGTGCGCCGCAGCCTTGCGCAGGCCGCCACCGTGTTCAAGCATGGATCAATCCAATCACGAAAAAGACGGCCAGCCACAGCCACAGGCTGCGCCGGATCAGGCTGATCGCCCGGCTGAGGTCGGCGGCCACGGGGGCCGGGCCGGCGCCGAGCGGCGGGCGGATTTCTTCCTGGCCATGATAAATCGCCGCGCCGCCAAGCAACACGCCGAGGCTGCCGGCGCCGGCCGACATGACCGGCCCGGCATTCGGGCTGTCCCAGCCCGGCGCCTGCGCTCGCCAGCAGGCCAGGGCGTTGCGCGTGTGGCCGAGCAGGGCGTAGGTCAGCGCCGTCAGTCGGGCGGGGATGAAATTCAAGGCATCGTCGAAGCGCGCGGCGAAGCGGCCGAAGAGGTTGAAACGTTCGGTCCGGTAGCCCCACATCGCGTCGAGCGTGTTGGCCAGCCGGAACAGCACGGCGCCCGGCCCGCCGAGCAGGGCGAACCAGAACAGCGTGCCGAAGATGGCATCGTTGCCATTCTCCAGCACCGATTCGACACCGGCCTTGGCGACGCCGGATTCGTCGAGTCCCGATGTTTCGCGCGAAACAATCCAGCCGACGCGTTGCCGAGCCTCGTCGAGCCGCCCTTCCTGCAAGGGTTTGGCGATGGCCTCGGCATGCTCGCACAGACTTTGCGCGCCGATGGCGAAATAGAGCAGGATGACATCGACGGCAAACGGCGCCAGCGGCCGCAACCAGAAAGCCAGCGCCACCCACGGACCGACAGCGAGCAGCCAGGCCAGCCCGCCGCCGGCAATCGAGCGCCGGTTGAGCCGTTTTTCGATGGCCGAGGCCAGATTGCCGAAGCCGACCAGCGGGTGAAAGTGCGCCACCTCGCCGAGCAGGCGGTCGAGCAAAACGGCGCTCAGGGCGGCCAGCGGCATGGCGTAGGCGTCGAAACCGAGGCTCATTTCGGAAAAACGCCCTTTTCCTGAATGTCCGCCTGCAATTCAGCCAATGCCACGGTCAACGGGAAATTTTGGCCAAAATCAGAATCGCCCCACTGCTCGAAATAAACCAGATCGTTAATCGGCAGACGCGGCAGCCAACCGGCCTTTTCCAGCTCCGGCTTGTCGTTGAAATGGCTGACGTAGCCGATGCACAAATAGGCAATCGGCACGATGTGATGCGGAATGCCGAGCGCGTCCTGCAGTGCCTTCTCGTGGAAAATGCTCACCCAGCCGACGCCCAGCCCCTCGGCCCGCGCCGCCAGCCAGAGGTTCTGCACGGCGCACACGCTGCTGTAAAGGTCCATCGTCGGCATGTGCGTGCGGCCGAGCACCACCGGCCCGCTGCGCGAACGGTCGCAGGTGATGCACAGGTTGATCGGCGCTTCGAGAATGCCCTGCAACTTGAGCTTTGAATAAATCTCGCGCTTCTCGTCCGGGAACATGCGCGCCGCTTCGTCGTTCGTCGTCTTGAACACGTCATGGACGCGCTGCTTCACCGCATCCGACTTCACCAGCAAAAAATTCCACGGCTGCATGAAACCGACCGACGGCGCATGGTGCGCCGCCATCAACACGCGGCTGAGCAAATCATCCGGAATCGGCGTCGGCAAAAACTGGCCGCGCACATCGCGCCGGCTGAAAATCGCCTGATAAACCGCCGCCCGGTCGGCATCGGAAAAAGCCTGCGCCTGCGGCGCGGATGGGTTTTCCATGGAGTCCCCTTCTGGAAAAACAAAGGCTGCCGTCCACGCAGCCCGCAACCATCTCCCGGCCGGTCTTCTGACTCGGAGTCACCCGAACGATGCGCCTTCCCGGCTTTCACCAGTGGCAAATGCATCGCCCGTCATCCTCACAGCGTTGGGCACGTGGCGGAGTCACACCGCCTTCCCGATTCTCCCCGGGATTTCTGCCACAACCAACGCCTGACTTTGTCGACATCGCCTCGCCGTGCAAATTGCACTGTCCCACGGGGATTTCCGTTGGTCATCTTCGGCTCGTCTTCGCGTCAGGCATTGCCTGTGGCAGAAATCCGTCACTGGGGCACCTGGAGATACCTCCCGAAACAAAATTCGGGAGCGCCGATGGTGCCATAATTACGGCCTTTTTACACCACAGACCCGCCATGTCCTGTTCTACCCTGATGGTCCAAGGCACTACCTCCGATGCCGGCAAGACGACGCTGGTTGCTGCGTTGTGCCGCATCCTGCAGCGTCGTGGCGTGCGCGTGGCGCCGTTCAAGCCGCAGAACATGGCGCTCAATTCGGCAGTTACGGTCGATGGTGGGGAGATCGGGCGGGCGCAGGCGTTGCAGGCGCTGGCTTGCGGGCTGGCGCCGCATACCGATTTTAATCCGGTGCTGCTCAAGCCGACGACGGACAAGAAGGCGCAGGTCATCATTCATGGCAAGGTGGCTTTTGATCTCGATGCCAAGGCGTATCACGACTACAAGCCACGGGCGATGGGGGCGGTGCTCGAGTCGTGGGCGCGGCTGACGGCGGCTTACGAATGCGTGGTGGTCGAAGGGGCGGGGTCGCCGGCCGAGATCAATTTGCGCGACCGCGACATTGCCAACATGGGTTTTGCCGAGGCGGTCGATTGCCCGGTGATCATCGTCGCCGATATCGACCGGGGCGGGGTTTTTGCCCATCTCGTTGGCACGCTGGAACTGCTCTCACCGACCGAGCAGGCGCGGGTCAAGGGTTTTGTGATCAATCGTTTTCGCGGCGATATCGCGCTACTCGAATCCGGCCTGACCTGGCTGGAGGAGCGGACCGGTAAGCCCGTTCTCGGCGTTCTGCCTTATCTGCATGGCCTGATGCTCGATGCCGAGGACGCCATCGCGACTGCTACGGTCGACCGGAAAAAAACGCCAAAATTGAAAATCATCGCCCCGGCTTACCCGCGTGTTTCGAACCATAACGACCTCGACCCGCTGCGTTTGCATCCGGAAGTCGATTTCCGCTGGATAGCCCCGGGCGAAACGCCGCCGGCGGCCGACCTGATCGTCCTGCCCGGCTCCAAGGCGGTGCGTGCCGATATCGACTGGCTGCGTGAAAAAGGCTGGGCGACGGCGATTCACAAACACCTGCGCTACGGTGGCAAGGTGGTCGGTCTGTGCGGCGGCTATCAGATGCTGGGCCAGATGATCCACGATCCGCAGGGCCTCGAAGGTCAGCCGGGCAGCACGCCGGGGCTGGGCGTGCTGAATGTGGAAACGACGCTCGAAGCCGAGAAGCAGCTGCGGAATGTGAGTGGTCACTTGTCTCTGCCGGGACGGCCGGCCGTGGCCGGTTATGAAATTCACCTCGGCGTGACGCGTGGTGCTGGCCTGGCGCAAAGCGCCGTCGAGCTGGCCGACGGTGTCAGCGACGGCGCCATTTCCGCCGACAATCAAGTCTTCGCGACTTATTGCCATGGCGTCTTCGATCACCCGGAAGCGCTCACCGCCTTGCTCGCCTGGGCCGGCATGACGGAAACCGAACAGGTCGATTTCGCCGCCCGGCGCGAGGCCGACCTCGACCGCCTGGCCGATTCGGTCGAGGCGGCGCTCGACTGGAAAAAGATGGATGTCCTGCTGCCGCGCCAGGCCGGCGGCTAGCCCGGATTTACCGCTCAGTCCGCAGCCTGCCCAGCTGGCGGCGCATCTTCGTCATGCCTGATGCGCGAGAGGGCAACCTGGCGCTGGATTTCGCGGAAATCCTTTTCCCGGCCGTGCAGCGCATAGAGCGTTCGCGCCGCACTGAAAGCCTTCTTGGCATCGGGGCTGGCCATGAGCTGCCCGGATTGCAGGTCGGCCAGTTGATGGTCGTCGAGCGAGAGTGCGGCGCGCATGATGTCGAGGCGTGTCGTGGTGTTGAATTCTGTTGCGAGCATGGCCGGGCGCAGGCCGGCGAAGCGGATTTTGCCCTTTTCGACTGAACTGATGGCGAGCAAGGCGGCAAAACTGGCCTGTTCCATGAGACCCATTTTTTGTAGTTCGGAATCGCGGATGCCGAGCAGCACCTTTTCGGCTGTGATCTTGTCGCCGGCGTTGATGTGACTGCGCGCCGTGGCCAGGCGGTCTTCGGCTGAAATGGCACCGGGCATGGTGTCGTTGGCGATGACATCGGCCATGGCGGCCAGCGCTGTTTCGGTATCGCCGTTGAGCGTCGCGGCCTCGGCCAGCAGACGTTTGCGTAGATAGTTGCGGGGTGTTTTTTTGGCTATTTCGTCGAGGATTTGTTGCGCCTCGGCATGCTCGCCCTGGGCCATGCAGATGCTCGCCTTGAGGTCGCCGGCATCGAAGAAGTGCGGCGTGCTGGCGACTACCCGATCGATTTCCTCGCGCGCTTCCTGCAGGCGGTTTTGTTTTTGTAGCGAACGGGCAACGCCGGCTCGGGCCCACGGGAATTCGTAGTTTTCGAGAATGTTGCGGTAGGCGGCTTCGGCTGATTTGACGTCGCCGCTGGCGATAAATATCTCGGCCCGCTGGCGCAGGATTTCAAAGCGGTAGGGCCGCCCGGCTTCGCTGTCGCGCGAGGCTTCCAGAATGGCCAGGGCGTTGGCGTATTCCTGCTGGCGCTTTTCCTTGTAGTAGCCGGCAAAGAACAATTTCTTGGCGACGATGCGTTCGAGACGGAACAGCAGCTTGTCCGGCGAAAATGGCTTGATGATGTAATCGTCAGGAATGAGCTCGACGGCCGAAACGACCTGTTCGTAGGACTGTTCGCCGGTGACCATCATGAAAATGGTTTCGTCGGGCAGCAGGTTGAAGCGCCGCAACTCTTCGAGCAACTGCTGGCCGGAACGCCCCTCGCCCAACATGTAGTCGCAGAGGATGATGTCCGGCATGTTATTGCGGATGCGGAAGATGGCATCCTGATAATTGCTGGCGAATTCGACGGCAAAGGCGCCCAGTTGCTGGGCGACGGTGCGCAGGGCATCGCGCGCCTGTGACTGGTCGTCGATGACGAGAAATCGCTTTTTGCTGTAGTCGGTCATTATGGCAAGCGAAGTTCGAAGCGGGCGCCGCCCAGGGCGCCATGGTTGCTCAACAGCAGGCTGCCCTGGCGTTCGTGACGGTGGTGAAGCCGGGCCAGACGCTCGGCCACCATGAGGCCGGTGCCGGTTGCCGGCGGTAGCGTGGTGAAGCCCGGGCCGTCGTCGTCGACGCGCAGGCAAAGCCAGCCATCGTCGGTCGTCGCGCTGACCTGCACCGTTTTGCGGGCGAAACGGCCGGCATTTTGTACGGCGTTGTTGAGCATGTCGGTGACCAGGTCGCGGTCGAGCGGCCATTCGTCGAAGACCTGGCAATCAATGCTCAGCTCGATGCCGCGCTCGGCCAGATGTTTCCGCTGGGCGAGCATGACTTCGTCGCAGACGTCGCCGACGATGGTTGGGGTGACCGATGCCGCGGCGTCGTGGCGCATCAGGTGGTAGGCGGTCAGCGTCCGCGACAGTCGGTTGGCGGCCGATTCGATGGCGTAGCGCGCTTCGCCCATTGCAATGCCGTGCGCCGCTTCGCTGGCGGCGATCATCGATTCGGCGATGAATAGCTGGTTCTTGGCGTCATGGATGCCGGAGGCCAGGATATCCAATAGTTTGTGCATGCTTTGTCTCCACTTTTTTAGTGAAGCATAGCCTGTTCAGCCCGTTGAGCGCAGCGTGTAGGCGAAACAAAGGCGCAGCGGGATCGCGGCGGCGGTGAACAGGTTGGTCAGCTCGCCGGTACTCAGGGTGGCCGGCATGACGCTGACCCGGCCGTTGCCAACCTCGAAAACCGGGGTTTCAAGCAGCGAACGGCGGGCGGATTCGAGGGCGCCGATCGTCTCGCTATCGAGGTCGGTGCTGGCCAGCACGAGAAAATGTATGGCCGGGGCCGGGGCGTTGAGCAGCGGATCGTTGTCGGCCGAGCGCGGCAGCGGCGTGCTGCGCACGCGGGTGTCTTCCTCGATGCGCCAAGGCCAGATGTAAAGGCCCGCGGTGTCGTCCGGCCGGCTGATGCGGACGGGCAGGGTGGCGTGTTTGGCGATGACTTCGCGCAAGGCGGTGAGGCGGGTGAAAAGGGGCATGGCGTTCTCCTGAACGTGCCGGGTGGCTGGTCAGGCTAGCACAGCGCGGTCTGCTTAGCCGGGCTGTTTGAGGCTCAGCGGCAGGCCGGCGGCAACCAGCGTGACCTGCTCGCAAACCGCCGCAACGCGCTGGTTGAGCCGGCCCTGTTCGTCGGCGAACAGCCGCGAGACGGGATGCATCGGGACGATGCCCCAGCCGACTTCGTTGGAGACGAGAATGATGTGGCCGGGCAGTTGTGGCAACAGGTCGATCAAGGCGGCGGTTTCATCGCGGAACAACGGGCAGTCGATGGCTTCGCCGGCTTCGGCCTGCGTCGCGGCCTGGCCGGCGAAGAGCAGGTTGGACAGCCACAGGGTCAGGCAATCGATCAGCACGCAGGTGTCCGGCGTGGCCAGTTCGCGCAGGCGAGCGGCGAGGTGCAGGGTTTCTTCGGTGCAGCCCCACTCGGCTGGCCGGCGCTCGCGGTGGTGGGCGACGCGACGGGCCATTTCGCCGTCCAGCGCCTGGGCGGTGGCGAGGTAGACGACTTTCAGGCCGCGTTTTTCGGCCGATTCGCGGGCGCGTTGTTCGGCCAGCAGGCTCTTGCCCGAGCGTGCGCCACCGAGGATCAGTTCTTTCATGGGCATGCATTGTCGGCGAACGGGCCGGTATAATCCACCCCGATTCGACGTAACGGAACCCGGTTTAAATCCGGGGCGGGCCCGCCGCTGTAATCGGGGACGGATGCTGCAACAGGCCACTGGTGAAAACCGGGAAGGCGCAGCGCTCCGGCTGATCCGAAAGCCAGAAGACGTGTCGAATCCTCTTGGGAAGCCTGTGGACAGGGTTTCGCGGCAGCGTTTTGGCGAATTTGCCAGACGTCGTCGCGAGGCCCTTTTCCTTTTGGAGAATCGGATGCATTCGTTGGACTTCAAGATCACCGCCCCGGACCGGGCAATTGCAAATTCGCTCAAAAATCGCGTTGACCGCAAGACCAAGCCGCTCGGCGCGCTCGGTCTGCTCGAACGCACGGCCATCCAGATTGGCCTGATCCAGCAACGGCTTGATCCGGAATTCAGCCAGCCCCATCTGCTGGTTTTTGCCGGCGACCACGGCGCGGCCAAGGCTGGTGTTTCGGCCTACCCGCAGGATGTGACCTGGCAGATGGTCGAGAACTTCCTGGCCGGTGGCGCCGCGATCAATGTTTTCGCCCGCCAGAACGGCCTGCATCTGGCCATCATCGACGCTGGCGTGGCGCACGATTTCGGCAAGCGCGCCGGGCTGATCGCCGCCAAGATCGCCGCCGGCACGGCCAATTACATCGAAGTGCCGGCGATGACCGCCGCGCAATGCGCCCAGGCTATCGCCCGTGGCGCTGAAATCAGCCGGAATCTGGCGATCAACGGTTGCAATGTCGTCGGCTTCGGCGAAATGGGTATCGGCAACACGGCCGCCGCCTCGCTCATCACCCATTGCCTGACCGGCCTGCCGCTCGCCGAATGCATCGGGCGCGGCACCGGGCTCGATGATGCCGGGCTGGCGCGCAAGCAGGCGCTGCTCGAAAAGGCGTTGAACCGCTATCGCGCCGCCGGTGGCAGCAACGACCCACTGGCCGTGCTGGCCGAATTCGGCGGCTTCGAAATCGCCATGATGGTCGGCGCCATGCTCGGCGCGGCCGAAGCGAAGATGACCTTGCTCATCGACGGTTTCATCGTCGGCTCGGCGGCGCTGACCGCCACCCGGCTGGCCTCGGCGCTGGCCGACTACTGCGTGTTCTGCCACCGCTCGGCCGAAGCCGGTCATGCTGCTCAACTGGCGGCACTCGGCGCCGAACCGCTGCTCGACCTCGGCCTGCGCCTCGGCGAAGGCACCGGTGCCGCGCTGGCGTTCCCGCTGGTGCTGGCCTCGGTCAATTTCCTCAATGAAATGGCCAGTTTCGAGTCGGCAGGCGTTTCCGACAAGGCATGATCCGCCGCGAGCTGGCCACCTTCTTCGCCGCCCTCGGCTACTTCACCCGTCTGCCGGTACCGGGCTGGGTCGGCTATTCGCCCGACGGGCTGGCCCGGTCGGCGCGCTACCTGCCGGCGGTTGGCCTGCTCGTTGGCGGCGTCGGCGCGCTGGTTTTCTGGTTGGCGCTGCACGTCTGGCCGCAGCCGGTGGCCGCTGTGCTCAGCATGGTCGCCACCATCGCCCTGACCGGCGCCTTCCACGAGGACGGGTTGGGCGACACTGCTGACGGTCTCGGCGGCGGTTGGGACAAGGCGAAAATCCTGGCGATCATGAAAGATTCGCGGGTCGGCAGTTACGGCGTGATCGCTGTCGTCCTCGCCTTGCTCGGCAAGTTCGTGCTGCTCGCTAGCCTGCCGACTGAACAGGTGGTGGCGGCGCTGATCGCCGGCCACGCCGTTTCCCGCTTCTGCGCTGTCAGCCTCATGGCGACGATGGACTACGCCCGCGACGACAAGACCAGCAAGGCCCGTCCGGTCGCTGCCCGGCTTTGCCTTGGTCCGCTCCTCTTCGCGCTGGTTTTCGCCGGCCTGCCGTTACTATTGTTGGCGCCTGAACCGGCGCTGATCGCCGTCGCCTTGGCTGCTCTGGCCACCCTCTGGCTCGCTGCCAAATGCCGCCGCTGGCTTGGCGGTTACACGGGCGACTGCCTGGGAGCGGTGCAGCAACTGGCCGAAATCGCCTTCTACCTTGGCTTGGCTGCGCATTTTTAGCGCTGCTACAGGCAAAAACGGCATTCCTACGGTCAACCGGAAAAAATGCCCAAAATTGAAAGGCTGCCGGTGGCTGTCCATCGGCCGATTTGCCGTTAAGCTTCCGGCATCGCACTAGCGTCCGAAACCATGGAAAAACCCAACGCCCCCTCCACCGAAAGGAACCGCGAACCGATTCTCGCCGTCCTCCGCGAAGTCTTCGCTGACCGCCGGCAGGTTCTGGAAATCGGCAGCGGCACCGGCCAGCACGCCATCCATTTCTGCGCCCATCTGCCGCACCTCAGCTGGCAAACCTCCGACCGCCCGGATTTCCTGCCCGGCATCCGCGCCTGGCTAGCCGAAGCCGCGCTGCCCAATGTCCTGCCGCCCTGTGAGTTCGACGTCCTCGGCCCATGGCCGAACGGCCGCTACGACGCGGTGTATAGCGCCAACACGCTGCACATCATGTCCTGGCCGGCGGTCGAAGCCCTCTTCGCCGGCCTGCCGAACATCCTGAAACCGGGCGGCCTGCTCTTCATCTACGGCCCCTTCATGTTTGATGGCCGCCACACCAGCGAGAGCAATGCCGCTTTTGACCAGTCGTTGCGAGAAAAGGCGCCGCATCAGGGCGTGCGCGATGTTGCAGCCGTCGATGCGCTGGCCCGCCAAAGTGGGCTGGAGCTGGTCGAGCAACGGGCCATGCCGTCGAATAACCGGTGTCTGATTTGGCGGATGGGCGATGCAGAGAGATAGCTTGTGATCAATATCGAAATATTGTCGGTTCGGGATCCGCAGTGGGCGAACGAGGATGGAAGCGCTATCAATTGTTGGATAAGAACGAATACTCTTATCGAAGAAGTCCCTTTTTCTGCGTCGCCGGACGATGTTGAGGCCCACGGGCGGGAGGTGTACGCAAGATGTCGATCTGGCGAGTTTGGTCAAGTTGCACCATTCGAGATTAGAGCACTAACGCAATTCGTGCCACAGAGCGAAGAGTGTCCCGGATTGGGTCTCTTCCAGCGCTTTCTCATGGAGGCAAATCGGGAGAACGGAAGGGGAGCTTTCCGCAGCGTGGTCATTCTTTGGGGGGCGTTTTTAGACGATCTGTTAGACCAAATGTTAATTGGCGAGGCGCAGCGCATTGATGCTGTCGGAGGGGCGGTCGGCAAACCGCCAAAAAACTTCGATGAAAGAATTCGGCGCGCACAGAAAGCGGGCTTGATTGACAGCGATGAGGTGGAAAAGTGCCATCACATTCGGCTGATTAGAAATGCAGCAGCCCACGAGTGGGAGCTCTCACTGAGATCTGGGAATGTTTTGGCTAGCCTTCAGGCCCTTCACAACGCAGATCACGCACATACCGTTGTCTTCCATGAGGACTTGGATTTTCTAATTCAGATGATATTTGGTGGATCATGCGGAATGCTGGCGGCCAAGTTTTCGGCGCGTCTTCAAGTAGCAGAGCCATAGCCTTGGGAATCTATCTATGCGCCTCCACCTGATCCGCCACCCAAAGCCGAGCATCGAAGCGGGCATTTGCTACGGTCAACTGGAAATTTCGGCCAAAATCGAAATGGCCGAAGTCGCCCGCCTGCGTGCGGAGTTGCCGCCCGGGTTGCCGCTGTGGAGCAGCCCGTTGCTGCGTTGCCGGCAACTGGCCGAACAGCTTCACCCGCAGCCGATCATCGACGAGCGCCTGGCCGAAATGAATTTTGGTGACTGGGAAGGTCGACCGTGGGACGACATTCCGCGCCACGAGCTTGATGCCTGGGCTGCAGATGTCGCCGGCTACGCGCCGCCCGGGGGCGAGTCACCGGGCGCCTTGCAACAGCGGGCGCTGGCCTTTGTCGCCGGGCTGGATGTGCCGGAAGCCGTGGTCGTCACCCACGCCGGCATCATTCGCACCTTGCTTGCCCACTGGCAGAACCTGCCGCCAGCGCGCTGGAGCGAGCTGAAAATCGGCTTTTCGACAGTAACGAGCGTGTCCCTCTCGCGCGACAGCGCCGACCTGATTCGCCTGAATCGGTAGAATGTCGACTTTCGTATTCGACGACCGCCCTCTGTGACGCAAAACTCAAGCTCCGCCTATTCCAACAGCCAGATTTATCGCCGCCTGCTGACCTGGGTTCGGCCGCATTGGCGCGTTTTTGCCCTGGGCGTGCTCGGCATGGTGATGACCGCGGCGACCGAGCCGCTGTTCCCGGCACTCATGAAGCATCTGCTCGACAGCGGCTTCGTTGCCAAGGACGAGACCGACATCATCCTGATTCCCGCTGCAATGATCGGCATCTTCATCATCCGTGGCGTATCCACCTACGCCAGCGGCTACTCGATGGCCTGGGTTGCCGCCAAGGTCGTGCTCGATCTGCGGCAAGCCATGTTCCGGCGCCTGCTCTCCCTGCCGACCAAGTTCTACGACGACCAGTCCACCGGCACCCTGATCTCCAAGGTGGCCTACGACGTGACCAACGTCACCCAGGCCGCCACCGGTGTGCTGACCACGGTCATCCGCGACACCTTGACCATCCTCGGCCTGCTCGGCTTTCTGCTCTATCTCGACTGGAAACTGACGATGATTGCCCTGACCGTCGGCCCAATCATCCTTGGCGTCATCAAGATTTTCAGCAAACGCCTGCGGGCGGCCAGCCGCTCGGGCTATTCGGCCATGGGCCTGATCACCCACATCCTCGAAGAAGCCGTCGGCGCGCACAAGGTCGTCAAGATTTTCGGTGGCCAGAAATACGAGGCGGCCCGTTTCGACGGGGCGACCAACGTCTACCGCCGCGCCACCATGCGCGAAGCCGCCGCCGCCGCCGCCACCGTGCCGCTGACCCAGGTCGCCGCGGCGACCTCGGTGGCCATCATCACCTATATCGCCCTGCGCCAGTCGGCAGGGCCGAACGGCACCACGGTCGGCGAGTTCCTCTCCTTCGTCACCGCCCTGCTCATGCTGCTCGCCCCGGTCAAACGCCTGACCGACGTCAGCAACCCGCTGCAACGCGGTCTGGCCGCCGCCGAAAGCGTCTTCCAGGTGCTCGACGAAATGCCGGAGGACGACACCGGCAGCGTTGAACTCCAGCGGGCCAGCGGCCACCTCAAATTCGACCAGGTCAATTTCAGCTATCCCGGCACCAGCCGCCCGGCACTCGAAGACATCAATCTCGAAATCATGCCGGGCCAGACGGTCGCTCTGGTCGGCGCTTCGGGCAGCGGCAAGACGACGATGGCCGCCCTGATTCCGCGCTTCTATCACCTGACGACGGGCGGCCTGCTGCTCGACGGCCACCACGTCGACGAACTCAAGCTCGAAAGCCTGCGCAACAACATCGCGCTGGTCAGTCAGGATGTCGTGCTGTTCAACGACACCGTCCGCGCCAACATCGCCTACGGTTTCGCCGGCCAATCCACCGAAGAAGAAATCATTGCCGCCGCCAAGGCCGCCAACGCCTGGGAATTCATCGGCCAGATGGACAAGGGCCTGGATACCGAAGTCGGCGAAAACGGCGTCAAACTCTCCGGCGGCCAGCGCCAGCGCCTCGCCATCGCCCGCGCCTTCCTCAAAAATGCCCCGATACTCATCCTCGACGAAGCCACCTCGGCCCTCGACACCGAATCCGAACGCCTCATCCAGGCCGCCCTCGACACCCTGATCGTCGGCCGCACCACCATCGTCATCGCCCACCGTCTGTCGACCATCGAACGTGCTGACTTGATCGTCGTGCTTGAACAGGGGCGGATCGTCGAACGCGGCCGCCATGGCGAACTGCTGGCGCAGGATGGTGTTTATGCCAAATTGCAGCGTATTCAGCGTGAGTCGGTAAATGCCGAAGGATTGGCCTCAGAGGAAAGCGCCCCATCGCATGTCATCAGCTAAGTCCATGTCTTCCGTTCAGCCCGTCAACGCCTGGGTCGATGCCGTCTACGTGCTTTCCGTGAAAGGCTCGGATTTCCGTATTCGCCACATTGAGGCGGAATTGGCCAAGAAAGGGATCGCCTTCTCTTTCATGTTCGAGCACGATGCCGTCGACCTGACCGACGAAATGTTGGCTGCGACTTTCGGGCCATCGAGCATGAAGCGGGCCCACAAGTCACTGGTCCTGAAGAATATCCAGGTCTGGAAAGACTCGGTCGCTCGAGGCTACCAGCGGGTTCTCGTTTTTGAGGATGACGCCGTGCTCAGTGATGATTTCGTCGCCGGTTTCGATACCGCGATGCAGGCGGCGGTCAAACTGCCACCGGGCTGGCTGGTTTTCCTCGGCGGGCTTGATACCAAGGTGCCCGACAGCTATTTCCTGGCGCCCGGTCCTCTGGTCGAGTTGGCCATTCCGACGGCCGAGGGGTGCGTCCATGACCGCCTCGCCATGGAGCGCCGTCTGACCTGGCTGGAAAGCAATCCGGTAATCCTGTCGGTCGATCACCTGATGGTTCATATCGATGCCGCCATGGGCTCGCACCACTACTGGCTGCGCCAGCCTATCGTCGAGCAAGGCAGTGTGACGGGGATTTTCGACAGCCTGCTCGATGCCGGCCGACAGAAACACAGCCGGACCTTCAACGTCCTGCGCAACCGCTGGAACAAGTTCCGGCGCCGTCGTCTGCGGGAGTGGCAGGTCAAACTCAAGTCGCTGGTCCGTTAGGCCAAGGCACTTCTCGATTGCGTTTTCTGGAAACGACATGAAATTCTTTGGCAAGTCCTACGATAGCCACGCCGTGGCCTGTGTTTTGCTGAGCACTGTCGGAATCTCGGTGCTCTTTTCTCCGCCCGTCATGAACCTCGCGGCGCTCCTGTTGCTCGCGGTCATCCTGAGTTCGGCGGAACTGCGCCAGTCTTTGTGGGCGACCTGGCGACTGCCCATGGTGAAGTTCATTCTGCTGTTCTACGCCGTGATGATCGTCGGTACGACGTACAGCATCGCCCCGAAAGACGTCGCCGTTCGCATGGCTATCGGTTGGAGCAAGCTGCTGCTGGTTCCGATTGGTTTGTCTCTCTTCGCTGACACACGTTGGAAATCACGTTTCTTGAAGGCCTTCATTGGCGTGGTTACGGTCTGTGCAGTGGTTTCCTTCGGCTTGTGTTTTTTGGAGATCGACCTGCCAGTGGCAAGTCGCGAACGCGGGGTCTTCCTGCGCAATCATGCGACGCAAGGGATGGCCTTTGCTGTTGGTGCTTTCAGTGCTTTCTTGCTGGCCGTGGAGAGTGCTGGTGGTCGCTTGAGGCGCCTGTATGTCTTGTGTGCCCTTCTGCTGCTGGCCAATATCGCGCTGGTAACGACGGGTCGCAGCGGATATCTGGTGGTGATGGTGTGCGCTGTCATGGCCGTGTCGGGCTATTTTTTCTTCGGTCAGCGCCGCCTTGCCGTCCGGGAAATCGTTGGGGCTGTATTGCTGGTCGTTGGCGTTGTCGGCGTCCTGCTGCTGGTGCCTACTTCACGCGAGCGCATGATGCTGGGGGTGCAGGAGATACAGCAGTATGAGCAGGCCAAGGAAGAAACATCGATGGGTATTCGCATGGTTTTCTGGAAAAACACCATTGAAATGATACGGGAGCAACCCGTGCTGGGTTACGGTACCGGCGCTTTTGGTACGGCCTATGATCGCAAGGTTGTGGGCAGAACGGGGGTCGCCGCGACGCCCGCCGGCGACCCGCATAACCAGTATATGAAGATCACGGCCGAGAATGGCGTCGTTGCCCTAGTGGTTTTTCTGGGTTTTCTTGTTGCTGTGGTCCGCCAGCAATGTGCCGCGCCATGGCGTTTGCTCGGGCTATGCGTGCTGGCTTCGTGGTGTGCGACGAGCCTTTTCAACTCGCATTTCTCGACCTTCAACGAAGGCAATTTCATCTACGCTTGGCTGGGGATCATGCTCGCCTCGCCGGCGACAAACAGCGAATCAGTTTAGCAAGTCAGCGTTTTCCGGGCGGTGTCGATGACCCGCTCGAGGCTGATTTGTTGCAGGCAGAGGCTATCGCTATCGAGGTGTCGGTCACAGCCTTCGAACAGGCATGGCACGCAGTCACCGGGACCTTGAATCAGCCAGACATTTCCCTGGTGCCCGCTTCCGATAAAGGACCAAGGGCTGTCACCGGCCGGCCAATCCTTCGGCCATGGCCCCCATTTGACCGGGTTTGAGGGGCCGAACAGGGCGATCGTCGGTATGCCGGTTGCCGCTGCCAGATGGGTGACGGCCGTGTCGGGGCCGACGAACAGGCGGGCGCCCTTGAGCAATTCCGCCGTTTCTGCCAGTGACAACAGTCCGGTCAGGCAGCGACAGCCTTCCGGAACCTTCCTGGCGATGTCCTGAACATAAGCGGCTTCAGTCGGGTCGCCGCTGCCGGTCAGCAACACCTCGATACCCTGTTGCCTGAGCCAGGAAATCAGGGCGATCCACTTGTCGCTGTCCCACATCTTGTAGCGGAATTTCGGGTTGGGGTGGATGACCACGTAATTAGTGACCCAGGTCAGGCCGAGTTGTTCCAGCCGCGTGCGCCAGTTCTCCGCAGCGACTCGCGGGGTTTGAACCTGGCCGATGGCCGGCAGGCCCAGCGCTTCGACCAGCCGCAGCCCCATGGTCACGGTGTGCGTTTGCAGGTTGTCAAACGGCACGGCAATTTTCAATAGGTGCCGCTTGAGCCACGATGCTTCGTCCGCCGTTGTGAAGCCGACTGCATTCCTGGCAGCCGCCGAGGCGAAGATGCGTGCCCGGTCGCTGGGGATGGTGGCGAAAGCGAGATCGTAGCGACGCCATATCTTGCCCAGTTGTGCGAGCTTCTCGCGCAGGCTGGCGCGTTGCGCAAAGGCCAGCACCTGATGGACGTCGGGATTGCCTTCGAGCACGCCTTGCGTGCCGGGCAGGACGAGAAAATCAAGCTGGGTGTCGGGCCAGGCTGCTTTGACGGAACGAGCCAGCGGCGTGGCGAGCAGGACATCGCCGATGCGTTGGGTGCAAACGACCAGAGCGCGTTTGGGCGGGGCAGGGAACGAAATAGGGGGGCGGTGCAAGGGTGTTGTCGGTGTGTTTTTCGCTAGTCCCCTATAATACATGCCCGTTCGCATCGCTCCGGCGGTTCCAGGCCGAGCTCCTTGACGAGAAAGAAGAAAAATCGAGATGAGTAGCACCGTTCAGCCAAAAATCACCGCCTACATCATCGCCTTCAACGAAGCGCAGAAAATCGCGGCGGCGGTGAATAGCGTGTTGTGGGCTGACGAAATCATCGTCGCCGATTCAGGTAGCACGGACGGCATGGTCGAAATCGCCGAGAGTCTTGGGGCGCGGGTTGTGCAGGTACCGTTCAAGGGCTTTGGCGATCTACGCAACAATGCAATTGCGGCTTGCAGCCACGACTGGATTTTCAGCCTCGATGCCGATGAACGGTGCACGCCGGAGGCGCGCGATGAGATCCTGCGCGTCATCGCCGATCCGGCCAGCCTCGACATGTATTTCATGCCGCGCCGTAATTTCTTCATGGGGCGCTGGATCAAGCATTCAGGCTGGTATCCGAATTATCGCCAGCCGCAGCTCTTCCGGCGGGGCAAGATGAGCTACACGATGGAACCGGTGCATGAAGGTTACGTGCCGCATAGCGAGCGGCCTGTCGGACATCTGCAGAATCCGATCTGGCAGGTGCCGTTCAAGAATCTTCACGAAGTCGTGCACAAGGCGAATCGCTATTCGACGCTCGGCGCCGAGAAACTCACCTTGCGCGGCCGCAAGGGCAGCATGGGCAAGGCGCTGACGCATGGCCTGTGGTCCTTCATCAAGCACTATATTTTCAAGCGCGGTTTTCTCGATGGCTGGCCGGGTTTCATCATCGCTTTCGGCAATTTCGAGGGCACGTTCTATCGCTACGCCAAGGGCTACGAGATGGATCAGGCCTGGAAGGTGCCGGAAACGCCGCCGCTGCGCCGCCCCTGAGGCCTTATGCCGCCGCGCCTGATTTCCATTGTCGTTACCACCTATAACCGGCCGGATGCGTTACGGGCGGTGCTGACTTCGCTTGCCGCGCAGACTGACTCCGCGTTCGAGGTGCTGGTGGCCGACGACGGCTCGCGTCAGGAGACAGCGGTGGCGGTGGCCGAGGCAGCCGTCAATTTTCCGGTCCCGCTGGTCCATCTATGGCAGTCCGATGAGGGGTTTCGTGCCGCCGCTGCCCGCAACCTGGCGGTCGCGGCAAGCCGGGGCGACTACCTTGTGTTCGTCGACGGCGATTGCGTGCTGCGCCCCGATTTTGTCGCGCGACACCGGGCGCTGGCCGAGCCGGCCTGGTTTGTGGCCGGAAACCGGGTGTTGCTGTCCGAGAGTTTCACGAAAAAGGTGCTGCAATCGCCGATGATCGAGCTGCACGGCGACAGCCGTCTGAGCTGGCTGGGCCGCCGGTTTTCCGGGGCGATCAATCGCTGGTTGCCGCTCTGCTTTGTGCCCGGGGACGGCTGGCGCAAGCGTCAGCCGCAACGCTGGCAGGGTGCGCGGACCTGTAATCTGGCGCTGTGGCGGACCGATTTCGATGCCATCAATGGCTTCGATGAGGCTTTTCAGGGCTGGGGCCACGAGGATGCCGACCTAGCCATCCGCTTGCTGCATGCCGGTGTGCAACGCAAGGATGGGCGTTTTGCCACGGCCGTTTTGCATCTCTGGCATCGCGAGAATGACCGTAGCAATCTGGCCGAAAACGAACGCCGGCTGGCCGAAATTCTGGCTGCCGACCGGCGGCGCGCGGCTGTCGGAATCGATACCTACAACCCCGAGCGGGTCAGCGCCGCTGCGATTCAGAAATTCGGCAAAATTTCCGGTTGACCGTGGAATTCACCCACCGGTCTTAGTGGGCCGCTTCCCAGTTCGGCCCGACGCCAACTTCAACGACCAGCGGCACCTTGAGTTCGGCGACCTGACTCATCAACCGGGGCAGGTGGGTGCGGATTTCCATCAATTCGTCGTCCGGCACTTCGAGCAGCAGTTCGTCGTGAACTTGCAGCACCAGCTTTGATTTCAGCCCCGATTTTTCCAGCCAGTCCTGCACGGCGATCATCGCCAGCTTGATCAGGTCGGCGGCCGTGCCCTGCATCGGCGCGTTGATCGCGGCACGCTCGGCGCCCTGGCGGCGGTTGCCGTTGCTCGAACGGATTTCGGGGAACCACAGGCGGCGGCCGAAGGCGGTTTCGACGTAGCCTTTTTGCCGCGCCGTTTCACGCGCCTCTTCCATGTAGCGGGCGACGCCGGGGTAGCGGGCGAAGTAGCGGTCGATGTAGGTCTGTGCCGCGCTGCGTTCCAGCCCGAGTTGGCGAGCCAGGCCGAAGGCGCTCATGCCGTAGATCAGGCCGAAGTTGATGCTCTTGGCGACGCGGCGCTGGTCGGGGCCGACTTCGAGCGGCGTGACGCCGAAGATTTCGCCGGCCGTCGCGCGGTGCACGTCCTCGCCGTGCGAGAAGGCGTGGAGCAGGCCTTCGTCGCCCGAGAGGTGGGCCATGATGCGCAACTCGATCTGCGAATAGTCGGCCGAGACGATGCTGCTGTCCGGCGGGGCGATGAAGGCGGTGCGGATTTTCCGGCCTTCCTCGCTGCGCACCGGAATGTTCTGCAAGTTGGGATCGGTCGAGGCCAGGCGCCCGGTGACAACCGATGCCTGCGAGAAGTGAGTATGCACTCTCCCGGTCTGCGGATTGACCTGGCGCGGCAGCTTGTCGGTGTAGGTGCCTTTGAGTTTGGACAGGCTGCGGTGTTCGAGCAGCAGCTTGGGCAGCGGGTAGTCGAGGGCCAGTTCGGAGAGCACTTCCTCGTCGGTGGACGGGCCGCCGGTCGGGGTTTTTTTCTTGACCGGCAGACCGAGTTTTTCGAACAGGATGTCGGCCAGCTGCTTCGGTGAGGCGAGGTTGAAGGGCTGGCCGGCCAGTTCGTAGGCTTGTGCTTCGAGGGCCATGATTTTCTGGCCCATTTCGTGGCTCTGCCGGGCAAGAACCTCGCTGTTGATCAGGATGCCGTTGCGCTCGATCTGCCAGATGACCTGGCGGGCCGGCATCTCGATGTCGTGGTAGATGCGGCTCAAACCGGGTTCGTCAGCGAATTGCGGGTGCAGAACGTTATGCACCCGCAACGTGACATCGGCGTCTTCGGCCGAGTAGGTGGCGGCGCGTTCGATATCGACCTGGTCGAAGGTGATCTGCTTGGCGCCCTTGCCGCACAGGTCTTCGTAGGCGATGGTGTCGAGGCCAAGGTGGCGCGTGCACAGCTGGCCGAGGTCGTGGCCCTTGTCGGACTCGATGACGTAGCTTTGCAGCATGGTGTCGTGCTCGATTCCGGCCAGCGTGATGCCGTGATTGGCGAAAACGTGCTGGTCGTACTTGGCGTTTTGCAGCACTTTTTTCCGGTTGACCGTGGAAAGCCAGGGTTTGAGTTTCGCCAGCACTTCGTCACGCGGCAACTGGTCGGCGACGCCGGGAGCGGTGTGGGCGAGCGGGATGTAGCAAGCTTCGCCCGGTTTGACCGAGAGCGAAATGCCGACGATGCGCGCTGCGAAGGAGTCGAGACTGGTCGTTTCGGTGTCGAGCGCGGTTAGTTCGGCCGCTTCGATTTTGGCCAGACAGGCGTCGAATTGCGGCCAGCTCAGGACGGTTTCGTAGGTGACGTCGATTTTGCCTTGGAGCGCGGGAGCTGCGGCGTCGGAAACCGTGCGGGCCGGGATGTCGGCGGCCGCTTCCGGACCGTCGATATCGGCCAGCCATGTGCGGAACTGATAGCGGGTATAGAGTTCGCGGAGCGTCGCGATATCGGGCTGCGTCGCGTTCAGCGTGGCCGGTGCCGGCAGGTTGGAGAGGTCGCAGGCGACGGTGACCAGTTTCTTGCCGAGCGGCAGGAATCCGAGGTGATCGCGCAGATTCTGGCCAACGACGCCACCGATTTCATCGGCATGGGCGACGATTTCGTCGAGCGAGCCGTATTGGGCCAGCCATTTGAGCGCCGTCTTCGGGCCGCATTTGGCGACGCCAGGCACACCATCGACGGTGTCACCAACCAGCGCCAGATAATCGACGATCTTGTCCGGCGGCACGCCGAACTTGGCCTCGACGCCGGCTTCGTCGAGCAGCTCGTTGCTCATCGTGTTGTACCAGCGGACGAGCGGATTGACCAGTTGGGTCAGATCCTTGTCACCAGTGGAAATCAGCGTATTGATGCCGTCGACCGCAGCATTCGTCGCCAGCGTGCCGATCACGTCGTCGGCTTCAACGCCGTCGACCATGAGCAGCGGCCAGCCGGCGGCCTTGATGGCGGCGTGCAGCGGCTCGATCTGGCCGACCATTTCGGGCGGCATGGGAGGGCGGTGTGCCTTGTATTCCGGATACCAGTCGTCGCGGAAGGTCTTGCCCTTGGCATCGAAGACGACGGCCTTGTAGTCTGCCTTGTAGTCGCTCTCGAGACGACGTAGCATGTTCAGAACGCCGTAGATGGCGCCCGTCGGCTCGCCGGCCTTGTTGCGCAAGTCGGGCAGGGCGTGGAAAGCGCGATAAAGATAGGACGAACCGTCCACCAACAATAAGAGAGGCATAAATTGACCGAGAGCGACAAGCTGGTAATGGGCGTCGAGACCGAGGCCCTGCTGAAAAACGCGACGGCCCGCGAGTCCTGGCGGATTTTCGGCATTATGTCAGAGTTCGTCGAGGCAACTGAGCGTCTGGCCGCCATCAAGCCGGCCGTGACCATGTTCGGCAGCGCCCGCGTTCGGCCGGAATCTCCTTATTACGAGTTGACCGAGCGGACGGCGCGCCTGCTGTCCGATTCCGGTTTCTCGGTCATCTCCGGTGGCGGCCCGGGGATCATGGAGGCGGCCAACAAGGGCGCCTTCTTCGGCAAATCGCCGTCAGTCGGCCTCAACATCCAGTTGCCGCACGAGCAATCGAATAATCCGTATCAGGATATCTCGCAGACCTTCCGCCACTTCTTCGCCCGCAAATACATGTTCGTCCGCTTCGCCAGCGCCTATGTCGTGATGCCCGGCGGCTTCGGCACGCTCGACGAACTGATGGAAGCACTGACCCTGATCCAGACCGGCAAGGCGCGCAAGATCCCGCTGATTCTCGTCTGCTCGGACTTCTGGGGCGGCATGATCGACTGGTTCAAGGACCGGCTGGTCGCCGAAGGCATGGTCGATGAGGAAGATATCAATCTGATCCAGTTGATCGATGAGCCGGAAAAAGTGGTCGAAGCCATCTTCAAGCATTACGAGGCTCGTCCTTTCGGCCCCTTGCCGAACGAACACGAGATGCTGCTCAACCTGTAAAATCAAAGCATCGTCATCGAGGATTCCATCATGCGCCGCCTTCTTCCCCTCCTGCTTCTAGCCGCCTTGCCTGCCTGGGCGCAGAAAGGCGATCTCCAGCCCCTGCCGGCCGTGCCGCCGCCACCACCCGGCATGGAAGCTTTCGACGAAGCCCTTGAACCGCAAGTGACCATCGTCAAGCGCGAGACCGAAACCCGCGAGGAATACCGCATGAAGGGCAAGCTCTACATGGTCAAGGTCACGCCGGCGGTCGGCCCAGCCTACTACCTCGTCGATAATCAGGGCGACGGCCAGTTCGTTCAAGCCGACATTACCCATCCGGTGACCAAACCACCGATGTGGATCATTCATAGCTGGTAAATCTTGTCCGTCTATACCAAGGTCGGGCGCGAAGAACTCACCGCCTGGCTGCAGCCGCTTGGGCTGGGTGAGCTGATCGACTACGCCGGTATTGCGGCCGGCATGCAGAACTCCAACTATTTCGTGACGACGGCCAACGGCCGTTATGTGCTGACGCTGTTCGAGCGCATCGAGACGTCATCCCTCGATTTTTACCTGGTCCTGCAGGATCACTTGGCACACAGCGGGATTCCCAGCCCGCGGCCGGTGGCTGACGGCGATGGTCACTATTGGCGCAACCTCGCCGGCAAGCCCGCTGCACTGCTGAGCTGTTTGCCGGGAGCGGCCCTGGAGTCGCCGGATGCCGAGCACTGCCGCGCCGTCGGCCAAATGCTGGCCCGCCTGCACCGCGCCGCGGCTGTTCTGCCGAATCCCTTGCCGAATCCCTGCGGCGCCGCCTGGCGGCAAGCGGTCGGCGAAACCTTGTTGCCTTTGCTCGCGCCGGATGAGCGTGATCTGCTGGCCGATGAACTGGCCTTTCAGGCGGCTCAGGATTATTCGGCCCTGCCGCGCGGCGTCATCCACGCCGACCTGTTCCGCGACAACGTGCTGTGGGATGCCGTGGGTCGACTGTCCGGCGTGCTCGATTTCTATTTTGCCGGCGAAGATGCCTTGCTCTTCGATCTGGCCGTCGTCGCCAACGACTGGTGTTCGGACGACGCAGCACTGGCCGCGCTGATCGCCGGTTACGCCAGCCAACGTCCGCTCACCCAGGCGGAGCGCGCTACCTGGCCGGCGATGCGGCGCGCCGCAGCCTTGCGCTTCTGGCTGCTCCGGCTGGAAGTCAGGCACCAGCCGCGTCAGGGCGAAGTGGTAACGATCAAGAATCCCGATGACTTTTGGCGTCTGCTGGCACGTTTTCGCCTTGCCCCGGAAGCCTTGCCCCGTTAGCATCCGCGCATGAGTGAAACTCCTGTTTTTCCTATGGCCCCGACCCGGTTTACCGGCGCGAGCCGCGAAGTCGACCCCGGCGCCTGCTTCGACTGGCTGCGCCAGGGCTGGGCCATGTTTCTCGTCAATCCCGGCGTGTGGATTGGCAGTACCGTTCTGCTCCTCGTCATGCTCATGGCCATCTCCATCGTGCCGCTCTTCGGGCAGATCGCCGCGCATTTACTGGTGCCACTCTTCGGCGCCGGCATGATCAAGCTGTGCAAGCGCCTGAATGATGGCGAAGAGCCGGAAATTGCCGATCTGTTCGCCGGTTTTCGCCACAACGCCGGGCAACTGGTCATGATCGGCGTCTTTTTCGCGATGGGCATTTTTGGCATCGCCTTTCTGGCTTTCCTGCTCGTCAGCGGCGGCGTGCTCGGTGGCGTTGTCACCGGCAAGGTCGCGGGTTTCGGCATTGCGTTTGGTGGCGTCATGCTGGCCGGCCTGCTCGTCATGGTGCTCTCGGTGCCGATCATCATGGCTACCTGGTTCGCACCGGCGCTGGTGTTTTTCCACGACATGCAGCCGCTCGATGCGATGAAGGCGAGCTTCGCCGCCGGTGCCAAGAATTTCCTGCCGATGGCGATCTTCGGCACTTTCCTGGTTGTCGCCCTGTTCTTCGCCATGCTGCCTGTCGGCATGGGCCTGCTTCTGCTCCTGCCTGTCGCTTCCGGTGCAGTCTTCGCGTCCTACCGCGACATTTTTGTGGGAAGCTGAGATGCGCGCCCAGACACTACCGTCCGCCGCCGGCTGGCGCTGGATATTTACCGGCTTTGCCATTTTCCGGCGCAATCCGATCGTTCTCGGCATGCTGGTCCTCACCTACTGGTTCACGGTGGTCTTCCTCAATGTGCTGCCGTTCATCGGTGCGCTCGCCGCTTCGCTGGTCATCCCCGGCCTCTCTGTCGGCCTCATGCAGGCGGCCCGTCAGGTTGAACGTGGTCAGGCGATCGGCGTCCAGACCCTGTTTGGCAGCATGAAGGAAAATGTCCGCACCCTGCTCGCCCTTGGCGCGCTCTACCTGTGCTGCACGCTCGGCGTTCTCGGCATGTCCACGCTGTTCGACGGCGGCGACATGTTCAAATTCATGATGGCCGATACCCGGGCCGAACGGGCGGCGGTCGAAGACGCCGATTTCATCGCCCCGGCGCTGTTCGTCATGGCCATGATGACGCCGGTCATGATGGCCTACTGGTTTGCCCCGGTGCTTGCCGCCTGGCATCGGCTGACCCTCGGCCGGGCCTTGTTCTTCAGCTTTGTTGCCTGCTGGATGAACTGGCGGGCTTTCCTGGTCTATGGCTTGGGCCTGATGCTGGTGGCCGGTGTCGTGCCCGGCGTCCTCCTTGGCATCCTGCTGCTGATCTTCCCCGACGCCGCCAGTTTCATTACCGCCGTCGTCACCATGCCGCTCGTACTGGTCATCGCGCCGACCATCTTCGCCAGCTTCTACGCCTGCTACCGCGACATCTTCGGCATTTCCGAAATTGTCTGAGCCGCTTGGCCTCTTCGGGGGCACTTTCGATCCCGTGCATTTTGGTCACCTCCGGCTGGCCGAGGAAGCCATCGCCCACCTCGGTCTCGGTGGCGTCCGCTGGATTCCGGCCGGCCAGCCGCCGCATCGCGGTACGCCGCAAGTGACCGCGCAGCAGCGTCTGGAGATGGTGCTACGGTCAACCGGAAATAATGCCCGATTTTCAATTGATGCCAGCGAGGTCGAAGCCGCTGCGCCGAGCTACACGGTGCACACGCTCGAACGTCTGCGCCGCGAACTCGGCGCCGAGCAGTCGCTGGTCCTGCTCGTTGGCGCCGATGCCTTTGCCGGACTCGCCACCTGGCATCGTTGGCGTGACATTCTTGCCCTGGCCCATGTCGCCGTCTCGCATCGCCCCGGTTTCCCGGTCGAAGCGAGCAGCCTGCCGCATGAGTTGGCGACCGAATTCAACGACCGTCGCCTGACCGATGTCGGCGGGCTCAAACTCACTCCGGCCGGGGGAATCGTCACTTTTGCCATGACCCAGCTCGCCATTTCGGCGACGCAGATCCGCAAGCTGCTGGCCAATGGCCTGTCGGCGCGCTATTTGCTGCCGGATACCGTTCTCGACTATATTCACCTTCACCAACTCTATAAAAGTACCTGATGGACATCCGCAAGCTGCAAAAAATCATCGTTTCCGCCCTTGAAGACATCAAGGGCAAGGATATCGAAGTCATCAACACCGCCAAGCTGACATCGATGTTCGATCGTATCGTCATTGCCACCGGCGACTCCAATCGTCAGGTCAAATCGCTGGCCCAGAATGTGGTCGAAAAGGTCAAGGAAGCCGGCGGCGAGATTGTCTCGACCGAAGGCGAAGACGGCGGCGAATGGGTGCTGGTCGACCTCGGCGACGTCGTCGTGCACGTCATGCAAGCCAACGTGCGCGCCTACTACAACCTTGAAGAACTGTGGTCGGCGACGCCGGCCCAACGGCGCAAGGCCGTGGAGCAGGCTCGGCCGGAATGAAACTGGCCGTACTCGCCGTCGGCCATCGTCAGCCCGCCTGGGTGAACGATGGCTGCGCCGAGTACCTCAAGCGCATGCCGCGCGAACTGCCGGCCAGCGTTAGCGAAATCAAGCCCGAGCCGCGCGGTTCGAAAACCCGCGAACAATTGCTGGCCGCTGAAAAAGGCCGCATCCGCGACGCCTTGCCGGGCAGTTGCCGCCTTGTCGTGCTCGATGAAAAGGGCGACGACCTGACCACCCTCAAGCTGGCCAAACGGCTTGAAGTCTGGATGCAGGACGGCCGCGACGTGGCGCTGCTGATCGGTGGCGCCGACGGGCTCGACGAGGAATTCAAGAAACAGGCCGACGACAAGCTGCGCCTGTCCAGCCTGACGCTACCCCACGGCATGGCTCGCCTGCTGCTCTGCGAGCAACTCTACCGCGCCGTCAGTGTCTTAAAGAACCACCCTTATCATCGGGAGGGATGATGCGTCTCTATCTTGCTTCGCGCAGTCCGCGCCGTCGTGAATTGTTGCATCAGATTGGCATCGATTTCGATACTGTCGTTTTTCGCGACGGCATGCGCGCCGATAGCGAAACCGATGAAACGCCGATGGCGGGCGAGTCGCCGGTGGTCTATGTCGAACGTGTGGCGCGCGCCAAGGCGATGCACGGACTGAAGATCGTCGAGGAGCGTCGCCTGCCGATGCGCCCCGTTCTGGCCGCCGACACGACGCTGGAACTCGATGGTGAAATCATCGGCAAACCCGTCGACATGGCCGATGCGGCGGCCATCCTGCGCCGCCTGTCGGGACGCACGCATCGCGTGCTGACGGGCGTTGCCATCGATCATCAGCGGCGTACTGAATATTTGTTGTCGACCAGCGAAGTGCGCTTCCGCCAGATCGATGACGAGGAAATCCGTCACTACGTGATCAGTGGTGAACCGATGGACAAGGCCGGCGCCTACGGCATTCAGGGCCGGGCCGGGCTGTTCGTCGAGCACCTCTCGGGTAGTTACAGCGGCGTGATGGGCCTGCCCGTCTGCGAAACGGGCGAACTGCTCAAAAAACTCGGCTTCCGCCCGCTTTAAGCGGCGCCGGCGTAGTCAATGATGGCGCGCGCTGCCTGCGTGATGCCATCCGTTTCCGGTAGCGGCGACGGTGATTGCGCGAGAACCTTTTCAAGGGCTGCCGTGAGCTGCCCACATTCCAGTTCTGCGGCGCCGATCTCGAAACAGCGGCTGTTCACCGTCAGCCAATCGATGAGGCAATCCTGCTCCGGCCAGTTTTCGCGCCGCTGGTAGATGACCGGCGTGCCATTGCAGGCGGCTTCGGTGAAGGTGCCATAGCCGGGCTTGGTGATGACGGCATCGACCGAGCAGAGCAGGTCGGTGAAGCTCAGGTCGAAGGATTCGCTGGCGATGGTGTCGGGGTGCCGGCAGTGCCATGCGGCCGGTACCAGCCAGCGCACGCCGTTCAGGCGCGGCCAGTCTTCAACCGGCAGGCGATGGGCGATGCCGCCCATGGCAATCAGGATGGTTTTGTCGCCGTTCAGGCCGAGGTCGCGGCGCGTGCCGAGGGCGGCGATCGGGCCGACGGTCTGCACATTGGTCAGTGCATCCATCGCCATGCCCGGCGTGACGCGCAGGAAGGCTTGCGCCGAGCGGTAGGCGGCGAGCATCTCGGCGTGGATGGGCTGGGCCCAGAGCTGGTCACTGAAATAATGGTCGAACAGGTCGGCCCAGTTGAGTGAGCACAGGCTGAGGGCGGGAATGCCGGCGGCTGCAGCGCCGGCCAGCGGCAGGTAGCTGACGTTGGTGAGGACGAGGTCGGGTTTGAGGTCGGCCAGAAAGCGCGCTTCATCGGCAACGCGGGTTGGCCAGTCGGCGTGCGCCTGACGGTAGGCGGTGGCGCTGGCCGCTAGGTCGATGTGGGTGGCGTCGATCATCACGTAGCCGAAATCGGTGGTGTCGGCGATCAGTGTGTAGGGCGTTCTGATCCGTTGCTGCAGCTTGGCGGCGGGCAGGGCGCTACGGATGGTCAGCCGGAAATTCGGGACGATTTGACTGATGGCGTTGAGCACCGGCGCCGTGATGGCGAGGTGGCCGAAGCCGTGGCTGGAGATGTCGACAAACAGGTGCATGCGGGCTGTTTCAGGCGTTGCCACGGTCAACCGGAAATTTTGGCCAAAATTGAAATGCTGTCGAGGGCGCTATTGGCCCCCAGCATGGAGGTCAGCGATTCTTGAAAGTCGGCTTACGCTTCTCGGCGAAGGCGGCCATGCCCTCCTTTTGGTCTTCCAGCGCAAACGCCGAATGGAAGACGCGGCGCTCGAAGAGCAGGCCTTCGTTGAGCGACGACTCAAAGGCGCGATTGACCGATTCCTTGATCATCATGACCACCGGTAGCGAGAAGCTGGCGATGGTGGTGGCGGCTTTCAGCGTTTCTTCCAGCAACTGATCGGCCGGAATGACGCGGGCGACCAGGCCGGATTTTTCCGCTTCGGCCGCATCCATCATTCGACCAGTGAGGCACATGTCCATCGCCTTGGCCTTGCCGATGGCGCGCGGCAATCTTTGTGTTCCACCGGCCCCGGGGAGAGTGCCGAGCTTGATTTCCGGCTGACCGAACTTGGCCGTGTCGGCCGCGAAGATCATGTCGCACATCATCGCCATTTCGCAGCCGCCACCCAGCGCGAAGCCGGCGACCGCAGCAATGACCGGCTTGCGGGTCGTCTTGATACGCTCCCAGTTGCGGGTGATGAAATCGGTCTGGTAGGCGTGCATGTAATCGAAATCCTTCATGAAGCCAATATCGGCTCCGGCGGCGAAGGCTTTTTCATTGCCGGTGATGACGATGCAGCCGATGTTTTCGTCGGCCTCGTAGGCGTCAATCGCGGCACCGATGCCGTCGACGACATCGTTGTTCAGCGCATTCATCGCTTCCGGCCGGTTGATGCGGATCAGGCCAACCTTGCCGATGGTTTCGGTGAGGACTACTTGGGTCATGTCTTGTCTCCAGATGTATTCAGTGGGTCAGGGCAATCCAGGCCATGCCGAGCCACTCGTGCAGGGCGTAATAGGAAATTTGCAGGGCTTTGGCCTGCGGCACAAAGTCGCTCAGCAGCCAGTCGAAGCTCGGGTGGCTGAAGAAGGCGGTGGGGGCCGGGATGACTTCGAGTCCGGCTTGCTCGAAAAGCAGCCGGGCGCGCGGCATGTGGAAGGCGTGGGTGACGAGGACGATGCGTTGAATGCCCGCGGCTTTGAGGATGGGCGCCGAGCGCGCGGCGTTGCCGGCGGTATCCATCGATCCGGCTTCCTGCCAGCGCGCTTCGACGGCGAATTCGCCACGCAGCATGTCGGCCATGACTTCGGCTTCCGAGCGCTCGTCGTTCAGCAGCTTGCCGCCGGTGACCAGCACCGGCAGGTCGTAGCGCCGGGCCAGCGTGGCGCCGTAGCGCGTGCGGATCAGCGTGCGCTCGTTGGTGGTATCGCCGCCGTATTCGGCGGCGTCGGTGGCCAGACCGCTACCGAGGACGACGATGGCGCCGGCCTCGGGCTTCGGCGCGTTGGGGGCGATGGCTGCCGACTGGTTTTCCAGAGAGGCGATCAGCAGACCGGCAACAGCCGGCATGCACTGCGCGACTGTCAGCACCGTAGCCGCCATGGCCAACCCGAAAGCCCAGCGCCGACGCCGGAAAAGGCCAGCCACGCAGAGCAGCGCCAGACCGTTGCCGGGCGGTAGAAGCAGCGTACTGATCAGGATTTTGAGGGTCCAGGCGAAGGACATTTTTTAGGCAGGCAGGTTGGTTCAGGGCGTCGAGTTTGTCCGTGTCATGGGCTGGCGTCAATCAGCGTGCTCAAGTGTCCGGTCGATGACAGTTGCCGGCAGGCAAATCCTGCTATCTTTGCCGATCAAGATAGAACAAGACCGAGGAGACAAGATGACCTACGCGATCGATCCGCAACCGCTGTGGACGCCCAACACCGCCACTGTCGGCGAAACGCGCATGGCGCAGCTGATCAAGGCCAAGGGCAAGGCGAACTACGCCGAGTTGTGGCAATGGTCGGTCGATCAGCCCGAGGAATTCTGGTCGGAACTCTGGGATTTCTGCGGTGCTGTCGGTGAAAAAGGCACGAAAATCGTCGTCGACCGCAGCAAGATGCCCGGCGCCCAGTGGTTTCCCGAAGCCAAACTGAATTACGCCGAAAACCTGCTGCAACAGCGCGACGACAGCGAGGCGCTGGTTTTCTGGGGCGAGGACAAGGTCAAACGCCGGATGAGCCGGTCGGAGCTGGTCGCCGAAGTCGCCCGCTTTCAGCAATTCCTGATCGACGCCGGGGTTGGCGAGGGTGACCGCGTCGCCGGCTACCTGCCCAACCTGCCCGAAACGCTGGTCGCCATGCTTGCCGCGACGGCGCTCGGCGCCATCTGGTCGTCGGCCTCGCCGGATTTCGGCGTGCAGGGCGTGCTCGACCGCTTCGGCCAGATCGAGCCGAAAGTGCTGATCTGCGTCGATGGCTACTGGTACAACGGCAAGCCGGTCGATTGTCTGGCCAAGAACGCCGAAGTCGTCAGCAAAATGCCGTCGCTGCTCAAGGTTGTCGTCGTCCCTTACCTCAGTGCAGCGCCGGATCTGAGCCATATCGCCAACGCCGTCGGCTGGAATGACATTCCCACGGTCAACCCGAAAAAAGCCCCTATTTTCAAACGGGTTGGCTTCGCTCACCCGCTCTACATCATGTTCTCGAGCGGCACGACCGGCGTGCCGAAGTGCATTGTCCATTGCCACGGCGGCGTGCTGCTCCAGCACCTCAAGGAGCACCAGTTGCACAGCGACGTGCGCCCTGGCGACCGGCTGTTCTACTTCACGACCTGCGGCTGGATGATGTGGAACTGGCTGGTTTCCGGCCTGGCCTGCGGCGCCACGCTGCTGCTCTACGACGGCTCGCCGTTCGCCGGCGGTGGCACGGTGCTCTTCGACTACGCCGCGGCCGAGAAAATGACCCATTTCGGTACCTCGGCCAAATTCATCGATGCCGCCGCCAAGCTCGGCCTGACGCCGAGTAAGACGCATGACCTGGTCGCCCTGCGTGCCATGTTCTCGACCGGCAGCCCGCTGTCGCCGGAAGGCTTCGACTGGGTCTATCGGGAAATCAAGCAGGACATCCTGCTCGCCTCGATTTCCGGCGGCACCGACATCGTTTCCTGCTTCGTCCTCGGCAACCCCGCGCTGCCGGTCTATCGCGGCGAAATCCAGTGTCGCGGCCTGGGCATGGCAGTCGATGTCGTCGACGACATCGGCCAGCCGGTGCGTGGGCAAAAAGGTGAACTGGTGTGTACCGGGTCATTTCCGGTCATGCCGGTCGGCTTCTGGAACGATCCGGATGGCGCGAAATACCACGCCGCCTACTTCGAGCGCTTCCCCAATATCTGGTGCCACGGGGATTTTTCCGAACTCACCGCGCACGACGGCATGATCATCTACGGCCGCTCTGACGCCACATTGAACCCCGGCGGCGTGCGCATCGGCACGGCTGAAATCTACCGCCAGGTCGAACAGCTACCGGAAATCCTCGAAGCGCTGGTCATCGGCCAGAACTGGCCACCGGGCAGGAGCGACGACGTTCGCGTCGTGCTCTTCGTCAAGCTGCAGGAGGGTCATACGCTCGACGCGGCGCTCATCGAGCGCATCAAAAAGCAAATCCGCGACAACACGACGCCGCGCCACGTACCGGCCCAGGTCGTGCAGGTGCTCGATATTCCGCGTACCAAGTCAGGCAAGATCGTCGAACTGGCCGTGCGCAACGTCGTGCATGAGCAGCCGGTCAAGAATGTCGAGGCCCTGGCCAACCCCGAGGCGCTGGAATTCTTTCGCGGGCGCCCCGAGTTGGCAGGTTAGGCGCCGCCGAGTACGGCGCGTCGGGCCAGTCGTCCGGCGCGCAGGGCCAGTTGCAGCAAACCGATCCACAGTCCGTTGATGGCCGCCGTGATGCGCTGGCTGGCCGCCGGGCTTTCGACCCAGTGGTAGAACAGCGTTGCCGCGATCAGGCTGGCGGTCCAGGCCAGAACCAGTCCGATCATGGCCGACAGGGTCGAGTCGAGGCCAAGTTTGGCGTAGAGGCCGTTGGCCAGCAGCAGGACCGGGAAGTGCACCAGAAAGAGCGAATACGAGATCTGGCCGAGGAAAGCCAGTGGCTTGGCATTGGGCCATTGTTCGAGGAGGCCGGTGCGGCGGCCGAAACCAAGCAGCAGGGCGACGGCCAGGGCGAGCCCGATACGCAGGCGGAAATCGATGATCAGCGCGGCGATGGTGATGGTGGCGATGACGCCGAGCCAGGCCGACATCTGCCGGCGGTCGGAAGCCCACCAGGCGGCGGCACCGAGGCCGTAGGAGCCGAAGAAGTAGATGGCCCAGTTGTCCCAGCTGGCATCGCGGTTGAACCAGAACAGCGAGGCGAGGGCGGTGAGCAGAACGAGCGCCGGGGCGACGATGTTGCGGCGGCCGGCCCAGAGCAGGACGGCCATCAGCGCGAAAAGCTGGAAGTCGATGGCGATGTACCAGACGCCGGCCGACAGCGCATCGAAGCCGAGCAGGCTATGCAGCAGGAAGGCGTGGGCCAGCCATTGGGTGAAGGTGGCGCGGTCGGGAATCGCCTCGTCGTCCATCCAGTGGTCGGCGATGGCGGCGGCCATGATGGCCAGGCCGATGGCGGCGAGATAGGGTACAGCAAGCCGCAGGTAGCGCTTCCAGATCAGCGGCAACGGCGAAACGGTCAGCGCCTGCCCTTCGGCCGACAGGCCGCGGGCGGCGAGGAAACCGGCGATGACGAGAAAGACCTGGACGGCCATGCGCCCGTATTCGAAAAACCAGCCGAAAAGACCAGGCAGAGCTGTGCGCGCTGCTTCGGCAAGCGGTCCGTAGGAGGAATAATGGTTGAGCAGGACGAGCAAAGCCGCGATCGCCTTGAGGGCGTCGATCAACGGCATGCGGTTGGAAACTTTGCTCATGGCCTTCAGTGTACACTGATTGCTGCAGTGCACAATAAATAATCCCGTGTGTTTTGTAAGGTTTAGTTAAACAAAACGCGCGACGAAGGAATTGGTGTACGTGGCCGGCAAATCAATCCACACCCGATGGCCGCTGCCGGGCGCCACGGTGACCGGCTCGCCCTTTTTGTTTTCCATGCGGGCCAGCGTCAAGACGTGGTTGCCCGACGGATGCACGCATTCCAGCCGGTCGCCAACGGAGAAGCGGTTTTTGACCTCGATTTCCATGAGGCCGCGCACCGGGTCGAAAGCGACGGCGTCGCCGACGTAGAGGCTGCGATCCGACTCGGAACTGCCGCGCAGGTAGTTCTGGTATTCGGCGTCGTGATGGCGCTGCAGGAAACCGTCGGTGTAGCCACGGTTGGCCAGGCCTTCGAGTTCACGGAGCAGGGCCGGGTCGAGCGGCTTGCCGTCGACGGCGTCGTCGATGGCCTGGCGGTAAGCCTGGCTGGTGCGCGCGACGTAGTACGGGCTCTTGGTCCGGCCTTCGATCTTGAGCGAATCAACGCCGATCTCGACGAGGCGCTGTACGTGCTCGATGGCGCGCAGATCCTTGGAGTTCAGGATGTAGGTGCCGTGCTCGTCTTCCTCGATGGGCATGAGTTCGCCCGGACGCTGCTTTTCTTCGAGCAGGTATTCGATTTCATTTTTAGGCACTTTTTCCTGTTGACCGTCGGAAGTGCTCAGCTTGTAGTCCCAGCGGCAGGAATTGGTGCAGCTGCCCTGATTCGGGTCGCGGTGATTGAAGTAGCCGGAAAGCAGGCAGCGACCGGAGTAGGCGATGCACAGCGCACCGTGGACGAAGACTTCGAGCTCGATATCCGGGCAGCGCTGGCGGATTTCGGCGACTTCATCGAGCGACAGTTCGCGCGACAAAATAATGCGCTGGACGCCCATCTTTTGCCAGAAGCGCACCGAGGCCCAATTCACCGTGTTGGCCTGCACCGAGAGGTGGATGACCTGTTCCGGCCAGGTCTCGCGCACCATGTCGATGAGGCCGGGGTCGGACATGATCAGGGCGTCGGGCTTGAGCGCGATGACCGGCGCCATGTCGGCCAGATAGGTCGGCAGCTTGGCGTTGTGCGGAATGATGTTGCTGACGACGAAAAACTGCTTGCCGCGGGCGTGCGCCTCGTTGATCCCGTCGCCCAGTTTTTCGATGCTGCCGAACTCGTTGTTGCGCACGCGCAGGCTGTAGCGCGGCTGGCCGGCGTAGATGGCGTCGGCGCCGAAATTGAAGGCGGTGCGCATCATGTCGAGCGAGCCGGCGGGGGCGAGGAGTTCAGGGGCTTTGGACATAGTAGAATGCAGCGAAACCGCGCATTGTAGAGACTATGTCTGAAGAAATCCTGATCAATTTCACCCCGCAGGAAACCCGCGTTGCCGTCATGCAACAGGGGGTCGTCCAGGAACTCCACATCGAGCGCACGGCGAGCCGTGGCCTGGTCGGCAACGTCTATCTCGGCCGCGTCTGCCGCATCCTGCCCGGCATGCAGTCCGCCTTCATCGAGGTTGGCCTGGACCGCACGGCTTTCCTGCATGTTGCCGACATCTGGCAACCGCGTGAAACTGCGACCGAAAGGCCGATCGAGAAGATTCTGCACGAAGGGCAAAGTGTCCTCGTCCAGGTCGTCAAGGACCCGATCGGCACCAAGGGAGCCCGCCTGTCGACCCAGGTTTCTATTGCCGGTCGCATGCTCGTCCATTTGCCGCAGGAAAAACACATCGGCATCTCGCAGCGCATCGAATCCGAAGCCGAGCGCGAGTCGTTGCGCGAAAAGATCAATCGCCTCGTGCCGGTCGATGAGCCGGGTGGATTCATCGTCAGAACCATGGCCGAGAATGCCAGCGACGAAGAGTTCGCCACGGACATCGCCTACCTGCGCAAGACCTGGGCCGATATCCGTGAAAAGGCCCGCACCTTCGGGCCACCCACCCTGCTTTATCAGGAACTGTCGCTCGGTCAGCGCGTTCTGCGCGACTTCGTCAATCCCGATACGACGCGCATCGTCATCGACTCGCGGGAAAACTTCCAGAAGCTGACCGCTTTCGCGCAGGAATACACGCCGGCGGTGATCCCGCTGCTTGAGCACTACACCGGCCAGCGCCCGCTGTTCGATCTGCACGGCGTCGAGGATGAAATCCAGAAAGCCCTGGCCCGCCGCGTCGATCTCAAATCCGGCGGCTACCTGATCATGGATCAGACCGAGGCGATGACGACCATCGACGTCAATACCGGCGGCTTCGTCGGCGTGCGCAATTTCGACGACACCATTTTCAAGACCAACCTCGAGGCGGCCGTTACCATCGCCCGCCAGCTGCGCCTGCGCAACCTCGGCGGCATCATCATTGTCGACTTCATCGACATGGAAAACGAGGAGCACAAGAGAGCCGTGCTCGATGAATTCAACAAGGCCTTGGCCCGCGATCACACCCGGCTGACGGTCAACGGCTTCACCCAACTCGGCCTGGTCGAAATGACCCGCAAGCGGACCCGCGAATCGCTCGCCCACGTGCTCTGTCAACCCTGCCCAACCTGCGGTGGCCGTGGCGAGGTCAAGACGGCGCGCACCGTGGCCTACGAAATCTTGCGCGAACTGCTGCGCGAAGCCCGCCAGTTCAACGCCCGCGAATACCGCATCCTGGCTGGCCCGGCCGTGGTCAATCTCTTCCTCGATGAAGAGTCACAGGCACTGGCCATGCTCTCCGACTTCATAGGCAAGTCCGTTTCACTGCAGTCAGAACCGAGTTATTCACCCGAGCAGTACGACATTGTTTTGATGTAATTCCCCCCGAGGAGACAAACCATGAAAACAGAACCGGAGTTCGACAGCCTTGTACCCGCCCAATCTTTCGATCGCAGGAGTTTCATTGTGACCAGCCTGGGTGCCGGCTTCGCCTTGGCCACCCAGCCCGTGATGGCGCAGACGGCCATCAAAACCGACGAAACCGGCATCGTCGCCGGTGAGATCAAGGTGCCGGTCAAGGATGGCGAAATGGTCGCCTACCGTGCCGTGCCCGGTGGGCTGAAAAAGCCGCCGGTCGTCCTCGTCGTATCCGAAATTTTTGGCGCCCATGAATACATCCGCGATGTCTGTCGTCGGCTGGCCAAGCTCGGCTACTGCGCCATCGCTCCCGATTTGTTTGCCCGTCAGGGTGATCCGCGCCAGATCAGCAGCGTCGCGGAAATCCTCGAAAAAATCACCGGCAAGACCCCCGATGCACAGGTGATCAGCGATCTCGACGCCTGCGTCGCCTGGGCTGCGAGCAAGGGTGCCGACACCAAGCGGCTGGCGATTACCGGGTTCTGCTGGGGCGGCCGTATCACCTGGCTGTACAGCGCCCACAATCCGGCGCTCAAGGCCAGCGTCGCCTGGTATGGTCGTCTGGTCGGCACGGCGAGCCCGATGACGCCAAAACATCCGACCGAACTCGTTGGCGAACTCAAGGCGCCGGTTCTCGGGCTCTACGGCGGGCTGGATACCGGCATCCCGCTGGAAACCGTCGAGGCGATGGAAAAGGCACTGCAGCAGGGAAGTCCGGCGGCCAAGGCGTCGGAAATCCACGTTTACGACAATGCACCGCACGCCTTCCATGCCGATTATCGACCCAGCTACCGCAAGGAAGATGCTGAAGACGGCTGGCTGAAAATGCTCGCCTGGTTCCGCAAAAACGGCGTCTGATCGCCGATTCGAGGCTGCAAGGGGGCGCCTTCGTGCTACCCTTCGCGCCTTGACAAGACACTGTTCCATCATGACGACTACCGAAGCCACGACCACCAAGCCGAACGACACCCGGGCCCTGCTCAAGGACCTGCAGGAACGATTCGATGTCTTCCGCAATTTCAGCCCGCTGGCTATCGGCATCGACAAGCAGGTCTTCGCCCTGTTGCCCGAACTGAGCAAGAAATCCCTGCGCCTTGCCATGCGCAGCCACACCATTTCGACGCGCTACCTGAAAGAAATGGAAAAAGGCACGGTACGCCTGAACCTCGATGGCACGCCGGCCGATGAGGTGACCGACGAAAATCGTCAGCACGCCGCCGAGCAACTGCGTGAGCGTTTCAAGAAGCAGGCCGAGGCACGCAAGGCCGCCGAGGCAGAAGCCAAGGCCGAGCAGCGCCGGGCAGAAAAGCTGACCCAGCTCACCGAGAAATTTGGTCGCAAGTAAATCGCTCACCGAACAAAGAAAAAGGCCAGTCGCTTGACTGGCCTTTTTTCTGGAATTCTTTGGTTGCGGGAGCAGGACTTGAACCTGCGACCTTCGGGTTATGAGCCCGACGAGCTGCCAACTGCTCCATCCCGCGTCCGATAATCGTTTTTGCTGCTACACCGCGAGTGGCGGTGCAATCTAAACAATAAGCCAGGGTTTGGTGTTGGCTGAGTGCTTGGAATTTATGGTGGGGCGCGACAGATTCGAACTGTCGACCTACGGATTAAGAGTCCGCTGCTCTACCAACTGAGCTAGCGCCCCACGTTCCCTGTTTTTGTTGGTGGGTCGGCCGAGATTCGAACTCGGGACCAACGGATTAAAAGTCCGCTGCTCTACCGACTGAGCTACCGACCCGACCTACCGGGAGCGCGCATTATATAGACGGTGACCATGACCGTCAACGGAAAAGGCCTCTGTGAAGAATTGTGAGGATAGGTGTGATCCGGCTGTTCAGTGCCGATGATGCGGCTAGAATAAATTGTCGTTCAAGGCTGTTGAGCGAACGGACCGGAATGCATTTTTCAAGGAGAGCACCATGACGGAACAAGATATTTCACGCTATCAGGATCTTTTGATCACGACGGCGACCGAGGTTGGGCTGAAATTGCTGGCAGCCATCGCCTTCTGGGTGATCGGTCGCTGGCTGATCGGCATGGCGCTGCGCATGCTGCGTTCGGCGCTGGAGAAACAGAAAGTCGATCCGACCCTGCTGCGCTACATCGGCTCGATCGTCACCGTGACCCTCAACGTGCTGCTGGTGATCGGAATTCTCGGCTACTTCGGCATCCAGACGACGACCTTTGCTGCCCTGATTGCGGCGGGCGGCGTTGCCATCGGCATGGCCTGGTCGGGGCTGCTGGCGCATTTTGCGGCGGGAGCCTTCATGGTCGTCCTGCGCCCGATGAAGGTTGGCGATTTTGTCTCGGTCGCCGGCGTGACGGGCACCGTGGCAGAGCTGGGCTTGTTTACGACGACCATCAACACGCCGGACAACGTGCAGACCATCCTTGGCAACAACAAGGTGTTCAGCGATACGATCCAGAATTTCACGGTCAACCCGTTTCGCCGCGTTGATCTGAAATGCCAGTTGTCGGGAGCGGCTGATCATCGGGCGGCGATGGCCCTGCTGCGCGAGAAGATCGCGGCGATTCCGAATGTCCTGCCCGAACCGAAGGTGGATGTCGAAATTCTCGATTTCACGCTGGTCGGCCCGGTCCTCGCCGTGCGTCCGTACTGTCACAACGACAACTACTGGCAGGTTTATTTCGATACCAACAAGGTACTGCGCGAAGCGCTAGCCGAGGCCGGCTTCCCGGCGCCGATGCCGGCGCAGAATGTGTTCGTTACGCAAGCGGCTTGAGTGGCAAACGAAAATGCCCGCTGACGCGGGCATTTTGATTTTTGGCCTTTTTTACGGTTGACCGTAGGAACGGACTTTACCCGAGGCGGCGGCAGATTTCCGTGGTCAGCGCCGACTGGTTCATGGCATAAAAATGCAGGCCGGGCGCGCCACCCTTGAGCAGGCGTTCGCACAGTTCGGTTACAACATCGAGGCCGAAGGCGCGGATCGAATCGCTGTCGTCACCGTAGCTTTCGAACTTCTTGCGCATCCAGCGCGGCAGTTCAGCACCGCAGGCGTCCGAGAAGCGGGCCAGCTTGGTGAAGCCGACGATGGGCATGATGCCGGGCACGATGGGGACATCGACGCCCAGCGCCCGGGCTTCGTCGACGAAGTGGAAGTAGGCGTCGGCGTTGTAGAAATACTGGGTGATCGCCGAGTTGGCGCCGGCCTTGACCTTGCGCGCGAAGGCGTCGAGGTCGTCCTTCGGACTGCGCGCCTGCGGGTGCCATTCCGGGTAGGCAGCGACTTCGATGCTGAACCAGTCGCCGGTTTCGGCCCGGATGAATTCGACGAGTTCGTTGGCGTAGCGGAATTCGCCGGTTTCGGCCATGCCCGAGGGCAGGTCGCCGCGCAGGGCAACGGTGCGCTTGATGCCGGCAGCTTTGTATTCGTTGAGGATGTCGCGGATGTTGTCGCGCGTCGAGCCGATGCACGACAGGTGCGGTGCGGCATCGTGGCCTTCGGCGGCGATTTCCTTGACGACGGAGAAAGTGCGCTCGCGGGTCGAACCGCCAGCGCCGAAGGTGACCGAAAAGAAGGCGGGATTGAGTTTTGCCAACTCGGCGCGGACGGTGCGCAGCTTGTCGACGCCTTCCGGTGTCTGTGGCGGGAAAAATTCGATGGAGATTTCTGTAGTCATTTTTTCAACCAGATGAAAAATTCGCGGTTGCCATCACCGCCGGTAATCGGGCTGTTCAGCCAGGCTTTCACGGTCAACCGGAAATTCTGGGCTAAATCGAAAAACTTGCGTTCGACGCCGGCGTAAAGCGCCGGATCGCGGACGATGCCCCCTTTGCCGATGTTGGCCGGGCCGACTTCGAACTGGGGTTTGATGAGCAGCAGCAGATCGCCGTCAGCAGCGAGCAGGGCGGGCAGTTGCGGCAGGATGAGGGTCATCGAAATGAAGGAGACATCGCCGACGATCAATGCGAAACCGTCGTCGGGCATGGCTTCGCCCAGATCGGCCGGGCTCAGTGCGCGACAGTTGATGCCTTCAAGCGCCGTGACGAGCGGGTCGCCGGCCAGCCGGGAATGTAATTGACCGTGGCCGACATCGACGCCGACGACATGGGCGGCGCCCGCCTGCAGAAGACAGTCGGTGAAACCACCGGTCGATTGCCCGACATCGAGACAGCGCTTGCCGTCAGCCGAAATGCCGGTTTCAGCCAGCGCACCGGCCAGTTTGAGGCCGCCACGCGAGACGAAACGGTCTTCCGGGTCAATTGCTACGGTCAACGGCGTTTTTGGGGCTAAATCGAAAGCCGGTTTGACGATGGTGCCGCCCGACCAGCTGACCCGGCCGGCCGCAATCAGCCGTTGGGCGGCGGTGCGCGAGGCGGCAAGACCCGCTTCCACCAACAGTTGATCGGCCCGAGGCACTATTTAGCGGCCTTTCGCCGACAAAAATAGCGCGCTCAGCGCCCAGGAGATCACGCTGTAAACCACCGAGCCGAGCAGCGCCGGCCAGAAGCCGCCGACGTTGAAGCCATCGACCAGATAGCCGGCCAGCTGAAAGAGCAGGGCATTGATCACAAAAATGAACAGGCCCAACGTCAGCAGCGTGACCGGCAGGGTCAGCAAAACGAGTAGCGGGCGCAGCACGGCGTTGATCAGCCCGAGAACGAGGGCGACGATCAGCGCCGTGCCGAAACTTGCCACGTGGACCGACGGCACGACGTACGGCAGCGCCAGCAGGGCGAGCGCGTTGATGATCCAGATGGCAAGTAATCGCATGGTTTAGTACCGGTAGTGGTCGGCCTTGTACGGGCCTTCCTTGGCAACGTTGATATAGGCGGCCTGCTCATCGGTCAGCTCGGACAACTGGGCATTGAGCGTCTTCAATTGCAGACGGGCGACCTTTTCGTCAAGGTGTTTGGGCAGCGTGTAGACGCCGACCGGGTACTTGTTGGAACCCTTGACCGATTCCGTCCACAGTTCGATCTGGGCGATGGTCTGGTTGGCGAACGACGAGGACATCACGTAAGACGGATGGCCGGTGCCGCAGCCGAGGTTCACCAGGCGGCCCTTGGCGAGCAGGATGATGCGCTTGCCGTCCGGGAAGATGACGTGATCGACTTGCGGCTTGATCTCTTCCCACTGGTACTTCTCGATCGAAGCGACGTCGATTTCGTTGTCGAAGTGACCGATGTTGCAGACGATGGCGTTGTTCTTCATCGCGGCCATGTGGTCATGCGTGATGACGTGGAAGTTGCCGGTCGTGGTGACGAAGATGTCAGCCTTGTCGGCGGCGTATTCGGTGGTGACGACGCGGAAGCCTTCCATGGCCGCCTGCAGGGCGCAGATTGGGTCGATTTCGGTAACCCAGACCTGGGCCGACAGGGCGCGCATAGCCTGAGCACAGCCCTTACCCACGTCGCCGTAGCCGACGATAAGGGCGACCTTGCCGGCGATCATGACGTCGGTGGCGCGCTTGATGCCGTCGACCAGCGATTCGCGGCAGCCGTAGAGGTTGTCGAACTTGGACTTGGTGACGGAGTCATTGACGTTGATGCCCGGGAACTTGAGTTCGCCGCGCTGATGCATCTGGTACAGGCGATGGACGCCGGTCGTGGTTTCTTCGGTGACGCCCTTGACGGCGGCCAGACGCACGGAATACCAGGTCGGATCGACAGCCAGCTTGGCCTTGATGGCAGCGAACAGGATGGTTTCTTCTTCCGAACCCGGCTTGGCAACAACCGAGATGTCCTGCTCGGCACGGGCGCCGAGGTGCAGCAGCAACGTCGCATCGCCGCCGTCGTCGAGGATCATGTTCGAGTAGCCGCCGTCGGCCCATTCGAAAATGCGGTGGGTGTAGTCCCAGTAATCGACCAGGGTTTCGCCCTTGACGGCGAAGACCGGGATGCCCTGCGCAGCAATCGCGGCAGCAGCATGATCCTGGGTCGAGAAGATGTTGCAGGAAGCCCAGCGGACTTCGGCGCCAAGCGCGGTCAGCGTCTCGATCAGCACGGCGGTCTGGATGGTCATGTGCAGCGAACCGGTGATGCGCGCGCCCTTGAGCGGCTGGGTCTTGGCGAACTCTTCGCGAATGGCCATGAGACCCGGCATTTCGGTTTCGGCAATGAGGATTTCCTTGCGACCCCAGTCGGCAAGGTTGATGTCAGCGATAACGCAGTCTTTGAATTCAGCCACAGTAAGCTCCTGATGAACTGTGGCCGGGAGGGGATGCTCACCCGGCATCCCGTGCCCGGCACGGATTAAATGGGTGAGCGCAGTTTCAAACCGAGCCTGAGAGAGTGGTTTTTGACAACCAAGCCCCTGCAGCGCCCCTCGGTAGGTCGAGGATTATAAACCGATTTCAGGCTTTGTCGCCGGCCCAGTAGCGATCAACGTCCTTGATGCCCCATTTGGCGGCATCCTCGCGGCCGGCGATTTTCTCCGGGCTGCGCGCGATGTCGATGAGCTCTGGTTTGATGTAGGCCTGCGACTTGATCGAAAAAAAGACCCTGACCTTGGGCTTGAGCAGCGACTGTTCGCCCTGTTCGACAACCACGCCGAGTTTTCCCGATTCGAGCCTGACCAGCGAGCCAACCGGGTAAATCCCAAGGCTTTTGACGAAAGCCTGAAAAACGGTCGGATCGAAATGGCCCTTCCATTCAGCCATCCGCTTGATCGACTCGGCAGGATCCCAGCCGGCCTTGTAGGGGCGGTTCGAGGTGATCGCATCGTAGACGTCGCAAACAGCGCCCATCTTGGCAAACAGGCTCATCGTTTCGCCGTTGAGTCCCTTCGGGTAGCCGCTACCGTCGATCTTTTCGTGATGGTGCAGGCAGACATCCTTGACGATATCGGTAATGCCTTTGCCCGCCAGCAACAACTTGTGGCCTTCTTCCGGGTGCGTTTTGACGAGAGCGAACTCCTCCTCGGTCAGCTTGCCAGGCTTGTTCAATATTTCCAGCGGAATCATCGCCTTGCCCAGGTCGTGCAACAGGCCCGCCATGCCGGCGTCGCGGGTTTGCTGCTCATCGAGCCCGAGTTTTCGCGACAGCGCGATCATCAAGGCGCAGACGGCGACCGAATGCATGTAGGTGTAATCGTCGGCGATTTTAAGGCGGGCCAGGCTGATCAGCGCTCCCGGATTGCGCAGCACGGAATTGGAGATTTCCTCGACCAGCGGCGCGGCGGCTTCGGCCTCGATGGCCTTGCCCATGCGCGCTTCCTGGAACATGGAAACCACGGCTTCCTTGCCTTTGGCGCAGATTTTGGCGGCCCGTTTGACCTCGTCGTTGAACGAAGTCTTTTCCTGAACGACCGTTGGTGGTTCGGGAATCTCTTCGGCGGCAACGATCAGCTCGTTACCGGAGGCTTCGATATCGAGGCCTTTGGAAATATCGATCCAGACCTCGGTGATCGTGCTTTCGCGAATCAGAATGAGGTCATTCGGGTCGCTCAGGACAAATTTCGTCCGCCAGAACGGGTGTTCCAGCCATGCCCCGCAGAAGGCCTGAAGATGCATCCCCAGGCTGAGTTGATCGACCGGAATTCGTTTAAGCATATTTCGCAATTCTAGCGAAAAAAAAGGGAAGCCGTGTGGCTTCCCTTTGATTCGAGCGTGACGATCTCCTACAAACCAGCATCCGATTTCAGCAGGTTGGCGCGGTCGGTCGCTTCCCATGTGAATTCCGGCTCGTCGCGGCCAAAGTGGCCGTAGGCTGCGGTCTTCTGGTAGATCGGGCGGAGTAGGTCAAGCATGTTGACGATGCCCTTCGGGCGCAGGTCGAAGTGCTTGCGGACCAGCGCGGTCAGGGTTTCGTTGTTCACTTTGCCCGTGCCGTAGGTCTCGACCATGATCGAGGTTGGTTCGGCGACGCCGATGGCGTAGGAGACCTGCACCAGGCAACGCGAGGCGAGGCCGGCGGCAACGATGTTCTTGGCCACGTAGCGGGTGGCGTAGGCGGCCGAACGGTCAACCTTGGAAGGATCCTTGCCCGAGAAGGCGCCACCGCCGTGCGGAGCAGCACCACCGTAGGTGTCAACGATGATCTTGCGGCCGGTCAGGCCACAGTCACCTTGCGGGCCGCCGACGACGAAACGGCCGGTCGGGTTCACCAGGAACTTGATGTTGCCCTTGATGAGTTCTTTCGGCAGCACCGGCTTGATGATCTGTTCGATGGTTGCTTCCCGCAGGTCTTCGAGGCTGATGTCCGGTGAATGCTGGGTGGACAGGACGATGGTATCGATCGAATCCGGTTTGCCATCGACGTACTTGATGGTGACCTGCGACTTGGCATCCGGGCGCGCCCAAGGCAGGCGGCCGTCCTTGCGCAGCATGGCCTGACGCTCGACGAGGCGGTGCGACAGGTAGATCGGCAACGGCATCAGCGACGGGGTTTCGTCGCAGGCGTAGCCGAACATCAGGCCCTGGTCGCCGGCGCCCTGATTGAGGTTGTCGTCGTAGGCCTTGTCCACGCCCTGGGCGATGTCCGGGCTCTGCTTGTCGTAGGCGACGAGCACGGCACAACCCTTGTAGTCGATGCCGTATTCGGTGTTGTCATAGCCGATGCGCTTGATCGTCTCGCGGGCGACCTGAATGTAATCGACGTTGGCGTTGGTGGTGATTTCACCAGCCAGGACGACCAGCCCGGTGTTGCACAGGGTTTCGGCGGCAACGCGGGAATGCTTGTCCTGAGCCAGGATGGCGTCGAGGATGGCGTCGGAAATCTGGTCGGCAACCTTGTCCGGGTGGCCTTCGCCAACCGATTCGGAAGTGAAGAAATATTCGCTCATGTGAAGCTCCAGTGGTCCTTTTATCCGGCGCTACCTGCTTCGGACCACGAGCGGTGACGCTTTAGCAGTATTTATTAGTCGCCCCGCAAGTTGTCTGTTTAACTCGGCGAACGGATAATATTAAACTTTTCTGAGGGGGATTCAACCCCCGGGGCTTCATGGTTTTTATCTTTCGCATCCTCTCCCGCCTGCCCCTGAGCGTCCTGCACCTGCTGGGAGGCTGGCTCGGACGCCTGACTTACTGGTTGTCGCCGACCTATCGTCGTCATCTCCGCGAAAACATTGCGCAGGCTGGTCTCCCGCCGTCACTGCGCGGCAAGGTGGCGGCCGAAACGGGCAAGCAGATGCTGGAACTGGCCCGCATCTGGATGCGTCCGCTCGAGGAAGCGATTCCGCTGGTGGCCGACGTGGTTGGCTGGGAGCATGTCGAGGCGGCGCAACAGGCCGGCAAGGGCATCGTCTTTCTTACACCGCACCTCGGCTGTTTCGAGATCACCGCGCAGTATCTTTCGTCTTTTGGTGACATCACGGTGCTTTATCGCGCACCTAAATCGGCAGTGGCGCAGGAGTTGATTCTGACCGGTCGCAAGCGCGCCCACCTGCATCTGGCGCCGGCCGATCTCTCTGGCGTACGGGCGCTGATCAAGGCGCTGAAGAAGGGCGAAATGGTCGGCATGTTGCCCGATCAGGCGCCGAAGACCGGCGAGGGTGCATGGCTGAAATTCTTTGGTCGATATGCCTACACGATGACACTGGCGGCGCGGCTCACCGAAACCGGAGCAGCGTCGCTGCTGACCTGGGGCGAGCGCCTGCCCGGCGGGCGTGGTTACCGCGTGCATTTTCAGCCGCCGACGAATCCGCTGGCGGGTTCCACGGTCGAGCGGGCGCAGCAGATAAATATCGAAATTGAGACGCTGATCCGCCAGTGCCCAACGCAATATTTGTGGGGCTACAACCGATACAAAAGACCGGCCGGTGCCGACGCGCCACCGGCGGAGTGAGTTCCTTGAAGATTTTCTTTACCTATATTCTGGTCGGTTTTCTCTGGCTGCTGCACTGGTTGCCGCTGTCCGTGCTGCGCAGCCTGGGCAGTGGGTTGGGGCATCTGCTCTATGCGCTGGGTCGTAGCCGGCGCGAAGTGGCGCTGACCAACCTGCGCCTGTGCTTTCCTGAGAAAAGCGAAGCCGAGCGGGAAACCCTGGCGCGCCGTCATTTCGTCGCCTTTGCCCGGGCTGTGCTCGACCGCACGTTAGGATGGTGGGCGTCGCGGGAGCGGCTGCAGCGCATCATTCGAATTCACGGGGTCGAGCATCTGACTGATCCCGAGGGCCGGCCGGTGGTCATGCTGTCGCCGCATTTCGTCGGGCTGGATGCCGGCGGGACGGTGATCTCGATGCACGTGACGGGATGCAGCGTCTTCTCGAACCAGAAGAATCCGGTCCTCAACAAGTTGCTTTATGATGGCAGGATGCGTTTCAACGAGGCGATACTCCTCTCGCGCCAGGATGGCATGCGCAAGATCGTCAGGGCCATGAAGCACGGACACCCGTTTTACTACCTGCCGGACATGGATTTCGGTCCCAAGGAATCGATTTTCGTGCCTTTCTTCGGCGTTCAGGCTGCAACGATTCCCGCGTTGTCGCGGCTGGTTCGCCTGACCAATGCGCGTGTCGTGCCGGTTATCTGCCATCAGGTGCCGGATGGCTACGAGATCGAGGTGATGCCGCCCTGGGAGAATTTCCCCGGCGAAAGTGTCGAAGCCGATACCGAATTCATGAACAAATTTATCGAAAGCCAGGTGCTGCGCATGCCGGAGCAGTATTTCTGGTTGCACAAGCGCTTCAAAACCCGGCCACCCGGAGAGCAGAGGTTTTACCAATGAATAGCCTGAACGTTGAAATCCGTCCCGTGACGCCGCCCGATGTGCCGGCAATCTCGACCCTGGCCCGCGAAATATGGCAGGCCACCTACCCAGGAATCATCACGCAGGAACAGATCGATTTCATGCTCGAGCAGCGTTACGGCCATGAGCGTCTGTACGATGATCTCGAGGACTTGCACAAATGGCTCGATCAGGCTTTTCTCGGTGATCGCCGGGTAGGCTTCGCCTTCAGCGAAATTTACAAGGGTGAATTCAAGCTCGACAAGCTGTATATCCACCCCGACGTGCAGCGTCAGGGGGTTGGCGGGCAGTTGATTGCCCACGTTGCGGCAAGGGCTAAAAAAGAGGGTTATCCCTGCGTAGTTCTGGCGGTCAACAAGCGCAACGACAAGGCGATCAATTCGTACATGAAATACGGCTTCGTCGTGCGTGAGGCGATTGTCGACGACATCGGCCACGGCTACGTCATGGACGATTTTGTTATGGAGAAGAACCTTTAAGGTTTTGAGGCAACTCCCTGTCTCTGCTATGCTTTTTAAAATCATTCGATGAGGCAGTACGTGAAGCTCAAATTCTCAAAAATGCATGGCCTAGGCAACGATTTCGTTGTCCTTGACGGCATCAGCCAGTCGCTGGCGTTGACGCCCGAACAGCTGTGCTATCTGGCCGACCGCCATTTTGGCGTGGGTTGCGATCAGATATTGCTGGTCGAAAAAGCAACGCAGGCGGGTGTCGATTTCCGTTACCGCATCTTCAATGCCGATGGCGGCGAAGTCGAGCAATGCGGCAATGGGGCGCGCTGTTTCGTACGTTTTGTTCATGACCAAGGTTTGACCGACAAGCGCGAAATTCGCGTCGAGACGATGAAGGGCCTGATTACGCCGCGCCTCGAAGGCGACGGTAACGTCACGGTTGACATGGGCGTTCCGCGCTTTTTGCCGGCTGAAATTCCCTTCCTCGCTGACGACGACGTGATTGTGCATATGCTCGACGTGGCTGATGAAACACTGGAAACCAGCGTTGTCTCGATGGGTAATCCGCATGCCGTGCAGGTCGTGGATAGCGTGGAGTCGGCACCGGTCGGCGAGCACGGGCCATTGATCGAAAAACATCCGCGCTTCCCGCAGCGGGTTAACGCGGGATTCATGCAGATTGTCGATCGCCACGCCATCAAGTTGCGCGTTTATGAACGCGGGGCAGGCGAAACGATGGCGTGCGGCACCGGCGCCTGCGCGGCGGTAGTCGCCGGCATTCGCCGCGGCCTGCTCGATTCGCCGGTTCGCGTCACGACGCGCGGCGGTGATCTGAACATTGCCTGGGGCGGCGGCGAGCGGCCGGTTTTGATGACCGGCCCGGCGGTAACGGTATTTACTGGAGAAATTGAATTATGAGCGCCATGTTTCCCGAAGAGATCGCGGACTACCTGAAGAACAATCCGGGCTTTTTCGAGCAGTACGCCGACCTGATGGCCCAGATTTTCGTCCCGCATCCGCATGGCGGCCGCACCGTCTCGCTGGCCGAGCGCCAGATGCTGACCCTGCGTGACAAGAACCGGGCGACCGAAAGCAAGCTGGCCGAACTGATCTCGTTTGGCGAGGAGAACGACCAGATCGGTGAGAAAGTACATCGCCTGTCTGTCGCGCTGATCGCCGCCGAGACCTTTCAGGCGGTGATCCATCTGCTCAATTTCCATCTGCGCGACGACTTTTCCGTTCCACATGTCGCCCTGCGTCTGTGGGACAAGCCGGAAGGTATCGAAGACCTGCCGGAATTTGCCGCCGTCAGCGAGGATCTGCAGGTTTTCGCCGAAACGCTGGCCCGGCCGTACTGTGGCTCGACCGCCGGTTTTGGCACGACCTCGTGGTTCGGCGAGGCGGCTTCGCACATTCGTTCGCAGGCGCTGATCGCCCTGCGTAACGGCGGCGGCACCATTGGCATGATTGCGCTGGGCAGCGAGGATGCGCAGCGCTTCTATGCCGACATGGGGACGTTGTACCTCGAACGCCTTGGCGAAATGGTTTCCGCAGCCCTGGCCAGAGTGACCAAGAGCGTGCTGTGACACCGGCTGCTGCGGTCGACGCCTGGCTGGCCGAACTTTCGGACCAGCGCCGGCTGTCGCCGCACACCGTTTCAAATTATCGACGTGATTTGGGAAAGTTGCTGGCGGCGACGGGTGAAACCCCGCTGGCTAGTTTGCTGGTGCATCACATCCGCCGCTTCGTCGCCCAACTCCATGGTCAGGGACTGGGTGGCCGTTCGCTGGCGCGGACGCTGTCAGCCTGGCGTGGATTTTTTGGCTGGCTCGGTGAGCGTGGCCTGATCAAAGCCAATCCCTGTGACGGCATCCGGCCGCCGAAATCGCCGCGCATGTTGCCGAAGGCTCTGTCGGTCGACGAAACCGCCCGCTTGCTGGCGCCGTTCGAGGATGACGATCCGGTACAAGGTGCCCGTGATCTGGCCATGTTCGAGCTGTTCTACTCCTCAGGTCTACGCCTGGCCGAGCTGGTTTCGCTCGATTGCGAGGTGCTCGACAGCGTGGCGCACGAAGGCGAGATCCGCGTTCTCGGCAAGCGCAGCAAGTTGCGGCTGGTGCCGGTTGGTAGCAAGGCGCGTGAGGCGCTGGCAGCGTGGGCGGCGTTGCGCGAGCAAGTGGCCAGGCCGGACGAAAAGGCCCTGTTCGTCGGCCAGCGCGGCGGGCGTATCAGTCCGCGTCTGGTCGAGTCGCGGCTGGCGCGACGGGCCGTGCTGCTGGGTTTGCCGGCGCATGTCCATCCGCACATGCTGCGCCATTCCTTCGCATCGCACGTTCTGCAATCCTCGGGCGACTTGCGCGCGGTGCAGGAAATGCTCGGCCACGCCAGCATCGCTTCGACCCAGGTCTATACCCACCTCGACTTCCAGCATCTGGCCAAAGTCTACGATTCGGCCCATCCGCGGGCCAAAGCAAAATAGCGCTTGTTTCCCACGGTCAACCGGAAAAATCGGCCAAAAATCAAGGCTTCGTTGACGATTGCTCCACAGGGCGCTATCCTTCCCGGCTTAGCTAATTCGCCGGAATCAAGGAGTTTTTCATGGCCATCAATCGCGTTCGCCGTTCTTCCCTGGAGCGCCGCTGCGTTTCCAAGTCTACCAAGCGTCTGTTCAAGAACACGGGCAAGACCATGTTCAAGGTCATGTACGCCGCCGAGTGTCATCAGCGTAACCGTAAGGCTCTGGGCGCTTAAGTTTTCGCCAGTATTCTGAGCCCCGGTTGCCGCAAGGTAACCGGGGCTTCTTGCTTTTTAGATCGGGAAAAACATGGCTCAGCTGATTCTGCTTCCGGGCAAGGAACGTTCGGCGTTCAAACATCACCCGTGGTTGTTCGCCGGTTCGGTCGGTCGTCTTGAAGGCCGGGCCCGGCCGGGCGATACGGTCGAAGTGCTGGCCGATAACCTGCGTCCGCTCGGGCGAGCTGCCTACAGCCCGAAGTCGCAGATCCGGGCGCGTTTCTGGACGTTTGATGCCGACGAGTCGATTGACGACGCCTTCTTCAAGCGGCGCATCGCGGCGGCCGTGGCGCTCCGTCAATCGCTGCCGGAGCTGCGCGGCCAGCAGGGCTTGCGCCTGATCCATGCCGAATCCGACGGCCTGCCCGGCGTCATTGCCGACCAGTACGGCGATACGGTGGTCGTCCAGCTGACCTCGGCCGGGGCCGACAAATGGCGCAATGCCATCGTTTCCGGGCTGGTCAAGGCGACCGGTTGTGCCCGCGTTTATGAACGCTCCGATTCCGATGTGCGCGGTCTTGAGGGGCTTGGTCCGACGACTGGCTGGCTGCACGGCGAGGCGCCGAAGACGCCGCTGTCGATCGACGAAAACGGCGTTCGTCTGGCGATTGATATCGCCGGCGGCCACAAGACCGGTTTTTATCTCGATCAGCGCGAGAACCGTGCCTTGCTCGGCCAGCTGGCGGCGGGCAAGGATGTCCTGAACTGTTTCTGCTACACCGGCGGCTTTTCGCTGCAGGCGCTGGCGGGAGGCGCCAAGAGCGTGCTGTCGATCGATTCCTCGGGGCCGGCCTTGGCCCAGGCTCAGGCCAATCTGGCCCTGAATCCGACATTGCCGGCCGACCGGGCGCAATGGCAGGAGGCTGACGTTTTCCAGGCCCTGCGTGATTTCCGCAAGGCCGGCAGGTTGTTCGACCTGATCGTCCTCGATCCGCCCAAGTTCGCGCCGTCCGCCGCCCATGCCGACCGGGCGGCAAAGGCCTACAAGGACATCAATATTCTGGGCTGCCGGCTGCTCAAGCCGGGCGGTTTGTTGATGACTTACTCGTGCTCAGGCGGTGTCGGGCTGGAGATGTTTCAGAAAATCATCGCCGACTCGGCGCTTGATGCCGGGCGCTCCGCACGCATCGTTCGTCGCCTGGCCGGCGCGGCCGATCATCCTGTAGCGTTGAACTTTCCCGAAGGCGAGTATCTCAAAGGCCTGCTGGTGCAGGTAGACTGAGCGCCGCTCCGCCATTTGAATGTAACGCTGCCCCGATAGACTGAATAGATGTTTCCGTTGCGCCGTCTCCTTCTCGTTGTCGTGCTCTTCTTCGCCCAACTGGCGACGGGGGCGCACGCTGTCGAGCATGCGGCGAGCAACGAGGATGGCTTGCCGACGCATGTTTGCCAGCTTTGTCTGGCGGCACATGACCTCGGCGCAGCCTTGCCATCGCTGACGGCCTTGCCGCCGGTGCTGGCCGTTCAGCTCGTACCGGAATCGTTCTCGGCCCATGGCCGCAACGCGTTCCCGGCGCCCATCGCGACCCAGCAGGGGCCGCCACTTTTCTGAAATTGCACGTTATTTCCGGTTGACCGTGGGATTCCCACGGTCGGCCGCTTGCTACGCAATTTCAGGAAATTCCCATGCAAAAGTCTTTTGCCATGGCGGCCTTGCTGGCCGCCTCGTGCGGCGCGCAAGCCGCATCCGATGGCGATCTGGCGGCCATTCGTGCCCAGATCGACGACATGAAAAAAACCTACGAGCAACGCATTGCGGCGCTCGAACAGAAGCTGGTTCAGGCTGAATCCCGGGCTACCTCGCAGGCCAAGCCGGCCGCCCCGGAAGGCGACAGCCGGCCGGTCGCCGCTGCCGCGACGGGCGCCAGCGGGTTCAATCCCGAGGTGTCGCTGATTCTTCAGGGGCAGTACAAGAGCATGAAGGACGTTGCCGAGCGCGGCATCACCGGTTTTGTGCCGGCGGGCGGCCACGACCATGGCGCTGGCGCGATTGAGGGTATCAACAAGCGCGGGTTTTCGGTCGAGCACACCGAGCTGGTGCTGGCTGCCAACATCGACCCCTACTGGCGCGGCCAGGCCATTCTGGCGCTGGCCGACGGCGAAGTCGAGGTCGAGGAAGCCTGGTTCCAGTCGCTCGCCATCGGCCATGGTGTCGGACTCAAGGGCGGGCGCATGCGCTCCGGCATTGGCTACCTGAACGAGCAGCACCCGCACATGTGGGATTTCGCCGATGCGCCGCTCATGTATCGGGCGATGTTCGGCGACCACGCCAGTTACGCGCAGGACGGCCTGCAGTTGAAATGGCTGGCACCGACGCCGGTTTTCCTTGAGTTCGGGGCTGAAGTTGGCCGTGGCGCCAACTTCCCGGGAACGGATCGCAACAAGAATGGGGCTGGGGCAGGGGCGATTTTTGCCCACATTGGCGGCGATGTTGGCGTTTCCAACGACTGGCGAGCTGGGGTGTCGTATTTGAAAACGAAGGCTCGCGAACGTGAGGCAATTTTCGAGGACGTGGGTGGTCTGGAAGCTCAAGGTTTGTTCGATGGCGATTCGACGACATGGCTGGCCGATTTCGTCTGGAAATGGTCGCCGAACGGCAATCCGAAGCACCAGAATTTCAAATTCCAGAGCGAGTACTTCCTACGCAACGAAAAGGGCAGCTTGACCTGCATGGATGAAAACGCTGTCGGCAACGCCTGCGCTGTCACTCAGACCTCAAGCTATCGTACTCGCCAGTCCGGCTGGTACGCTCAGGGCGTTTACCAGTTCACCCCGCAATGGCGCGCCGGCCTGCGTTACGAACAGCTCGACAGCGGGACGCGCGATTTTGGCGCCAACGCGGCCAATCTGGTCGTCGACAGCTACCGGCCGAAGAAGGCGTCGGCCATGGTCGATTACAGCTGGAGCGAGTTCTCGCGCGTTCGCCTGCAGGTTGCGCAGGACAAGTCGATGTTCGGCATCACCGACAATCAGCTGATCCTGCAGTACGTCATGAGCCTGGGCGCCCATGGCGCGCACAAGTTCTAGGAGCCGACCATGAAACATTTCATTTTTGCCTGTTTTTTCGGGTTGACCGTGGGAACCGCCCAGGCTGACCTCAGAATCTTCGCCACCGTCCCGGAATGGGGCGCCCTGGCGCAGGAAATCGGGGGCAGCAAGGTCAAAGTCTATACCGCGACCACCGCCTTCCAGGACCCGCACCGCATCGAGGCCAAGCCGTCGCTGCTGGCGCAAGCCCGGCAGGCCAATCTGCTCATCGCCGCCGGCGCCGATCTGGAAATCGGCTGGTTGCCGCTGGTCATTCGTGACTCCGGGAATTCCGGCATCCAGCCCGGTCAGCCGGGGTATTTCGAGGCGGCCAGCTTCGTCAATCGCCTTGATGTTCCGGCGACGCTCGACCGCGCTCACGGCGACGTCCATGCTGCCGGCAATCCGCACACCCACCTCGATCCGCGCAATGTGCTGCGGGTTGGCGAGGCGCTGACGGCGCGCATGGCCGAACTCGATGCACCCAATGCCGCCGCCTATCAAGCCGGCTACCAGGCCTTTGCCGGCAAATGGCAGACGGCGATGGCGCGTTGGCAAAAAGAGGCCGCCCCGCTCAAGGGCGTCCCGGTACTGGTTCATCATGCCTCCTTCGTCTATCTGACGCACTGGCTGGGCATGAAGGAAGTCGGCACGCTCGAACCGAAGCCCGGCATCGAACCGACCAGCGGCCATCTGACCGGGCTGCTGGCCCGCCAGCAGACGGCACCAGCCAAAATGGTCCTGCGTGCTGCCTATCAGCAGGAAGGGCCGAGCCAGTGGATAGCCGGCAAGACGGGCATGCCGGCCGTTCTGCTGCCCTACACGGTGGGCGGAACGCCGGAGGCCAAGGACTTGTTCGGCCTGTTCGACGATACCGTGCAACGGCTGTTGAAAGGAGCTCGGTGAGCAGTCTTCTCCGCACTGAGCAGTTGGTCGTCGGCTGGCAGCAGGCGGCGACCCAGCCGCTCGATTTGACCATTGCGGCCGGCGAAATCGTCGGTCTGACCGGCCCCAACGGCGTCGGCAAAAGCACGTTGCTGGCGGCTTTTGCCGGGCGGGCCAAGGTCTTTTCCGGGCGCATCGAGCAACGTCCCGGCCTCCGCCTGGCCTTGCAGCGCCAGGACGTACCGCCGGTCGTTGGCATGCCCCTGTCCGGCCGCGAACTGCTGGCGCTGACCGGAGCCGGTGCCGTCGGCCTGCCGGCCTGGCTGGCCGATCGCCTCGACATCCGGCTCGACAAACTGTCCGGCGGCCAGCGCCACTACCTGACGCTGTGGGCCGTTCTGCAAGCACCGGCCGATCTGGTCCTGCTCGACGAGCCGACCAACAACCTCGACGTGGCCGGTGTTGCCCACCTGACCGAACACCTGCGCGACCGGGCAGCGGCCGGCGCCGGCATCCTCGTCGTCAGCCACGACACGCCCTTCGTCGAGGCCGTTTGTGACCGCGTAATCGCATTGAGAGGTCACGATGTCGGCTGAACTTTTCCTGATTCCTTTCCTGACCGGCCTGGCCTGCGCCATCGTGCTGCCGGTGCTTGGCTGCTACCTGCGTCTGCGCGACGAATGGCTGGCCGCGCTGGCCTATTCGCATGTTGCCGCGGCCGGTGCCTTGCTCGCCCTGGTCGCCGGCATGGCGCCGGTGCTCGGCGGGCTGGCGACGGCTGCACTGGCCGGGGCCGGTCGACGCCTGTTTGCCCGGCGCTTGTCCGGCGGCGCATCCGATGCGCTGTTGCTGCTGGCCGGCTGGGCCGGCGCCGTCCTGCTCGCCGCCAACGCCCCGATGGCCGAACGCCTTGGTCATGCCCTGTTCGACGGCCAGCTCTATTTTGCCGGCAGCGAGCAGCTCTGGCCGGTCGCCATCGGTGGCCTAGTAGCCCTGCTCGCCCTGCGCAGCTTGTCGCCCCGTCTGTTGCTGGCCCGCGTTTATCCCGACCTCTTTCGCTTGCGTGGCCTGCCGGCCTGGCCAACTCAGGTCGGCTTCGACCTGCTGGCGGCGCTCAGCCTGGCCATGGCAACGATGAGCCTCGGCGTCATGGGTGCCTTCGCTCTGGTATTCATCCCGCCGTGGCTGGCCTTCCGGCGTGCTGCCAACTGGCGCTCCGGCCTGCGTTGGGCCCTGGCAATCGGCGTCCTGGCCTATGTCGCGGCATTTGCCCTGGCGCTCGGGCTGGATCAGCCATTCGGGCCTGTTCTGGCACTCCTCCTGGTACTGATAGGCTTGCTCGTTGCATGAAGTCCGAGGGCATGCTAAAACTACTCCCCCGCGTGCGGAGTAGTTATGGTTTTTTCCTTTTTCAAGAAGCAGGACAAGAAGATGCCCGAACGGCCGGCCGCCCGTCCGCGTGCACCGGACCCGCTGCCCGAGGCCAAGGCGCCAGTAGCGCCGCCCGAGGATCAAGCCAAGCCGCTCCCCGAGCCGCTGCCGGATCTGGAATTTACCCCCGGCAAACCGACCAAGCCCCAGCCGGCACCCGCCGCCCGCAAGCCTGAAGGGAAACCAGTAGCGCCCTTGGCGCCACTGGCTGCCGATTCCGATTTCAGCATTGACGATTTCGACAGCGACGATTTCACCGAATCCAGCGTCATGGGGATCGACGTCAATCACGACGAAGACCCGCTGCAAGCCTGTGTCGAGCAGGTTGTCGTTCTTTATGCCAACGGTCAGGACGGCGCCGCACGCTCGCTGCTCGAGACCTTCGTCCGCTCCTACCACGGGCGGGAAGGTCGGCGCTTCTGGCTCCTGCTGTTCGATCTGTTGCAGGCGACCGGCGAGCGGGCCGCTTTCGAGAAGCTCGGTGCCGATTATGCCGAGGCTTGTGAAATGTCGCCGCCCACTTGGTCGCAGGAGTCGCCCGCCACCAAACAGGCCACTGGCGCAGTGGGTCCGCGCAAGATATTCCTGCAGGGCGTGTTGACCGTGGAAGGCGCCTTGCCGGTCAGCGAGCTGGCCAAACTGATTGATCAAAAAGCGCAGGTCATCGTCGATTGCACCAAGCTGATCGGTTGCGACGACGAGGTGGCCGGGCAACTGGCCGATCTGCTGAGCCGGGCCAGAAAGACCCGGCTGTCGGTGGTGCTCAGTGGTACGGATGTCTTTATTGATCGCCTGAATAGCCGCATGGTTGCCGGCGATACCACCCACGAGCCATCCTGGCGCCTGTTGCTGGAATTGCTTCAGCGGCACGGCACGCAGGATGCGTTCGAAGAGCGCGCCGTCGATTACGCCGTGACCTTCGAGTTGTCGCCACCGTCGTGGGAGCCGCGCGTGGCTGCCGTCGTCCCTGCGGTCTCTGCTGCCACGGCTCGCCCGGCGGACGACGCCTATTATTTGTCGGGCGAACTCAAGGGCTGCCGCTTTGACGAGCTGGTTGCTGTCATCGAGGGCGTCGAACAGCCAATCATCGACTTTTCTGGCGTGCGTCGGCTCGATTTCGTTTCGGCCGGGCAACTGGTCAATCGTCTGGCGCCGTACAAGGCGGCGGGGCGCGACATCGTCATTCGCAGCCCGAATCATCTGGTCGCCGAGCTGATGGCCGTGGTCGGCCTCAACAAGCAGGCGCGCATTCTCGTTCCCAAGTCTTAATTCAGGAAAAATCATGGAGCAATATCACGGCACGACAATCCTGTCGGTGCGCCGGGGCAACTCCGTCGCCATGGCCGGTGACGGCCAGGTCACGCTCGGCAACATCGTCATCAAGGCCACCGCGAAGAAGGTCCGCCGACTGTACAACGGTCGTATCCTGGCCGGCTTTGCCGGCGGCACGGCCGACGCCTTCACGCTGTTCGAGCGTTTCGAGGCCAAACTCGACAAGCATCAAGGCAACCTGCTGCGTTCGGCCGTCGAACTGGCCAAGGACTGGCGTTCCGACCGCGCCCTGCGCCGACTGGAAGCCATGCTGTCAGTGGCCGACAAGGAGGTTTCGCTGATCATCACCGGCAACGGTGACGTGCTCGAGCCGGAGCAGGGCATCGTCGCCATCGGTTCCGGCGGCTCGTATGCCCAGAGCGCCGCGCGTGCCTTGCTGGAAAATACCGACTTGGCACCGCGCGAGATCGTCACCAAGTCGCTCGAAATCGCCGGCGACATCTGCATCTACACCAACCGAAATTTCACGATCGAGGTGCTGGAATGAGCGCGATGACGCCGCAGGAAATCGTTTCCGAACTAGACAAGCACATTGTCGGTCAGAAAAACGCCAAGAAGGCGGTCGCCATCGCCCTGCGCAACCGCTGGCGTCGCTCGCAGGTGGCCGAGCCGCTGCGTCAGGAAATTACGCCGAAGAACATCCTGATGATCGGGCCGACCGGTGTCGGCAAGACCGAAATCGCCCGCCGTCTGGCCCGTCTGGCCAACGCGCCCTTCATCAAGATCGAGGCGACCAAGTTTACCGAAGTTGGCTACGTCGGCCGCGACGTCGAGACGATCATCCGCGACCTGGTCGAGATGGCCATCAAGTCGCACCGCGAACGGGCCATGAAGACCATGCGCGCCCGCGCCGAGGATGCCGCCGAGGAACGCATACTCGACGTGTTGCTGCCCACGGCCCGCGGCCCCAACTTTTTTGCCGAGAATTCCGAGTCGACCGTAGCGGAGAACACGACCCGCCAGAAATTTCGCAAGAAGCTGCGCGAAGGCGAGCTCGACGACAAGGAAATCGACATCGAAGTCGCTGCGCCGGGCATGCAGGCCGAAATCTTCGCGCCGCCTGGCATGGAAGAGCTGACCCAGCAAATTCAAGGCATGTTCCAGAACATCGGCGGCGGCAAGAAGAAATCGCGCAAATTGCCGATCAAGGAGGCGCTCAAGCTGCTGACCGATGAGGAAGCCGCCAAGCTGGTCAATGACGAGGACGTCAAGCTCGAGGCCGTGAAGGCCGTCGAGCAGAACGGCATCGTCTTCCTCGATGAACTCGACAAGATCGCCAGCCGTTCCGAAATGCAGGGCGCCGATGTCTCGCGTCAGGGCGTCCAGCGCGACCTGCTGCCGCTGGTCGAGGGCACGACCGTATCGACCAAGTACGGCATGATCAAGACCGACCACATTTTGTTCATTGCCTCGGGTGCCTTCCATCTGTCCAAGCCATCCGACCTGATTCCCGAGTTGCAGGGCCGTTTCCCGATTCGCGTCGAACTCGATTCGCTGTCGGTGGCCGATTTCGAGTGCATCCTGACCCAGACCGACGCTTGTCTGACCAAGCAGTATCAGGCGCTGCTCGAAACCGAAGGCGTCCAGATCGAGTTCGCCGATGACGGTATCCGCCGGATGGCCGAAATCGCCTTTCAGGTGAATGAGCGGACCGAGAATATCGGCGCTCGCCGCCTGCATACGGTGATGGAAAAACTGCTCGAAGAAGTCTCGTTCGACGCCGGCAAGGTCGGCCTCGACAAGGTGCTGGTCAATGCCGCCTACGTCAACGAGAAGCTCGGCGAAGTCGCCGCCGACGAAGATCTGTCGCGCTACGTGCTCTGACGCTTAGGGGTAATCCCGGCTGTGCGGATGCCTGCGGTGTCCGCACAATCCCATTTGTAATCCATCCCCATTTGAGGCCTTCCGTTTGGACGAGCAAAGCCTGAGTTTCCGTCTGTTGGTCATTCTGTTTCCCATCTTTGGGATCGTTGCGGCCGGCTATTTTTATGGCCGCAAGCACAAGCCGGAAATGGCGGTGGCCAACCGGCTGAACATGGATATTTTTATCCCGGCCCTAGTCTTCGCGGCCATGGCCGGCAAGTCCTTCGATCTGGCGGCCTACGCCCCGCTGGCCCTCGGCGGCTTTCTCGTTCTGGCGACCTGCGGCCTGCTGGCTTGGCCAATTGCCCGGCTATTCGGCATCCAGCCGAAAACGCTGGTGCCGCCGATGCTGTTCAACAATTCCGGCAACATCGGCCTGCCACTCGCCATGCTGGCCTGGGGCGAAGCGGCGTTGCCGGCGGCGGTGATCTTGTTCATGGTCGAAAACACCCTGCATTTTTCGTTCGGTGCGCGCCTGCTCGACCCGACGACGCGTATCCTGACGCTGTGGCGCATTCCCGTGGTGTTTGCTGCCATCGCTGGATTGACTGTGGCGCTCGTCAAAATACCCATCTGGACGCCGCTGGTCATCGCCATCAAAATGCTCGGCGACGTTTCCGTGCCGCTGCTGCTCTTTTCGCTCGGTGTGCGCATGACCGACGTGTCGTTCAGCGAGTGGAAGGTGGCGGTCGGCAGCGCTGTGTTGCGACCGGTGGCCGGCATGTTGATCGCCGCCGGGGTCATTCAGCTGCTCGGCTTGCAGGGCCGAGATGCGGCAATGTTGTTCGTCTTCGGCGCCCTGCCGCCTGCCGTACTCAACTTCCTGTTCGCCGAGCGTTACAAGCAGGAACCGCAGCGTGTGGCGTCGATCGTGCTGATCGGCAATCTGGCGGCCTTGCTTTTCCTGCCGCTGGCCCTCGCCTACGTTTTGTGATTTTGATTTTGGCCGTTTTTTCCGGTTGACCGTAGGAATGCCGATTTACCGGCCGTAACGGTCCATCTGGCGTCGGTCGCGCTTGGTCGGGCGGCCATGGATGTCCGCCGCTGGATCCTGGACGAACTGCCTGCTCTCCCGAGCAACTTCGCGGGCGCTGACGCTCTCCGGCGTTTCTTCGTAGAGCAGCCGGGCTTCCGGCGCCGGGCCTCGTTTGTCCGACAGGGCTTTGACGGTCACTTCCCAGCGCGTTTCGCTGTTGGCGATGTCGAGTTGGTCGCCGACCTTGATCTCGCGCGCCGGCTTGATGGTCGCGCCATTGACCTTGACCTTGCCGCCGCTCACTGCGTCGCTGGCCAGGGAGCGCGTCTTGAAAAAACGCGCTGCCCACAGCCATTTATCGACGCGCAGGCCGCTCACTTCGGCAGGATAGACTCGCCGGCGTAAAGCTGTGCGACGGTTTCGCGCTGGCGAATGACGTGGATCTGGTCGCCATCGACCATGACTTCGACCGCGCGCGGCCGAGTGTTGTAGTTCGAGGCCATGGCCATGCCGTAGGCGCCGGCCGACATGACGGCCAGCAGATCGCCGGCTTCGACGGCGAGCGGACGGGCCTGGCCGAGGAAATCGCCGGTTTCGCAGACCGGGCCGACGACGTCGTATTCGGCGGCGGTGCCGGCCCGCGGCGTGACGGGCAGGATGTCGTGCCAGGCTTCATAGAGCGCCGGCCGCATCAGGTCGTTCATGGCGGCGTCGATGATGGCGAAATTCTTCGCTTCGCCTTCTTTCAGGTATTCGATGCGGGTGAGCAGCAGGCCGGCATTGCCGACCAGCCGGCGACCGGGTTCGAGGACGACCTGCAAGCCGCGCCCGGCCAGCTTGTCGAGCAGCGGTGTCAGGTAGGAAGCGACGGTTGGCTGCACCTGTTCGGCGTTGTACTTGATGCCGAGGCCGCCACCGAGGTCGAGGTGATGAATGCGGATGCCTTCGGCTGCCATCTGGTCGACCAGGGCCAGAATACGATCGAGCGCTTCGACAAATGGCGATGGATCAAGCAGTTGCGAGCCGATATGGCAGTCGATGCCGGTGACTTCGATGTTGGGCAGCGCTGCGGCGCGGCGATAGAGGGCCAGCGCGTTGTCGTAAGCGACGCCAAACTTGGCGCCTTTGAGGCCGGTGGAAATGTACGGGTGCGTCTTCGGATCGACGTTCGGATTGACGCGCAGGCTGATCGGCGCCTTCTTGCCGCACTGGCCGGCGACCTCGTTGAGACGCTCCAGCTCGGCGGCGGATTCAACGTTGAAGCAGAAAATACCGACGTCGAGCGCCAGCTTCATTTCATCAGCCGTCTTGCCAACGCCGGAAAAAACGACCTTCTTCGGATCGGCGCCGGCGGCCAGCACGCGCTGCAGTTCGCCGCCCGAAACGATGTCGAAGCCGGCACCAAGGCGGGCAAAGACGTTCAGGATGGCGAGGTTGGAGTTGGCCTTCACGGCGTAGCAGACCAGGGCGCCTTGGCCCGTGGGGTGGCTGCCCAAAACGTCCTGGAACTCGCGTAGCGAGGCTTCCAGCGCGGCGCGGGAATAAACATAGGCCGGCGTGCCGAATTGATCGGCAATGGTGGGAAGGGCGACGGATTCGGCGTGCAGGACGCCGTTCTTCTGGGCAAAGTGGGTCATGGGGCTTTGGGGCTGGTGGTCGTGCTAACATCCTTGGCCGCTGGCTTGGCTTTGCCAAGTAGCGGTTCAGAGGCCGGGCCGGGCGGCATTTCAAGCCGGCCTTTCATGCCGCAGGCGGCAAGGCTCAGGATAATCAGCAAGGCGGCGATTCTGGACATGTTCGGGGCGCTGTCAGCGAAGAGCGGGATGGTAGCACACGATGGATGACAAGGAATTCAACACCCTGGCCGAGGCGACGCTGGCCAGGATCGATGCGGCGCTCGAAGCCAGCGGGGCGGATGTGGACTGCCAGCTGGCGGCTGGTGGCGTGCTCGAAATCGAGTTTGACGACGGCAGCAAGATCATCGTCAACCGCCATGGAGTCGCTCGGGAAATCTGGGTCGCAGCCCGCTCGGGCGGCTTCCATTTTCGCTGGGATGGCGCTGTCTGGCGCGATACCCGCGATGCCGCCGAACTGATGGAAAAACTGTCGACGCTCGCCAGCCAGCAGGCCGGCGAGACGATCCAACTGCGCTGATCAGTCGGTTGGTGGCGCGCTGAGGTCCGGAGTCGGCAACGGAGCGGCTTCCTGGGCTTCTTCCTCCGGTGGTTTCTCTTTGGCCGCATTCTCGGCGTAGATGTAGCTCCGCTCCCGGCCTTCGCCGGTGGCTATCAATCCTTCCGGTGCTTGTGGGAGCAGCGTTGGCACATCCTTGAGCGCCCGGCTCATATAGCCAATCCAGATCGGCAGCGCCGCGGAGCCGCCAGTTTCCTTGTCGCCAAGTTTCCTCGGTTGGTCAAAACCGATCCATGCACATCCACTAACCGTCATCTGATAGCCACAGAACCAGGCATCCAGGTACTCGTTGGTCGTGCCAGTCTTGCCGGCCAGATCATGTCGTTTCAGGATCGCCGACGCCTTGGCGGCTGTTCCGTAGATGGTGACGTCACGCAGCATGGCATCCATCATGAAGGCATTGCGCGGGTCGATGACGCGGGAGTCTTCATTGCCGGCCTCGGTCGCCGCCGATAGAGCCAGCACCTGATTTCCGCCGTCGCGAATTTCGCGGACGACGAAGGGATTGACTCGGAAGCCACCGTTGGCGAAGACCGAATAGGCAGTCACCATCTGCCACGGCGTGACCGACCCGGCACCGAGAGCCATGGTCAGGTAAGGCGGATGCTTGGCGGCATCGAAACCAAAGCGCGCTGAGTAGTCCTGGGCGTAATGCGTGCCGATAGACTGGAGAATGCGAATCGAAACCATGTTCTTGGACTTGGCCAGTGCCGTGCGCATGCGCATCGGGCCTTCGTACTTGCCGTCGTAGTTATGCGGTTCCCAGGCGGCGGCGCCGGTCTGGCTGGCCGGGATGACGATAGGCTCGTCGGCGATGACGCTATTGGGGCCGTAACCTTTTTCCAAAGAAGCGGAGTAAATGAAGGGTTTGAAGCTGGAGCCCGGCTGCCGCCAGGCCTGGGTGACATGGTTGAACTTGTTGCGGTTGAAATCAAAGCCACCAACCAGGGCACGAATGGCCCCATCTTTCGGGTCGACCGCAACGAAAGCAGACTCGACTTCCGGTAGCTGGCTGATCTGCCAGCTACCCTTGTCATCTTTTTGCAGGCGAACGATGGCGCTGCGCTTGAGCCGCTTGTTTGGCGGCGCCTTGTCATCGAGCATCCGGGCGGCAAATTTCATGGCATCGCCGGTCAGATTTACGACCTCCCCTCCTTTGCGATAAACCTTGATGTGTTTGGCGTCGGCCGCCAGAACCAGAGCCGGAATCAGATCCCCGGCATCGGGGATGTCCTGCAGTGCTTCATCGATTGCCTCGTCCTGGTCAGACTTGATGTCCTTCATGTCGAGATAGGATTCGGCGCCCCGGTAGCCGTGCCGCCGGTCGTAGTCCATGACCCCTTTGCGCAGGCTATTGTAGGCAGCCTCCTGTTCGGCCTTGATCACCGTCGTGTAAACCTTCATTCCGCGCGAGTACACCTCGTCGGGAAAACGCTCGGCAGCGATCTGCCGGGCCATTTCGGCTACGTATTCGGCGTGGACAGCATATTCGGCCAGTTCACGTTTGACGACCAGCGGCTCCTTGAGTGCCGCTTCGTGCTGTGTCTCGGTGATATGACCCAGTTCGCGCATCCGGCGCAGAACGTAATGCTGCCGAAGCCTGGCGCGGTTCGGATTGACGATCGGGTTATAGGCCGACGGCGCCTTGGGTAGTCCGGCCAGCATCGCGGCTTCGGCAATTGATATGTCTTTTAGTGGTTTGCCGAAATAAATCTGGGATGCTGCCGCGAAACCATAAGCGCGCTGGCCAAGGAAAATCTGGTTGATGTACAACTCGAAAATCTGGTCCTTCGAGAGGTTGCTTTCTATTTTGAAGGAAAGAAGGGCCTCGTAAAGCTTGCGGGTGTAAGTTTTTTCGCCAGTCAAAAAAAAGTTGCGCGCAACCTGCTGGGTAATGGTCGAGGCACCCTGCCGTTTGCCGCCGCCGATCAGGTTGGCACCAATTGCTCGCACGACGCCTGTGTAGTCGATGCCGCCATGCTGGTAAAACCGGTCATCCTCGGCCGCCAGGATTGCATGTTTCATGACTGCCGGGACGTCTACGATCGCCACCACGGCACGGCGCTCCTCGCCAAATTCGCCGATCAGGAATCCGTCGGCGGTGTACACACGCAAAGGAATCTTTGGCCGGTAGTCGGTTAACACCTCAAGCGATGGCAGGTTGGGGTAGGTCAGGACAAGAACAATCAGCGCCATCGCCACCACGATGGCAACAAGGCCGATCAAAAATATGACAGGGTAAATAACTAGGCGTAGCGCCGAAGGTAAGGAGGGCACGGTGGTCTGATGGGTGAAATGGGAGTTGCGCGGATTATACGCTGGGGTAAATCGGCGCCGTGAAATTGCTTTACATGCCTAGATGTTATTGTTAGCATCTGAAGTGAATTATTGGTTATTTTGCTAACTTCGCATTCCGTAAGGACTTTTTGGGGGTCTGGGTGGGCTTAGATATCTCAGCGTTGTTAAATCCCAAGGCGCGTTCCTTGTTCGGTTTGGACATCAGTTCGTCCGCCGTCAAGATGGTTGAACTGACAGCCAACGGGAAAGACGGCTATCGCGTTGAGCGCTACACCATTGAGGTGTTGCCCAAGGACGCGGTTTCCGATGGCAATATCGCCAATCTGGATGGCGTTGTCGACTGCGTCAAACGTGCCTGGAAGCGGATGGGTACATCGACCCGCAATGTCGCGATGGCCTTGCCAGGTTCCGCGGTCATCACCAAGAAAATCATCGTGCCGGCTGGATTGCGCGATGAAGAGCTTGAGGCTCAGGTTGAAACCGAAGCCAATCAATATATTCCATTTGCGATCGATGAAGTAAATCTCGACTATCAGGTGATCGGTCCAGCTCCGGCGGTGCCTGATGAGCTTGAAGTGCTGATCGCCGCGTCCAAGAAAGAGCGTGTCGAAGATCGTGTCGCGGTGGCGGACTCTGCCGGTCTGAAGGCAACTGTCGTTGATGTCGAGTCGTTTGCGGCTTTGGCTGCTTTTGAGTTGATCGAGCGCCAGTTGCCAGAGTCAGGAAAGAATCAGGTTGTTGCTTTGATTGATGCGGGCGCCAACGTCATGAACCTGACGGTGCTGCGCAATGGTCAGCAGGTATACGCTCGCGAACAGGCGTTCGGTGGCGGTATGCTGACTCAGGATATCGCTCGTCACTACGGCATGAGTTACGAAGATGCCGAGGCTGCGAAGCGAGCTGGTAATCTGCCGGAAGGTTATGAAATCGAGTTGCTGAACCCGTTCATGGAGAATCTGGCACTTGAGGTTTCTCGGGCACTGCAATTCTTCTTCACCTCGACCCAATACAATCAGGTTGATCACATTGTTCTGGCTGGGGGCTGTGCAGTAATCCCTGGTATCGACGAGGTCGTTGCCACAAGAACGCAAGTTAATACGCTGATCGCCAACCCCTTCGCTAACATGGTTCTTTCGGACCGCGTTCGGGCAAAAAGTCTACTGGCTGACGCCTCATCGCTAATGGTCGCTTGTGGCCTGGCACTGCGGAGGTTCGATCCATCATGATTCGTATCAACCTCCTTCCGCATCGCGAAGAGGCAAAAAAAGCCAGACGCGAGCAGTTTTTTGTTTTGGCTGGGCTGGTTTCGGTGCTCGGTGCGCTGATTGTGTTCGCGGTCTACACCCTAATAGGTGGTGCGATAAGCAATCAGGATGACTCGAACAACTTTCTCAAGAGCGAAATAGCCGTGCTTGACAAGCAGCTTGACCAGATCAAGCGCCTGAAAGAGCAAACTCAAGCGCTGCTGTCTCGCAAGCAGGTTATCGAAAACCTGCAGCGCGATCGTGGCGAAACGGTTTATCTGCTGAGTGAGCTCGTCAAACAGGTGCCAGAAGGTATTTACCTCAAGTCACTAAAACAGGATGGACTGAAAGTCAGCATCACTGGCCATGCTCAGTCAAATGCCCGTATTTCGGCGCTGATGCGCAATCTGGATGCCTCGCCGTGGTTGGAAGCGCCGCAACTGATAGAAAGCAAGGCGGTTGTGATTAACGGACGCCGGATCAACGAATTTGGCATGACCTTCATTCTCACCCGAGTCAAGCCTGAAGACGGGAGGGTGAAAAAGTGAACGCCAAGAGTATTTCGTTGCCCAAAATTGACTTTCAGTCGATGGCCGATGATTTTCGGCTAATGAACCCGAATGATCCGGGGGCATGGCCATTAATTCCAAAAGTAAGTGTTTTGATAGGGTTGTTTGCCGCCATTCTCCTCGCCGGTTGGTGGTTTGTCTGGAATGACCAGTTGACCGAACTGGACACCAAGCAACGAGAAGAGGAAACGCTTAAGCAGCAGTATCTTGATAAAAAACGCCAAGCAGTCAATCTTGATCTTTATATCCAGCAACTTGCTGAAATTGATCGTTCGTTTGGCGCGCTCCTCAAGCAATTGCCGGACAAATCGGAAATCGAGGCGCTGCTTATCGAGGTGAACCAAGCCGGTCTTGGTCGCGGTTTGCAGTTCGAGTTGTTCAAGCCAGGTCAGGAGCAGGTCAAGGATTTCTACGCAGAGTTGCCGATTACCGTAAAGATTAACGGAAGCTACCATGACTTCGGGGCGTTTGCGGCCGATATTGCCAAGCTTCCCCGTATTGTCACCCTGAACAATATTTCCGTTGCGCCCGTCAAGGAGGGTGGTCAGCTCTCGTTGGATGCCACAACCAAGACGTTCCGCTATCTGGATGAGGAAGAGATAGCCAAGCAGAAGAAGGCCGATCAAGAGAAGAAGGCTGCGCAAGGAGCGAAGAAGTGAAACAAATACTGCTCATCGCCCTGTGTGCTCTCCTCAGCGCTTGTGCTGGTGGTGATCACGAAGAGTTAAAACAATGGATGGCTGAAAACACCCAAGACATGCGCGGCAATATACCCAAGTTGCCCGATGTTAAACCCTATGAGCCAGTCCCCTACGATGTAGAGGCTACGATTGATCCGTTCAAGCCGAACAAGATTGAGCCAGAGTCCAAATACAAACAGGTTGCCGGCAAAGGAGGAGCATTTCAGCCTGATTTTGAGGCGCGGGAGGTTCGTAACAGCCTGCTTGAAAAATATCCGATCGAATCGCTGAAAATGATTGGTTACATGAATGTCAACAAGCGACCAATGGCTGTTGTTCAAGTTGAAGACAAGGTTAAGCAAGTCAAGGTCGGAGATTATTTGGGTCTTGATTTCGGTATGGTGACGCAGATTTCGGACACGGAAGTTCAACTGCGCGAATTGATTCAGGATTCTGCTGGGGATTGGACTGAGCGCAAGAGCTCGCTATACCTGCAGAGCAAGGAGGGAAGCAAGAAATGAAACTTATTACCTATGCGATGGCTGTAGCTTCGGCCTGCCTTGCTTTGTCGCCTCCTGTGCGAGCGGAAGCACCAACAGCAAACACTATCGAAGCAGTTAACGTTGCGCAACAGGGGAATGAAATCGCTCTCCGGATTGATTTGAAGGAGCCGTTAGCTTCCCCGCCTCCGGGGTTTAGCGTGGCAAATCCCGCAAAAATTGCGCTTGATTTTCAGTCGACCGCAAATGGTTTGGGTAAGACCAGCCAGATATTCAATCAGGGCGATTTGCGCGGCATGAATGTTGTTCAAGTCGGGGATCGCACTCGGGTAGTGCTTAATCTCGTAAGGAACATGAATTACAAGACGCGGCTTGATGGCAAGGCGCTCTACGTCACCCTTACTCCGATTGACCGCTTGGCCGATTCCGCTGCGCAACGAACTACCCGTTTCGCCGAGGAGAGTTTGGTTGGCTCGAAGCACTCCGTAAGCGACGTGATGTTCCGTCGTGGCAAGGATGGTGAGGGGAGGATTGTCGTTGATCTGAGTGATACGGGTACCGGAATAGATATAAGGCAGCAGGGGGCCAATCTCGTTGTCGATTTCATGAAAACAACGGTGCCAGATCGTTTGCGTCGCAAGCTTGACGTCACTGATTTTGCCACACCTGTTACTACGGTTGAAACCAAGGCCATTGGTGACAATGTCCGGATGATTATTTCGCCAAAAGGCTTGTGGGAGCACAACGCATATCAAAGTGACAACCAGTTTATTGTTGAGGTTAAACAGATTGTTGAAGATCCCAACAAGCTTGTTCAAGGTGCGAAGGTCGGCTATCAAGGGCCAAGGGTAAGCATCAATTATCAGAATGGTGACGTGCGTGCGCTGTTGCGCCTAATGGCCGAAGAACTGAATCTCAATGCGGTTATCAGCGAAACAGTAACTGGGACAACCACATTGGTGCTGAAGGATGTGCCCGCCGATCAGGTAATCGACATTATCTTCCAGCAAAAGGGCCTTGATATGCGGAAAAAGGGCAATATCATCCTGATTGCCCCGCGTGATGAAATTGCGACCCGCGAAAAACTGGATTTTGAATCAAAGCAACAGATTAGTGAACTGGAACCGCTCAAGCTGGAGCAGTTCCAGTTGAATTATCAGAAGTCTGCCGACGTGGCGAGATTGCTGGCTGGTTTGCCGTTGACAGGTGTTGGAGCCGCACCAGTTCCGGCGGCAGGGGTGAATATCGCTGCCCAGCGAATCTTGAGCAAGCGAGGGAGTGCGGTTGCTGATCCACAGTCGAATATCATTTTCGTCAACGACATACCAAGCAAGCTTGAAGAAATTCGTACATTTATTCGATCGATCGATACTGCGGCAAGGCAGGTTCTAATAGAAGCGCGGGTTGTTGAGGCTCAGGATAGTTTTAAGCGGGAGATTGGCGCAAAGTTGGGTTTGATTAATTCAAAGCCTAGCGAAATTTTGGGTACTGGCATAAATATCGCTGGAGGAAAAATGACTCCGGCAATTACAACAGGCTCAACGACAACTCCTGCGACGCTTGTCCAGAACTCGATGGTTGGTGTAAATTTGCCGGTTCCTTCTACGGGTGGAGCACTCGCATTCTCCCTCTTTAACTCTTCGATAACACGAATTCTCAATGTTGAACTTGCGGCGTTGGAGTCGGATGGCATAGGTAAAATCATTTCAAGCCCAAGAGTGATAACGGCTAACAACGTAAAGGCAAAAATTGAAGATGGTACGGAGGTTCCATACATAACTGCGCAAGCATCCAGTGGGGCTACGACATATACAGTCAGCTTTAAGCCAGCGAAGTTGTCGCTTGAAGTGACCCCTCAGATAACTCCAGAGGGAACGGTCAGAATGAATTTGATTGTAAAAAAAGAAGAGCCGGACTGGACGAGGGCTGTTAGCGTAAATGGATTCCTGAATCCGCCAATCAAGAGTTCAATCGTGGAGACTAATGTTGTTGTCGAAAATGGTGGAACAGTAGTGATCGGTGGCGTATTTATCACTGATACCCAGAATACGGTTGATAAAGTGCCGTTGCTGGGTGATATACCATTCCTCGGGTGGCTGTTTAAATACAAGAATGACACCGGAAAACGTCGTGAGTTGCTGGTGTTCATTACTCCGCGCGTAATTTCCGACAAGATGCGATTTGACTGATCGGGGTTCATCCGAAACTCACGGGGTCGGCGATGCCGGCCCTGTTTTTTTGTGCTTGGCGGGTAGTCGGCTAAAATCCGAACGTGGAAAATCGTCGTAACATCTATCTCGTCGGACTCATGGGTGCCGGCAAAACAACAGTCGGTCGCCAATTGGCGAAGCGCTTGGCTCGCCCGTTCTTCGATTCAGATCATGAAATAGTTGAGCGGACAGGTGTACCGATCCCAACAATCTTCGAAATTGAAGGCGAAGATGGTTTCCGGCGACGGGAAGTGCAGACCATTCACGAGTTGACGGAGACATCCAATATCGTGATGGCTACCGGCGGGGGGGTTGTACTCAACCCGGAAAATCGTCGGAGATTGCACGAAACAGGGTGGGTGGTATATCTGAACGTTCCCCCGGCCTTGCTTTTTGAGCGCACACGGCATGACCGGAATCGCCCGTTGTTGCACGTTGCGGACCCGCTAGCCAAGTTGGAGGAACTGCATGCTGTCCGCGACCCTTTGTATCGAGCTACTGCGCACATTGTGGTGGATGGTGGGCGTCTGGTTGCCTCCGGTATTGTGCTGCATCTCCTGAGAGAATTTAACTGTCAATGCAAAACCTGATGGAAACACTCTGTGTCGCTTTAGGGGATCGTTCGTACCCTATCCACATCGGAAGTGGCCTGCTCACGCGAGTTGAATTGATCCTGCCTCATCTCAGACAGAAGAAGGTCGTTGTGGTGACGAACACCACCGTTGCCCCCCTGTATCTTGAAACAATCCAGTCTGCGTTGGAGAGCGTAGGGGTTTCGGTGCTGCCTGTTGTTTTGCCAGATGGAGAACAATTCAAGACTTGGGAAACGTTGAACCTTGTCTTTGATGCTTTGTTGGGCGCGCGCTGTGAGCGCGGAACGACCTTGGTTGCCCTTGGTGGGGGGGTGATAGGCGATATGGGTGGATTTGCTGCCGCCTGTTACCAACGAGGAGTGCCTTTTATCCAGGTGCCAACAACACTTTTGTCGCAGGTTGACTCATCCGTTGGTGGCAAGACGGCGATTAATCATCCTCTCGGGAAAAACATGATTGGCGCCTTCTATCAGCCTAAGCTCGTGCTTGCCGATATTTCGACGTTGAACACCCTGCCGGAGCGAGAGTTGAAAGCGGGCTTGGCCGAGGTGATCAAATACGGTTTGATTCGAGACTTGGATTTCTACGTATGGCTTGAAGAAAATCTTGAAAAACTGCTGGCCCGAGACCCTGCCGCGCTGACGTATGCAATTCAGCGATCCTGTGCGAACAAAGCGGAGGTTGTCGCGGCGGACGAAAAAGAATCTGGAGAGCGGGCATTGCTCAATCTGGGGCATACCTTTGGGCATGCAATCGAAACGGGCATGGGTTATGGGGAATGGCTGCATGGCGAGGCCATTGCTGCCGGCACGCTAATTGCTGCAGAGTTGTCGCGTCAGTTGGGATGGCTGGATGAAAAAGCGGTCAAGCGAATTGAACGCATATTTGTTCGAGCCGGTTTGCCGGTATTTGGACCCAAGCTTGGTGTGGCCAGATATCTCGAGTTGATGAGCCATGACAAGAAGGTGCAGGATGGAAAACTGCGTTTGGTGCTCGTTCGGGAGATTGGCAAGGCTGTCGTTTCTGATCAGGCCAGCGACGAGAAGATCTGTGCCGCCATCGAGGCAAGATGCACCTGAACAGGGAAGATATTATCCTGGGTGTGCATAGTTGGTGCGTTGCAGCATCTTGAATTGACAGGGGTTTGCCAGTATATTTGATGGTTGCCTCTAATTTTCCTACAGGCCGAAGCAGAAAATATGATGCTCGGCTTTTTTCAACATTGGCCCGTAGTTTTTGGCCAAGTTATTTGAAGGAATGCGTGTGATGGAACCGGGAGTACCTGAGCGGCAGGGGTTGTACGACCCAGCCAATGAGCACGATGCTTGTGGTGTGGGCTTTGTCGCCCATGTCAAAGGTCAGAAAAACCATGGCATCGTCGAGCAGGGTTTGTTGATCCTTAAGAATATCGATCACCGTGGTGCTGTTGGCGCCGATCCCTTGCAGGGTGATGGCGCGGGTATTTTGATCCAGATTCCGGACCAGTTCTATCGCGAAGAGATGGCGCGTCAGGGAGTCGAATTGCCGCCCGCTGGCGAATATGGGGTCGGCATGGTATTTCTGCCGCAGGAGGCTGCTTCGCGCCACGCCTGCGTTGAGGAGATCGAGCGCTCTATCGTTGCCGAGGGTCAGGTTCTGCTTGGCTGGCGCGATGTGCCCGTCAATCGTGAAATGCCCATGTCGCCGACTGTGCGCGCCAAGGAGCCTGTGATTCGCCAGGTATTCGTTGGTCGCGGCCCAGATGTTTTTGTAACTGATGCTCTTGAGCGGAAGCTGTACATCATTCGTCGCCGTGCCGCCAACGCGATCAAGTCGCTGAAGCTGAAGTTCGGTCAGGAGTTCTACGTTCCCTCCTTCTCGGCCCGCACAGTTAACTACAAGGGTTTGCTGCTGGCTGATCAGGTTGGGGTGTACTACCTTGATCTGCAGGACAAGCGGACTGTTTCGGCGCTGGCGCTCGTGCACCAGCGTTTCTCGACCAACACCTTCCCGACCTGGGACCTGGCGCATCCGTTCCGTTACATCGCCCACAATGGCGAAATCAATACGGTGCGTGGCAACGTCAACTGGTTCAAGGCCCGTGAACAGGCTATTTCCTCGCCGATTCTCGGCGATGACCTGAAGAAAGTCTGGCCGTTGCACTATCCCGGCCAGTCCGACTCGGCTTCCTTCGACAACGCCCTCGAACTGCTGGTGATGGGCGGAGGTTATTCGTTGGCCCAAGCGGTCATGCTGATGATCCCGGAAGCCTGGGAAAAGCATACCCAGATGGACGAGAACCGACGCGCCTTCTACGAATACCATGCCGCGATGATGGAGCCGTGGGACGGCCCTGCTGCCGTGGCTTTCACCGACGGTCGCCAGATTGGTGCCACGCTTGACCGTAACGGTTTGCGTCCGGCCCGGTATCTGGTCACCGATGACGACCTCGTCGTGATGGCTTCCGAGTCTGGCGTACTGCCGATTCCGGAAAAGAAAATCGTCAAGAAATGGCGCCTCCAGCCGGGCAAGATGTTCCTGATCGACATGGAGCAGGGCCGCATCATCGACGACCAGGAACTGAAGAACTCCCTGGCCAACGCCAAACCGTATCGCGAGTGGATCGAAAAGATCCGTATCAAGCTCGACGAAGTGCCGGCACCGCACGAAAAGTGCTCGGCGCCAGCGGCTTCGCTACTGGATCGCCAGCAGGCTTTCGGCTACACGCAAGAAGATGTCAAAATCATTCTTGAGCCGATGGTCCAGAATGGCGAAGAAGCCACTGGTTCCATGGGTACCGACTCTGCCTTGCCGGTGCTGTCGGCCAAGAACAAGACGCTTTACACCTACTTCAAGCAGTTGTTTGCTCAGGTGACCAACCCGCCGATCGATCCGATCCGCGAAGAGCTGGTCATGTCGCTGGTGTCCTTCATCGGACCGAAGCCGAACCTGCTCAACACCAACGATATCAACCCGCCGATTCGTCTTGAAGTGTCGCAACCCGTGTTGTCCTTCGACGACATGGAAAAGCTGCGTAACATCGAGAAATACACGTCCAACAAGTTCCACTCCTTTGAGCTGGATATTTGTTATCCGGTTGCCTGGGGTAAGGACGGTATCGAAGCACGCCTTGCTTCGCTGGCGGCAGATGCCGAGGACGCCGTGCGTTCCGGTGCCAACATCCTGATCGTTTCCGACCGCAAGGTTGACGCCGAGCATGTCGCCATCCCGGCTCTGCTGGCCACTTCTGCCATCCACCAGCACTTGGTCAAGAAGGGGCTGCGCACCAGCGCCGGTCTCGTCGTCGAGACCGGTTCTGCGCGCGAAACCCATCACTTTGCACTGCTCGGCGGCTACGGCGCCGAAGCGGTTCACCCGTATGTTGCACTCGAAACAATCGCCGGTTTTGCCAAGGGTGATGCCGAGAAGGCCGAGAAGTACGCCAAGAACTACGTCAAGGCGATCGGCAAGGGCCTCATGAAGGTCATGTCCAAGATGGGCATCTCGACCTACATGTCCTACACCGGCGCTCAGATCTTCGAAGCCATCGGCTTGCAGAAGGAGTTCGTCGAAAAATACTTCACCGGCACGCCGTCAAATGTCGAGGGTATAGGCGTTTTCGAGGTTGCCGAGGAAGCCATTCGTCTGCACGATGAAGCGTTCTCAGGCGATCCCGTACTGGCCAGCATGCTCGACGCCGGTGGTGAATACGCTTACCGTATTCGCGGCGAAGAACACATGTGGACGCCGGATTCGATTGCCAAGTTGCAGCACTCGACCCGCTCCGGCAAGTACGAGACCTACAAGGAATACGCCAAGCTGATCAACGATCAGACCAAGCGTCACCTGACCCTGCGTGGCCTGTTCGAATTCAAGCCGACCGGCACCGCCATTCCGCTTGAAGAAGTCGAGTCCGCCAAGGAAATCGTCAAGCGTTTCGCTACGGGTGCCATGTCGCTTGGCTCCATCTCGACCGAAGCGCACACGACGCTGGCCATTGCCATGAACCGTATCGGCGGCAAGTCGAATACCGGCGAAGGCGGTGAGGATGCCAAGCGTTTCGTGTCGCTCAAGGCCGGTCAGACGCTGTCCGAAGTAGTCGGTGCCTCGCGTATTGAACGCGATTACACCTTCCAGGAAGGTGATTCGTTGCGTTCTGCCATCAAGCAGGTTGCCTCCGGCCGCTTTGGCGTAACCACCGAATATTTGGTCAATGCCGACCAGATCCAGATCAAGATGGCACAAGGTGCCAAGCCGGGAGAAGGCGGCCAGTTGCCAGGCCACAAGGTTTCCGAGTACATCGGCTTCCTGCGTCACTCGGTGCCGGGCGTCGGCCTGATTTCGCCGCCGCCGCACCACGACATCTACTCCATCGAAGACTTGGCTCAGCTCATTCATGACCTGAAGAACGCAAATTCCAAGGCGTCCATTTCGGTCAAGCTGGTTTCCGAAGTCGGAGTCGGTACGGTGGCTGCCGGTGTCGCCAAGGCCAAGGCCGATCACGTCGTGATCGCCGGTTTTGACGGTGGTACCGGTGCTTCGCCGCAGTCTTCCATCAAGCATGCCGGTACGCCGTGGGAACTCGGCTTGTCCGAAACCCAGCAGACGCTGGTGCTCAACCGCCTGCGTTCGCGCATTCGCGTCCAGGTCGATGGTCAGATGAAGACCGGTCGCGATGTCGTGATCGGTGCGCTTCTGGGCGCTGACGAGTTCGGTTTCGCCACCGCGCCGCTGGTCGTGGAAGGCTGCATCATGATGCGCAAGTGTCACCTGAATACCTGTCCGGTTGGTGTGGCCACGCAGGATCCGGTGCTGCGCAAGCGCTTCTCCGGCCAGCCTGAGCATGTCGTCAATTTCTTCTTCTTCGTTGCCGAAGAAGTTCGCGAGATCATGGCCCAGCTAGGCATCCGCAAGTTCGACGATCTGGTCGGTCGTGCCGACCTGCTCGACATGCGTGCCGGTATCGAACACTGGAAGGCCAAGGGGCTGGATTTCTCGAAGATATTCTTCCAGCCGAACGTGCCGGCCGACGTGCCGCGTCTGCATACCGAAACGCAGGACCACGGCCTTGAGAAGGCGCTCGACCACAAGTTGATCGCCCAGGCCAAGCCGGCTCTCGAAAAGGGCCAGAAGGTCCAGATCGAAACGACCATCATCAACGTTAACCGCACGTGCGGCACCATGTTGTCGGGCGAAGTTGCCCGCCGCTACGGGCATGCCGGTTTGCCGGACGACACCATCCACGTCAAGCTGACCGGCACTGCCGGCCAGGCCTTCGGTGCCTTCCTGGCCAAGGGCGTGACGCTGGAATTGACTGGTGAAGGTAACGACTACGTCGGCAAGGGTTTGTCGGGTGGTCGCATCATCATCAAGCCGAGCCCGGATTTCCGCGGCGATACGCAGCAGAACATCATTTGCGGCAACACCGTCATGTACGGCGCGACCGAAGGCGAGGCTTTCCTCGCCGGTGTCGGCGGCGAGCGTTTCTGTGTCCGTAACTCCGGTGGTACTGCCGTTGTCGAAGGTGTTGGCGACCACGGTTGCGAATACATGACGGGTGGCACTGTCGCTGTACTGGGCATGACCGGCCGCAACTTCGCGGCTGGCATGTCGGGCGGTATCGCCTACGTGCTCGATGAGGATGGCAGCTTCAAGCATCGCTGCAACCTCGCGCAGGTCGCTCTCGAGAAGGTCTTGCCGGCGTCGCGTCACGCCGCTGGCGAACCGCTGCATCTGGGTATCGCTGACGAGACTCAGCTCAAGGAGCTGATCACCCGTCATGCCGAATACACCGGCAGCGCGACCGCCAAGGCCATTCTGGCCAACTGGGACGCCTATCGCGAGAAGTTCGTCAAAGTCTATCCGCACGAATACAAGCGCGCCCTCACCGAGATGGCCGCTGCTGCACAGAAGGAGGCTGCATAATGGGCAAGCCGACTGGCTTCATGGAATTCGAGCGCCTGTCCGAGTCTTACGACCCGGTCGAACAGCGCCTGAAGCACTACAAGGAATTCGTCCACGCCTTGTCGGACGACGATGCCAAGATCCAGGGCGCGCGTTGCATGGATTGCGGCATCCCGTTCTGCAACAACGGCTGCCCGGTGAACAACATCATTCCGGACTGGAATGATCTGGTTTATCGCGGCAACTGGAAGCAGGCGCTGGAAGTGCTGCACTCCACCAACAACTTCCCGGATTTCACCGGCCGCATCTGCCCGGCACCCTGCGAAGCTGCCTGTACGCTCGGCATCAATGCCGCGCCGGTCGGCATCAAGTCGATCGAGCATGCGATCATCGACAAGGGCTGGGAAATGGGCTGGGTTGTGCCGCAGCCGCCGAAATCGAAGACCGGCAAGAAGGTCGCCATCGTCGGTTCCGGCCCGGCCGGCCTGGCTGCCGCCCAGCAACTGGCGCGCGTTGGCCATGACGTCACCGTGTTCGAGAAGAGTGACCGCCTTGGTGGCTTGCTCGCTTACGGCATTCCTGACTTCAAGATGGAAAAGACCCTGGTTGACCGTCGCGTCGCCCAGATGGAAGCCGAAGGCGTCACCTTCAAGACCAAGGTCGTGATCGGTGACAAGAACGTGCCGGCCGGCATCAACAACGATTCGACCACCTTCGTTTCGGCTGAACAGCTCAAGAAGGATTTCGATGCGGTGATTCTCGCCGCCGGTTCCGAAGTGCCGCGCGATCTTCCGGTGCCGGGCCGCGAGCTCAAGGGGATCTATGCCGCGCTCGAGTTCCTGATTCCGCAGAACAAGGAAGTCCAGCAAGGCAAGGCCAACCCGATCAACGTCAAGGGCAAGCACGTCATTGTCATCGGTGGCGGCGATACCGGTTCTGACTGCGTCGGTACCTCGAATCGCCATGGCGCTGCCTCGGTCACCCAGTTCGAACTGATGCCGATGCCGCCGGAAGAAGAGAACAAGGAGCTGACCTGGCCGTACTGGCCGTACAAGCTGCGTACCTCGTCTTCGCACGACGAAGGTTGTACCCGCGATTTCGCCGTCGCCACCAAGGGCTTCGTCGATGACGGCAAGGGCAACGTCAAGGCGCTCAAGGCTGTTCGTCTGGACTGGAAGGACGGCAAGATGAGCGAAGTCGTCGGTTCGGAATTCGAGCTGCCGTGCGACAACGCCTTCCTGGCCATGGGTTTCACCAACCCGGTTGGCGGCCTGCTGGATGCCTTCGGCGTCGAGAAGGATGCGCGCCAGAATGCCAAGGCGACAACCGATGGCGAAGGTTGCTACAAGACCAATGTCGACAAGGTTTATGCCGCCGGCGACGTTCGTCGTGGTCAGTCGCTCGTCGTCTGGGCGATCCGCGAAGGTCGTCAGGCTGCCCGCGAGGTCGACGCATTCCTGATGGGTTCGACGACGCTGCCACGCTGAGTCGAGAACATTTCAAAAAGCCCCGCCGCCTGAAAAGCCGGCGGGGCTTTTCAATTTTGGGCCATATTTCCGGTTGACCGTGGCATTCGCCTTTTGATTATTTTTCCTAAAACTGCACAGCTTGGAGGCGAAACATTGTCTCTGTCGTGTGAGAATACCTGCTGATTTCAAGGGGAAAACATGTCAACTGAACTGCAAACTGCCTTGCTCGTGACAACGCCAAGCGGCGCCCTCGACGGGCACATGCTGGTGATTCTGGGCATCATGGTCGCCGCCGGGATACTGGGCGGTACGGCCAACTACTTTCTGGCCGACCGGCGCGGCGATGCGGGCCGCCACGACTGGCTCAAATATCCGGTCTTCGGCGTGGTGGCGGCGCTGACCGTGCCGCTGTTTCTCAACATGCTGTCGAGCACGCTGCTCGAGGGGGCGCGGACCAAGCCGATCGATCTCTACGTGTTTTCAGGTTTCTGCCTGATCTACGTCGTCGCCTCGCGGCGCTTTTTCGAAAACATGGTGCACCGCCTGATGGCGCAGATCGATCAGGTTCGGCGAGACGTTGGCCGTATCGAACAGCAAAAGCGCGACGAGCCCATCCTGGCAGTGCCCAAAGCCGAAACCGAGGTGCTGAAGGCCGTCGAGCCCGATCCCAAGGACGTTCTCTCCTACAACGACGTCGAAATCCTGCGCGCCTTGTCCGAAGGCGGCTTCGTTTATGGAAATCTGGCGGCGATCTGCGACAGCACCGGGCTGGCCCGCGATTATGTCAGCCAGCGCCTGACCGTTATGAAAGCCATGGGGGTCATCGAGACGCGGATCAATGACAAGAATGTGCTGCACTGGTTTGTTTCGACCCGCGGCAAGGCCGTGCTCGGCGACATTCTCGGCGGCCAGGAGCAGAAAAAGAGCGCCTGATCCCTTCCTCACCGAAGAAAGCCCCGCCGTCTGAAAAGCCGCCGGGGCTTTTGTTTTTCTACGCGAGTTGCGCTGGATCAATGGGCAAGCATGGCAAATGCGTCGCCGGCTTCGACAGTGCGGGCCGATCATGTGAAAATGCAGATTACCCAACCGCACAAGATTCCGCTCAACATGAATATCGTCATTCTCGCTGCCGGCCAAGGCAAGCGCATGCATTCCAACTTGCCCAAGGTGCTGCACCCGATCGCCGGCAAGGCGCTGGCGCAACATGTCATCGACACCGCTCGTCTTCTTTCGCCGGAAAAACTGATCGTCGTCTATGGTCATGGCGGCGAGGTGGTGCGCGCCACGCTGGCTGCCGACGACATCCTGTGGGCCGAGCAGGCGCAGCAACTGGGCACCGGCCACGCCGTCGCCCAAGCCGTCTCGCAACTGGGCGATGCTGCACAGACGCTGGTTCTCTACGGCGATGTGCCGCTCACCACGGTCGGCGCGCTCAAACGTCTGCTGCAGGCCGGCAGGGACGGGCTGTCCATCCTCACCGTCGACCTCGCCAATCCGAGCGGCTATGGCCGCATGGTGCGCGATGCAAATGGCAACATCGTGCGCATCGTTGAGGAAAAGGATGCGACGCCGGAGGAAAAGACGATCCGCGAGGTCAACACCGGCATCATGGCGATCCCGACGGCGCGCCTGGCCGACTGGCTGGGCCAGCTCAAGAACAACAATTCCCAAGGCGAGTACTACCTGACCGACATCGTCGCGCTGGCCGTGGCCGAGGGCTTGCCAGTACGCTCCGCCCAGCCGGAGGGCGAATGGGAGGTGCTCGGCGTTAACAGCAAGGTGCAGCTGGCCGAACTGGAACGTCAGCACCAGCGCAACCTGGCCGATCAACTGCTCGTCGCCGGCGTGCGCCTGGCCGATCCGGCACGCATCGACATCCGCGGCAGCCTGACCCATGGCCGCGACGTGTCCATCGACGTCGGCTGTGTTTTCGAAGGCAAGGTCGAACTGGCCGATGCCGTCGAGGTCGGTCCTTACTGCGTGCTGAAAAACGTCAAGGTCGGCGCCGGAACGCGCATCGCCGCCTTCTGCCATTTCGAGGACGCGGTGATCGGTCCGGACGGCGTGCTCGGGCCTTATGCCCGGCTACGTCCGGGCACCGAACTCGGGCCGGAGGTGCATATCGGCAACTTCGTCGAGGTCAAGAAGAGCATCATTGGCGCCCAGTCCAAGGCCAACCACTTGGCCTACATCGGCGATGCCCAGATCGGTCAGCGTGTGAATGTCGGCGCCGGCACGATCACCTGCAATTACGACGGTGCCAACAAGCACCTGACCATCATCGAGGACGATGTTTTCATCGGCTCCGATACCCAACTCGTTGCCCCGGTAACGGTCGGCCGAGGGGCAACGCTCGGGGCCGGCACGACGCTGACCAAGAATGCGCCACCGGACGCCTTGACCGTGTCACGAGCCAAACAAATGACGCTACCCGGCTGGGAACGTCCGAAAAAGGTAAAGAAATAATGGATTTCTGGTTCACGGCTTTCATGTTTGCCATCGCCATTCTCATTGCAGTGGGCGGCACCTTGTTGCTGGTCGGCTATTTCGGCACTTTGCCAGCCTCTTTCGCCTTCGGCTGGAAAAACTGGGTGCCGACGCTGGCCTTGCCCATCGTCGGCCCGATCTGGTTTGCCGGCAGGCACTGGTCGGAATTTTCCAAGCCGGGCAAGCAGCTGATTTTTGGCGTGCTGCTCTTTGTTGTGGCAATTGCCTTGCTTTACGGCTTTGGCCCCCACTTTGTCGATCGCATGGCGGCCAGTGGCATGTATCGCGAATAGATGACGGCTCGCTGATCGCAAGGCTGGCCACTGATGTGAACTGATTTTTCGCTGAATTTTCTAAGCTAAGGGAGAAGAAGATGTCCAAGTACACCACCGAGGCTCTACGTTCTGTTGCATTGGTCGGCCATGGCGCCGCCGGCAAGACCAGCCTGGCCGAGTCCTTACTGTTCGCGACCGGCGCCATCAACGCGAAGGGCAGCGTCGAGAAAGGCAATACCGTTGCCGACTTCGATGCCCAGGAAAAAGAGGCGGGTCACTCCCTGACCTCTGCTGTCGTCAATTTCGGTTATGAAGGTACTCACGTCCACCTGATTGACACCCCGGGTTACCCGGATTTTTCGGGCCAGGCGATTGCTGCGCTGGCTGGTGTCGACACCGCCCTGATCGTCGTCAACGCGCAGACCGGCGTCGAACTGATGACCGAGCGCATGATGCGCTACGCCGGCGAGCGGAAGCTGTGCCGGATGATTGTCATCAACAAGATTGATGCCGAAAACCTTGATCTGCCGGGCCTCGTTGCCAACATTCGCGAGCGTTTCGGCAAGCAATGCATGCTGCTCGACCTGCCGGCGCACGGTGCGGCCGATGTCGTTGAAGTGCTCGAGCACGATGCCGGTGACGCCGATTTCGCATCGGTCGCGGCGGCGCACCGGGCGCTCATTGACCAGATCGTCGAAGAAGACGAAGACCTGCTTGCCCAGTACCTTGAAGATGGCGCCGACCCGACCGCCACCGCCTTGCATGCGCCATTCGAGAAGGCGCTGCGCGAAGGCCACCTGATTCCGATTTTATTCACCTCGGCTAAGACCGGTGCCGGCATCAAGGAGTTGCTGCACGTGCTGGCCTCGCTGGCACCGAATCCGGCCGAAGGCAATGCGCCGCCGTTCTACAAGGGAGAGCCGGGCGACAAGACCGAGCCTTTCCAGGCCGAGCCGGATGCCGCCAAGCACGTGCTGGCCCACGTTTTCAAGGTTGTCGCCGACCCCTACCTGGGCAAGATCGGCATCTTCCGTGTTCATCAGGGCACGATGAAGAAGGACATGCAGCTTTTCGTCGGCGACAGCAAGCGGCCGATCAAGGTCGGCCATCTTTACCAGTTGCAGGGCAAGGACAGCATTGAGGTCGATGAACTGCTGCCGGGCGACATCGGTGCCATCGCCAAGATCGACGAGGTTGATTTCGACTGCGTGCTGCACGATTCGCACGACGAGGATCACATTCACCTCGTGCCGCTCGAATTTCCCAAGCCGATGGCCGGCCTGGCCGTCGAAACGAAGAAGAAGGGCGACGAGCAGCGCCTGTTCGACATCCTGGCCAAGCTGGCCATGGAAGATCCGACCTTTGTTGTCGAACGTCACCCGACGAGCAATGAAACCGTCGTCCGCGGCCTTGGCGAGATTCACCTGAAGTCGAAGCTGGCGCGTATGGCCGGCCAGTACAAGCTCGAAGTCGATACCAAGCCGCCGCGCATTCCGTATTGCGAGACGATCACCGCTCCGGCCGAGGCGATGTATCGCCACAAGAAGCAGTCGGGTGGCGCCGGGCAGTTCGGTGAAGTGCATCTGCGCATTGAGCCGAAGGGCCGGGGCGAGGGCTTCGAGTTCGTTGATGCGGTCAAGGGTGGCGTCATTCCCGGTGTCTTCATGGCGGCCGTGGAAAAGGGGATTCGGCAGGGCCTGGAAGGCGGCGTCGTCGCCGGTTATGCGGTCGACGACCTGAAGGTCACGGTATTCGATGGCAAGACGCACGCCGTTGACGGCAAGGAAGTTGCCTTCACGATGGCCGGTCGCAAGGCGGTTATCGAAGCGATTCGGGGTGCCAAGCCGATTGTGCTCGAACCGATTGTCAGTATCGAGATCATTGTTCCGGAATCGGCCATTGGCGATCTGACGGGCGATCTGTCGGGTCGGCGTGGTCATATCACCGGTACGGACGGGCGGGGGCATGGCATGTCGGCGATTAGTGGCGAAGTGCCGCTGGCTGAGCTTAACGACTATCAGTCGCGGCTCAAGTCGCTGACTGGGGGGCAGGGCAGCTACACCATCGAGTTTGCCCGCTATGCTGCTGTGCCGCCGAATGTGCAGCAGCAACTGGCGAGCAAGTTTCAGTTGCATGATGAGGATGAGTGAGGGGTTAGTCCCGGGGGCGGGACGGGTTCCCGTTTAATTAGCTTGGGTTTCCGCCTTGCTGGCGGGCGTACTTTCTTTTGCTTCGCCAAAAGAAAGTAGCCAAAGAAAAGGCGACCCCGAGGGCGGCGCCGGCGTTGCCGGTTCCTTGCGCTACTCGGCAGGCCGGGCGGCTGCGGAACTCGGGCTTCGCCCTCAAACAGTCCTCGCCGAAAGCCCCCGGCCTACCTGCGTTGCTCAGCGCCTTCCACGGGGACCCCAAAGGCGTCCATGCTCAACCGTTGTGCCGAAAAAAGCGGGTTTCCACGGTCAACCGGAAAAAACGGCCAAAAATGAAATCTGCCATTCAGGCACCCAAGCCCAAGCACGGATCGTTTCACCGGGCCCCTTGAGAGGTGCCGAGCAACGCAGGGGCTGGCGGAAAAAGGGCGAGGACTGTCTGAGGGCGAAGCCCGAGTTCCGCAGCCCCCGCCAGTACCGAGTAGCGCAGGGAACCGGCGCAGCCGGCACCGACCCAGGGTCGCCTTCTTCTTTGGCTACTTTCTTCTTGGCGAAGCAAGAAGAAAGTACGCCCGCGCCTCAAGCGCGGAAAACAAGGGTTACGAAGAGGCCCCGGAGCTTGAGGACGGAACACCCGGCTAATTAAGCCGCGCCCCCACCCGACCAATTAACGGTCGCCAAAAACAGATAACCCGCGCCATACACCGTCTTGATGAACGCCGGACTCTGTGGATCGGGTTCGAGCTTGCGGCGCAGACGGGAAATACGCACGTCGATGGCGCGGTCGTTGGGTGCCAAGTCCCGCGTGCCCATGAGCTTTTCGCGCTGCAGGATGCGGTTCGGGTTATTGACGAAGACCCTGAGCAAATCGGCCTCGGCCGTGCTTAGCGCGTGTTCTTCGCCATTCGGCGCGGTCAGCGTGTTATTGCCGAGGTTGAAGCGCCAGCCGGAAAATTCGGCGATCTGGCGGGCTTGGGTTTCGCTGGCTTCACGCCGACGCACGATGCTGCGCACGCGGGCGACCAGTTCGCGCGGCTCGAACGGTTTGAGCACGTAGTCGTCGGCGCCCAGTTCGAGGCCCATGACGCGGTCGCTGACGTGGGCGCGCCCGGTCAGGATCAGGATGCCGCAGCCCGACTGGGCACGGACTCGCTGCATGGCTTCGATGCCATCCATGTCGGGCAGGCCGAGGTCGATGATGCAGAGGTCGGGGGCCAGCGCGCGCAGGCGACGCAGCAGGTCGCCGGCGCTGCGGCACCAGACGGTGCGGAAGCCGAAGTCGGCGAGCACCTGCTCGATGATCTTGGCGACATCGGGGTCGTCCTCGACGATGGCGATGAGCTTGGCGGGTTCGTTGTCTTTCATGGTTTTTCTTTGTTTGCGGCACGCAGTGCGCGGGCCAAATCCTGGCGGACGAAGGGTTTGGCCAGCACGGGCAGGTCGCTGCCGACTTCGGCCTCGTCGGTATAGCCGCTCATGAGCACGATGCGCATGTCCGGCTGGCTCATCAGCACGCGGTCGGCCAACTGCCGGCCATCGAGGCCGCCAGGCATGATGACGTCGCTGACGACGATGGCGATGTCGGGAATCTGGTCGATCATGGTCAGCGCCTGGACGCCGTTTTCGGCCTCGATGACCGGGTAGCCGAGGTCGATCAGTTGCTGGCGGACGACGCGGCGGACGTTCGGTTCATCCTCGACGAGCAGCACCAGCTCGCCGCCGGCCGGCAAGGCGGCATCCTCGCCAGGGGCATCGACATCCGGTTCCGGCGTCGCCAGCGGCAGCACCATGAGCACGGTCGTGCCCTGTTCCGGCTGACTTTGAATCGACACGCCGCCGCCCGACTGCTTGGCGAAACCGTAGGCCATGGCCAGTCCGAGGCCGCTGCCCAGGCCGAGGCGCTTGGTCGTGAAGAAAGGTTCGCAGGCGCGGGCCAGCGTCGTGGCATCCATGCCGCAGCCGTTGTCGGCGACTTCGATCAGGGCGTATTGACCGGGGCTGACATCGAAGGCGGCGGCATCGGTGGACAGTTCGACGGCGCGCGCCGCGATGTGCAGCCGGCCGCCTTCCGGCATGGCGTCGCGCGAGTTCAGGGCGAAGTTGAGCAGGGCGCTTTCGAGCTGGCCCGGGTCGACCAGCGCATGCAGCGTCATGCCGCCGAGATCGGTGGACACGGCAATCGACTCGGGCAACGAGCGGCGGACCAGTTTGGCCAGGCTGCCGATCAGGTTGCCGATATCGACCGCCTTCGGTTCGAGCGGCTGTTGCCGCGAAAAAGTGAGCAGGCGCTTGATCAGTTGTACGCCGCGCCGGGCCGACTGCAGCGCCGGCTCGACGAATTCGTTGATTTCGACATCGTCCGGGCGGTGATCCTGGAGGGCGGCCAGGTTGCCGATGATGACGGTCAGCAGGTTGTTGAAATCGTGGGCGAGGCCGCCAGTCAGCTGGCCGATGGCCTCCATTTTCTGGGCCTGGACGAGGGCGGCCTGCATGCGCTTCTGTTCGGTGATTTCCTGCGAGAAGACGAAAAATCCGAGGTTTTTCCCGTCGACCGCAAACTCCGGGACCAGCGTGCTGCGCGCGAAAACCGTCTGCCCCTGGCGCTCCATCTGATATTCGTAGGTCACCTGCTGGCCGGCCAGCGCGCGTTTGACCGGGTCGCGCACCTGGCTGTAAACGTGCGGTCCGATCAGGTCGAGCACAGCCCGGCCGGTGACGCTCTCGCCGGGATAGCCGTACCAGTCGGAGTAGCCCTTGTTGGCGTATTGATAGACCTCGTTCTGGTCCACGTAGCCGATCATGATGGGGATGGTGTCGTTGATCAGGCGCAGGCGTTCTTCGTTGCGCCGGAGGGCGGCGGCGATGCGTTCGTTTTCCTCGCTGGCCCGGCGCAGGTTGGCGTTGGCGTTTTCGAGCTGGGCGGTGCGGCGGCGCACCCGTTCGTCGAGCTGGATGTTCTGATGTTCGGTCAGATGCTCGATGTAGCGCTGTTCGGTGACGTCGCTGTAGAGCGTGACGAAACCCTTGTGCGCCAGCGGCTCGCCGCGCAGGAGCAGAACCCGGCCATTCGGGCGCTGGCGTTCGGTGACGTGTGGCGCAAAGTTTCTCGCCGCGGCGACGCGCTCGGCAATCTGCGCCTCGATGTCGCCCGGCCCATATTCGCCGCGCTCGGCGTTGTAGCGGATGAAACCCGCGAACGGGGCGCCGATGTAGGCCAGTTCGTCCGGAAATTCAAGCAGCTGGAGGAAGGGGCGGTTCCAGGCGACGAGGCGCAGGTCGGCATCGAAAACCGTGATTCCCTGGTCGAGCAGGTCCAGCCCGGCCTGCAACATTTCGTGGCGCGGGGAGCTGGGGGACGAGGCAGTCTCGATAAGCATCGGTCGATTCTAGTGCACGGTTTGGGGTGGATTTCGCGGTGTAACGATTCGTTACATTCTGCCAATAGTTGCGCAAGAGTGTTTTGTCATTCTCACGATCAATAAAAAAACTTGCGGCAACGAGAACAGCAACTCGGCAAGAAAATCGTGAGGAGATAAATCTTGGTTAACCCGTATTCCGTCGGGCTGGAGCAAAATCCGGCCAATTTTGTTGCGCTGTCCCCGCTCAGCTTCATCGAGCGTTCGGCTTTCATTTACCCGAAGCGTATCTCGGTCATCCAGGGTGCCCGCCAATATACCTGGAAGGAAAGCTACGACCGTAGCCGCCAGCTGGCTTCGGCCCTGAAAAATCGCGGCATCGGCAAGGGCGACACCGTCGCCGCCATGCTGCCCAACACGGCATCGATGTTCGAATGCCATTTCGGCGTGCCGATGACCGGCGCCGTGCTCAATACGCTGAACACCCGCCTCGACGCCGAAGCCATCGCCTTCATGCTGGCCCACGGCGAGGCCAAGGTGCTGATCACCGACCCCGAGTTCTCGGCCATCATCAAGGCCGCCCTGGCCCTGCTCGAAGGGCCGAAACCGCTGGTCATCGACAGCCTCGATCCGGATTTCACGGGCGGCGAGTCGCTCGGCGAAAAGAGCTACGAGGATTTTCTCAAGGAAGGCGAGCCCGATTTCGCCTGGAACCTGCCTGACGACGAGTGGGACGCCATTGCGCTCAACTACACCTCGGGCACCACCGGCAATCCGAAGGGCGTCGTTTATCACCATCGCGGCGCCTACCTCAACGCCGCCTCGAACATCATTTCCTGGGGCATGCCGCCGCACTCGGTGTACCTGTGGACCCTGCCGATGTTCCACTGCAACGGTTGGTGCTTCCCGTGGACCCTGGCCGCCAATGCCGGCACCAGCGTCTGCCTGCGCAAGGTCGATCCGGCCCTGATCTTCAACCTGATCAAGGCGCACAAGGTCAGCCACATGTGCGGCGCACCGATCGTCTGGGGCATGATGATCAACTCGCCCGACAGCCTCAAGGAAGGCATCGAGCATCAGGTCAACGGCCTGATCGCCGGCGCTGCACCACCGGCCGCGATCATCGAAGGTTGCGAGAAGATGGGTTTCAACATCACCCACGTTTACGGCCTGACTGAAACCTATGGCCCGGCCGCCGTCTGCGCCAAGCATCCCGAGTGGGACAAGCTGCCGATCGACCTGCGGGCTGCCCGCAACGGCCGCCAGGGCGTGCGCTACCACATGCAGGAAGGCATCGAGGTTCGCGACACGGTGAGCATGGAGCCGGTGCCTTGGGATGGCGAGACGATGGGCGAAATCATGTTCAAGGGCAACCTGGTCATGAAGGGCTACCTGAAGAACCCGAAGGCGACCGAAGAAGCCTTCGAAGGCGGCTGGTTCCATACCGGCGACCTGGCTGTCGTGCACAGCGACGGTTACGTCAAGATCAAGGATCGCTCCAAGGACATCATCATCTCCGGCGGCGAGAACATCTCGTCGCTCGAAGTCGAAGACGTGCTCTACCGCCACCCGGCCGTCGTTGCCGCCGCTGTCGTCGCCAAGCCCGACGAAAAGTGGGGTGAAGTGCCGGCGGCCTTCGTCGAACTCAAGGCCGATGCGACCTGCACCGAAGCCGAAATGATCGAGCATTGCCGCGCCCACCTGGCCCGCTTCAAGGTGCCCAAGCAAGTCGTGTTCGGCGAACTGCCCAAGACCTCGACCGGCAAGATCCAGAAATACGTCCTGCGTCAGCACGCCAACTCCGCGCTCGCCATCGAGTAATCCGCATTCCCCTGCCGTCATGCCCTGACCGGCAGGGGGCTGCGCGTTCGAAAAGGAAATCCCATGAAGATTCTCGTACCCGTAAAACGAGTCGTTGATTACAACGTCAAAGTCCGCGTCAAGGCAGACGGCACTGGTGTCGACTTGGCCAACGTCAAGATGAGCATGAACCCCTTCGACGAAATCGCCATCGAAGAAGCCGTCCGCCTCAAGGAAGCCGGCATCGCCACGGAAGTCATCGCCGTCTCCTGTGGCGTTGCCGCCTGTCAGGAGACGCTCCGCACCGCCATGGCCATCGGTGCCGACCGCGGCATCCTCGTCGATTGTGGCGACACCGAAATCCAGCCGCTGGCCGTCGCCAAGCTCCTCAAAGCCCTCTGCGACAAAGAACAACCGCAACTCGTCATCTGCGGCAAGCAAGCCATCGACGACGACGCCAACCAGACCGGCCAGATGCTCGCCGCCCTGCAGAACTGGCCGCAAGCCACCTTCGCCTCCAAAGTCGTCCTCGCCGGCGGCAAAGCAACCGTCACCCGCGAAATCGACGGCGGCCTCGAAACCCTCGAAATCTCCCTGCCGGCTGTCGTCAGTACCGACCTGCGTTTGAACGAGCCGCGCTACGCCACCCTGCCCAACATCATGAAAGCCAAGAAAAAGCCGCTCGACACCGTCAAGCCGGCCGACCTTGGCGTCGACGTCACCCCGCGCCTGACCACCCTGAAAGTGGCCGAACCCGCCAAGCGCAGCGCCGGCATCCGCGTTGCCGACGTCGCCGAACTCGTCAACAAACTCAAGAACGAAGCCAAGGTGATCTGATCATGACCATTCTCGTTATCGCCGAACACGACCACCAACAGCTCAAAGC
>JBAQOL010000007.1:0-46879 GCA_049304775.1 Ferribacterium limneticum
TGATGCCGAAGGTGACGGTGACGCCGGTTTCGGCCAGGGTGACGGCGCGGCTGACGGCGTCACGGAAGGCGGCGCCGTCGGCGATGTCGTGGTCGGCCGGCATGACGACGAGGACCGGGTCTTCGCCGTCACGCACCGCCCACAGGGCGGCCAGGGCAAGGGCCGGGGCGGTGTTGCGGCCGAAAGGCTCAAGCAGCACCGAACCGTGCAGGCCGAGGGTGCGGACTTGTTCGGCGACGACGAAGCGATGCTCTTCGTTGCAGACGAGCAAAGGCCCCGCCATGTCGGCCAGGCCGCCGAGGCGCGCTACCGTCGCCTGCAACATCGACTGTTCGCCGACCAGCGGCAGCAACTGCTTCGGGTATTTCTCGCGGGACAGCGGCCACAGACGCGTGCCGGAACCACCAGAGAGTACGACGGGGAGAATCTGGGTCATGAAAATCCACACCTATGAAAACGTTAGTTGCTACGGTCAACCGGAAAAATCGACCAAAATCGAAAAGTCGCTCAGCGCCCAATCCCGAAATAAGCAAAGCCCAGCCGCTTCATCTCCGCCGGCTCAAACAAATTCCGCCCGTCAAACACCAGTGGCGAATTCAGCTTTTGCTTCATCGAATCAAAATCCGGGCTGCGGAATTCCTTCCACTCCGTCACGATCAACAGCGCATCAGCCATCTCCAGCGCGGCCGATTGATTCTCCGCGTAGCTCAAACGTGGTTCATCAGGAAAGTGATGCCTGGCCTCCGTCATCGCCACCGGGTCATAGGCCGTTACCGTTGCGCCGGCAGCCAGCAAATCCTTGATCACCTCGATACTCGTAGCCTCGCGCATGTCGTCCGTGTTGGCCTTGAAAGCCAAACCCCACAGCGCGAAATGCTTGCCCTTGAGGTCGCCGTCAAAGTGCGCCTTCACCTTGTTGCCCAGCACATGCTTTTGCGCGTCGTTTGCCGCCTCAACCGCATTGAGCACCTTCAGGTCAATTCCCGCGTCGACCGCAGCAGTCTTGATCAGCGCCTTCACATCCTTCGGAAAGCACGAACCGCCATAACCTGCACCGGCATACAGAAAGTCATAACCAATCCGCGGGTCGCTGCCGATGCCCTTGCGCACCTGCTCGATGTCCGCCCCCAGCTTCTCTGCCAGATTCGCCAGCTCGTTCATGAAACTGATGCGCGTCGCCAGCATCGCGTTGGCCGCGTACTTCGTCAGCTCGGCACTACGAATATCCATCACCACGAGGCGATCATGATTGCGCTGGAAAGGCGCATAGATCGCCCGCATCATGTGCGCCGCCCGCTCGTCGGCGCAGCCCACCACAATGCGATCCGGCTTCATGAAATCCTCAATCGCCGCGCCTTCCTTCAAAAACTCCGGGTTCGAGACAATGCTGAACGGCGTATCCACGCCGCGCTTCGCCAGCTCGTCAGCCACCGCTGCCTGCACCGCATCGGCCGTACCCACCGGCACCGTGCTCTTGTCCACGATCACCTTGTAATCGGTCATGTACTTGCCGATATTGCGCGCCGCAGCCGTCACATACTTCATGTCGGCCGAGCCATCCTCATCCGGCGGCGTGCCCACGGCAATGAACTGGATCGTCCCGAAGTGCGCCGCCTTCTCCACATCCGTCGTGAAGTGCAAGCGCCCGGCCGCCACGTTGCGGCGAACCATCTCCTGCAAACCCGGCTCAAAAATCGGGATGCCGCCATCCTCAAGAATCTTGATCTTGGCCGGATCCACATCCAGGCACAAAACGTCGTTGCCCACCTCAGCCAGACAGGTGCCGCTGACCAGCCCGACATAGCCGGTACCAATAACAGTGATCTTCATTTGAAACCCTCAGATAAAAAGTAATCTTTAGTAAAGCGGTGGACATCGGCAGCGCCTAGCGCCTCCTCGATCGGCCACCAGCGAAACTCGGCATGCTGGGCATCCACCAGCGGCAGATCAAAATCTGCCGGCACATCCAGCCGATGCCCGAGCACCACGTAATGCGTCGAAACCTCGCATTCGCCGGCAAAACAATCCGGATAAAAATGCTCAAAGCTGCCAATCAACCGGGGAGACAACTCACCCTTGCGGAATGACTCGCCCAAGCCAAGCTCCACACCGGCAATCCGAACCAGCGCATCCGCCATTTTTTCGTTCTTGAAAATCCGGCCGCCGGGCACAAACCAGAAACCCTGCGCCGGGCGGTTCTTGCGCAAGCCGAGCAAGACCTCGCAAGAATTTCGGACCAAAACCAGGTCGACCGCAACCAGCGGCGCCAAATCGACCACCGAGAGAAAAGCCTGCCTATCGAGCACGGCCAAACGCCAATTGCTTAATGGCACCCAACACAAACAAGGTATTGGTCACCAGATAACGCTTCCACAAGCGCCCCGGCTCGGAACACAAACGGTGAAACCATTCCAGCCCATAACACTGCATCCACAAAGGCGCGCGAACAATCGTCCCGGCGTGATAATCAAACGCAGCCCCCACGCCAATCATCACGGCGTTGATCTTGCCGCGGTGCGCCGCCATCCACTTCTCCTGCTTCGGGCACCCCAGGCTCACCCAGACAGTACCGGCACCAGAAGCATTCATTCGCGCCACATCCGCCGCATCCTCTTCCGCGCTCAGCGCCCGAAAAGGGGGTGAAATCGCACCCGCGATCTTCAGCCCCGGAAAGGCAGCCAACAATTTGGGCTGCAGGATCGCCAATGTTTCATCCGACCCGCCGTAGAGAAAAATCGACTCACCGCGCTTGCTTGCCTGCTCGCAATACTTCCACATCAAATCCGGCCCATTGATGCGCTGCTGCCCGGCAAACCCGAGCTTGCGCAGCATCCAGGCAACCGGAGCGCCATCGGGCGTCGCCATGTCAGCCTCCGAGACCACACGGCTGAACTCGGCGTCCTGCCCGGTGGTAACAACAGAGTGAACGTTGCAGATACACACGTAGCGGCTTTCGCCACGAGCGGCTCAGTCTGAAACACGATCAAGAGCCGTCTTCCAGTCCGGCGCATCGATAAATGCACCGAGTATTTTTGCGCCTTTTCTATCCACGGATCGCCGCCTCAATACCATCCGCAAAGTGCAGAACCATGTTCTCCAGCGTGTAGCGTTCGCTATCAGCCAGCGCAGCCTGCTTCATGCTGGCCAGACGAGCCGGGTTCGTGATCACCTCCAGCACCGCACCGCTGTACGCTTCCGGCGAATCAGCCGTCGCCATGCCATTCACCCCATCACGCAAATAGGCCACCTCCGGCGAGTGGCGAGCCGTTGTCGTCGTCATCATCACCAGACCGCTACAAAACGCATCAACAATATGCAAACCAACCAGACCGGGGTTCAACATCACATCCCCCATACGGAAATAAAGCGCCTTTTCACGGCCTTTTCGGACGCCCAGCAGATGTATCCATGAGCGCGTCGCAGCCGCTTCCCGCATCTCTGGCATCGAAGGGCCATCGCCAATTACCACCAGCGCAAAATTCGGCACCTTCTGGCGAATCAGATCAGCCGATGCAATCAGCAGATCAAGGCGCTTGTCCGGATACAGCGAGCCACAAAACAAGCCAACAGGCGCCTCAGGCTCGATCCCCAAGCGCCCCTTTTCCGCCGAAACCTCAGCCGCTGAACACGAGGCCAGGTCCGCCTTGAACCCGCTGCTATCAATCGCGTTATCCAGACAAGTGATCTGGCTCCGCGGGTAACCCGCCTTGGCAAGGATATCCACGGTCATCTCCGTGTACGCAAACCACCAGTCGACACGCGTCAGCAAAAAATCCTTCCATTTCTCACGCAAGCCAGTCGGCGCATCGCTCTGAAAGTTCTTGCCATGACCCCAATAGCCCACCTTCCGCTTCGACCAAAGCCTACTGATCAGCAAGGGGTAGTTCGACAGAATCCGGTTTTCCTGCATGACGACCACCAGATCAACATCCTTGAGCTGGGCAGGAAAAGGTTGCCAGACGATATCCCGACTCCCCATCTCAACAAATCGATTCCTGACCTTGTGAGCCCAAGGCAAACTCCCCTCGTCTTTTTTGACCAACTCTCGACGGGAAGCCTGACCGTGTACCAAGTCCAACTCGATGCCACGCTCGGCACAAACCGAACGTAGCTGATCGAAAAACTTCGTGCGGTAATGCAATAGCCGATGCTGGAGAATCACAACCTTCTTCAATTTATGCCTCTTTCTTTTTCCAAGGCAGGTTCAATAACGCAGTAGTCATAACCGCGCTCGGAAAAACCAAAAACCCCGTCGCGAATTGCAGTTTCGTGACGCGCGATAACAGAAGAGTCCTGAAAACGCTGCCCGACAACCCTAGCCGGCACGCCTGCTGCAATCGAATACGGCGGAATGTCTTTGCTTACGACGCTCCCTGCAGCGACAACAGAACCACGACCAACAGTGACCCCGGTTAGCACAATCACCCCATACCCCAACCAGACGTCACTCTCGATTACAGCCTTTTCATCCAGGAAAGGACTGGGAAAGCGTCGACTATCAACCCATGGCGCATAGCGCACAGGGAAGCCAACGACAGAAAAGTCATGATCGTGGCGCCCAACAATAGAGACGCGATTGGCAAGCAGACAGTAATCGCCAATTTCACAGTTGGCTTCGATGTGTACCTGCTTACCGATGTAAACACCGGAGCCGATAAGTATTTTCTTGGGTGCCCAGAGACGTGTGCCTTTGCCAATATGGAGATCGCTCCCGTAATCGAGAAACCGGGTTTTCCCCAAAAGAAGAAGGCGGGTCTGCATTCGTCTCATACCAGCAAGCAGTATCTCTTTGAAGATCATTGCTTTACCGTCTCTTGAATTAGGCTCATCACGCGAAGGATCTGCTTGTCCCAAGTCAATGCATCCGAGCGTAACAATGCGCCATGGCACAACTTTTGGTGCGTTGCAGGATCGCGAAGGAGGACAAAGAGAGCATTTGTCAAAGCAGTCACCACCTCTGCTTCGCTTGCATCGTGCGCAGGAACAATGACACCGCACGTCTCGTCGACAAAGCAACTCGGCCCGCCTAGATCCAAACAGATTACCGGCAAACCAAAAGACAGCGACTCTATAACCACATTGCCACCGGAGTCGTGAAGGCTAGGAAAAAGCAGCACGTCAAAATCCGTATAGCGCCGGAACAACTCGTTTTGGGGAATGCGATCAATGAATGTCACATGCTCAGCAACACCCAAACGCTTTGCGAGTTCACGAAGGTGCTCGCCCATTGGACCTTCACCAATAATTGTCAAATCACCTTTGCCGCCACCCTGCAAAAATTCGAGTAGGGCCCGGATGGCCAGATGAATGCCCTTCCAACCTAACAACCTGCCTGCAAAAAGAATTTTGAGGCGTCCGGAATGCCCGGGACGGGCATCCGGATTTACCCGTGCTGGGTAGCCACCGATTTCCTGCTGAACAGATGTCTTTCTTTGCGCCCAGGCCGGAAATATGTGCCGCGTGTCGTCCGTTCTCGCAATCACCAGATCAGCGTTTTTGTATGTAGCTCGTAATCCAGGCAACCACCACGAAACAACATTGACGGCATCACGAGCCAGTTCACGCATCTGCTCCGAAAACGGCATTCCACGCCACAGGCGCATCGGCGCCCGCTCACCACCGCCAACCGGACCGAACACAAAAGGTTTTCCAACCTTCCACATCCAGCTTGGCTGGCGAAAAACTCCATAGGTTAAATGCCAGCACACATCGAAATCATGATCGGCATCCAGTTCTTTAGCGACGCGCCATGCGCCCATTTGCCAAGCCTGGTAAATCAGATGAGCCGTTTTGGAGTTCAGTTGAATTTTGGCAAACAGGCGTGGGCGGTAATAGATGAAATGCAAGCTAGCCGGTAAAGTACCCATGAAGCCTTCAATGGCCGCCCGACGGGACTCATCGGTCATCACCCAGACATCATGGGTTTTGGCCAATTCAAGGGCGTAAATCCATCCACCGCCTACTTCACTGCCGGTATTGGGAGCGCATGCGAATGCTGAAAGTAAAATCTTCATGGGTTGGCAGGCAATGGAGTTATTTTCATATCCACTGATGCTGCGCGGCCGTGCAATTCCATGTAAACCACCGTGCGTCGTTTTGGTAATGGCGTAGTCGGTGCCAAAGCCTGATAAATCATATGAGGCCCGCTAACCGTCACGTCGAGTTTGAAGCGATTTTTCCCGCACTGCAGTTCTGCCTGCCAGCGCGGCGGGGCCATACGAACCGTAGTTCCTTCCCAGAAAGAAAATCCGGTCCCGTCAGGTGGTGCTGCCGACCTTTCGGCAGTCAACTGCGCGTCCGGCAAATTTGCCTGGCATTCGGTATTGAAAAGAAATCCAAGCCGGCGCGACCCTTTGATCTCCGGTTTCAAACTAATCGAAGTAACTTCCCTTAGCTCACTGCCTTGTATTGAAATTTTTCGTTGTGCAGCAGCATCCGGCCGATAACTGGGCTGACTGGCGTCCATGCTTACAGAAGAGAAACTCTTCATCACACCCGGGTTCCAGCCAACCTGCCCCGCGCCATCGACAAGCGGCACGTTGTGAGCAACCGCACGCCTAAAATACTGCTCATGCAGTTTTGAACCGTAGGGGACTGTCCCCGGATCAAGAACCACAGGAACATCGTTGAAATAGATTTCCGAGGAGAGCGCTTCTTCCTGGGCATGGTGCTGGATCAATTGCCCATAGTGCATAAAGACCTGCCACCCACCAGACTTGAGCATCGCCATCCGAGTCGCCGCAAGATGAGCGGATTTGACGGATGGTAGTACTTCGAGTGGTGGTAGCTGCTCCGGAAACTGGTCGACAAGGGTTTCCCAGGTTTTGCGTCGCATCGCCTCAACCCGCCCAACGCGCGTATCCAGAATCCGATGCATTTCGAAAAACAAACCAATATCCAGCGCCGGAGCCCGGCTATTGGCATCGCCAGGGGTGGGCAAGAATCCATCATCAAAGCGCAATTGCATAGGCGCCAGAAGCATGTTTTTTGCCAAATTCATTTCTGGCTGCAGGCTTGCCGAACGACCGGTCAGCGAGGCGTTTACAAACAACGGGGCCAGCGCCCGCAAAACATACGCGTTATAGGTAAAACTACCCTCGTACCAGAGAGAGTTGGCAGTGACCCCGGCCTTGAGCAATGCCCGAACGCCCTTGGGGCTATCCAGCCCTACCGAAACCAACGCCGGGTCGTTGAACTGCATACCGATGACAGAAATAGCGACGGCGTGCCATAGCGCAATGTTGTTCACGCCTTGATTGAAATCCCGAAGATTCTCCACTATCGGCAAGAACAATTCATCGCGCCAATGAGCCTGACGCGATGACGGCACGTAGTCCTGAAGCAGTCTGACCGCTTCGATCAACGCAATCGCACCAGTAGCCTCGTCGAGGCTCTGCCCCATCATGCGCCCCTTGCCATTCCACGTCCGCAAAGGCCATTTCGCATAGTTTTCGGCATAAAAATCGAGCTGGCTAGCCGCCCAATTGGCGTAACGCGTTTCACCTGTAACCCGGTAGATACGTGCGGCCTCGACAACACGTGCAAAATTATTTGACCGCCCCCACGAAACCCAAGCCTGGCGAAATTTCCCTTGGGCTGCAGGTCCATCCGGCGGCAATGGCATCTCAGGTCTCCAATTCACAGATGCCTGCGTTGCGGGGTCGACCAGATCATGTTGCCAACCGGAAATCCACTCGGCACGGTCCCGTGGCTTGGCCATCCACGAATCCAGAGATTGCTTGCGCCCGGCCAACCACCCTTGCCACGCCTGATCAGAGGCCACCGTGCTTTGCGCAAGCGTCCAATCCTCTTTGGCAACGCGGCTCTGAGCATCCATCACGGCAGCGCCTAGTGCCCCGCTCAGCATGCCAAAGAATAGAAGCAGAGCGCCGGCAAGGCGGAATATCAGCGGCGTCGCCAAGTGCCTGTCAGCCTTCATAACATTCCAGTACTGGGCGAACCGTCTTCTGCCAAAGAAAACCCTCTGCCACCTTATGGATTTCTGGACGAAGCTGACGTGAGGACGGAATCTCAGCAATAGCTGCCGCCAAGGCAGGGAGATCGCCAGCGGGAACAACGAGCCCAACTCCATCCGGTAGATAGTCATGAAAACTCCCAACGTCAAATGCAACGATAGGTGTGCCGTGGCGCATCGCTGCGAACAGCACACCGCTCTGATCTATGTGCCGGTAAGGCATAACCAGAACATCGGCAGCACCCAGCAAATGACTGACGTGTTCCTCCGACAAATATGAGTTTTGCCAAGTAATCGCTTGGCCAAGTGGATGATCATGCAGCAAGGCCTCAAGTTCCTTTTGATACTTGCTATCAGCGCAACGGCCGGCAATATGAACACGCGTGCCATTAGAAAAATGCCGCGCTGCTTCAACAAGCAAATCAACACCTTTATAACGCATGACAGCCCCAAAAAAAATGACAAGGCGATCAAAATTTCCAACATGCAACTGTTCACGCGTAGCCTGAATAGCTTCCGCTGATACGTGAACCAAGTCATCCAGCCCATGCTCCATGACAACGATCCGTCCAGGCTCAACATTGAACTCAGAAATCAGGCGTTGCCTGGCCTTGGCCGTGTGCACGATCAGGCAATGCGGTATGCCGTATACCTGGCGAAACACTTCGCGCATTTCAGGTGTATCCCGGTCGTGGGGCAACACGTTGTGGACTGTCATTACCAACCTGCGCGACAAAAGGCGGTAGGTACGGCATTCGTAAACCCAACTTTTTTCATAACCAGTCAGAAACAAACCTGTTAGATGAAGTACCGGTCGTTTCAACACAAGAAATGACATCAAACGAAAAATATAAATTCCAAGGTTGAGCACCTTCTTCCATGCAGCCCGGCCTCGATCTTGAGAACCGCGTAGATTGATCGCAAGCACACCCGACTGCAGGCGCTCATACAACGTTCTATCTGAACCAATCAAAGTTACCGGAACCCCATTTTTTGCCAATCCATTGGCAAAACCTGCCTCGTAATCTGGCTGGAATCCGTGTGAAAGCAGTACGACACCCATTACATCAAGCCGCCAGTTCACACATCAAGCGATAACGTCGCACACCGTAACGCAAAGCAAATTCAGGCCACCGGGTTAGCGGGGAGTACTGGAAACGAGCACGAAAATCCTCGTTGAAGGAGCGAACCCTATTCGCCTCGGTTGCGCTGCCAGGATGGCGCCGGAAAGCGGCAAGATAATCATCCAGTTGAACAGGATCGTATTTCTTGCCTACCCGTAGCCACATCTCGTAATCCATGGCGAGCCGGTAGGTTTCACTGAACCCCCCAAGCTCCTGAAATACATCACGTCGCACAAAGGTTGCAGCGTGCGGAACGATATTACGCTTGAGCAAAGTGTCGTAGCTATAACGCGGGATCGTGTACGCCTCCTTTTCAAGGCTCCCACCAACATCGGAAAGAATCCGGCCAAATAACCATTTGCAGCCAGTCCTGTCGAAATGTTCGACGACGCGCGAGAAGACATCGGACCCAAGGTAGTAGTCATCCGAATGCATATGGGCAACGATATCCCCATCGGCGGCTCCGATACCTGCGTTCATTGCTTTGGCGATACCACCGCGGATGTTATGAAGGACTTTTTTGGGGTGGCAAACCGCTTCGATTTTATCCAAAGTACCATCAGTGGAGCCACCATCGACGAAGACAATTTCGTAATCTTTAAAGTCCTGCTTAATTACCGAATCAATAGATTCTGAAATATATTCAGAGCTATTCCAAGTACAAGTAACTATGGATAGTTTCATTGTGATTTACCTGCAAACAATCCTTTAATTGAACTACTAGACAACATAACCAAAATTATCGAAAAAGAAACAAGATCGGAAAATTGAGCCCAAACTGGCGACGTAAGTCCATTCACCATAAAAACCACCAAAACCCCAATGGCCGCTAGTGAATTAATATTATCATTCATCGTAACATCTGGTGATAACCCTTTAATCGCAAGCTTCATATAAACAAATATAAGCCCGGCAACCGCTGCAACTCCTATCAGTCCAAGTTTAAGCGCCACCCAAAGATATGAATTATGTATAAACGTCGCTTCATTTACAAAACCACGCTGAACCTGAGGCGTGAAGCGTTTATATTCACCACCATGCCCCAACCCAAACAAATAGTTACTCTTGATAACGGTCAACGCTTGTGAGTTCTCATCAAACCGTGCACCTAACGATGTCCCGCGGCCACCCTCGACCTCGATACTGAATACACGATCGTACGCAGAATCAAAATGTTTCGTAGCAACTGGGTATAGCGCGATCAATAACAAGGACAACAAAACGAAACCTCGACCTGCAGCCATGGCTATTTTTATTCTGTAACCTCTGGCAAAAATTAATATTGAAACCCCACCCAAAAAAACGCCTGCCCATAACCCTCTAGAAAATATAGCGACAATTGCAAAGAAACATAAAATAATTCCAAGGAAAAACCATAGTTTACGATGCCGCATAAAATTCAATGCGTAACTCAAAAAACAATAATAAAGCGCAAAAACTACCAGATAATTTCCACCTTCAGCAGACCCTCGTGCAACATCCTCAAATCCTTTTCCAACACCACCTTCCATAAACCCTTTAACTCCGCCAAAGACTCGTAACCCGGTCCCAAACTGGACAACAAGCATTATTGCTGCCCAAAGCGCAGTCCATATTACAAGACGTTGCACCGTCCCTGTTTTACGAAATTCAATTAACGCAAACAGTGGAATTGCAAGCAACCCCATATAGCGCCTAGCATCAGCACCTGCAAAGACATATCGCTTTTGAATATAACCAATAAATAAAGCAATAAGCCAAGCTGCAAGGAAGGCTAATAGCGGCCACTTCAGAGGAAGGATAATCTTCGCAAAATCGCGTTCCCCAACAAGATATTTAATTGCAACCAACATTATTCCGGAATAAACCACGAGCTCCGAAAAAACTCGAAAATCAATTGGGACGAATGGTACAAGACCGAACGACAAGACCAAGACAGCCCACCCCAAAATATTGGGGAATGCTATTGACAATGGCGCAAGCAAAATTACTAGAAGCCCACCGACTAAAATTATGGGATTAAAAATAATTACGGCGTAACCAAACAATATCGCAAAAATAATACATGCAATATTAAAATACGCGTACTTATTCAATCCAGCAAAACCATAAAAATATTTTGCAAAATAAATATTCATGTATTTATTATATTCTGCCAAATCAGCAATTATATTATCTTTAAATATACTTAAACATCAAAAAAAAGGGGACGGTTTGTTATCCCCCAACCTATATGTCAATTTATTTTCGCGCTGACCAATTAGCTTCGCTGGAACACCGCCCACGATAGAAAATGGTGGAACGCTTTTTGTGACAACAGCCCCTGTCGCGACCACCGCACCGCTTCCGATAGTTACGTCAGGCAGCACAATGGCACGCCCTGAAATCCAGGCGTTATCCTCAACCACCACTGCCCCGCCGACTGCTGCAAACGTTGGACTTTGCGGATCATGTTGCATGGTCCAGATCCAGGCGCCGGTACTTATATTTACGTTATTGCCAATTCGGATGCCATTTCGGCCATCGAGAATCGCCTGATGACCAATTACGCAGTCGTCCCCAATTTCAATTCGTTCTGGCGCACGAACTTCTGCACCAGCGTATATATAAGTACGGCAGCCAATTTTCATTCCGAAAGCCCGATAGATTGCCTTGCGCATGTTGTGCGAGGGAATGTAGCCAGTTAGGCGTAACAACCACAATCGAAGGCCATTTCGGTATCGGCGGAGAATGGGAAGAAGCTTCATCTTGAATATACTCGTCGAATCAGACTGCCAACACGGGAATCAAGATCGGGTGACAGGATTCGCCCTTTCATCATGAGCACTGCCAGAGCAAGTACCAATGCACTGCAGATAACTACAAGGCCCAGCACCATGACTGCCTGTATATCGAACACAGTCAAACTGTTAGCCAGGGCAGTTGCAGCCATCGCACACATGCAAGCAGCTATTGCAGCGGGCAGCAGAGCTCTCAAACCATCTTTCCAATTCATGTCTAATGCTTGGCAAACCAACCGTAGCACCCAAATCGTTCGACCAAGACTTACGGCTGCTACGCCCCATGCAACGTTGCTGGCTGAAAATTGAGCAAAGTAAATGGAAACAATCAGCAAGATCAGGGTTGCAAACATTTGTGGAACAGCTTCTTTCTTAACCCGGTTCATGGCCCAAAGAATGGGGGTACCTAACGCACCAAGTGTGTAAAACGCCATGCCCACCGACGCCGCTTGCATGATGCTTGCAGCATCGATCCAACGTGGGCCATAGATGCCGTTCAGCACAACCTCGGGAATCACGGCAACTGTCGCGAAAACGGGGAGCAGAAGTAGCGCAACGCTTTCCAGTACGCTCAGATAGGAGCGGCGAAGAGCACCAATGTCGTTGGCGAAGCGGGATGACGCGGAGAACAAAACTGGTTGCAGGGTTGCGAGAATCTGGGCCGCTACCGTACCCAGCAGAGTAAAGGGAACGGTATAAAGTCCTAGCGATGCCGAAGACATCACGCGGCCAACCACGATCTTGTCGACGTTGCTCGAAGCCCATGTCGAAAGATTGCTAACGATGGTTGCTCCGCCAAAATTCAGCAGGCCTTTCCCTCCTGGCGAACTGAATCTGGGGCGCAGCGGATGCGTCACCTTGCGATACCACCACGCCGCTGTGACCAGCGCTTGAACAAGCCAAGCAAAGACGAGACTCCAGACTCCGCCCCCTGCAAGGGCGACGGGAATGCCAACCAAAATGTATCCGGTGAAAAAGCCGGCAACCTGCCCGAACTGCAATGTCTTGAAATCAAGCTGCCGTTTGAGCAGGCTGGCTGACACTGAGCTTGCTGCTGTAATGAAAACCACCACGCCAAGAACGCGAATAATGATCTCTGCTCTCGGCTCGCGGTAGAACTCGGCAATTGGGCCGGCCAACAACCAGATCAAGGCTGTCACCACCACACCAAGCAACAACTGCATGCCAAAGGCAAAGGAAATTATTTCTGGTTCGTTGGTAGCTCGTTGGATAAGTGCGGCACCGGCACCGGAGTCAGCGAAAAATATCGACAGCGAAACGACCACCAGGCCAATCGCGAAAACGCCGTATTCGCCTGGACCAAGGATTCGGGCGAGTACAGCTTGAGCCACAAGCTGGATCAAGACTTTTGCAAGGCTCCCTGCATATCCCCAGGCAGCAGCTCGCACAGCCTTGCTACCGACGACTGCTTTATCGCTCCCCTCCATTAGTCACAGCTCCTGCCACAAGCCGCTATTAGAGTTAGGCTGAAATTAAGTGGGAGAAGAAAACGGGGGCAGCAAGACAGAGAGAAAATCAAGCTGCCATCCGTTGGGCTAATGCGACTGCGATTTGAAGTCGTCATACGCACGCGCAAGCCCCTCAGAAAAGCCCATTGAAGGATGCCATCCGATCCCGTTCAAACGAGTGGTATCCATCAGCTTTCGTGGCGTTCCATCTGGCTTGCTTGAATCAAAAACGATCTCTCCTTCGAATTGCACAGCCTTCATGACCGCCTCGGCCAACTCCTTGATCGTAACGTCGTCTCCTACACCGATATTGACGAGCGGCGGCTCGAATTTCCCGGTCTTTGACTCATCACTACCGAGCAGACTTTCGTACTTGTCATCAGGAAGATTGCTCAGGAAGACGCAGGCATCAGCCATATCTTCGCTGTAGAGGAATTCCCGCTTTGGCGTTCCGGTTCCCCAAACCGTAACTGTTGGGTCATTTGCAATCTTTGCTTCGTGGAACTTGCGAATCAGCGCCGGGATGACATGACTGTTTTCCGGGTGGTAGTTGTCACCGGGGCCGTAGAGATTGGTTGGCATGACGGCGAGGTACTTGGTGCCGTACTGCCGGTTGTAGCTCCAGCACATTTCAATGCCGGCGATCTTGGCCAACGCGTAGGGCCGGTTGGTCGGTTCCAGCGGACCGGTGAGCAGGCATTCTTCGCTCATCGGCTGTGGGGCCATGCGCGGATAGATGCAGCTGGAACCGAGGAACATCAGGCGCTTGACGTTGTTCACGTAGGCGGCGTGGATGATGTTGGTCTGGATCGCCAGGTTTTCGCGGATGAACTGAGCCGGGTAGGTGTTGTTGGCGATGATGCCCCCTACCTTGGCCGCTGCCAAAAACACGTAGTCCGGCTTTTCTTGCTCAAAAAACAGGTCAACCGCAGCCTGATTGATCAGGTCGAGTTCCTGATGCGTGCGGGTGACGATGTTGGTGTAGCCCTTGGCCTGCAGGTTACGCACGATGGCGGAACCGACCATGCCACGGTGGCCGGCTATGTAAATTTTGGCGTTCTTGTCCATGGCTTATTCGTGGTAATCGAAGGCCTGGAAACCAGCCATCTTGACGAGGGCATCGCGCTTGGCGGCGGTGTAGTCGGCCTGGACCATTTCCTGGACGAGCTCGGCCAGGGTGGTCTTGGGCACCCAGCCGAGTTTTTCCTTGGCTTTGGTCGGATCGCCGAGCAGGGTTTCAACTTCGGTCGGGCGGAAGTAGCGCGGGTCAACCTTGACGATGGTGTCGCCGACTTTGACTTTGGCTTCTTTGTTGGTGACGGCGGTAACGATGCCCACTTCCTTCTCGCCTTCACCGTCCCAGCGTAGCTGGATGCCGAGTTCGGCGGCAGCGAATTCGACAAACTGGCGGACGCTGTATTGCACACCGGTGGCGATAACGAAGTCGTCTGGCGTCTCCTGTTGCAGCATGAGCCATTGCATTTCGACGTAGTCGCGGGCATGGCCCCAGTCGCGCAGGGACGAGAGGTTGCCAAGGTAGAGGCAGTCTTGCAGGCCGAGCGCCATGCGGGCGACGGCACGGGTGATCTTGCGGGTGACGAAGGTTTCGCCACGCAGCGGGGATTCGTGGTTGAACAGAATGCCGTTGCAGGCGTAGATGCCATAGGCTTCACGGTAGTTAACGGTGATCCAGTAGGCGTACATCTTGGCGACGGCGTAGGGGCTGCGCGGGTAGAAAGGCGTGGTTTCCTTTTGTGGAATCTCTTGCACCAGTCCGTAGAGTTCGCTGGTGGATGCCTGATAGAACTTGGTCTTCTTCTCAAGGCCAAGGATGCGGATGGCTTCGAGGATACGCAGGGTGCCCATGCCGTCTGCGTTGGCGGTGTATTCGGGGGATTCGAAGCTGACAGCCACGTGGCTCATGGCGCCGAGGTTGTAGATTTCGTCGGGCTGGGTCTGCTGGATGATGCGGATCAGATTGGTGGAATCTGTGAGGTCACCGTAGTGCAGGACAAAGTTCTTGTTTTCGACGTGCGGGTCTTGATAGAGGTGATCGATGCGGTCGGTGTTGAAGGATGAGGCGCGACGCTTGATGCCGTGAACGATGTAGCCCTTCTTGAGCAGGAACTCGGCAAGATAGGCGCCGTCCTGGCCAGTGATTCCGGTGATGAGTGCTGTTTTTTGCTTGGTGGTCATAGAGTTAGCCATGGTTTTAGTTAAGTTGAAGATTGCCGGTAAGGCGTTGGCGGTGTTCTGGTGCCAGCGCTTCAAGCATCTGGGCAGCAAAGCGGTTTTGAATTTGGTAGGCGTTATCGCTTTGTGCGTCGATGGATGAAACGCGAATGAGCATGCCGTCGGGTATTTTTCCGCTCAGGCCATAGCTCATTTCGGCGAGCTTTTTGTGGATGCCGGGTTTTACTACCTGATCGCCGATGGTTGTCCAGTAGGTGACAGGTTCGCTGCGCTGCCCCAGGGTGGTGAGAATGCGGATCACCGGGATTTCGCCATTTTTCACGGCCAGGGTGCCCAACTGTTTGCCCTGCAGCACAAAGCCCTGCGCCGGGTAGCAAACTTCCGGCTTGTGCACCTGCATGGAATCGCTTTGGTCATTGCCATAGGCAATGGAAAGCATGACGCGATAGCCGCTGCCATTTATGTAAGTGCGGGATAGCGTTTGGCTGTAAATCTTGTCGAGCATTTCTTTGGTTTGCGGGTCGACAATTTGGGTACCTGATTGCTGCTCTTCTTGCCACTCGCCAAAGGCATGCGGAATCATGGTTTCCAGAACAACCTTCGGCCCATGGTCAGCGATCTTGTGCGTTGGTCGCATGGCAATGGCCAGCCCGGCAGCGAGAAGCATAAGGACAAGCAGGAGGATGTTGCGAAACGGGAGTTTCATAGGCTTATACCTTGGCCGCCGCAGGCTGACCGCGCCAGCGTTTTTCGCCGAGCTGCAGTAGCGAATCAACACCCATGATGATCAGCAGCGCAGTGATGAACAGGACCATGCCGGCAAAGCCGTGCAGGAAGCCCTGCCCAGCTTCGTCGCCAAAGTGGTAGGTGATCAGCGTCAGCACCATGACACGGATGACGTTGGCGGTGAAGGAGATGGGGATGATGAGGATGGCCAGCGCGATGTTTCTGAAGAATGAGTCGTGGCGAACGATGTTGAGGTAGAGCAGGCCGAGGGCTTCGAGCGTAAATAGGGTTTGCAGGCCAGCGCAGGCATCGGCGACGAGCAGTTTGTACTGGCCGATCTGCAGGATGACACCGGTGCGCGAGATGGGGTAGCCCACCCAGTAGAGGACGTTTTCGGCCACGTAGGAGACGGCCATTTTCATGGGCAGCGTCAGGGCATCAACGAAAGCGCCAGGCAGCGGGATCATGAAGAGCAGGAAGAACAGCGGGAACCAGGCAGCGCCCAAGGCTGCCCAGCCGCGCAGGATGAGCAGCAGGCTGGCGATGACGATGATTTGCGAGCCGACTTCAAAAATCAGGATGTCTTGCGAGCGGCCAACGGCATAGAGCAGCAGACCAAGGATGAAGAGCGGCCAGCCAGCCTTGGAGGGAGCAACAGCCATCTTGTGGATGACGAGGCGTTGTTTCCAGAAGAACCAGAGGGCCACGCTGAGGATGATGGGGCCGTGCGCCTGGGCTTCTGTGGCCCAGATGGTGCTGGAAAGGCCGACCCAGGTGGGCACATAGAGTGCGATGAGGCCGATGAGAATGGGGAACCATTCGGCGATGGCCAGGCGGGGTTGCGCCGGGAGTATCTGCCCGTTTTGTGCTGCGTGGTTCATTGCCAGACCTTTGGCGGCTGATTGCTACGGTCAACCGGAAATTTTGCCGAAAAATGAAATGTCATAGGCAGTGCATCTCGCAAAAACCGGGGATAAACCCCGGTGCTTTTGCTGTTCAAAACGGAGGTGCGTCGGTTTCTATGGCGAATACGCGCATCCGAGGAGCAAAGCGAGAATGAACTGAACAGCATGCTGGGCTACCCGTTGTTGAGCACGGCGCCGACGACGGCAACGCCGCTGTGCTGCAGCGAGGTGACGAAGGCTTGCAAGGCGGGTGCCGAGGACAGGTCTTTGCGGGCGACTACGACGGCGCCGCGGGTGCGGGCGGCGATGGTCTGGCTGTCGGCGGTTTCTGCACCGGCCGGGGTGTCGACGATCACGATGTCGTATTGGCCGGCGGCGGTGGCCATCAGCGCGTTGAAGACGGGGCGGGCCAGCAGCTCCTGCGGGTTGGGCGGGGTGGCGCCGGCCGGCAGAACGGACAGATCGATGAGGCCGGGGATGCGGGTGACGGCTTCGGCCAGTTCGGCCCGGCCGGCCAGCAGGCTGGAAAGACCGAGCTTGTTTTCGAGGCGGAAGAGCTGGTGCTGGCTCGGGTTGCGCAGGTCGGCATCGATGAGCAGCGTGCGTTCGCCTAGTTGCGAGAAGACGACGGCCAGGTTGGCGGCAGTGAAGCTGCGGCCTTCTGCCCGGCCCGCGCTGACGACGGCCAGCGTCTTGTGGCCGACATCGGCATCGAACCAGCGCAGCATGAGCTGGCTGCGCACGGCGCGCAGTTGTTCGACGATGGGGCTGAAGGGTTTGAAGGCGGCGACGACTTCTTCGCTGACGCGCTCGTCACCGGGCATCAGGTAGGGGTAGTCGTACTGACGGGAGAGCGCCTGCTGGATGTCGGCTTCGGTGAGCAGGCCGAGCTGGATGGCGGCATCGCCAAAGCGCAGGCCCTGCTCTTTTTGCAGCTTGAGGATGCGCTCGGCGGCTTCCGGCGTCAGGCGGCCGTTGTCGATGAGAATGGCGCCTATGGAGCGGCCGGCGCCGGTGTCGAGTTTTTCGGTCATTGCGTTCATATCTGATCAGGCCTTCGCTGCGGCTGGCTGATTGCCGGTATTGAGAGCGGGTTCGCGATTGCCACGGTCAACCGGATTTTTTGCCCAAAATCGAAATCCTCTTTTTGCCTTGGGCAGCGAGGAATCGAGTTCGGCCAGAACGGGCAGGTCGAGCGCCAGGGTGAGGTCTTCGGCCGAGCGGATGCGGCGCTGGCTGAGTTCGAGGACGAGCGCGGCGCCAACGCCGAGCATGGTGCCGAGGAAAATGGAAACCAGCACGTTAAGCAAGACTCTGGGCTTAGAGTGCTGAGTCGGCTCGGTTGCCGGGCTGAGCACCAGCACGTTGGTCTGCTGCGACTGGCCTTCGAGGTTCGTTTGCGTCATGCGCTGGCCGACAGCCTCGTAGGCACGGCGGGCGGTTTCGACGTCGTTGACCAGCACGCTGAGTTCGTCACGCTCGGAGCGGATGGCGAGCACACGCTTTTTCTGCTCTTCGATAGCCTTCTTGAGTTCGTCTTGCTTGACAACGCCGAACTTGCTGGCGACGGCATTGCCGCCCGAGATACGGCCGATTTCCTGGCGCAGTTGCTGGCGCTGTTCCTCGATCTGGGCTTCAAGCTGCAGGACTTGCGGGTGGTTCTTGCCGAGGTTGCTGCCAATTTGCGACAGCTGCGATTCGGCGCGGGCGATTTCGGCCTTGAGACTCTGGACCAGCGGGTTCTGCAGCACTTCGAGCGAGAGCTCGCTGGTGCCGCTCTTTTGCCGGCTGGAGGCGTCGGCGCGCTGGGCCTGGGCAGCGGAAAGCTGCATGGTCAGGTCGTTGAGTCGTGCAGTCTCGTTGTCCATCATGCGGTCGTCGGTAACGACAATGCCTTTTTCCTGCTGGTAGGCAGAAAGGCGGGACTGGGCTTTTTCCAGCGCGGCGCGCAGGCCTTTCTGGCGCTCTTCAAACCAGGCGCTGTATTGGCGGGCCGGTTCGACACGCATTTCGATGGAGGTATCGATGTAGGCCTGGGCAAAGGCGTTGGCGACTGCGGCGGCAAACATCGGGTCAGAGCCGGAGAAATTGACGTTGATGACGTTGCTCTCGCGGGAGGGCTTGATGTCGAGCTTCTTTTGCAGGATTGCGGCGTAGTAGCTTTCCAGCGTGCCCTTGCCTTCGCTGGCTTCCTTCCACTTCTCGACGGCTTCGGCACTCTTCTCGAAACCAAGCAACTTGACGACGCGTGTGGCAACCCGGTCGCTGTTGATGATATCCATCTGCGTCGCCATGTAGCCGGGCGCCATCATCCCCTGCATGATCATGCCGGCGATGGGGTCGGGCGATTTGACGTCGATGACCAGCGAGGTGGTGGCAGTGTATTCCTTGGGCAGCATGAGGCTGATGACCAGCGTGGTCAGCACCGTGACGAAAAATATCGACAATGCCAGCTTGCGGCGGGCCCAGAGGATGAGGAGGAATTGCTGAAAAGTCATGCGGGGCTTTCGGTGATCTTCTTTTTAGAAGAAGCTTTCCTGGACGTAGAGAACGTCGTCGGCTTGAATGAGGTCGGACTTTTCCGGGGAGATGATCTGCACTTTGCCGTCCGGACCGCGACGGTGAATGCGCAGGCCGCGCTCGGTGCCGCGAATGGTCGTTCCGGCGCTCTGGGCGAGGCCCTGCAGGACGCTCATGTTGCGCTCGAGGCGATAGGAGCCGCCGCGCTGGACTTCACCGTAGATGTAGAAGACCGGGGCGCGATGAACGTAGATGATGTCGCCGCCCATCACCGGGATGTCAAGATCGGTGTTGCCGCTGATGAACATGGCGGGGATGTCGATTTCCTGGCGGTAGGCCTTGCCGTCGCGCATACCGGAAAGAATGATGACATCGGCGCCGCCGGAAGGGATGGCTCCGCCGGCCGTGGCCAGCATGTCGGTCAGGCGGGTGTTGCCGGTTTCGATAGGGTAGCGGCCCGGGCGATTGACCATGCCGAGGATGGAAACCTGGTTGCCCTTGAACTGCATGAGCAGGATGTTGACCTGCGGCTTTTGCACAAAGCCGCCTTCGCGCAGCTTGCTGGCAATGGCCAGTTCGGCTTCGGCAATCGACAGTCCGCCAAGCTGCACGGCACCGATCAGCGGATAGGTGACGGAGCCGCTTTCGGCAACGCGGGTTTCAACGGTGAGGTCCGGGTTCTGGAAGACGTTGATCTTGATGGCGTCGCCAGCCCCCAGGCGGTAGTCGACCTGCTTGCCCTGCGCCTGCGCGCCGGCGATCAGGCCAAAGGTGACGAGAATGCCGAGGAGAAGTCTGTTTAGGTAGCTCATGGATGCTTGGTTTCCGTTTTACTTGAGACCGGCAATGCCTTTGTTGACGGCTGCCTCGGTGGGGTTAGCCGCAGCCTTTTGCGGCGCTTCGACTGGGGTAGCGGCAGGTGCGGCAGCAACGGCCGGTGCAGGTGCGACAAATTCGCCAACGTATTCGATCTTGGCCTTTTCGCGCAGCTCTTTCATGGTGCTGCGGGCGGCTTCGGATTTTTGCTTGTTGTTGATGAAGTTTTCGATGAAGGGCTGGGCCTTGATTTCATCCATCGGCTCGAGCTTGCTGGCGAGTACGGTGATGATGGCGACACGGCCCTGATTTTCGATCATCTGGACCTGACCATCCTTCGCCTGTGCCAGACGCGGCAGCAGTTCGAGGGCGAGTTGCTCGGCTGCCTTGACGGTGACGCCGCCGGCAACTTCGATACCCTTGGCCTTGAGGCCGCTGACCACTTCAGCGACGGAAGTCTTGCCGCTGCCCAGTTGCGCCTTCACGCCGGCGATGATTTCGGGGCTGGCGGCGAAACCGACTTCTTCAAGGCGGTAGATTTTGCGGTTGGCAAACAATTCGGGGTGTTCGCCGTAGAACTTGCGGACTTCGTCGGTCGAAGGCTTGGCCTGCTTGGCAACCTTTTGTTCGATGAAGGCGCGGGCGAGAATTTCGCGGCGGGCGCTTTCGATGGCCTGCATGACATTCGGCGTGCGCTCGAGCTTGGCTTCCGTGGCCTGCTGCACGGCCAGTTCCTGGTCGATCAGGCTTTCGAGCACCTGTCGCTTGGCGGCCTCGGCCTTGGCGGCGGGAATGTTGGGTGTGCGCTGCAGCACGAAGTTGATCTGATGAACGGAAATCTCGCCGTCATTGACTTTTACGGCAACCTGGCTGGCTGCTTTTTTCTCGGGCGGACGATCACCGCAAGCGCCAAGTACCAGGGTGGAAAGAACGATGGCAGAGATGGTTTTGAGCTTGTTCACAGGGTCACCTTAAAAATGGTTGCAGCGGATTCTTGAATGGCGTTGGTCACGTCAGTACTGGGCGCTGAGCGAGACAAAAGTGGTGCGGTCTTTGTAGTCGAAGCGGTCAACATTGGCGTTGCGCTTCTCGAAATTCATGCCGGCCTTTAGTTCAAGCCAGCGCACGGGCCGGTAACCGATGTCGAGGCCGGCCCGGGTAACGGTTTCTTGACGCTGCTCGACGCCGGTCGGCAACGGCGCTATTTCGCCGTGATAGCTGCGCTTGCCGTAGCCCAAGCGGGCACCGGAGGAGATTTTGTCAGTAGCGGCCCAGCGGGCGCCGAGGTTGAGTTCATCAAGCTCGTAGTAGCTGGAAGTGGATTGCTGAAAGGCGGCCAGGTCATGCTTGTAGCCGAAGGTGAGATTGCTCTTGCCGGTGGCGGCATAGACGAGATCGAGGTTGCCGGCCCAGCCGCTGTAGTCGCGCGAGGCAAAGTGGTCGTGCTTGCGCTCAAGGTATTCGACCCGGCCGCGCAGTTGCGTCTTGCCGGTGAGCAGCCAGCTAGCATCAAGCTCAACGCTATTGTTCGAAAAACCGTTGTCGTATTGCGAAATGGAATTGAACTGGCGATTGGAGTAGCTGCCGTCCAGTTGTTTGACGCGCAGCGCAACGGTGTTGCCGGAAACGGGGCGGAAACGGATGCCGTAGTTGAAGCCGCTGGCTTCGTAATCACTTTCGGCCAGGACTGCCTGCTCGTTGGTCACGCTGGTGCGCGACACGCCGAGAAAAGCGGCCCAGCTGGTGTGAAACCAGTAGTTGGCGGTGAAACGCTCATTCTCGATCAGGCGAACGTTACGCGCCCGATAGTTGTTGGTGGTGTAGTCGGCATAGGTGTTGAGCGATTCGGTACGATCCAGCGAAAGTTCGCCCGTCCACCGGGTGCCAACAGCCCACAGCCACTTGCCGTCGTAGTTGAGGGCCAGGAAATCGAGGTAGTTATTGCGCTTGTAGCTGGTGTCGATAAAACTAAGGTTGCCGATCAGCTGCTGCCGGCCAAGCGTCTTGTTGAGATTAAGCCCCGCCGAGGCCATGGTGATGGTGTCGGATCGCCCGTCCAGACCAAAGCTGGCGGGGTTAACCGATGGCGCAAGACGGAACATATTGTTGTCATGCATCATCGTTACCGCAGCGCTCAGATTGACGACATCGCCCTCATTCGCCATCCCGAGAACGGGATGAAGGAGGGCAGAGGCCGCAAATGCAACAAGGATTTTTTGACATGACATCATTCTTGAAATGTTACCACATTGCACTGCAGCATTTTTATCCGGAATATCCAAGCACATCAATGAAGAGCCGGGATTTCACCCGGCCGGAACTGACAAGCCATTCAATATGCATGAACCGGCCGGGCGCGATTTTACTTCTCCCACAAGGACCGGCAACAGTCCATTCAGACTAATCCGTGATTATCTTCACAATTTGTCGCCCAAAATAAGAAACCTGCGCGTCATTTTGACGCAGCGGAGAGTGCAACAATATCCGACGCGTGTTGCATTCCAATGACACTTGGCCGTTGGTGGGGTCGGGTTGAATTGCCTCTACTCCCGTCTCCTTCTCAGGTGCGGGAGTAGAGTTGATGCCCGATGGTTTGCTCCTCCCCTGACAAGGGGAGGTTGGGAGGGGTTTAAGTGCCCGACGCGACTCGTGCCAACCGACTACTTGTCACTGCCCGGTGGCAGCAACTCCCCTATCAAATCGGAGATCAGCCTGGCCGTCGTCCCGTGGCGGTCGCGGTCGGGGTTGTATTCGACGATTTCCAGCGCCTTGAGCCCGGGCAGGCCACCGATTCGGCGCATGGCCTCGACGGCATCGTGCACGACCAGGCCATCCGGCTCGGGGCTGCCGACGCCGGGGGCGAGTCGTGGGTCGATGGCGTCGAGGTCGAGCGTCACGCCAAAACCGGCCGGGGCGCTGGCGACGATGGCTATCGCTTCGTCGAGACAGGCGGCGAAGCCGCGGCTGTGTATTTCGTCGCTGTCGATGATTCGCACCTGCATGCGCTGCAGAAATTCGAGCTCTTCCGGTTCGTAGCTGCGCGGCCCGAGGACAACGGTGTGGGCGGCGCTGATCTGGGTGCCTTCCAGCCCGATGTTAAGCAAGCGCTTGTCACCGCGCCCGAGCAGGCAGGCCAGCGGCATGCCGTGGATGGCGCCGGAGTAGCTGGTTTCCGGGGTGTGGCTGTCGAGATGGGCGTCGATCCAGAGGAGGCCGATCGGCTCGGCAATGGCGCGAGCAACGCCGCTCCAGGTGCCGATGGCGACGGAATGGTCACCACCGATGACGACGGGAAATTCGTTGGCGCGCAGGGCAAGCCCGACTTCGTCGGCGAGATTGCGGCACAGCGCGGCGATTCTTCCGGTGATCGAGGCATGATCGCCTTGCGGGGCAAACAGTGTCTTGCCCCAGTCAATCAATGGGTGATGTTCGAGTTCGTGCCAGGCTTGCGAACGATGGAAGGCAACCGGACCATCTTCGCAGGCGCGATCCTGCGCCCCGATGCCGCTGGCGGCACCGATGATGCGAATGCGCTCGGAAGGGCGGTGATGGCGGGGTTTCATGCGCCGATTGTGGTTAGCCGGATGCGCATTTCAGCCAGCTCGGTTTCAAGCGCGCTCACCCTCGCCTTCAACTCTTCGATTTCCTGGTTGGCCGATTGCGACGCCTTTGCCGGCAGCATGGTTTCGATTTCCGGCTCGCCGCTGAGCAGGTGCACCCAGCGGTTTTCGCGCGATCCGGGCAGGCGTGGCAGTTCGACGACCAGCGCGCCCTCTTCCCGGCTGGCCAGTTCTTCGAGGAAGGCTTCGACCGACGAGATGTCGGCAAAGCGGTGCAGGCGTTCGCAGTTGAGGCGCAACTCGCCAGCCGTTTGCGGCCCGCGCAGCATGAGCACGGTGAGCAGCGCCGAGGCTTGCGTCGGCACGCCGAGTATCTTTTCGAGACGGTGTTCGAAGCGGCTAACCCGGCTGCCGCTGATTTCATTGACCAGCCAGAGGCCCTTCAGGACATCGATGGCTTGCACGACGTCGCTCTCGCTGGCTTCTATGACCGGATTACGGCTCGTTTTCTGGTTGCAGCCGGCGAGCAGTGCATTGACCGAGAGCGGATAGGTGTCGGGCACGGTGCGTTGTTTTTCGACGAGGGTGCCGAGTACGCGGGTTTCCAGCAATGAGAGCATGGGCAGTGGTTCAGCCATGATGGTTATTTCCTGAGCTTGGTTGAATTGCCGGGGCCGGCGCGGCTTGCGCCGGGCGCTCCGGGTCGCGCAGCCAGGCCCGGTAGATCTGCAGGGCGACATGCGCGTCGTTGGCAGCGTATAACAACTGGCGCTCGTTGAGGCGCGCACTGGCCCAGTTGCTGGTGCCAACCTTTTTCGATTTCTGGAATTTCTGGCCGAAGTAGTGGGCGACGGCGACTTTGGCCCCGACCGTGCCGCGATGGCCTGGCCCGCGCAGGGCTTCGCCGAGGTCGAGGACATTGGCGAGTTCGATGCCGAGGCGCGAACGCAGGGCGCTGCGGTCGTTGCCGAGGCCGAAGCCGACCTTGAGGACGTTCTGGGTGGCTAGGATCTGCCGCAGCACATCATGGTTGGCGGCGACGACGACGGGGAAAAGATAGACGTGTTCGTCGGTGGCCAGTTGAACGAGGTGCGGCCCGGTGGAAATCTCGCCTTTCAGGAAGGTGGGTTTGGACTCGGTATCGAAACCGATGGCCGGCGCCGCCAACAAGGCGGCCAGCGCCCGCTCGGCCAGGGCGGCATCGCCGACCAGACTGATTCTGGCCATCGAAACGCCGTTGTAGATCGGCAACTCGCTCGCGGCGAGCATGCTGCGGCTGATTGTCACTTCGCTCAAGTTTGTGCGCTCCGGGTCCGTTCCATCTTCGTTGCCAGCTGCATCCATGTATCCTTCAGCTTTTATCCAGAAGCAAGTGTATGGGATCACGCCGGCCGACGGGCCTTTTCTCACGCATATGGGCGCTGTTTTTCGGTCGCCCTGCCCCGCTTTCCGACTACGCCCGGGCCCGCCAATTGATTGCGGCGGTTGACCGCGGTGGCATTCCGCTCAATCCGGCCAAGGTCAATGCCATCGCCCGCGACCTCGGTCTCGAGGTGCCCCGCCAGGCGCCAGTCGAAGCGACCATCGAACGCATCCGCCGCGCCCTGGCCCGCTCGACCGAAGCATGAGCAAGCCCTGGTTTCTGTACATGATCGAGTGCGTCGATGGCAGCATTTATACCGGCATCGCGGTCGACGTGGCCGGTCGCTACGCCGCTCATTGCGCCGGCACCGGTGCGCGCTATACGCGCTCGCATCCGCCGCTCCGGCTGCTTGGCTACGAAAATCATCCTGATCGTTCATCGGCCTCGAAGGCGGAATACCGGATCAAGCAGTTATCGCCCGGCGAGAAGCGCCGGTACGCAGCGTCTCTGGGGCTTGGTCGGGCAGAAACTTGAACTGCGATCAGCCCTGCTGAATTGCCTCGGCAGCACGAAAGCAGCTTCGAAGCCGGACGACTGCCACCCGGCACCGGCAATCTATTTTTTGAATTTTGGGCAGAATTTCCGGTTGACCGTGGCAAGCCCAGTTGCTGAAAACGGTCTCTGCCTTAGCCTTCAGCGCCGCTTCCCCTTGAATGCCAGAGCGATTGTTCTATGCTTTTCGTATGGACATTCATTCGCAAAAGGCACGTCCTGCAGGATTGTTTCCTGGAGCAAGCTTGCCGCTTTGCAAATTTGTGCATCACTGACAAGGAGCGTTTCTCATGCCCGACTTCACCAACAATGCGATCAAGCTCGGCGGCGTCATTTCACAGCGTCCTCCGTTTCGCCCGCCACCCAACCTCTGGCGAACGGTGACCATCACTTTCGACGACGTACCCAGCGGCACAGCCGTTGATTCAACCTACGCCGGCTCGGGCGTCACCTTGGCCAGCGTGACCTACCCGCCCCGCACCTGGTCTGCCTTTGCCAAAGAGATGCCATGGGGTGGCGGCCAGAGTGGAAAGAATGTCCTGACCATCATCGAGGCCGATCCATCCTATCCCTGGTTCGATGCACGCTACGGCGCCCTCGAAGCGACTTTTTCCCAATTGCAGCAATCGGTCAGCGTCTGGGCCTATGCGATGAATTCATCTGAAGGCGCGGGCAATGCCGACAACCGGCCATTCATGGAAGCTTACGACTCAACCGGCAAGTACCTGGGAAAGGTGCTGACGCAATTGGGCGTTCACGACGCCAACTTTCTTGGCCACTGGCATCCACTGAGCTTTTCGTCGACAAGCCGCAACATCGCCAAGGTTCGCCTCTCATCGCAAGCCAACGGCCTGCCCTGGACCTACGCCGCCTTCGACAACCTGACGTTCGACCGGAATATCCTGATCAGACCGTAGTCCTCGTTCCGGACAAAAAATCCCGGACAATAAAAAGCGCCCGAAAGGCGCTTTTTTGTTTGGTCGGAGGCCAGGAGAAAGCTTGTCTCACCGAATTCTTGGGGGCATGTCCGATTGTCCTGACGACGATGGCGACAACGGCGTCGGCGGTGGCGATGAAGGAGGTGGGCTGGAGTAATCCGGAAGGATTGCCGGCATGGGCGCAGCAGCCCTTGCCCGCGCATTTTCGGCCGCTTGCCGCTCGGTATAGGCCTTTTGTCGCTCAAGTTCTTTCTGGGCGGCAACCGGGTCTGATACCGACTCGCTTGGGCTTATTTTTTCGATTATCGCTCCCTTGTCGCAAGGAACGTCGGAATAGACAACATCTCCGGATCGCGTGTGGCAGGTAAAGACGTCGGCCTGGGTTGCTGTGGATGCAAGCAGAAGTGCCAGAAGGATGGTGTAACGCATGAATGTCTCCCTTCGAACGTTTTCTAATCTACGCTCCAAACAAAGATGCCACAAGATGCCCGCGCGCAGACCAATTGGTCGCCGAGAGTCTAGAAAACAGACTCGTACGGCACTATCTGCGAATCACTGGTCATACCATTCGAAGTCATCTGACCGTTGATCCTTTTGAGCAACTCGGCCTGAGCCGACAAACTTCCGTTGGTGTGGCCCATACAGTAGATTTCATCAACGAATTCCATGAACTGGTGGAACGACAGCCGCCCAATCCGGAGGTCTGTGTATTTCTGCATGTAGTCGGGAACCATATTCATATCCTTCACAGATTTTGTGCACCGCACAACAACGTACACACTCTAGGCCTGCGAAAGAAATATGTCTTCCCGTGTTTTGTAGCCGTTTGTGACTTCGGAGAAATGGTTTATCCAGTAAGTAATTTGGACCTGCGCCTGATTTAACAGAACACGAAGGCCAGCATGGCCGGATCATCCAGAAAATTCAGTCCCGCGTAGGTGCTTAGCCGATAAAAATGAACCTGCAACTGGGCAACCAGACCGAGATTCAAAGGCGGCTCTTCGACGACGGCTTGTATGACTGCTTCCACCAGAATTTATCCTGCGCCCAAGCGTATGGAGATTACCAACTCAAAAAAGCAAAAAGCCCCGAAAAATCGGGGCTTTAAGCAGCGTTGTATTATTTGGCGGACACGCAGGGATTCATATAACCGGCTGAATAGACCTATCTGCAAGCCTCTACAGAATTAGCGTTTTCGAGTTGCCCCGAATGTTGCCCCGCTACTGCTTGCGCTGGAACAAAACCTTTAGCCACAAATCATGTCACGCCAAATAGCATTGTAGCCCATGATTCCAGCAGATCAGCGCGGGCGGATGCGCGGCCTTCCATTCTGAAAATCTGATTATCTGCGCTGGCATCACGATTCCTTCCGGTAGTAGGTGATGCGCTCAACCCCTTTGAAGAACAGAGGCGGAAACCATTGCGGCTTTGGCTTGGTCGGAACATATTCCCGCTTCTCGAGATCACCGTTTTGAAGCTCGAAGATTACCGCGAAGTGAGGGAACCATCCCCAATGTGATTTACGGATTACGAGGTGATCTGTTGCCCGTCCGAAGCGCCACATGCGCAGGGCGTAGGTCAGGCAGTTTTCCATTATTTAGTCCGTCATTTCTGCAAGCCAAGCCAAGCGATAACGCCACCGATGAACAGAACGGCCAGATAACCTATGGTCTTTTCAAGCACAGACACTTTTACTTTGCGGGCGTCCTCGGCAGCTTCCTGCTCCTCTTTCATCTTCTTCGTGATCCATTCATGGTGATCGTGGTGCATCGGAGCATGGCCGTTCAATACGGTATCTCTGAGGCTCTTTTCGTCCGCCCAGATTGAATCTATCTTGCCGCCGATTTCCTCAAGCACGCCGAGCATGAGCAGGAGAAGCATTTTCAGATTGGCGTCGTCTGTCTTGGCAATAGCCAGCAGAATTTCAGATTTGGCATTGAAGCTCATTTCGTTGCCCCGGCTACTTTTTCATATGTGCGATACCCACCAAGGCCAAGCATGGCAACAAGTAGCGGCATCATTTCCGATACGTCCGCGGCTGTCAGGGCGACGCTGTAGCCGGCGATAACACATCCGGCCTTGACTACCGGCAGTCCTACCCAATTCCACGCGCAGCCGGCGCCGCAGACCCATCCGATAAATGGACGCCATCCAGACACAAAGCGCGAAGGATTAGATGCTTCGGCTTTGTTGATCTCTAGCTGACCCATGACGACAGACGTAGCCATAGCCAGTTGCGCCCGTTCCTGTTCGGATTTGTCAGGCCATATCTTCCCGATGACCGTCGTCGCCAGATCAGCAACCGCGCCAATCCCTGTAATATCGACCCCCATCAAGCAATCTCCTTGTAGCCGTTACCGTTGTACGCAAGGCATTGCCCGCGCATACGTGCGTCAAATCCGATATGCACCCATCGCCCGAACTCAACAATCAACTGATCGAAACAAATGTCCGATTCACGGATGGCATCGAATACTTCGCGCACAGAGCCATAACCAGGGCAAGTGAAATCGACTGCCTCGCCGCGAACATGTGAACTAGTAGCAGAACCGCGCACCGCAGCATTCAGTTCCGGCGAACGATAGCCAGAGGAAACAATCACTGGATGACCGAGCAACTCCCGCACTTTGTCCATGTGGTACGCAGTTAAGCCGAGTTGATTGGCCATCTCCATGCTTGGCGTGTTGTCGATTCCGATCCGCGCCGCAGTCTGAGAAAATGTCAGTTCATCAAGCGTGAAATATTTCGAGAGTTTCATGGCTCATTTATTCGCCGCCGCCAGAGTAGCAACCGGGAAGGCCGAACTTAGGCTGGCAGATCGGCGCAGCGGTCAGGCTCGGGTCGATGACGGCATTTCTCGTCGCGGTAGTGCCGCAGGCGGAAAGAATTGCGAGAGCGATAGCGCAGATGATTTTGTTCATGGTATTTCTCCTTGATAAATGACTACAAAGACGCGCCAAGCGTGAATAGCGCATCAAGTTCGGAACCTGTCTTGCCAAGTGCTGCGCCCATGCCGATAACGAGCGGGCTTGATCTGACAAACTCAGTGGCGAATTCCCATCCGTCTTTTACGGCTTGGTCGCTTGAGGAAGCAACAGCCGATTCAACAGCCGAGCGCAGGCCGAGTTGGTTCAAGGCTTTGCGGATTTGCCAAGGGGTGATGGATTGCGGTACTGGTGCAGGAATAGAGGCCGGGACTAGAAAACCGTTGATATATTCATAAGCGCCGAAGTTGCTACAGTGGCGTAGCGTTTCGCCGAACTCGTTCGATACCGGAATTGCACCAGAAGGAGGGGTGAGAACATCGTCACGATAAAGGCCAGTGATATTCGTGCCGGATAAGGTTATGAAGTAGGTCATTATCGAACCCCAATCGTCAAAGGTAGAACAAGGTTGTAGTAAGTCGTAATTCCAAATTTAATTTGAGAAATAACACCAGACGTATTATTGGAAGACGCGTATAGCTGGATTGTTTCCCCAGCAACAACAGAAATATCTTCAACAAATGTTGAGTTTGTTGCGATAACGGTTCTTTGTATTCCAGCGGCCACCCCGTTTTTATAAATTCTAACGACGATCGTGTCGCTAACTGCCGCATTAAATGATATTCGTATTGACCCAGTTGCTATAATTCTGAAATTGATGCGCTCAACAGTTGATGCGTCGGGCACAGTGCGTGTGTATTCACTGCCATATAAATTACCAGCCGTAGCGTATGCGTTTACAGCATATACAGCAGCAGCCACCCGCGCATTCGTCACCGCCCCGGTATTGCCGCCGACTGAGGTAACACCTCCCGCAACCGTGCAGGCCAAGGTGCCAGCCGACAAAGACAACCCGGTCCCGATTGCAATTTCCTCAATCGCTCCGGCCGATGCCGTAGTGCGGCCCAGCACTTTGCTTGTCGCCATAGTGATGCCTGAGCCAACTACCGAACCCGATGCCGCCGCGCCGATGTTGGAACGCGCCGTTCCGGTATTGGCTACGTCCGACAAGTTCGCTGACTTCTGGCAAGCCTCGCCAGCGACTTCAACCAGCGCGCCCTGTACGTCCGTGGCAGCAATCGTCCCGGTCGGTGTAAATGCCGTAGCGCTGGCAGGGCTGGTGTTCGATGCGGCTATGCTCAGAGTCCAGTCGGAGAACGTTCCAGCTCCCGTTACCGATGCGATGCTGGCCGTCAGCGAACCCGTCGATGTGTTGTAGGCCGTCACCGTGCCTGACATGAAGGTCGTCGTCGCCGCCGATGTGCGGGCTATCTTGACCGGATGCCCCGGCACAAATCCCTTGCCCGGTTCGCAGGTCATCGCGATTGACCCGGTGCCAACGGTCGTACTGGTCGCCGATGTTGCCGTAACCGGCGCGATATATCCCGCAGCAAGTCCGGCCGCGTTAGATGCCAATACGGCCGATTCCGACGCATTCGTCGCGCTGTTGGTGGCCGCGCTGGATGATTCTGATGCGGATGCTGCCGAGGTGATAGCAGTCGTCGCGCTGGCCGTTGCGGACACGGCAGACGCCGACGCACTGGCAGCATTGATTGCAGATGATGCGGCGCTCGATTCGATCAAGGGCAAGTCGCCGGCAATCGCCGTGATGTTATTGACCAGCGCATCCGGCGTCGTTCCCGACGAGATATTCACCTTGACCGCCCGACTTACTTTCTCGGCCAGTTGTTGCGTAAGGATCGTCAGACGGTCGAGCGCGTCATTGATAACCTTCGGATAGAAGCCACCGGCATTGGTCAGAACAACCGGCTGAAGTTCTGCCACCTGACTGGTGATCGTGATCTTGTAGCCGGTAGCAGGCGCAGACACCGCAGTCACAGTACCGCCGGGATTGCTATCCTGATCCGCGTTCAGGCTGACCGTGTAGTCCGTGGTCAGAACAAGCGTTGATTCGACGTCGGCTGGCGTGGTCTTGACGACCAGCAGATCGGCTGAACTGAACACCTTGAAGGAGAACGGAAACGCGACCGTTACGCCGTTGCCGTTGTACGGGCCGGCCTTTCGCGTTGAACTGGATATAGACATTGCGCACGCCCCTGATTGATTGCCGCAAGGCTATCCGTCAGGGGATCGGATACGCGCACCCTATCGTGGCTTCTGGAAGCCGAACGCGATAGCTGCCGGGTTTTCTGTTTCGCCTTCTGCCAGTGCCTTGATGCCGGTGATCGTGCGGTTAAGCTGGGCGCTCGGCAGGCCGAATAGGTCGCCGATCAGATTGATCGATGCCTTGCGGAATGCGTCGTCGAATTCTCCCTGCCCTACCTGCTTGGCGAACTTGCCGGCATCGACCACCAGGCGCAGGCCAGCCGGACCTTGATAGTCGCGGCCCATGTCGTTCGCCCCGGTCAGCGTCTTGGCCACATCCGAGAACTCGCGGACATAGACCATCATGCCCATCATGTAATCGATCTGCGCGGCCAGCAGTTTTTTGGCGATCTTCTCCGGATCATCGTCGCCAGAGTCCCCCGGTGTGATGGCCGCTTTCAAGGCCATGCCGAGCATCGGCGGGATCAGGTACAGCAGAGCGTAGTCAGCGACCAGCTTGGCCTTGCTCTTTTCCGTCATGGTCTGCGCGACGCCCATGTTCATGGCCGTGTTCATGAAGGAGTAGAACACGGTAAAGAGTTTGCCGGTCGCCCCGGTGCGCTCGATCCCAGATTGATCCTTGAGCATGCCGCCACCCTGGGCGTCGATCACGGCCTGATCCGCCAGTGACGCGGCACGCTCGTCGTCATTGCCTTCGTATACGGCCTTCTCGTAGGCGCCCCACCACGTCGGTACATCGACCGCTTGCTGGAATCGCATCATCAGGAAATAGGCGTAATGCCCGACGAACTCCTTCGCCTTGGTCTGCCCTTCGACTTGATTGCGCAGTTCGTTCAATTCGCGGAACCGGGTGCGCGCCCGGTTTTCCATGAACGACGACATCGAATTGACTTCCTTGGTCAGTTCAATCGGGTGTGCGATGTACTTGGCGATGCCACGCCCGACCCACTTGGCGCCGACGCGGACGATGGATTGCGTGATGCCGAGTGGCTGGATGGCCGCCGACATGACGTTGAACCCGAGGCCGGCGACGCTGACCGACTGGCGGATGTAATTGACCGCGATGTCGCCCGAGTCGGTCGAGGCCTTGTCGCCCTCGGCAATGTCCGCCGACCATTTCTTGAATTGCTGCTTTACCTCGGGGCCGTAGTGGTTGCGGATGGCGCTGTCGATGGTCTGCGACCGCAGCAAGCGATTGGTATCGATCAGCCATTCATGCCACGACAGGTCGTGGATCACGTCATTGACACCGGAATACACGCCGGCCAGCGAGTACAGCAGGGGGCGGCCATTGACTTCCTCGGCCCGCGCCTTGGTAAAGCTGCGCCGCGTAGTCGCCGAAGTGTAAGCGCCCTGCAGTTGGCGCTTTGCGCCTTCCGCGTCAGCATGCTCCTCGGCCCGCTGGCTGGCGGCCGGGTCGTACTTGACCGGGTAGTATCCGCCGCGCATCTGCACGCTCTGCCCGTCCGCCGTCTGCACGGTGAAAGGCGTCGGTGCTATCCACTCCGGCTCTTTGCCATAGACGCGCCGTTCCTTGGCCGCGATCTGGGGGCGATACGACTCGAAGTGATCCCATACCTTTTGCACGGCCTGCCACTCGGCGACCGTCAGCGTCCGCAGAATCTCGGCAAGCTGCGTGTCCGTCCAGCCCTCGCCACCCTGCAGACGTTGCAGGTTGCTGGCATTGCCGACGTTAAGCGCGATGGCGATGCGTGCCTCGCGGGTCAAGCTGCGATTGATCAGCGGGAAAAAGACTTTGGCCTGCATCTTGCCGAGCTTGAACACTGGATCGAGGATTTCCGACAGCTTGGCCGTGGCTTCTGCCCGCATGGTCGTTTCCATGTCGCCGCGCTCATTGGCGGCGCGGACGAAGTATTCCCACATCGGGCCGCCGTCCTTGCCGCCGTCCATGATCCGCGCCCACATGGCCGACTTAATATGCTCCGCCCAGAAGTTGCGCATCTTCTGCAGCGACTTGCCAAGCACCGTGTCTGGCGTGCGGGTTTCTGCCTTGCGCTCCCCGGCATGCTCAACGATGCTGGCCGCGATCTCGTCGCGGATAGCCTCATACGCACGCTGGTCGCGGGCCGTCAGTAGCTTGTGCTTGAGTCGGCCAAGGTGTTCGATCTGCTTGATGGTATCGATCAGGCCGCGCAGTTCCTCGACGGTCATGTCCTTGTAGGACTTGCGGAAAGCCTCATTGACCAACTGCTGCGGAATGTCCGGCTCAAGGCCGGCATCCTGCTGGGCAGTCAGCCACTCGGCCAGGGCCTTGCGCTTGTCGATGGCCTTGCCGCTCTGCCCCTTGCGCAGATCGAACCGCTCAAGCAGCGCATCGATCTGGTCGGTGTAGTCGGCATCCAGCCCCTTGCGCTTGCCGGCGCTGTCGAATGTCTTGAGATAGCGCAGCCCCTTCTCGACTTCATCCTGGGCGTCGTATGCGGCACGGGTGGCGTAGGTGTTGATCAGTTGGTTGCGCTTCTCTGCCGCAGCGGTGGCGATGTCGCCGGCCTTGCTGGCCTTCTCGGTCGCCTTAGCTGCCCGCACTTCGCCGGCCGCATACTGCCCCGGCTTGATGTCGCGCACCTTGAGGCGGGCGATCATTGCGGCGGCGTACTCCTTGGCCGCGCTGGCGAGTGTCGTGCGCTTGCCGGTGGCCTTCTCCAATGCCGCCAGTTCAGTCGCCACCAGGCGGGCGCGCACGTCGTTGTGGATGGCCTTGTCTGCCGCCTTCTTGATGTCTTCCTCGCTTGACAGGTCGCCGAACTGTTCCAGCATGCGCTGGTCCGTAAGTGCCTCGATCTCGGCCTTCGGTGCCTCGGCTGCAGCCAGTCGGCGCACCAGTTCGTCGCCGGACGTGAAGCCGAACATTTCGGCCACGATGTCGGGATGGATGCCGTCTTTGCGCACCATGCGCAGCTTGTCCAGATGATCGATGATCTCAGGCGGCAGGCCGATTTCGGTCAAACTGGCACGATCGAGGCGACCGGCCGCAAGGCCCAGCCGATTAGGCACCTGGTCGCCCGGGCGCATCGGCTGGTTGCCGGCATAGTCGTAGACATTGGAATACTGCGCATCGCCGCCGAGTTCAGCCTTGAATTTGTCCTCAAGCTCGCGGATGTCCCACTTGCCGTGCTCGTCTTTTTCCAGATAGCCGTACTGGCTCAGTGCCTCGGCCATGCCGTCGATAGACAGGCCGCCATCAATACGCCACAGAGGTTTGCCAAATAGACCGCTGGCCGGCTTGTCGGCAGGATCGACGCCCCACGTCTTGACCACATCGTCTTTGTTGATTCCGCCAAGCTTGGCGATGGCAGCGAACAGTGAGTCGATGGTTTCGTCGAGGACGTTCGGGTCGGACTTCGGAGGCGTGACCGGATCGATCTGGTCTTCGGCCTTCATCTTTCCGGTCAGGAATTGCCACGCCCGATAGATCGGCTGGCTCATAACCTCGGCGCGCACGCCCATCTTGACCTCGGCGCGCTTCGCTGCGGACTCCTTCTGCAACTGCTTGATCACCCGGCCGCGTGCGTTGTGTATCCACTGCATATCGCGCAAGCCACGCGCCTGCATATCCTCGATGGCCTCGTTCGTCGCGTCAGTGCCAAGTGCCTGATAGTCGGCGAACTCTGCCGGCGTCATGCCGATCTGCTCGGGCGACGTGAAGAGGGGCATCATCGACCGGCCTTGCTCGGCCAGTGTGATCTGCTCAGTCGTCGCTAGCATCCGGTCGAATACGCCGCGTACCTCGTCAGTCAGTTCGACGTTCAAGGCTTTCAGGTCACGATAGACGTTCATCATCCAGGCGCGGAACCGCTGGAACAAGCCTTGCAGTTCGATGCTCGGGGCTTTCCCCCCGAACAAATAGGACTCGAACCCGCGGGCAAACTTTTCGTGATAGCTGCGCTTTTCCTCGAAGTCGAGCGCGTTCCACTCTGACAAATCCTTGATGCCGAACCAGTCGAGCGTGGCCTGCATATCCTTGACGACTTGCTGTTCGCCCGGCTTGAGCGTATCGGCGCCATGAACGGCCGCGTCCTGCATCAACTGGCCGGCGAGATCGGCCTGCACTTCGAGGAAGAAATGGGCAGATTCATGGAAAAATGTCGATAAATCTGCGTTTTTAAGCAGGGTAAGCTGCAGCGTTGCCGGGTTGAAGCTGCCGCGTGCTTGCTGATTCAGGATGTTCGCGTCGTTCGGGTCGAACTGGCCATTGTTGCCGATGGCGGATTTGATTTGAGTGGGGTCGAAAACAGCTAAGTTCTTGTGACCGTCCTCGCGCACATACAGTCCATCAAAGCCTAAACTTTTGATTGCTTCAAGCGTTGTTCTATCCTCAAGCCTAGACCATTGCCCTTTCTTTATCTGGCTGATAACAGCGCCGCTCAAACTTGCAGCATAGGAAAGCTGCTTGATGTGTGCCTTATTCTCAAAGTCAAATGGGTTGCCGGCTTTAACATACACCGGCATAACATTTGCGCCATCAGCGACTGTTCCATCCGCGCTTGTATAGAACTTCTCAACAAAAGTCTTCGACGGACTTACAAAATGAACCCCGCGCTGATTCCCTTGGAAAGCATTAAAGTCAGACGTCGTCCCGTGATAAACAACCATCGGATTGCCAGAACCATCGACAACCTTGCTGTCGCCGAACCAGTTGCGGAAATCAGGCGACTCGATAGCCGCTTGATCAAACTGCTGCCCCGCAATCGACTCCGCACCAATCCGCAGCGGATACCGCCCGAACATCGCCTCTGGCGTGGTCCCCATGCGCGCGGCCTGCACCGCGTAGAAGTTGCCGACCATCGATGAATAGGCGTCATTGACCGACTCAGTGAATCGCCCGGCAGTCGTCAGTTGGTCCTTGATTGTGGTCTTTACGGCCTGCGCGGAAGCCTTGAACGTGTCGTCGCCTTCTTTCTCACCAAGCACACGATCAACCTCGGCCTGCAATTCCTTTGCTTGGTCGCTCTGCAGATACTCCTGCGCCGTGGTCGGCGTGAAACCACCCGGCTCGACGGCCACATGCGGAAGCAACGACTGCTCAAGTTCCGGCCCGGCCATCGTCGCCATCAGGTCAGCAATCGGGATGCGAATATCGTGGCCGCTCTCTGCTGCGGTCTGCAGTTGCTCGGCCACTGCCGGGATAGCCTGCGCCATCTGCTCGGCAAGGCCGGACTGCGCCAGTGCCTCGGGCGAGATATAGACCGCATCGCGGCCTTCGTCGAGGATGGATTGGAAGAAGCCTTGCGCTGTTTCAGTGTCGCGTTGCACTAGCTTCGACGCTTCGGCCATCGTGTTCAGTCCAGTCAGCAGTTCGCCCATCTGAGTGGCTTGCTGGGCTTGCTGGCCGCGCGACTTGATATGCAGGCCGGCCTCGACGACTGTGCGAACAATGCCGCCAACCGCTGCGCCGACCCCGCCCTCACCGAGCGATTGACCGAAATCTATCTTGGCTTCTGAGTTGGTCATCATCTTGCGCAGACTGTCTTGCAGGACGTTTTCGCTAAACTCCTGCCCGCCTTCTGCCGTTGCGGCAATACCGATGCGCGCCAGGCTTGCCGCGATGGCATTCTTGACCGGCACAACCATCGGACCAAGCAACTTGTCCAGCGCCCATTTTTCAGTGATGCCGGTGATTCCGGCGCCGCCTACAGTTGCCAAATCCTTTTTCCATTGCGGTGCATTGTCGCCGTCGATCTTCTCACCCATCGCGTCAGCGCCCTGGGCGTACAGGCCAGCGCCTCGGGTGAATGGCAGCATGAGAATCTGCGCAGCAACTTGACCAAGGCCGCCAGCGACCTGATCCCCGAACGTCTGCTGTGCAGCCGGAACCATGAGATCGTTGCGGGCCGTGTTCTTGACGATCTTTCCCGCGCCTTGCCAGCCTTCGCCGATCATCGGACCGGCCAGCGAATCCAGCGTCGGACTGCCGCCCGCCATCGGTTCGGGAAGCATCAGGCCAGCCCATCCTGCGGCAGACCGCTGGGCTACGTCGAGCAGTCGCCCGGCGCCACTTGCCGCCATGCCTACCGCTTCGACGGCGCCGCCACCGAATTGGCGCAGCTTGCGCTCGATCTCACCAATGCCCGGCACGTCATCATGCGCGACCTTGGCCTTTTCCACGTCGGCCAGCAGTGCAGCAGTGCTGGGCGAAGTCTTTGCCAGTGCGTCAAAATCGATGCTACCGATTGCGTCCTGCCGCTTGATCTCGTTCGGCATGGCGAACACCGTGTCAACGGGAACCCCTGTGCGCCGGGCGACACGCTTCGCCTCGGCATAGGCGTCTGGATTGGTATCCGACGCAGCAGAAAATCCTACCCTGGCGGATTGAGCAGTGTCAGGTTGGAGGGCGGTTGTTACTGCTGCGTCGAATTCGTTGCTCATTTACGGGCGACTTTCATGTTCCAGTAAGCGTTCATCAGTTGGGCGTCGGTCGGGCTATCGATGCCCTGCCGCTTGAATGCAGCCTTGAGGTTGTCCTTGATGTCGCCCGGCAGGTCGCCGGCCTTCATGCCGAGCATCGGGCCGGACTTGCTTGAGAACCAGCCACGGAACTCGGCGTTTTTGGCGAACAGGGTATCGATATGCTGGGCGACCTCGGCGTCGGAAAACTTCTTCCCAGACTCGCGCTGCGCTGCGTAGAAATACTGATCGACGAAGCGACGGATGCCGCCGATGCGGGCCGCGTCACTGCCGCCGTCATCCTTGGGCGACGGATCGATCTGCAGCATGCGCAGACGCTCGTCGAGTGTTTGCTTGATGGCGCCGGTATTCAGATCACCAGCCGCGCCTGTGACGGACTTGCCCGACGCCTTGGCGCGCTCCTGACTGAAATGCTTGAAGTCGGCTTCCGACAGTTCGCGGCGCAGTGCGTAGAAGGCGTCGTCGCTCATGCTGGCAAGCTGGCCGGGGTTGCTCGTCAGCTTGTTGTAAAGCCATGGGCTTGTCGTGTCGTCGCCCTTGGCGATCTTCTGCGCGAAGCCGATCACGTTGTCGATTTCCTTGGGCGGAATCGCAGCGCGCACACTGGCCGGCAGATCGGAATACCGCCCACCATTCTCGACCACGGCACGCATGGCCGCCGCAACGCTTTCATCTTCGCGTTGCTTGATGGCCTTGGTCTGTTCCTCGAACATGCGCTCGGCTTCTACCCGAGCAACCTTGTAGCGCGATGGGCTGTTCGCCAGGCGAGGATCGGCACGCAACTTTTCATCGATCTCGGCAAAGGTCGGACGCGCGGCCTGACCCTGACCGGCGTCGTATTCCTTCATGTTTTTGGCGACGTAGTTGCGCGTTTCCAGCGGCAGGAAGTCGATCCACTGCTTGACCGGGACAGTCGGGTCGTTCTTGTTCAGCGACACCGAACGGTCTGCCTTCTTGATAGCTTCCTGCAAAGCGCCCGGGCCAGCGTTGTAGGCCGCATAGGACTTGGCAAGGTCGCCGCCATTTGTCTGTAGTTGTTTCTGGAAGTAGGCGAGGCCGATGGCCTTGTTGTAGGCCGGGTCGGTCTTGTAGCGATTCTCGTCCCAATCAAGGCCGGCCAGCTTGGCGGCCTCGGGAGCGGTCTCCGGCATAACCTGGGCGATGCCGATGGCACCCTTCGGCGAGGTCAGCGGCGTGCCGTCCTTGGCGAACTGCTTGCCACCGGACTCGGTGCCCACTGCGATGTTGAACGCGCGCTCGGCATCGCTCGTCTGGATGCGTGGCGCCATCTGGCGGAGAACTTCGCCGGCAGCGGCAGTGCCGACGCGCGCATCCATTTCCTTGGTAATGTGACCGCGCACGGAAAGGATGTCGTCAGCGTCCATCTGCTTGCTGAATTTGTTGAGATACCCTTCGGCATAGGACGGGTCGTTCTGCTCAAGCGCCGACAGCAAAGCGGTCTTGTGCCCGTTGCTGGTCAGCTTGCGGGCTTGCGCTTCCTGCCACTCTGCGGACTTGCCGAGCAGTTGGCCCTGCCGATATGTCTCGGCACGGATGCGCTCGACCGCTGCGCCAACGGCCTCTGGGTCGCGCCAGTTCAGGCCGATCTCGCGCAGTGCCGTACTCTGCACACCTTCTGACACCGACAGCGAGTAGGTCTTGAACTCGCCGGCTTCATGTTGGATGGCCTGCCCACGGAACGACGCCAGCAGATTGTTCGAGTGCAGCGCGAAAGCCTGCCGCTGCGCATCGTTGCCGAGCGTTGCAGAAATCTTATCGACTTGCTGCTTGAGCGTGTCGCCATACTCGTCTGCCAGCGGTTTTCCGTCTGGACGTTCAAGCGCGGCTTTCCCTTTCAGGCTGGTGAAACCGGAAGACTTGTCGTAGGCCAGGCGCAGCGCATGTTCCTTGGCCTGATTGAGCGCATCATCGACGCGCAACTGATTTGCCTGCTGCGCAACGTCCAGTGATATGCGGGTCATCGCATCGCCTGCGGCATTCATGCCTCGGGCCATCTGCTGCGTCTGTTGGCCGGCCACGTCCGGCATATCCGGAACGGTCAGGCGCGTTTGCGGCAGTGCGTTGGGCGAGGCTTGAAAACTATCGTAACCGGGAACTTTCATCGTGTTATCCGTTGCTCGGCGAGTTGGCCGTTGCCTTGTTCAGTTGATACCAGGATGTCGCCACGTTGCCGGCACTGCCCAGCAGTGACGTGGTGGCAGACCCGAACGGGCTGATCGTGTCAGCGGTGGAGCGCTTGATCAGCGCATCGTTCTGCGAATTGACGGCCTGCGTCCGATAGCCCCATGCCGAGCGCACGGCATTGGCCTCGACCGTGTTGCGGTCGATTTCCTTCATGATGTCAGTGGAGGCTTGCAGTTCTACCGCATTGCCGACGCCAAGATCGACGCCATTGGCGGCCAGTGCAACACGCTGCGCGCTCTTGACGCGCCCGGCTTGCATCGTGACCCTGCCGATTTCCTGCTGGCCTTGATTGAGGACGGACTGCGCACCAAGCTCGGCGATGCGCGCATTGGTATCGGCAATTAATGCCTGGCCTTCGAGGTTGATCTTTGCGACCTTGGCAGAGTAGAAACTGCCGATGGCACCAGACAGCGCGCCACCGATGTTCAGAAACAGACCGCCATACCCTAGCGATGGTGATGTAGTTGCCATTGCGAACCCCGGAAGAATGCAAGGAAAATAGCCCCGCACCTTCCGGATACGCGCACCCTACTAGCCGCCGACCTCGACTTCCAGCGTCAAGCTGGCGATGGTCAGCGGTAGCGGATCGGACTGGCGAACGAATATCTGGCCGTCGTTTCCCCAATTCGGCGGGATGACGACTTGAATCTCGTCGCTCTTTAGCGCAGGCGGCGAACCGTAACTCTCGGTCGTGCGCTGCTTGGCCTCGGTCAGTCGGTCAAGCGCCGGCCCGACGAAGATGCCGGACGAGCGATAGACTCGCAGCCAAGCCGCATTGACGTTCTTCGTGCGCCCTTGGCCGAACCCGTTGTCGATCTGGAAAGCCATCGGCAAGGTTTGCAGATCAGCCTCGATTGGCAGGCCGATCTGCACCGTGCTGGCCGCGTTGTCGAGTGCGATCGATCCGCTTGTTACAACGCGCTGCGGATGCACAGCGCCATCGGCCAGGATGCTGACCGTCTTTCCTTCGAGATGATCAAGGCCGCTGATCGTATCGGCTGGAACCCCGTCATAGGTCAATCCGCAATCGACGAAGAAGGCATCAGCCTGATCGACGAACTGGCGCGACGCCAGGCGCTCGACGTACCGCTTGCTTACCCCGTTGATCGTGCGCTGGACCACGGCATAAAGCCGGTCCTCGTTGCCCTCGGCGACAACCGCGCAAGACTCGAACGTACCGTCCGTATCGTGCTGGTGCCATGCGCCGATCTGCTGTTCCGGTACATAGGTCAGGCCGAGCAACTTGCCGCTGGTGCTGACGAACCAGACGACTGGATACGGAGCCTTTGAGTAGGCCATATCATTGATGTCGTAGGTATCGAACAGGTGCGGCGCACGCAGCGACAGGTCGCCGGTAATGAACCCGTTGGCCTGCCAGTTATAGGCCAGTTCCCGAACGTGACCGCCCCGCGCTGCGCCATAAATCAGCGTGTTGTTGATGATGGCCGGCTGCACATTCGAGGCGCCAACATAGGACTGCGGGCGCACGCTGATCGTGCTCGGGGTGATAGCGTCGGAATTGACCGATGTCACCCGCCACTCAGCGGCGCCGGTAAGCAGAAGCAAATGCGTCAGCGGGACAATGTGGCGTATCGTGTTGGCTTCCCGAGCGGCAACACGGAAGACGATGCGGTCGTCTTCCTTGATCGGCAGCGAGTAGGACATATTCGACTCGGTGCCGCTCTTCGTCATCCAGATATTTTGCGGCTTGTTGATCGTTCCGGCAAATGCGCGGCGTTGCTCGAAGTAGGACACGGCACCGGGATACTCGCCAGTCGCTCCGAACACGGACTCATAAGTCGGCGGTGTCTTGCCAAGGTCAGGGGCGATGTTGTCATCGACAATCGACAGGCCAGTCGTCTGCCCGATGTAGCCATACAGTCCGCCCTGTTGCTTATAGACGTTGTACCGCGTTGCCCCGGTGACAGCGGTCCATGTGATCGTGACCGTGCAGCCAGTCTCGAACAGGTTGCTTCCCACGTTGCCGGATGCAGATGCAGCGGACTCGCTGACACCATCCGCATCGACAGCGGTAACGACGTAATAATAGGTGTATTTAACGGCAGTCGAGCCGGCCTGCGTTACCGTTGGGGCGGCAGGCGCAGCGATGGACGACGCGAAGGAGATCGTCGAAAGCGTCCAACTGAGTGCGCTATTGCGGCGAAGCTCTCGCGGCGCATAGTTCGGATGAACGATGGTCAGCACGTCCGCCGACTGGACGTAGTGCAGGTCGAACAGATCGGCCTCAGCATACGGGTTTGTGATCTCGTAGGCCGTGCCAGGCGATGACTCAAGCGTCGCGCCTGCCGTGTGAAACCTGAAGTATCCGGCACCGACCTCGATCACCATCGTCTGCGTGGTCGAGTAGGTGAATGGGATCAGGCGCGTGGCCTTGGTCGAATCCTTGACCTCACGGACGAAGGCGAAGCCGGCGCGATTCTCGCACGGCCCCTGCGGCTTCGGGATGAAGTTGCGCATCTTCGCCGCGCCGATCTGATACTTGGCATCGTCGATGCGCCCGAACATTTCCGGGCTTACCTCTCCCCCGGAGAACGAGCGTTGCAGTGTGCGGAGTTGTGCCATGTCAGCGATCTGCTATCCAACCAGGCGTGTGCGTCGGGTCGCTCTTGCGCTGATTGGCGTCGGACACCTTGGCATAGGAAAACACCAGATTGAAATTCGCATAGCAGGCTTTTGCTGCAGCCTGCCCTGCCGTGCCCTTGATCAGCGGGCCGGCCATGTGAGAGGCCAGCAACCAGGCCAGCGCATCTGCGAACAGCGGCGAGAACTTCGTCGTGTCGGTGACGCGGGCCACATAGCGCACCGTCGCGTACTGCAGGTTGGTGTAGATCAGTGCTGCGCCATCATCGCCCGACTCAGCAGCGAACGGATAGCTTTCATCTTCTGCCGACTGCGTGGCATCCAGCACCGATACAATGCGCAACGCGCCATTTGGTTCGGCGTAGGAGTGCGCCCAATTGAATGAATCGACGGTCAGTTCGGATAGAGTCGTCCGCCGCGTGGCGAATTTCCAGTCGTGCATTTCAAGCAGACTGTCGCGAGCGATAGGATAGAACCGGCTGCAGTGCTCTGCCTGGGCAGAACCTTCTGGCGGGTCGATACTGGACACCGTGGCCGAGTCGCCCAACCGGGACAGTGCAAGGTTGCACAAATCAACTTCTGAGGCCATTCCTTGCTACTCCTAAAAAAGCGGGGGCCGAAGCCCCCACGAACTGCTTCCCAACCACGAGGAGAAAATCAAACGAGATCGGCGGCGCCCTTGGCTTCGTCCTTGGACTTCTTGCCCTTGCCTTCGGCAACGGGTTCGACCGGGACAAACCAAGTTGCCGTTTCGCCATCCGGAACGTCGAACTTGTCGCCGGGTTCGCGTAACTTTCCGAAATTACCAAGCTTTGTTGCGATTACTTGCATGGCCTACTCCTTACGCAATAGAAGCGGCGTCGGGCTGGGCGATGTTCTGCTGGACGCCAGTAACGACTTGAGCGGAGAACTTGCCGGCAGTCAGCGGGCCGGTGGCGACCGTGTAATAAACACGGACATAACGGCGCAGCTTCGTCGGCATCGGGATCAGGATTTGATAGCCGGAGACCAGCGTGGACTTGGCTACGGCCGCAGTGACGGCGACATCAGCAAAGGTCGAATTGTCAGCCGAGTCCTGAATGGAGAAAGTGACGGTGGCGGAACCGGAAGCGGTGGCCGCTTCGTCCGTGGTGATGGCCATCGTGACGTTATTGTTCAGGCCGGAATTCGGGTTGGCCTGGCCGAAGTCAATCACGTCGGTCGATGCAGCCGAAGCGGTAACGGCCTGCTCGTTGGATACTTGCAACAGTTTGTCGATGATCATTTCAGTTTCCTCACATGGAGATTGCCAGGGGCGCGAAGCCCCCGGCTAGGGATTAGACGACTCGGGCTTCGGTCAGCAGGAGCGCATCAGTGCGACGGCAAGGAACACCGTCGAACGCCACGACCTTCTTGCCGCTGATCTCTTCCATGGTCAGCGTCGAGCCAGCCACCTTGTTGGTGATCTGGCGACGCAGGAAGGAGCGCAGCTTGCGCGGCATGTAGAAAACCGGGCGGCCCATGCCGATGTTCGGGATCAGCTCAAGCGCCTGGGTCATCAGGTCGATCAAGTCAGCACCGGACGCGGCATTCTTGGTAAGGTCGGAAACGTCGATGTTGGCGACGCGAACTACATAGCGCCAGTCGCGCAGGGTTACGCCGTTATCCCACTTGTAGTGGGTGCGGTAGCCTTGATAACGGCCACCGGCAGCATCGGTCAGCGTATCTTCGCCAAGGTCGCGGGTTTGCAGACCAGCAGGCGAACCCTTCGGGTAGATGCCGTGGCAGGTATTCGGACCCCACACAACCAACCAGATGGACGCATTGTCGGAACCCGTACCGCCAGCATCAACGATGTTGATACCGTTTTCAGCAGACAGCAGGTTGTAGCGCGGAGCCAGGCCTGTGAACTTTTCCGGATCAAGCGATGCGTCGCCATAGAACAGCGTGGTCGCCATCGTCTGATTCAGACCTTCGATGAATGCGCGATCTTCGGACAGACGCCATGCGGCAGAGTTGCCGTTCAGATCGGCCAGGGCCTTGTCGACTTCGGCGTAGGTTTCGAGCATACCGAGCGAGTCCTTGATCGGGACAGTGCGGCTCTTTTCCGGCTGAACGCCGTAGTTCAGTTTGCGCCAGGTGCCTGCCGGCAGACCGGAGCGAATGGTGGTCTTGTGCTCAGTGAAACCGTTGGCCTCGATGAACGTCATGTCATCAAGGATTTCGTTGGTTTCGCTGAGCATTTCAACGATGTTCGGGTCGATCTTGCCATCGGCACCCAGACGGGCGGCGACATCGGCAAGGGTAGGATTGGTGCTGGGCAGAGTTGCCATTTTGTTGCTCCTTGATTACGGATTCATATTGGATGCGGAATAGAGTTTCTGCGCCGTTGCGGGCTGGGTAGAACCCTGTCCGCCACCGACGAAGTTGTCCTCACTGATTGCCTTCCCGGCCTTGACGAAAAACCGGATGACTTCCGGGTGATCCCCAAGACCAGATTGATCCAGCAGTTCAACAAGTGCCGGCGTTGCGAAGGCATCGCGTGCCTTCTTGGCGACGGCAAGGTTTTCCTGCAGCTTGTCGCCGCCGAACTCCTTGTCAGCCTTGCTTTCAGCCGCCCACTGCGCGCGCGCTTCGGCGACTTGTGCCTCTTGGCGTGACGCAAGTACCGGCGCCACCTTGTCGAGAACCTTCTGCGCGGCCTCGTTGGAGAGATTCAGTTCCTTGGCGACTTCGGAGAACGCGCCGATTACTTCGTCGTCGAACTGACGACCTTCGCCGGCTTGAAACTCGTACTTCTCGGGTGCGCCTTCCGGCTTTCCCTTGTCGCTTTCGGTGCCCTTCTCTCCTGCTTGTTGCTGCTGTTCGCCAGCGGCATCGACTTCGGCAACTTGCTGCCCTTCGGTCGGTGCGTCAGCGGTTTGCTGCGGGTCGGCTGCCGTGGTGTTTTGGCCTTCCGTAATCAGCGTGTCAGTCATAGTTTTTTGCTCTCTTCAAGCATTTCCGTGTATCGATCAGGACAGTGCGCAGTGATGTTTGCCATCAGCCTCAAACCCTCGTTGCGCTGGCCTTCGTTGAATGCCATGCTCAATGCGTTGGTGTTGAAGGAGAGGCGCCACACGCCAGCCCGCTCCAAAACGCGGAACACGAAACGGCGCCCGCGCTTGTTACTCATTAGCCATTTCAGATCGTCGATTTCGAGATCGGCCGCCTTTCGGTTACGGTCAGCAGATACTTCTGCGTCGCGCTCCTGGGCTTGAATATCGGTCGGGTCGAAATGGCTCATGCGTGCAATCTATCGGCGCGTGATTCCGATACGCGCACCCCAAAAGGAAAAACCCGCACTAGGCGGGTTCTTCAATCACGGTGCAGAGGGGATTCGTTTTTTTTAGGCCACTTTCAACCACTGCGGATTTTTCAGTCGCAGGCGGAACGACCCAAGAGCATTGCCCGTAATCAATACCTGCAACGCCGTTGAAGCGGTCATGTGCGACGACCCCATTGCGGCCTTTTGAGCCAGACGCGGGCAAATTAAACGACCTGACTCAACCGCCTGAATTGACGGGTAATCAGTTGATGCAAGCTGCGCCACATCACCATGCGTCGTGAATTCGTTTGTTGCATCGTCATAGTAAATGCGCGCACGGGCATAGATGTCGAACACGCCAGCGGGGGACCCTCCTGCGCCGTTATCAATCTCGTAATCAACACAGGCCT
>JBAQOL010000008.1:0-56173 GCA_049304775.1 Ferribacterium limneticum
AAAGCCTCCGGAAACTGACATGGAAGACAACGGCCTGCCTTTGCCCGCAGCTCGGTGTCTGTCCAAGGAACAGGCGGCGGCGTATCTCGGTATCGGGATCACGCTGCTCACCGAACTGAATGTCCCGGCTATCAAGCTGGGGCGGCGCTGTGTTTATGACAAAGTTGACTTAGACGGTTGGCTTGACGACTATAAGCAGCGCGAGCATTGGCGGGCCGGAAAGGATCAAACCTTATGGCCCGTGAAACAGGAGTCTACCGGCGCCCCGATTCAAGGTTCTGGTGGATTGCAACAACGCTCCCAAACGGCAAACGCCTACGCCAAAGCGCTGGGACTGAAAACCGCGAAGATGCAGAAGCCCTGCTAGCCAAGCTCACGCTTGACGCTTACCGGGAACGGCATTTCGGGTTCAAGCCTGAACGCTCCTGGCAGGAGGCGGTAGTACGGTACTTGGCAGTCAAGGCAATGCTTCGGAGCTTCAGTGATGTGAAGCGGATTTGTCGGATGCTTGATCCCTACCTGGGCACCCTGACGCTGAATCAGATTAACGGTGACGTGATTTGGTCGGTCGTCGAAGGGGAACTCAAGAAGGGCAACAAACCGGCCACCGTGAATCGTTATCTGGCCTTGGTCCGCAGTTTGTTGCGCATGGCGCGTGATGAATGGCAATGGATCGACAGCACTCCAAAAATTCGTCTGCTGCCCGGTGAAGTTGAACGCGATCGCTGGCTGACGCGAGACGAGGCAGATCGGCTGATTCAGGCCTGTCCGCCACACCTTGCGGCGGTGGTGAAATTTGCCCTGGCGACGGGGTGTCGGGCGCGGGAGATTACCGGACTCGAATGGGGACGGGTGGATTTGACCAGGCAGACAGCCTGGATCAATGAAACCAAAAATGGCACGCCGCGAGGTGTCCCGTTAAATTGTGATGCAGTAGCAGTCTTGGAACGTGAGGTCGGCAAACATCCTCGCTATAGCTTTACCTATCGAGGCCAGCCCATCGGCGGGCAGGTTTCTAATACGGCATGGCAAAACGCCGTGGCGGAAGCCGGGATAAAGGACCTTCGCTTCCATGATCTGCGGCATACGTGGGCTTCATGGCATCGGCAGGCGGGAACGTCCTGTGATGAGCTGAAAGACCTTGGTGGTTGGAAGTCGCGGCAAATGGTGGATCGTTACGCCAAGTTTGCCACTGAGAATATGGCGGTGGCAGCGGCACGTATCGAAAGCGGGAGAGGCGGCAACGTGGTGAATCTTGTCACGTTAATGTCACGGCCAGAAATGAAAAAGACCGCCTAAGCGGTCTAGATCATTGGTATTTCTGGCTCCCCGACCTGGGCTCGAACCAGGGACCTACGGATTAACAGTCCGGCGCTCTACCAACTGAGCTATCGAGGAACAGAGATCGGCATTATAGGAGTAGAATCCCCTCGTGTCAAGCATCTTGTGGTTTTTTAAGAAGAAAAAACAGGGTTATGGATTCCAATTTGGTTTATGCAAAAACGCCAACTGGCGATGAGGCGGTTCGCCAGAGTACACGCGTCGTTCAGCGCAATCTGCGCATGGTTTTGGTGCAAGTCGACGGAAAAATGAGTGTTGAGGACTTAACCGCAAAGATCGGCAATCCTCGGCTGGTTCAATCTGCACTGCGCGAGCTTGAGGAGGGTGGTTTTATCGCCCCAACCGTGGATGCCGTGTCGGTGTGGGAAGAGAGCATGAAAGCGGCCAAACAAGAGGCTGCGCAGGAACAAATACCGCCGATGTCGGAGTTTTCCACTTTCGGGCCTAAATCACAGGCTGCTTCCGAGTCGAAAAAAGGCGAGAGCACGGGTACCGGCTTTTCTTCGTTTGGCAAGCCGATTCTTCCGTCACCATCTCAGATCGCTCCAGAGGCTGTACAGCCAGCCATTATCGCCGACATACGAGAGCCGGAAGATCGTCCTTATCGGCAAGGCATGTCAGCAGGACGCAAGGGGCTATTGGCGATAGCAGCACTTCTGGCCATTCTGGTCGTTACCGTTATCTTCTATCCCTACGAGCAATTCAAGCCGGCCCTTGAGGCATCGGCAACGCGAATGCTCAATGCACCTGTCAAAATAGACCGGGTTGGCGTAACACTTTTTCCAAGCCCATCGTTGAAATTGGTTGGGGTCAAAATTGGCGAACCTGCAGATGGAAAAATTACCGAAGTACGTATTTCTTCACTGCTCTCACTGCTGGGGAGTTCGCCACGGCAAGTAGCAAGGGTTGAAATATCGGGAGCTACGTTGTCCGCCAACCGCCTTGTGGCATTGCCGATGTTCATTGGTCAAGCGGCTGGCAGCCACGAGGTGATCATTCAGAAAATGATGATTGACCATTTGCAACTGACGCTCGGTGACAGCCTCACTTTGAATGACCTTTTTGGCGAGATTGCATTTCGACAGGATGGATCAATCGAAAAAGCCATGTTCGAAACAGCTGACCGCAGCATGCTCATCAATGCCCAAGCGGGCAGTCAGGGTTTGGCTCTTAGTTTGGAAGGGCGGGCTTGGGTACCATTTGGCTCAGAGATTTCATTCGCTTCCCTGCAAGCCCAAGGCTTGTTGCAGAAAAACAAGTTGCTGATCCAGAACATTGATACCACCTTTCTGGGTGGTATTCTGCGCGGGAACTGGCTGCTCGATTGGAGCAATGGCTTGGTGATGGCTGGTGACGGCGTTCTGAGCAGACTTGATACCCGAAAGGTCAGCGCAGCTTTCGCACCATCCTTGAAAATCGACGGTGATATGAGCGGGGCAATGCGCTTACGCTCCAGCGGAAACGACTGGGAGAGCCTGTGGGGCAATCTTGAAGCGGTATTGAGTACAGAAATAACCCGCGGCGCCTTCCATGGTGTCGATCTCGGCGAGGCGGTTCGCCGCAGCGGTGTATCCGAGGTGAGGGCGGGCTCAACAAAATTCGATCGCCTGCGCTCTACGATCAATATCACCCCCAAACAGGTCATTGGTCGTGATGTCAGAATGGATGCCGGGATGGTGACCGCAGTCGGTCAGTTTAATTCTCCGCGCAACGGACAGGTCGAGGGCAATATGGCCGTCACCATGCAAACATCGGTGTCGAGCCAGAGTGCGGCGGTTCGGATTTATGGCATTTTGCCCGACCTGAGCGCAACGACCCGGAAATAAAAAGGGCGGAACCGAAGTTCCGCCCATTCTGCTTTTTGATATTGACTCGATCAGGCCTTGGTGACTGCCGCAATCGCTTTGGCTACGTAATCCAGATTCTTGGTATTCAGTGCCGCCAGGCAAATACGGCCTGTCGATACGGCATAGATACCGAATTCTTCACGCATGCGATCAACCTGGGAAACGGTCAGGCCGGTGTAGGAAAACATGCCGCGCTGCTGGGCAACGAACGAAAAGTCCTGTGCAACGCCCTGGGCCTTGATGGCATCAACCAGGCCGGTGCGCATGGCACGGATACGGTCACGCATGCCCGCCAGTTCGCTTTCCCACATCTGACGCAGCTCAGCCGAGGCGAGTACGCCAGCTACCAGTGCGCCACCATGGGTCGGTGGGTTGGAGTAGTTGGTACGGATAACGCGTTTGACTTGCGACATGACGCGGGCAGATTCTTCCTTACCAGTGGTGACGATGGACAGTGCGCCAACGCGCTCGCCATACAGCGAGAAGTTCTTGGAGAACGAGCTGGAGGCGAAAAATTGCAGGCCGGAAGCCGAGAAGGCACGAACTGCCACAGCATCCGCATCGATGCCGTCGGCAAAGCCCTGATAGGCCATGTCAAGGAAAGGAACAAGGCCGCGATCCTGACAGATGGCGACGATTTCAGCCCACTGGGTATCCGACAGGTCAGCGCCAGTCGGGTTGTGGCAGCATGCGTGCAGCAGAATGATCGAGCCGGGAGGCAGGCCATTCAGGCAGGCTTTCATGCCCGCAAAATTGACACCGCGCGTTGCGGCATCGTAGTACGGGTAGTTTTCAACAACGAAGCCGGCTGATTCGAACAGGGCGCGGTGATTTTCCCAGGACGGGTCGCTGATATAGACCTTGGCATCCGGGTTCAGGCGCTTCAGATAATCAGCACCAATTTTGAGGGCGCCGGTGCCTCCAAGGGCTTGAGCAGTGATAACCTGACCGTTGGCGATCAACGCAGAGTCCTTGCCGAGCAGCAGGTTCTGTACCGCGGTGTTGTAGGCTGGATTGCCTTCGATCGGCTGATAGCCACGCGGCAAGGCAGCTTTCACGCGGGCATCCTCGGCGGCCTTGACGGCAGCCAGCAGCGGAATCTTGCCGTTGTCGTCAAAATACACGCCGACACCGAGGTTGACCTTGGTGGTGCGCGCATCGGCATTGAAGGCTTCATTCAGACCGAGGATAGGATCGCGCGGGGCCATTTCCACCGCAGCGAAGATCGAAGAGGACATAGGAACTCCGTGAAATAATACAAACAATGTTCGCGCAGCCGATTTGCCGTGCGACGAAAAACCTAAGAATTTTAGCATGAGCGAAACCAACAACATCATTCCGGTTGTCTGCTTTGATGGCAGCCCATTTCGACTGCACCAACCCTTTCCTCCGGCGGGCGACCAGCCAGAGGCGATCAGGTTGCTCGTTGAGGGGCTGGAGGATGGCCTGTCGTTCCAGACCTTGCTTGGCGTAACGGGCTCCGGCAAAACCTATACGATGGCCAACGTCATTGCGCGCACAGGTCGTCCCGCACTGGTGCTTGCGCCCAACAAGACGCTGGCGGCCCAGTTGTATTCCGAATTCAAGGAATTTTTCCCGGAAAACGCCGTCGAGTATTTCGTTTCCTACTATGACTACTATCAGCCGGAAGCCTATGTACCATCCCGCGACCTGTTTATCGAGAAGGACAGCTCGATAAATGAGCACATTGAACAGATGCGCTTGTCTGCGACAAAGAGCCTGATCGAACGTCGGGATGTCGTCATCGTCGCCACCGTTTCCTGTATTTACGGCATTGGCGACCGCGACGAATATCACAACATGATCCTTACCATGCGCGTCGGTGACCGCCTCGATCAGCGCGCCATCGTCAAGCGCCTGACCGACATGCAGTACGACCGGAATGAGATGGACTTCCATCGTGGCACCTTCCGCGTTCGCGGCGATATTATCGACATTTTCCCCGCGGAACATGCCGAACACGCAATTCGTGTTTCACTGTTCGATGACGAGGTCGAAGCTCTGCAATTCTTTGACCCGCTGACCGGCCATCTGCTGCATAAGGCTCTTCGTTTTACTGTATTCCCTGCCTCACATTATGTGACGCCGCGCGGTACCGTCCTGCGCGCCATTGAAGCGATCAAGGATGAATTGCGCGAGCGCATTGACTTTTTTGCCCGGAACAACCGGTTGGTTGAGGCTCAGCGCATCGAACAGCGCACCCGATTCGATCTGGAAATGCTCGACCAGATTGGTTTCTGCAAGGGTATCGAAAATTACTCGAGACACTTTTCCGGGCGCAAGGCAGGCGAATCTCCGCCGACGCTGATCGATTACCTGCCAGCTGATGCGCTGATGTTCATCGATGAATCGCATGTCAGCATTGGACAAGTCGGCGGGATGTACAAAGGTGACCGCTCGCGCAAGGAAAACCTGGTTGATTATGGTTTCCGTCTGCCATCTGCGCTCGATAACCGGCCATTGCAGTTTAATGAATTCGAGGCGCACATGCGCCAGACCATCTTTGTTTCGGCTACCCCGGCCGACTATGAGCAGCAACATGCCGGTCAGGTGGTAGAGCAGGTGGCCCGTCCCACCGGATTGATTGATCCGGAGGTGATCGTTCGGCCTGCATCGACGCAAGTGGACGATCTGTTGGCAGAAATTGGCAAGCGGATTGCCGTAGGTGAGCGGGTGCTGGTTACGACGCTGACCAAGCGCATGTCCGAAGACCTGACGGATTTTCTGGCTGACAACGGTATCAAGGTTCGCTATCTGCACTCGGACATCGATACCGTTGAACGTGTCGAAATCATCCGCGACCTGCGCCTGGGTGAGTTCGACGTTCTTGTTGGCATCAATCTGCTGCGTGAAGGACTGGATATTCCGGAAGTTTCACTGGTCGCGATCCTTGATGCGGACAAGGAGGGCTTTCTGCGTTCCGAGCGATCACTAATACAGACAATCGGTCGCGCCGCACGCCATATCCATGGCACAGCCATCCTCTATGCTGATACGATTACACGGTCCATGCAGCTGGCTATTGGCGAAACGGGGCGGCGACGGGAGAAGCAAATCAGCTTCAATCTGGCACACGGCATCACACCACGCGGCGTGTCCAAGAAAATCAAGGACATCATCGATGGCGTTTATGATGCAGGAACGGCGCAAACAGAGCTGAAAGCCGCTCAGCAGTTGGCAATATACGAAGCCATGGATGAAAAGACAGTGGCCAGGGAGATCAAGCGACTCGAGAAAGCGATGCTTGAGTGCGCAAGAAACCTGGAATTCGAAAAAGCGGCGGCTGCCCGCGACGAATTGTTCCGACTTAAGGAGCAGATATTCGGCGTGGTGCGACACGACCCTGACGGAGAGACAAAATGAGCTATCGCGTGCTACTTGTCTGCATGGGCAATATCTGCAGATCGCCGACAGCTGAAGGTGTTTTTAGATATTTCATAAAAATCAATAATCTTGGAAGTAAAGTTGAAGTAGATTCTGCGGGAACGCACGGCTACCATGTCGGCGAAGCTCCCGATTCCCGGACGCAACGCGCGGCGGCGGCGCGGGGTTATAACCTTTCCCAGCTACGCGCTCGCAAGGTCGCGCGCCAGGATCTTGATTATTTCGATCTCATTCTGGCCATGGATAAAAGTAACCTTGATAACTTGATGCGCATGGCGACGCCGGATCAGCAAAAACGAATCGGGCTATTCATGGACTACTCGCAGAATTTCGACGATGACGAAGTGCCTGATCCATACTATGGATTGGGTCATGGCTTTGATCTTGTTCTCGACATGGTTGAGGATGCTTCACTGGGGCTGGTCGAGGAAATAAAAAAGAAACTGGAACACTCCTGAACTGTTTGTTACCAGAAACAAGAAGGGGCTCCCATGGGAGCCCCTTCTGCATTACGTCATGGACGTCTTATTTGCCAGTTTCAACCATCACCAGCGGTTCGTTTTCGGCTTGCTCGGCAATGGATTTCTGCTTGCGCGGACGTCCTAGCTTGACCGGAGGCTCAGTCGGGGCAATAGCGACAGCGGGTGCCGTTGTCTGAACCAGAACCAATCCGCTTTCAGCCAAAGCCGAGGTTAAGTCGATCGGTTCAGGAGCAGTAGCGACCGGCTGGGCTACGGTTTCAGCAATTGGCGGGGCGCTGACCGCAATAGTCTCGACCACCGCAGTTTCGATTGCTGCAGCTTGGGCCGATGAGGGTTCCGGTGCAGCTTGGGCAAGTTCGATAACAGAGTCAGGAGAGGCGATTTCTGGCTCACTAACTACCGGGATCGGCTCAATCGTCGGTACAGTGGCTTGGGCAATAGCTGGTTCGGCTGCCGGGATGACAACGATCACCGGCTCCTGGCTGACAGGTTCTGCGGTTTCCTGAACCGGGGCGACTATCTCCCCAGTTTCGATAACTGGTGTGACTGTCTCCGCTTCGGGGCGACGCTCACCACGACCGCGTCCGCCACGACGGCCACGACGACGATTGCCCTGTTCTTCGGTGCCGTTGGCTTCTTGCGCTTCATTGCCGGTCAGCGGGGTGACTGATACGGACAAATCCGCACCTGATGCTTGTTGCGCCAGCTTGTTCTCTGCCGCCTCTGCTTGCGGACGTTCACCACGCCCCTTGCGCTCACCACGCGGACGGCGTTCCTGACGTTCGGTGTTGCCTACGGTCGACTCGTCTGAAGGTGCCTTTTCTGCACCGCGTTCATTGCGGTTGCCGCGATCCTTGTTACGTTCGCCGCGTTCCCCACGTTCCTCTTCGCGCTTGTTACCGTTACGGCCGCCACGACGACCGTCGCGGTCTCGACGACCATCACCGCGACCTTCGCGGGGTTTCTTCGCCGGTTCCGGCGCAACAACCGTTTCGACCGGCTTTGCCGGAGTACGGAACCACGAAAAAAGCTTGGAGAAAATACTGGCTTCCGGCTGGACTGGTGCTGCAACCGGTGCCTCTGTCTTCTCCGGGAGGTTAGGCGCGGGCTGGTCGGGCGAAATTCCCTTGATTGCCGCCTCCTGACGGGGTTTGACTATCTCTTGCTGAGTTGCCTGTTTGATGGCTTCCTCAAGAGGCATATCGACCATGCGGTAGGACGGCTCGCGGATGTCATCCTGATTCAGGTCGTCGTGGCGCAGGCGGGTGATGGTATGGGCCGGCGTTTCGAGATGGATGTTCGGGATGAGCAGGATGGTGACCTTGTGGCGCAACTCGATGGCCTGGATGTCCGGACGCTTTTCATTGAGCAGGAAGGTGGCGACATCGACCGGAACTTGAACATGAACGGCGCCGGTGTTTTCCTTCATCGACTCCTCTTCCAGAATGCGCAGAATATGCAGCGCAGCGGATTCGGTCGAGCGGATGTGGCCGGTGCCGGTGCAGCGCGGGCAGGGGATGTAGCTGGTTTCGGCCAATGCAGGGCGCAGGCGCTGACGGGATAGTTCCATCAGGCCGAATCGGCTGATCTTGCCCATCTGAACGCGGGCACGGTCAAAACGAAGGCCGTCGCGCAGGCGGTTTTCGACGTCGCGCTGGTTCTTCTGGCTTTCCATATCGATGAAGTCGATGACGATCAAGCCGCCAAGGTCGCGCAAGCGCAGTTGGCGGGCTAATTCGTCGGCCGCTTCCTGGTTGGTCTTGAGCGCGGTTTCTTCGATATCGGCTCCCTTGGTCGAGCGACCGGAGTTTACGTCGACAGCGACCAGTGCTTCTGTGTGGTCAATGACGATGGCGCCACCGGATGGCAGATTGACCTGACGGGCGAAGGCGGTCTCGATCTGGTGTTCGATCTGAAAGCGCGAGAACAGCGGTACGTCGTCGCGGTAGCGTTTGACGCGATTGACGTTGCCCGGCATGACCGTGCCCATGAAGGCGCGGGCTTGCTCGTAAACCTCGTCGGTATCGATGAGGATCTCACCGATATCCGGCTGGAAGTAATCGCGGATGGCACGAATGACCAGGCTGCCTTCGAGATAAATCAGGAAAGCACCGCTCTGCTGCTGGGCGGCACCGTCGATGGCGGTCCACAGTTGCAGGAGGTAGTTCAAGTCCCATTGGAGCTCTTCGGCCTGACGGCCGATGGCTGCGGTACGGGCAATCAGGCTCATGCCATTGGGCACTTCGAGCTGATCCATGACGTCACGCAGTTCAGCGCGCTCGTCGCCGTCAACGCGACGGGAAACGCCACCACCGCGCGGATTGTTCGGCATCAGTACGAGGTAGCGGCCGGCCAGAGAAACGTAGGTGGTCAGGGCAGCGCCCTTGTTGCCACGTTCGTCCTTGTCGACCTGGACGATCAGCTCCTGGCCTTCCTTCAGCGCATCCTGGATTCTGGCGCGGCCGGCTTCTGTGCCCGGCAGAAAGAAGGCGCGGGAGACTTCCTTGAAGGGGAGAAATCCGTGGCGGTCGGCACCGTAGTCGACGAAGCAGGCTTCGAGGGACGGTTCGATGCGGGTAATTACACCCTTGTAGATGTTGCTTTTACGTTGTTCCTTGGCGGCGGATTCAATGTCGAGATCAATCAGTTTCTGACCATCGACAATGGCGACACGGAGTTCTTCCGCCTGTGTCGCATTGAATAGCATGCGTTTCATTATTTTCGGGCTCCAGCGCACGGCAGCACGCTGCAACGAAACGCCCGGGCAGGCAGCGACAGTTTCAGTTTTCGGGTTGCGTCATAAATGGTTGGCAAAGGCGATGGTGAATGTGCTGATCAACAGACGGCCGCGTGCTTTTTATTGAAATGCGCGACCTGAAAATTCCTGCAACGGGCAATCCGTGCGTGCTTACAGTGGGCTTATCCATTAACATCACTACTTTTGGTGAGTGAACTTAACCAGTCGTTTTACGTTGGTCTGGCCTGGGCAGTTGGCACAGGTGAGACTTTCGAGCCTGCCGCTTGGCGGTCGCGCATTTAGCGCAAGGTCACAAACGGTCTGACGGTTCGGCATCTCTTGCAAACCGAGACGTAGAACGCAGGCAGTATATTAGAAAATGACCGGGGTAGGTAACAATTCAGTCACGCACGCAGTGATCGGCGAAGAAGAAGAGGGGCAGCGCCTCGACAACTTTTTGATTCGACGTTGCAAGGGGGTTCCGAAGAGCCATATCTACCGGATTTTGCGGAGCGGAGAAGTACGGGTGAATAGCGGCCGGGTTGATGCAACTTATCGTCTTTGCGCTGGCGATAATGTGCGAATTCCGCCGATTCGCATTGCTGAGCGGCCGCAAAACGAGGTCGACGAAGTCGCCAAGGAGCGCGTCGATCTGCCGATCATCTATGAAGATGAGGCAATGCTCGTCATCGATAAGCCCGAAGGCATTGCCGTTCATGGTGGCAGCGGTGTCAGTTTTGGCGTGATCGAGGCTTTGCGGCGGCAGCGACCGCAAGCCAAGTTCCTAGAATTGGCGCACCGGCTAGACCGGGAAACCTCCGGCGTGCTGCTCGTTGGCAAGAAGCGACTGGCGCTGACTGCGTTGCACGACATGTTCCGCGAACACGGGGCTGGGGCTGACAAGCGCTATCTGGTTCTGGTCAAAGGGCGTTGGATGAACGTCACCCAGCACGTCAAGTTGCCCCTGCACAAATACCTGACTGAGGGCGGTGAACGGCGTGTTTCGGTAAATCCCGAGGGCAAGGCTTCGCATACGATCTTCCGTTTGCTGGCTCGCTGGTCGGATATGAGCCTGCTTGAAGCGCAACTGAAAACCGGGCGCACGCACCAGATTCGCGTTCATCTGGCGCATCTTGGCTTTCCTATCCTTGGTGACGAGAAGTACGGTGATTTCGCGTTGAACAAGAATCTGAAACGCGATGGCCTGAAACGCATGGCGCTCCATGCCTGGCGGATGGCTTTTCGCCACCCGCTGACGGCAACTCCGCTTGAGTGTATTGCGCCGCTCCCGGATAGTTTCGGCAGCTACATTGCCACGGTCAACCGGAAAAAAGACCCGGAATTCAAATCCGACAATCTGGACGAGATATTGAACAAACGATGAAATACGAACTGGTAGTTTTTGACTGGGATGGCACGTTGCTCGACTCGGCTGGCGCCATCGTTCATGCCATCCAGGCGTCTTGCCGCGATCTTGGCTTGTCAATCCCGGATGATGCCCGTGCTCGCCATGTCATTGGTCTGGGTCTGGCCGACGCCTTGCGTCATGCCGTGCCGGATTTGCCGCCGGAAAGTACTCAGGCGATGGTTGAGCGCTATCGTTTTCACTACCTGTCTGGTGATAAGACTCTAACCTTGTTCGACGGTGTGCCCGAGATGCTGCAACGCCTGAAGGAAGCCGGGCACATATTGACCGTGGCGACCGGGAAAAGCCGGCTTGGACTTGAACGGGCGCTCGATCATTCGGGGTTGCGTCCGCTATTTCAGGCCTCTCGTTGCGCCGACGAGTGTCATTCAAAACCGCATCCGCAGATGCTGCAGGAACTGATGGCCGAGTTTGGTATTTCCGCCGAGTCGACGGTCATGATCGGCGATACGTCACATGACCTCCTGATGGCAAGCAACGCTGGCGTCGACAGCTTGGCGGTAACCTATGGTGCCCATCCGCACGACCACCTCCTGGAACACAAGCCGGTGACCTGTCTGCATAGCGTGAAAGAGCTTGATCAGTGGTTACAGGATTACGCCTGATCTGCACCAGCGGTGAGGTTGCGAATGCCGGGCCGGGGTTTCGTTTTACTGTGGAGCGCTACGGTCGTACGACGCCGGCATTTGTCATACGCTTTCATGGGCAGGTGCATGCCTATTTGAATGAATGCGGCCACGTTCCAGCTGAACTCGACTGGCTACCAGGCCAATTCTTCGACGATTCCAAGCTATACTTGATTTGCTCGATTCATGGCGCACTTTATGCTCCAGAGTCTGGCAGATGTCTCGGCGGCCGGTGTCAGGGTAAAGGTTTGAAATCCCTGAAGGTGCTAGAGATCGATGGACAGATTTTTTTAGAGCAAGAAAACAATCATGGATAGCCCCCAACCGCCCAACAACGACTCCGCCTGGGAACGGAAAACCCTTGAGAAACTGGTATTCGCCGCCCTTGACGAGCAGCGGGCCCGCCGACGCTGGGGTATCGCCTTCAAGGCACTTGGTTTTGTCTACCTCTTGGTTGTGTTAATAGCGGTCGTTGACTGGGGGGCTGGCGCTGAGCATCAGGAGCGCCATACCGCTTTGGTAACCCTCAATGGCGTCATTGAGGCCAAGGGGGAGAGCAACGCGGAGAACCTCGTTGCCGCACTGAACAGCGCCTTCGAGGAAAAAAATGTTGCTGGCATCATCCTGCGCATCAACAGCCCGGGCGGCAGCCCGGTCCAGGCGGGAATCATCAATGATGAAATTCGCCGCCTGCGCGGCAAACATCCGGACAAGCTCCTGTATGCAGTGGTCGAGGATATGTGTGCTTCGGGTGGTTATTACGTTGCCGCGGCAGCCGACAGTATCTACGTCAACAAGGCCAGCATTGTCGGCTCCATTGGCGTGCTGATGGACAGCTTCGGCTTCACTGGCACGATGGACAAGGCGGGTGTTGAGCGTCGCCTGCTGACTGCCGGCGAAAACAAGGGTTTCCTCGATCCGTTCTCACCACAGGCGCCGCAGCACAAGGCCCATGCCCAGACGCTGCTCAATGATATTCACCAGCAGTTCATTGATGTTGTCAAAACCGGGCGTGGCAAGCGGCTCAAGGAAACGCCGGAAATGTTTTCCGGCCTGATGTGGACCGGCGCCCAGAGTGTTCAATTGGGGCTGGCTGACGATTTTGGCAGCGTCGAGTCGGTGGCCCGCGATGTCATCAAGGCCGAAAAGGTTCTCGATTATTCGGTCAAGGACAATATTGCCGAACGCTTCGCCAAGCGCCTAGGTGCCAGCACCTTTGCCGGATTCTGGAAAGGATTTTCGGAAAGCGCAGCTGGCGTCAGCCTTCGCTAGAAATTAGGCCAGCAGCAGAAAAACTGTCGGACGCCGCTCGATTTCGGGCGGCGTTTGTTTTTTCCAGGCCTGGACTGTTCGCGTCAGCACCGATTCTCCAGACAAGGTTAAATCAGTAGCCACGGTCAGTCTGGTCATCGGCTGACAGGCCTGAAGAATGGCGTCGAACATTGCCCGGTTGCGATACGGTGTTTCTATGAAAATCTGGGTTTGCTGGCGTTTTTTCGATTCGCTTTCCAAGTCGCGCAGCATTTTCGTGCGCTCAACTTCCTTGGCGGGCAGGTAGCCCTGAAAAGCGAAGCGTTGCCCGTTCAGTCCCGAGGCCATCAGGGCCAGCAAGAGCGAGGAGGGCCCAATGAGCGGCACGACGCGAATGCTTTCCTTTTGGGCCAGTGCAACCAAATTGGCGCCAGGGTCGGCAACCGCCGGGCAGCCGGCTTCTGAAAGCAAGCCAACATCGTGACCGGCGCGTAACGGTTCCAGCAAGCGGTCAAGTTCATTCGCCTTGGTATGCTCGTTCAGCTCCTGAAGCTGTAATTCCTGCAGTGGCAAGTCGGTGCCAGCCGCCTTCAGGAAGGCACGCGCCGTCTTGGCCTGTTCGACGACAAAATGAGTCAATGGCCGGATGGCGGCAAGTACGTTGGCGGGCAGGGATTCTTGCGGCGCAGTCGGGCCGAGGGGGACGGGAATGAGATAGAGGATACCGGCCATCAGAGAACCGCCACGCCTTGATTACGCAACATGTCGCACAGTGCAATCAACGGTAAACCAACCAGCGCATTCGGATCGTCGCCACGCATACTGCTTAACAACGCAATCCCCAAACCTTCCGATTTGGCCGATCCTGCGCAGTTATACGCCGGCTCCCGGCAAAGATAATTCTCGATTTCCTGATCGCTCAATTGCCGGAATGTAACCAGCGTCGGCACCCCGCGAACCTGCACCTCGCCCGTTCTGGCATTAAGCAGACAGAGGCCGGTGAAGAAATTGACAGTCTTTCCGGACAAGGCGCGCAACTGCTCGATAGCACGCTCATGCGTTCCTGGTTTTCCGTAAATTTTGCCGTCGACCGTAGCAACCTGGTCGCTACCGATAATCAGGGCATCGGGATATGTCTCTGCGACCGCTCTGGCCTTGGCTTCGGAAAGCCTCAGGGCAATCTGTTCCGGCGTTTCGCCGGGAAAAGGGCTTTCATCGGTTTGTGGATTGGCAACATCAAAGGGGATGCCAAGACGACCAAGGAGCTCCCGGCGAAATGGCGAGGTTGAGGCGAGAATCAGATTCTGCGGCATAAAAATCCGTTACAACAAAGCCTTGCATTGAACACTTCAAGCAGCACTTTGTTTTGACTTGGAAAGCCAAAAATAATATCATTCAATGTTTAAGTCGCAACAGCTCAAGATTGAAAAGGATTTCGGACGCTTTCGCATTTGCCAGAGATGGTCGTGTTCTCGAGGGAACATTCGCCGTCGTGGACCTTGATCGCCTGCATGATTTGCTGGCAGAGATCGATGGAGAGGTAACTTTCCGTCTGCAAGGATACAAGAGCGATAGCGGAGAATCCATGCTGCATCTGGAGGTTTCGGGAACACTCTCGCTTGCCTGTCAGCGCTGCCTGGAAGCCGTACCTTGCGATCTTGATGTCGATAGTCTGCTGGAGCTGGTTCCAGAGGGTACCGAGTTATCGCAAGATGAACTGGAAGACGACACCCGGGATTTCTTGCCGGTGGTACGCGAACTGGATGTGGTCGAGTTGGTTGAGGATGAAATCCTCCTCGCCCTGCCGGTGGCGCCGCGGCACGAAAAATGTGGTTTGCCTGGCGCGGCCGATGCTGGCGAGCGGATCAATCCGTTCGCGAAATTGTCCGGGCTAAAAGGCAAGCCGAACTGATTTTTTTGGAGTAAGAAAATGGCCGTTCAACAGAACAAAAAGTCCCCGTCCAAGCGTGGCATGCACCGTGCTCATGACTTCCTGACCGCCCCCCCGCTGGCCGTCGAGTCGACCACCGGCGAAGCCCACCTGCGTCACCACATTTCCCCGGCCGGCTTCTATCGCGGCAAAAAAGTCGTCAAGGGCAAGGGCGAGTAATCGTTTAATGAAGGGCAGGCGGTTCGTAATGAGCCGCCTGCCTTTTATTTTGCCATGACAACCCGCATTGCTATTGATTGCATGGGGGGTGACCACGGTCCGTCGGTGACGGTACCCGCGGCCATTCAATTTCTTGCGGAGCATCCGTCAGCCAATCTCGTCCTGGTCGGTCAGGAAGATGTGTTGCGCCCGTTGCTCGGCAACCATGCCAGCGATTCACGCATTCGCCTTGTTCACGCCTCGGAAATAATTGGCATGGACGAGTCGCCGGCGCTTGCCCTGCGCAACAAAAAAGATTCGTCGATGCGGGTTGCCATCAACCAGGTCAAGTCCGGGGATGCTGATGCCTGCGTTTCCGCCGGCAACACCGGTGCGCTGATGGCCATCTCCCGCTTTGTTCTGAAGATGCTGCCGGGTATCGATCGGCCGGCGATCTGTGCGCCGCTGCCAACCGTCAATGGCCATACGCACATGCTGGATCTTGGTGCCAATGTCGATTGCGGACCGGAGCATCTGCTTCAGTTCGGTATCATGGGTGCCATGCTGATTTCAGCGATGGAGCACAAGGATCAGCCGACGGTCGGCATTCTCAATATCGGCGAAGAGGATATAAAGGGGAACGAAGTGGTCAAGGCTGCGGCCGGATTGCTCCGTACCTCGGGCCTCAATTTCATCGGCAATGTTGAGGGAGACGGCATCTACAAAGGCGAAGCCGATGTTATCGTTTGCGATGGCTTTGTCGGCAATGTCGCATTGAAGACCTCGGAAGGCCTTGCCCAGATGCTGGCGTCGTCATTGCGCACCGAATTCAAGCGTAACTGGCTGACCAGAATTGCCGCGCTGATTGCAATTTCAGTACTCAACAACTTTAAAAAGCGCTTTGATCATCGCCGCTACAACGGTGCGATCCTGCTTGGTCTCAGGGGTATTTCAGTCAAGAGCCACGGCTCGGCTGATGTGCTGGCCTTTGGCAATGCCATTTCACGGGCCTACGATGCAGCTGAAAATCGTGTCGTGGAGCGCATTACCAGTCGCTTGGCACAAATGACCCCAATGCCGGCAGTCGTCGAGGAGAATGTCTGAATGTACGCACGCTTGATCGGTACCGGCAGTTACCTTCCGGGAAGTCCTGTCAGCAATGACGATCTGGCTGCACGAGGAATCGACACCAACGACGAGTGGATCGTTACCCGCACAGGCATTCGCAGCCGCCATCTTGCGAGTCCCGGCACGACATCCAGTGAACTTGGCCTGATTGCCGCGCAACGCGCGCTGGAAATGGCTGGCATTTCGGCTGCCGATCTCGACCTGATTATCGTTGCGACATCGACCCCTGATTTTATTTTTCCGAGCACTGCCTGCCTGATTCAGTCCAACCTGGGCAACAAAGGTGCTGCCGCTTTCGACGTGCAGGCAGTTTGTGCCGGGTTTACCTACGCACTGGGCATCGCGGAAAAGTTTATTCGTTCCGGCAGCCACAAGAGAGCGTTGGTGATCGGTGCCGAAGTTTTCTCGCGCATCCTTGACTGGAACGATCGCGGCACTTGCGTGTTATTCGGCGATGGTGCCGGTGCGGTTGTGCTGGAAGCGTCAGACAGGCCTGGTATTTTGGCCACGGCGATGCATGCCGACGGTAGCCAGAATGGCATCCTGAATGTTCCTGGACAGATATGTAGCGGACAGGTCACCGGCGATCCATTTCTGCGTATGGATGGTCAGGCTGTCTTCAAGTTTGCCGTACGAGTTCTGGCCGACATCGCTACGGAGGTCTGCGAGATCGCTGGTATTGAAACGAGCGATGTCGATTGGCTGATTCCGCATCAGGCCAATATTCGCATCATTGACGCCACTGGCAAAAAACTGGGTATTGACCGCAACAAAGTGATCGTAACCGTTGATCGCCATGGCAATACATCTGCCGCGTCCGTGCCGCTTGCATTGGACGAAGCTGTGCGCGATGGACGCATCCAGCGCGGCCAGAAAGTACTGGTTGAAGGCGTTGGTGGTGGCTTTACGTGGGGCGCAGCCCTTCTCGAATTCTGAACCAGGAGACGAAACGATGTCTTTTGCATTCGTATTTCCCGGCCAAGGCTCGCAGAGCGTTGGCATGATGGCAGCCTACGGGGACTCAGCCGTAGTTCGTGCAACTTTTGATGAAGCCTCAGCAGCGCTGGGTGATGATCTGTGGGCGATGGTTGCCGAAGGTCCGGCTGAAACGCTGACCCAAACGGTCAATACCCAGCCCGTGATGTTGACTGCAGGTATCGCTGCTTGGCGCTTGTGGCTCGACAAGGGAGGCAAGAAGCCTGCTGTCGTTGCCGGCCATAGCCTCGGCGAATATTCCGCACTGGTTGCTGCTGGCGTGATTGAACTCAAGGATGCCGTACCGCTGGTTCGCCTGCGTGCTGCTGCCATGCAGGAAGCCGTGCCGGTTGGTACCGGCGCCATGGCTGCCATCCTTGGACTGGACAATGCGGGGATCACCGCTGCCTGTGCTGAAGCGGCGCAGGGTGAAGTGGTTGAACCTGTCAACTTCAACGCCAATGGTCAGACCGTGATTGCCGGTCACAAGGCGGCTGTCGAACGTGCCATGGAAGCCTGCAAGGCTCGTGGCGCCAAGATGGCCAAGGCACTTCCGGTATCTGCTCCATTCCACTCTTCGCTGATTCGTCCGGCAGCTGACAAGCTTGCTGCCCGCCTTGCCGAATTGACGCTGGAAGCACCGCAGATTCCGGTGATCAACAACGTCGATGTCGCCATCGAAAACGAACCGGCGCGTATCAAGGATGCCCTGATTCGCCAAGCTTACAATCCGGTGCGCTGGGTTGAGACCATCCAGTCGATGGCTGCGCTGGGTGTTACCACCGTAGCCGAATGTGGGCCAGGCAAGGTACTGGCTGGCCTGACCAAGCGTTGCGCCGATGGTATTGTTGGTGTCGCCTTGGCTGATGCAACAGCCATCGACGCCAACCTGGGCCTGGAGTAATAGATGCTGAACGCAAAAATCGCGCTGGTCACTGGTGCCACACGTGGCATCGGCCGAGCCATTGCGCTGGAACTTGGCAAGCAGGGTGCCACCGTAATTGGCACGGCAACCAGCGATGACGGTGCTGCAAAAATTTCGGCCTATTTGGCCGAGGCTGGTATCAAGGGGAAGGGCATTGCGCTTAACGTGTGTGATGTTGCGCAGACCGATTCGGCGCTCGCCGATATCGCCAAGGAACTTGGTGCCATCACCATTCTGGTCAATAACGCCGGCATCACCCGCGACAACCTGACCATGCGCATGGGCGACGATGAGTGGGATGCGGTTATCGACACCAATCTGAAAGCAGTTTTTCGATTGTCGCGGGGCGTCATGCGCGGCATGATGAAAGCGCGCTTCGGGCGCATCGTTAACATTACGTCCGTGGTCGGCTATTCGGGCAATCCCGGCCAGGCCAATTACTGCGCAGCCAAGGCTGGCGTCGCAGGGATGAGCCGTTCGCTGGCGCGGGAACTTGGTAGTCGCAACATCACGGTCAACTGTGTTGCACCGGGCTTTATAGCAACCGACATGACGCATGCGTTGACCGAAGAACAGAAGCAGGCCATGCTGGCGACCATTCCACTGGGTCGTGCTGGTACGCCAGAAGATATTGCCGGCACTGTCGGCTTTCTCGTATCCCCGGCTGCCGCCTATGTCACAGGCACAACAGTGCATGTGAATGGCGGTATGTTCATGGATTGATTTCCCGAAGCCCCGGCTTTTGGTAAACTAGTAACGTTTTTTTTCGTACCCCTGAGGGGAAGGAGTTTTTCTAATGGATAACATCGTAGAGCGCGTCAAAAAGATCGTCGCCGAACAACTGGGCGTGAACGAAGCGGACATCAAGAACGAGTCCTCATTTGTGGACGATCTGGGCGCGGATTCCCTGGACACCGTTGAACTGGTCATGGCACTCGAAGAAGAGTTCGAGTGCGAAATCCCTGACGACCAGGCTGAAAAGATCACCACGGTCCAGCAGGCTGTCGATTTCATCCTCGCCAACAAGAAGTAATTCATTCTCGTTGACTTAGGCAAGGCCGGCCCCCATGGCCGGCCTTGCTACATTTGCTTTCGGAGTGCACCTTGGCACGTCGCAGAGTCGTAATTACCGGTCTGGGCATTGTTAGCCCGGTCGGAAACACCGTCGAAGAAGCCTGGCAGAATATTCTTGCTGGCAAATCCGGTATTGCCGCTGTCACCAAGTTCGATACCACAACCTTCCCGGTGCAATTCGCCGGCGAGGTCAAGAACTTTGACATTACTCAATATATTTCCGCCAAAGACGCACGCCGGATGGATCACTTTATCCATTTTGGCCTGGCTGCTGGCATTCAGGCCGTTCGAGACGCCGGCCTGGACAAAGAAAACGTCGTGGATCTCGAACGCGTTGGCGTTGCCATCGGTTCAGGTATCGGTGGCCTGCCACTGATCGAAGCGACCAAGGAGGAATATACCGCCGGCGGCGTACGTAAAGTGTCGCCATTCTTCGTGCCGGGTTCGATCATCAACATGATCTCTGGCAACTTGTCGATCGAGTTTGGCTTCAAGGGACCGAATATCGCCCTGGTTTCGGCCTGCACGACCGGTACGCACTCCATTGGCGACGCGGCACGTATCATCGAATACGGCGACGCGGATGTCATGGTTGCCGGCGGTGCCGAATCAACCGTATCGCCGCTGGGTATGGGGGGCTTCTGCGCCGCTCGTGCGCTATCGACCCGCAATGACGATCCGACCACGGCCAGCCGGCCATGGGACAAGGATCGCGACGGTTTCGTGCTGGGCGAGGGCGCTGGCGTCATGGTCCTGGAAGAATACGAGCACGCCAAGGCTCGTGGCGCCAAGATATATGCCGAACTGGTCGGTTACGGTATGAGTGCCGATGCTTATCACATCACCGCGCCGAATATGGATGGCCCACGCCGTTCCATGGTCAATGCGTTGAAGAATGCTGGCATCTCTCCATCTGATGTCCAGTACCTGAATGCCCATGGGACTTCGACGCCGCTTGGCGACAAGAACGAATCGGACGCCGTCAAGGCGGCGTTCGGTGATCACGCCTACAAGCTGGTGGTTAACTCAACCAAGTCGATGACTGGTCATCTGCTGGGTGGTGCTGGTGGTATCGAGTCCTTGTTTACGGTCTTGGCCATTCATAATCAGATTTCGCCGCCGACGATCAATATCTTCAATCAGGATCCGGAGTGTGATCTTGATTACTGTGCCAATACGGCACGGCCGATGAATATTGAGTATGGCCTGAAGAACAACTTCGGCTTCGGCGGAACCAACGGATCGCTGGTCTTCAAGCGCATTTAAGCCAGTTCTGCAGGAAAACGAACGGTGCAGTTTCCGATCACCATCGGACTGCACCGTTCGCGCATTCTGGATGCGATGCTTCTGATTATCACCATGCTGACAAATGCAACGATCCTGGGCTTTCAGTGTTCGGACTCAATGCGTGCGGGTCTGTTGATTGCGGTCCTGGTTTTGGCAATACAGGCTTGGTACGCCCTGAAGCCAAGCATCAAGGCAATCCGACTCGAACGCAATGGAGACATTTTCATCGAACGGGTCGGCGAAGGCGATTTTGTACAGGCGATACCCAAGCCAGGGGCGACCATTCACCCTTGGCTGAGCATTATCCGTCTGACGACAGAGGACGGTCGAACCTCAACGCTGATTGCTACGGTCAACCGGAAAAACAGCGGAAATTTAAGACGCTTGCGGATGTTTATACGCTGGCAAGCGAATTTCAGCGGGCCGAACGACGACGCCTGAGCACCGCGTTTTTTGCTTTGCTAGCCATTTCCGGAAAGTCCCGGGAAAAATGCAACCCGCGGCTTTCCTTGCGCTGCATAGCGCAACGAACAATCAAATCGGCGGTAACGACCAGATTGCGCAATTCGATCAGGTCATGGCTGACCCGGAAGTTGGCGTAGAACTCTTCGATTTCGCGCATCAACAGGCCAATGCGGTGCTTGGCGCGTTTCAGGCGCTTGGTTGTGCGGACGATACCGACGTAGTCCCACATGAAGCGGCGAAGTTCATCCCAGTTGTGGGAAATAACCACTTCTTCGTCGGCATCGGTAACCCGACTCTCGTCCCACAGTGGCAATGAAGGGACGCTCGTAGTCTTCTTCTCCAGAATATCCTGGACCACCGCTTCCGCAAACACAAGGCATTCGAGCAGGGAGTTCGAGGCGAGGCGATTGGCGCCGTGCAGCCCTGTGCACGAAGCCTCTCCAGCAACATATAGCCCGGCAACATCGGTTCGACCGCGCAAATCACTGACAATACCGCCGCACGTATAGTGCGCCGCTGGAACGACCGGGATCGGTTCCTGCGCGATATCGATCCCCAGTTCCAGGCAACGGGCATGAATATTGGGAAAGTGATTGCGGATGAAGTCCTCACCCTTGTGGGAAATATCGAGGAAAACACAATCCAGGCCGCGTTTCTTCATCTCGAAGTCGATAGCACGGGCGACGATGTCGCGTGGCGCCAATTCGGCACGATCATCGTGTTCGGGCATGAAACGGGTGCCGTCGGGCAGGCGGAGGAGGCCACCTTCGCCACGCACCGCCTCGGAAATCAGGAAAGACTTGGCCTGTGGGTGATACAGGCAGGTTGGATGGAATTGAATGAATTCCATATTGGCAACTCGGCAACCGGCGCGGTAGGCCATGGCGATGCCATCGCCAGTCGAGGTGTCCGGGTTGGTCGTATAAAGATAGACCTTGCCTGCACCACCGGTCGCCAGCAGGGTGTTGGCTGCGCCGATGGTGACGACTTCGCCGTCGCGGTTGTTCAGGACATAGGCGCCAAAGCAGCGTTTTTCGCCCGTTCCCAGCTTGTCGCCGGTAATCAGGTCGATTGCTATGTGGTCTTCCAGCACGGTAATGTTCGGGTTGGCACGGACTTTTTTGGTCAGGGTATCCTGGACCGCCATTCCGGTGGCATCGGCCACGTGAATGACGCGACGGGCACTGTGACCGCCTTCGCGCGTCAGGTGATAGCCCGCATCGTCCTTGGTAAAGGGAACGCCTTGCTCGATGAGCCATTCGATGGCATGTCGGCCATTTTCGACAACGAAACGCGTTGCCTTTTCATCATTCAGCCACGCGCCAGCGATCAGTGTGTCCTGAATATGTGCTTCTATTGAATCACGGCTATCGAGAACTGCAGCAATTCCCCCTTGAGCCCAGCCGGAGGCTGAGTCTTCAAGGCTGCGTTTGCTGACCAGAACGACACTACAATGGGATGAAGCCAGTCGCAAGGCAGCAGATTGGCCCGCCAGTCCGCTACCAATAATAAGGACATCAAATTTCTGCACGCTGTTCTCTATAAGAGTAATTTTGCGCCAAATATAGCACGCAGAAAACGATTCATCCGGTTACAGATAGTCACAAATAGGGATAAATACCTATCGGCTTGGTGAAAATGGCTGCGCTATACTTGTGCCATAAAGAAAGCAACGACCAAACCCCAGGGAAAACGAGAGCCATGAGTGAGCGCGAGATCGATCAAATACTGGTCGAGCGGGCGCAAGGCGGAGATAAGCACGCCTTCGACCTGTTGGTGAGCAAATACCAGCGCAAGCTGGGGCGTTTGCTGTCGCGTTTCATTCGCGATCCTGCAGAAGCTGAGGATGTTTCCCAGGAGGCATTCATCAAGGCCTATCGAGCCCTGCCGTCATTTAGAGGCGACAGTGCCTTTTATACCTGGCTGTATCGCATTGGCATCAACACGGCCAAAAATTACCTAGTTTCGCAGGGCCGCAGGGCACCGACAACAACCGAATTTGACAACGACGAGGCTGAGACTTTCGATGATGCGTCGCAGTTGCGCGATATCAACACGCCGGAAAGCCTGCTTCTGACCAAGCAGATTGGCCAAACAATCAACGCAGCCATGGATGCGCTTCCTGAAGAGTTGAGAACGGCCATTGTGCTTCGTGAAATTGACGGCATGTCCTACGAGGAAATTGCCGGCATCATGGATTGCCCGATTGGCACGGTACGCTCCCGGATTTTTCGCGCTCGTGAGGCGGTAGCAGGGAAACTGCGTCCATTGCTCGACACCGCTTCAGACAAGCGCTGGTAAGCATGGTTTCCGAACAAACTACTATCAAAGCCATTGTCCGCACTCTGGATGGCAAGTTTGCCAACGTCGAGGTCGAGCATGGGGGCTGCGGACGCTGCCATGAAGAAGGTGGTTGCGGTGGACAGCAACTTACTCAGATGTTCTGTGGTGGACAGAAAACCTACCGGGTCGAAAATACTATCGGTGCCGATATCGGTGAGCGGGTAACGATCGGAATCGCAGCAGGTAGTGTGAGCCGCACTGCGAATTTTGCCTATATTTTGCCGTTGACCGTAACAATCGTCGGCGCAGCGCTGGGCGCATTATTCGGTAGCGACTTCAGCGCCATTATTGGGGCTGGCATTGGACTGAGCATTGCATTCTTGTATGTCATAGCTCGTTCGCACGGCAAGACTGGAAATCTTACTGAACGCCCTCATATCATTTCCCGTTCCTGATCGAATTCGGAGGTTATGTCGTCCATGAAGCGCCTGATTACTTTTTTTCTCATTGGGTTCCTCAGTTCGTTTGCCTTTGCTCAGACGCGAGGATTGCCAGATTTTTCCGAACTGGCTGAAAAACAAGGTCCGGCTGTCGTCAATATCAGCACGACACACGTCGTGCGCGGACAGTCCCAAGTAATGCCCTTCCCGTTCGATGAAAATGACCCGGCCTTTGAGTTTTTCAAGCGGTTTGTTCCCCGTCACCCTGGCGGTGGTACGCCGCGTGATTTTGAGAACAAGTCGCTTGGGTCTGGCTTCATCGTCAGCGGTGACGGCTATATTTTGACCAACGCCCACGTTGTCGATGGTGCCGACGAAGTAACGGTGCGCCTGACCGATAAACGCGAATTCAAGGCCAAGACTATCGGCGCCGACAAGCGGACGGATGTCGCGCTGCTCAAGATCAGTGCAACTGGCCTCCCGGTTGTCAAATTAGGTGATCCAGCGCAACTGAAGGTAGGTGAGTGGGTTGTGGCGATCGGTTCCCCCTTCGGTTTCGATAACTCGGTAACCGCTGGGATCGTCTCGGCCAAAGGCCGCTCGTTGCCGCAGGAAAACTATGTGCCTTTCATCCAGACCGATGTGGCGATCAATCCTGGCAACTCCGGTGGGCCGCTGTTCAACATGCGCGGCGAAGTAGTCGGCATTAATTCGCAAATTTACAGTCGTAGCGGCGGTTACATGGGCGTTTCCTTTGCCATTCCGATTGATGTGGCCATGGAAATCCAGAACCAGTTGCGCGCCTCTGGCAAGGTCAGCCGAGGTCGACTGGGTGTCGTCATTCAGGAAGTCAGCAAGGAACTCGCCGAGTCATTGGGCTTGGGGAAGCCAATGGGCGCCGTGGTTAACTCAGTCGAGAACAATGGCCCGGCGGAAAAAGCGGGCATCGAGGCTGGTGACGTCATCCTCAAATTCGACGGAAAGACCATCAATAATTCGGCGGATCTACCCCGCATGGTGGGCATCACCAAACCCGGAACACGCTCGACTGTTCAGGTCTGGCGGAAGGGGACAACTCGCGAAATCGGTGTCGTCATTGGCGAGGTGCCCGATGACAAATTGGCTAGTGCAAAACCACAACGTAGCACCAAGTCAGCGGAGCAGACAGCAAATCGTCTCGGCTTGGTAGTCAGCGAATTGACTGCAGAACAGAAACGCGAATTGAAGATGAATTCCGGTTTGCTGATCGAGGATGTCCGTGGTACAGGCGCCAGAGCCGACTTGCGGCCGGGCGATATCATCATCGCCGTCATCAGCAAAGGTGCGACAACCGAGGTCAAGGCGACCGATCAGTTCAACAAGCTTCTCGCCCAGTTCGAGAAAGGAAGCAATGTCACGCTGCTGATCCGGCGCGGCGAACTGCAGACCTTCATTACGATCAAAGGTTTGAATGGCAACTAGAGCGGTGATTGCGGTGTTACGGATGGGGTGAAGCTGTTTCATTTCTCGTTGCGGAATTAGGCCGGGGGCGGAAAGTTGGATATTTCGCCCTCGGCCTTTGTCATTCTGGTTTCAATCTAACTACAATCTAAAAAAGGGAACCGCAGGGGTGTGGGGCTCGGTTGTTGGGATTTCTGGAAATCGAGGGGAATGGGGTATGGCGGGATACAGGCTGTCGGCTGCGATCTTGAATCGCAAGAGGGCTCCGGGGAAGGTGGCTGATGGGCTGGCGCTGTCGTTCATTCGGAACAAGGACGGGACGCTGACGGCGTGGCAGCGGGTTGATGGCAAGGATGTCCGGGTGGTGAATATCTCCGGGGACATAAGCCAGGACCAGCTGGCCAAGATCCGCGCCGAGGCTTATGCGATCAAGAGCAATTCCGGTACTGCGGTGGACAGCGCGATGACGTTCTCCGAGGCCTGGGATGATTTTCGCGGGCAGATGTCGTCGGCGGCGAATTCGAAGTGGGCGCCCAGGACGTTGGAGCAGGCGACGTCGCGGATGATCAATCACGTGGCGCCGACGTCGATCTGGTCGATGCCGGTTACCGGGATTACATCGGCTGACATTCGTGAGGCGCTGGAGAAGGTGCGCCGGGAGCAGCCGAAGCTGGCGCCGAAGGTGTTGTTGCTGATTGGCCAGACGCTGGCGGCAGTGACGAGCAAGGCCGGGTTGAGCAGCAATCAGGCGCGGCTTCTGAAGTCGGAGCTCAAGGCGATCGAGAACAAGGTGTCGTTCAACAAGCTGCCGGCCGTCACCGATATCGACGGCATTGGCAAGCTGCTGCAGGCGATCGAGAATTCGAGCCTGTATTTGACGACGCGGGTGGCGCTGCTGCTGCAGGCTTACTCGGTGCAGCGCTCGGGCGAGGTGGCCGGGGCTAGGCGTTGCGAGTTTTTGTTCATGGATGATGGGCGGGTGACCTGGACGATTCCACGGCGCCGCATGAAGATCAGCAGCTGGGAGAAAAAACCCTATGACCAGGTGCTTGTTTTTCCGGCCGCCGTTGGCCAGTTGATCAGGCGATTGCCTGACGATACCGATTATCTGTTCGTGCCGCGCCATGGCGAGGCCGATCATTTGACCGTGGAGGCGTTTTCCGGGGCCTTCCAGCGGCTTGGCTTTCGCGGGGTGGCCGTTCCCCATGGCTGGCGCAGTTCGTTGAAGACAATGGCCGAGGACGCCATTGGAGACGATGATAGGCCGTTGTTTTCAGCGTCGTGGATTGAGGGGGTGCTCGATCATTCCCCGCCCGGGATCTCGGCGCACTATCAGCGGTCGAAAACGGAGCGGGGAATGGAGCGGGTGCTGGCATGGTGGTCCGATCTGCTCGAGGCGGCTAAACAGAGTCGTTGACCGGCTTGCCGTCCGGCTTCAGGAAGCCGGTGCGGGCAGCTTCGGCCAGGTAGCGGTCGACTGCTTCAATGCTGTGCAGGGCCTTGGCGCCGTTGCCGCCGGTCAAAGGCTTGGGCCAGCGCGGGTCCTTGGCCAGAACCGTCCAGTACAGACGGTGAGAAATCGGCTTGATGTAGGCGAGCAGCTGCTTGGTATCGATGATCGATGTCTGTTGGGGGTTATTTGTGGTCATTTGCGTTGATCAGTTTGCAGGTTTTGACGTTGCGCCAGCCTGAAATCAGGCCTTCGGCGTGCAGGTTGCGGATGATGGGGAGCATTTCTGGCATGTGTTCGAGGATGAATTCCTTGTTGGCCTCGATCGCGGCTTCCTGTTCCGGGGTGATTGGCTCGGCGGCCGGTGCTGGAGCCGCCTTAGCCTGAGGAACAGCGCGGCCTTTCTGTCCGGCGTAGGAGGTCATTGCCAGACGAAGGCCAGATAGAGCAGGCCCGAGGCGATGGCAAGCGCGGATTCGCTGTCGATGGTGATCATGCGGAATACTCCTCTTCGGCCATTTCGCAGAAGAACGAACACGCCGGCATGGCTTCATTTCGACGTGCATCGCCAGCTGGTAGTCGTCTTAATGGGAAGCGTTGGCCAATATTTGGGCCTGACCGATAGCGCAGGAACCATGAGCCTTCGCCGATTTCGTCTTGCAGAAGGCAAATTGCCTCGAAATAGTCCGGGAAGTCTTCTCGAATAGCGCGCCAGTAGCCTTCGCCGCCCTTCACGCAGCCGATGCAGTTGTTGTTGTCGTAACCCATCAGGTACATCACGGGAAGAGCGATTCCTGCGCGCTGGACCATCGCCTTGCAATCTGCTTTGCTCAGCCCGGCGTCGATTAGTGGGGCGATGACTGGGCGGTCCGGGTTTCGGTCTCTGAAATCTTCCAGACGGTCAATTTCTTCGATGGTGTAGCCGAATACCATGATGTCGCCTGGCTGTTTCCAAGCATCGAGCAACTTGCGCTTAAGTTCGCGAGAGCACGGGGCTCCCTTTGGTCCCTTCAGATATTGCTTTTTTCTGAATACCTGAATGATGCTGGCGCCGTATTTCTCGTCACGGAGCGTAGTTATCGGCTGACCAAACCACAGCTCGCAGTCGGCAGCGAACCGGCGATTATCCTGGTGCTCTTCTTGCAGGAAGGCGTTGATGATCTGAACGTCGTGGGTGGCTCCGTACTGCGCTTTCGCCAGTTTCGTCGCCACTGCAGAAGCTGCTCCACATGAATATTGGCAAACGATCCTGGTCATGCGAACAGGTCCTGCGTGTGCTCGCAGCGCTGGGGCGGGAGCAGGGTGCCAGCGGGGACGTAGGCGGTGCAGCTGGGCTGTCCGGTTTTGTCGTATTGCCATTCGATCGGGTAGCCCGGTTCGTCTACGTCGAACATCATGGTGGCGGCGATGAGGTCGCAGCGTTCGGTGTCGTCGCACTCTTCGATGGCGCAGCCTTCGCGCATGGCTTTGTCGCGCTGGCATTTGCCGCACCAGGCGGCAAAGAAGAGGTCGCCTTCGGTGCCGTTGCTGGGGCGGTATTTTTCGCCGGCGCGCTTGGCGGTCATGGCGGCCAGGGTGGCCGGGTAGATTGCTTGGCTCATGGTTTGATCTCCGGGACGTTGAAAAAGCCGAGGCGGCCTTTGTAGGGGGTGAATGGCAATGGTTTCGGGTTGCGCAGGATGAAGCCGTAGTCGCCGACGAACCATGGGGAGTCTGAGGTGTCGGTGCAGCCGACGATATCGACCATGCCGACGATGCCGCCTTTTTCGAGTTGGTCGAAGGATGGGAAGTTGACGCCGAGGTGGTCGAGGTGGCGGGCGTTGAGGAAGTCGATGGCTTCGTCGTAGTCGTGCTTAGTACCGGACTTTGAGGCGTGGATCAGGCAGCGGCCGCGGAAGGGGGTTTTCCAGTCGCGGTTTTCGATGTCTTTGCCAGCGTTGAGGATGAGCCAGGCCCAGGGTTGGCGGATGGAGAGGGCGATCATGGCTTACTCGATCAGGTCGGGCTGGTAGGTTTGACAGCATCGGTCGAATACGAAAAGCGCAAATACTTGCTCTTCGCGGATCGGAGCAGGAGGCCGACGCGCTCCTCATCGGCCGCCATTTGTTCGGTGGCGTAGGCCACCAACAACGTCGCGGCGGCGAGCATCAAGGCCACCGTTTCATCATCGATAACGCCCTGTTGAATGCGTCCAACTTCGTCCATTAACAGGTAGGCGATGTTTGCCGGGCTTGGCATATCGCCATCGCCAGTTATGAGGTTGACGCCCATTCGCTCGACCAGTGCTTCAACCTGTTGCGGTGTGTATTGGCGCATATCAGACTCCGAGCTGAAGGGATGCTTGGTTCGCATCCTTGCCAAGCAAAGCGACATCCGGCGTCGATTGGCCCAGCAAAAGGCAAACTTCGCGCAAGCGATCCATCAATGCCCGGCGAACGAATGAATCGCCACCGCTCTTGACCAGTCGGTCAACGATGCCGAGCATCTGATTGCCAAGCGCGATGCGCTCCTTGAGTTCGAGCGTGCCGTAATAGCCTGCCCGGCGAATCTGCGGAAGCAGCTCATGGGTAACCCAACGCTTGAATGCTTTGGCCTCCGCTTTACGGCTTCCAAAGATCAGCGAATAGACTCCAGCTTCGGTAATGAAATTGGCCTCCTGAGTGCGACCAAGGCTGTCGATGACGTCACGCTTGGTTACGTCATCTTCATCGCAAAGGTCATCAATTGCCTTGCGCGGATTGCTGTGATCCAGAACAGCGCAGACATCATTTGCATTGAAAAGCGGCTCATTGCTTTCAAGCACGACGCGGACGTTGTGGGCTTCTTCGAAGGCAAAGGCGATTGGATTGACAAGAATGCTCATGGTTACTTCTCCTTGGTGAAAAACCGGCTGTCGTTGGCCGGGAATGGTGTTTCGGTGTTGGATTCGAAAGGTGTGCCGCGACTGTCCCAGCGCCACGGGTGGGCGCGCTGCATGGCGTCGGCGGTTTCGACGACGAGGTTGCGGCCGTGGTAGGTGGTGTTACGGAGTCTTTCGATCAGGCGTTTTTCTTGATCGTTGAGACTTGTCCAGCCCAATTTTTGGGCGAGAACGAACACTTCCTGCACCATCGATTTCGACGGTGCGGCGGTTTTCTTCGACATGGCCGGCCCCTTAGCGGTGTTTGAGGGGGCTGACGCTGGCCGCGATCGGCGGCAGGAGGCCGGGCATGGCCAGTGCGTTGCAGAGCGCGTCGCCGGAAGAGCGGGCGAGGGCGGTGAAACGCACGGACGAGCCGAGCGAACGGAGTTTGATGGTGAAGGGAATGAGGGTTTTGCTGGCGCTGGTCGGCGCAGTGGTGGCGTGTGCCATGGTGCGTGCTCCTGGTTGAGACTTAAAAGCCTCGTCGGAACACTCTTACATGCGCCGGCGAGGGTGGCCGGGAGGTTAAGAGCCTGAAACCAGTCAGGTGGACTTCTTTCCCCTTGCGGGGTGTTGTATCCGTCGCCCTCCCGGCCATTGATCTGGAAGCCGGGCGCAAAAAAACCGCAATGCTGTCGGGTGCGGATACCGCTGGTTTCGGGAGCTCTTATCCTCCGTTGAGCAGCAGAATAGGCGGACAGCATGGTCATGTCAAGCGTCCCGCTTTTCGGTGAGCAGGGATTTCGTTTTTGGCCATTTTTTCCGGTTGACCGTGGAATCCACTATTTCAATGGTCGCCGGGTCGATGTTGAAGGCTTTGGCTATCGCATAACCATCTGGCTGTTCGAACGTGTTGGTTCCAGAGCGCGGCGATTTGGGGCATGAGGTAGGTGCCTCGCATGTGGTGGCGGGTGAGGTTTCGGTACTGATGCTGGCGTTCGAACTCGGCTCTGAGTTCGTCTTCGGTGGGCATTGCTTTCTCCCGAACTTGGTGACCATCCATGGGTGTATCCACATGGAGACGAGGATGCCGGCCGGGCCGCCGAGGCAGTAGGCGGCCATTTCCAGGCCGTCGGTGGGGCCGGGCATGGTTTTGAGGACGACGATGTTGGCGGTGCTGATGCCGAGGCTTGTGACGGCGGCCATGAGCTTGTGGCCGCCGTTGACGTTGAGGCTTTGCAGGCCGAGGAAGAGGACCAGGAAGAAGGTGGCGGCGAAGAGGGCGAGGGCGGTCATGCGGCACCGCCTTCGATATCGATGGCTTCGCCGAGGCTTCCGGTCGGGTAGGAGACGATGGCCGGTACCGAGATTTCTGGAATGTCGTAAGGATCGCAAGCGCGGCCATATTCACGGCATAGGTCGGGCGTGTTGCATTTTGTACAGGTGGCTGTCGCGTTATCGATCGCGTCGTTAATCATTGGGTAGTGGCATTCGCCATCACCTGCCGCAATGTGGAGATCAGTGATCTTCGATCTAGCAAACTCAAGCGCATCGAGTAGGTCGTCACGCTGCTGCTTCAGACTTTGCAAATAATTGATGAACGGGATCAGTTTTTGATTGCGATCAGCACCAGATGCAAGTCGGCATTCGATCAGCGCGATTTCATGGCCGCGAATGGTCACTGTCTGCGTATCAAGGCGCTCGGCTGCTTCCTCGACTAGATCGGCCGAGGCGGTAACACAGCCTTCCTCGCTGCGGATTTCTTCTGCCAGTGCGTAGAGCATGGCTGAGAATTCACGGGACTGTTTCATGCCGCTCTCCTCAAGCCGAGTTCATCGAGGGCGATGGCGATCAGTTCGTCCTGGACGGCGGCTTTTCTGATCCAGTTGGGGCAGGCGAAGTAGAGGGCGCGGCAGCGGTTGATGGTGGTTTTGGCGCGGTCGATGTCGCTGACGTCGATGAGCATGCCGGCGGAAAGGCGGTTGACGAGGCGGCGGATGAAGGCGAGGTCGGGGAGTGGCTGGCCCATGTTGCTGGCGATGCGTTCCCAGCAGTCGCACCAGCCGTGGATGGCCGGGGCGAGTTCGCACCAGCCGTCCCAGTCGGCCATGACGGGGGTGCTGCCGTCGACGTCGATTTCGCCGCGGTAGAGGGATTCGAGCAGGCGGTCGATGGGGGCGAAGGCCTTGTGCATGTCGATGATGCCGGGTTCGCTGGGGATGATCGGCAGGGCGGCGGCGATGGCCTGAGCGATGAGGGTGCGCTTAGGCATGGAAGTACTCCACGTTGACGGAGCGGTCGAGGCCGTTGGCGAGGTCGATGCCGATCCAGATCGGGCGCAGCGGCGGGCGCGGCAGTTTTGGCTGGATGTCGAGCAGGTCCCAGCGGATGGCGTCGAGAATGGAGATGGCCAGATTGACGGTGAGGAAGGTGAACTTTCCGAAGCGGCGATAGCTCTGGTCGGGAATGTTCAGGGCCTTGAGGCTGGCGGCGACGGTGGCAAGGTCGGTCGGCTGTTCGCCGTAAATGAGGCTTTCAAGGCAGGCGGCGGCGCTGGCGATGGTGTGCCATTGCGGCATTTCGGCCAGTTCGAGTGCTTCGGCCAGATTGGTGAGTCCGGTGATGACCGGGCGCACCTGGTAGGCGTTGATGGTTTGCATGGTCAGTCCTCCAGTTCGATGATGGCGGCGGTACCGTAGGCTTCGGAGTCGCCGGCAGAGACGCCGGTGACGGCGACGAGGAAGGGCAGTCCGGTTTCCTGGTCGGTGACCTGGACGTAAGGGGTGGCGTCGCCGGAGAGGTTCAGCAGCTGGGCGATGAGGTCGCGGTTTTTCATGCCGGAACCTCTTCACCCATGCTTCCGTGCGGAAAGTTGGCGACGGCCGGTTTCGATGTGATAGGCGGAACGTGCTGTGTCACGCCATATTTCCTTTCGCCGCACTCGCACCAATAGATCCCGCGAAATTTGATATCGATGAATGTTCCGCGCATGGTTCTGCGAACCGTTCTTAGTTCAACATTTCTCTTGAATACCCATTTGTGCTTACTTCCAATTGAACAAGGCGCTGTTTTCATGCTGCACCGCCTTCATTGCCAAATCCCCAGTCGTCAGCCAGCTTTTCGAATACACGGGCGCCGTTTTCAAAGTACAGATGGACTTCCTGATAGGCGTTGGCGTCCATGCGGAGGACGGCGATGACGTCTTCAAAGATGGCGTCGTCGAGGCTGCGCAGGTTGGTCAGGTTGACCGGGAAGCGGTGGCCGTTGTAGAGGCCGAGCAGGATGCTGGCGACCCTGCCGCTTTGGCCGGTGTCGCCCATGGCGATAGGGAGCAGGCGGCGCAGGGCGGCTTCGCCGGCGATGCGGTCGGCCTTCATCCTGGCGTTTCTTTCCACCAGATCCTTGCGCCAGTCGGCGACCATGCGGTCAGCGGCTGTGTCGCTGCTGCTGTCGAGGTTGCCGGCGCTCACGCTGCCACCTCGCTCAGGTACTTTTCTTCGCCGCCGATGATGGCCGGCTGGGTTTCGAGGATCTCGCTGGCCAGCGTCATGAAGAAGGTGTCGTTCTCGCCGTACTGGCTGTAGTAGGCGATGCATTCGAGGGCGATGCGGGTGTGCAGCTCGTCGGCGCCCATGAAGAGCATGGAGAGGTTGGCGGCCTGGCCGCCCCACAGGTTCATGACCATGGCGCGCAGGCGTTGGGCGGTTTCGTAGTGGCCGAGGATTTCGCGGCGGTAGCGGACGAAGGGGCTGGCGATCTTGTCCTGGGCGCTGACGCGTTCGGCGCAGGCGGTCAGGTTGTCGAAGGCGCTGACGGTGGCGTGGACCTGATCGCCGGTGCCGTTGCTGGCGTCGAAGGCGGCGGTGATGGTGCCGTCGTCCATGAGTTTCTGGATGCAGCGGGCGGCTTCGACGAGGGCGCGCAGGGTTTGTTTGTCGGTGACGATGTGGGACATGGTGGATCTCCTTGGTTGAAAAAGTGGGTTACTTGCTGCTGGGTTTCTCGAAAATCCAGGCCTTGACGGTGCGGCTGTGGATGACGGAATTGATCGTGGCGTTGGCTTCCTTGAAGCGGCGTTCGCGGCTGGTGCGCAGGAGCTTCTTGATTTCGCGCATGTCGGGGATCTGCTGACGGAAGGCGTCGGCCTTGGCGACGAAGTCGTTGAGGTTGATGGCGATCTCGGTCGGCTCGCGGCTGTGGTTGAGGACCGGGGCGTCGTCGCTCTTGCTCTCAATGAAGTCGTAGAGCTCCCAGAATTCCTGAATGCGCGGGTGGTCGTCGTTGATGGCGGCCTGGCGGGCGATGGCCATTTCGGTGATTTCGTTGAGGACGGCGACGTAGGCTTCGTCGCTGAACTTGACGACGTGGCGCAGGGCATCGACGATGGCCATGAGCTGGGCGTGGTTATGGACGATGCGCTGCTGCTTGATCTGCGGGTTGTCGTCGAGAATCTGGACGTAGATCGGGTGGCGTTCGGCCATGGTGGCCATGATGGCGGCCTCTGCCTTGGTGGCCATGAGGACGAACTGGCTGCACTTCTTGACCGGGTAGCTGGCCAGCTTCTTGAAATTGGCGCGGCTTTCTTCGGTCGGCTGCTTGGCCTCAAGCCAGACGTGCATGAGGCGCTGCATGAAGGCGTCGCTGGCGACGACGGTGGCGTTCTGGCTGATGACGATGGCGCCGCGGAAAGGCGGTTCGCGGGTGTCGTTTCCGGTGTTCTTGACGCCGGTGCTGCGCACGCTGCGGCCGTTGAAGGCGGTTTTCAGTTCGTCCCAGTCGAAGCCTTTCTGCTTGGGGCCGCCTTTGTCGTCGCCGCTGTCGCGGTCGGACTCGATGAGCACGATGGGCAGGTTGCTGACCTGGGCGAAGTTGCGGGCGCGGGCAGCGACGGTGGCTTTCTGCGGGTCGAAGCCTTCGTAGTCGCTGCGGCCGACGAGCTTCCAGAGGAACTCGATGAGGGTGGATTTGCCGCTGTTGGGCTCGCCGACGATCTCGATGAAGGGGAAGGATTCGAACTGGGCGCGGATCTGTTCGGCGAACAGGCTACCGAGCCAGAAAGCGAGGGCGACGATGCCTTTTTCGCGGAAACATAGCCAGATTAGGCGCGACCATTCGGCGTCGTAGTCTTTTTGTTCCGGGTTGATGGCCAGGGCGACGGACTTGTTAAGGCTCTTGACGGCGAGTTTGCCGATGTCGAAGAAGTCTTCGTCGTTGAGTTCGTAGGCGCGGCCGTCCTTGATGGCGATGTCGTCGAAGACCCATGCGCCGTGTTCCTTGGTGTAGCCGATGAAGTCGATGGTCTTGACGGTGCGGATGCCGAACATCTGCTTCTGCAGCCAGAGGTCGAGGTGCATGGCGTTGCCGGTGTAGAGGGCGCCGGGGGCCATGGAGAGCAGGCGCTTCTTGAATTCGGCGCTGCTGGTGAGCTGGGCGCCGGTGAAGGTGTTCTTGATGGCCGGGCCATCGTGGGGGAAGTCGATGCGGACGTAGTACCAGGACTCGTCGGTCAGTTCGTTGGCCTGGTAGTAGAGGGCAGTGGGAACACAGTTGGCGATTTCGCAGATGGAGCGCGAGGCTTCCATGGCGAGTTCGCGGATTTGGGCGTCGTCAAGGCCGCTGCCGGACTTTTCGTCGGCGATGGCCTGGTAGGCCTCGTTGTATTTGGCGTGGTTGAACTCGAACCAGTAGAGGCGGCTGTCGAAATCGAAGTAGAAGCGCGCCCACTGCTTGCGCTTGTACATGAGCAGGGACTTCTCGGAGGCGCTCTTGGCGGTGAGCAGGGCGCCCCAGTAGCGGTATTCCTCGATGTCCTCCGGCTTGAGGCGGTCGGCCAGGTGCTGGTCGTTCCAGTCGGGCTTGTTCTTTCCTTTGGCGCGGATGAGGACGCAGGAGGATGTCCAGCCGTCCTTGGTGGCGCGCTCGTTGAAGCGGCGGGCGTAGGTTTCGCCAGCGCGGCCGGCATCGAAGGCCCAGACCAGTTTTGGGCGGGGTTTGCCGGCCGCTTCGCATTTCTCGATGGCGGCGGTCAGGAAGAGGTGCGGGTAGTTGCTGCAGGACATCGCCGAGGCGGCGTAGATGCCGTGGTGCATGAGGGCGATGCTGTTGAAGATGCCTTCGACGATCCAGATTTCGTCGTCTGACATGGCCATCGGCGGACACCAGGCCATGCCGGCATATTTGGCGCCGTAGTTGAAGTGGGCTTTCTTGCCGCCGAAGCGTAACGGCTGGTCGATCAGGCGTTCCCAGTAGATATCGACGGAGAGCGGGAAGCGGACTGTGGTCGAGCCAATCTTTAGCTTGTTGTCGAAGTAGCTTTCCTGCGTGTATTGGCCGGCGATGAGGTCGATATTGAAGCCGCGGGCGCTGGACAGGTAGGCATCGGCAGCGGCGTGCGGGTTGGTTGGCGTGACCTGGTAGCGGTCGCCCCAGTTGTCGAAGAGTTCCGGGTAGTGATCCTTGACGTGGATCTCGGCGCCGCACTTTTCAAGGCGGCCGCAGCGCAGCACCCAGGGGTGCTCCTTGTTGGTGAACAGTTCCTTCTTGTTGCAGACGGGGCAGGTGCCGCCTTGTAGCCAGTCGCCGTTCGTCTTCTTGAAGGCGAAGTCGGCTTCGATGCGGGGGATGAGTTCGCGGTAGAGGTCGTCCTTCATGGTCAGAATGGCACCCAAGGGAAACTGAAGGTCGTTTCGTAGGCCAGGATTGCTTTGTCGAGAGTGCGGTTTAGTTCGGCTCGATCGCGGTTCGACATGCGTATTTGGCTGACCGCGCCACAGGCTTCGCAGATGGCCCCCCATGCCTCTCCTTCTTCGGCATTACGGATGTAGTCGATGAATTCGTCGCGGGTCGTCCGCATGATTAGCTTGACGGCCATCACGCAGTCCTCGCGCAGCGCTTGACGAAGTTGCACAGGCCGGAGGCGTTGGAGCGGTGGCCGAGGTAGACGACGCGGGCCGTGGTCTTGCGGTAGAGGTTGAATCCGTCGGCTTTCTCGGTGAAGAAGAGGCCGGCGGCACGGGCGGCCTGGCGGGCTTCTTTCAGGTAGTCAGCGGGTTGTTTCGGCATGGCGTTCTCGGTTTTTTGGCAAAAAAAGTCCCGGCGCCTGTTTTTCAAGGCGCTGGCTGGTGGTGCTGGTTGCGGGGGTGTGGCTAGGCGGTCAGCCGGTAGCCATGCGCGGCGGCGGGTGGTTCATGCCGAGCTCCATCTGGTTGCCGGCCGGGGGTTGGGCGGCCGGCGAGCGGGGAGAGAGGGGGATGTAGACCTTGGGGTTCGGGGTCATCGACGGGGCGATGGTGCGGTCGGCGACGATGCGGGTGATCCAGGTGTGGGCGCACTCGATGTTGTTGCACTGGACCGAGGCTTCGCGCACCGTCGTCGAGAGTTCCTTGCTGCTGCGGATGGTGGATATTTCGCCACAGTGGGGGCAGGTCAGGCGCATGGGTTCTTCCTCCGCTTGATGATGCGGGACATCAGTCCCCGGGCACGATTGACGGTGGCGGCCATGAGGCCGAGTTTCTTTTCGGCGTGTTCGGCCTCGCCGGCATGAATGCCGTCGAGCAGCTGGCTGGCGGCGATGCTGGTCTGGGCGCTGTGATCGACGAGGGCCTGAAAGACTTCGATGATTTCGGCGTGGCTGACATCCGTTTCGCCGTTGAGCGTGCCCGATACGTGCAGGGCGAGCGGGGCGAGGAGGTCATTGACGACGAGGATGCGGCGGTCTTCGGGGAAAGCGGCGAGGACGGACCAGAAGAAGTTGAAGGGGAGGAGGTTCTTGTCCTTGGTGTGGTCGTCGAGCCAGCGAAAGACGCGGTCGGCATTGACGCGCATGCGTTCGAAGGTGTCGGTGGTCGGCGGCGCGAACTCGATGCCGGTGTAGGACTGGGCGCCGATGCGGATGTGCGCCTGGACGATCTGGTCGGCGACGGTCTCGCGGGACCAGCGGTTGTCGCGGCGCCAGGCTTCGACGTGGTCGCTGATGATGGCTATCGGGCTGGGGTGCGTTGCGCGCTGCATGACCATTGGCTTTCTTGGACCTATGCTGCAGTTGAGGGGGAAGAAAAAGCGGCGGGGGAAGCCGGGGCTTCCCCGCCGGAAAACTCTGCCACCAGCCGGGGGGTGGGGGAGGTGTTGCCGGCAGCAGAGTGGAGAGAGGAAAGATGGAGCATTTTCGATCAGGCCAAAAACCGTTTTTCGTGTTGGGCGACGTTTTGGCTGTTAACACCAAAAATTTTCCCGCGCTGTTGCTCGTAGGAATGGATTGCGCTATCCCATTCTCTTCGCTTTCCTTCAAGAAAATCAGCGGAGGTGGTGTTTCCTGCACCACGGACAGAAGCTGGGTTTATCCGATTGAGAAATCCAGCAACGCGGTCGATTCGTATCATTGTCATGATTCTGTTCTGACCAGCAAATTTGATATTGATCAGAATAATTCCCAGCCACGACGAGAGATTTTCGGACATCACTTTCTTCCGCTGGCAATCCCAGCCGACGCCAACTGCATCACAAATAGGCTTTAGCGGAACACGTTGAGTGCCGTCATCGCAATCAATTACAGGGATGACAGCGCCGGAAAAGTTGAGGTTAATGCTGATCGATTTCATGGGTTCTGCTCGTTTTATTTAGAAGGCTTATCAGCATAGTGATCAGCAATTATTAGGGACGCCATGCTGGATACCGTTCGGCGGTTCCTCTCGGCATCAGCCTTTATCTGTGTAAGCAGGTCCTCAGAAAGCGCGACACGTAAACGCTGGTGGGCAACACCATTTGGTACGCGTGAACGCGGGATGGTCTGATCGGTGGATGGCATATAATTGAAGGACTGAATTGGACACATGAACGAAGAATAGTACCGAGCGGTACTGTTGTCAACAGAAAACAATACCAAATGAACTCATTGGGAAAACGACTTCGCATTGAACGTGAGCGACTAGGCCTAAATCAAGATGCTTTGGGTGTCGCTCCAAAGACGCAACGTTTCTATGAGAGCGGAGAGCGTAGTCCCGATGCAAACTACCTTGAGGCATTTGCGAGGCTTGGCGCTGATGTTCGATTTATCCTCACTGGAACTCGAACTATTGGTGAGCTGACCCCAGATGAGGCCGCCCTGCTTGATAACTATCGAGCTATTTCAGAGGCGCGCAAGGAAAACCTTGTAGATGTTGCTGCTGCTCTTTCACAAAAGCAGCAATCCGAAAAGAAGACTGGCTGAATCGTGGGGTGGCATTCCTGGGCAGACGACAACGACGTCACTCTGGATTGCGTTCCTGGCAGCATGAACAGGCGGATATGGCAGGAGAGGGTCAGGCTAGGGATTTCCAGAAAGCAGGCAAGTGAAATATTGGGAGTCACCATTGCACGATTGAAAGGCCTTGAAACTAGAGCTACCCCGCCGAAGCTGGAAGATATTGGCGCCTTGGCGAAATTGTTTGGTATGGACAGCCAATATATTCTGATCGGACAGCGGTTCGTTGCTACCGACGAGGCCGCCCTACTCGACAACTACCGCAGCCTTTCTCCTGACAACAAAACCGCACTAGGTAAGACTATCGATTCGATTAAGAAACAGGTAGATGATGATCTGGAGAAGTGCGCATAAGCCTGAATTCCACGGTCAACCGAAAATAACGCCCAAAAATGAAACAGCCCGGCATCGCATTGATGGCCGGGCTTTTTTTGGACTTACCCACAGGGTTGTTCAGGTTTTCTGGGGATCAATCTGGGGCTTCGGTGATGGTGATGTAGTACTTTTTTCCCGGGGTGAAGAACTGTTTCGCAGCCGGGTTGCCGATGCCCGCCTTGAACTCGCCCCAAGGCGTCCACTTGCCGAAGACGGCATTCTCCGGCAGCTGGCGCCGTCCTTCGTCCGGTTCATATACGGCGCCGAGACGAATGGTCTGGACGGATTCATCGGTGGCGGCTTCGCCGAACGGCACTTCGTGGCACTGCATTTTGCAAACTACGCTCATGGTGAGACTCCAATCAATTGCCCGGGTGGGCGGGTTGTCGGGATTGGCCTTTCCGTGTTGCTCCCGGGGAAAACAGTTCAGCGTCGGCGCGGCGGGATGCCGTAGAGGGCCATGGTCAGCTGCACGTTGAGGCTGGCCCAGCCGGCGAGCAGTCGGCACTGGGCGTTCCACAGGCGGACGATGGGCGGGTGCGTGGTGCGTTACTGGGTGAGGTCAGTGACGGTGGCAAGCATGGCGGCTCCTTAGTCGGGGATCTCGGTGGCTTTGATTTCGAACTCGATGCGCTGGGTGTAGCCGGCGTCGGCGGTGAGGGTGTTGGTGACGCGGGTGATGATCCAGTCGGTGCTGTCGATTTGCGGCTTGAAGCCGCGGACGGTGGCCGGGGTTTCGGGGAAGAGGGTGGGGTCGCCTTCGGCCTTGGCGATGCTGAAGGTGGCCATGCCGCGTTGCAGGCGGCGCCATTCGGCTCTGGCGGCGCGCAGGGCGTTGGCGCGGCTGGAATAGACGTGGCGCAGGGTCTTGGCGTTGTCGGCGGTGCGCTCGAAGGCGTTGGTGCTGCCGGGTTTGCCGGCGTCGGCGGCGGCTTTTTTCTGGGCTGCGGTTTGTTTTTTGTCGTCGTCGGACTGGCCGTAGGTGACTTCGCCGCTGACGTTGAGGTTGCGGTCGTCGTATTTGGCTTTTACGCCGACGTAGGCAGCGCGGGCGGCCTTGTTTTTCTTGAGGGCCTGCCAGGCGAGGCGGGCGGCACGCAGGGCTTTGGCGCGGGTCGGGCTGGTTTTGGTGAGGGCTTTGTGCTGTCCGGTGGCTGCAGCAGTCTGGACGGGGAGTTTGCCGCGTTCGGCGCTGTCTTCGATGTCGCCCCAGGTGACTTTGCCTTTGATGGCGCCGCCGATGTCGTGGTGGTGGGCGATGACGGCCTGGTAGGTCTGGCGGTCGGCGAGGGTGAAGTCGTGGCTGTCACCGCTCTGGCGGTTGATGGTGACGGCGGGGATGCGCTTGCCGCTGGCGGTGACGCCGGCGCCGGCCGGGGTGAAGAGGAGGACGCCGTTCTTGACGGTGGCGATGGCGTCGTGCATTTGCGCCAGCCGGGTGAGCAGGTTGGCGGCGGATTCGTTGGTCTGGTCGAGGTGGTCGATGACGATGGCGAAGTAGCTGCCGTGGATGGACGATTTGAGGTCGTTCTCGATGGCGATGGTCTGGATCAGGGCGCCGAGGGTGATGTTGTGCCAGGAGCGTTCGCGCTGGGTGGTGAGGCCGGCGGCCATGTCGGCGCTGCGGGCGCGGATGCTCATGGTGTCCGGGGCGCCGCGGTGGGCGACTTCGTCGACGGTGTAGGTGCCTTTGGGGACGAGGCCGCGGGCAGCCCAGCCGAGGGCGAGGGTGATGATGGCCCCGCGCGGGGGAAGATCGAGTTTGCCGTCGGTGTCGTCGAGTTCGATTTCGACGGTGTCGGCTTCGAAGCCGCGGTTATCGGTGTGGGTGAGCTGGATCAGGCGCTGGCGGATGATGCTGGTCAGGCTGACGCCGTCGACGGTGAGTTCGACGACGGCGCGCGGGTGGGGTTCGGTCTTGAGGAGGGCGCGGGGATCGAGCACGGCGCTTACTTGAGGTTGAGCAGGCTGAGGAGCTGCTTGCCGAGGGTGCCCATGAGGCTGGGGTTGTCGTCCTTGCGTGCCAGGCGAATCGAGAACTCGATCTTGCGCGGGGCGCCGTCGGGGAAGAACTCGCTGTGCGTCTCGCTGATGTCCTCGATGACGAAGAGGCCATAGACCAGGCCGGTGCCTTCAATGAGCGGCCAGGCCATGCCTTCGGCGGCCATGGCCTTGAGGGCTTCCAGGGTGATCTTGCCGCCGGTGATCTCGGGGTAGAGGACGCCGGACAGGGTGATGATGTCGTCGCCGGGCCCGGCGTACTGGCGGGAGGGCCGGGCGCCGACGCGGGAGGCGGAGGGATGGCGCCACGAGACCTGGCGCTGCAGCTGCTGGTAGGGCGCAGTGTGCAGGCCGAAGACGAAGAGGCCGAGGGCCATCATCATGGAGACTTGGGGGAGGCCGTACATGGTCAGTTGTACCGGTCGAGTTTGCGGATGAGGCGATCTGACTGATCATCGGCGAGGTATTGGCCGATGCAGTAGATGACGGCCATGAGGCCGGCGGTGCCGATGACGACGGCGATGGCCTTGGCGATATCGAGTTCCATGGGGTCAACCTCTGTCAATTGCGCTGAATTGACCCCATGGTGCCGCGCGCGCGCGCCGGGTGGTAGCGCTGGCGAAAGTGGACAGTCGGCTTACGTCTTATTGCAGGAGCAGCGAGAACGCCACCGGCGGTTCCTCCTCGAAAACCCAGCACTTGACCGAGCGGTCGAGCAACGCACTGTTCACCGCCTTGAAGGCCATAAAGCGCGGCGATTCTGACAGGCGCAGGACGCGGCGCAGCGGTTCGAGCGGCGGGGCCTTGATGCCGGCTTCGTCGGCGATCTTCTGGAAATGGACAAGGCTGATGGCAATGGTGCCGGCAACGCGGGCGTGGTTGAGCTTGTCCATCCCGATCATTTCGACCGTTTCCCAGAATGTGTCGACGAGCGCCGGTACATCCTGCGGTTCTTCGGCGTGGCCGATGGCATCGAGGTTTGGGACTGTGATGCCGAGGATGCGGCAGGCGTGGTCGACTTGGTCCTTGATCAAGCCGCGCTTGACCGGGTGGCGCTCGACTTCGAGCTTGTCGGACAGGCGGAGCAGGACGCCATGGGCGGAAAGCTGCTGGCTGACCGATGGGCGCTTGACGCCGGGACGCTCGGCAAAACCCTGTGTCCAGTATTTCCACAATACGTCGTCGCACTCTTCCTGATAGCTGACGATCTTTTCGCGGAGTTCCGGCTTGACCTTGTTCGGGTTGATGGAATAGACCCATGCCGGGAATTTGCGGAGAGGGAGGCAGAGCATTTCGCGCTGTTTTCCATCCTCGCCAACCGTCACGATTATCGTGATGGTTGGGCCGAATTTCTCAGTCAACTTGATGTGCTGACTTTGCCAAGCCAAACCCATGTTTTCGACAACGGGTTTCATTGGAACAAAGGGGTCGCCTTCATGGTTGACGAGGGCGAGGGTGTCACCGTGGAAAGTGACGGGGATGATCTGGTCGTTCATGGCTATCTCCTTATGCCGTTATCTTAGCGCGGGTCGATGTCGGCGTGGTTGGCGAAGCGGGGATCGCCGGACGGGTGGAGGCTGTGCAGGTTGAGACTGTTGGGCGTGTCACGCCACGGATGGGTACAGCGCATGGCGATGGCGGTTTCCATGACCAGATTGCGGCCGTGGTAGGTGGTGAAGCGGAGCAGGTTTAGCAGCTCGCGCTCCTGTTCGTTGATCCAGACGTAGCCTTGCGCCAGGGCTATTTCGAGGGCGCGGATAAGCTCTTCATGTTGCTGGTTGTTTTTCCTGGCCATGATGGCCTCCTATGAGATTCGTTGAATGACGCCCTGTTGAGGGGCGGCCGGGTACTTCAACACGGCTCATAGACCGCTCGCAGCGTTCGCCCGAAGGCTGTTGTATTACTGCGCACTACCCGGCCATAGGGAAACCTATGGACGTAAAAAATCCGCTGGGCTGACGGGAGCGGATTCCGCTATGAGTGGTGTGTTGAGCACCGTGGAGCGGAGGTTATGCCCGCCGCTCCGGGTTGTCAATGCCTGCGTGCTAATTCGTGTCGCGCAGGGCGCCGCGCTGGCGGGCGGCTTTTTCGCGCTCGATGGCGGCTAGTTCGCGTTTCATGGCGGCGGCGAGTTCGGTGGCGGTGGCCCCGGTCGTCGCGTGGATCGTGATGTTGTTCGAGGTATTGCCTGCCGCTTTCAGGGCTGGCGCGGTGCCGATGCTTTCGGTGACGCTGACTTTGCTTGTCGGGCTGGATGAGTCGCCGAAAAGGCCCGGGGCCATTTTCTGAATGAATTCCTTGAACTTGGCCAGCTTGCCGAGGATGGTGTCGATGACATCGGAGAACCACGCTTTTATGCCGTCCCAGTTGGCGTAGATGACGCTCGCTGCCAAGCCGATACCGACGAGCCAAGGCGATAGTGGACTGAGCAGGATGGCGCGTCCCACCGTTGAAATGAAGCCGCCCAGGACGCCCATTGCGGTCGATGCCACGCCGGAGGTCAGCCCGATCTGGACCAGTGCCAGATTCATGATGGCGAGCGGCACAACAATGGCGCCGACGGCCGCGATCAGGCCGCCAATGACGGTTAATGAAATGGCCAGCAGCTTGGCGACCGTCATCAGGGTGTCGCTGACGTGCGGGTTTTCGGCGGCCCACTCGCGGACAGACTGAACCATTTTCATGGTCCATTCGAGGGCGCCGACCGCTTCGCCTTTGAGGAAGGCGCCGAGATCAGATGACAGGTTGTTGAAGGTGTTTTGGGTGTTTTCGGTCGAGGCGGCCAGCGTGTCTTGCCATGCCGACAGTTCGCGATCCATGGAGCCCTTGGCTTTCTCTTCATTGACCAGGCGCAGGGCTTCCCGGTATTTGTCGAGGTTGCTGGCCAGCTTGGCGGCGTCGTCGCCGAATTCCTTGCCGAACAGGCGGGTGGTGGCTTCGAGTTGCTTTTCCGGCTTGAGCGCCTTGATCTTTTCCAGAACCATCATGATGGTGCCGGTGGCGTTGTTGCTCATGCCCTTTTGGACGTCGTCCGATTTGAGGCCGAGCATTTCCATGCCGGTCTGGAAGCGCTTGCTCTGCATGGTGGCGATGGAGAGTTCGCGCATCATGGCGTTGCTGGCGCTGGCGGCGACCTCGGCGGTAGCGCCGGAACTCAGGAAGGTTGAGCCGAGGGCGGCCGCTTCCTTGTAGCTCATCTTGACCATATCGGCGGTGCCGGCGATGCGCTTCATGACGTCAATGATGTCGGCGCCTTTGGCCAATGTCTGGTCATCGAGCCAGTTGATGGTGTCGCCGAGTTGCTTGATGTCCTTGATGGGCACCTTGTAAAGCTGGCTGATGGTGCCGATGTCCTGACCGATCTGATCGACGGGCAGGTCGAAGGCGTTGGCCATGACGGCGGTAGTTTCGGCGTAGACGAGCAGGTTCTCTTTGCCCTGAATGCCCATGCGGGCGCCGCCTTCGACGATCTTGGCTATATCGTTGGCAGAGCCGGGCAGGCGTTCGCTCATGGCCTTGATGGCGGCGGCCATTTCCCAATAGGTTTTGGTGACCTTGCCGTTGTCGTCACGGGCGCCGTCCATCTGGCGGGCGACGCCGAGCATGGCGGTTTCGAAGCTGGTGAAATCACTCAGGGTCTTGCCAACAGGGACCGCTGCGGCGACTCCTGCAGCAGATATGCCGGCGCCAGTCATGGCGAGTTTGCCGGCACGTTCGCGGGCCTTGCGCATATTGGCCTGGGCTTCGTGCAGGCGGCGCATCTTCTGATTTTCGGCGTCGAGGGCAGACTGCAGGCGTTTGCTGTCCATTGTTGCCGCTGCCGAGGCAGACGATAGGTGCTCGCGGGCAGTAGCCAGTTGATTGGTTTCAACGCCAGATTGTTTCAGTGCTGTTCTGAGGTCGATTTCTTGCGTTCGAAAGCGTTCTGTCTTAGCTGTCGCATCTCCCAGTTTTCGAGTCAGTTTGGCAAGCGACGCCGCTTGTTCTTCAGTCGGCTTTTCTGCCTTTGCCATTGCTTCTTTTAGCGTAGCAATCTCGGCGCTGGTTTTCTTGATGACGTTGGCTGTAATCGCCGCGTCTTTGTTCAGTTTTTCGTAAGCATTAATCTTCGAGATCGTCGAATTCAGTTCCGCGGCCTTGTCGTTGGTCGCCTTAAGCGCTTTCGCTGCCTCGCTGGCGGCGCCGGTTATGGCCTTGACAGGGCGGACGAACTTGTCGATGGCGGCAAAGACGACCTTGAGTTCGAGTGTGCTGCTCATTCATTTCCTCCGGATCGTTTTGCTGCGTGCTCTCGCCAACGGACAAGCTCATGAATGTCCATGGCCTCCATGTCGCGCAGCGACCAGTGAAAGATGGCCGCGATGTCGGCCATGGCGCTCTCTACGTCGTCTGGGATTGCTGGCTGTCCTGCGCTTCCTCCAGCGCTCCCTTCGGCAAGAAAAAACCGGCGATGGCGGCCCCCGCTTTCAGGAAGTCGGGGAGGTCGAGGCTGGCGGTTTCGGATTCGGTCAGCTTGGGGTCGCTGATGCGCGGGATGATCTTGGCGATGGCGTCGACTTCCATGTCGAGCACGGCACGCATGCTGACGCCGCGCAGCATGCCGGCGTTCGGGCTGTGCAGGGTGATTTCGGTGATCTTGTTGTCGCCTCGAACGACGGGGGATTCGAGGGTGATGGTGGTCGGTTTCATGGTTTCTCCTTGGTCCAGCACAAGGGCGCCTCATGAACGGCGGCGCCCTTACTCTCCTTCCGCCCTGCAGCAGCCGTCTGGCAGGGCCGTTCTCTCGGGGGTGTATGCGTTATGCCAGGCCGATGGCCTTGCGTTGCTTGTCGAGCATGTCGACGCCGTTGACGATGTAGATGAAGGCCAGGGCGTCGACTTCGATGAGGACGGTGCCGTCGATGACGAGCTTGTAGTAGCTCAGGCTGACATTCGACTTGACGGTGCTCTTGTCGCCGACTTTGGCGGTGCCGAAGTCGATTTCGCTGTAGCGGCCGCGGGTGACGATTTCGACCGAGGCGACGTCGCCGGTGTCGTCGCGCTGGTAGGCGCCGGCGTAGCGGATCAATGCGCCGTTGGCTTTGCCGAGGCCGAACTGCTTGATGATTTCGAGGACGTAGCCGCCGCCGCAGGTGAGACCGAGTTCGAGCTTTTCGAGGCCGAGATCGACGTCGACCGGGGCGACCATGCCGCCGCCCTGGAAGGCTTCCATCTTGCGGGCGAGCTTGGGCAGGGCGACTTCTTCGATGACGCCCATGAGGCTGTTGCCGTCGGCGTAGACGTTGAGGTTCTTGAGCTGGTTGGGGAGTGCCATGGTGTGCTCCTATCAGGCGCCGATGCGGGCGGCGAAGTCGGCCAGGTAGCGATCGGTGATGCGCTGGCGGAACATGAGGTTTTCGAGCGGGGGGACCGGGGTGTAGTCGTAGTCGAGGTAGAGCTTGCCGTCCTTGAGGGTGACTTCGTCGTTGACCGTGGGGTCGTACCAGCAGTTGAAGCCGATCAGGTAGCCGAGGGCGACGAGTTCGCGGCCCTTGGCGTTGACGCCTTCGATGATGTCTTTGACGAGGGTCGGGTTCATCGGCTTGTCGACGAACGGCATATGGGCTTCGGCGATGGTGTCGGCGAGGACCTGGGCAGTTCGGGTGTAGTTTTCGAAGGCGAAGAGCGGGTCGGCGCTGCAGGTGCGCGAGCCCCAGAAGCGGTAGCCTTCGCGGCGGATCAGGGTGGTGACTTCGTTGCTGTTGAGGTAGCCGGCGTCGGTGGCGGGGTCCTGAAGGTCGAAGAAGACATCCTTGCTGATGCCGGTGACGCCGCTGACTTCGATGTTGGAGAGGGTCTTGTGCCAGCCTTGTTCTTCGTCGAGCTTGGCGCGCAGGCCGAGGGCGCGGGCGACGGCGGAGAAGGTGGCGTTGGCGCTGGTGACGGTGTCCCAGCCGATGAAGTCGGGCCAGATGACCATGACTTCACGGTCGCCGAAGTTGTCGCGGTAGGCGACGGCGGCTTCCTTGGTGGCGCAGCCGTGGGCGCTGACGTAGGCGAAGGCGCGCAGTTGCTTGGCCAGCAGTGCCAGTTCGGTGGCGACGGGCAGGGTGTCGAGATCGGGGATGCCAAGGATGCGCGGTTTGACGCCGAGCTTGGCCTGGGCGGCGAGCAGGGCTTTCATGCCGGTATATTGGCCGCCGGCGGTGACGGTGCCGATCAGGGCGGTGTTGGTGGCGGCTTCATCGACGCCGGGGGCAACGCGGACGACGACGACCATGGCGCCACCGTGGTCAGCGATGGCGTCGAGCGACTTGGCCAGGGTGCCGGTGGTGCCGGCCTTGCCAATGGCGCCGAGGATGTCGGTAACGAGGACCGGGGTGTCGAGCGGGAAGAAGGCAGCGTCGGCGTCGGATGAAGTGGCGACGAGGCCGATGACGGCGGTTTCGATGGTGCGGATGGGACGGCGGCCGTCGGAGAGTTCGACGACGCGGACGCCGTGGTGGTAATCGGTGGGCATGGGCGGGCTCCTGGTGGATGTGCCTGCCCATGGTGCCCACCACGCGCGCGCGGGTCACGCGGTGGTGGGTGTAGGGGTTTCGCTTACGGCTGCGGGGCGACGAAGGCGGGGAGCAGGGCAAGGAATTCATCCATCGTCGGCAAGGTGGCGGTGCCGGCCTTGACTTCCTGGTAGCGCTGCTTGGCGATGTCGTTGCAGGTGTCCATCCAGGTGCCGAAGGCGGTAGCGAGCGCCTGGTGCTGGTTGGGGTAGCCCGCACGCAGGGAAAGGCGGGTGCGGTCGGCGTAGCGGTAGGACTGGGCGACGGCGTCGAGGTGAGCGTCGAGGGCGGATTCGTACTGGGCGACGAGTTCGGCTTCGGTGGGTGGCGGCGGATCTTGCAACACGGGGAAACCGCTCGCGTCAGCGACGATGCGCTTGCCTTTGGACTGGCCTTCGATCAGCTCGGTGTGCATCTCGGTTGAGATTTCGGCCGCATCAGCCGGGATGTTGTCGCCGTGGATTGCGCGGTCGTAGAAACCGCCTGTTGATTTGGAATAGAACATTTTTGCTCCTTAATAGCCGAGGGCGATCCAGTTTGCTTGACCCAAAGAAGCGGATGATTGCCCGTCGTTGCGCCAGTGAATATTGAAACCTGAAGTGGTTTTCGACTCGTACCCTAACGAATTCAAAGTTCCAGCGGAGGAAGCCATATCCAACGCTGTGATTGCCACAACCGCAGTAGGAAAGGTAATTGGAAATGTTACTGGCTCAAGCCCACTTAACCCAGTGGTTGTTCCGTTTACTGACCCCCATTGGATAATCAGCCCGCTCGGCAGCTTCTGGTAGCCGTTGGCGGAGAGGGAGGAACCGAAGCCAACCTGACCGCTTACTTGCTTCCATGCGTTTGCTGTCTGCCGAACCAAAGTAACAGATTCGTTTGGCGCAAGAGTGAAGCTGGTAAGGCCCTGTCCAGCGCCAACCCAAAGTTGATCCGCGCCCTGCCTTTGCACGGTAACAATCGCCCCGCCTTGCGGCGACACGTTGCAAATTGCGATTGCAGATCCCGTCGCCAAGTTATCCGCATCGGGAAGCGTTAGCGTGATCGTGGTGTTATTGACCGTGATGACCTTGCCAACATCGGAAGCATCAAGAGTCGTATTGACCGAAGGCTCGCGGAAGCCTTGAAAATTCCCCAGCGCCCGCTGCACAAACTCGGTCGTCGCCACCGAAGTATCGTTATCAAACTGCGCCGGCGTCGGCACCTTGGGGTCGCCCGTGAAGACTGGCGAGGCGATCGGCGCTTTGGCGGCCAGCGCATTGGTGACCGTGGTCGCGAAGTTGGCGTCGTTGCCTAGCGCGGCGGCGAGTTCGTTCAGCGTGTCGAGCGTGGCGGGCGAGCTGTTGACGAGCGCCGAGATGGCGGCGTCGAGCTGGGTTTGCGAAATGGCGCCCAGCGTCGAGCGGGCGGCGCTGGCGTCGCCGTCGTCGAGCAGGGTGCGGATGAAGGCCGTCAAGGGCGTCAGGGCGAGTGTATTGCCCCCGGTGAAGTAGGCGATGCGATCGGCGACGCCGTTGAGCGCGGCGAGGGCGGTGAGGGTAGCGTCGAGCGGCTGCTTGCCCGTGCCCAGCGTCTCAACTTGCGATTTGAGCCAGGCGGTTCGGTTGGCGAGCTGCTTTCCTTGCTGGTTATCGATGCCATTGGGGCCGCCCTGGACAGGGTCGGTTTCTTCCAGCTGGTAGATGCCGGTTTCCCAGACGGGGGTTTCTGGTAGGTTGGCCATGCTTTCTCCTAGGTGAGCGATGTATCGACGACGCCGCGGGTGTAGGCCCCATCACGGATGGCCGCGCCGTTGTGGCGCACGGCAGCCTGCTTGTAGTCGATGGCGGTGAGGGTTATGCAGTTGCGCTGCACGGAGGCGAGCAGGCGCTTGATCTGCTGCGCCATGTCGATGGTGACGGGCTGTGTGAGGATGACCCGGTAGGTTGGCCAGCCGCCGGCGCCCTGGCGATTGTGGGTTCCGTCGCGCAGGTAGAGGCCGTTGTGGCGGATGTAGTTGCCGCGCTCGATGACCGTTGCGTCGGGCTGTCCGATGGCGGTGAGGGCGCGGCGGATGGCGGCGACGGTGCCTTTTTGCTGGTGGATGAGGCGAGATTCGGCGATGACGGCGCGCTTTTTGTCGACGCCCCACTGTTCGTTCCATTCGTCGACGGACATGGCCCAGGCGAGCCAGGGGAGGATGGCCGGCGGGCAGGTCTGGGCGTTCCACAGGCTGGCGACGACGGCGGGCAGGGCGGCGAAGCGGGCGCCAGCTGTGCGGTCGATGGCGCGTTCGAGCGGGGTGCTGGATGGCGGCAGGAGATCGGTGTCGGCCATGGTCAGGATTCGATGCCGGCGATGGCGACGGTGATGGCGGTGCAGTAGGGGGCTTGCCCGGCGGTGCAGACGATGTCGGCGGCCGGGGCGGTGATGACAACCTTTTTGACACCGGCGACGTGGGCGGCGGCGTCGATGGCGCTGCGGATGATGTCGGTGCCGAGGCGGTGGCTGTTGGCGGCGAAGGCGTCGAGGGCGGTTTGCACGGCGCTGGTGACGAGCTCGGTGCTGGGGCCGGGGAAGAGGGTGAGCGACAGCTCAAGGGTGTAGTCGACGATGGTCGGGGCGGTGACGATGACGGCTTCGGAGAGTGGGCGGACGGTTTCGCCATTGAGGGCGGCGAGGACGGTGGCGATCTGCGGAGCGGTGGGCAGGCCGTTGCCGGTGCGGGTGAGGATGAAGACTTCGGTGGTGCCGCCTTCGGGGCTGGTGACGCTGGCGTCCTTGATCTGGCCGTCGGCGCTGATGGCGTGGAACTTGAAGGCGTCGCGCGGGCCGGCGACAGACCAGCTTTCGGGCTTCAAGGCGAGGCGGTTGCGGTAGTCGCTGTCGCTTTCCATGACGGCCGGGGTGGGCGGGATGGTGCTGTTGTCGGCCGGGGTGACGATGAGGCGGGGTTCCTGGTAGTAGGTGGCGCCGATGTGGTCGAGGTCGGCGCCGGTGGCGAAGGGGAGGAGCAGGGCGCGGGCTTCATCGTTGTAGCGGGCGCGGGTGAGCAGTTCTCGGTAGGCGAAGGCTTCGATGAGCTTGACGATGGGTTCGGATTCGAGGTCGATGACGTCGGCGAGATCGGGCAGGCGGGCGACGAGGTCGTCCTTGATCTGCTGGACGATGGTTTCGAAGACGATGGTTTCGACGACTTCCGGGGCGGCGAGGCTGGCGAGATCGATGGTCACTGGATGGGTACCGAGATATTGAGGCGGTTGCCGCTGCGCTGGCCGCCGCGCCGGGTGGCGGTGAGATCAATGGTGGCGGTGCCGTCCATGGCGAGTTGCAGGCTGACGTTGCTGATGGTGACGCGCGGTTCCCACTGGATGATGGCCATGACGCTGGCGGCCATGAGGCGCAGGCGATTGGCGGGGTTGGCGGGCTGGTCGATGAGTTCGGGGAGCAGCGAGCCGTATGTTCGGCGCATGAGGCGGGAGCCGACCGGGGTGGTCAGGATGTCGCGGATGGACTGGCTGATGTGGGCGGCTTCGTCGAGCGCCTGGCCGGTGTCGCGGGACATGCCGGTCATGTTGGGTCTCCAACGCTGCCGGTACCAGAGAAGTCGTGGTGGTGCGTGTGCAGGGTCTTGCCGTTGCTGGTGATCTCGCCGCCGGTGCCGACCTGGGTGACGTTGGTTTGTTCGTGCAGGCCGTTGAGGTGGCGGATGTCGCCGGTGATGACGCTATTGTTGCCTTCGGTGCCGCCGTAGCCGGCGAGGCCGTTGTGGTAGGTGAGCAGGTCGTCGATGACGCATTGACCGGTGATGTGGGTCATGGGCGTGTCGAGGGTGATGCTGACGGCGGCTTCGATGCGGGCGGTCTGGATGCCGCTGGCGTCGAGGTGGCTGGCGGCGTGGTCGTAGCTGATGACGGCGCCGTCGGGGAAGCGGATGACGTGGGTGTCGGGGCTGTGGCTGGGCGGCTGAATGGAAGTGCTGTTGAGGCCGCGGAGGACGATGCCGCCGGCGAGTTCGCCGCTCGGGGAGAGGATGGTGACTTGTTCGCCGACGGTGGGCGGGTCCCAGGTGGTGGTTTGGCCGGCGCGGTGTTCAAGCCAGGGGAGCCATTCTGTTTCGATATTGCCGATCTGGACGCGAACGCGCACCGCAGCGTGGTCGATGCTGTGGATTGTGCCGATGCGGATGAGGTTTTCGAGCCGGCGGGAGAGTTCGATCAGGTCCATGGGGCCGATGATGCCGGGGCTTTGCGCGCGCGGGGCGAGCGGGCGGGTGTAGGGGCGGCGGTTACAGCCGGTCGGCTAAATGGGCGGTGACGATTTCGGCGATCAGGGCTTCGTCGTCGGCGGGTATGCCTAGGAGCTGGCGCTCGGGATACTTGGCTTCGAGGCCGGTCTTTTTGTTGACGCGGTCGCGCAGGCCGTGGTGATGGACGAGGGCGATGCGCGATACCTCGCGGGTGAAGCCGACGATGGCTTCGTTTTCGGTGGCGGTGGCCTTGAGGTATTTGGCGGTGCGCAGCTTGCTGAACATCAGGCGCCTGATCTTGCCGGCCTTGTGGCGCAGTTGAGGTTTGCGTGGCTCGAACGGGGTGCCGTCGGGGTTGGTCTGGGCGGCGATGCGTTTCTGATTGCGCGGGCGGAGTTCTTTGGCGATGCGCAGGGCGAGTTCGCGACGTGACTTGGGGTCGAGTCCGGCGATGAGGTCGGCGGCGAAGGCTTCGAGAGCGTCGATGTCAGCCATTGCTGGCGGCGATCAGTTCGCCCTTGAGGAAGGACTCCCATGGGATGGTGCCGGTGTGGTCAGGGAGTTGTGGTTCGCCGAGGTGTGTGCATTGGTAGCCGCCGAGGACTGCGCTGACGAGGACGCGTTCGGTGAGGTCGAGGGTGAGGGCGATGTCGATGGTGGTGTGGTCGATGATTTCGGCTTCGAAGGCGATGGCCTTGTCGCGACGGACGGGGTCTTGCAGGAGGTCGGGCTGGTTGGTCTGCAGCCAGACGAGCAGGGGGACGATGATGACGTCGGCGGGTTCGGCGAAGTCGGTGATGATGATCTGTACGGTGTAGGCGTACTGGTAGCCGAGGCCGGCGCCGAGTTTGGTGGCGATGGCACCGCGCTCGATGAAGATGTGCAGCTTGTCGGGGTTGGCGGCGAGGTCGGGTACCCACTGGGTTAGGTGGGCGCGCAGTTCAGTCGGTTTTTTCATGGGCGGCCTCGATTGCGTGGTAGCGGCGCTTCCAGGCTTCTAGTTTGGCGGCGGTGTCGCGGCAGGCGATGTAGTTGTCGGCAAGCGTCTGGAGGGCGGTAGTGTCTTCAACGGGGTCGGCGCTTCCAGTAGCCAGGGGTCCGGCTTCGGTGGCGGGGGGCTGGCCGGTGGCAGCGGCATCGTGGAGCAGGCGCCAAGTGCCAGGCAGAGTGCAGCGATTGCCAGGCGGTTCGAGGAATTCATAGCGGGTGACCTCTTTGATGATTGTGCGGTCTTTCGGGGCCTGGGCGGCGCGCAGGGCGTCGTTCTGGGCGGCGAGGGCGTCGGCCTTGTCGATGTTTTCGACGATCTGTCCGGCGTAGGCGATGGCGATGTCGAGCTGGGCGGCGGCGACTTCGCCTTCGGCGACGTGGCGGCCGTGGCGGTAGGTGGCGAGGACGGCAGCGGCGACGAGGGCGGCGATGACCGTCCATTTGAGGACGGTGGTGTTGATGCCGAGGATGGTTGGCGGGAGGAGCATGTCAGCCTCGGTAGTTGGGGTGCACGAGGGTGATGGGGGGTTCGCCGCGCAGGATGATGACGCGGTCGATGTCGCAGCGCTTGAGGACTTGCGGCGGGCTGACGACCCAGCGGTCGCGGATCTCGATGGGCCAGTTGTCGGCCGGGTGATTTTGCTGGTCGTCGAGGAGGAGGGCGATGAGTTCGTCGCGGAGGAGGGGTTTCATGCGGCGGCCTGTTCGGGAGGGATGAAGCGGTCGAAGGCGCGGGCGAGTTTGACGTCGTAGAGGTTTTCTTTGTAGGCCGGGCCGTTGTAGAGGCTGGCGAAGGTGGCCCATTTTTTGGCTTTGAGCGCCTTGTGGATGGCGGGGTCGGCTTCGATGTAGCGGCAGAAGGCGTCGAGATGGTCGGCTTCGCTGCGGTGCATGGCGGCGACGAATTGTTCGATGCTGGCGTAGCCGAGGCGTTGCCAGTGGTAGCCCATGATCTGGTACTGGCCCCAGCTGCAGGAGGCGTCGGCGATGGCCGGGGTCATGATCTGGCGGGCTGTGGTCAGACGGGACCATTCGGCGCTGCCGCCGCTGTATCCACCACGGGCCGGGTTGATAAGGTTGGGGTAGCGGCGGGCGGCGCGGTTGGCGTCGACGGGGCTGGTTTCGGAGAGCAGGCGGTGGGCGACGTGGCGTTCGTAGAGGATGGCGGGTTTGCCGTTGTCGACGAAGCCATGGCCGCGGCTTTCGACGATGTTGACGGCCTTGATGGCGGCGACTTCGACGCCGAGGCGGACGGCGGCGGCTTCGAGGTCGTATTCGGAGAGGAGGCGGGTGTCGCGGTTACGGCTGGCGAGGGCGGCGAGTGTCTTGGGGCCGGCGATGCCGTCGGCGACGAGGCTGGCGCGGCGCTGGAAGGCGGCGAGGGCTTGCTCGGTTGATAGTCCGAACCAGCCGTCGACGGTGAGCTTGAAGCCGGCGTCGTTGAGCTGGCGTTGCAGGGTGGCGACGGCGGCGCCGGTGTCTCCGTTATGCATGGCGGTCTCCAGGGCGGGTGATGAGGTAGCGCAGGCGGCGTTCGCAGATGAGGAGCAGGGCGATGCCGGCGAGCAGGAGGAGGGTGGAAAAATCGACGCTGTTACCGGACAGGATGGTCAGGATGATGGTGATGGCGCCGCCAGCGAGGAGCAGCATGGCGTAGCGAATGAGCGTTTTTGTGCCGCTGCCCATCTTGGCCGTCGCCGACTCGGCGCGGGCGAGGATGATGGCGGCGCAGGCGATCGAGGCGAGATTGAGCAGGATGCTGGCAAGGGGCGTGGTCATGCGATGTCCTCTGCTTTCTTCTGGGCGATACGCAGCAGCTGCGGGCCGATGACCTTGTGGGTCAGGAATCCGACAAGCACGGCGCAGGGGAATCCGGCGATCAGGGCTGGTACCGACTGCGGCCACAAGGACAGGCTGGTCAGCCAGATGATGACGGGCGGGGTGGTCCAGGCGGAGACCAGGGCGGCGATGATGCCGGAGGTGATGCGCTGGCCGAGGGGGAGCTCTGGAATGTAGGTGTTGTACCACCAGCAGCCAAGGAAGCCAGCGGCGAGGAGCATGGGGTGCAGCCCGGTGGCGAATCCGAACAGGGTGAGGCCGCCGGTGGCGAGGAGGGGGGTGGTCGGTTCGGACATGGCGGGTCTAGTCCCAGAGTTGGATGAGTTTTTGGGGCGCGGGCGCGGCGGTGTCTTCGGGCAGGGTGACGAGATGGCCGCCGGGGAGGATGGGGCCGATGGCGGCGAGGCCGGGATTGAGTTCGAGCGCGGCTTCTACCTGGGCGCTATTGCCGAGGTGGCGGTGGCAGAGGTCGTCGAGGGTGTCGCCCTGGTGGGCACGGACTTGCATCAGATGAGCTCGATGGTGCAGCGGGGGCGGCCGGTGATGTCGGCGAGGGCGTTGAGGTGGTCGCGGCGGCAGTCGTCGATGGGGTCGGTGAGGGCGTCGGCGCGTTTGTCGCCTTTGGCGGTGGCGTCGAAATCGCGGTAGCGCTCCATGAGCAGGGCTTTGGCGAGGGAGCCGACGGCGCGCTTGAAGCGGTGCTCGATGATGGTGGCGCCGTCGATTTCGTCGGAGGGGACGGCGGCTAGCGTGGTGTAGCCGAGTTCGATCTGGGTGATTTTCCAGGCGGCGAGGGCTTCGATGGTGGTCGAGGCGGATTCGATGAGGGCGGGGCGCAGGCGGGCCGGGGTGATGGTGTTGTCGAGGCGCTGGGCTTCGCGGATCTCGGCAGGGCTGATCGCCGGCCAGAATGAGCCGATGTTGATGTCGGTTTCGGCAGGGGTCGGGCTAGGGGCGGAGACGATCATGGGGCGCGGCCTGGTTGCAAGTCATGACGGCATGTTGCTGGACCGTGCGCGCGCGGGGAAGAAACGGCGGGTGTATGGAGGAGGCATACTCCCGGAAAGGAGAAAGCCACCCGGAGGTGGCTTTCGAATCACGGTGCAGAGAGGCTTAGATTTTTATGCCACTTTCAGCCACTGCGGATTTTTCAGTCGCAGGCGGAACGACCCGAGAGCGTTACCAACGATAAGCACCTGTAAAACTGTCGATGCCGTCATGTGAACCGACCCCATTGCTGCTTTCTGCGCCAGTCGTGGGCAGATAAGACGGCCCAATTCAGCAGCCTGAATTGACGGGTAATCCGTCGAGGCTAGTTGAGCTACATCACCATGCGTCGTGAATTCGTTTGTTGCATCGTCATAGTAAATGCGCGCACGGGCATAGATGTCGAACACGCCAGCGGGGGACCCTCCTGCGCCGTTATCAATCTCGTAATCAACACAGGCCT